>NZ_CP185253.1:0-1449145 GCF_048961765.1 Furfurilactobacillus cerevisiae
GTGGTCGATAAAAACACACTCTGGGATGGTTTAAAAGAAAGTTTCCGCGCTAATTTGTCACCCGTTACCTTTAATACGTGGGTCGAATCAGCACTGCCTCTTTCTTACCAGCCGCCACGCTTCGTTTTACAAGTTCCTTCCCAGCTTCATAAAGACTACTGGGAGCGGACACTAACCCCCAAACTGGTCGAATTCGCTTTCTCCGATTTCCAAGCTGAATTGGAACCCGAATACGTCATTGAGGGGGAACAACCGGCTCAGCCAACGGTAAAAGAACCTGTTACTGACACCGCCACAACTGAAGTTGCTAATCACGCAAACTCTCTAAATGACAAATACACGTTTGATACATTCGTTATTGGTAAGGGGAACCAAATGGCGAATGCTGCTGCTATGGCGGTTTCTGAGGAACCTGGGACCTTGTATAACCCCTTGTTTCTTTATGGTGGTGTTGGCCTAGGTAAAACGCATTTAATGCACGCCATCGGCCATGCCATGATTGCCCGTAACCCTAATACCAACGTCATGTACGTCACCAGTGAAGAGTTCACCAACGATATGGTTATGTCGATCCGTGACAAGACTCAGGAACAATTCAGGTTGAAGTATCGGTACGTTGATCTACTCCTTGTCGACGATATTCAATTCTTTGCAGACAAGGAAGGGACTCAGGAAGAGTTCTTCCATACGTTTGAGCAACTTTACAACAATAGTAAACAAATCGTGTTGACGTCTGACCGCTTGCCCAACGAAATTCCTAAGTTACAAGACCGCTTAGTGAGTCGCTTCAAATGGGGCCTATCCGTTGACATTACAGCGCCTGACTTAGAAACACGAATTGCCATTTTACGCAATAAAGCTGAGCGTGAACAAATTGAAATCCCTGACGACGCACTCGAAATTATTGCCAGCCAGGTCAATAGTAACGTCCGTGAATTGGAAGGTGCTCTCGCACGTGTGCAGGCCTATTCGCGCCTCCAAAAGAAGCCGATTGATGAAGACTTAGTTCACAATGCATTGAAGAGCCTTAATCTCGAAAGCAAACCAACACTTACGATCGAACTCATTCAACAGAAGGTCGCAAGCTACTTTGACGTTAATCTCGTCGATCTTAAAGGCAAAAAGCGGATGAAGGAAATCGTTGTTCCGCGGCAAATTGCGATGTATCTAGCCCGTGAATTAACGAATTCATCCTTGCCAAAAATCGGTAAAGCCTTTGGTGGCAAAGACCACACAACTGTTTTGCATTCTTGCGACAAAATTGCAGAGAGCATTTCAAACGACGCAAAACTTGCTGAAAACATTCAGCAGCTTAAAATTGAGATACAACGCTAGTAAAAACTGGCGTATCATGGGGGCAGGACATCGTTAAGACCTGTGGATAAGTGAATCGAAACCATCTGAGTTTTACTTGAGTTATCCACAGGTGGAAAACTTTACCAGTTCTTGAAATTCTTGGTTTTCCACAGTATCCACACTGCCTACTACTACGACTATCTTTATATCTTAAATAAGTAATGGGGCTTTGCCCCAAATTACATAAACCACTTTGGGGGACTAAGAATGAAATTTACGGTCAATCGACAAAGTTTTATTAAAAAGCTCAATGATGTTTCACGTGCCATTTCGACAAAAACAACAATTCCGATATTAACCGGATTAAAACTAGAAGTTACCAATAATGAAATTACCTTTACTGGATCCGATACCGACATTTCGATTGAAACCACACTCCGTGCTGATGATGAAAACGCAGAGCTGAATGTTGAAGAAGCAGGTAACATTGTTTTACCAGCACGCTTCTTTGGTGAGATCGTCAAACGGTTACCAGAAGCTACGATGACCATCGCAGTTAAAGAAGGTTTTCAGGCAAACATTACATCTGGAGCAGCTGCCTTTACGATCAACGGGTTGGATGCCAATAGCTACCCGCACTTACCTGAAATTGAAAGCGATGATGAAGTAACGCTGGCTGGGGATGTCTTCCGTGACATCATCAACACCACAGTTATTGCCGTTTCAAACCAAGAAAGTCGCCCAATTTTGACTGGGGTTCACTTTACTTTGGCCGGTGATCAATTTACAGCTGTTGCTACTGATTCACATCGTTTAAGTCAGCGCAAAATCACACTGCCGACACCAGCCACGGAAACTCATGACGTAATCATCCCCGGGAAGTCCTTAGTTGAACTATCACGGATGATTGGTGAAGACAGCACTGATGTTAAAATGCGCCTCGCTGAAAACCAGGTGCTCTTCTTACTCGGTGACACATCTTTCTATTCACGTTTGTTAGAAGGAAATTATCCAGATACGTCACGCCTAATTCCTAGTGAATCTGACACGACCATGGAAATTTCAGCACCAACGTTACTATCTGCTATTGAACGTGCTTCGCTGTTATCACATGAAAGTCGTAACAACGTGGTTAAAATCACGTTGAAAGGCGAAGAAAAATCGGCCACAATTTTCGGCAACTCACCAGATGTTGGTGCTGTTGAAGAAAATCTATCGGCCATCAGCCTAGAAGGTTCAGACTTAGAAATTTCATTTAACCCAGATTATCTGAAGGATGCGTTGCGCTCTTTTGGTCAATCACAGATTAAATTAAGCTTCACCTCGGCACTACGGCCATTCACTTTGGTACCAAGTGAGGATGAACAAAACTTTATTCAGCTAATTACACCTGTGCGGACGTTTTAGTTGAATGCCTAACTAACTCAAAAAGGAGCACTCCGAGACCACTAGCATTTTGGTCTCAGAGTGCTCCTTTTTTGCACCAAGCTTGTGAAAGTCACATTCTGTGGTTGCCGTGTTTCCGATAATTCCAAACGACAAAACGTGGGAATTGGAGAAACAACGGCAAGATTCGAAATAAAAGTCGTTTTTTAAGGCGATTTTGTCGTATTTTGCGTTTAAAGCGTCTCTTAGCCATTTTGAGGGTTCGTTAGTATCGGGTATTTAAAAAGATATAAAATCGATTATAGGGCGTAAAAAGCGGTTAATTAATTGTTTTTCGGTTCTGAAAACGGTATAATAGTTACTGTAAGTAAGGGATGGTGTTGATTGTGAAAAAAGAAGTTTTAATCAAGACAGCCTTCATTACTTTGGGCCAACTATTGAAAGAAGAATCAGTTGTTGATTCAGGTGGCCAGGCTAAGTGGTACTTACGCGAGCATTCAGTATCCGTTAATAACGAACCGGATGATCGTCGTGGTCGTAAACTTTATCCTGGTGATTCAGTAGATGTCCCAGATGTAGGGCTATTTTTTATACGGCAAAATCAGTCAGCAGACACAACGGAAAAGGATGCGTAAATGTACCTGGAAGGTTTACACCTCAAGAATTTTCGTAATTACGCTGACCTTGACGTCAAATTTAATCAAGGTGTGAATGTGTTACTGGGCGAAAATGCACAGGGGAAGACAAACCTGCTGGAAGCAATTTACGTTTTAGCCTTGACGCGTTCGCACAGAACGGCCAATGATCGTGACTTAATTGGCTGGCAAGCTAATGAGGCCTTAGTTGCTGGTCGTGTTCATAAAACGAATACGGTTACGCCATTAGAGCTGACGTTTAGCAAGAAGGGCAAAAAAGCCAAGGTGAACCACCTTGAGCAGGCTCGTTTATCGGCTTATGTGGGCAATCTTAATGTGATTTTGTTTGCCCCAGAGGATTTGGAGCTGGTTAAGGGGTCGCCATCAGTGCGAAGACATTTCATTGACCAAGAATTTGGTCAAATGAGTCCTAAGTATCTGTATAACGCTGGTCAGTATCGGTCAATTTTGCGACAGCGGAATAATTACTTGCGACAATTGCAACGTAAACAGGCTAAGGATTTGGTTTATCTCGGTGTGTTGAGTGATCAACTAGCTGCGTTTGGCGCTGAAATTGTTGCGGCACGGTTGAATTTTCTTGATCAACTAGCCGTTTGGGCGCAACAAGTGCATAAAGTGATTTCGCAAGAGCGTGAAGAACTCGCGTTTGAATACGTTAACCAGATTAAAGCAACGCGCGAACAAAGTGTTGATACCTTATACAAAGCGTATCAGGAACAGTTTGAGCGACAACAAGCGAAGGAAATCGAGCAAGGGACGACATTAATTGGCCCTCACCGCGATGACCTTCACTTCATGGTTAATGGCAAAAATGTCCAGACGTTTGGCTCACAAGGTCAGCAACGGACAACAGCATTATCTGTGAAACTAGCTGAAATTGATTTGATGAAGGCAATCACAGGTGAATACCCAGTGTTGTTGCTGGATGACGTGCTGAGTGAACTGGATGATGCAAGACAGACACACCTGCTGCGGTCTATTCAAGACAAGGTGCAAACCTTTCTAACCACCACATCGTTAAGCGGTATTGCCCGCAAACTGATTAATGACCCAACGATATTCAATATTGCTAGCGGTCATTTAAGTCAGGATGAATTAGTATCATCAAACGATGGTAGTGATAGTCAGAACGGTACCGATGGACAGGAACCAAAACAGGAGTGAGTAACAAGTTAGTAAGCAGCAGTTTTTGAGCAACGTGGTTAACGGTCCGTTTTTAGATGCTGGGCCACGTTTGAGGAGGAATTACTTTGGCTGAACAAGACGACGAGCAAAAGTTAACGCAAGCGGAACGCGAACGTGTGGAACAGGCAGAAGCTGACCAAGCATCTAAGGTCGCTTCCGGCGATGCCAACCAACGTGAAGCTGAAGCTGGTCAGTATAATGCTGATCAAATTCAGGTTTTGGAAGGCCTCGAAGCCGTTCGTAAACGTCCCGGAATGTACATTGGGACGACCAGTTCTCAAGGACTGCACCACCTTGTGTGGGAAATTGTCGATAACGGGATTGATGAAGCGTTAGCCGGTTTCGCTAATGAAATTAATGTGGTTGTCGAAAAGGACAATTCCATTACTGTGACGGATAACGGTCGTGGGATTCCAGTCGATATCCAAAAGAAAACAGGTAAACCAGCGCTGGAAACCGTTTATACAATTTTGCATGCCGGTGGTAAGTTTGGCGGTGGCGGTTATAAGGTTTCTGGTGGTCTGCACGGGGTTGGTGCGTCCGTTGTTAACGCCTTGTCCACTGAATTGGACGTTAAGGTTATGCGAAATGGCAAAATCTATTACATGGATTTTGATACCGGTCACGTTAAGACGCCAATGAAAATCATCGGCGATTCAGAACCGCATGCTCATGGGACCATTGTTCACTTTAAGCCGGATCCGGATATTTTCCGTGAAACAACGGTTTATGACATTAAAGTCTTGACGACTCGGATTCGTGAACTGGCCTTTTTGAACAAGGGCTTACGGATTACGATTGCCGATAATCGCCCAGAAACGCCGACCAAACAAGATTTCCACTATGAAGGTGGAATTAAGGAATACGTTAAGTTCTTGGATGATGGCAAAGATGTTTTGTTCGAGGATCCTGTTTACGTTGAAGGAACTCAAAACAACATCGTGGTCGAAGTCAGCCTGCAATACACTGACGATTTCCACAGCAATTTACTAACGTTCACCAACAACATTCACACCTATGAAGGTGGGACTCATGAAACTGGTTTTAAATCAGCGCTGACACGAGTAATTAATGACTATGCGCACAAGAGTGGTCAGTTGAAGGATAACGACGATCCGTTGTCTGGGGATGATGTTCGTGAAGGTCTGACGGCCGTTGTTTCAATCAAACACCCAGATCCACAGTTTGAAGGTCAAACGAAGACTAAGTTGGGTAATTCAGATGCCCGAACCGCCACGGATCACTTGTTCAGTGACACATTCAGTCGGTTCATGATGGAAAATCCGGACACGGCTCGTAAAATCGTGGACAAGGGTATTCTGGCCTCGAAAGCGCGGGTTGCTGCCAAACGGGCACGTGAAGTTACACGGAAAAAGTCAGGTCTGGAAATTTCAAACCTGCCTGGTAAGTTAGCGGATAACACCTCTAAGGATCCAGTAATTTCAGAATTATTCATCGTCGAAGGTGATTCGGCCGGTGGTTCAGCTAAGCAAGGTCGGTCACGGTTAACGCAGGCAATCCTGCCAATTCGTGGGAAGATTTTGAACGTTGAAAAGGCTAGTTTGGATCGTGTCTTAGCCAATGAAGAAATTCGGTCATTATTTACCGCATTAGGAACTGGTTTTGGTGAAGATTTCGATATTTCAAAGGCTAATTATCATAAGCTAATCATCATGACCGATGCCGATGTCGATGGTGCCCATATTCGGACACTGTTGCTGACATTGTTCTACCGGTTTATGCGGCCAATGATCGACGCTGGTTACGTTTACATTGCGCAGCCACCGTTGTACCGAGTTGCTCAAGGTAAAATGATGCGCTATATAGACTCAGATGATGAACTAAACACGATTTTAGGTCAGTTGCCACCGTCTCCTAAGCCAATGATTCAACGGTATAAAGGGCTTGGTGAAATGGATGCTGAACAACTTTGGGAAACAACAATGGATCCTGAAAAACGCCGTTTGTTACGAGTTGATCCACAAGATGCCATTGAAGCAGATCAGATTTTCACCATGTTGATGGGTGATAAAGTTGAGCCCCGTCGGAAGTTTATCGAGGATAACGCTAAGTTCGTTGAAAACCTTGATGCTTAATTTGTTTGTGTGAATTAAAGCACTAGAGCGCCGACGTAAGAACGAAGACAAAGGAGTAGCGAAATGAGCGAAGATTTACCGAGTCGCATCACCGACGTCAATTTGTCGCAAACGATGCGGACATCATTTTTGGATTATGCGATGTCCGTTATTGTCGCCCGGGCGCTGCCAGATGTTCGTGACGGAATGAAGCCGGTTCACCGCCGGATTTTGTACGATATGCATGAACTTGGCAATACACCGGACAAACCCTATAAAAAGTCCGCCAGAATTGTTGGTGACGTTTTAGGTAAGTATCACCCACATGGTGACAGCGCCGTGTATGAATCCATGGTGCGGATGGCACAAGATTTTAGTTACCGGTATATGTTAGTTGACGGTCACGGGAACTTCGGTTCTGTCGATGGTGACGGTGCGGCTGCTATGCGTTACACGGAAGTGCGGATGAGTAAGATTGCACTGGAAATGTTGCGTGATATCAATAAAAACACGATTGATTTTCAAGACAACTATGACGGTACAGAACGTGAACCAACGGTATTGCCAGCACGGTTCCCTAACCTGTTAGTTAACGGTGCTTCAGGGATTGCCGTGGGGATGGCGACGAGTATTCCACCGCATAACTTGGCTGAAGTTATCAAGGGAATCCACATTTTGATGGACAACCCTGATGCCACAACGGCTGATCTGATGGAAGCCATTCCGGGACCAGACTTCCCAACTGGTGCGATCGTCATGGGTAAGGCTGGTATTCGGAAGGCTTACGAAACGGGTAAGGGATCCATTACCGTGCGTTCAAAAGTTGACATCGAAACGCAAAAGAACGGCAAGGAACGCATCATCGTGACCGAATTGCCATACATGGTTAACAAGGCCCGATTGATTGAGCATATCGCTGAATTAGCACGTGACAAACGCATCGAGGGTATCACGGATATCAACGATGAATCTGATCGTGAAGGTATGCGGATTGTGATTGACGCGCGTCGAGACTTTTCTGCGTCCGTTATTTTGAATAACTTGTACAAGATGACGATGTTGCAAACCTCATTCAGCTTCAACATGTTGGCTATTGAAGATGGCACGCCGAAAGTTCTTAGTCTTAAGCAAATTTTGATTGACTACTTGCGGCATCAAGAAAGTGTTATCCGTCGTCGGACTGAGTTTGATTTAAAGCGTGCTCAGGCGCGGGCGCACATTCTTGAAGGTTTGCGGATCGCGTTGGACCACATTGACGCCATTATTTCGATTATTCGTAATTCACAAACGGCTGATGTTGCCAAAGCCCAGTTAATGAACAACTACTCATTGTCCGACAAGCAGGCGCAAGCCATTTTGGATATGCGGCTGGTTCGGTTAACTGGTTTGGAACGTGGCAAAATTGAAGATGAATACACTGGGTTGATGAAAGATATCGCTGACTACAAGGATATCTTGGCCCATGATTCACGGATCAACGAAATCATCTACCAAGAACTACTTGAAATTCAGACTAAGTTTGGTGACAAACGACGGACTGAGTTACAGGTCGGTGACATTTCGAATATTGAAGACGAAGATTTAATCGAAGAAGAAGACGTCATTGTGACGTTGACTCACAATGGTTATATCAAACGTCTACCAACAACCGAGTTCAAAGCGCAACATCGTGGTGGCCGTGGGGTTCAGGGGATGAACGTTCATGATGACGACTTCATTGAACACCTAATTTCTACGTCGACTCATGACCGGTTGATGATGTTTACCAACACTGGGAAAGTTTATGCCATGAAGGGCTACGAAATTCCTGAATATGGCCGAACAGCTAAGGGAATTCCAGTGATCAACTTACTTGGCGTGGATGCCGGTGAACGTATTCAAGCGGTGATCAACGTCAAGGGTGGTCCGGATGAGAGCAATAATTACTTGTTCTTCACAACGGTTCATGGTGTGGTTAAACGCACGGCTGTTAGTGAATTCAGTAATATTCGGAGCAATGGACTGAAGGCCATCAACTTGCACGATGGTGATGAGTTGATGAATGTTTCCATCACGGATGGTCATCAAAACATGATTATCGGAACCCACCTTGGTTACGCGGTATCATTTGCTGAAGATGCTGTTCGCGACATGGGTCGTTCTGCGGCTGGCGTTCGCGGAATTCGTTTGCGTGACGATGACTTTGTCGTTGGTGCCGACGTGTTGAAACCGGACAGTCATGTGCTTGTTATTAGCGAGAAGGGTTACGGTAAGCAAACCAAAGCCAGCGAATACCCGATTAAGGGTCGCGGTGGTAAAGGGATTAAGACTGTTAACGTGACAGCTAAGAATGGGCCACTGACTGGATTAACAACGGTTAGCGGCACGGAAGACATCATGCTAGTGACTAACAAGGGTGTTATGATCCGCTTTAGCATCGATTCTGTTTCTGAAACAGGCCGTGCAGCGCTTGGGGTTCATTTGATTCGAATCGATGAAGATGCCTCAGTCGCAACGATGGCCAAAGTAGAACCTGAAATCGAGGACGAAGATGATTCAGCCAGTGCGACACCAACCGATGGTGATAACACAGTGGCATCATCTTCAAGCGAGGATGTTGATTCGACGACACCAGTAGCAGGCGATGAACCAGCCGGTGACGCTGACGAACAGGTCAACGAATTGTTGAAGCGTGCTGAAGCTGATCAGGATGATACATCTGATGATGCTGATGACGACAACGAATAAAGCACAATTAATTAAAGCATCGCGAATAAAATCGCGGTGCTTTTTTATTTACTCAGTAGCTGTCGATTGCTTTTATGATGCTAATCCTAGACAATAAAAGCGAATTATAAATTCTAGCTAAGGATGTGGTATTGCATGAGTGATTCAAAAAAGATTCTCGTCGTGACGACAGAACGGATCCCTGGTCAAGAGTATGAAGTTATTGGTGAAGTATTTGGGTTAACAACGCAATCCAAAAATGTTGTGCGTAATATTGGTGCTGGTTTGAAAAACATCGTTGGTGGTGAAATTAAAGCCTATACTGAGTTGCTCAGTGAGGCACGGGATATCGCAGTGGATCGATTGAGAGACAACGCTGCGGCGATGGGTGCTGATGCCGTAGTCATGATGCGTTATGACTCGGATTCAATTAGTCAAGACATGGAGACTGTCGCGGCTTATGGAACGGCTGTTAAATTTAAGTAGCGAGTAATTAAGATAAAAAAGATTCGACGACAACAAACATTTGTTATCGTTTTGCGTATGTTATAGGTGTGTGAACGAACAACAGGCGTTGCGGATTGGGAGTTCTGTGGTAAGACAAAATAACCTTTTAGTGTTTGTAACGTGGCGTGTATACGTCGATCAGTTACATCAAACGCAATAAGCTATCCCTTGTTATTTAAGCTTTGCCATGCTATACTTTTAGTTCGTGAGCGTTCGCCATTCTGGTGAATGACTCCTTACCCGTTTGAAAAACAGCGGGTCAAAAGTCCATAAGGAGGTAGACAGTCAATGTTAGCAACTAAGTATGAAATTACTTATATTGTTCGCCCAGATCTTGACAGTGAAGCTAAGCAAGCCTTAGTTGAACGTTTCGACAAGATTTTGACAGACAATGGTGCACAAATTGCTGATTCAAAAGACTGGTCAACTCGTCGCTTTGCGTACGAAATTGGAGGCTTCAACGAAGGTACTTACCACGTTGTAAACCTAACCACTGACCAGGCTGAAGCTTTAAACGAATTTGATCGTTTGGCTAAAATCAGCGATGGCATCTTGCGTCACATGATCGTTAAACGTGACGACAAGTAAACAAAACAAAAATTTTAAGAGAGGAGCACTACAACTATGATTAATCGCGCAGTTCTTACCGGACGCTTAACCCGTGACCCTGAAGTTCGTTACACACAATCAGGAGCAGCTGTTGGTTCATTTACGTTGGCAGTGGACCGTCAGTTCACTAACCAACAGGGCCAACGAGAGGCTGATTTCATTAACTGTGTAATCTGGCGTAAGTCAGCGGAAAACTTCGCTAACTTCACGCATAAGGGTTCACTAGTTGGTATCGAGGGCCGGATTCAAACCCGGAACTACGAGAACCAACAGGGCCAGCGCGTTTACGTCACTGAAGTAGTCGTCGAAAACTTTGCCTTACTAGAATCCCGTTCTCAATCTGATCAACGGACTTCCGGTAACACAAACGACAACGGCGGCTACAACAATAATGCTCCTCAATCAGGAAGCGCCAATCCGTTTGGCGGCACTGGTAATAATGGCGGGAACAATGCGGGTAATGCTGCACCTTCCAGTCAAACAAGCCAGGCCCCTGCTGATCCTTTCGCTGGTAATGGTGAAAGCATTGACATTTCGGATGACGACCTTCCATTCTAGTCTCAGAAGATAGGAGGATCATATCATGGCAGATCAACGTCGTCGTGGTGGTAACCGTCGTCGCCGTAAGGTAGACTTCATCGCCGCAAACCACATCGAATACATCGATTACAAAGACACTGAATTGTTGCAACGGTTCATCTCAGAACGAGGCAAGATTTTACCTCGTCGGGTGACTGGTACGTCCGCTAAGAACCAACGTCGTTTGACGGTGGCAATCAAGCGTTCACGGATCATGGGCTTGCTTCCATTCGTAGCCGAAGACTAATCAATGATTTATCAAACAGCCCTTTTAGGGGCTGTTTTTTTTAGTCTTTAAGTTTGCCAATTTCATTATCCACAGACTGTCGTGTGCTGTGTATTGGTCACATTAGATGTGATAAACTGGTAACAGTGTAACGGTACCGAAGTACTTTACTGGTAACAATACTTTATAGAAAGGAACGAACAACATGAGACAATTACTCGCAAGATTTCGTTTGCCCGTTTTCATGCAAAACACGCGTTTGCGGTGGATTGCATTTTATGGGTTGGCGTTAGGCCTGTTGGGCGTTATTACAGCGTTTATGTTGAATTGGATATTTGGGCTCATTGTGCTGATTGCGGCCGTTGTCGTGTTGGTCGTGATTTTCAATACTCTGCAGGAGATCAGCATCGATACGCAAGAGTTCATCGCCGATTTATCCTATCGCATTAAACGTGGTGAACAGGAAGCACTGATTGAAATGCCAATGGGCGTGCTGATTTTCAATGATCATCAACGCGTCGCTTGGATTAATCCATATTTACAGGCCTATTTTGGCGATACAGAAGTGTTAGGGAAGAGTATTGCCAGCGTGGATCAAACGTTGGCTGATGCGATTGAAGCACATGCAAAAGATGAAACGTACAGTACGATTACATGGGCTGATAAGCAATTTTATTTGCTGGTTCAACCAGAGTTAAACGTTGTGTACCTGATGGATGTCAGTCATTACGCGCAGATTGAACGGGACTACCATAATGAACAACTTGTCCTTGGAATTATTTCATTGGATAACTACGATGAAGTGACTCAAAGCATGAGTGATTCAGATATTTCGACACTTCGTAATTATGTGACGAGCACACTGACAGACTGGACTAAAGATTTTAATACGTACTTGCGCC
The DNA here is from genome assembly GCF_048961765.1 of Furfurilactobacillus cerevisiae. Classification (GTDB taxonomy): domain Bacteria; phylum Bacillota; class Bacilli; order Lactobacillales; family Lactobacillaceae; genus Furfurilactobacillus; species Furfurilactobacillus milii_A. The sequence continues at coordinate 12,128 of NZ_CP185253.1, forward strand.
GTTTGAATTCAGATCATTATTTATTAGTTGGCCATTTGAGTGACTTGGAAAATTTGGAAGCTGATAAGTTTAAGATTCTCGACACGATTCGTGAAACCACTTCTAAACAGAACTATCCGCTCACTTTGTCCATGGGATTAGCTTATGGACAGAAAGATATCAATCGTCTGGCTAGCTTAGCTCAGAGTAATTTGGACTTAGCCCTTGGTCGTGGCGGTGATCAGGTTGTCGTTAAAGCTGAAAATGAGGAAGCACGTTTTTACGGCGGTAAGACGAATCCAATGGAAAAACGGACGCGTGTGCGTGCCAGAATGATTTCTCAGGCGTTACAGGAATTATTCAGTCAATCGGACCAGATATTTGTTGCTGGTCACCGAACGCCTGATATGGACTCATTAGGGGCATGCCTGGGGATTAGACGGATTGCACAGATGAACGGTAAGAAATGTTGGATTATTCTGGATGAGGCACAACAGTCCCATTCTGATATTCAACGTTTGTTACAGTCCATTGATAATTATTCAGAAGTAAAAGATGCAATCATCACGCCGGCAGATGCTGCTAATCGGGCCACTGATCAAAGTTTATTGATTATGGTGGATCATTCCAAGCCATCCATGTCGATGGCTGAGAGTGTGTATGACAAGCTTCAGAATCGAACTGTGATTATTGATCATCATCGACGGGGTGAAGAATTCCCTGAAAACCCAATTTTGGTTTACATTGAGCCTTATGCAAGTTCAACTTGTGAGTTGATTACAGAGATGTTAGAGTATCAACCACAGGAAGCAAACGCAATGAACAAAATTGAAGCGACAGCAATGCTATCCGGGATTGAAATTGATACTAAAAACTTCACGAACCATACTGGTACGCGAACGTTTGACGCAGCTAGTTATTTGCGGTCAGCTGGTGCTGATGCAGAGCTGATTGTTCAATTTAATAAGGAAAATCCGGACAGTTACATGCAACGTAATCACCTCATTAGTCGAGTTGAACTGATTAATGAGAACGTGGCGTTAATCGCTGGAGAAGACGGTACCACATACGATTCAGTAACGGCAGCCCAAGCTGCTGATTCATTGCTAAATATGGCAGGTGTTGAAGCCTCGTTTGTTATCACCCAACGTGCTGACAACCGGGTTGGTATCTCTGCTCGTTCTACTGGTGAGGTTAACGTGCAGGTCATCATGGAACAAATGGGCGGTGGCGGTCATTTACAAAACGCAGCCACACAGATTGAAAATCAAAGTGTTACTGAAGTTCGTCAAGAATTATTGAACATTCTCAATAATCAGGCGGCAGAAGCGACACAGGATGCAAAGGAGTAACAACGATGAAAGTTATTTTTACGCAGGATGTTCGTGGTCGTGGCAAGCGCGGTGAGGTCAAAGAAGTACCAGATGGGTTTGCTCAAAATTTTTTGATTAAGACAGGTAAGGCAAAAGCGGCAACCGCTACTGCTATGAGCCAATTAAAAGGCCAGCAACGTGCTGAAGCTCGCGAAGAAGCAGCTGAATTAGCAACGGCTCAGGAATTGAAACAGAAATTAGAGGCTGATGAAACAGTTGTTGAAATTAAGGCCAAAGCTGGTTCAGATAGTCGTCTATTTGGTTCAATTCCTTCAAAGCAGATTGCTCAGGCATTAAATCAACAATTCAATATTAAGTTAGATAAGCACAAGATCGAATTGCCGGATCCAATTCGGGTGCTCGGTTATACAAATGTACCAGTTAAACTACACAGCCAAGTGACCGCGAAGATTCGTGTGCACGTGGTTGAACAATAGTTATTAAGGCATTTTGACCGCACTATTTCCCGGGAAATGGTGCGTTTTGTTATTTTGGTTCAGAATCAAGTGGAGATAGCATGGATAATGTAGATTTGCGGGAACAAACCCCGCCACAAAACATTGAAGCAGAGCAGGCCGTATTGGGGGCCATTTTCTTAAGTAATGACGCCATGCCTGAAGCGATGGAATATCTCCAAGCTGAGGACTTTTACCGTCGAGCGCATCAGATTATTTTTCAAACGATGATTGATTTGAATAATAACGGTACAGTCGTTGATGCCGTGACAGTTAATGATGCCCTGACTGCCAACGCACAAATTGATGACGTTGGTGGGGTGACTTACATTGCCGAGCTGGCACAGGCAGTGCCAACTGCGGCTAACGTCGTTTACTATGCCAAGATTGTTCAAGAGAAGGCTTTGCTACGTCGATTGATAAAGACGGCGACAGACATTGTTACCCGTTCATATAACGAAGAGGATGATGTTTCGACACTGCTTGAAAATGCCGAGACGGAAATCATGAAGGTGGCCGATGATCGCAATAGCGGTGGTTTTAAGCCGATTGCGGATGTGTTAAATCAGGCTATGAATACGGTTAATGAGTTATCGAAGAATGGTGATGAAATTACCGGGTTGGCTACCGGCTTTCATGAACTAGACAAGATGACGACTGGATTCCATGATGATGAATTGATTATTCTTGCTGCCCGTCCTGGTGTTGGTAAAACGGCGTTTGTTCTGAATATCGCCGAAAACGTGGCGACAAAGACGAATAAAACGGTGGCCTTGTTCAGTCTTGAAATGGGTGCTGAATCATTAGTCAACCGGATGCTTTGTGCTGAGGGCAGTATCGATGCAAACCATTTGAGAACAGGTCAGCTAACTGATGAAGAATGGCAGAACCTCGTTGTGGCCATGGGCGCGCTATCTAAGACCAGCGTTTACATTGATGACACACCAGGTAACCGGATGGCTGAAATCAGTGCAAAGTGCCGTCGTTTGGCCAAAGAACATGATCTAGGGATTATTATTGTCGATTACCTTCAGTTGATTGAAGGTGGGAACAAAGAAAACCGGCAACAAGAAGTTTCTGATATTTCCCGTCAGTTAAAAAAATTGGCTAAGGAATTACGTGTGCCAGTTATTGCTTTGTCACAGCTATCTCGTGGTTTGGAACAACGGCAGGATAAACGACCAGTGTTATCTGATATTCGTGAATCTGGTTCAATCGAACAGGATGCCGATATTGTTGCCTTCCTGTACCGTGATGACTACTATGAACGTGACAACGATGATGAGGATAATGACAACGATCCGCGTGATGACGAGGATCAAAACGTTGGGGAAGTTGAAGTCATTATTGAAAAGAACCGTTCTGGTGCCCGGGGAACTGTCAAATTACTATTTGTTAAGTCTTATAACAAGTTCTCAAACATTGCGTATAACGCGCAAAACTAAAGTGACAACCAATAAACGGGCGTGCATCGATGACGATGTACACCCGTTTATCAGTACTAATCAATCATTATTTCCGAGGAAATAAATTTGGAGGGAAGACCGATGCAACAACAAGTTACTGGGAAAGAAATTAAGCTGCCGTGGTTATTAGTTGCCGGGCTGCTCAACAATATGGGACAAAGTTTTATTTGGCCACTGACAACCATCTATATTCATGATGCTCTTCATGAATCATTGACAGTTGTTGGTCTCGTATTGTTGTTTAACTCAACTGCAAATATCATTGGTGCTTATTTAGGTGGCTGGCTGTTTGATCGTGTTGATGCTTATAAGCTGACGTTGATTGCGACAGTTTATGAGTTTATTGCCACGGCCTTCTTGATCTTTTGGCATGGGTGGCCGGCCTTTCCAATAGGTCTTGTATTTATGGGCTTTGGTAGTGGGCTTTTGATCACGCTGATTAATTCTTTGGGAACAACCATTAAAAGTCGTGATGGTCGATATGTGTTCAACATGATCTACTTTATGCAAAACCTTGGGGTTGTCTTTGGAACCATGATGGTTGGTTTTGTTTATGAACACGGCGTTCAATATCTATTCATTATCACAGCGGCAATGTATGCGGCCTACTTCTTCATCGCGATGACTCAATTTAATGTAGATAGTGTACGGGCCCATGCTGCCCACGCCAAGCAGACTAAGAGCAAAATCAAGTTGCCTAAACCTAATTTGATTATCATCTGGACGTTCTTCGCTACACTGATTGTCATTTGGATTATGTATGAACAATGGACATCAAACATGGCAGTTTATATGACTGATCAAGGGATTCCACTGACAAAATACAGTTTGTTATGGACGATCAACGCCGGGCTTATTCTTGTCTTTCAAATGGGCGTCAATTTTCTTGGCGATCGCATTCGCAATCCATATTATCAAATCATCCCAGGAATTGCCGCAGTTGCAATATCATTTGTTATTCTGCTCTTTGTTAAACAGTATATTGGGTTTGTCCTTGCCATTGCTGTATTAACACTTGGCGAAGCGACGGCCTTTCCAGCGATTCCGGCGATCGTCAATCAGTTGACCCCATTAGATGTGAAGGGGAAATACCAAGGTGCTGTTAATGCATCCGCCGCTGCTGGTCGGGCGATTGGTCCACTTCTAGGTGGTGTCCTAATTGATGCAACTTCATACAAATTTTTGTTTGGCTTTGCGGCAGTTGCCATTGCGTTAACATGGATCATGGTGATTGTCATTCGTCGATTGATGTATCATAAAACGACGCAGTATTAATGTATTTGGCTAAAAAATAAATACTCAAACAATTGGCAGCAACTCTGAATAGAGTCGCCGCCAATTGTGTTTATAGCACTATTTCCAGAATTGTCAGTGAATTTGAGGTCAGAACCACGTACAATAAATATAATTATGCTTATATTCGAGGAGATTGTGTAGTTGCGACGACAAGAAAAAATTTCACTGACGATTTTAACCTTTGGTGCTTTTTGGAGCTTACTATGCTCCACACTGATGAACATTGCATTGCCAATTTTAATGCGGACGTTTCACGTTACAGCCGAACAAGTCCAATGGGTTAGCAATGGTTATATGCTAATTAACGCACTGATGATTCCAGTTAGTGCCTATTTAATTAAACGGTTTTCATTTAGACGGCTGTTTCTTGGTTTCACCAGTGTTTTTTTGGTGGGGACGATTCTGGGCTCGATGGCACCATCTTTTTGGCTGGTCGTGTTTGCACGCATGATTCAGGCCGTTGGAGCAGGTGTCATGGTGCCGCTGGTAAATGTCATGGCGATTCGTTATGCGCCCAAAGGTAAGCAGGGGTCAGTGATGGGCTTTATCGGATTGGCATTCAATTTTTCGCCCATTATTGGTCCGACACTGTCAGGCATCATTTTGACCTACTTCTCTTGGCGGTATTTATTTATCTTACTAATTCCATTTTTGGCAGGCGTGTTGGTTGTGGCATTTAAGGCGTTACCAGCAGAGTCGCATAGCTTGGCGTTGTCCTTTGACTACCGAGGGTTAATGCTGATTAGTTTAGGCCTATGGTTCTTATTGTGGGCATTATCAAACGTCAGCCAGTTGCTGTCGGGAGAAGGGTTACTGATTAGCTTATCCTTAGTAGCAGCGATAGTTTTCTGGCTATTATTCGTTTGGTTACAATTGCGAACGAAGCAACCGCTGGTAAACCTTAACGTTTTTAAAACACGTCAATTTACGTTTGCACTAGTGATTAATTCACTGATTATCGCGACAATGTATGGTAATACGATCTTATTACCGCTGCTTGTCCAAAATAGCATGCATAAGAGCCCGCTCGTGTCTGGACTGGTTATTTTACCTGGGACACTAATTACCGGCTTTATGTCGTCTACCAGTGGCAAATTTTATGATCGTTTCAAAATCAAACATTTAGTGCTCATCGGACTTACAATTGACCTTTGTGGAACGCTGTTACAAATGTTGATTGGTGCACAGTCATCGATTTGGATGGTGACGTTAGGACAGGCGGTTCGACAGTCAGGTTTGGTACTGATGCTGATTCCGTTACAAACGCATTCGTTAGTTTATCTTAAACGAGCGCAACTTCCCGATGGTGTCGCAATTTTTAATACATTACGTCAGGTAGCCGCAACGATGGGAACGGCATTAATTGTGGCTGCTATTACGATTACTGATGCCCGTTTACATGTACCAAACTCGCGAGTCGGGATTCAAGTCGGTTTCGGCATTTGCTTGTGTCTATTACTGGTTGCAGTGACGCAGGCCTTTCGTTTGCAAAATGCGAAGGAAATTCCAGATAATGACTAGGCAGAAAAAATTTTAGTTTCACGTGTAACAATATGAGTTAAATTCAAAAGCCTGATTTCTCAACCAATACTGTGAGAAATCAGGCTTTTTAGACTATTTAAAGTTTGGTACACCAAAACGAAGGTAAAGCGCGATGGTTACCACAACGTAGGCTGTTCGACCAATTAATGGCCACCAACGAATGAGACCCTTGAACCGGTCCGTTTGATAAGCCAATTCAAGTGAGGCGAGACTGCCGACGACAAGAAAGACCCAACTGGCAAGCGTGAGTGCCATTACGATAGTTACGGCGGACCACCACATCGCAATGTGAGTAGACACTTTGGGGTCAGAATATGCTTTGACAGTGGTTACCAGACAAGCAGCGACATAGCCAACGGCCAGTAACTGAGCAAGAAAATAATACACGAGCAGCACTCACTTTCTTCACGGTTTCATTAAAACGTTCGGTTAATTGTACCGCAAAACGTGCACCTCGCCCACTGTGATTAGAACATCGTTGGCACGATCCCGCCGTCCATACGGATAGCGTTGCCACTAAAGCCACCAACGGCAGGACTAGCGACAAGGGTGACAAGTTTGCCAATTTCTTCTGGGCGAATGAGTCGGCCAAGCGTTGATGTTGGTCGATTCTTGGCCATGTATTCACGTTCTTTTTCTTCAAACGTTTGCGTTGGGTCAGGGTACAAATCGTTAATAAAATCGACCACGCCCTCAGTCAGTGTGGACCCTGGCATAACGGTGTTTACCGTAACGTTAGTACCACGAGTGACGTTGGCTAAGCTTTTGGATAGATTCAGTTGCATGGCCTTAGTCATACTATATTGCGGCATTTCTGGGGATGGCATGATGGCGGCCTCACTAGCGATAAAGATAACCCGACCGAAATCAGCTTTCATCAGCCCTGGTAAATAAAATTTCACGAGGTCATTAGCGCTTAAAACGTTGGTGTTAAAGTAGCTATTCCAAGTTTCATCATCGATGTCGAAATAATCCATGGTGCCAAAAATACCTAGGTTGTTGATAAGGATGTCCAGAGTTGGAAACTTTTCTTCCAATGCTGTGCGACCGTCAGATGTTGTTAGATCAAACGGTGCCGGTTGCAAAGAAGCATCTGGGACAGCTTCGGTAATGTCGCTGATTGCCGTTGAAACACTCTTCTGACTGCGGCCATTGATAATAACCGTGGCCCCTTCCCGAGCTAATTCAGTAGCAATAGCCTTACCAATTCCCTTGGTTGAACCTGTTACGAGAGCGATTTTGTGCGTTAATTGTAAATCCATATGTCATAATCTCCTGTCTTTTTTCAATCATCAGGTTAGTTGGTTCTCAGTTAAAGAACAAGTAGGCACTTTTTGGTAACCAATAAAAATAGAATCATAACAATTAATATATTTGTAAAATACGAACTATACAATTAATACCTAACGTAATAGTTAATATTTATCGTTGATTTAAGAAATGTGCAATGATAGAATTCCTTTATTAACTTGGAAACGAGTTAGCGGATGCTTTTATAAACACGAACTTTATTTAAATGTTTGAAATTAATTAGAAAGGTTAGTCACTCATTTGATGATAAGGAGATATTAAGGTGAAACGTGCATTGATTAGTGTATTCAATAAAACAGGAGTTGTGGATTTTGCCAGTGGTTTGGTTGACTTGGGTTTTGAAATTGTTTCAACAGGCGGTACTGCACGTCATCTAAGCTCCGCTGGGGTGCCAGTTATTAGCGTAGAGTCAGTGACAAAATTTCCTGAAATGCTTGATGGAAGGGTTAAAACGCTCCATCCCCGCATTCATGCAGGAATTCTTGCGCAGCGCGATAAAGCTGAACACATGCAAACGTTGTCTGAAAACGATATTGAACCGATTGACGTTGTGTGCATCAATCTATATCCATTTTCTGAAACGATAAATCGACCGGGTGTTTCACATACCGAAGCAATTGAGCAAATTGATATTGGTGGTCCGACGGCACTGAGGGCGGCCGCGAAGAACGCTAAAGATGTTTGGGCTGTTGCAGATCCGAGCGATTATTCAGCCGTACTGAGCGGCATTAAGTCCGAAGATGCGACGTTACGCGGTCAGCTGGCAGCAAAAGTTTTTTCCATTACTGCCGCCTACGATGCAGCTATTGCACATTATCTAAATCCTGAACCCTTCCCAGAAAAATTAACGATGACTTATCAGAAGCGCCAAGCTCTTCGTTATGGTGAAAATGCACATCAACAAGCTGCTTTTTATACAAAGGAATATCCTTCGAAAATAAGTCTTGCATCTGCTAACCAGCTTCATGGTAAAGAACTTTCCTACAATAATATTAAAGACGCTGACGCAGCTTTATCCGCACTTAGTGAATTTGATCGACCAGCAGTGGTGGCCGTCAAACATATGAATCCGTGTGGCATTGGTCTCGGAGATGATATCGAGCAGGCATGGGACAAAGCATACAGTGCAGATAAAATGTCGATTTTTGGTGGCATTGTTGCGCTGAATAGATCGGTCGACCTTGCCACAGCGACAAAGATGCACGCCTTGTTTCTAGAAATTATCATGGCGCCTGCGTTTGATGATGATGCTTATGCAATTTTGGCGGCGAATTGTCAAACTAAGTGCAACGGTTTGTCAAAAAATACTTCATATGGGGTTTCATAGTTTAACACTTTGCGAGGACGTTGATTTAACTGCTTTTGGCAGTGTTCAACGTCCTGTTCTGTATAATTATCAATATCTGTTCGCTTGGGAAAATATTCCCGGATTAATCCATTTGTATTCTCATTTGTTCCACGCTGTTCAGGCGAATATGGATCGGGCCAATAGACAGTAACACCTAACCTTTCGCTGATTTCATCAAGATGAAGAAATTCGGTCCCATGATCTGGTGTAATAGAATGAACAAATTCTTTAGGAATGGCCCCTAACAGTTCAACTAAGCCTTTATTTATCTCCTGCGAGTCCTTTTGCACAACCTTTTTGATAAGCGTAAGCCGACTAAGCCGATCGACAATCGTTAAAAGGATGGAGTGACCCGTTCGACCAATCACAGTATCAATTTCCCAGTCACCTATACGTTGACGCTGGTTGATAAAACCAGGGCGCTCATGGATCGAGATATAGTCGGTCTGTACTTCTCGATGTCGTCTAGTATTCTTTGAATGCCGAGTCCGATGTTTATGTCTGAGATGGCGCTGAATACCGGTATCACCACGTGAGGAGTACTTCTCACCTAAATTGTGTTGATAGATATGACGGTAAATTGTGTTGTAGCTAACACACCATTGATGTTCCTTATTAAAGCGAGCGGTAATCTGCTCTGGTGACCAGTGCAGATCTAAGATGTAATGAACAATTTGACGGCGTAATTGTGGATGGCTGTCTAATAGCCGCTTCTTGTGACAATTCTGCCGCTTTTGATGATAGTCATTATCTGCTTTGCTTGGGGAATAATTACCTGCACAACGTTTTAACTCCCGTGAAATAGTGCTTGGATTTCGCCCCAGCCGTAACGCAACAGCCCGGATAGATAACCCCTTAGCTCGTAAAAACATAAGTATTTCACGTTCTTTTATAGTAAGATGTTTATAGCTCATACCGGATACCTCGAATTGTTTGATTTGGTCGTTAAACATATTCTACCCGGTATGGGTTTATTTTTTTACTTTGTGTTGCATTTCAATTGTAAATTCGCCGCTAAGAAAAAGAACGTCAGATTGCTAACTATCGGATTAGGAAAAGCACAACCAGGTGAACTTGAGGCGATTTCTGTAACAGGTGGGTTGCTTTTACAAAATAAAGATCTTCAGACTGAAGCAATTACTGATATGACCGTTGTAACAGAAATTCAGCCAACTGAGGCAGAACTAAAAGCGCTTCAGTTTGCACAAACTGTTGTGAAACATGTTAAGAGTAATGCCATCGTTGTAGCTACTGCTGATCAGACATTGGGCATTGGTTGCGGCCAAATGAATCGTATTGGTTCAGTGGAACTAGCTATTAGCGCCGCAAAAAAACAGCCTCGATTTAACGAGGCCGTGTTAGCTAGTGATGCCTTTTTCCCGATGGACGACTGTGTTGAATATGCGGCTAAGCATGGTATTCATGCAATAATTCAACCGGGTGGTAGCATCCGTGATCAAGATTCTATTGATAAGGCCAACGAACTTGGCATTGCAATGGTGACGACAGGTGTTCGGCATTTTCGACACTAGTTTATGGTCTGATATCATTACGCCAAACATACAGAATGATAATCCGGGGGTATTTACATGCATTGGTTGGCTGATTTAATGGCGGCAATGGGCGTTGTTCTGAATGGGATTCCGCAAGGTATTATGGCCATGACTCTGGGATTCGCCATTTTTCCAACATCCTTTTCCTTCGTTTTTGGCGCATTAGTGAATGGCGCAGTCGGATCAGTTGCGCCTATTTCATTTCAGGCCGAGTCATTAGGCTTATTAAGTCGTTTAGGTCAAACACACCGAGAACGGTCGTCGATCATTTTTGGTGGTTCCATCATTATGTTAGTTATTGGTTTGACAGGTACTTTAACGAGTATCGTACATGTTTTAGGAAATGGTATCATCGCGGGTATGATGGCAGGCGTTGGTTTAATGCTTAGCAAGATCAGCTTGACAATGGTTAAAAACGAACGAATTGCTGGTGGCACTTCTGTCGGCGTTGCTGTGCTGACATATTTATTAACGAAGGACCTGGTTTGGACAATTGTTTTATCCGTCATTGCATCAAGCTTAGTGGCCGTTTATGGCACTCACTATCGGGTGGAACTGCCACAATACGTTGTAGAGCGGCGCTTTCACTTCTTGAAACCAATGGTTAATCTGCGAGTGATTCGGGGAGCGCTAAGCTTAGCTTGTTTGAATATTGGCGCGAACATTTCATACGGGCTGTTAACTGGGCAGCTAACAGGCATTAAGCCAAATCCGGTGAACCTGAATATTCTGACGGGGACTCAGGCCTTTGCTGATATGGGAACGAGTTTACTTGGTGGGGCGCCAGTAGAAAGTATTATTTCGGCGACCGCAAGCGCACCAGAACCAGTTGTTTCTGGAATATTGATGATGTTACTAATGGCACTTTTATTATTTTCCGGTTGGTTACCACGATTGGGTAAATATGTACCAGCTGCTTCAATTGCAGGATTTCTGCTAATTTTGGGAGCCGTGATTATTTTTCCAGAGAATGCTGCATTAGCGTTGAAAGGATCTGGTGCATCGGTTTCCGCGTTGACATTGATTGTCACAGCATTAGTTGATCCAATGTCAGGCTTATTGACAGGGGCCATTTTCAAATTTATTTTGCCAATAGGTAGATTGCAAATTTAATCCGAATTTTTGGACAAATTGGTCAGCATAACCTGATACGGTGTTTTCCAGTCAAGTATTTTAAGCGGTCTCTGGTTAATTTGGAGTAACGTCGTCGTTAAATCTTGAGCACTAATGTGCTCAAAACGAGTCCCCTTAGGATAAAAATAACGTAAATTCCGATTAAAGCGTTCATTACTACCACGTTCAGCTGGCGTATAAGCATGACAGTAATAGGTCTTAATACCATATTGTGATTCAAATGATACTAGCCCACTAAACTCAGTACCACGGTCCACAGTAAAACTGTGCACCGGTCCATTAAAAGTTGTTAGGAACTTAGTCAGTGCTTCATTAACACTCGCTGTCGTTCGGTCCTTTAACCGATATGCCCAAAGGAACCGTGATTTGCGATCGATTAAAGTTAATAAAACTGCCTTACTATGCCCACGAGGGCCAACGACGGTATCTAGTTCAAAATCACCGATGCGATTACGTTGATTAATCATCATGGGACGCTGTTCAATCGATCGCCCCAAAGATTGATTATATTTGGATCGTTGGTCAACGTTACGCCGTTGGCGTACGCCATGTTCAGGTAGATCATTCAAGGAGAAACCAATTCTCCCCTGATTTAGCCAATTATAAATAGATTTAGTCGCTAGTTTAAATTCGTGAGCAATCATTCCTGGTGACCAGCTTAGATGTAAATGGTTGAGAATTGTTTGCTTTAACTCATCGCTCAGCTTAGTTTTCCGACCACATCGTGATCGCTTGTATTCGGCATCTGTTTGTGCTAATTCAGCCTGATAAGGTTGACATCGAGATAATTCATAAGAAATTGTTGACGGTGATCGGTTCAGCCGAACGCCCATTTGGATATTGGACAGCCCTAGTTCACAAAAGGTTTCGATTTTAATTCGTTCGGAATAGGTTATACTAGACAAAAGATCAGCTCCTAAAAGATGGGTTTGTTGTAAACACCATTTTAAAGGAAGCTGATCTTTTTTGTCCGAACAGCGTTCGGATTAATTTTACAATCTACTTTACTTTTAGGTAACGTCGGTATATTATAAGCATCGAAGGAGTTCATACCCCTCACTCCTCCGACGTAATGTATCTCCCCCCAGATATGTTAAGACTCTCTCTAGAATGATGGCTGACCTAGGATTCCCCGATCCTAGGTCAGTTTCTTTTTGTCTATTTTTATTGGCACGTCTTAAATTGAAAAGACTGGCAGAGACCCCAGAACAGTAATATCATCCCTCGTTGCTGCTGTTCCCTCGGCCAAAATCGCACATTTACAAACAACATTGGCATCAACTTTAGCCATTAAATTTTCTGCTGCAGTCAATGAACCTCCAGTCGAAATCACATCGTCCACTAAGAGTATTCGTTTGTCAGTAAGTCGAAGAACATCATTACCATCTAGCACTAACGTTTGTGACTCATTTGTCGTAATTGACTTTACAGGAACACTTATTGGATGAGCCATGTACCCCTTTACACTTTTGCGAAGGACAACATAGTTCTTACGATGCGTTATTTTGCTTATTTCTTCGGCTAACGGAATACCTTTGCTTTCCATTGTGACGATTTCATCAAACGGTTCAGTTATTCGTTTGACAAGTTCAGCGGCTGCATAACTAGCCATTTCTGTATCCCCGAGCAGAACAAACGATGCGATTGCAACAGTCGAACTAATCGGAATAATCGGCAACTTTCTTTTCAGAACCCCTATCGTAACTTCATAACTTTTTTCCATCCTCATAACCCCAATCTGATTATTAGTAGATTGTAAAATTAATCCGAACGCTGTTCGGACAAAAAAGATCAGCTTCCTTTAAAATGGTGTTTACAACAAACCCATCTTTTAGGAGCTGATCTTTTGTCTAGTATAACCTATTCCGAACGAATTAAAATCGAAACCTTTTGTGAACTAGGGCTGTCCAATATCCAAATGGGCGTTCGGCTGAACCGATCACCGTCAACAATTTCTTATGAATTATCTCGATGTCAACCTTATCAGGCTGAATTAGCACAAACAGATGCCGAATACAAGCGATCACGATGTGGTCGGAAAACTAAGCTGAGCGATGAGTTAAAGCAAACAATTCTCAACCATTTACATCTAAGCTGGTCACCAGGAATGATTGCTCACGAATTTAAACTAGCGACTAAATCTATTTATAATTGGCTAAATCAGGGGAGAATTGGTTTCTCCTTGAATGATCTACCTGAACATGGCGTACGCCAACGGCGTAACGTTGACCAACGATCCAAATATAATCAATCTTTGGGGCGATCGATTGAACAGCGTCCCATGATGATTAATCAACGTAATCGCATCGGTGATTTTGAACTAGATACCGTCGTTGGCCCTCGTGGGCATAGTAAGGCAGTTTTATTAACTTTAATCGATCGCAAATCACGGTTCCTTTGGGCATATCGGTTAAAGGACCGAACGACAGCGAGTGTTAATGAAGCACTGACTAAGTTCCTAACAACTTTTAATGGACCGGTGCACAGTTTTACTGTGGACCGTGGTACTGAGTTTAGTGGGCTAGTATCATTTGAATCACAATATGGTATTAAGACCTATTACTGTCATGCTTATACGCCAGCTGAACGTGGTAGTAATGAACGCTTTAATCGGAATTTACGTTATTTTTATCCTAAGGGGACTCGTTTTGAGCACATTAGTGCTCAAGATTTAACGACGACGTTACTCCAAATTAACCAGAGACCGCTTAAAATACTTGACTGGAAAACACCGTATCAGGTTATGCTGACCAATTTGTCCAAAAATTCGGATTAAATTTGCAATCTACCAAAACGTGATATTTAATGATGTTAATTTTTCCGAAACAGGGTTTCTGAGGGGATTTATGAAAGATAGTGAGTTGGGTCGGTTCTCAACGACACGCAAAGAGCATTATAAGATGTATAAGGCAGGGAAGCGCTGGCTGTTTGCAGGCATAGCGCTATTTTTCTTTGGCACGGGGATGATTGGTACAGACCGGATTATCTCGGCAGATCAAACTGGTGCTCAGTCGCAGACAACTGAGACTTCAATCACTACTTCTTCAAGTCTTGGCAATGACGGAGCTGCCCAAAATACGACTAATAGCAGTGCAGTCAGCAGTGTTGTCAGAAGCAGCTCAATGACTAGTGCTGCTTCTGAATCCACCGCGGCTCAAGTAGCTAATTCAGCGCAACTGACAGTTAGTCAGCCGACTGATGCTAAAAATCCAGATTTAACTAGTGCTAGTAGTCAAAGCAGCGTTAACAGTAGTTCAGAAAAAAATCCTGACAGTAGCGCGTTAACTTCACGTGCGTATTTGGCTCAGCAAGATAATGATCAGGTGCCGACAAGTGCTCCGGCTGAAAAACAAGCGGCTGTTACTGGCAATGTTATTAATCCAGCCACTCTGGTTTCACGTGCGCCACAGGCAGATGCTGTTTTATCGGTTGCTACTAGCCCAAGCGTAGTAGATAGTCTTCAACAAAGTACGACATCATTGGTGGCATCGTCACAATCTGCAGCAACTCCGGCTTCTGAAGCTAGTATCGTAACAGCTCAGTCCCGAGCAAAAACGACTGTTACACGTGAAACACCTTTATCATTAGACATTAATACCAATGTACCCACGTCAATTGTTCAACAGGCTGTATTACCTACGGGTAGCACGTTAACGATGGTTAATGGCATGACAGTAATTAGTCTCCCAGACGCAACGACAACGGCTCAGCTGATAGAACTGAAGAAGTCGTTGGCGCTTGTTAATCAACCTGTGATGATCACGCAAAAGGATGCCAGTGTTAACCTGCCTACTTTAAGCAACAACATGGAAATTGGGACAGCTAACGGGAATGTTACTGGCACGAACGCATCAACGCAATTTACCGGTAATGGTACTAGTGTGCAGTTTAACAACAATGGGACAGTTGGCCTAACGGAAGATAAAAATGATGAAGTGGGTCATGCCAACCTTAACAACACAGTAGATTTCACCAAATCCTTTACGCTTAAAGGATCAGTTCAAATTGGGAATAAAACTGGACCACAGGGTGGTGCAGATGGAGTTTCACTGGTGTTTGTTCCGTCGCCAGAGAATCCAACGCAAACTTATAATGGGCAACCTGGTGGTGGTCTTGGCGTGGCGGGTTTGAAAGATGCCATGGCCTTTGTCTTTGATACGTATTATTGGAACGGCGGCGATCCAAACCAGGTCTATATCGGCTGGCGGACAACAGATCAGTCAGGTCAGTTAAATAGTTATTCATATACCGCACAGTCTAATACGACTTGGCGGCCGATGAATAATGCGTTGATCGACGGTAATTACCACAACTTTACGATGACGTACACGATTCAATCTAATGGGGACGGTCTGCTAACAATGACGGTCCCTGACAATGGTGGTAATGGGATAACTTTTACTAAGGTCATTCCTAAAGCCAAGCAAACTAACTATACGTTATCCTTTGCTGCATCAACTGGGGGCTCAAAAAACGCTCAGGGGGCTGGTATCAATAGCCTGACATACACTAAGGGTGTTTCCAAAGTAACTCTGAACGTGAAAACGCCATCTGGTCAGTCTGCGCCAATCACGGTGACCGCGAATATCGGAGATACGATTCACGTCTATCCAGATAAAAAATCAGCCCAGGCAGCAATTGACACAGGGATGGATCCCTCCACGGTTGTGGTTTGGGATAACAGTCTTGGCTATGGACTTAAGTCTGCTGTGGCCTATACAGTTACGAATGATGCCGCACAAACGACGCCAGAAATCGATACCGGTAATGTGGTTACAACAACCATTCATTACATTGATGCTACTGGCAAGCAGATTAAAGATG
This sequence comes from Furfurilactobacillus cerevisiae, assembly GCF_048961765.1. Taxonomy (GTDB): domain Bacteria; phylum Bacillota; class Bacilli; order Lactobacillales; family Lactobacillaceae; genus Furfurilactobacillus; species Furfurilactobacillus milii_A. Next base: position 28,409 of record NZ_CP185253.1, read on the forward strand.
ATCGTACAATTTCTGGAGTCGATGGGACTGCTATTGATTTGTCTGCTGTTGAGCCGGCATCCGAAGTCAAGGGGACAGATGGACTCAATTATTTACTTACCAAATCACCAAATTTGAAAGAAACATTTGGTACCAATACGTCACTGACATACACGTTTACGGCCGATCCAACGCCGACTGTGACAGCGGCTGAGTCACAGGTTAATTCATATCAGGCAATGACTAGTGGCGCGCTTTCTAGTGCCAAATCAGCGTTGGTTGCTGCTAGTTATGCTGCCTCTGTTTCACCTAATGATAAGAATGTTATTAATCAATACTCAGCAACTCAATCTTATTACACGGCCATTTTGGGCCAAGGAAGCGCAGCAACTAGTGCTCAGAGCGTTTTAGATTCGGTTAACGGCAAAGTTGCTCAAGTTATTACAACGGCTAATTCTGCCAATAGTTTGGCCACCAATCTTGAACAAACGTATCTGAAGGAACTGGCTGATGCATCAGCTGCAAATGTAGCTGCTCAATCGGCAAATTCGTTGTACCAGTGGGAAAAGAATAACTTTAAAAACGATTCAAACCTTGTTTACTATTCCAATATGGCACAATCTGATCAGAATAAAGCGGCTTCTGCTAACACAGCTGCCAGCTCGGCTACGCAACAATACAATTCTGCATTAGCAGTTGCTTCAACAGCGATTGCCAATGCTTCTTCAGTAGCGAATAGTGCTGCCGCTGCCGCGCAAACGTTGACGAACGCAACCAGTATCACTGCGGCCCAAACGACTTCTACCGCTTCTCAGGCAAAGAGCACCGCGGCCACTGCGACCTCAATTGCCGCATCCAATGTTGCGTCTACAGCTCAGAGTGTCGTCCATTCGGTTCAGTCGGCGGCATTATCTGCCGCAATGACTGCGATTCAGGCTAACGTGACGGCTAGTCAGGCACTGTCACTGGCCTCTGCTGATCAAGCTAACGGCACAGTTCAAACTGGTGCCGGAACAACGTCACAAAATGCGGATACCGGTAATAAAGCAGCACGTTCCGCCAATAATGATGCTAATAAGGCGCTACAATTTGCGTCGTTGGCTGCTAGTGCTGCCGATGATAACGATGTTAGTGCCGCTTACGATTATGCGATGAGTGCTTCTAGTTTGGCCGCCCAGGCAAACTCAGAAGCTCAAGTAACACACAGTGCAGCGGCTATTGTTACGAGTGCAACGAAGACCGTGGCCAGTCAGGTTACTGTTGATAGTCAGGTGTCTTCACAGCTGGCCAGTCAGGCACAAAGCATTGCATCGACGGCCGTTAACAATGCGGTTACTGCCAGTGGGGCCGCCGACGAAGCTGTGACTAATGCCAACGCTGCTTCGGCAACAGGAAAAAACGATTTGGCCAATAACAAGGTTGTCAGTGCGGCCAGTTTGGCTCAGTCGGCCGCTAGTGGTGCGGCCTCGGCGGCATCTGTTGCTAGTTATGAAGCCAAGCAAGCGACATCATTTGCTAGCCAGTCGAGTAACTATGCTTCGGCTGCCAGTGATTTTGCTTCACGAGCCTCCCTAGCAGCGGCTTCGAATGATGCGAGTTTAGCCAGCGAATATGCTGCTTCGGCTACTAGTGCACAAACAGCGGCTTTGTCGGCCGCTATGGTGGCTACCAGTTTGTACACGGTTGCTCAAAGCGCCAATGATTTCGTTCAGAGTGCTGTTAGTTCCGATAGTATTGCGGCGAGTTCGGCGGCGAAGGCCACCAGTGCGGCTGCAGTACAGGCTAGTGCAGATATTGGTACGATTCAGGACTTTGTAACAAGCAACAACTCGTTGAGTGTCAGGGCCGCTAATAAGGCCGTACAGGACAAGCAAAATGCTCACGTTCAGTCGCAGGCTGCAGCGGCTGCATCTGCCGCTGCCTCCACACAGTCTTTGCAGACTGTTGCAGCTGATCAAACGACAATTGCTAATAATCTGTACAAATCTGCTCAGTCGGCCGCTGCTTTGAATCAGGCAGATAATGCTAAAACGTTATTTGCATCGGCGTCAGCGGCGCAAAGTACAGCCGACTCTGCGGCAAAGGCAGCTCGAGCTTTCTACACGGACTTTTTAGCTGAAGACGATGATATTGATAACGAGGTTACTTCAGATAGCACCGCTGCTTCACAAGCCGCTTCGGCAACAAAATCAACGGATGCCGATACGGTATCAATGATGGTCAATCGTTCTAATGTTGCCTCTCAGGCAGATAGTATTGCTCGAAAAGCTGCTAGCGATGCAGCAACTGATAGTACAAATGCTGAAGTTCAAAAATCCGCTGTTGCTACCAGTCTGGCGGCTGCTTCTGCTACCTCGATTGCAACCAAGTTATCTAATGATCGGGCAACAGTTGACCAACTGACGAGTACAGCATCTACGGCTGCGTTAAACAATGACGCGACAGGCGCTTCTCAAGCTGCCTCAACGGCGGCCTCAATCGCCAGCCAGGATGCACAATTAACAACGTCATTAACTTCGTTGAACAACGTTATTAGTCAGACGGCGCCGATTATTGCCAACGCAGTCCATGTTGATAGTGTTACTGCTAGTGAACAAGGTTCCGATGCGGCAGCAGCAACCTCCACTGCTTCCGGAGAGGCAACAACAGTTAGTCAGCAAAACAGCAACGTTAATAAAGCAATTTCTGAGGTTGCCAGTGCTGCATCAGCGACGACCGCTGATAGTGCGTTACAAAGTTTAGCCAAACAAGGGCAACAGGTTGCTAGCACCGCAAATAGTATCCAAACGACAGTAAGCAACTTGGCTAAACAGGCCAGCGATTATAGTTCGATGGCTGCATCGGCAGCAGCACTAAATGATGTTAGTGAAGCTACAAAAGATGCCTCTTTGGCCGCAAGTGCTGAGCATCAAATTCCTGGCTTACAAGATTCACTTCAGGGATTAATGAGTCAGGCCAATTCACTGGCCGTTGCGGCTAACCAAACGGCCATCGCCGACAGCACGGCCGCGGCCATTCAAAACTCGGCTGCTTCAACAGCTGCCAGCATTGCAAATAAGGCAACAATTGCTGCCACTAGTGAGGGAACAAACGTTAATAGTATCCTGAGCGCTGCTAATTCAGTAGCAGCTACGGATCCTAAAAACGCAGAAATCACTAATCTAATCAAGGGTACTAACTCTCTGGCAAGCGCGATTGCGGACGATAACAAACAAGCTTCAACTGCTACTAGTGAAGCTGATTATTACGCTTCATTGGCAGCTTCTGCCGCGGCCAACAATGACGCGTCATTAGCTAGCCAGTATGCGGCCAAGGGTTCTGCGGCTGCTTCGACTGTTAGCTCTTTAGAGTATCAAGTTGATAGTTTGGCTTCTCAAGCAAACAACGTTTACAGTCAGATAACGACTGCTATTGCTGGTGACGGCAGTGTCGCTAATTCAGCGGTAAGCGTTGCAAACAGTTTAGCTAGTCAGGCAACGAGTGATGTTGAACAGGCTAACAGTGCGGCTTCTCAAATGACTGGCGCTGTTAGTGACGCAGGTCGATTAGTGAACACCGATAGCGCGAATACTGATTTAGGCGCCATTTTGACGTCTGCCAATCAGCTTAATAATCAAGTCAGTGATCAGAAAGTCAGTTTATCAACGGCAACTAGTATCGCTGAAAGCGCGGCTAGTGCAGCATCAAACGCGGCCTTGCTGAATGATCAGTCAACTGCAAAGTCGTTGGCGTCCGTGGCATCGACACAAGCCAGCACAGCGAACAGTATTGCCTCGACAATTGCCAGTCTTCAATCAGGTGTTAACAGCGTTCACAGTCAAATTGCCAGTGAAGTTGCCTTGGATAGTGACAATGCGTCAACAGCGGCCAGTGTTGCCAATGTTGATGCTTCAACGACAACCAGCATTGCCAGTCAAACAACGCAAACGGCATCACTAGTCAACTCGTTGGCAAGTAAAGCAGCATCAATTGCTGCCCGTGATCCGAAAAATAAAACGGTTCAAAGCGAGGCCCAAGCAGTTAACTCATTAACCAGTGAAGCTTCAACCGCTGCATCTGCTGGCAGTATTGCTGCCAGCAATGCTAGTGTATTTGCTAGTGAAGCCGCGTCAGCCGCGGCTTTGAACGATGCCAGTGCAGCCAGCGCGTTTGCCAGCCAGGCCGCTTCTGCTGAATCGTTAGCGGATTCTGACGATAAGGTTGCCAATGGACTTGCCTCACAGGCTAAATCACTCACAAATGATGCTCAAAATACGTTGATTCACGACAGTATTGGCGCTAGTCAGGCAGCAGATACAACCAGCAGTGCTGCTAACGTAGCTAGTATTGCCAGCTCACTGGTTGATAGTTTGGCCAGCGCAGCGAGTGCTAATGCCGCATCGGTTACTAAAACAACGACTAGTGATACCAGCAATACGCAATTGACGGCGCTTTCCAAGAGCGCTGCCGATTTAGCTAACTCGATTAATGGTTTGGTTGATCAGGCCAAACGGGCCGCAGCAAGTGCTGCCACATTAGTGGATAAAGCCACTAGTGCGGCTAATGACAATGACTTTGCGACTGCCAGTCAACTCGCTAGCGAGGCAAACTCAGATCAAGATGTTGCTAATAGTTTGGAAACTAAGGCCGAGTCATTAACTAGTGACTTTAATTCAGTTGCAACGACTGTTGATCACACGGTTGCCAGTGATTTAGCCAGTCAAGCGGCTAGTGCGGCGTTGTCAGCCGATAGTGCCGCGCCAATCATTAAGGCGGCCTCCGCAACAACAGCGACTAATTTGAGTTCATTGACCAGTGTTGCTAGTCAAGATCCTCATAATGCAAGTATTCAAACGGCCGTTTCAACAGCAACGAGTTTGCTAAATAAGTTTGCGACAACTGCTAGTGAGGCCAGTGCCGCTGCAGCATCAGCAACGGATTATGCAAAGAGCGCGACTAGTGTTGCCAGTTTTAATAAACCAATTTTGGCAAGTCAAAATCAATCGTTAGCTCTAAGTGCGGCAAGGGTTGCTAATGATTTGGCCTCTACAGCGGCAAGTGCACAGTCTGAAGTGACGAGCATTATGAATTCAGCGACATCGGCACTGGCTAGCAATAGCACAGCAGCAAAAGATGCTGCTACGTCCGCTGGCAACACGGCCACTAGTGCAACAACTGGTGTAACGACCAGTAAGAATGTGGGTAGCCAAATAACCAGTATCGTTTCAAGCACCAACTCATTGGCTAAGACGGATTTAATGAATTCACAAGTTCAAAGTCTGGATAGCAGTGCTAAAAGTATCAACAGCGAAACGACAAGTTTGAACACCGTTGTTTCACAGCAAGCGTCGATTGCTGCCAGTGCCGCAAGTGTTGCTTCCTTGGCAGCTTTGACAAACGATCAATCAACGGCTCAGTCTGCTGAAAAATTGGCAACGTCAGCAGGTGCTGTGGCCTCCGCTGATGTGGCAAAGATCAATCAATTGAACGATTCGGCCACGTCAATTTATGCTCAGGTACAAAAATTGGTCGCGGATGACCACAAGGCTGCCAGTCAGGCCGCCGAAAAGGTGACGACAACGAGCACGACTGCTAGTGGCGCAAACAAGACAATTTCGGATCAACGTGCTGTTATCAGCAGTCTAGTAAATGAGCTGAAATCACTAGCCGGCGCGGATACGAAGAACCAGGCAGTTTCAACTGCTGTCAGTCAGGCAGTAGTTGCGGCCAATTCAGCAGACAGTCAGGTTGCTTCGGCTACGTCAACAATCAGCAAATTGGCGTCCGTGACCAGTGCAGCCCAGTCCACGGCTTCGTTAAACGATGTTAGTGGTGCTACGAGTGCACAGTCGGCCGCTACGTCTTTAAATGATGATATGACGAGCGATCAATCTGCGATTAACTCATTGGAGTCGCTAGTTCATAGTTTGGCTGACGATGCGAACGACAAAGTGACTGCCGATCACACAGCTGCCTCTGAGCAGGTAACCTCGGCGACCATCCATGCAAACACTGCAACCAGTGAAGCCGCTTCAACAGGCAGTCAGGTCGCAAATGTGGGCAGTTACACCTCAGCCGGTAAAAAGTTGGCCGACACAGATTCAGCTAATAAGACAGTACAGAGTCTCAACCAAAGTTTGGCGTCATTAGATTCTGCTGCCAGTATGACATTATCTGAGGCTAATTCTGCCGCCAGTGTAGCGCGTTCGCTACAATCGTTAGCTAGTGCAGCGGCGGCCTCTAATGATCCGGCATTGGCCACTAAACTGACCCAATCGGCCAGTGCTGCAGCATCCACCGTGGCCAGTTTGGAAAGTACTGCCGACGCGGATAACACAACGGCTCAGTCATTAATGACGGCTCTTTCAGATGACGTCAAAGCAGATGCGAATGCGGTAAGCCAAATTGCCGATGGGGTTAACGATAAGGCGAGTGCAGCAACTAAACAGTCCAGTGATGTCAGCAAGCAGGCTGCTTCGTTAGCTGGTAGTGCTGCGACATCGACAACCGCTGTCCAGTCGGGAGCAGATAAGGCAAACAGCAGTTACCAAAGTTTGATCAGTCAACAAGTAGCAACACAGTCGGGGCTAAACTCGGCAAACAGCGTTACCGCCAGTTTGAACGATGACGCGCAACGGTTAGCTAGTCAAACGGCATCTGCCGCGGCTCTGAATGATGTTAGTGCGGCAAGTAATTTTGCAGCGAGTGCCGCAAATGTCCAAAGTTTGCTGAATTCTGAACAGAGTGTCGCTAACTCGTTAGCTAATCAGGCTACCGCTAATAATCAATTGATTACGCAGGCATTAAGCGCCGACAGCCATGCGGCCAGTTTACAAGCATCTGGTGCAAGTAATGCTGCGAGTGTCGCTAGCTCCGCCACAGCAATTGCTCAACATGTTGTAAACGGGACAAGCCTCGCTGCATCGATGGCTAATCAAGATGCTGATAGAGATACGGCCAGCGGAGCAGTCAAGAGTTGGGCCGGCCAAGCAACTTCTGCTGCGAGCGCCGCTCAATCAATTGACAAGATTCTTAGTGCAACCGCAAGTACTACTGCATCATTAGCGAGCCAGGCTGCATCTGCCGCGGCTGCCAATGATGTTTCTGCAGCCAGTCACTATGCTAGTGCTGCAGCATCAGCCAATGCCAATACACAGGCACTTACGGATCAAGCACAGGGATTGACTAGTCATGCGGCCGATTTACAATTATTGGTCAATAACACGGTTACGACGGATACGTCAACGGCTGCCAGTTATGCAAGTGAGGCAACAAAGCAGGCATCCAGTGCTGCTTCCACTAATCAGTCAACTGCATCGCTGGCATCAGTGGTGGCTTCAACATCAACTATTGCGACCAGTGTAGCCGGAACGGATAAACAAAATGCTGGTGTTCAACAACTGGCTAGTGAAGTTGCCCAGAAGGTTAGTCAGGCGACTAGCGCTGAAACGGCTGCAAGTGAGGCTGCCGCGTTAGCCAACGACTTTGCTAAATCAGCCGCCAGCGCTGCCAATATCAATGATGCATCGGCGGCTAGTGAATGGGCTAAGAAAGCTCAAAGCGCGCAAGAGGCAGCAAGCAAAGCACAACAGGTGGCGGATTCGGACGCAAAAGTAGCCAGTCAGGCATTAGCAAGTTTGCAAACGGCGGTTAGTGCGGATTCGAGTGCCGCTGCCAGCCAGGCCAGTGCCGCAATGGTAGCAAATAAGACCGCTCAAACAGCGGCGACGACCACCTCTAGTCAAGTAAATGTGGCTAGTTCAACGGTTACTCAGGCTGGTCAACAAGCCGCTAGTGATCCAGCGAATGACGCGGTGCAAAGTATGGATAAAATCTTGCAACAGCAAGCGTCAACCGCACAGTCGGCTAATCAAACGGCTACCAGTGCAGCTAACTTGGCTAGTGTTCTTGCTAGCGAAGCAGCCTCTGCTGCGGCTCTAAACGACGTCAGTGCTGCTAGTCAGTTTGCTAGTGAGGCGGCAAGTGCACAACAGGTGGCGGCATCTGCGACGCAGGTTGCTCAGTCGGCGATGACGGCACTGCAGCAAACTGCTAAGGCGATTCAACAGGCGGTCAATAACGATGCATTGCAGGCTCGTGAAGCAGCCAGTGAAGCTGTATCTGCGGCCGACCAATCTAACAGACAGCAACCTACCAGCGGATTGACATCACAGGGCCAAACATTGGCTAACGAAGCTCAGTCTGCCAGGGATGAAGCGCAACGAGATGCACAGTTGGCGGTCGTAGCGGCTTCGCACAATGATGTCGCGCTTGCGCAATATTATGCACAGCTAGCGCAGGCCGCAATGCAACGAGCGCAACGTTTGCAAGATCAAGCCAATGCGTTTGTGCAATCAGAGTCAGTATCATCAGTTGAAACAGGTAATACAGGTACTGACCAGATGGTTGATCCTAAAATCCTGCCACCTTTACAGGATTCTAAAAAGAATCCACGTGTAATGATGGTGTCGATTAAACCTGGTGCATTCATGAAACAGGCGATTGATAATCATTTGATTGACCCAACTGCTGTTGACAAAACGATGGTTACACATTCACCTAATCATGATTCAAAGAGCACTCGGTTGCCTGAAACGAATGAAAATGATTCGGTCAATACCGGGTTGATTGGCACGATGTTACTCGGATTAATAACATTATTTGGATTTGGGCGCCGAAAACGGCATTAAAAAAGATGTTAAGCTCGTGAAAAGGTCGTTCATCAGGCTCAAGGTACGGTAGAATAGGACTTAGCAATTGTGCTGAGTCCTATTTTTGTGAGCTTCTGGTATGATTAAAAAATAGGTGTGCAGATAAGTGAGGTAATGGAATGTATTACTTTATCAACGCAAGTTTTAACGAAAAGAAATCAGGAATTGAACACGCGGAAATGAAGCGGCTGGGGATGTTTAAAGATCACGGCGAACCAGCAAAAATCGTTACGCGCTTCTTTTCGCTGACGTTACACGATACATTGGCTCATGCCGGACTTGAAGATAGCGACATGGTCAATCTGTTTGACTTCTTTGAAGGCACAGAAGACCTTAAGAAGACGCCTTTTACACTGGCTGATTTACACGTGAAACCAAACTTACAAGTGCTGGTGAATGATCAAGATGAACATGGATTCATGGTACGTAATTCCGAACGAATTATTCAGCGAATTAAAATGCGCGCACCAGAATATAAAGAAGTTGAAACGGTTTGGACGTTTGACCGTTATGGCAAACTGGTAAAGAGTGAATACTGGGATTCTCGTGGTTTCAAGGCGCTGGAACAGTGGCATGACGCAGACGGCGTGGTTAATGCTGAGCAGGTCTTTAATCCTGACGGTAAAGTGGTTTACCAAACATTCCATATGAAAAATCAGGAAGGCAAGTACGATAACTCGCTGTATCGGATCATGAATTGGCACGGAACCAACTACTCATTTAATGGTGAGCAGGCAATGATGCGGTTCTTCCTTGATGAATTGAACAAACGCAATGGTGAAAACAATGTGTTTGTCGTTGACCGGACGTTTGAACTGGCCTGGTCTGTGCTTAATATGCGGACCCGGTCATTTAAGATGATGCATCTGCACTCAAATCACTTGAATGATCCTGAAAAAATCATGACAGCGACCCTGAACTATAACTACGAATATGCAATTAAGAATTTAGATCAGTGGCAGGGTGTGGCAGCACCAACGCCGCAACAACGGACGGACTTTATTAACCGTTGGGGCGATCAAACGCCAGTCTTCGAGTTACCAGTTGGGATCGTGGACAACGATGTTTTAAATGCGCCTCATGTAAAATGGTCGGATCGGACACCAGGACAAATCATCATGGTGGCCCGTCTTTCTCCCGAAAAGCAGCAGGATAAGGTCATTGAAGCGTACGAAAAAGTGCATGATAAGGTACCCGCAGCGCGTTTGGACTTCTGGGGTTATGCGAACGGTAAGGAAGGTGAACGCCTGAACAAGATCGTTGCCGATAAAAAAATTGGTGATCTGGTTACTTTCCACGATTACACCTTGGATGTTGGTAAGGTTTATGATGGCGCGCAAATTAACGTCCTGGCCTCACGGGCCGAAGGATTCTCGCTGGCCTTATTGGAAGCACAGTCACACGGTGTACCAACGGTTTCCTACGACGCAAAGTATGGTCCTCAAGGGATTATCGAAAATAACCGAGATGGCTACTTGGTCGAATTGGATAACGTCGATGCACTGGCGGATGCCATCACAAAACTGCTTAAAGATGACCGGTTAATGCAAAAGTTCAGTGAAAATGCCTATGAGGATGCCAAACGTTTCTCAGAAGATGCTGTATGGGACAAATGGCGTCCGGTTTTAGATGATGTTAAGGCATTTGCTGAAGCTGACTCAAGAACACAGGTGGACAAACAACAGGAGGCCAGCAAATGATTTATTTTGTAAATGAATATCTGATGGCTTTGAATTCTGGGATTGAACATGCCGAGATCAAGCGACTGCAACTGTTTAAGCACCAAGGTACACCTGCTAAGTTGGTGACACGAAACTTTGATCAAATGTTGTATGCCAACAAGAAACGATTTGGTGTTGAAGATGATCAGATTGTTAATATGTATGATTATTTCCAAGGCATTGAAGATCTAAAGCCAGTTGGTAAAAACGAGCCAAAGATCGAGTCGTTGAACTTAGCAGCTGATTATAATGTGGATCCTGGGGCTGATGTCAGTCACGTTTATGATGGCGATAAGCTAGTCATGAATGTTCATTTCGCGCCAGGTACTATTGGTCAGTTATACAGTGTTGATGCGTTTGATCGGACCGGCAAAAAGGTTCAAACAGAACTGTGGGACTTCCGCGGTTTTAAAACGCGTGACCAATTCTTTAGTGACGCTGGCGAACTTATCAGCCAGGTTACTTACGCCCCAGACGGCAAACGGGTGATTGAGGAATATTTCAGTCACGACAAAGATGGTCACAACTTCCTGTCGTTACTTCAATTATTGGATTATAAAGGACAGGACTTGTTCTTTGATAGCTATGATGAGTTGTTTACCTTCTTCCTTGACGAATTGAACCGTCGTGATGGTGAAGGCTCAACGTTTGTTGCTGATCGTCCAGGTGCGGCTTACGATGCAATGTTAAGCATGACAACCAAGGTCAGCCGGTTTATTACATTGCCGACGACACATACTATTGATCCTAAAGATCAAGTCTACGCTAACTTGTCTGGTATCTACGCCAATCCGATCGTTAACCAAATTGATAAGCTCTCCGGTATTATTGTCGCAACGGATGAGCAAAAAGCTGATTTAACGCGTTGGATGGGCGGTGAAGCGCAGGTTAAGGCGCCAATCACTGTCGTACCATTTAGTGTGGTCAATGATGAACAGGCTCATGCCAAACGTGTGCGTTTGCCACAACGGACAGCTCACAAGGTGATTGTCGTTGGGCGATTAACTAAGGAACGTCATACAGAAGACGTTGTCAAAGCGTTTGTGACGGTGAAGAAACATATCGCTGACGCAACCCTGGATATATACGGTTATGGTGATCAAGAGAAGCCACTTACTGAACAGATCAAGAAAGCTGAGTTAACGGACAGTGTCACACTGAAGGGTTATCATCCAGATTTGGACAAGGCCTACGATGGTGCACAGGTTTACGTTAATGCTACGGAAAGTGACAATGAACCATTGGCACTGGCAGAAGCTTTGGCACATGGGGTTCCATCTGTCGTTTATAACGTGCATTATGGTCCATCAGACATGATTGATGAAGGTAAGAACGGTTATCTTGTAGCGGATAACGATGTCGTCGGTTTAGCAAACGCCATTCAACGGGTCATGAAAGATGACCAGGTTTGGGAAGCGATGAGCCGTAATGCGTACGACAGCATTACACCGCGCACGGAATCGATTGTATTTGCTAAGTGGAAGCGCGCATTGCACATTAAACACTAGTAGTCAAGTGATGCGGTGAATATCATTTTTATGAACATTTAGAATAGGGAGGTTGAATGCCGCTTGCGGTTGGCAACATTGACACGCTCGCCGTGGGACCGGTTCAAGCCTCCCAAGTTCGGAGTCTTTCACCTCGCCGCAAAGCCTCGTAAAACCCCGAGTCTCCGCGACCGTCCGTAACCTAAATTCGAGCAAACCACTCGAATTAACGTTACCTTCACGGCTCGGTGTCAATGTTGCCGCCCTACAGCTGATATAGCTGTAGGATTCATCTGAGATCATTAGATAATTCAGTGCTGTTAATTTTGATAAACTGAGTAGTAAAACACAAAACTTAAAACACAAAACTTAAAACACAAAACTTAAAACACAAAACTTAAAACACAAAACTTAAAACACAAAACTTAAAACACAAAACTTAAAACACAAAACTTAAAACACAAAACTTAAAACACAAAACTTAAAACACAAAACTTAAAACACAAAAACCGTATCAAATATGTTGAGTCATATTCGATACGGTTTTTTGCTGTGAAAAGCGTTCATTGATGGCAAATTTCGCAACTTCTGTTAATAACCATAGAGTTATGATTTGAATTTAAAAAATCTAATTGATATATTGTGAAAAAATCAGCATTAACGGAGATTTGCCGATGAAACGATTGTTTACTTTGTTTATGATTGCGTTTTGGATTATTGGCACCAGTCAAATTGGTCAGCAGATAGTGGCCCAGGCTAATGAATCAGTAGAGAGTTCACAACAGTCTTTGCGAGAGGACTCGCAGGAGGCTAATTCAAATGATGCTTCATCCGACAGTGATTCTGTGGCAGATAAGATAGCGGCGATTACGGATAGTTCATCGGCCGATCAAACTAATGCTGTTGAGGTTAAGACGACTGTTCATACGTTTGCCGAATTTAAAGCTGCCTATGAAAATATCGATGTGCAAGAGATTACATTAGCTGAGGATATTAGTGGTGATGGCCGTCAGTTAGCTGCACGGACAACTTCACTCGTGATTACCGGGAAGCCACACCAGTTAACTTTAACTGAGTGTGCACTGCCATTGGGTAAATCAGGTGATAACACACGACTAACCTTACGAAATTTGAGCATTAACAACGGCCGAAGTGGTTCGTTTGTAACTGCTCAGGATGGTGGCTTGGGTTGGTTGCTGACGTTTGAACATGTGGATACGAAAAACGTGCTCAAGCTCAGTAATCTTCCCACTGAACAAGTGTCACTAATTGAAACGACTGACCCTGCTGTTGAAGAATCAGCTAGTGAAAGTGAATCCTCAGATAGTAGTTCGGTGTCTTCAATGAGTGAGAGTAGTGTATCCAGTGAAAGTAGTCGTGGTTCAAATAATTCTGGAGCCGTCAGTGATGTTAGTGAAGGCAGCAAGAATAGTTCAAAACATTTGGAAAGTGACACGACCGTTTCACGTGAAACCAATTCAATTAATTCACAGTCAACTAACCAGGCTAGTAAGACCGACGGAGATACACGATCAGAAAGCACACAAACTTCACAAGTAGAGAAAGAAACAAAACTTGGTGAGACAGAACGTGAGGTTAGCAATATTTCTGAGTTACAGACTGCAATTAACGAGCAATCCGTGACCAAGATTTTTTTAAAAAACAATATTTCGGCTACATCAATATCTGCAAATCCAATCACACGGAGTTTAGAAATAGATGGTCAACAACATACTCTAAATATCGGCAGTGGTGCTTTACGTTATGGTGTGCCGGTTTCGGGCAATCCGATACTGAACGTGCATGATATTCAGGTGGCAAACACGGCGGCAGCATTTGTTACATATAGTGGTGCTGCTCGAGGTCAATGGCACTTTGAATTCGGCAATATCAGTACGGCTACAACGGTTAATCGACTGGCCATTGCAACGTATTCAGACATCACGTTTTCAGGAACCTGCAACATAGATACGCGGGCAGAAAATGTTTATACCGGGAGCGTTAAAATGGCCGACAACACGGTCTACACCGGGAACGTCAACAATACGAACTATTCGATGTTTTATTATGATTTGCGGCCTTCTGAGGACCAGACAGGTGGAACTCGGGAATTTACAACGGGTCAAAACTGTACGCTGAATTTGACTGGCACTAATGGCACGCAAGGTTATCCAATTGTTTATCTGTACTATAACAACATTACGCTAGGAACCGGGACGAAGTTTAATGCGGAGTGGCCTGGAAACAATGTTTATTTCCAAACGGCCAATGATGATGCCTCTTTGACGATTGGTAAGAACGCCCAGATGAATTTGGATACAGATAATCGGTCCATTGCAGCTATTCGTTCCTCAGGGGGAAACAATAATATTACCGTTGCTTCCCGAGGATCATTGACCGCACGAAACAATAGTGCGACTACAGCAACAGTAGACTTAGGCACAGGTACGACAACAGCTGTCATTAAGGACCCGGCTGCGTTTGATTTGCAAAACACGGGGACTGGCACAAATTCCCGAGCATTGAGTACGAATGCTAATTCCAGCTTAACTTTGTTGGAGTCACCGTTTGCATATTGGGATACCACAGTAGTTACTGGGGATCCGACACAGTCGTTTGAAAAAATTGAATGGGGAAAATTTACTGGTAATACGGTTACTAGCGATCCAGAGATGATGGCGACCGCTGTCGAAGGCAAGACATTGCATCGCATGGCAGCATACAATCCGCCGGGTACATTGCAACTATCGAGTGTGCCTGGAAACCTGAATTTCGGTCGTGACTTAATTGTTCATCAGGAGAATCAGTTGTTCCCATTAGTGAGTTTAGATCAACCGTTGAGTGTGACGGATCAACGCTATGTAACCAAACAGTGGTCGTTGACATTGACACAGACGCAGGCATTAAAGAATGGCGACGGTGATGAGCTGACTGATGCAATTAAATATAAAAAGAATGATGAACTTTTGCCAGTAAGTAATGCGGCTATCGAAATTGAAACGCGACGTAATTCTGATAACGACCCATACGTCGTTTCTAATCAGTGGAACAGTGACCAGGGGCTTATGCTCCAAGTGTCACCATCAGAAGCCAAAGCAGGCGCATACAATGGTGAAATCACTTGGAATTTAAGCGATGTACCAGATGAAACGGAGGAATAACCGCTTATGAATGAGGTGAAGTGTCGACACCATGTCCGGTTGCCACCGATTCGGGCAGACAGTGTAGAACGATGGCCGTCCCTTTGCATACAAGAAAAGTGAGGTAGAAATCATGAAATTGGGCAAATTAACGACCATTATTGCGACATCGCTACTGACGTTGGGCATGGCGACACCGATTATGGCAGCGTCGTGGGACTCAACGGCAACCGTTTCATTTACTGATGCAAGTAGCGTTACGACACCATTGGATCCTAACGATGCAGCAACTGAGCTGACAGGTTCTGGGACGACTAATCAGAGTGGTTCATTGACTATTGATTATGCGTCCAAACTAGATTTCGGTGAACGGACGACGTCCAACACGCAGGAACAAACATTCAACGCCAAAACAGATGCAGTTCAAATCGATGGTATTGAAGGTTCAGTCAAACGTTCCAACTTCGTTCAGGTTACTGACAAACGGGGTGGCGGACTTGGATGGCAATTAGCAGTCAAGCAGAGCCTGCCCTTTGAGGGTAGTGGGGGCCACAAAATGACTGGTAGCAAGATTCTATTCAACGATCGTGCTGTATTAGGCACTGAATCTGATCAGAAACCAACTATGGTTGGCGGCAATGTGACGGTTCTTGCTGATGACGCAAATGTGAAATTATTAAACGCGCCAACAGGTAAGGGAACGGGAACGACGATCCATCGTTTTGGTGGTGAAGTGACTGATACTGAACAAGAAGAAACAACTGGTGTTCAGCTAGTAGTTCCAGCTGGTGCCGCTCGTGCGGGGACCTACAATGGAACATTGACTTGGACACTAGAAGATACGCCAGGTGAAAACGTTTAGCTTTAAAGGGTACAAATATGCGAAACACAGGAGGATTCAACATGACCAAGAAAACATTAACGACAATTATAGTGATGCTTTGTGGGGTGGTTGGCCTCCTGCTACATAGTCAAGTGGCTCACGCGCAAAGCATGGATTTCAGCGTGGAACCGCAAAAGTCGTCATTGCAGCGCGATCAGTCAAAAACGTATTTCGATTTAAACGTAAAGCCAGGTCAAAAAGAAAGTGTCATGGTAAAGGTTACCAATACGTCTGATAAGCGTATTAAAATTAATACTAACGTGAATGTTGCCAAGACGAATCCAAACGGAGTGGTTGAGTACGGTAAGTCACGGTTTAAGTCTGACAAAACGTTGACCACACCTATAACAGATATTGTGACGACAGCACCGAAACAACTTAGTTTGGCACCCAAAAGTTCGAAGATGGCAATTTTTGAAATCGATGCACCTAAACAAAAGTTTAACGGGGTGATTGCCGGTGGAATTTCGTTTAAAAAAGTGACGACCAACACCAAAAAGGCCTCGAAAGGCATCTCCGTCACGAACAACTACCAATACGTAGTGGGGATGGTCCTTCATCAAGGTCGGCAAAAATTGACGCCAATGTTAAAAATGGGGGATGTAAAAGCTAAATCTGAAGCGGGTCGTAATCTGGTAACAGCTCAATTGTGCAATGTAAAAAAACGTTACTTAAGCCAGGCAAAAGTCGTGGCGAAAGTTCAAACGACGAGCAATCGAACACTGTATAAGTCAACGAAAGATCACGTTCAGTTTGCACCAAACTCGATTATGGATTACCCGATTCGGTTAAACGGAGAACGTTTTAAACCAGGGCGCTACCGGCTTGATTTAACAGTCACTGCCGTCAAGAAAAAGTGGCATTTTGTCCGTGAATTTACGATTACTAAGAAGCAGGCCGAAAAATACAATAACCAAGATGTGACGCTGAAACCGGATCACACGATGGTTTACTGGGCAGTTGGGAGCGTGCTGGTTATCATTATCGGGGTGCTGAGTTGGTTATTGGTTAAGACAAAACGAAAGCATTAAAGCTACCGGTTCTTACCACGGACAATTCGTGAAGCGACGAACGAAATAATGGCGATAGCAAGGAAGATAATTGAAACAAGGACGAGAACTTTTCTCATAATGATTACTCCTGATGGGTTATTTCGTTTCTATGTGTGCTAGGTGATTATGCGTAGTCATATCACCAGCATTTTCAACGACAATAAACTGATGGGTAGCCGGAATTTCAAACGTATTTTCGACAAGGTATAACTCTTGGTGATCATGAGTTTGAACGAACAGACGTTGTGGTTCAAAGGTCGCGACCTTAAGCGAATTCCAAACGGATAAAAAAGTCGGATTTTGATTCACTGATTGAAACACTTGATATAAGAATTTGGAATCGGATGTTTGGCTATACAGATTTCGAAAAACGGCGGTCATAAACTGGGCGTACTGCGTCCAATTTACCAATGATGTTTGATAGTATGGATCGTTAAAAATGCGCCAAATAAGGTTACGTTCGAGTGGTGATTGTGTTTTTCGCCACTCGAACATTTTTGTATAGGCCGAATTTGCTGCCTCAATGGTTAGTTGTTGACTCATCACATAAGCCGGTTTGGGCAACATTGCGGTGAGAAAATCATCAAGTTGCTGATTCGTATCTTGCAGGTTGGGCACTGGTGGGACTAGTCCGGTCAGATTAAAGGCATATTCGGTTTCAGCAGGGGTTAGTTGTAATGCCTGACAAAGCGCAAGCAAGACGTCACTCGAAGGTGTCGAACCAGTTCGACCCTGCTCAATGCGCGTGTACCAGTCCGTGCTAACGTTGGCCAGTGTGGCGACTTCTTCGCGTGTTAAACCAGGTGTGCGGCGGGACTTTGTTTGAGATACGGCAAAGGTAGTGAGATCTGCTGTAGTTCGTTTGTAGCGAAAAAAGTGACCGAGAAACTTTTCGTTAATGACTTACACCTCCTGCGTAGGACTAATCATCCTATGATGAACTAGCTCTGCATCAAAAATAGGATCACTTTCATAATATAACTGTTGCAGAAAGTAATCACTATGCAGGAGGAATTCAGATGACAATTAAAATTGGAATCAACGGCTTTGGGCGCATCGGTCGACTAGCCTTTAGAAGGTTGTTACAGCTAAAATCGTCAAACGTGGCGGTAGTCGCGATCAACGATCTAACGTCGCCAGCAATGCTAGCGTATTTATTGAAGTACGACACGACGCACGGTGTTTTAAACGATAGCGTGACGGCAACTGATAATGCCCTGGTTGTGAATGGTCAAACGTATCATGTATACGCCGAACCAGATGCAGCCAAGATTCCGTGGGTAGCTAACGACAATGTTGATATTGTTCTCGAATGCACCGGTTTTTACACGACTAAGGTGAAGGCTGCTGCGCATCTACAAGCTGGTGCGAAACAGGTCCTCATATCGGCACCGGCTGGGCGAGATGTAAAGACCGTTGTCGCTGGTGTGAACGATGATATATTGACGTCAGATGACCAGATAATCTCCGCCGGCTCATGCACGACGAATTGTTTGGCACCAATGGCCGATGCGTTGGATCAAACGTTTGGCGTTGTTGCTGGTACTATGACAACTGTCCACGCGTTTACCAGCAGTCAGATGATTCTCGACGGACCAAACCGAGGCGGCAAACTTCGACCATCACGAACCGCTTCTGCCAACACCATTCCACATTCGTCTGGGGCAGCTAAGGCAATTGGTCTCGTATTACCACAGTTAGATGGCAAACTTCAGGGTCACGCACAAAGGGTACCAGTGATTGATGGTTCATTAACTGAGCTAGTTACAGTTCTTAAAACGGGCCAACTAAGTGCTGATGACATAAACGCGCGTATCAAACCATTTACTGAACATAACGAGAGTTTTGGGTGGAATGAAGATCAAATTGTGTCGAGTGATATTATCAATTCAACGTTTGGTTCCGTTTTTGATCCGACACAAACCGAGGTCACGACAGCAGGAGATACGCAATTAGTGAAAACTGTGGCTTGGTATGACAACGAGTATGGGTTTACGTGTCAGATGGTGCGAGTCTTGGAGAAGATGGCGGCCTTGTAAAATAAATAATTATTAAACAATTATTTATTAATTTTTCTGGTGTCTGCCTCGCTGGTGAGCTAGAGTTATCTTATCAAAGGACTCAAGTGAATGAGGTGAAAGCATGGCAGAACCAGCATCGAAAGGGAAAATTATCGAGGCAGCGTGGACGTTGTTGACGGAAGTGGGCTTTGGTCAGTTCTCAATGCGAAAATTAGCCAAAGAAGTTGGTATTACGGCATCTACCTTGTACTGGCACTTTTCGAGCAAAGAAGCGATTTTTACAGTCATGGCTGATGATGTATGTGGTGAAGCTTTGAACGCGTTTATGGCGGCTTCAACTTGGCAGGAACAGCTAGTTAGTGATGGATTGGTATTCGCTGACACCTTGCGCAAACGGCCATATTCTGCTGATTTATTGTTTACCATTCCACCAATTACAGAGCACTTTTTAAAAGTCAATGAACGTTTTTTAAAAACGATTGATGATCTATCACTTGCAGATTCCGAAAAATTTATTATCGTCAACATCTATCTTGATTATATTCTGACGTTTGAACGAGATCGTCAGGTACGGCAACATGTTTTTGATTCAAAAGAATTTCAAGATGTTCAGCCAAATGGTGATTTAATCACACAAACGCCGGTTTTAAAACGAATGTATGGACAAGGAATTTTTGACCGAATGGATCGTGATTCAACGTTAAAATGGAGCTTAGAAACCTTGGTTAAGGGGTTTGAGCAACGTCAAAAGTAAGCAGCAAATGAACGACCAATTTAAAAAGTTGGTCGTTTTTGTTTACATTTCTCTCGAACGGTGTTAGAGTAGTTTTTGCTCTAGAACGGTGTTCGAGAAAAAAGAAAATGAGGAAGTTTTACAATTATGGAGAGTACAGCAATTAAAATGGAGCCGTTTTCGCTTCGAAAAGTTTTGCCAGGTGTTTTGACAATTTCAGTTGCCATGTTATTGACGATGATGGATGCTACCGTGATGAATGTGGCCATTCCAACGCTACAAAAGGTTTTTAGTACGAGTTTGTCGACGGTTCAATGGACAATTACCGGTTACACGTTGGCGTTAGCAGCCGTCACACCCTTGGCTGGATGGCTAGCGGATCGTTTTTCAGACAAAAAGATTTTTGCATCAGCCATTATTTGGTTTACGGTTTGTTCCGTTTTATGTTCGATGGTCAATTCAATCCAATTACTGATCTTATTCCGCGCATTACAGGGATTGGCGGGTGGACTTGTTGCTCCAATCGGAATGGCAATGTCGTGGCGCCTTGTTCCAAACGAAAAACGCGGTTCTTTGATGGGTATCTTGGGACTACCAATGGTTGTGGCGCCAATTATGGGGCCAATTCTATCAGGCTGGCTGTTGTCAAACGCCAGTTGGCACGCAATCTTTCTGATTAACTTGCCGATCGGTATTCTGGCATTGTTATTAGTGATTTTCTTTTTGCCAGCAGGTGACCGTAAACAAGGAATTCACTTGGATTTGGCGGGTGCACTGTTGTCACCAATGGCGTTTACGTTGCTGATTTACGGGATTCATCGTTTAGGTAACACAGCATTGACCAATCCGATCACGGCATTATGCATTGTGGCCGGGTTCATCGCATTAATCAGTTTTATCATTATTGAGTTACGTGAAAAGGCACCGCTGATGGCACTGTCTGCATTTAGGTCGCTACGGTTTTCCCGAGGAATTATGGTCAGTTGGCTGAACCAGATTGTGCTATTCGGTGCTACATTGCTGGTACCATTGTTCTTACAAACTGCTAAGGGATTTTCTTCATTGCATGCGGGCGAAATGATGGCTCCACAAGCTTTAGCTGCCTTTGCTGGCATAATTATCGGTGGACGTTTGTTTGATCGCTGGGGCATTCGTGCAGCAGCAATTCCCGGTATTGGTTCTATGGCCATTGGAGCCGGTTTCCTGACGCAAATTACGATTCACACAACGACTGTGCAGTTGTTACTGATGATTGCACTACTTGGGTTTGGACAAGGGCTGACCATGATGCAGATCAGTACGTACAATATCAGCCAGGCACCACAGGCTGTTGTTAGCCGCATTACGCCACTGATTAACTCCGCAATGCAGATTGTGAACTCGCTAGCTGTCGTCATTTTGACAAACGTACTATCGCACAATATGCATGCAGAAATGAAGTCCGCAACATTGACTGACATGAAAGCGCATATTATCAGTGCTTACGGAACAACGTTTATGTTGCCACTGGGTATTCTGGTAGCCAGTTGGTTGTTGGCGTGGACGTTGACGACAAAGAAGGAAACGGATTAAAGATCAAAAACGTGTTGAACGATTTATTTTATCGTCCAACACGTTTTTACTTGGTTCAGAAATTTGGATTTTCAAGACCGTAAATAACGATTTAATACAGATCTAGCACGCTTGATACCGTATTTATTATTATTCAAACGAACTAATTGACCCTGATCATCGAAAAATTGTCCAGTGGTGTGTGCAAGCGAATGCTGAGTCGCTAGTTGTGAAGCAATTGGGACAACGGTGTTACCTAAGTTCTTGGTCCAAGGTAAAAGATTGGACTGAACACCGCCAGGAAACAGGGCATTGACCTTTATGCCTGATGATTGTAGTTCGTGCGCCAGCAACGTGACTAACAACGTTTTATGAGTAAGCAACCATAACCCACGGTCGATTAGGTTAAATTGATGTTCATAGATTGGTCCGAAACGGATTGCTTGCGGCATCCCAGTGATAATGAAGACTCGCGGATCGGTTGATTTTGCTAAGACTGTACTCAAGTTGTGAGTTAGCCAGTAATGACTTTGTAAGTTTAGGGCAATATTATTGTCTGTCGTTTTGGGGATATTACCAGCACTGTTAAAGAGAATATCTAAATGATCATGGGTTGTCATAAAGTTTATTGCAATTCGTGTATTGTCGGTCTGATTGGCCAAGTCGCCTAATAAATAAGAAACTTTAGCATCGGGTAAAACGGCCTCGATTTCGTGAACGGCTTTGACTGCTTTCCCATTATTGCGACCAACCAACACAATCTCTGTTGGTATATTGGTGAAGCTTTTGGCGATGGCGAGGCCGACACCAGAAGTACCCCCGGTAATTAAAATAATTTTTCGTTTCAAGTAGATTGTAAAATTAATCCGAACGCTGTTCGGACAAAAAAGATCAGCTTCCTTTAAAATGGTGTTTACAACAAACCCATCTTTTAGGAGCTGATCTTTTGTCTAGTATAACCTATTCCGAACGAATTAAAATCGAAACCTTTTGTGAACTAGGGCTGTCCAATATCCAAATGGGCGTTCGGCTGAACCGATCACCGTCAACAATTTCTTATGAATTATCTCGATGTCAACCTTATCAGGCTGAATTAGCACAAACAGATGCCGAATACAAGCGATCACGATGTGGTCGGAAAACTAAGCTGAGCGATGAGTTAAAGCAAACAATTCTCAACCATTTACATCTAAGCTGGTCACCAGGAATGATTGCTCACGAATTTAAACTAGCGACTAAATCTATTTATAATTGGCTAAATCAGGGGAGAATTGGTTTCTCCTTGAATGATCTACCTGAACATGGCGTACGCCAACGGCGTAACGTTGACCAACGATCCAAATATAATCAATCTTTGGGGCGATCGATTGAACAGCGTCCCATGATGATTAATCAACGTAATCGCATCGGTGATTTTGAACTAGATACCGTCGTTGGCCCTCGTGGGCATAGTAAGGCAGTTTTATTAACTTTAATCGATCGCAAATCACGGTTCCTTTGGGCATATCGGTTAAAGGACCGAACGACAGCGAGTGTTAATGAAGCACTGACTAAGTTCCTAACAACTTTTAATGGACCGGTGCACAGTTTTACTGTGGACCGTGGTACTGAGTTTAGTGGGCTAGTATCATTTGAATCACAATATGGTATTAAGACCTATTACTGTCATGCTTATACGCCAGCTGAACGTGGTAGTAATGAACGCTTTAATCGGAATTTACGTTATTTTTATCCTAAGGGGACTCGTTTTGAGCACATTAGTGCTCAAGATTTAACGACGACGTTACTCCAAATTAACCAGAGACCGCTTAAAATACTTGACTGGAAAACACCGTATCAGGTTATGCTGACCAATTTGTCCAAAAATTCGGATTAAATTTGCAATCTACCTTCATTGTTTATTTTTCCTTTTTAAAATTGTACGAGTGTCCAATAATTGACATCTGTAAGTGCCATAATAGAGTCAATAAATCAGAAAACAAAGTGTCAGAGTGTGCACTTTGACCAAGAATGGACACATCTCGGAAATCGTTCAGAGAGGATAGTGGCATGAAACAGCAAACGAAAAAAATAACGCGTGGTGCTCAACGAACGCTGAGTGCTTTTTCAAACGCAATGAGTCAGGCGCTCACACAGCAGTCGTTTGAAGCCGTGACAGTCAACAATCTTTGTCAACAGGCCAATTATCCGCGATCAACGTTTTATAACTATTTTGAAGATAAGTATGATTTGTTGAACTACTGCTTTTCTTTGATTGTGGCCGAAATTCACCTAAACGAATTGGCTATTGGGGATGAGGGTCAGATACTGTTGACGTGTTTCGACCGTTTGTACGATCTAATAGATCAGCACAAGGCCTATGTCGCCAAAGTACTAGTTCACAATCAAGATGGTTTTCTACTAGCAGGTTTTACGAACTATGCACAGCAAGTAGGGCAAAAGTTGCTAGTCGATAAGATAGCTGTTGTGCAAGAATTGCCAGCAGAGCTGGTGGTTGCCCATTGTTTTGCCACTATTTCGATGGTGCTCAATTGGGTGTTTGTTAAACAAAATCAGTTAACGAAGCAGGATGCCCGTTTGTACCTGGTACGTTTGTACGGAAAACCAGGGTTATCAGAGACAAAATAATGTTTGAGAAACGGTGCATTGTCGGGCGTGAGGCGTACAATCAACATAAGCACCATATTTCACACATAAAGGAAGTTACGATTCATGAAGATTGAAGAAGGCTACATGCCATTTCGTGGGTATAAAACATATTATCGAATTGTCGGTGAGAAGACGCCAGGTAAGGCACCGTTATTGCTGATTCACGGCGGTCCTGGTTCATCGCATAACTACTTTGAATTGCTGGATGACTACGCAGAAACAGGCCGCCAGTTGATTATGTATGACCAAGTTGGCTGTGGGAAGTCATCATTGCCAGAAGATGAATCCGTTTATGTGAAGGAAACGTGGGCTGAGGAATTAATCGCGCTCCGTAAATACTTACACCTGGATGAAATTCACATGTTGGGTCAATCCTGGGGTGGTATGCTCGAAATGCTTTACCTCACACATTATGATCAAACGGGAGTTAAGAGTGTCATGATCGATGGTTCGCCTGCTTCCATCAAGTTGTGGACGCAAGAGCAACACCGGCTAATTTCCTACTTGAGTTATGAGGATCGCGAGGCAATTGCCGAGGCCGAGCGGACAGGCGATTTCTCCGGTCCTAAGTACTTGGCTGCTAACGACCGTTACATGGAGCGTTATTGTTGGGATGATCCGGATGAAAATTCACCAGAACCACTCCGCCGTGAAACGAATGGTAAACGTGCCAGCCTAATCGCTGAGGGACCAAACGAATTTACCGAGAACGGAACCATCAGTGATTACGATGTAACCGATGATTTGAAGAACATTCATGTGCCTGTATTGGTTACTAATGGGACGGATGATCTATGTACACCATTGATTGCGAAGTCCGTTTACGACCACATTCCAGGCGCTAAGTGGCACTTGTTTGCCAACAGCCGTCATCTGGCTTTGTTGGATCAGCATGATGAGTTTATCAGTGTGCTGGATAAGTGGTTGAAGGAAAATGACTAGTACGTCCTGTAGCAATCGATATTTCCCTGAAGTCAGGAGATAGAGAGGTTGAAAAATTTCAAATAGAGAGTGGGGTATTGCTGCCTGGATTGTCATTTTTGTATTGGGATTGATTCTTTGGGGAATATGGAATAAAGAGATTAAAGATTCAATTAAGACTATAACGTCAGCTTTTCTCAAAATATTACTTTTGCCTAGCATGATATTCTTCTATATTTACGAGATATTAGTAGGGGCCATAGTGTTTTGGACTATTATGCATACTAATATCAATGTTTGGATTCTAAAAGATTATGGAATAACGGTTCTGACCTCAATTGTGCCTTTACTTGGTGTTCAAAATTTATCAGTCTCAGTTCAGTCTACTAAGAAAATTCTGAGACAAGTGTTTTCATGGGCGACAATCTCTCTTTTTGTCATTAATTTTCATACTTTTTCTTTTGGAATTGAATTTGGGATCATTATTCCGTTTATCTTTACTACGAGTATGTTAATCGCGACTGCCGAAACTTCTGAAAAGTATACGCTGGTAGTAAAGACATTAAATGGATTACTAATGGTTATTGGTCTGTGGCTTCTTTTAGACGGTTTTATTGATATAGTGAAAAATTTAGCTATGTTCGGGCGGCTAACTACTAGTTTGCAATTCTTTATGGCAATCATTGTATGGTTTTTGCATGTTCCATTTTTACTTTTTTGGCATTGGATAAACCTTATAGAAGCACAGATGTAAAAGGCACCCGTAAAATGTAGGAAAACGGCAGGTTAGAACTGTTGGTTTTCCTACATTTTTTGTATCATGAATCACATCAGAGTGTAGGAGGAATTTGATGTGAGACGTGATTTAAGAGAAGGAGTGACGATTTACGTGACTGAAAATATTAAGCCTAACTTCGCCGAGATTGCCCGGCAATATAATGTTGATTATCGAACCGTTAAGAAAGCCTATGAGGAAGTCAAAGCTGGACTTAAGGGCCGACCAAGTGGTCGACCGAAACGGCCAAGTTTACTGGATCCATTCAAGCAAACCATCGATTCAAAGCTTGAACTAAATTGTTCGGCTGCTTCAATTTTTAAATTTATCCAGAAGAAGGGCTTTACCGGCAGCTATACCCTCGTGAAAGATTATTGTCGCCAAACCCGCCGAGAACGAGTTAAGAAAGCTACCATTCGGATTGAACATTCCCCTGGTCTCTCTGCTCAAGTTGACTGGAAAGAAGAAATGGCCCTAGTGAGCAGCGAGGGTGAGCTGTTTAAATTCAATATTTTCTTGTATGTATTGCCTTATTCAAAACTCAAATATATGACACTAACCTTTGATCGGAGCCAAGATACCCTCTTTTCTTGCTTACACGACGCTTTCCTTCATACCGGAGGTATTCCGACGGAAATCTGGTTTGATAATATGAAAACCGTTGTGGATCATACAAAATCCCAGTTTGGCCACGCTGTCTTTAACGAACGGTTCCACGAATTCTGTAAAGATGCCGGTTTCACACCAATTGCTTGTCGACCATTCAGACCACAAACTAAAGGTGCAGTTGAAGCCCTTGCTCGCACGGTTGAACGTTTACGGCCATACAATACTGAATTTGCTGATGGAACTGAGCTAATCGAACTAGTTCATATGCTCCGAGATGATCTAAATCATGAAACTTCGCAGGCCACGGACGAAGTCCCGTACCTGAAATGGTTAGACGAAGAAAAAGAGTACCTTCATCGCGTTCCAGTTAATCTCCTTGAACCATACTTCGAAGAAAACATTACCCGTGTCGTTTCGAAGGAGGCCATGATCAATTTCCGCAAATGTAAGTACTCAGTAGATCCGCGATACATTGGTTGTACGGTTGCTGTTGAAATCTCCAATGATGAGCAGCGCATTCACATTTATTATAACGGAGAAGAAATTCGTACGCACTCCATAACTACCAATTCGCTGAATTATGACCCCCAAGATCAGTTCAATATCCTCAAATCTGATTTGCTTAAAGGGCGGACAGATGAAGACATTTCAGCTTACATTCGTGAACATATGACTGATTACGACAACTTATAGGAGGCTACCATGACCACTAATAATCAAATTCTTTTAAATAATCTTGAGCGCTTAGGGTTAAACAAAATCCGTGAATACTTGCCGAATTACCTTGATCAAATTCACACTGATAATCTGTCATTAACTGAGGCGCTAATTGATTTAACTAATTCGGAACTCCAGAATCGACACGAAGGTCAGATTGCACGGGCCATTGGCCGTGCTCGGTTCCCCAATACAAAATCCCTAGATACATTTGATTTTAGCTTTCAACCCAGTATGAATCGCCAAGAGGTTCTGGAATTCCAGAATCTGGCTTTTATGGAAAAGTCTGAAAACTTAATCTTTATTGGCAATCCGGGAGTCGGTAAAACCCACTTGGCAATTAGTATTGGGATTGAGGCCTGTAAACAGGGCTGTCGGGTTCTCTTTATTAATTGTCATGAGCTGTTGATTAGATTGAGAGCAGCTTACGAAAAAGGACTGCTTGATCGATCTCTAAGCCGCTATTCGCGCTATGACCTATTAATTATTGATGAAATTGGGTATTTGCCAATTGGTCACCAAGAAGCTAACCTCTTATTTCAGCTAGTCAATGCCCGCTATGAAAAGCATTCAACGATCATTACCAGCAATAGTGATCTATCCGCTTGGGTTGATATTTTCCAGAACCCAACTGTGACAGCAGCCATTCTCGATCGCTTGGTTCATCATGTTCACGTAGTGAAGATCACTGGTAAATCTTACCGATTACGTGGCCTCAAGTAACTGCCGAAAACCTACATTTCTTTCTGCCGAAAACCTACATTTTTAAACTGCCCTTGACACACAGATGCAATTTAGAAAAAAACATGGTTTTGGAGCTTATTTTTACTTCTATTTTCAGGTAATCAGAGGACGACATAAACTTAGTAAAGAAAAGGATTTAACAATACCCTGGCAACTCATTCAAATTAGGAACGGACCCGGAATTGCTGGACGAGGATACCAAGTTGTTATCAAATCGGATAACGTGCCTTTGTCTTTGGCAGAAGAAATTACCCAGTATGTGAAGTATATGAAAGCTCCTAAAGAATTGTATATCAACATAAGTGTTTTTTTCCCAGAGAATGTGACAGTAGTGAATAGAAATTACGATGAAGTTTTTTTCTGGCAAGATAAGGAATTACAAGAAGATTATCAAATTTAGTTTTCCCTGCTTGCCTTCAAGTACACATTAAGGTCTATTGTGAATACATCAATGAGACTGGCCGGTTATTTAGGCCATTGTGCTACTATGATCCACAAGGAGAAAACGCAATGAATATTAAAGAAGCTAGTGAAAAAACAGGCGTATCGTCGGCGGCCATTCGGTATTATGAGAAGGAATCGTTGATTCCGGAAATTGACCGAACGGAGGTTGGTAATCGTGATATTGATGATCGGATCATTCGCCGCATTACGTTTGTGACGCAGATGCGGGCAGCTGGCATGAGTATTGACAGTTTGCGGCGTTATATTCAATTATTTGACGCGCAAGAAGATAATACGAAAGAGCAGAAGGCCATTTTGCAGGAACAGCTCGCTGTGATGGAAGAAAAACGCGATGACCTGCAATCTGCCATCGATCACCTGAATTACAAACTCAACCATTTCTATGATCACATGGAAACGACTGAGGAAGAACTTCGTGAGCTAGAACGACAGCATGCGGAGAAAAAAGCAAATCAGTAGAAATGAAAGGAGCTGGTCACAATGTCCGCTGAAGACATTGTGACCAGCTCTTTTTTTATCTATGAGAGTAGATTGGTAATTTCGGCGACTGAGCTAGCAGTTTTTATTTGCTGAACCCAGTGATCATCTTGGATTTTTTGCATAAGTTGCGAAAGGGCAGATAAATGACTGGTTTGATCCAAAGGTGCTAGACCAATGA
Organism: Furfurilactobacillus cerevisiae; assembly: GCF_048961765.1. GTDB lineage: Bacteria > Bacillota > Bacilli > Lactobacillales > Lactobacillaceae > Furfurilactobacillus > Furfurilactobacillus milii_A. The sequence goes on from NZ_CP185253.1 coordinate 57,204, forward strand.
CGATTTGAATCGTCCTTTTGTCTGCGTGATCTTTATTTTCAATGGTGACGGGGTGTTGTAGTAACAGTAAGCTCATGCCAAGATCGTTGACGCCGTCGTTTGGTGTGCCATGGGCTAACATGATGCCATTGCCAAGAACCATGTAAGGGCCGTTGACGACTGTTAATCGAATGATTCGGTCAATGTAACGTTGTTCGATGAGATGTTCAGTCAATAGTGGTTTCAAAGCTTGTTGAACAACACTTTTCCAATTGTCCAACTCATCATCAGCATAAGTAATATGGCTGCTGGGTAAAAGTTTCTGTAGGCTTGTTGGTCCTGTGACAGTCGTCTTTTTTATCGGCAGTTTTGCTCTTTGATTGAGGTAACCACGCAGAGCATCCGTCAGACCATCGAAGTTCTCGATACGAGCGTAATTACTGATAATATCGAGCAGAGAATTTACACTGGCCTCGTTAAAATGGTTATCAGTTAAGTGGGCATTGATGAATGCTTTTTCGATTGTTTCCCAATCTTTTTTATTTGGTAGCGGTGATACGCGAACAATGGAGATATGAACGGGGACATTGAGTTCGATGGTACTGATGATGAGCTTGATGTTGGATAAATCTTGATTTTTATACTGGAAAACACTAAGAGGCTGAGAAAAATCAATGTTGGGATAATGTTGAATGAGTTGCTGTTGAAGAATGTACGAGGTCCCAATACCACTAGAGCAGACAACTAAAACATCCACATGTTTGCCACGGCGGCTTTCAATGGCTCGCAATTCACCGCCGAAATATAGCGCAATCAACGCAATTTCGTCGTCACTAAGGTGGCCATTGATGAATTTTTCAAACGGACGAATGGCATACTTAGTGAAAGAAAATAGTTCGCGAAACCCCTCAGTGATTTGTTCAAGGTTGGGATGGTGATAGGGAATCATAAATTTTGAACGATAAAAGGTGGATAACAAGTGGGTAGATAGTGTTAATTCAAGTTTTTCAGGGGATACATTGGCTCCAGACACGGTGTTAAAGCGATCGATAATTTCCCGGGAAATCGGAAAGATAGTTTGGATTAATCCGTCAGCACGATTGACACGATAAAACTGGCTTGTGTTGATGATACGACCCAAAAAATATGATTCACTAAAATTATGAATGTTGTTATCGCTTAAGAACTTGATTGACCAATTAATCGACATTGAATCTACATTGGTTGTTCTTAAGGGAGAATCCGGCAATTGATTCTCTGGCTGTTTGATTCGCTCCAAAAACCATAAAATAAAGTCATCAAGTGTTGATAAAGCGTCGTCACTAAAGTAATTGCCCGTAATTTTTTCTAGCTTATGGATCTCAGTGTTGATCGCAATCAAGCGCGAAGGATTAATGTCGATTTGGCTGTACAGAATTGAGTCGCGATCATTAAGTGCCTCTAATACCCAGTTTCGTTGCGATATTTCGGATCCGGAAATATGCTTTCCTTTAGGCTGTTGTACAATATCGAGTCCATGAGATTCTAGACGTTCACGAACAGATTTGAGGTCGGATATCGCCGTATGTTTGGAGATTTGAAATCTGTTGGTTAAGTCTGACAGGGATAGTGACTTGTGGTTGATGAGATCCCAAGCGATAAGCTGACAACGCTGATGTTTTGTAAATTGTTCTGTCACGGGTTGAGTTTCTGAATATTGATTCAGAAGCTCTTTTTTTGTTTCTTCAGGAATGAAATAGCCGACTCCGGCAAGATTCATGATGATATCAAGCTTAGAGTCGTTTAACTCTTCATTTACTCGTTTTAGAACATAGAAAGTCCCGCGACGAGATAATCCGAGCTGTGTTTTCAATTCTTCAAGAGTGGTGTAATCCTGACGTGTTAGCAAGTAATTAAGAAGATCATTGCCATGTTTGATGTTAGTAAAGTTAATCATGAATGATGAGCCTCCAAATTAAGCATTTTTTTGACGGGGTGAATATTTTGCACTATTGGTAGTGTAAGTATTGCACTTGTTAGCGTTTTCATCAATGCTAGGATTAAACCATAAATTAATAGCGGAGGTGATGGAATGCTGAATGACCTTTTGAACCAGGAAACAGTCCAGTTAACGGATGCAACTGATTTGAGTTGGGAGGCAGCAATCCGACTTGCGGCAAAACCTTTAGTTGCCAACGGTAGTGTGACAGAGCAATACGTTAATTCAATGATTGATGTGGTCAATAATCAAGGCCCATATATTAACATTGGTGATCATATTGCACTTGCACACACGCGACCTGAGAATGGATCAAATCGGATCTCGCTTGCACTGCTCAAAACGAATCATGACATTGCACTTGTTAACCAGGATCATCCCATTACTTTATGGTTCGTTTTATCAGCGGTTGATAGTGAGAGTCATTTAGAAGTCATCAAGCAATTAATGACACTGTTAACCAACGAAGCAACAGTTAAACAGTTGATGGCTGCTTCGTCGGCTGAAGATTTGCTCACAATAATTCATAGTCGCAACGAATAACGGAGGAAATAACATGAAAATTTTAGCAGTATGTCAAAGTGGTTTAGGCAGTAGCTTCATGGTTCAAATGAACGTCCAACAAATTCTGAAAGATGAAAACGTGGATGTTGATGCAAACGATATTACAGTCGATCACTCAGATGTTGGCAGTGCCACAGCCGATTCAGCAGACTACTTTTTCGTTGAATCAACATTGGCTGACGCGCTAGGCAGCATTCCTAAAGAGCGGATCGTTTTGCTAAAGAGTCTGATTGACAAAAAGGAAACTGCAGAACATGTCAATTATGTTTTAGATAACGAAAACATTACTCACGATTAATTCGTAAAGGACAAAAAAGATGAAAAGTGTATTGAACTTATTTGTCTCCATTGCGACTCAACCAGCTATTTTAGTTGCCTTGATCGCTATGTTGGGACTGCTCCTACAAAAGAAAAAGGCGACTGAGGTTGTTCAAGGAACGATTAAAACGTTTGCCGGCTTCCTTGTCTTAATCGGTGGTGCTGGGATCTTAAGTAACTCATTAACGCCGTTTGCCAAAATGTTCCAGTTTGCCTTACATGTTCAAGGTGTCGTGCCAAGTAATGAAGCGGTTGTCGCCATTGCATTGGTTAAGTATGGTACGACGACAGCATTAATTATGTTGGTGGGGATGATTGTCAATATCCTACTAGCCCGTTTCACTCGGTTTAAGTATATTTTCTTAACTGGTCAAGCAATGTTATACGTTTCGTGTTTAACGGCAGTTATTTTAATTAGTGCCAAACTTGGTACTGGTTGGCAGACCATTATTCTTGGTGGAATTTTCGAAGGAACATTACTCACTGTGACACCGGCTTTGTGTCAACCATTTATGCGTCAAATCACTGGTGGGGACGAGGTTGCCATGGGTCATACGGGTAACATTGGTTACGCAACTGCTGGTTTGATGGGTAAATGGTTTGGTAATAAGAAAAACAGTACTGAAGACATTGAAATGCCTAAAGGATTGAGTTTCTTACGTGATTCAACCGTATCAATCACATTATTAATGGGAATTGTTTATATTATTTTAGCAATTGTTGCGGGACCTCATTTTGTTGAAACAAAACTCAGTGCTGGTACTAATTACTTGGTTTATGCACTGGTTCAAGCAGGTACTTTTGCCGCTGGGTTCGTCGTTGTTCTTCAAGGTGTTCGCATGATTTTGGCCGAAATTGTACCCGCCTTTCAAGGTATCGCGACAAAACTTGTGCCTAATTCTAAACCTGCTTTGGATGTTCCAATCATTTTTCCATATGCGCCTAACGCTGTGTTAATTGGCTTTTTCACCAGTTTCATCGTCGGCACAATTAGCATGTTTATCATGATTGCTTTGAAAACCACGGTTATTATTCCTGGGGTTGTGGGTCACTTCTTCTGTGGCGCTGCGGCAGCAATTTACGGGAACGCGACGGGTGGCCGTCGTGGTGCGATTATCGGTTCAGCGGTCAACAGTTTATTGATTAGTTGGTTACCACTTCTCATCTTGCCTGTCTTGGGCACGTTAAAACTGGCGGCTTCAACGTTTGCTGACACTGACTACCTAGTTTCTGGTATCTTACTTGGAAACCTTGGAAACTTGGGCACGGTCGCCGTTGTGGCTGGAATACTAGGCTTCTTAGTAATTGTTGTTTTGATTAGTCTGATTTTAAATGGACGCGATAAGGCAAACTCGAAGGCAGAAGCAACAAAATAGTGTTTTTGACCCGGTCAAGTTATTCTACCGGGTCATTTTTGAAAGGAAGATAAAAGAGAAATGACATTTACTGAAAAAGATACCGCTGCCGTTAATGCAATCCGTTTTCTGAGTGTGGACATGATTCAAAAGGCTAACAGTGGACACCCAGGTTTGCCAATCGATGCTGCACCGATGGCCTATGTTTTATGGGAAAAATTGATGAATTTCAATCCCGAAGATCCTAAGTGGCTTAATCGTGACCGCTTTGTATTGAGTGCCGGTCATGGCTCCGCATTGCTTTACAGTTTGCTGCATCTTAATCACTTTGGCTTAACAACTGACGATTTAAAACAATTTCGTCAGTTAGGGTCGCTAACGCCTGGACATCCAGAGGTAACTGAAACACCAGGTATCGATGCGACAACCGGTCCTCTTGGACAGGGATTGGGAATGGCCGTTGGGATGGCCATGGCGGAAAAACATTTGGCAGCCATGGTGAACCGACCAGGATACAACGTGTTTGACCATTACACGTATGCGCTTGTTGGTGATGGTGACCTGATGGAAGGCATCAGTCACGAAGCGATTAACATTGCTGGTGATAAGCGCCTAAATAAGTTGATTGTGCTTTATGATTCAAACGATGTGTCATTAGATGGTCCACTATCGTTAAGTGCTAACGATGAGGTCAGTGCGCGTTTTAAAGCAGCTAAGTGGGACTATGAACGTGTTTTGGATGGCAATAATTTGGATGACATCTACGCTGCAATTAAACAAGCTCAGCAAAACGATCGGCCAACCTTAATCGAAGTCAAAACAATTATTGGTTATGGTACGCCTGAAGCGGGGACGAATAAGGTTCACGGCTCTGCGCTAGGTGAAGAAAATGTTGCCAAGATGCGTGAATTTTATGGCTGGTCTGCTGCTCCGTTTGAGATTAGTGATGACATTTATGATACTTACAGTACAGCCGTGGATGAAAAGCAACGCGGTTACAAGAATTGGCAAAGCATGTTTGCTGACTACCAAACGAAATTTCCAGATGTTGCTAAGAAATATTTGGACAATAAACTGGATTTAGCGAGTGTTTCGCTGGACTATGACACGTATAAGACGCCAACAGCAACTCGGGTGGTTAATGCTGATTTGATGCAACAGATTGCTGCAGAGAATGACAATTTCTGGGGCGGAGCCGCTGATTTGTCTTCATCCAATAAGACAAGTTTGAAAGCTGACGAGGCCTTTACACCATTAACGCCAAAGGGTCGCAATATCTACTTTGGTGTGCGTGAGTTTGGCATGGCGGCAGCAGTTAACGGTATTACGTTGCATGGTGGTACGCGCGTGTTTGGCAGTACGTTCTTCGTCTTTAGCGACTATCTAAAGGCAGCCGTTCGTTTGGCCGCTATCCAGCAAATACCATCAACCTTCATCTTCACGCATGATTCACTGGCTGTAGGTGAAGATGGGCCAACTCATGAACCGATTGAACAGTTAGCCGCTTTGCGAAGTATTCCAAACGTTAATGTGATTCGTCCAGCAGATGCAAACGAAACATTGGGCGCTTGGCAGACTATTGCCCAGACGACTGATCGGCCCAGCGTACTTGTCTTGACGCGACAGGCCACACCACTGCTTGAAGGGGCAGACGCTGACAAAGTGTCAAAGGGTGCGTACGTGATTTCACCCGCCAAGAGTCAAACACCCGATGGCATTTTAATTGCTACTGGTTCAGAAGTGGCTCTAGCGATAGAAGCACAGCAAACATTACGTGATCGCTCATATGATGTGTCCGTTGTTTCGATGCCAAGTATGGATATTTTCAAACAGCAATCGGCCGAGTATCAAGAATCCGTCTTACCTAGAGATGTCCAGCTACGTATATCCATTGAAATGGCGTCTTCGTTTGGATGGGGTGCCTTCACGGGGACTCGCGGCGCCAACGTGAGTGTTGACCGCTTTGGCGCAAGTGGTAAAGGACCAGAAGTTGTTGCTAAGTATGGATTTACAACTGACACGATTATTAAGACTTTTGAACAGTTATGGAAGGCTAACGATAAATAGCTGATTTTTAAGCATACCTTGGTCTATTGACCGGTTTTAAGAATACAGGACTGTGAAAGATTAAAAATGGAACTGCTAATTGATTACCTAATGAGGGTAGTGGTTAGCAGTTTTTTTTATTGAATGGCGATTCGCCAAAAAAAGAAAATTTTCTTGTTGCGTTGAAGTGCAGATGAAGGTCTAAGCTTTCAAACATTGCATAACAACAGGAGGACAACATGGCAACAAAGAAAAGATTTGATTGGATACTATTAGTTATTTTGATGAGTTATTTTATGATCTTGCTCGATAATTCAATTATTTTTACGGGAACTGTTAAAATTGCTCAAGATTTACAGTTAAATCAGCAAACTTTATCTTGGGTCAGTAGCGCCTACTCGTTAACGTTTGGTGGATTTTTGCTACTTGACGGTCGGGCAGGGGATTTGTTTGGCCGGCGACGTGTATTTCAAATTGGTCTGGTTATCTTTGGAATAGGTTCGCTACTAGTTGGATTATCAGTTAATGCACCGATGATTATCGCTTCCAGAGCCTTTCAAGGAATTGGCTCGGCCATTCTTGCACCGACGACCTTGGCTATTTTGATGGATACTTATGAAGGCCCTGCACGTGTACGTGCCATTGCATATTATGGTGCTATGGCCGGAATTGGTGCGAGTGTTAGCTTAGTTATTGGCGGTGTGTTTGCAAGCCTGCTGACATGGCGTGTTGGTTTTTTCATCAACGTGCCTATCAGTATGTGGATGTACTACTTATCTGTTCGTCATTTGCAAAAGGATGGTGGCCGATCTGGAAAGCTGGATTGGATTGGCACATTAAGTTCTTTATTTGGAATGAGCGCATTGGTGTACAGCATTGTTGGTACTTGGGGAAAGCTATCTGCGCTCATACTAGCAATTGTGCTGCTGGCAATTTTCGCTTACCAAGAATATCGAACAAGCCAGCCGATTATGCCGTTACGGTTGTTTAAGAATCGTGAACGTATTGGCGCTTACTTAGGACGTTTCTTATATTTGGGCTCCATGCTTGGCTTTTGGTTTATTACACCGCAACTGATGCAAAGACAATTAGGTTTTAGTGCGTTAATGGCCGGTGTCGCTTTCTTTCCATTGACGATTGTTAACTTTATTGTGGCGTTACAAGTGGCACGTTTGACGGCGAAGTTTGGTAATGGGCGTTTACTAACGATCGGCATCGCCTTACCAATGCTGGTAATTGATATTGGACAAGGGCTTTCGCTCAGTCCGTTTACTGCTGCGGGTGTGGCACACACTGATGTAAGGGACGCTGGTGCGGCGTCCGGTGTTGTCAACGTGATGCATCAAATTGGTGGGTCTGTCGGATTGTCAATTTTGGTTAGCGTTCAAGGTCTGTTTAAAAATCAGGTAATAGGATTCCACTATGCTATTTTAATTGGCGCAGGTTTATTGCTGATTTCGTTATTGGCAGCGATTTTCTTGATTTTGCCAGAAAAGCAAAAATAAGTGTTGCCTTCAAGCTACTGTAAGGTTGTAAAGTAAAAATTGTTACACGTGGAACAGGAGGTAAATTAAATGGCAAACGTACTTATTATCGGCGCTACCGGTTCAATTGGTCAGGTGACACGTCAATATTTCTTGGAACACACAGACGATCAATTAACGTTAATGGCACGGAATGTCGGCCGATTAGGCAAACTGAATGACCAACGGGAACGAGCAATTCAGGGAAATGTGACTGACACTCAAATCTTGAACGATGCACTTCAAAATCAGGATGTTGTATTCGCTGCTTTAAGTGGCAATCTGCCAGAAATGGCAACGGCAATTGTGTCAGCGATGGATCGTGCCAATGTTGGCCGCTTATTATTCATTACGTCGATGGGAATCTACAATGAGATCCCAGCTAGCGTCAGCGCAGACGGTAACCTTGAACATAATCCGATGTTGCAAACATATCGGGATGCTGCCGATATTATTGAGGCATCTGATCTGAACTATACGGTGATTCGCCCGGGATGGTTTGATAATGGGGACAATACAGACTATCAAGTGACGAAGAAAGGCGAACCGTTTGGCGGTCATGATGTTTCACGTGAAAGCATCGCTGACTTAGTGGTGCATCTCGTGCATGATCCTGCGTATGGGTCACGTGATAGCCTCGGTATTAACAGAAAATAATTGGAGGACATTAGTAATGAAAACAGCAGTCTTTGTAGAACCAGGTAAAGTTGAAGCACAAGAATTACCTAAGCCAGAGATTAAACAGCCAACGGATGCTATTTTGAAAATCGTCCGAGCCTGTGTTTGTGGTTCCGATTTATGGTGGTATCGTGGTATTTCTGACCGACCAAAGAATACGCCAGTCGGTCATGAAGCTATTGGTATCGTAGAATCAGTTGGTAGCGAGGTGACTGACGTCAAACCTGGTGACTTTGTCATCGCACCGTTCACACATGGTTGTGGTCACTGTGCAGCTTGTTTAGCTGGCTTTGATGGTGATTGTTTGAATCCAAGTGACGATGAAGTGGTCGGCTATCAGGGTGAATATTTACGGTTTAAGAATGCTAACTGGGCGCTGATTAAGGTGCCTGGACAGCCATCAGATTATACAGACGACCAATTGAACGATCTGTTGACACTGGCCGACGTTATGGCCACAGGCTATCACGCTGCGGCGTCTGCTGAGGTTAAGAAGGATGATACCGTCGTTGTCATGGGTGACGGTGCGGTTGGTCTATGTGGTGTCATTGCTGCTAAGTTGCGAGGTGCCAAACGGATTATTGCGATGAGTCGTCATGAAGATCGTCAGAAATTGGCCAAGGCGTTTGGTGCAACAGATATCGTTGCAGAGCGTGGGGATGATGCAGTGAAGGCCGTGATATCCCTGACAGATGGGGCCGGCGCCGATGCCGTTTTAGAATGTGTCGGAACAGAACAATCCGTTGACACAGCAGTTAAAGTTGCCCGTCCAGGAGCCGTTGTTGGTCGTGTTGGTGTGCCTCAAAAAGCGGATATGAACACCAATAACCTATTCTGGAAAAACATTGGTCTCCGTGGTGGGATCGCTTCAGTGACGACTGATGACCGGAACATTCTCTTGGATGCAGTGTTGAAGGGTGATATTCATCCGGGTAAGGTGTTTACCAAGCGGTTTGATTTAGATCATATTGCGGATGCATATGTTGCAATGGATAAACGTGAAGCTATCAAGTCATTACTCATAGTGAGTCAATAATTTACATTATGAATATTTCCTAATAAAATCGGCGAGTTCTCTAATAAACGAAGAACTCACCGTTTTTATTTGATATGCTTATGTAAGCGGTTTCTAAAACACTTAACTGAGGGGATTTTTACATGTCATTTAAGAAGAAATTTGCACTTATTCTAGGCACTATAACAGCTTTAGGCACGTTTGGTATTGCCAACGTAGCTAGTGAGTCAGCGCAAGCGGCCAGCAATAAAACAGTTACGATTTACCTGACACGTCATGGTGAAACGACGGCGAACGTTATGCTGCGTGTACAAGGTTGGAGTAACTTCCCGTTGACGAGCAATGGGGTGAAGGTTGCGGATAACCTCGGTCGTGGTTTGAAGAATACCAAATTTAAGTCTGCCTACACTGGAGATTTGACGCGTCAGGAAGTTACGGCACAAGAAGTGTTGAAGTACTCGGGCAACAAGCACGTTTCCGTTAACCAAAATAAGGATTTGCGCGAAGGTGGTTACGGTAGTTTTGAAGGTGACAGTATTGCCGCTGACAATAACAAGATTGCCGGCGTTTACGGATACAAGAGCGGTGACGAATTTATGCAGAAAACAGGTAAAGATTACTGGAATAAACTGCAGAATGCATATCACAAGCTCGACACCCAAAACAGTCAGGATACCAAGTTGGTAAAGGCTGACCGTGCCGAAAGCGCTAAAGAGGTTCAGCAACGAATGACGACAGAACTGAACCACATCGCTAAGACTACCTCGAAAGATGGCGGTGGTAACGTGCTGGTTGTTAGTTCAGGGATGTCGATTAATGAATACTTGTCCACGATGAGTAAAAAGTATGATGGCAAACCATTGAAGAATGCAGCTGTTACTAAACTGGTCTATAAAAATGGTAAGCTTCAAGTATCTGGCCCCATTGGCACACTTAGCTATGTTAACAAAGGGGCTAAGGCCAGCAAGTAATCAGCACATAATGAAATTAATTTAGAAACCGCGAAAAGCTCTGCACAGGCTGCCAAACATGGTGGGCCTGCGCAGAGCTTTTTTGAGAACACTATTTTTGAAGTGCATTGGGAGTGAGCACATCTAACTCCGTCAGCCATTGAACGCTATCTTCATCTGCGTCTGCAGGGATGGTGTATTTGAGCGGTTGAAAAACCGTGGCAACGGCCTGCCAGTTGAGACTATTTTCAGTCAGAAAACTACTGCGTAATTGTTCGATTTGCTGGTCGGATACACGACTGAGCTGTTGTTGATTGCCTTGGAACATTAACAGAAAGCTATTAACGGTTAATTGAGTGCTGAGCGCCGTTTGCCAATCGTTCGTGGACATTTGGTTGTCTGTAAGGAGTTGGTCCTTCAATGGCACGGCAGGCACCTCTTTAACCAAGAAACGTTGCAGGTGTGACCATTCATGATTAATGATTGCATAGAATTGCCATGGCACCTGAATAGCGAAGACTTTCAACGTGTTGACCGTAATGGTAGCCAAGTTCCAAACCTGATTTTTTTCATGTTGTGCCTGCTCAATCCAGGTGCGCAGGAAGTGTTCTGTTGTCTGTTCAACCAACTGAGTCTGATTGTGTTGAGTCAAGTGCCAACGAACAAGCAAAAAATCGACTAAGTCGGTTTCGTTGATCGTGTGCTGACCTTTATTACTGATTCGTTGACGTAAATTGCGGAGTTGTTTTTGCCGACTGCTGCCGGCGTATTTTCCTTGTTTAACCATATTTCGAGTAGTCCTTTTGTTAGATTTTAGAATTTTTTTCAAACTGACGCACAATGGCCAAGTCGACGGGGTCAATGTTGATCGTATTTAGGGACTGACTGGGCACAAACTGGATTTCATCCATTTCGTCACCTTTGTGAAAAATAAAGGGCGTTGGTTGTGGAACGTCACCGGCAAAAACAGCGCGATTTCTGTTTTCATTTTTGTCTTCATCGGAGATGGTAGCTATCCCACATAGCGTTAAGTGTTGTGCGATTTGGTGTGTCTCCTCACGTAATTCGCGAATAGCCGTTTGTAAAACTGGTTCAGTTGGCGCGTCCTTAGGTTCACGCTTGCCAGCCGGAATTTCCCACTGTTTGCGCCAATTGTTAAAACCAATGAGGTATCGTCTCTGATGTTGACAGATGACAAACGCACTGGAAAACAGGTTGTCCGGATATTGTGATGGATCAGTTATCTTTGTGTAGTCCTTTAAAATCATTAGCCCATTATCTTTCGAGTCGGAGGTTTTAAAACTATCGTACAAGTGTGTTGCCGAGGATGGAAGTGATTAACTATAAAAAATGGGTTTAAGTTTAGCATTGACGAATGCATCAGTCTGATATATGATAATTTCACGAATTACATATCAAACTGATATATGGAGGTATCACGATGTACGAATTATTTGTTTTGGGACAACTCACAGATAAAACGATGACGGGATATCGACTACGTACAGTCCTACAACGAATTGTTGGCAATCGACGGAAAATTAGTTTTGGCATGATCTACCCATTATTGGATCGACTGGAGGCTAGGGGATTTATTACATTAACAGATAGTCAGGATGACGCTAATCGTGGCAAAAAGGATGCCACACTGACGGAGCAAGGGCGTGAGCGATTTGAAGAGCTCATGACGGATCCAGTTCCATTGAATCAAAACACTGATTTTACGTATGAAGTTAAATTTCGTAATTTTCATCAGATTGAAACGGACTTGCAACTCAGTATTTTGAACGATTTTGAACATTACTTAGAGAATAAAATTAAGGACACTGTTGAAGCCAAAGCATACATGAAGCAGACAAATATTGAACCTGATGATTTTAAAGATGCTGTTCGATTGATGGCACTAACTAAGGTTCAAGCAACGGCGGCACTGGAATGGACAAGGGCGACAATTGAGGAGGTACAGAATGAAAACAAAGACTAATGCCAATGGCGCTCGCCGTTGGCTCAGTTTAGCAACGCTGTGTGTGGCGGTATTTATGTCACTGTTGGATGTGACGATCGTTAACGTGGCGCTACCAACAATCCAAAAAAGCTTTAATGAGTCGTTTGGTGACGTTCAATGGATCATCAATGCGTATACACTGGCATACGCTGTTGTCTTATTGGTTGCTTCCAAACTCGGCGATATTTTTGGACGCAAACGAATCTTCTTTATTGAATTAACAATCTTCACGTTAGGATCACTGGCCTCAGCACTATCAACAACGGGGTTACAGCTTAACTTATTCAGAACGATTCAAGGAATTGGTGGCGCAGGCATTATGGGGCTGTCGATGACGATTGTGGCATCTACTTTTGTCGGTCGTGATCGCGGACTGGCGTTTGGTATTTGGAGTTCCGTAATTGGGGTCGCCACCGCTATGGGGCCGTTACTTGGCGGGTACTTAATTCAGCTATTCAATTGGCGTGCTATTTTTATGATCAATGTGCCTATTGGTGTTATCGCATTGTTAGGTGCTATCTACTTTGTTGATGAAAGCTACGGTAATCGACAGGGTTCAATTGACTGGATTGGCATGCTGATAAGTATTGCAATGGTGTTTAGTCTTGTATTCGGCCTGGTTCAAAAAGAGACTCATTCAGCATGGCATTGGTCAAACTTGCACGTTGCCGGTTATTTGATTGCGGGAATTGTGTTACTAATTGGCTTTGTTTTGCTGGAACGTCACCTTAAGAGTCCGATGATTGACTTGACCATTTTTAAATCAATTTCGTTCGATGGCACCATTATTGCTGCTTTCTGTTTGGGTGCCGGGTTATATGCTTTCTTCACGTATCTGACGATTTGGATGCCGGATTACCTTGGATATTCTGCTATGCAAACGGGGGTTAGGCAATTAGCAATCAGTATTTTTAGCATGATTTTGGGTCCTATTGCGGGTATGTTATCCGGTCGTTGGCAAAAACGTTGGATGATCAGTGGTGGGCTGTTATTAATTGGCTGTGGCTTTTTGGTTATTTATCATGCTGTTAGCCTCAATGTTATGTATATCGACTTTGTGGCCGGTTTTGCCCTTTTAGGCATCGGCAATGCAATTGTGAACCCACCGTTGTCCTCGGCAGCGATGGATAGTGTAAAAATGAGTCAGGTTGGTATGGCAAGTGGGGTGATGAATGTCTTTCGACAATTAGGGATCAGTTTTGGAGTGGTTATTTATGGTTTACGTTTGAGCCATATTTATGACCCCACAGTTGCGACAAACATAAAGGCAATTAGTCAGTTACCACAACAAGCAGTGACGGGAATAACGAAAGGCCTTCACCAAGCGGGACCAATGGCCGGCCATACTGTTGTTGAAAGCGCAAAGAGATTCACCGAACATTATGCAAACGGTCCGGAAGTTCTACGACAAATGAACAAAGCAGTGTTCAGCGCGTTTAATCAAGGGTACAAAGGCGTTCTTATGACGGCTATTACCCTAGTTGTTGTGGGTGCGGCTGCCGCAGGATTTATGATTAAGGAACCACATCATGCACAAAAATAGTGCTGTGACATTTCCCGGGAAATACATTTTGCATTGCTTCAGATTAAAATCTATTGACATTTCTCATCAATTATTTAAAATAGCTAACAATAGATTAAACGAGTTATGAAGCAGAGGAGTAACAAGCAAAATGTGTTTGAAGCGAGCCCTAGATGATGAGAATGGGTGACACAATACTTGTGAAAGTAACCTGTGAGCTTTTGAATTTTAAATTGAAATTCAGTGGGGTGGTGCCCATTATCGTCACCAAACTCTAGCCGGTTGATGGCTGCAGTTTATGAGATTATGCTGGTGACAGTGTAACGATGCAAGGTGGTACCGCGTTCGCGCCCTTGGCAACAGAGATGTTGCAGGGGCGCTTTTTTTATTTAGAGTGATGCCGAAGCTCGGGAGAAGTCGAGCAATAACGTGAGGTCGATGACGTGCAAGCGTAGTTTGCTTGTGGGTCATCGACTTCGGGTTATGCACAGACTTCTGAGCGTCAGGTGCACGTTTATAAAATGTTGAGTGTGACCAACCCTTTTTCAGGAGTTGGGAGCACGTTATAGCTATGTAAAAGTATCCATTCCAAAAGCACAAGTTCTCACCCCAAAGTACCAATCACAGAAAGCGAGGTTGACCATATGGATCAACGAGAAAAACATTTAACAAGACGTGATTACTACGTCTTAGGATCACTATTATTCGGTTTATTCTTTGGTGCCGGCAATTTAATTTTTCCGATTCACTTGGGTCAACTAGCCGGTAAAGGATGGATTACAGCCACGATTGGCTTTCTACTCTCTGCAATTTTATTGCCATTGCTGGCGATTATTGCCATCAGTGTGACACGTAGCGATAGCATGTATGATCTTGCTAGGCCAGTGAGTAGACGATTCGCATCTTTTTTCCTGTTAACAACTCATGCTAGTTTGGGACTGTTGATTGCCTCACCCCGGACGGCGACGGTTACGTTTGAAATCGGTGTGGTGCCATTTATTCCAAAAGGGACTGAAACAATTAGTTTAGCCATCTTTTCGTTTTTATTCTTCTTAGCAACGTTCCTTTTAGCCAGTAATCAGCAGAAAATTACGCTCTATGTTGGCAAACTGCTCAATCCATTATTTCTGCTATTGTTAACTTTCATCTTCTTCTGGGCGTTAGTCATCAAGGGTGATTTAACACATGTGCCATTTGTTGGGGTGGCAAACTCAATTGGTGGTCTGACAAACGGATTCTTACAAGGCTATAACACCATGGATGCGCTGGCTGGACTTGGTTTTGGTGTCACAATTGTGAATGCGCTCAAGTATATGGGTGTTCACAATGAAGGCGACCAGTCACGGGCTATCGCCAAAATTGGGCTCTTTTCGATGTCACTGGAAACTATTATTTATACCTTCTTGATTATGTTGGGGGCCGTTAGCCTTCGCTACACATCAATGAGTGCTAACGGTGGGCTAGCCTTTGGTCAGATTATGGAACATTATACCGGGCTAATTGGGACGGCCTTATTAGCCGCACTGACATTGCTAGCCTGCCTGACCACCGCCATCGGGCTCATCACATCACTGGCGCAAGATCTCAGTCGTCGTTTTCCGCGTGTTCAGTACCGAACGTTTTTGCTGGGGACGACGGTGGGAGCCTTTCTGATTGCCAATATCGGCTTAACACAGATTATTGCCTTCTCAACGCCATTATTAATGTTGTTGTATCCATTGGCGATTAGTCTGATTGTGCTGGGAATCTTGCAGCCGCTGATTCATCAGAATGTCACAATTTATCGGACGACGATTTATCTAGTCCTAATTCCGGCAATCTTTGATTTTATTCACGCTTTGCCACCAGTGTTTGCCAAATTGACGGTGGTTAAAGCCTGCAATCATTTTGCCCAACAGTTCTTTCCCTTGTTCAAAGATGGCCTGGATTTCTTACCGTTTATGCTTATCGGTTTAATTGTCGGTCTGGGATTAGTCGCCTTGCAACGAGAGCCAAAGCAAAATTCGGTTGAATAGTGTTGCACTTACAGTGAATTAACGAAGCGAACTTTACTGTCTGACGAGAGTTAGGACGAAGTTCGCTTTTTATTGCCAATTTAGGTGAACGGTGTTATCCTAAAATCAAAATTCAAAGGAAATGATAGATGTGGCAGATTTGAGGACAACGGATACACGTCAGCGAATTGTTGAGTATGCTGTTAAGTTTGTCGGTGAGAACGACTTTCACCTGCTATCTTTACGGACGGCGGCTAAGACCGTTGGTATTGCGCCATCGGCAGTGTATAAGGTAGATTGCAAATTTAATCCGAATTTTTGGACAAATTGGTCAGCATAACCTGATACGGTGTTTTCCAGTCAAGTATTTTAAGCGGTCTCTGGTTAATTTGGAGTAACGTCGTCGTTAAATCTTGAGCACATTAAGTAGATTGTAAAATTAATCCGAACGCTGTTCGGACAAAAAAGATCAGCTTCCTTTAAAATGGTGTTTACAACAAACCCATCTTTTAGGAGCTGATCTTTTGTCTAGTATAACCTATTCCGAACGAATTAAAATCGAAACCTTTTGTGAACTAGGGCTGTCCAATATCCAAATGGGCGTTCGGCTGAACCGATCACCGTCAACAATTTCTTATGAATTATCTCGATGTCAACCTTATCAGGCTGAATTAGCACAAACAGATGCCGAATACAAGCGATCACGATGTGGTCGGAAAACTAAGCTGAGCGATGAGTTAAAGCAAACAATTCTCAACCATTTACATCTAAGCTGGTCACCAGGAATGATTGCTCACGAATTTAAACTAGCGACTAAATCTATTTATAATTGGCTAAATCAGGGGAGAATTGGTTTCTCCTTGAATGATCTACCTGAACATGGCGTACGCCAACGGCGTAACGTTGACCAACGATCCAAATATAATCAATCTTTGGGGCGATCGATTGAACAGCGTCCCATGATGATTAATCAACGTAATCGCATCGGTGATTTTGAACTAGATACCGTCGTTGGCCCTCGTGGGCATAGTAAGGCAGTTTTATTAACTTTAATCGATCGCAAATCACGGTTCCTTTGGGCATATCGGTTAAAGGACCGAACGACAGCGAGTGTTAATGAAGCACTGACTAAGTTCCTAACAACTTTTAATGGACCGGTGCACAGTTTTACTGTGGACCGTGGTACTGAGTTTAGTGGGCTAGTATCATTTGAATCACAATATGGTATTAAGACCTATTACTGTCATGCTTATACGCCAGCTGAACGTGGTAGTAATGAACGCTTTAATCGGAATTTACGTTATTTTTATCCTAAGGGGACTCGTTTTGAGCACATTAGTGCTCAAGATTTAACGACGACGTTACTCCAAATTAACCAGAGACCGCTTAAAATACTTGACTGGAAAACACCGTATCAGGTTATGCTGACCAATTTGTCCAAAAATTCGGATTAAATTTGCAATCTACCAATTTATTATCGAATTACTAATTTAGTCCGGACGATGTCATGCGTCACGGGACGATCAGGATTAGCGAGGCGATCCATGAGTGTAATGAAAGCTTTGGTACCAATAAGATATGCTGGTTGATCTACTGAAATAATAGGATATTGAACAAAATCAAACCAAGGTTGATCATCAAAAACAGCTAGTTTCATATCCCCAATTTGCCATTCTTTAAGGACTTTCAGCACATTCATTAGAATCACATTGTTACCACAGAAGAGGGCATCACACTGATTAGTTTGAATGAGGTTAAGTGCCAATTCTGCGGTGTGCTGACCAAGGTAATCATCGAGTGCAATATCTTGCTCACGAATTGGGAAATCGTGAGCTGTTAGTGCTTTTCGGAAGCCATTTAAACGCTCTGTACCGGTTGTGGCGACGGGGCTAACAATGGCATTAACGCGGGTTGCGCCTTGCTTAATTAGAGCGTCAACGGCGTTAAAACTGCCCTTCTCGTTATCAACTAAAACTGTGTCATATAAATTGGCATCCTTACCTTGTGGCATACGGTCGATAAAGACGAGAGGCATGTCATTGACCATTGAATGATAGTTGGCATGATTACCGGTGCTAGCCAGAATGATGCCATCTGCCTGATGATCAACTAGCATATTGATATAACGTTGTTCTTTATCTGGATTTTCGTCAGTGTTGCAAACAATCACAGAGTAGCCACGCTTAGTAGCCGCATCTTCGATACCACGGACGAGGGTAGTAAAAAATGGATTCAATACATTTGAAATAACCACACCAATAGTTTTTGTAGTGTGATTTCGCATGCTTTGTGCGAGAGCACTCGGCCGATACTGCAATTCGTCCATCCCATCTTTAACCTTCTGGATTGTTTGTTTGCTGACCAATTCGGGTTGGTTAAGAACACGAGAAACGGTTGCTTCTGATACTCCCGCATATTGTGCTATTTGTTTAATAGTAACTTGCTTTGACAATTTTTTGCCGCCTTTATGAAATCGATTTCATATACAAGATAAACCCTAAAAATTTGTGTGTCAAGATAACTTTATTGATTTTGGCAGCGCTTTCTTAATTTGCTATACAGATGTTTGGATATGTATAAACAAAAACGACATGTACTCAATGTGGCTAAGTGCATGTCGTTTTATGGCAGTTAAAATTCACTACGATTTTTGTCTTTTGGAACTGGAAGTCCTTGAGAAACATTCCTTTGTTACACGTGAAACAGACAGATCTTTTAGGCGAGTGCAGATGGTGCCTTAAGCTGTGGTCCTTTGCCTTCGCGAGCTAAGACCCAGTCATCAAGGTTCCACTCTTCTGTTCCACGACGCCATTGACCGAAGTCCCAGCGTGATTCACGTTCGATTTCAACAATTTCGTTGTTTGGTCCAATTGAGACCCAATTATAGGAACCGTTGTGATGAGCGAACTTGACCCACAGAATCGGCGTGGTTACGAGTTGACCAGCATCATTGGTGAAGGTGCGCGTTTCTTGGCCAATGCGCATGAAACTCAGTTGATGAGCGTAAGCTGAATCAATGGATTGAAAGACCTGAGTCGCAAGGTTGATTGCTTGTTGACTCCTTGGCAAGTTGCCTGGTTCTTCGAAACTGAAGTTGTTGTAGCTGATGAGGCGGTTGTCGCTACCGTAAATAACCGTTACGTGAGCGTTATTGAGAACTACTGGACCTTCCTTTTGGTAGCGAACGACGGTTACCTGTTCGCCATTACGAGGGTGTTGTTCACGGCTAACTGCAACGAAATCATCTGGAATAACAAGGTTACGGTTTTCTTTGCCGTTAACGTTCAAATACTTTGTCATAAGAAAATCCTCCAATTTTTAAAGAGATGTTAGTGTTGATGAGCGAGATTGGCGTTTTTAGCAATCGTCCGTTTGCGTGCACGATTGAACACGATGATCCCCGCGCCAGCTAAGAGCAATAAGCCAAACAGATAGGCGGTTCGTTGTGCGGCAATAATATTAGCTGCAGACTGACCGATAGCTGTGGTTGTTCGATGACCTGCATCAAACGAAAGGTGAACATAGAAGGTCAGTGTTGATAGCGTGGTTCCCAACACGAGTCCGAATTCACGCATTAATGAGTTAATCGATCCTGCCATCCCACGATCGGCGGTTGAGACACTTTGCATGATCAGCGTGTTGTTTGGTGTGCCAAAGACAGCCGTACCAATCGCGATCAGTGCTGAAACACCGATGAAGACGATTGGTTCAACATGACCATTGCTGAGCACTAGGCCAATCTGAGCCAGCAGCAGGATGATTAAGCCAGCAGCCATAACACGCTGTTTGTTGAACTTATCCGTTAGTGTGCCGGCAATAGGGTTTGCTACTAAAGCGACAATCGGTGAGGCCATTAGCAGCAAACCACTGACTTGGCTAGAATACTTCAACACGATTTGTAGGTAGATTGGTGCCAGCAATGTGAAGAAGTACCCGACAACAAAACTGATCAATGCGGCAACGACGTTTTGTGTAAACGCACTGTTTTTAAGCAGGTTGAGATTTAATAATGGACGCGTTGCCCGGCGCTCGTGATAGACGAACACAGCGATCATCACGAAGAAGATAATGAGGCCAATAATGGCCCACAGCGGATGGGTCATGATGACACTGGAGGCAACGAAGAAGGACACGGCTAGGATGATCAAGTCACCGACGCCCAACCAATCTACGTTTGGCCGGGAAAGTTTGCCAGGTCGCGGAAAGATAAACCATTCGGCAATGAGGCAGATGATGCCTAGCGGAACGTTGATCCAGAAAATGTACCCCCAGGGGAGGAAGGCTAAAATCAGTCCGCCTAACCCTGGTCCTGCAAGTGACCCTAATGAGATGAACAAGGCTTCAATGCCAAGTGCACGTCCCAGATACTGAGGTGGAAAAGTATCCGTTACGATGGCATAACTGTTGGCCATCGTCATACTGGCTCCCACGGCCTGAACAAACCGACCGAAGAGGACAAACGGTAAGTTGATGCCAAAACCGGCAAGGCCCGAACCAATCAGAAACAACGCAGTCCCAATTTCAAAGATAAATGGTCGACCGAGCTGATCGCCAAGTTGCCCAAAGAATAGTAACAACGCACTGATAGTGATGAGGTAAATGCCGATAATGGTCGTTGTTGCGTTTGTTGAAACGCTCAAATCTCTTGCAATGGTTGGAATGGCGATACTGACGATGCTACCGTCAATGATGACCATGAAGAAGAATGAGCCGAGAATACTTAAAATAAGCCATCTTTTAAGCAACGGTCCCACTTCCTTTCTTTCACCTATTTTTAACCAGGATTGCATAAAGTGAATGGGGAAGGCGGTTATTCACCGTCTTCATCGAGTTCACGTTCCAACTGACGAATTTGTTGCTCAAGTTCTTTGATGGTATCCCGAACTTCTTCCAGCGTTAGACCTTCTGAGCTGTAGCCCTTGTAATAGGCGGTGACGTAATCATTGTCTTCGAGACGTTGCAGTTCATCGCGCAATTGGCCTAAGCGTTCAACGTCATAATCGTACTTATCTTCGTTTAACATGGTGAAGCCTCCTTGGAATTGTGTGGTTTCAAACGGAAAATAATGAGCCAAATAGGTCAGATGACGTTATCCCAATGGCTGTGGTGCTGGTAACTGACGGCGTTTGCCTTCGCGCACCAGAACCCAATCGTCGAAATTCCACTCTTCAGTTGAACGACGAGAGAGCAGGTAGTTCCAACGGGAGTCGCGCTCAACTTCAACGATTTGTCCGCCAGGTCCTACAGAAACCCAGTTATACGAGCCATTGCGGTGTGAGAATTTGACCCAGAGAATTGGTGTTTGAATGGTTCGGCCACCGTCTGTGAAAGTTCGTGTTTGCTTGTCAATACGCATGAAGCGCAAATGGCGAGCAAAGTTCGGATCAATCGATTCAAACGTTTGTTGTGCAATCTGTAATGCTTCTTCGCCACGTGGCAACGGTGCGTCACTATCGATACTGAAGTTGTTGTAGCTTAATAGTCGACCGTCGTTGCCGAAGATAACTGTGACGTGGGCATTGTTGGGAACGACTTTGCCAGCTCGTTGATAACGAATTACCGTCACTGTTTTATGATTGCGTGGGCGTAGATCACGGGCAACTTCCACGAAATCATCCGGCAAAGTCAGCATCTTGTTTGGTTCATGGTGAATATCAACAAATTTTGTCATCAGGTCTGCCTCCTTAATTACGTTAAACTAACGGCAATTTGGACTAAAGACTCTGTAAACGCGTCCACCTGTGCAGCAGATAGAGCGCCTAAACTTTCCTGATTAATGTGGGCTAACACATGTTTAAGCGCTGGAATCAAACGAGTGCCTTTGTTGGTCAAACTGATATTCCAGGATCGCTTATCATCTGTGGCCCGGGTCTTTTTGACTAGCCCCAGCCGGATCAGTTCATCCAAACGACGTGTCACGTTGCTTGGACTGAGATAAATCTGGTGAAATAACTGATCCTGTGTCATTTGTCCTACTAGGTTCAGTTTTAAGAGGAAATAGTAGTTACTGGCGGTTAGTTGAAGCGGCATGAGTTCATTGTTTAACTGCATTTGCAACTTACGAGAAACAATATTGAGTTGTGCTAAAATTCCGTCATCTGTTGCCAGCATTGGTTTCACCTTCCTTACCTTTTTAGTGATTAGAATTATAAAACCAAAGATTTATTTGCGCAAGCAAGTAATTATCAAAAACTTCGCAAATACAAATCTTTTTGTATTTAGCGATGTTCAGTTTACTTATTAAGTCAGTTAATGACTTGGCAGAGCCTTATGTGATCCGGATTTGGCGATATGAATGGTCGTGGAAAAAATATGAGATTCGATGATTGTTGTAACCCAGATCTCTGATGTTTGTGCTCGCTGAATGCTAGTTAAACCAAGCCCTTGATGCTGTTTTTTATTAGTTGCATATTTTTGTGCCAATTTGGTGACGTCAATGGTGCGATTTACCGCAATTTGGTTATTGATACGAATTTTAACTTCTGATTCCGTTTGTGAAATGACAACATCGACAATCTTACCAGCAGTTGACGCCTCGTCGATTGCGTTATCAAGCAAATTACCAAGAATTCGAATAAGATTCAGGTGCTCCATGCTAGGAAAATCAATTTGTTGATTAATGACGATATTCAAACGAACATGTCGTTGTGCCGCCTGATTAAGTTTTTCAAATAAAATACCACGGACGTAGTCGTCACTGACGTCATCCAGTTGTTTATAAACTGCACTATGTGTAACAAATTGTTGTAATGTGGGTTGAATTTCGTCTTTAAAAGGTAGATTGCAAATTTAATCCGAATTTTTGGACAAATTGGTCAGCATAACCTGATACGGTGTTTTCCAGTCAAGTATTTTAAGCGGTCTCTGGTTAATTTGGAGTAACGTCGTCGTTAAATCTTGAGCACTAATGTGTTCAAAACGAGTCCCTTTAGGATAAAAATAACGTAAATTCCGATTAAAGCGTTCATTACTACCACGTTCAGCTGGCGTATAAGCATGGCAGTAATAGGTCTTAATACCATATTGTGATTCAAGTGATACTAGCCCACTAAACTCAGTGCCACGGTCCACAGTAAAGCTGTGCACCGGACCATTAAAAGTGGTTAGGAACTTAGTTAGTGCTTCATTAACAGTCACTGTCGTCCGATCTTTTAACCGGTATGCCCAAAGGAACCGTGATTTTCGATCGATTAAAGTTAATAAAACTGCCTTACTATGCCCACGAGGACCAACGACTGTATCTAGTTCAAAATCGCCGATGCGATTACGTTGATTAATCATCATGGGACGCTGTTCAATTGATCGCCCCAAAGATTGATTATATTTGGATCGTTGGTCAACGTTACGCCGTTGGCGTACGCCATGTTCAGGTAGATCATTCAAGGAGAAATCAATTCTCTCCTGATTTAGCCAATTATAAATAGATTTAGTAGCTAGTTTAAATTCGTGAGCAATCATTCCTGGTGACCAGCTTAGACGTAAATGGTTGAGAATTTTTTGCTTTAACTCATCGCTCAGCTTAGTTTTCCGACCACATCGTGATCGCTTGTATTCGGCATCTGTTTGTGCTAATTCAGCCTGATAAGGTTGACATCGAGATAATTCATAAGAAATTGTTGACGGTGATCGGTTCAGCCGAACGCCCATTTGGATATTGGACAGCCCTAGTTCACAAAAGGTTTCGATTTTAATTCGTTCGGAATAGGTTATACTAGACAAAAGATCAGCTCCTAAAAGATGGGTTTGTGGTAAACACCATTTTAAAGGAAGCTGATCTTTTTTGTCCGAACAGCGTTCGGATTAATTTTACAATCTACTAAAATAGGACTGCAATTGATCAATATCACCATGATCAATCATTTCGGTCATTCCTAACATGATATTCTTATAGTCCTGGCTAAAAGTTTCAAGATTGGTATTCAGGTCGCTCAATGCATGACCGTAAGTGTTTAAATTTTGCAGTGCCTGATTTGCTGCTACACGTTTATTTTTAGATACAATTAGTTGAAGGTAAAGGGCGGCAAAACCGATGGTAAACACCGAAGCAGCATATGCTTGCCACTGCACAGGATGCTGTAGAGCAACAGTAAAAACAATGAGATAGAGAGCTGAAAAAGTTCCCATCAGCATGTAATCGTATCCGTCCGCGGGGAGCTCCTCAAGCAAGGTCACAAAATTGTACTTACGTGCGTAATGGTGAGCGATCAGACCGCAAATAATGACTAAGGGCAGAGCAGTCATGGTTGAACCAACCATATTAATCATTGCTGTAGCACTCTTGCCAAAGTAACCTTTCATTAAGATCGTATTTTGTTTGTTGGCGGCCATAAAGTTAATTAACATACCAGTTATGGCCCCAATGAAACGGTATAAAGCGTTAACTAGTAAAACAACAGGTAATAGCAAAATTTTCTTGGCGTGAATCATATAGCTCAGCATCCACCAGTTTAAAAGGACTAACGGAATAACGGAAAAAATGACCATTGGGGCCTGTGGAAAGCGGGCTACTAACGCCAGTGCGAAAAACATCGTAATACCTGTTAGGATAAGCCAAAAAGGTAACCATTTAAGTTGTACGCGTTCCCGAAAAACTAGATCAAGCGTAATAAGGCCAAAGTAACCGCTCATACATGAAATGATGACCATTAATAAGTGCATAAAAATTCCTTCAATCACAATTTATTGTTTTGTGGCTTAAAGTGCTCAATTTGAGACTACACTTTTTTGAATAACAAGTCAGGTATTTGTTTAAACAGGGTGAATCTGTTGATTCAAAGCTGCTGCCCCACGCTCGCAAAAAAATTTATTGATTATACTTGACCTCGAGTTAACTCGAGGAAATATACTTCTTTTTGTCGTCATTTAACACAAAACAAAAAGGAGATTTATTTATGACTATGAAAGTAATTATGGGAGCAGATCCATTAGGCTACGAATTGAAGGAACAAGTGAAAACACATTTACTTGAACAGGGAGTTGAAGTGACCGATGTAACCCCGTCAAATGATGTTGATTACTTTAAAGTTGGTTTTGAAGTCGGTCGTCGAATTGCCAACCATGAATTTGACCGCGGATTTATCTTCTGTGGTACTGGTATGGGTGTTAATATTGTGGCAAATAAGTTTAACGGTGTTTACAGTGCACTGTGTGAGAGTATTGAAACAGCTCGTTTATCACGCATTATTAACAACGCAAATATTTTAGCCATGGGCGGTATTGTGATGACACCATACATGGCAACGCAGATGGCAGATGTTTTTCTCAAAACGCCATTTTCAGAAGGCTTTTCTGAGGCGGATCCTGAATTTTTACAGGGAGCACTGAAAGATGTTCAAGCACTAGAGGATAAGATTGCCGATTTAAATGTGGCACAACAGGGGTAACTACTTGACCCTAACCCTGGTGGTGGTTCTATAGTTAACGTGAGTAAACAGTAAATTTTAGTTTGGAGGAACATTTTATGAAACAACGTAATATCGGCGGTACCAATTTTAAGGCGTCTGCTGTTGCATTAGGAATTATGCGGATGGAAGCTTTATCCGCAGAAGATGCTGCTAAGGCGCTAGATAGCGCTTATGATGCCGGTATCAACTATATTGATTCAGCTGACATTTATGGAATGGGCAATTCCGAAAAGGTCTTCAAACAGGCTCTGGCCAAGTCATCCGTTAAACGTGATCAACTTTATATTCAGTCAAAGGGTGGTATTATTTTTGATCCCGCTCGTAGTCATGGCAGTTTTGTGTTTGGTCAACGTTATGATTTTTCAAAACAACATTTAATTGAATCCGTTGATGGCATTTTGGAACGGATGGGCATCGATTATTTGGATGCCTTTCTGTTACATCGTCCAGATCCACTGATGGAACCAGAGGAGATTGCTGCTGCGTTTGACGAACTCCAAGCCTCTGGTAAGGTACGTCATTTTGGAGTATCAAACTTCAATCCCGAACAAATCGAAATGGTGCAAGCAGCAACCAGCCAACGTTTGCTCATCAACCAATTGCAATTTAGTATTATGCACTCGGGCATGATCGATGAAGGATTGCATGTCAATATGACGGATGACCGCAGTGTCATGCACGACGGTGGTTTATTGGAGTATTCACGTCGCAAGCACATGACCGTCCAGACTTGGTCGCCCTTCCAGTATGGCTTCTTTGATGGGACGTTTATCAACAACGATAAGTTCAAAGAACTGAATGATAAACTACAAGAATTGGCCGATAAGTACGGTGTTTCTAAGAATGCGATTGCTACGGCATGGATTTTACGCCACCCAGCTAATATGCAAGTACTGTTGGGTACCATGACGCCAGCACATATCGTAGACAGTGCAATGGGAGCCGATGTCGACCTCACCAAGCAGGAATGGTATGACGTATACTTTGCGGCAGGAAATGATTTGCCGTAGAGCGTGACTGACCCGTTTTTGAATCCGAGCAATAACGGGAAATCGTCATTGTACAAGCGGTTTTGGCTTGTGCGATGGCGATTTCTTGTTATGCACAGGATTCAGGGTCAGGAGCGCGTTTTAAATATGTAGCAACAAAGGCGGCACAGGCTCTAGGGGAGTGAACGCGTTTTAGATGTGTAGCAGTAGTGCAAATAGTGCACTGCACAGGATTCATGGTCACGTTAGGGCCTCTGTCGTAGTGAGAATTTCGTAAATGCTGAATGTCATGAAAAAATGAAGAATCGCCGCCGTTGTATAATCGAATC
Source organism: Furfurilactobacillus cerevisiae (assembly GCF_048961765.1). Lineage (GTDB taxonomy): Bacteria > Bacillota > Bacilli > Lactobacillales > Lactobacillaceae > Furfurilactobacillus > Furfurilactobacillus milii_A. Next base: position 83,853 of record NZ_CP185253.1, read on the forward strand.
AACATTCTACGTTATTAAGAAAGTGAGGCCGATGATGGCTTATTCAATTGGAACAATTGCAAAAAAAACGGGATTATCTATATATACTCTGCGTTATTACGATAAGGAAGGACTTACACCGTTTGTCAAACGTAACGAAGCAAGTGGCCGCCGAGAATTTACCGATTCTGACCTTAATTTTCTATCCGTGATTGCATGCCTAAAAGGTACAGGGATGCAACTGGATGAAATTCGCGATTTTGTGAACTGGTGTATGGAAGGTGACGGAACACTTGATGAGCGGTTAACGTTGTTTGAAGAGCAGAAACAGGTTGTGATCGATCAAATTGGAGATGCATTGAAAAATTTGCAGAAAATCAATCATAAAATTAACTATTATCAGAAGGCTGTAGCAGCAGGCACGGAAGACGCAGTTACTGGTGTCAATGAGTTGCCTGAAACGTACACGCCGTTTAATGAACTGGTTGAACAATTGCGCGATGGTGGTGCTGAAGAACGATTAAATCAAAAGATAAACTAGCGATTATTTGATCATTGATTGACATCCTTGGACGACATAGAAATGTGTTTACTCTTTAAGGGCCGCCAATGTCGATTGTTGAAACATTGCTAGAATTTCATGAATTGCTTCTATAGACTCTTTTTGTCCGTTACTCAGCCATTCACGCCAAATTGCGTAGACGCCAGCGCTCATGAACTTAACCCAGTAGGTTTGTTGGGCAACACTAATATCATTCCAATTGATGGTCTCCTTATAGAAGGTGGCCATATTTTCGTTGAACACAGTTTGAATAATGGGTTCAAATCCACGTTTGGCAGCCAGATTAAAAGTATCAGTCATGTCAGTAAAGAATTGCCCTAATGCCGCAATTTTCTGATCCTGTGGCGTGTTGGTCATAATGTCATTAAATCGTGCGTCAATCTGTGGTTTAAAGTAAGCGGTCAGAACATCTGATAGTGTTTCAAAGTTTCGATAGAATGCCATACGACTTACACCAGCTCGACGGACGACCTGGGCGATAGTAATCTCAGCTAGGTCTTTATTTTCCAACAGTTGCAGTAAAGCCGTGGTGAGATATTCTTGAGAGTCCTGTTTGATTTGTTGCGCATGTTTGGTGGCTGCCATTACAATTCTCCTGTTCTGTCACAGATGCCTATTTTAGACTTGTTTAGCTACAAGAAACACTCTACAATTCTTTTACAGATGTTACAAGTATAACGTAAGTGGAGGAATTCAAAAATGGATAAGAAATTAGTTGTTGTTACAGGTGGTAGTGGGTTTATCGCTGTTCATATTATTTTGCAGCTATTACAACAGGGTTATGCGGTTCGGACAACTGTTCGATCAATGAAGAAGACAGACTTAATTCATGAAATGTTAACAAACGGTGGTGTGACGGATTTTAGCGATTTATCAATTGTTGAAGCTGATCTCACGAGTGATGATGGTTGGGCTGATGCTGTAAAGGGTGCAACTTATGTTATTCATCCAGCTTCACCAACACCAACATTAAACTTTAAAAATGAAGACGAAATGATTCGTCCGGCCGTGGATGGCGTGCTCCGCGTTATGCGTGCCTCACGTGATGCTGAAGTAAAACGGTTTGTGCTAACGTCGGCATATGGGGCAATCTTTGCCGGTCACAAGAACCGGACAACACCATACACCGAAAAGGATTGGACAGACCTGTCAGCCAAGAATATTCATCCTTACCAAAAATCTAAGACAATGTCGGAACATGCGGCATGGGATTTCATTAACAATGAAGGTAATGGGATGGAATTGGCAACGGTTAACCCGGTTGGTGTTATGGGACCAGTATTGTCCTCAGATTACTCGCATTCTAATATTCAAATTCAAGATTTATTAGAAGGTAAAATCAAAGCAGTGCCAAAGGTTGATTCTGGCTACGTTGACGTTCGTGATGTTGCTAGTTTGCACATTCTCGCGATGACCTCACCTAAGGCGGCTGGCGAACGTTTCTTAGCTACGACCGGAGAAACATTGTCGATGTTGGATGTTGCCAATATTTTACGGGAGGCGTTCCCACAATTTGCGTCAAAGTTACCAACAAAGACAATGCCAAACGTACTGGTGAAAGCTGCTGCACTGACTAATCCGATGCTGAAAATGGTGGCTCTAATAGTTGGACAGTATGCCGAGACAAGTAACGAAAAGGCAGTTACCATGTTGGGCTGGCATCCACGTTCAGCACGTGAGGCAATTATTGCTACAGCACAGTCAATGATTGATTTGGGAATTGTGAAAGCTTAATTTAAATAGCAAGGCGGGCAAAATCTGAAAATGGATTTTGTCTTTTTTTAGTTTGACAAACATTGTGCTATCAAAATGCGTATGTAAATGTGTAAGGACCCAAATTACTCGACATAAAAAGACTGTTCCACGATATTTGAGCTTGGGTGTAAACTTGTAGCACATGATTAACTCGGAAAATAGGAGACCATTATGAAATTTTTGCACACGGCTGACTGGCATATTGGTAAAAAGTTACATGGCTTTGATTTACATGAAGAACAGGACGATGCGTATCAACAAATTTTACAAATTGCGGTAGCACATAAAGCCGATGCAGTCGTTGTTGCAGGCGATTTATATGACCGATCATTGCCCAGCGAGGATAGTGTCAAACAATTGAATCATATGTTGATTGATTTAAATTTGACTAATCATTTTCCGGTTTTAGCAATTAGTGGCAATCATGATAGTGCCACACGTTTGCATGTCGGTAGTGAATGGTATGCCCAAACCAATTATTTCTTGAATACCGAGTTGGCGGATGCATTCGAACCAGTTGAGTTGGGCGACACGCAGTTTTTCTTGTTGCCTTATTTTGAACCATGGCAGGCTCGAAACGTATTTGAAGACGATAGCATTAAGACGGTTGAACAAGCGATGACATTGGTCGTAAATCGTCAACAAAAAGCATTTAAAGCGGGGATGAAACACGTCCTAGTCGCACATTTCTTTGCAGCAGGAAGTAGTCAAACGGACTCTGAAACGAAAGTCGTCGTTGGTGGACTTAATGCAGTGCCACTGGATTTGTTGAGTGCATTTGATTACGTTGCACTTGGTCATTTGCACAATCATCGAGCGCTAACCGATGACAAGATTAAATACAGCGGCTCACCCGTCAAGTTTTCATTGTCAGAGGCGGACGAGCAAAAAGGCGTGTGGATTGTGGACACGGATGCGAATACAACAACGTATGTACCAATTAAGCCATTGCGGGATGTCGTTAACTTAACGGGTTCTTTTGAAGAATTAACCGATCCGGAAACGTATGACGAGTTAGACCGGGATGCCTATTATGGCGTGACATTGACAGACAAGGCCATCATTCCAGATGTAATGAATCGCTTGCGTCAGGTTTATCCACGAATCGTTAGTTTGGATCGACAGAACGGCCGCGACGAGCTACCAACCGTTCAAACTGTGGACCCAACCTTGGCACCAATGGCGTTGTTTGGGAAGTTCTTTGAGCACGTGAATGATGACGAAATGAGCGAGCAACAACAGAAGTGGGCAGAACAAGGCCTGCAGGAAGCTGAACACGAGGATTAACATGCGACCATTACGAATTCGCTTAGTAAATTTTGGCCCTTATAAGGACCAAACAATTGATTTTGAAGATTTTAATGATGCCCCATTGTTTCTGATTAGTGGTAAGACGGGGAGCGGTAAAACAACTATTTTTGACGCAATGTGCTTTGCACTGTTTGGCCGTTCTTCTGGTGGTGACCGCAATCCCGATGAAATGCGCTCGGACTTTGCTGACCAAACGGAAGAAACGTTTGTCACATTCATTTTCGAACACCATGGTCAACAATATGTGATCAATCGCAAACCGAAACAGATCCTTGCTAAAAAGCGTGGTACAGGGACAACTGAACAAGTTGCCAGTGTAGAATTGACCGTTACTGATCGCGATGGCAAAGAACAAAGCTGGACGAAACGCGGAACAGTGGATCAGAAACTATTTGATTTGCTCCATCTGACGCCAGCACAATTCACTCAGATCGTTCTGTTACCTCAAGGTCAGTTCAGACATTTTCTTGAGGCAAACAGTAATGACAAGGAAGCTTTGTTAGCCGATTTGTTTGGAACTGATTTATATAAGCGTTGGGCCAATAATTTAAATGATCAGTTAAAGACGATGCGTCAGGCATCAAAAGATCAGAGTACGCAATTGGTGACGTATGCAAAAATGATTAAATGGCAAGATGACACAGAAGTACCGGTCGCTGATGCACCGGCTACAGACATTTTGGCCGCTCTGGTTCAGCAAAATGAAGCGATGAAGCCGGAATTAGCACGTAGACGACAAGAAAACGACAAGGAATCAGCTCGATTGAGCCAATTGACTACTCAGGTTAAAACAGAAGAAAGTTTGCTAGCTGTCTTTAACCAACGTGAGCAAGCACAATTGGCGCTGACCAAACTCAATCAGCAGACAGCTGAAATGGAAAAACTAGCCGCTCACATCAAACAGTTGGAGTGGGTTCAACAAACTATGCCACTGCAAGAAAAGGCAGTAGAAACAAAGCAACAGGAAACGCGGACCACGGAACGGCTGGCATCGAGTAAAACTAGTTTGAACACTGCTCAACAGACATTGGCTGAAGCGATAGCAGTCGTTGAACAATTAAATGCGCAAAAACCGGAAGAGGCCAAACGGCAATCTGAACTGACGCGCCTAAAACAAGTGCGACCATTGTTTGAAACTGTGGCGACGTTGAGTAAACAGCAAGTGGCACAACAGCAGCAGTTAAAGGCCGCTCAAACAAACGCTGAGCTAACGACTAAGCAACTCAGCGAGCAACAGCAGTTACGTGATCAGCTGGATCAGCAACTCACGACGTTACAATCATTAGACGCTAAGCAATTAACGGTTAGAGATCAGCAACATGCGTTAAAAACATTAACTGATCAACAAGCAGACCTCGATCAACAACAGCACGCGTTACAACTGCGACATCAACGAATAGATAAAACGGCACAACAATTGGCTGAATTGACCGCCAAACAAAAAGATGCAGCGGATCATTATCAACAGTTGGATCACGACTGGACTGTCGGCCAAATTCAGCGTTTGAGTGCAAAATTAGAAGATGGCGAACCTTGCCCAGTATGTGGTTCTACGGAACATCCTAAGATTGCGGTGGCGACAGTAACAGCCGTAACTGAAGACGAACTTAAGGAGGCAGATAAACAGCGACAGGACATCAATCAGCAGGTTGCTAATGTTACGGGACAACTCAATGAATTGAGGGCAGCGCAAGAAAAGGATCAGTCTGCCTATACGGAAAATGAGTCAAAATGGGCTAAACGTGTTGCTGAGCTAGCAGACAAATCAGTGACTGCCGATAGTGCACGTAATGCGTTATCACAATTTAAGCAACAATTAGCTAACACGGTTCAACAACTGAACGATGCCCTGGAACATCGTACGCAACTCCAGCAACAATTATCCGTCATCAAACCGCAGTTAGAAACGCTGACTGCCCAGCGTGATGAGGCCAACAAAAAGGTACAACATGTGCAAACGGAATTAACTACCGTGACGGCACAACTTGAAGACCGTCGTCATGATCTTCCAGACCAGTTTAACGATTTAGCTTCCTTAGATGCGCATATTAAGCAAGTTGAACAGGCGAGTCAGGTTTATATAGATCAGACGACCAAACATCAGACTGCCCAAAATAAGGCCCAGCAAAACGTTACACAATTACAAACGCAGGTAACGAGTCTGACCCAGACTCAAACTGAACAACACAGGGCAGCCATGAGTGCACAGCAAACATTTGATGAAGCCTTAAATAAACGACGCCCCGTTGTGGAACTGGCAGTGTTCAATCAATTGGCGAATGAAGTTGCCAAACTTGATAATCAAAGAAAAGTGCATCAACGTTTCTTAACAGATAAAAGTCGTGCTACTGCGCAAGTTGAGACACTTACGAAACAAATTGGCGATCAGACTAAGCCAAATGTGGACGAAACTGCCAAAGCCCGTGAAGTACAGACCGAAAAGCAACGGAGTGCACAGCAAGCATTCTATGATTTTCAACAAGTCGTCCAAAGCAATGAAGATGTGGCGACCAAGATGAAGACGTTAATGGATGAAAGCCGCGAAGCACAACAACAATTGGCCGAAATGGCTGAGTTGGCTGACACTGCTACTGGTAGAAGCGATATGCATCTGAGCTTGGAGCGGTATATTTTACAAACCTATCTTCAGAAAGTGCTGACAGTGGCCAATGTTCGGCTAGCCGTATTGACGAATAAACGCTATCAGTTCCGCTTGGATACAGCTACTGGTTCACGGGCTACAGATACTGGGTTAGAGATCAACGTGTTTGACGATCAGGCTGGCAAAGTCCGTAGCGTGCATACCTTGTCCGGTGGCGAAAGTTTTATCGCTGCTTTGTCACTGGCCTTGGCACTAGGCGAAGTCATTCAAAGCGAAGCGGGCGGAATCACAATCGAAGCACTCTTTGTAGATGAAGGTTTTGGCTCACTGGATGGTGAAGCTTTGCAGATGGCGATGGAAGCTTTACAGACCATTGAAGGCAACAATCGGATGATTGGTATTATCAGTCACGTGACAGAAATGCAGGAACAAATTCCGGATCAACTGCAGGTTGTTTCGTTAGCGAATGGGCAGAGTACAATTAAGTATCAGCATGAGCTGTAGTTAAAGATATTTCCTGGGAAATAAAAGATCGACCAATTTGAGAAAATTGGTCGATTTTTTATGCGTTCTATTTGAATAAAATGGACTTAAAAAGGAGGATTACGCCTAGATAACCATCCTTTTCACTTTGCATGATACCGGCCCACATTCCTGAAATCATATCATGAATAGACTGCGTTAAGCTCGGAATAAGCAGAAGCGTTAAACAGAGTCCGCCGATTATTAACGTTTTCTTTGACAAGATTCGGTTCATTTGTGTCCAGTTGATTGTGCAAAGAAGCCAAATCAATGTAATGATGAATGGCAATTCTAACCAATCACGAAGGTTACTAGCAGACATGTGAAGCGCTAGCCCAATCAAATACCCGACAATAGATAGACCTGCCACGCTAAGAACAAATTTACTTAGCCTAGATAACGGTTCTGGCCCATGTGACTCAAATTTGTGAATCAACTTATCATCGCCCTTAATCAAATCATCTAATGATAAATCAAAAAGTTCGCCTAACTTAATGACATTGGTGAAACTTGGTAACGCAGTGTCACTTTCCCATTTCGAAATAGATTCGCGTGAAATATTCAAACGTTTAGCCAGATTAGCTTGTGACCAATGTCGTTGTTCACGTTGTTGCTTGATTTGTTGACTGATTTTCATACTCTTCGCCTCCTCGATCTCTTTGATACATCAAGTGTAAAGGCTTATTTTCAGAAGAGGTAGGACTTTATAGTTACATTGTCAGTTTTGAATAATAAAAATTTGGTTAACTAGGAAATTGATAAGTTAATGTCCGTGGTCGCAGTTGGGACAGTGTTAACGAGTAGTTCAATATGGTGATTGCCAGCATATAAAGTGCGGGTCGTCAGTTGTTTCCAGGCCAGCTTGAATTGCCCGTCTAGTATCTGTTGTGACTTTAAGTTGACACGCTTGATAAAGAAATCTTTAGCAGATGTTTGCTGGTTCTTTTTAACATAGTGTACGCGGTAACCAAGATAAAGTGGCAGATCCGTATTTGTGACATTTGTGAGCTGATAGTTAAATACTGATGTTTGGTTCAGTGTAGTCGTTTTTGAAGAGGCTGTTAGTGAAACGTTTGTCAGCAATGCTGCGTCATGTTGACTGTAGCCCAACAGTGACAGTACATCTGGATTACCTGACTTAAATAAAGTTCGTAGGCCACGATTAATGATCCAATCGGTTGTTTCAGAATCGTGCCAATGTGTCTGACAAAAATTAATTACGGATTGCGGATGATCCTTGCTAATATCATTGAGATTATTGGCGACGCTTTTTTGCACATACTGACTCTGGTCGTGAATAAGTGTCTTTAAAATTGGAAAGATTGGTGTCGGATCATCCACGAATTGGGTTAGTCGGATTCCCCACGGCAAACGTGGCCGGATTCCTTCACTAGCCAATCGACGTTGGTCAATATTTTGACTATGAGACCACTCAATCATTTGCTCAATCGTTTGTTCAGGGTATTTAACCAGAAAAGGTCTAATTGCGAATTCTGCTGAGGAAGACTGCGTCAAAATACCGAGGGCTGTCATCGAAGTTTGCCAGTCATCGAGTCCGTACATTGCAACGTAGTTTGGCAAACAGAGTGCCGCGAACCCGGTGATTGTTGTACTGATATTACATAGAAGTTCGACGGCCTGCTTGAAATCTCCAGGCAACTGGTTATGTAAGGATTTAGTTATTTGATCCCGTCGTTCCATCAACTTGAGTGATGACCATTGAGCGTTAACTGTGTCTTGGACGAATTTTGAAACGTCAAACGATGAATCGTGTTCAGAAATTGCGGTTCCTAATTGAGTTAGGAATGTTGTTGAATAAACATCTTTTAAAGCGTCTGCCATGCAACTGTGCCTCCATGAATTGATGTGACTTTATTAATAGATTCATTTTACAAAACAAATCCTGACATCCTTTGTCATGTATTTGTATTGCGCCAAACATTTTTTGATTTCTTGTTTCATTCGTTGTTGTAAAGAAGCGGGCTTTACGACTTTTAAATGAGAGCCAAAGGAAAGCAAATAGGTGATCAGCCAATCATCGTCATTTATTTTGGTATTAACGATGTAGCCGCCGTCTGCTTCTTGAATGATTTGACTGGTTGCAAAGGCCTCAAACAAGCGATATTTCAACTCTGCATCTGCGTGTAATTGAATTGGAATTTGATGTATTGCTGTCGATTGTTGTGATGAACGGGTAGTCAACCAAGGCCGTTTACCATCGACCATTGATTGTTTTTTAGAAACTTGCAGATGATCAATACGTGAAAGCTTAAATAAGCGATCCGCTTGCCGCTCCACCGAGTAACCACGAAGATACCAGGCCTTATCCTTAAAGATGACTTGATATGGAAAAACTTCGCGAGGTAGATATTCGTTTTTAGCACTTAAGTAATTAAAATTAATGAGGTGAGAATGAATAATGGCATCCCTAAGTTTAGCCAGATCATTTTTTTGCTGACGTTGGTCAGACCACGTGGATGGATCGATGGTAATCCACGCAACTGGCTGTTGATGAAAAATTGCTGATAGCTTTTCCAACGTGCTGCCATTGTCTATACCAAAACTTTTTAAACCATTCAAAGCAGTCAAAATGGCGGATTGTTCTTGTTTATCGACAATCGTGTTATCGATTTTATAGCCCGGCAATAGTTCAATCCCACCATTGCGGCCTTGTAGAACATAAACGGGAACGCCAGCCGAGGACAGATCATCAACGTATCGATAGACAGTTCGCACGGAAACGTCTAACTGATCTGCTAAGGCAGGTGCTGATATTTTTTCGTGGTTCAATAGTAAGTAAATCATTTGAAATAGTCGGTTTGATTTCATCTTGACTAGCCTTTCTATTGGTAATGGCATTACAGTGATGCTGATTAGTGCAGTCTCTATAATTGATTCTGCACCTTTTTAATAAAACATGACAGAATGTTGTCATGTTTTGACTGATAAACTAAATTTTGTCAGTGAGGTTATATTCTTACTGAATTTCGTTTGGAAAATGCAAAAATATCCTAGGAGGAATTAATCATGAGTAATGAACAATTCACATACAAGCCAGGTACAGAGGCTTTCTTCAACATTGTTATGGAAGGGCTCAAAGGAGAAGTTGACAGTGATAATTTCTGGGAAGCAGTAGACGAAAACGCAGTATTTGAGTTTATGTATAATATTCCTGGTTTCACAAATAAAATTGAAGGTCGCCAGGCTTATATGAATTGGTTTGATGGTTATTCGGCTGTGTTAAACAGCGCAGATGGTTTGCGTGTGTACAAAGATTCTGAACGGCAAGCGGTCATTTTAGAATATGCTGTGCATGGCACTGTACCAAGTACTGGTAAGAATTATGACAATAACTTTTGTTCTATTGCGATTATCAAGAATCGAAAGATTGTCCACTGGTATGACTACATGGATACCATGGCAGTAATGACTAGCAACACACCTAATGCAACAAACTAAGGTTGAACGGCCGCGACAAAAGCTGGCCGCAACGAAATAGAAAAATTATATCTTGCAGAGTTAATCCAAAAAGTGAATAGTTAGATTATTCATCATGGCGTAAGGTCATTTCGGTGCCTTGCCACATGAGTTCTTTGGAGGCTTGGAATGATATGACGACACAATCTGAAAATAATGCACAGTATCAAACAGACAAGAATCTCTCAATTCGCCAACGATTGCATCAACAGTACAGTACGAACAGCCAAGGGCTGATGCCTTGGCTGCGTGAGCAGATAACGATTCGTCCAGGTGACAAAATATTAGAGTTGGGCTGCGGCAATGGTAGTCTTTGGGAAGGCTATTTGACTCAGATTTCGTCGACCGTTCAATTAACGTTATCTGACTACTCTCAGGGCATGGTTGATCAGGTAACGCGGCAATTTGACCAGGATTCTCGGGTTAATTGCTTAAAAATCGATGCCCAGTCAATTCCGTTTGAGGACGGTACATTTGATATCGTTATTGCTAATCATACATTACATACTGTCCCCAATATTGCCTTGGCGATCCGTGAGATTAGGCGAGTTCTGAAACCGCACGGCACATTCTACACATCAGCGAATGGAAATCATGGCATGGAATATTACCTGCATACTGCTATTCAATCAATTCAACCATCAAATACGTCTTTTTCTGACCAGCTGAGCTTTAACTTGCAAAACGGAGTACCACAATTAGAGACTGCGTTTAGACAGGTTGCCCGTCGCGATTACCCAGATAGTTTACGTATTACGAAAACGGCGGACTTGATTGCTTGGATTGAATCTACGAGAACACCTGACGACGGTATTGATGATGCGTTGTTAAAACAACTTGCGACGTATTTCGAGGCATTAAGACAGCGTGACGGCGCAATTATGATTCCTAAGCAAGTGGGATTACTAATTGCTAATAACTGAGTGGTCAGAGTAACAGAGACCATTAACATACGAAATTTAAAAGGCCCGATGAAGCTTAAAAATCTTCATCGGGTCCTTTTTGAATATATAGTTCGACGTGTGTGGCAATTACTTGCCGTCTGGATGCTCGTCTAACCATTGCTGTAAAAAGGCAATTTCAGTCTTACTTGAATTTATGCCATAGGCAAAGGCAAGCTTTTGTCCGGTAGACATTGTTTTATTGTACGTTGGCAGATAATTTTTAAGGCGCTGTTGTAGTTGTTCAGCTTCTTCAGTCTCCTTAGCAATTTCATCTTTAACAATTTGAACGATATGCTTAGGATCGACAAACTCACCAAACATCAGCCGTGCCAAGAAGTCCGATTTGACACTTTCTGGTTCTACGGGCGACTTTAAGTAGTCCTCAAATTCCTGACTTCCGGCGTCCGTAATGGTGTACACGTGTTTATCCGGTTTACCTTGTTGTGGCACAATTTCTTTAGTCACCAAACCGTCCTTTTCCAGTTTGCGCAGGGCGGGGTACACCATGCCAGCTGAACTGTCGAAGAAAAAGGCAAAACTGGTTTGAAATAACTGAGTAATGTCATAGCCAGTTTGAGGCCCACTTTTTAAAATTCCAAGAACGATTTGGCGACTTTTCATGAATACTCTGACTCCTTTGAAGGTTAAATACAGATTATCACAGAATTTATAAATATTGATATGTTTATTGTTCGACTTTTACATCGTGATGAATGAGTGCCAAGTAATCTTTACGACGGTAAAAGAGAAGGGCAACGAAAACAAACACAATGGCAAACGGAAATGCATGTCGATATAACGTTAAGAACGCCTGTGAAATCAAAGACTTTGTGTGTGTTGCGATAGAAGAACTAGTTCGTTTGATTTCACGATTGTCATGTTTGATGACGGCGGAAACCTTTTTGGTCACTTGTGTCTTGATTTGCTGACGGACAATTGCCTGCTGTGGTGCTGGAAGTTGATCAACATGGGCTTTAACAGTAGCCAAGGCTGTTTCTCGAGAAATAATCTGTGCCTGCTGTTGCTGGCTGATGCCGTTACTGTGATGACCTGATGTTTTAGCACCATTACTCGTGAAATGTTGATGAGTAACGGTTAACATTTTTTGCTTGGTGGTCTGAGACAAAGATGTTTGTTCAATACGGTTGCGGGCATCATGCCAGGCTGTTGTTTTTGCAGTATTGATGTTACTTGTCAGTAGAGACACGAAGATAGCAACAGCCAGAACGCTCCCAATTTGACGAAGAACACCCATAACGGACTGAGAAGCCGTCAATTTTTCGCCTTCAAAGTCAGATGCGGCCAGGACAGTGATGGGCCCAATAATGACGCCATACCCAGCACCGAGCAGAACAAGGCCAATCAATGTTTGCCAGTAACGGTCAGGATTCATAAAGCCAAGAACACCATAACCAGCCGCCATGGACAAAAATCCTAAAGTAATAATCAAACGGGGACCGTAATGTTCAATAATGTTTCCAGCGATTGGTGACATCACAAAAATCATGAACGAGGCTGGTGTGATTAACAGAGCCGCGATAAGTTCTGTTTTGCCCTGAACCTGTGTGAAGAATGTTGGCATAATGACCATCACTGCGATTAACAATAAGCCGGCCAAGATAACAGTGAGGGCCGCACCAGAAAATTGACGGTCAGCAAACAAATCTAGACGAACCATTGGAGATTTCACACGTGATTCTAGGAAGACAAAGGCAATAAAAGCAATCACAGTCAAGACCGCTAGACCGATGATCCGTTTGCTCGTCCAACCCCAATCTGTGGCCTGCGTTAGGGATAATGTGAGTGAAAATAAGGTCACCATCAAAAGTAACATGCCACCAAAATCAATTTTAGCGTTGATTCGTGGTTCATGACGTAGCGGTAATTGCATAATCACGGCAATAAAGGCAATCAACAGTAAGGGGAGATTGATGTAGAAGACCCAGCGCCAACCTAGGAACTCAGTGACCACACCACCGATGGTCGGGCCTAAAGTTGAGGCCAGACCTTGTGTGAGACCAATTGTAAGCAGTGCAGTTTTACGTTTTTCCTGTGAGGTCGAAGCAATAGCGATAGTCATGCTGGTTGGGAAAATAATCGCAGCACCAATACTTTGGATGCCTCGACCGACAATCAGAGTTGCTGGGATATTTGCATCCCCTGAAACAAAGGAACCAATCGCAAATGTCAACAAACCGAGGAGATAGACCTTGTTACGACCAAAAATATCAGCTAGCCGGGCTAAAGGAATAGTGAGTACGGCAAACGTGATCGTGTAGATGTTAAGTGCCCAGGATAACTGGTCCAGTGGCACGTTCATACTGGTTTGAATTGCGGGTAAGGCAATGTTCATCACCGTTGTGTCCAGCATGCATAGAAAAGTGCCGATACACATGGTTAGAATTAATAGCATGTTTTTATTTTTCATAATCAATGTCACTTTCATATTAACAATTATAGTATCGTTCGAACAATTGATACTATAATTGTTAATAGTAACATTGTCAATATAAAATCTTCGTTTTATTTTCCTTATCCAAGAAAAGGCTTACAGTAGGAATAGGTTATGATTAGTAAATTTTACTAGGAGGTTGGAAAATGCGTGCAGTTGTGATTAGTGAGCCTGGCGACTCAAGTGTATTGAAGATAGAAGATCGGCCCATTCCCAAGGCTGATGCGACACATACGGTGATTAACATTAAGGCGTTTGGAATTCATCGTTACGAAGTATTGACGCGTGCAGGAGGCTCGCCATCAGTTAAGTTTCCAAGAGTCATTGGTGTGGAGGCCGTCGGTGAAGTATTTGAACCAGCTGCAAACTCGAAATTTACTAAAGGCCAGCGGGTTCTCGTGATTAACGGTGGCTTTGGTCGTGAATTTGACGGTAGTTATCAAGAGTATGCTTTAGTTCCCGATGAACTATTGTTTGCGGTTGACGATGATGTTGATTGGCAAACGTTGGCACAGTACCCGGAAAACTTTTATACCGCGTTTGGTGCAATGAGAATGACGAAAGTGCAAAAGAGTCAATCATTGTTAGTCCGTGGCGGCACGACTGCAGTGGGGATGGCGATGATTGGCCTGGCTAAGTCACTAGGCATTGAGGTTTCAGCCACGACGCGAAAGCCTGAACGTAAGCAATTATTGCTGGATCAAGGCGCCGATCACGTCGTCATTGATCAGGACAACCAACTTCAAACGGATAAAAAGTTTGATGGCATTGTTGATATGGTCGGTACGGTCAGTTGCTTGGATTCCATTCAACATGTAAACCGCGGTGGTGTGTGCTGTATGATTGGATTGCTGGCTGGCGAGTGGATTTTTAAAGAGTTTGATCCATTTACGCTCGGCGGTGCCTATCTGTCTGTATTCGACGGTGGTGAACCAAGTCAGGCATTATTTGATGAAATTTTTGATTTGATCAAACGCAATCACCTGAGCATCCCGATTTCGAAGACGTTTAAGTTAGCAGACATTGCAAAGGCGCAAGATTACGTCATGGCAAACCCACAGCCAGGGCAAGTTATCGTGACAACTGACTAATATTCCAAAAATAACGTGTAATCCTCAGTCTTGGGTTACACGTTATTTAGTCGATACTGTTAGGAAATGGTCGTACTTGAATGCAGCAATACAAAATCGGAAATTGTGTTTGTACATCTGCTTCAATACGTTTGCAAAGCTGGAAACTCTCTGTGGTGGATAGTTTGCCAGAAACGCGGATTTCAGTTTCGATAATAATGTTGTCACCTGTGTAACGGCCATTAACATAGTCGATATCACGTACACCGGGCATTAGGCCAATATAATGACGAATGTGGGCCTGCATCACAGGGTTGAAGCCATTGGACAATTTTTCAGCGCTGGTACTGATAATTTGATTACCGTTCACGATGATATAAATACCTAGGATAAGCGTTGCGAGACTATCAAACCAATTTAGCCGTAACCAATAGGTGAGAAAAATAGCAATCATAGTGCCGTAAGATGTAAAAGCATCACTGAGCGAATCTCGTGCTGAAGCAATTAACGCGCTGTCTTGCGTTCGTACACCAATAAGATGATTGATTCGACTGATCACAAGCATTAGAGTGCCAGAAATGGCTGCTGTATAGGCTGCGATGATGCGAATCGCGGATGTTTGACCCATTATGATAGCAATCATACTTTGCCCAGCAGACCATAGACAGTTCAGGCCAACAAGATCCATAATGATGCCAGCTAAAAATACGGCAATGGTTTCATATTGCCAGTGACCTTCTTGATGGACATCATCACGGGGGATGCTGGAAAAGTGCAGACCGACAAGTAGTAAAACAGAAGATAGCACACCTGTGATATTATTTTTACCATCAGCGATGAGTACCGTTGCGTGACCGAATCGGCCAATCAGTAATTCACCGACAGACATAAGTAGGTAGACACTCATGTTCAAATAGATGAGTCGCCGTGCCATTGCCATTCGATGCTTACTGGTTGTTTGTAGTTTTTGTGAGATATCGACAACTTCTTTTGACATAAACGGCCTCTAGGTTTTGAAGTGAAAATTAAGTAGAATCAATGTAAGAGCTGTAATGTAGAACAGATGTAATGTAGAACAGATGTAATGTAAAACGGAAAAGAGCTGAGCGGATGACGACACAAGACACAAAGGAAAAGAATACGGAAGTTGCGCTTAAAAAAGCGTTTGTTAAGCTTGTGACTGCCAAAACTTTTCGAAAAATGACCATTCGTGATATTGCAACTACTGCTCACATCAGCCGGGGGACATTTTATCTTCATTATGTGGATAAATATGCGATGCTGGCGGCCTATGAGGATGAGTTGATAGCGGGTATTGAGCAGATTTTTGCTGACTACACGAAGGTAGCATTGAAGAAAAGTGACCAAGTGACCGATAATGTCTTCTATCACATGTTTGTTTACCTTAATCGTCACAAACGGCTCGTTCAAACGCTTTACCGAATTCCAGAATCATCAGTGATGAGTAAAATGACAGCATTCATTACAGCTGAGGTAGCACGTGAAACGATTACTGGAGAGTCAGATCAGCACGGAGAAGGCATTCCCTTAGAGTATGCACGGGCCATTCTTGTTCAAAATATCTCCGGTATTATCACCCAGTGGTTTCAAAAGGCACAGCCGGAATCTCCGCGGGAAATTTTTGATATTTTTATGAACAGTCGAGTACTGTCACCCATTGATTTGACTGCGCTTGTTCAGAATGAAAAATAATTTTAATTAACGTCATATAAGCCGTTGCCGAGGCCCATTAATTGGGTTTGATCAACGGCTTATTTTTAGTATAGAAGCGTCATCAAGACAGACAATGGGCAGGTTGGCAGAAAGTGTTCATTTCATGTACGGATTGGGACTTTTGTGAAGGCACGTTCTCTCATGCCTTTCAAGGGACTGGATCTTTTTGGAGTTGGTTTAGTGGTCTAGTCAAATTGACAGTTGAATGCATTTTGTCCATTGTTTGCACTGTGTCTTTCACTTAGTATCGACAACCGAAACACCTGATAAGTTTTGGTTAGAGAGGAACGTGAATGAGATGGTGAGAAAAGAATGGCAGCAATTATGGCATAGCCGGAGTACGCTAATTGGATTAATTTTAATTGCATTGATCCCGGCAATTTATTGTCTTTTATACCTATCGTCAATGTGGAATGCTTACGGGAAAATGGACCGGATTCCGGTTGCGATTGTGAATCAGGATCGGCCGCAGAACTATCGTGGCAAACGGATTGCGATTGGTAAACAATTAACAACTAAACTACGTCGTTCGGATTCACTTGATTATCATGTGACAACAGCCAAAGCGGCCGCCACGGGGATTCGAAATGGTAAATACTACATGGTCGTGACAATTCCCAAACGGTTTTCTAGTGATGCGACAACGTTGTTAACGAGCTCACCACAACGTTTGCACATCCGATATACAGTTAATTCTGGTCGTAATTTTGTCGTTTCAAAAATGACTGCAGGGGCGGCCACAGCGATTCAATCAAAGGTTTCAAAGCAAGTCAGTGCAATGTACGTCAGTGTTTTATTGACGGCGATCGGTCATGTGCAAATGGGCATGGCGAACGCAGCTAAGGGCAGCAATCAGGTGACAACGGGATTGACTAGTTTAACCAACGGCATTCAACAAGTTGGTGTGGGAACAACTAGTTTGCAGCAGGGATTGCAGACCGCCAACCTAACGTCACCAGAGATTGTCGGTGGTGTGGGTAAACTGAATGCGGCCCTAGCAAAACTGCATGATGGTAGTTCGGCGCTCACTCTAGGAAGTACGCGGCTTACCACTAGTCTTGCAGGTAGTGTTCACCAACTACAACAATTACACGAGCAACGCCGGACAGCTGGCGACATTGCCTCGCCAGTGGTCGCTGATACAACAGACGTGGCGAAAGTACCCAACAACGGGACAGGCATGGCACCATTCTTTATTGCCATCGGCTTGTTTGTCGGCGGTATTGGTTTAGGGACTATGTTCGATGCTTATTTACCGAAGTCACGACCTAAGTCTGCAGTTGTCTGGTGGCTATCAAAATTTTCAGTTATCGGGGCACTTGGCGCCGTACAAAGTGGTTTACTTTTCTTGGCGCTGACTTGGGGTAATCACTTAATGCCGACTTCTCAGATTAAATTGGCAAGTATGCTGTTATTAGGTTCGCTGACCTTTTTGTCATTGATATTCTGTTTGCGAATCGTGCTTGGCGGCTTCGGTACCTGGTTGATCACAATTATCCTGGTGCTCCAACTGTCTGCCTCGGCTGGTGTGTATCCGGTCGAACTGACAAGTGGTTATGCTCGAGTCATCAATCCGTATCTTCCGATGACTTATCTGATTGACGGGCTACGACAGTCAATTTCATTAAACGGCAGTATTAGGACGGATGTACTTGTTTTGGGTGTGATGATGATCGTCTTCAACGGGTTGATTATTTTGAAGTACCGATCCGACTTGCGGCGAGATGTATTTAGACTAGTCGATTTTGCATAATTTCATCAAAAAGCACGGGCTGGTTAGAAGATTGCTGAAAAACAGCCTCATCTGGAAGCGTTCAACTAATAAAAGACGGTTGGAATTTCGAAAATTCCAACCGTCTTTTGATGTCTGGGGTGACTGTTCCAGGCCGTATTTCTTGGTCGTTTGAATCAAGATTTGTTCCATGTTGGCATAGAAGAGCGTCATGGCATAAATGTAATTCGACCAGTATCTTCCATATCCATATTTGATTTTGAGTTCAGCTATCTTCGCCTCAGTTTTATAACAGCTTTCGTGTATTAGACACTTTTGGATGATGCTTAATGATATCGATCAAAATGTTAGCTTAGTGTAAACTTGTTCTTCCTCCAGATCACTACCTGTTGGCCTATCAGGCAGAATATCTTTGATGGTAGGCTTAGCTTGGTATAGATACTTATGTAGAACTTTTGAAGCCTGGCGCGATGATTCAACTGATAATTTTAGATTAAAACGTGAAGCGGTGTACGTTGCACGACACAGTACCCATTTTTAACTAGTTTTTCAGAAGCTCGTCGAAAAAAACTTGACTTTTTTTGAAATCGCCCGATATAATGAGCCCCGGTTAAGTAACGAAAGCGCGTTTTTACGAAATGCTAACATTAGAATCGTGGCAAGACGGTCGCCATTCCGGATTGTTGCTACACCGGGGAAGTCCTCGGTATCGGCCTTTAGAGGCCGTTTTTTTTTGCTCTCATTCTGCTTCGACCAAAAATATATACAGGATGGTATTTTATTTTGAAAATTTCACAAGCACAAGGTTTACCCCAGGCACGCGTAAAGGTGAAGCACCCTGCGTTGGCTATGTTTGGCCTCATGATTGGTGGATTCGTGGGGATGTTCTCTGAAACTGCATTGAATGTTGCACTATCTAGCATCATGGCAGAACTACATGTCACACAAGGGACGGCACAGTGGCTTGTTACCGGCTACATGTTAGTCATAGGAATCTGCATGCCACTTTCTGGGCTATTAACGCGGTGGTTTTCTACAAAGCGGATTGTATTATCTGCATTGGGTGCATTCATTGTCGGTGTCTTAATCTCTGCATTGGGTAGTAATTTTGGGATTGTTTTACTTGGACGAATGATTCAAGGGATTGGCACTGGTGTCGTTTTACCATTAATGTTTTCTGTTGCGATGCAGATTTTTCCGCCATATAAACTGGGTACGATCATGGGGCTGTCTGCTTTGGTTATCATGTTCGCCCCTGCGATTGCGCCAACAGTAACGGGCTTGGTCTTGGCAAATTTTGCTTGGAATGCTGTTTTCTGGGTACTACTTCCGTTTCTGATTCTCGCGTTTGTTCTTAATGCGTTGTATCTGGAAAATGTATATTCACAAAGTAAAACACCTGTTGATTGGATCTCAATTTTTGCTTCTACAATTGGTTTTTCTGGGATTGTTCTGGGGGCATCCTTCGCTAGTGATGCTGGTTGGATTTCAGTTAAAGTGCTTGTGCCACTCATCATTGGTCTGCTTTCGCTAATCATCTTTACAATTCGTCAATCTAATATCAAATACCCAATCTTGAACCTCGTTGTATTTCGATCAGAACCCTTTGCTGTCGGGACACTCTTGGTAATGCTTGATTTTGGTTTAATTTTAGCGTCGATGTATCTGTTTCCAATGTACTTGCAGCGTGTCATTGGTTTGCCAATTGGATTAACTGGGATTGCAATGCTCCCTGGTGGAATTGTTAATGCAGCAGTTTCTGGTTTAGCTGGCCGACTGTATGATAACCACGGAGCTAAATGGTTATCTCGTGGTGGTTTCTTCATTGCAGCATTAGGTGTCGTGATTCTATTATCGACTGGTAGCAACAGTCCACTGTGGCAAGTGATTGTCGGACACATCGTTTTGATGATCGGTGCACCATTGGCAATGTCGCCTTCACAGACGTATGGATTGAATAGCCTTGCTGGTGTTCTAAATGCTGACGGTAGTGCAATTTTGAATACTCAGTAGATTGTAAAATTAATCCGAACGCTGTTCGGACAAAAAAGATCAGCTTCCTTTAAAATGGTGTTTACAACAAACCCATCTTTTAGGAGCTGATCTTTTGTCTAGTATAACCTATTCCGAACGAATTAAAATCGAAACCTTTTGTGAACTAGGGCTGTCCAATATCCAAATGGGCGTTCGGCTGAACCGATCACCGTCAACAATTTCTTATGAATTATCTCGATGTCAACCTTATCAGGCTGAATTAGCACAAACAGATGCCGAATACAAGCGATCACGATGTGGTCGGAAAACTAAGCTGAGCGATGAGTTAAAGCAAAAAATTCTCAACCATTTACGTCTAAGCTGGTCACCAGGAATGATTGCTCACGAATTTAAACTAGCTACTAAATCTATTTATAATTGGCTAAATCAGGGGAGAATTGGTTTCTCCTTGAATGATCTACCTGAACATGGCGTACGCCAACGGCGTAACGTTGACCAACGATCCAAATATAATCAATCTTTGGGGCGATCAATTGAACAGCGTCCCATGATGATTAATCAACGTAATCGCATCGGCGATTTTGAACTAGATACAGTCGTTGGTCCTCGTGGGCATAGTAAGGCAGTTTTATTAACTTTAATCGATCGAAAATAACGGTTCCTTTGGGCATACCGGTTAAAAGATCGGACGACAGCGACTGTTAATGAAGCACTAACTAAGTTCCTAACCACTTTTAATGGTCCCGGTGCACAGCTTTACTGTGGACCGTGGCACTGAGTTTAGTGGGCTAGTATCACTTGAATCACAATATGGTATTAAGACCTATTACTGCCATGCTTATACTCCAGCTGAACGTGGTAGTAATGAACGCTTTAATCGGAATTTACGTTATTTTTATCCTAAAGGGACTCGTTTTGAGCACATTAGTGCTCAAGATTTAACGACGACGTTACTCCAAATTAACCAGCGACCGCTTAAAATACTCGACTGGCAAACACCGTATCAGGTTATGCTGACAAATTTGTCCAAAAATTCGGATTAAATTTGCAATCTACCTCAACCATTTACATCTAAGCTGGTCACCAGGAATGATTGCTCACGAATTTAAACTAGCGACTAAATCTATTTATAATTGGCTAAATCAGGGGAGAATTGGTTTCTCCTTGAATGATCTACCTGAACATGGCGTACGCCAACGGCGTAACGTTGACCAACGATCCAAATATAATCAATCTTTGGGGCGATCGATTGAACAGCGTCCCATGATGATTAATCAACGTAATCGCATCGGTGATTTTGAACTAGATACCGTCGTTGGCCCTCGTGGGCATAGTAAGGCAGTTTTATTAACTTTAATCGATCGCAAATCACGGTTCCTTTGGGCATATCGGTTAAAGGACCGAACGACAGCGAGTGTTAATGAAGCACTGACTAAGTTCCTAACAACTTTTAATGGACCGGTGCACAGTTTTACTGTGGACCGTGGTACTGAGTTTAGTGGGCTAGTATCATTTGAATCACAATATGGTATTAAGACCTATTACTGTCATGCTTATACGCCAGCTGAACGTGGTAGTAATGAACGCTTTAATCGGAATTTACGTTATTTTTATCCTAAGGGGACTCGTTTTGAGCACATTAGTGCTCAAGATTTAACGACGACGTTACTCCAAATTAACCAGAGACCGCTTAAAATACTTGACTGGAAAACACCGTATCAGGTTATGCTGACCAATTTGTCCAAAAATTCGGATTAAATTTGCAATCTACCAAATAACCTTTAATTAAGTCCGAGAGGCTTAAAAGGAATTCGGTTTGGTTGCAGTACTGCGCGACAGTACTCGTGGACCATTGATAAGCAAAACAGCGAAGCCCCTGAAAGATTCTCGGAATTTTTCAGGGGCTATTTATTTGCCAAAAAACAAATAAAGGAGCTGCAACATGAATCAATTTACGAATTTGAACACGTTGACGAACGAAGAGGTTATGCAGTTAATCAAGCAAGCGATAGCTTTTAAGCAAGGTACCGCAGAGATTCCTGAACAAAAGCACACCGTCGCCAATATGTTTTTCGAAAACTCGACGCGGACTAAAAGTAGTTTTCAAATGGCGGAACTTAAATTAGGTTGGTCTCAGATTCTTGTTGATCCAAGTAGCAGCTCAACGACAAAAGGTGAAAGTTTGTCGGACACGCTTAAAGCTCTGGGTGCGATTGGTGTCGACGCCGTCGTTGTGCGCCATCGACAGACAGACTGGTATGAACCTTTATTGAATGATGCATCTGGACTAATGCCAATTTTGATCAACGCAGGGGATGGTTCTGGACAACATCCTTCACAAAGTTTGCTTGACCTCATGACGATCTACGAAGAGTTTGGTCATTTTGAAGGGCTACATATTCGTATTGTCGGCGATTTAAGTCACTCACGGGTTGCGCGTTCAAATGCTGAAATCTTGCAGCGACTGGGTGTAAACGTTAGCTTCGCCGGCCCAGCCAGTTGGTATCCGGCGGATTTCGATCAGTTTGGCCAGCGTGTTGAACTTGATGATGATCTATCATCAATCGACGTGATGATGATGCTCAGAGTTCAACACGAACGGTTGTCAGAAGCTGCCGATGAGCATTTTGATGCGGTATCTTATCATGACGCTTACGGCCTTACGGTAGCTCGGTATGAACGTTTGGCACCGCAAGCGATTATTATGCATCCGGCACCTGTGAACCGCGGTGTGGAAATTGCGGATAGTCTGGTTGAATCACCGAAATCACGAATCTTTAAGCAAATGGCAAACGGTGTCTTTGCGCGGATGGCCATTTTGACGAGTGTCACGGAGGCTAAACATGCGGTTACTAATTAAAGGCGCCACGATCATTGATGAAACAGGAGCAGAGGCTCGTCGAAATATTCTAGTTCAGGATGGCAAAGTAAAGGCAATTACGGACCATGATCTTGACGCAAACGATGACGAGCGCGTTATCGACGCACAGGGAGCGCTACTGATGCCCGGCCTAATTGACGTTCATGTTCATTTCCGTGAACCAGGTTTCGAGGACAAAGAAACGATTGCAACAGGGAGTAGAGCAGCAGCACGAGGTGGTTTCACGACTGTGCTGGCGATGCCGAACTTAAATCCAGTACCAGTAACAGCCACACTATTACGGCAACAATTGCGTCGTAACGAAGAATCAGGATTGATTCACGTGAAACAATATGGCGCCATTTCCGCCAATCTGACGGACGAGACGGTGAGTCCTATCAAAGAACTGGCAGCGGCTGGAGCTATTGGTTTTACGAACGATGGCAAAGGGGTACAAAGTGCCGCCACAATGTTGGCTGCGATGAAGGCTGCTAAGGCTGTTAATCGGTCACTTGTTGCCCACCTTGAAGATCAATCATTGATGAATGGTGGCGTGATGAATAAGGGTGAACGGGCAGACCAGTTGGGATTGCCAGGTGCAGATCCACTGGCGGAGACATCTCAACTGGCTCGTGACCTGGTGTTAGCGCAAGCAACGGGCGTTCGTTATCACGTTGCCCACCTTTCAACGAAGGTTGGTGTGGAACTCGTTCGGGTTGCTAAGGCGATGGGGGTGCATGTAACTGCTGAAGTTTCACCGCATCACCTGTTGCTGGATGACACGGACATTCAATCTGCTACGCAAACGAACTTAAAAATGAATCCGCCATTGCGCACACCGGCTGACCGTGAGGCGGTTATCGCTGGTTTGTTGGATGGCACGATCGATATGGTAGCGACTGATCATGCACCACATAGTGTGGCGGACAAACGTGGCGATTTTCGCACCGCAGCGTTTGGCATCACTGGATTGGAAACCTGTTTCCCACTGCTTTACACCCACTTCGTTGAAAGCGGCTTGGCTACCTTGGGGCAGTTGCAACAATGGTTAGTAAAGGCACCTGCATCGGCATTTGATTTAGATGCTCCAACTGTCCTGAAAGTTGGGATGAAAGCTGATTTAGCGATGTTTGATATTTCGCATCGACATACAATCAACGCCAATGAGTTTGCGTCTAAAGCGGTTAACAGTCCGTTTGTCGGCCAGACAGTGACGGGGATGACGTTAATAACCATGGTTGACGGTGAAATTGTGTATGACGCGACGACTGATAACACAGGAGGTCATGATGACAACGAATAAACGGGCATTGGTGTTAGAAAACGGATCAGTTTATTGGGGGGAAGGCTTCGGCGCAGACTGTGATGTGATGGGTGAGTTAGTGTTCAACACGGGGATGACCGGTTATCAGGAATCCCTTACGGACCTGTCCTACCGCGGCCAATTATTGACGTTTACGTATCCACTAATTGGCAATTACGGCATTAATGCAGTTGATTTTGAATCGCTAAAACCAGCCGCAAGTGCGGTAATCGTTCACGAAGTCGCCACCCGGCCATCTAATTGGCGCGCTACTCAATCGTTGCCAGAATGGGCTCAAACGATGGGGTTGCCTGGGATAACCGGTGTCGATACGCGGGCGCTGACAAAAGAAATTCGTTCGCTTGGTACAGTTAGAGCAGCGCTGGTTGATGCACCATCGGATGATATTTTTAAAAAATTGAAGGCGTTTGAACAACCCGATTTAGTTGAACGAGCTACCACAAAATCCGTTTACGTTGCGCCAAATACGGGCTTGAACGTAGCTTTGATTGACTTTGGGATGAAAAATTCAATCCTTCGTGCATTAGCCAAACGGCAAATCAATGTCACTGTGTTCCCAGCAGATACTGATGCTGAAACGATTTTGAATACTCATCCAGACGGCGTTTTGCTCTCAAATGGACCTGGCGACCCACGGACAATGACGCCTTGCCTGACGCAAATCAGAACGCTCGAAACACGCGTGCCATTGATGGGTATTTGTCTAGGACATCAATTGTTCGCGTTAGCCAATGGCGCTGAGACATTCAAAATGCATGAAGGTCACCGTGGCTTCAATCATGCGGTGAAAAATCTACAGACGGGACATCTCGCTTTTACCTCGCAGAATCACGGTTACGCGGTGGATGCCGCATCGGCGGCCGGTACTTCACTGGTAGTTACCCATGAGGAAGTCAATGATCACACCGTCGAAGGATTACGTTTGAAGGACCAGTCGGCGTTTTCGGTTCAATTTCATCCAGATGCGGCGCCTGGCCCACACGATGCAGATGATCTGTTTGACCATTTTGTTGATTTAATGACGAAGAAAGGGGCCCCTGAACATGCCTAAACGGACAGATATTCATAAAATTATGGTTATTGGCTCTGGCCCGATTGTGATTGGTCAGGCCGCTGAGTTTGATTACTCCGGTACGCAGGCGACGATGGCATTGCGCGAAGAAGGTTACGAGGTTGTACTGGTAAATTCAAATCCGGCAACGATTATGACAGACCCGGAGATTGCTGATAAAGTCTATTTGGAACCACTGACGTTACCATTTTTAAAACAGATCATTCGTCAGGAACGACCTCAGGCAATTCTACCAACACTTGGTGGGCAAACAGGCCTGAACATGGCCAAAGCGCTGGATGAAGACGGTATTTTGGCTGCGTTAAACATCGAATTGTTGGGCACTAAGCTTACGGCTATCGAGCAGGCCGAGGATCGTGAGCAGTTTAAAGAACTCATGGATAAACTGAATGAACCGGTACCTGCTTCGAAAACGGTCACGGAATTAGCGCCGGCATTGGCGTTTGCAAAACAAATCGGTTATCCCGTTATTGTTCGGCCAGCATACACACTGGGTGGTACTGGTGGAGGAATCGCCAATGACGAGGATGAGTTGCGGGCAATCGCTGCAAATGGTCTGGAATTGTCCCCGGTAACACAGGTGCTCATTGAACGTTCAATTGCCGGTTACAAGGAGATCGAGTTTGAAGTGATGCGCGACCATGCGGACACTGCACTCATTGTGGCATCTATGGAAAACGTTGATCCTGTAGGTGTTCACACCGGTGATTCGATTGTTGTCTCGCCGGTGCAAACGTTGTCTGATCGTGATTATCAAATGATGCGTGATTCGGCGCTAAAGATTATTCGTGCCCTTAATATCGAGGGTGGTGTCAACATTCAGATGGCGCTTGATCCAAACAGTGATCACTACGACATTATTGAAGTAAACCCACGCGTGTCCCGTTCCTCAGCGCTGGCTTCGAAGGCCACTGGTTATCCCATTGCAAAAATGGCCGCAAAGATTGCGGTCGGATTGAACCTCGATGAGATCAAAAACCCGGTGACGAACAAAACTGTTGCAGCGTTCGAACCAGCAATGGACTATGTAGTGGTTAAGATTCCGCGCTGGCCGTTTGATAAATTTCCATTAGCTGACCGTCAACTAGGAACTCAAATGAAGGCCACTGGTGAGGTGATGGCGATTGGCCGGAACTTCGATGAAGCACTCAACAAAGCGGTGCGGTCACTAGAAATTGGTGTCACAGACCTAAGGAAGTCACGCTTTGAGCAGGTTACCACACCACTCTTGTTAGCGAGTTTAATGCCAGCGCGGGACGATCGACTATTCAGGGTCGCAGAATTACTGCGACGCGGTGTTCCACGTGAAACAATCCATAGTAAGGTAGATTGCAAATTTAATCCGAATTTTTGGACAAATTGGTCAGCATAACCTGATACGGTGTTTTCCAGTCAAGTATTTTAAGCGGTCTCTGGTTAATTTGGAGTAACGTCGTCGTTAAATCTTGAGCACTAATGTGCTCAAAACGAGTCCCCTTAGGATAAAAATAACGTAAATTCCGATTAAAGCGTTCATTACTACCACGTTCAGCTGGCGTATAAGCATGACAGTAATAGGTCTTAATACCATATTGTGATTCAAATGATACTAGCCCACTAAACTCAGTACCACGGTCCACAGTAAAACTGTGCACCGGTCCATTAAAAGTTGTTAGGAACTTAGTCAGTGCTTCATTAACACTCGCTGTCGTTCGGTCCTTTAACCGATATGCCCAAAGGAACCGTGATTTGCGATCGATTAAAGTTAATAAAACTGCCTTACTATGCCCACGAGGGCCAACGACGGTATCTAGTTCAAAATCACCGATGCGATTACGTTGATTAATCATCATGGGACGCTGTTCAATCGATCGCCCCAAAGATTGATTATATTTGGATCGTTGGTCAACGTTACGCCGTTGGCGTACGCCATGTTCAGGTAGATCATTCAAGGAGAAACCAATTCTCCCCTGATTTAGCCAATTATAAATAGATTTAGTCGCTAGTTTAAATTCGTGAGCAATCATTCCTGGTGACCAGCTTAGATGTAAATGGTTGAGAATTGTTTGCTTTAACTCATCGCTCAGCTTAGTTTTCCGACCACATCGTGATCGCTTGTATTCGGCATCTGTTTGTGCTAATTCAGCCTGATAAGGTTGACATCGAGATAATTCATAAGAAATTGTTGACGGTGATCGGTTCAGCCGAACGCCCATTTGGATATTGGACAGCCCTAGTTCACAAAAGGTTTCGATTTTAATTCGTTCGGAATAGGTTATACTAGACAAAAGATCAGCTCCTAAAAGATGGGTTTGTTGTAAACACCATTTTAAAGGAAGCTGATCTTTTTTGTCCGAACAGCGTTCGGATTAATTTTACAATCTACTGTAAAACAAAAATTGACATGTTTTTCTTGAGTAAAATTCAACATGTCGTGGACCTTGAACAGTTGTTGGTTGATCACATTGGCGATGAAACCACGCTACGTCTCGCCAAACAAAACGGAATTAGTGATGCATTAATTGCGTCACTATGGCACTGGTCGTTTGACCAAGTTCGCAGTTGGCGAGAAGAACATCAAGTTACCGTCAGCTACAATATGGTTGATACGGTTGCGGCGGAGTTTGATTCGCAAACGCCTTATTACTATGCGACGTACGATGGTGCTAATGAGGCCGTGAAGAGTGGTCGGACGTCCGTTCTAGTGTTGGGTTCTGGTCCTATTCGAATTGGGCAAGGGGTTGAATTTGACTACGCGACAGTCCACGCGGTTAAGGCAATTCAGCGTGCTGGTTACGAAGCAATTATTATGAACTCTAATCCAGAGACGGTTTCGACGGACTTCTCAATTTCAGACAAGCTGTACTTTGAGCCGTTGACATTGGAAGACGTGTTGAACGTGGTGGTACAAGAACAACCGCTTGGCGTCATGGTTCAGTTTGGCGGGCAAACGGCAATTAATTTAGCACAAGGATTGGCTGATCATGGCATCAAAGTTCTAGGGACTAGTGTGACTGACATGAACCGGGCAGAGGACAGACAGGCGTTTGATGACGTGATCAAGCAATTGCAGTTGCCGCAACCGGTGGGGATGACGGCGACAACGGTGAACGGTGCGGTCAGCGCGGCCAGTGAGATTGGTTACCCCGTGCTGATTCGGCCGTCGTATGTCTTAGGTGGCCGAGCGATGGAGATTGTCGCTGATGAATCGGAACTGCGCGACTACATGGTTCGAGCGGTGCAGGTTTCAAACGACCACCCCGTACTGATTGATTCGTACTTAGAGGGCACTGAGGCAGAATTGGATGTTATTTCAGATGGCGACACCGTTATTATTCCGGGATTAATGGAACACATTGAGCGGGCTGGGGTACACTCCGGCGATTCGATGGCCGTTTATCCGCCACAACATTTGAGTGAGCACGTAAAACAGTCGATGGTGAAAGCTGCCATCGATCTGACCAAGTCCTTAAATGTGTGTGGCATGATGAATGTACAGTTTGTGATTCACGACAATAAAGCCTATGTGATTGAGGTCAATCCACGTGCGTCACGGACGGTGCCCTTCATTGCTAAAGTGACGCATACACCAATTGCACAGTTAGCGGCATGCGTAATGCTGGGCGATAAGTTGGCCGACCTCGGCTTCGAAACGGGATTGTTGCCTAACAGTAGTCAGGTTGCGGTAAAAGCACCAATCTTCTCCTTTACCAAACTGCCAGAGGTTGATGCGTTGTTGGGCCCAGAAATGAAGTCAACGGGTGAAGTGATGGGGATGGCGCCGACGTTTGAAAAGGCGCTATACAAAGCCTTCGTGGCAGTGGGAATTCAGGTGCCAACGTTTGGTCGGGTACTAATTACTGTTACCGATCGTGATAAACAGGAGGCATTGACACTCGCCCGTCGGTTGACAGACCTTGGCTACGATCTGGTTGCCACAAGTGGAACCGGAGCAATGCTTGAACAAGCCGGTATCAAAACTGATGTACTCGGTAAGGTATCGGAGTCTGACAACAATGCTGTGACTGCCATTCATGCAGGAAAACTGCAGATGGTGATCAATACTTCGAGATTAGATGAGTCGGCTCAAAGTGACAGTCTTCAGATTCGCGAGGCTGCAATCGCTAACGATGTGCCGTTATTTACTGTGCTGGATACAGTGGCAGCATTGCTGACGGTGCTGGAGTCGCGGAGTTTGGGTGTAGCGGCGATGTAAAAAGGTGGCACTGCAGAGTCATTTCTATTGCCGTTTTCCAATCTTCCTTGTACAATATGTTGTACAAGGAGGTGCTGACATATGGATGCAATTACGTACTCAACGTTTAGGCAGGGCCTGAAAGGTTACATGAAGCAAATCAACGATGATTCGGTGCCAATGATTATTACGAATAAGGATTCCAAAGATGATGTTGTTGTCATTGGGAAACGTGACTATGATGCTATGATGGAGACCATTCATGTCATGTCTAACCCTTACCTAGCCGAAAAAATCGATAAGGGTGAACAACAATATTTGGCTGGCAATGTTAGTCAGCACACGTTGCTAGAAGATGATTAAATTGTGGACGGACGATGCATGGAATGACTATATGTATTGGCATAAATCTGGTGACAAGAGAACGGTTAAACGTATCAATGAACTGTTAAAGAGTATCGACAGGACGCCCTTTACAGGGATAGGCAAGCCAGAAGCACTAAGATATCAATTCGAAGGCAAATGGTCACGCCGAATTGATGCAATGAATCGGTTAGTGTATCAAATCGACAATAACCAGCTGATAATTTACTCTTGTAAGGATCATTATTAAGGTAAAAAAATCGAGAAGTCGCAAATTTATATTTGTGCGACTTCTCGATTTTTAGTTTTTCAGTGTTTGTTAGTTTCTCGCCGATAACACCAACCCACCAATAGTCAGCACGATTCCGACAATCATAACCGGTGTAATTGGTTCCTTCAGTATGAGCCACGCGGCGATCACCGTGACGACGGGCACAAGATACAGATAAATACTGGCCTGTACTGGACCGAGTTTTTGCACAACGAATGTCCAGAGTAGAAAACACAGCGCCGAAGCTCCCAGACCGAGAAAGAGAACATTAGCCAAATTAATTGGTTCTACAAGGGTAGTTATATTAATCGTGCCATGGGTAAGCCAGAAAATCGGCAGAATGAAAATGATACCATACATAAATGTGCGTCGCGTCATTTGAAACGAATTGTAGTGAAAAGTGTTCATGCGTGTCACGATGTATGAATACAATGCCCAAACGACAGCCGCTAACAATGCCAATACATCACCGACGATGCCGCCATGACCGCTGCCGCCGGTTCCGTTGAACGAAATGAGTGCGATACCTGCGATTGCCAACACGAAACCGACGATGAAGCTACCGGATAATCGTTTGTGATCAAGTACGGCAGATAAAATGGCGATAAAAAGCGGGGATACGGAGACGATGACCCCAATGTTGGCAGCCAGTGTGTATGTCAGTGCTAGATTTTCGCACAAGTAATAAAGCGAAATTCCCAGCAAACCTGCAAGTGCAAATGTCCCTTCGCGTTTCCACGACGTAAACTTAAAAATTTTTGGATAAATGAGAAATAATGCGATTGCGCCAATGATAAAACGAATAAGTAAAATTTCTACCGGTTGGAAACTCCGTAACAGCACTTTCGTTGAAATAAACGTTGTACCCCACAGAAAAATGGTAATGAGTGCCCCGATATGGCCACTTAATGATGATGTCTTTTTCATGATGCCCGCCTTTTACACTGATATTATTCAACGCTATCATGCTGTTGCTACAATTGTAAACACCGTTTGTGAACATTGCGTCTTTCTCTCTCACTAGAAAACGTTTACAATAGGAAAAGTAGAGTTATACAACAATATTTTTCTGCTAATACCTAAAAAGGAGCGATTATATGAGTACAGACAAGGATTTAACGGTTAGAGCAAACGCAAAACAATACATAGATGATTTATATAATCAGTTGATTGATCGAAAAGATCAGTCTTCGGAATTACGTGATATCACAGATGTGTTATTACAGTCATACAAGAAAATGGATGATGTCAAGAATCCCGAAGCGCTGGTTAACAGACTCGTCAACTATATTAGAAGTCAGGCGCTGAAGGCTAAGATTCATTTCCCATCCGACCAAGAAAATCTGGTTATTGAACTGGAAACGATTGGTCAAAAAGCAGGGCTAAACGGTGTCTACATGGCAGATTACTCTGACAAGTCACAATTCTATAGCCTGTTAGAAAAGATTCCCAAGCGCTAAAAAGTAATTTTGAGACATAAAAATAGTGATCATCCAAAATTTCTGGATGATCACTATTTTCAGTTACTACTCAATTTCGAAAAACTCTTACTAAAGTTTATTTAGCGTCGTAAGCTGCTTGGAATATCTTGATGATATCTTCTTTAGTACCTTTACGAGGGTTGGAGAAGGCGTTCCCATCCTTCAAGGCGTTTTCAGCCATCAATTCAAAGTCTTCAGGCTTTGCACCAATTTCCTTGATGGACTTTGGAATACCAACATCTTGTGACATTTGCTTCATGGCCTTGATGGACAATTCAGCGGCGTCACGAGTTGACAAACCATCAGTGTTTTCGCCCATGATCTTAGCTAATTCAGCAAACCGTTCTGGGTCAGCAACGATGTTGTATTCTTCAACGTAAGGCAATAGCAATGCACAGCAGACACCATGTGGGGCGTCATATTGACCACCAAGTTGGTGAGCCATGGCGTGAACGTAACCTAAGTTGGCATTGTTGAAGGCCATTCCGGCTAACATTTCAGCTTCGACCATCTTAGTCCGTGCTTCTAGGTTATGACCGTTTGCAACGGCTTCACGTAAGGAAGTTTCGATCAATTTGATCGCTTCGATACATTGTGAGTCTGTGATTGGGTTGTGGTCAACGGAAACGTAAGGTTCGATGGATTGAACGAAGGCATCCATCCCAGTTGCGGCAGTTAAACCGGCTGGTACGTCCAACATCAAAGTTGGGTCGTTGAAGGAAACCAACGGAATGTTACGCCATGAAACAACAACGAACTTCAAGTGTGTTTCTTCGTTCGTGATAACGGCGTGACGGGTCAATTCTGAACCAGTTCCGGCAGTCGTGTTAACGGCAATCAATGGTGGCAAAGCCTTGTCCAAGGTTTCAATACCGGCCAATTTAGTAATGTCGTCACCGTTTGTCAGGATGATACCGGCACCTTTACCAGTATCATGAGCAGAACCACCACCAACAGTGATGATTGAGTCGGCACCAGATTCTTCATATAACTTCTTAACTTCTTTGATGTTACGGATCTTCGGGTTTGGTTCAACATTGTTGTAAACAACGTAATCAACGCCAGCTTTGTCCAATGAAGCCAAAGTTTGTT
The DNA here is from genome assembly GCF_048961765.1 of Furfurilactobacillus cerevisiae. Lineage (GTDB taxonomy): Bacteria > Bacillota > Bacilli > Lactobacillales > Lactobacillaceae > Furfurilactobacillus > Furfurilactobacillus milii_A. Next base: position 116,625 of record NZ_CP185253.1, read on the forward strand.
GAACGGCACCATCTTTCAAACCTTCCAAAAACTTGTCAGTGACGATAACAGGTTTCTTCATGCCTAACATCTTGGCACGGTCACCAATCTTTTCAATGACACCAGGGCCAAAGAAATTAACACTTGGCATTAAGAAATCGTAACTACGTTCAGCCATAACTGAAAAACCTTCTTTCATTATTTGTGAAAACATTTAACAACTCATTCACAAATAAACTATAACTATAAAAGTTACAATTATCAAGACCATTTTTAATGATTCACAAACTCGATTATTGCAAGGATTATATGCTAGTTATTATCTTGCTGTTTTCACGGAATCGCTTTCATAGATAATAAACAAAATTCACAAGCGTGACTATTTATTTGTTGCGTAATTTAACTGTTAATAAGCACTACACATTTGAAATAGCGACGCGATTTTTAAGAAACAAGCTGTTTGAGACCTCTTAATGTTGAAATGATTTGGTATTTTGCTGGTCGTAAAATCTTGGTAAATTCACCAATTTCTTCCGCTGGATAACCATTAAATCCTTTTTTGAACTCAAACACGCCATCAGAGCCATCGAACTCACCGGCAATACCAAGAAAATTGTACGTTTGGATGTGCTGCCGGATTGCCTCGTGCATCATGGCATCCTGAATGAGAAATGGGCCACGAAACATCTTGAATTCTTCGTTTGTGTAACTGAAAACATAGTCCATTTCTTGTGGTTGGATGATAAACATTGCACCGGCGATATTTAACGTCGTGCCATATTCGTCAGCAAACATTTTAGCCTGGGCGATTTTTCGCGTGTGATTGTTTGATTGACGTTTGAGTTCAGCAATCTTGGCTTCGTTGTAACCTTTATGCTTGGCAGTCAGTTCGTTGATTTGTGCATCGTTGTGCGTGATTTTTTTCTGATAAATGGCAATATAATTATCCAAATTCAGTTCCGCAACGACAAACTGAACCCGGTTGCCATACGTTTCAAAAGCATCTTGGTAATAGGTGAGTGGCTTGTCTGCAAAGTGTAACCGCTCAGCCGTTTTATTAGTGTTGTATTTAAACTCACTGAGTTCATCAAATGGAATTTGTCGGAGGGTGACGCCAAACTCTTTGGCTTTATTGAGGCTATAGCGCGTTTTAGACCCGTAACTTTTAGTCAGAGTATCAGCGTTCAAGTGACTTAGATCCTTTTTATAAACGTAGTGATTAGCGTGCATAGCGGTCTTATACCCAACTGACTTGAAGTCAGCGTATCGGTAGCCGATTTCAGAGAGTGCTTGCGCTAGTGCTTCATTTTGCGAATCAATGATCGTGCCGTTGTTGTCTAGGATGTGAAAGTCTAAATTCGGTACTAGCTTCAATTCGAGTCCTTGATGCTGGAAGGCATATTGCTCCAAGTCGGCAAGAAAGACGCGCAATCGATCGGCGCTGGCTTTGTCCGGTGCAATTACTGGTCCACCGTATACTTCGAACCGATAACCGAAATGAATTTTTCGACCAACCAACAGTGCGGCCATAACTAATTCATCGTCTTCATATAGGCCACGAAACGTGGTGAGGTTATGCTCCCGTAATAAGAGTCGTTGTTGCCAGACGGTTTGATAAAAATTGCCGGTCGGACAATGTTGTTCAAACGACATAAATTCGGTAGGATCAATTTCTTTTACAGTTAACATAGGCAAACCTCCATCAAATCAAGATTAGACTCACTATCAGGGTTCGACCTTTAAATGGCCTTAAAGTTGATTATTAAAACGGTAACAAGAAATTTTCTTAAGAAAATTATCTGTAGTTTTAAAAGATGGTGACCTAACTATGCACCAGAAATATTAATACTGTTATTTATTGAAATGAAAACGTTTTTAATGCGAGCGCCGTTTGCTGCGGTTTAGCATGTGTCTGAAAAGATGATTGTTAAACATATCTGACAAATGGGGTGCGAAAAATGAAACAATTTAAAGTTGATGAGGCTTTTGTCGATCAGTTAACACTGGCTGAAAAGGCCGCCTTAGTTTCTGGTAAAGATTTTTGGTATACCGCTGGCGTTCAGCGTCTCAATGTTGGGCGGATGATGATGACAGACGGGCCTTCCGGATTGCGCAAACAGGAAGAAGGAACAGATGCGACGGGCGTTAATAAGAGTGTAACGGCCGTTAATTTTCCTGGGTCGGCGTTGGCCGCTAGTACGTTTGATCGCGAGATGATGCATGACACCGGTAAAGCGCTCGGAACTGCCGCCAGTCACGAGCAGATCAGCTTATTGCTGGGGCCAGGCATGAATATCAAACGAAGTCCGTTGGCTGGCCGCAACTTTGAGTACTTCTCTGAAGATCCATATTTGACGGGAGAAATAGCGGCTGCATATGTGCGCGGTGTTCAAGAGATGGGTGTCGGTGTCAGCATCAAACACTTTGCGGCTAATAATCGTGAAAGCCAACGCTTTACCAACTCCTCCAACATGAGTGAACGAGTATTGCGGGAAATTTACCTGGCGGCGTTTGAAAAAGTCGTGGTCGAAGCCCATCCAGCTAGCGTAATGGTGTCGTATAACGCCATTAATGGGACATTAAATTCCCAAAATCAGTGGTTATTAACAGATGTTTTGCGACACGAGTGGGGATTCGATGGTCTAATTCTGTCGGATTGGGGCGCCGTGGTTGACCAAGTGGCGGCCCTGAGAGCTGGTTTGGATTTAGAGATGCCAGGGCACTCACCAGAATCAGAAGATGCTGTAATTAACGGTGTCAAAAGTGGTGAGCTAAGCATGGCAACGTTGAATCGGGCTGTGCTGTACGTCTTAAAAACCGTTGAAAAGTGGGGCAGTACTCAAGAAGTCTCGCCGTATCCCATGGACGAGCAACATATTAAGGCCCGTGAAGCGGCCGACGATGGGCTCATTTTGTTGAAGAACGAGTCGGACATGCTGCCGATCAAACCGCAAGATCGGTTAGCTATCATTGGTGCGTTTGCTAACCAACCGCGTTATCAGGGCAGTGGTAGTTCCCACGTGAATGCTTATCAGGTCGTCACACCATTGGATGTCGCCCGTGCATTGCCAAACGACATCACTTATGCACCCGGATATGCAATTGAAGGCGACGGTGCAGACCAATCCATGATAGATGAAGCGGTGGCCAATGCTCAGGATGCCGATAAGGTCGTGTTCTTTGCCGGTTTTCCAGAATCCATGGAATCTGAGGGATTCGATAAAACGACGATGTCCTTGCCGGAAGCACAAGTAAAGTTACTTGGTAGATTGCAAATTTAATCCGAATTTTTGGACAAATTTGTCAGCATAACCTGATACGGTGTTTGCCAGTCGAGTATTTTAAGCGGTCGCTGGTTAATTTGGAGTAACGTCGTCGTTAAATCTTGAGCACTAATGTGTTCAAAACGAGTCCCTTTAGGATAAAAATAACGTAAATTCCGATTAAAGCGTTCATTACTACCACGTTCAGCTGGCGTATAAGCATGGCAGTAATAGGTCTTAATACCATATTGTGATTCAAGTGATACTAGCCCACTAAACTCAGTGCCACGGTCCACAGTAAAGCTGTGCACCGGACCATTAAAAGTGGTTAGGAACTTAGTTAGTGCTTCATTAACAGTCACTGTCGTCCGATCTTTTAACCGGTATGCCCAAAGGAACCGTGATTTTCGATCGATTAAAGTTAATAAAACTGCCTTACTATGCCCACGAGGACCAACGACTGTATCTAGTTCAAAATCGCCGATGCGATTACGTTGATTAATCATCATGGGACGCTGTTCAATTGATCGCCCCAAAGATTGATTATATTTGGATCGTTGGTCAACGTTACGCCGTTGGCGTACGCCATGTTCAGGTAGATCATTCAAGGAGAAATCAATTCTCTCCTGATTTAGCCAATTATAAATAGATTTAGTAGCTAGTTTAAATTCGTGAGCAATCATTCCTGGTGACCAGCTTAGACGTAAATGGTTGAGAATTTTTTGCTTTAACTCATCGCTCAGCTTAGTTTTCCGACCACATCGTGATCGCTTGTATTCGGCATCTGTTTGTGCTAATTCAGCCTGATAAGGTTGACATCGAGATAATTCATAAGAAATTGTTGACGGTGATCGGTTCAGCCGAACGCCCATTTGGATATTGGACAGCCCTAGTTCACAAAAGGTTTCGATTTTAATTCGTTCGGAATAGGTTATACTAGACAAAAGATCAGCTCCTAAAAGATGGGTTTGTGGTAAACACCATTTTAAAGGAAGCTGATCTTTTTTGTCCGAACAGCGTTCGGATTAATTTTACAATCTACCACTTAACCAGATTTTGAGCGTCAACCCACATGTCGTTGTTGTACTTCAAAACGGGTCTGTTGTTGAAATGCCGTGGGCCGATCAGGTACCCGCTATTTTGGAAACTTATTTAGCTGGTGAAGCGGTTGGCGAGGCAACTTGGGATATTTTATCCGGAGCAGTGAATCCATCTGGTAAATTAGCGGAAACCTTTCCGTTAAAGCTAGCGGACAATCCAACCTATGGCACGTTTGCGCGGAGCTACAGTGAAGAAAATTATCATGAAGGGCTATTTGTCGGTTATCGCTATTATGACGTAAAACAGCAGCCGATTAGATTTGCGTTTGGGCACGGCCTTAGCTACACGACTTTTAAGTACTCTGGATTGAAAATCGTGGACCAGGGTGATTCAGTGGCCGTGACGTTTAAGCTCACGAACACTGGCAAACGAAGTGGTCGCGAAGCTGTTCAAGTTTATGTTGCCAATCATGCCAGCACCGTTGAAATGCCAGTTAAAACGCTGGCAGGGTTTGAAAAACCAATGCTGGCCGCAGGTGAAAGTCAGTTAGTCAGCATAACGTTGCCACGTCGTGCGTTCAGTTGGTATGACGAAAGTAAGCCAGGGTGGCGGGTCGACAATGGCAGTTACGACATTCTGGTCGGCTCTGCCTCAGATGACATCCGCATGCAAAAGACGGTTCGGTTGAACTGGGCTGCCGCACAGGACCGGGTAACATTAGATAGTTACATCAATGACGTGATGGATGATTCGTCACTGGCCCCGGCTGCTACCAAGTCAGGATTAGATGCCGTGTTTGAAAAGTTGCGGGCTGCTGGTCCAGGAGCGGCATTTCTGATGAATATGCCAATACGGCATGTACTGACACTCGGCGCTACAGGTGATCAACTATCGCAATTTTTGAAGCTTGCTAATCGTTCAACCCACAGTAAAAGGGAGTGATTCTGATGGCAAAGAAGAAAACGAAATTTGATTTTGATCCCGTCATTTCCGCACTTGGTGGGCGGGATAACGTGATGTCGGTCTCAGCGTCGACAGATTTAATGAAAATCACCACGAAGACCAAACTGACGGATGAGCAAGTTGCAGCGTTAAAAGCAATCCCCGTCTGGGACGATGTTAGCTTTAAGGGCCCGGACCTAAAGTTGGTACCGAATGACGACATTGAATTTGATGATTATGGCAGCCAGTTGACACAAGCGTTAACGCGGAACAACGCTAATATTAAAACGAAAAATGTGGTTGGCAGAGTACTCGACTTTGTTTCCCAAATATTCATTCCAATTATTCCGATGTTTGCTGGTTCCGGTATTCTGCGTGGTTTACTGGTTCTCTCAACTGAACTCCACTGGCTAAGCGCGAATAGTAGTACTTACCACATTCTGTATGCGGCTTCTAATGCAGTATTCTACTTTCTTCCAATCCTGCTGGCATTTTCAGCAGGACGAGCTTTCAAGGTTGACCAGATTAGTAGTGCTGTGATCGTAGCGGCATTGATGGAACCGAATATTGTCAATCTCCTTCACCACGGTGCGACCACCGGGATAACACACTTCTTTACCATTCCGGTGGTTCTGCAGCAATATTCTTCAACCGTGATTCCTGCATTCTTAGCAATTTGGTTATATAGCTATGCTGAAAAAGGTCTCAAACGTATTATTACGCCTACCTTACAAGTTATCTTTGTGCCGCTGCTAGCACTAGTTGTCGTTGTGCCTTTAGTCTTGATCGTTGTGGGCCCAATCGGCATATATCTAGGACAAGGATTAGCTGCAATTATGGCTTGGCTGGTAAAGGCAAACTCCACGATTACTGGAGCAGTGATCGGTGGATTGTGGCCGGTCTTCGTTATCTTTGGTCTACATTGGTCAATCATTCCGATTATCTGGGGCAACTTAGCTAGTGCAGGGCACGACTTCATCATTCCGATGGCGGCCACCTCTAACTTTGGTATTGCCGGTGCCGCAATGGGTGTGCTGATTCGAGCACGGATGGCTAAAACACGTTCCCTAGCCAGTTCAGGTTTGATCTCACTGCTAGTAGCCGGAATTGGCGAGCCAACTATTTGGGGATTTGCCATTCCAATGCGCCGTCCATTTATCGCCGCCTGCTTAGGTGGAGCTTCCGGGGGTGCCGTTATCGGATTTTTCCACGTTGATGGCGTCGCCGCAGTTTTCGGTGCTTTGACTACGCTCCCCGGTTTCGCCACACCAACTTTCATTTGGTACATTGTTGGCATTTCAGTGGCCTTTGTTGTCAGCACCTTATTGACGGTAATCTTTGGCTTCGATGAGACGAAATTAGGCGTTAACAAATAGCTAATAGTGCGAAATATGCTGTGTTGGGTTGGTACATTTCCTGGGAAATAAATAGAAGTGCCGGTTGAATGCTGGCGCTTTTTTCATGTTTGCAGCGCCACAGTGGAATACCCTAAAAGCGTGGAAAGCTGAGCAACAACCACCAACAAATGGCAGTGTAAAAACGATTTAGAGTGACTGATAAACATCTTAGATGGTAAAATTTGAGTATCCTGAGACAATTCAAAATGAGAGGTGCCAACATGCATATTGGTAAGCAGATTCAGTCTCATCGTCAGCAACTAAGATTAACCCAAGATGAGCTTGCCGAGCGACTATATGTGTCGCGACAAACGATTTCCAACTGGGAAAATGGGCGACATTACCCAGACATTGAAAATCTGCTATTGCTTAGCAATCTGTTTGACACCTCTCTAGATGAATTAGTGAAAGGAGATGTGGCGGTGATGCAACATAAAGTGTATACCGACAAAACAGATCGTGATGTGAAATGGATGTTTGGATTGACGGCTGCTGGGTTTATTGCGATAGTGCCATCGATGTTCTTACCAAGAGGAGGATGGGTGCTTCTAGCTCCCGGATTTTTCTTCGTTGCGGCTTTCCTGGTCAGTTGCCATATAGATTATCTAAATCACAAAGCTGATGTGCACACATATAAAGAAATTATCGCTTATATGAATGGCGAAAATGTTGATCAGTTACGCCAGCAACGTAATCGGCGGCGTGATGGATGGGACAAAACAAAAATTGTCCTGGCCTTCACGCTGAGTTGTGCAATTTTAGCGTTAGTTGCTATGGTTCCATATTTTATTTATCGTTTTATCGTTCAGCTAAGTTGATTACTGAGTGTTTAACTTTTCAAATTTCGAAGTCTCATAAAAAAATCGTTGACGTGCTGAACTGAAATGGTTATGCTTACTTTCAGTTAGTCATGGGCTAATAAATTTTAAGCAAAAGGAGTGCCAAACATGTCGTTAAAACAATTCTGTTGTTGTCAAAACTGTTTATCAACCAAGTCGATGACCATGGTGAACAATGTCTGTTGACACAACGGGATTTCTTTAATGACGATGGCACGCTAGTTTGAAGTTTGGCGGTCAACGTAAAAAAGAATCATGTGACAACGCATTTTGTCCATTCGTGGATAAGATGCGTTTTTTGTGCATGCTGGACGATTTAAAAATATTGTCGTTCATGTTTCACTGATGCAAATCTTATCCACATCAATTAATAAATTTGAGGGGTATGACAAGCATGAAATTACATTTAAAGCGACGTGGACGAGTTCTCACGTTAATGACGGTATTACTGGCACTTATGGCATTGGTACTAACGGCATGTGGCAAGAAAAACACTAGCAGTGATCGGCAGACTCTTAAACTGTCGGCCCAAGCACCGCTAGATACAATTGATTTGTCTAAAGCCACTGGTTATGGTCAAACCGGTAACGTATTCGAGAGCTTTTATCGGTTAGGTAAGAAGGGTAGTCTTACGCCCGGTTTGGCAAAGTCCGCTGAGGTTAGTCAGGATGGGAAAACTTACACTTTCCATTTGCGACCAAACTTAAAGTGGAGCAACGGCGATGCGCTGACGGCAAAGGACTTTGTTTATTCATGGCGGCGCACACTAACACCATCAACTAAGTCGCAATACGCATACCTGTTTGACGGCATTAAGAACGCAAACCGTGTAAATGCTGGTCAAGCGTCCGTCAAATCGTTGGGGATTAGTGCACCGAATAAAAACACGGTTGTTGTGCAGTTAGAGCGGCCAATTGCGTATTTTAAACTGTTGATGGCGTATAGTAGATTGTAAAATTAATCCGAACGCTGTTCGGACAAAAAAGATCAGCTTCCTTTAAAATGGTGTTTACAACAAACCCATCTTTTAGGAGCTGATCTTTTGTCTAGTATAACCTATTCCGAACGAATTAAAATCGAAACCTTTTGTGAACTAGGGCTGTCCAATATCCAAATGGGCGTTCGGCTGAACCGATCACCGTCAACAATTTCTTATGAATTATCTCGATGTCAACCTTATCAGGCTGAATTAGCACAAACAGATGCCTGTAAAAGGCACCCGTAAAATGTAGGAAAACGGCAGGTTAGAACTGTTGGTTTTCCTACATTTTTTGTATCATGAATCACATCAGAGTGTAGGAGGAATTTGATGTGAGACGTGATTTAAGAGAAGGAGTGACGATTTACGTGACTGAAAATATTAAGCCTAACTTCGCCGAGATTGCCCGGCAATATAATGTTGATTATCGAACCGTTAAGAAAGCCTATGAGGAAGTCAAAGCTGGACTTAAGGGCCGACCAAGTGGTCGACCGAAACGGCCAAGTTTACTGGATCCATTCAAGCAAACCATCGATTCAAAGCTTGAACTAAATTGTTCGGCTGCTTCAATTTTTAAATTTATCCAGAAGAAGGGCTTTACCGGCAGCTATACCCTCGTGAAAGATTATTGTCGCCAAACCCGCCGAGAACGAGTTAAGAAAGCTACCATTCGGATTGAACATTCCCCTGGTCTCTCTGCTCAAGTTGACTGGAAAGAAGAAATGGCCCTAGTGAGCAGCGAGGGTGAGCTGTTTAAATTCAATATTTTCTTGTATGTATTGCCTTATTCAAAACTCAAATATATGACACTAACCTTTGATCGGAGCCAAGATACCCTCTTTTCTTGCTTACACGACGCTTTCCTTCATACCGGAGGTATTCCGACGGAAATCTGGTTTGATAATATGAAAACCGTTGTGGATCATACAAAATCCCAGTTTGGCCACGCTGTCTTTAACGAACGGTTCCACGAATTCTGTAAAGATGCCGGTTTCACACCAATTGCTTGTCGACCATTCAGACCACAAACTAAAGGTGCAGTTGAAGCCCTTGCTCGCACGGTTGAACGTTTACGGCCATACAATACTGAATTTGCTGATGGAACTGAGCTAATCGAACTAGTTCATATGCTCCGAGATGATCTAAATCATGAAACTTCGCAGGCCACGGACGAAGTCCCGTACCTGAAATGGTTAGACGAAGAAAAAGAGTACCTTCATCGCGTTCCAGTTAATCTCCTTGAACCATACTTCGAAGAAAACATTACCCGTGTCGTTTCGAAGGAGGCCATGATCAATTTCCGCAAATGTAAGTACTCAGTAGATCCGCGATACATTGGTTGTACGGTTGCTGTTGAAATCTCCAATGATGAGCAGCGCATTCACATTTATTATAACGGAGAAGAAATTCGTACGCACTCCATAACTACCAATTCGCTGAATTATGACCCCCAAGATCAGTTCAATATCCTCAAATCTGATTTGCTTAAAGGGCGGACAGATGAAGACATTTCAGCTTACATTCGTGAACATATGACTGATTACGACAACTTATAGGAGGCTACCATGACCACTAATAATCAAATTCTTTTAAATAATCTTGAGCGCTTAGGGTTAAACAAAATCCGTGAATACTTGCCGAATTACCTTGATCAAATTCACACTGATAATCTGTCATTAACTGAGGCGCTAATTGATTTAACTAATTCGGAACTCCAGAATCGACACGAAGGTCAGATTGCACGGGCCATTGGCCGTGCTCGGTTCCCCAATACAAAATCCCTAGATACATTTGATTTTAGCTTTCAACCCAGTATGAATCGCCAAGAGGTTCTGGAATTCCAGAATCTGGCTTTTATGGAAAAGTCTGAAAACTTAATCTTTATTGGCAATCCGGGAGTCGGTAAAACCCACTTGGCAATTAGTATTGGGATTGAGGCCTGTAAACAGGGCTGTCGGGTTCTCTTTATTAATTGTCATGAGCTGTTGATTAGATTGAGAGCAGCTTACGAAAAAGGACTGCTTGATCGATCTCTAAGCCGCTATTCGCGCTATGACCTATTAATTATTGATGAAATTGGGTATTTGCCAATTGGTCACCAAGAAGCTAACCTCTTATTTCAGCTAGTCAATGCCCGCTATGAAAAGCATTCAACGATCATTACCAGCAATAGTGATCTATCCGCTTGGGTTGATATTTTCCAGAACCCAACTGTGACAGCAGCCATTCTCGATCGCTTGGTTCATCATGTTCACGTAGTGAAGATCACTGGTAAATCTTACCGATTACGTGGCCTCAAGTAACTGCCGAAAACCTACATTTCTTTCTGCCGAAAACCTACATTTTTAAACTGCCCTTGACAAGATGCCGAATACAAGCGATCACGATGTGGTCGGAAAACTAAGCTGAGCGATGAGTTAAAGCAAACAATTCTCAACCATTTACATCTAAGCTGGTCACCAGGAATGATTGCTCACGAATTTAAACTAGCGACTAAATCTATTTATAATTGGCTAAATCAGGGGAGAATTGGTTTCTCCTTGAATGATCTACCTGAACATGGCGTACGCCAACGGCGTAACGTTGACCAACGATCCAAATATAATCAATCTTTGGGGCGATCGATTGAACAGCGTCCCATGATGATTAATCAACGTAATCGCATCGGTGATTTTGAACTAGATACCGTCGTTGGCCCTCGTGGGCATAGTAAGGCAGTTTTATTAACTTTAATCGATCGCAAATCACGGTTCCTTTGGGCATATCGGTTAAAGGACCGAACGACAGCGAGTGTTAATGAAGCACTGACTAAGTTCCTAACAACTTTTAATGGACCGGTGCACAGTTTTACTGTGGACCGTGGTACTGAGTTTAGTGGGCTAGTATCATTTGAATCACAATATGGTATTAAGACCTATTACTGTCATGCTTATACGCCAGCTGAACGTGGTAGTAATGAACGCTTTAATCGGAATTTACGTTATTTTTATCCTAAGGGGACTCGTTTTGAGCACATTAGTGCTCAAGATTTAACGACGACGTTACTCCAAATTAACCAGAGACCGCTTAAAATACTTGACTGGAAAACACCGTATCAGGTTATGCTGACCAATTTGTCCAAAAATTCGGATTAAATTTGCAATCTACCGTATCCGCTATTTGCGCCGCAGAACCAACGAATCGTTGATAAATATGGTAAGAAGTATGCCACCTCTTCAAAGCATATGGTATACAGTGGTCCGTTTAAGATGACGGGTTGGAACGGTACCGGTAACCATTGGCAATTCGTCAAGAACAATCAGTACTGGGATAAAAAAGTCGTTAAGTTGCACAAAATTACGTACCAAGTTATTGGCAACAACACGACTGGTGTAGAAATTTTTGATCAAAAGAAATTAAGTTTGACGTTATTGTCTAACCAGCAGGTTAAAAACTACAAAGATGACCCGCGATTCCGTCAGTATCCATATTCTTACATGACGTATTTGAAATGGAATTTTCATGATTCTGATGCCACAAATAACAAGGCAACAAATAATTTAAACATTCGTCAAGCGATCGCGCTGTCTGTTAACCGAGCTCAGTTGACTGAAAAGGTTTTGGGTGATGGTTCACGCGTGCCAACTGGGTTTGTTCCAGGTGGATTAGCCACTGATGCCAAGAACAAAAAGGACTTTGCTAGTGAGCAGAAAGTTGCCCATACAGTCGCTTATGAACCGGCATTAGCCAAGAAGAAGTTTGCCACAGGTTTGAAAGAAATTGATCAGAAAAAAATCACACTTACCCTGCTGTCAACGGATGACGATGGCACGAGTCCGATGGTGGCACAATTCCTTAAGAGCCAGCTTGAGAAAAACTTGCCCGGACTGACATTGAACATTCGCTCAATTCCTTCTAAAGCTGCTAACCAGCAAGGTCAAAAGGGCGATTTCGATATCATGCTTTCAGGTTGGGGCGGTGATTTTAACGATCCAATTACCTTTTTACAAATTCCTCAGACAAATACGGCGTATAATTACGGTAAGTGGTCAGACACAAAGTACGATGATTTGATTGATCGCGCCCAAAATATAGATGCTAACGATTCTGAGAAGCGGTGGCAAGATCTGATTCAGGCCAGTCAATATTTAAATCAGGTACAAAGTTTCACACCACTGTATCAGGCAAACTATGCTTATTTGCAACAAAACAACGTTCAGGGAATCATTCATAACACGGCTGGTACTCAGTGGAACTACAAGTACACTAGTATCAAGTAACAAAAGTCTGGCAAATGTCATGAATGATTCTCAATTATGTAACTGGATTTTTAAGGGTCCTGTGTGATAGTCTTGTTGATATTAAAAAGGATCTTTAAGTGGCATTGTAAATGGAGGAATCACCATGGCAGCAGACGTTAAACCACGTTTGATCGACGACCAGCTTTGTGTCGCCGTTTATAACGCGAATAAATTATTTAATCATTTTTATATTGAAACACTGAAGCCTTACGGACTAACATTCCCACAATACATTGCCCTATGCGTGTTATGGGAACAGGACAAGTTAACGGTCAATGAAATTGGTGAACGTGTCAGCTTGGACAGCGGTACTTTAACGCCGCTATTACGTCGTTTGGAAGCCAATGGTTGGGTCAAACGGACACGGTCAAAGGTTGACGAACGTCAGGTTGTCGTTAAATTGACGGCTAAGGCGAAGTCCAAACGCGATGAAATTTACCAACATGTAACTGACTGTCAGGATTTGCTGAATTACGATGACGATACTTACGTAAACTCACGTTCAGCAATGTTCGATTTGTCAGATCGGTTAAAAGCTGTCGAAGGCGAAGATTTGTCCGCCAAGTAGTTGTTGCCGACAGTCAGAAATAAGTTATACAAAAACGCTGTGTAAGAAAATGGGTCACTAATGGCTCATTTGCTTGCGCAGCGTTTTTTGTGGAATCGAGTGATAGGCGAAGCTGTTTCAGACTGCTACTTTTCAACTTTTTGTATTTTGACTACCCTTGAGGACTGATGGCAACGGCCTTATTTGATCGGTGTAATGTGATTCCCAAAATAATTAGCCACGCCACAGTAATTAAGAAGTTGCCCCAACCAAATTTTGGAATTAAAGCGACTGCATTAAGACCAACACCGGGGATGAGGACTAACACGGTTATAAACGAGTTGGCTAGGCCAAGACTACTGGATTGACTGGCTGTATATACAGCAGCAAACGGCAATTTCATGCTTTGCCCAGCAATAATTTGAGAAATTAATAGCGAATAAAGCGTTGCATTAATATCCGTGATTAAGGCTTGCCAACCAAGTAATGGGGTTAATAACACCGCAAGCAACAGCGCTTGTGGGATTAATAATCTAGCAACAACCATCCAAATAGTTGTTTGACGAAAGACCTGTGCATGAAACTCAGGAATTACTTTAAAAACTTTCACAGCTTCGGGGGTACTACTGTATCGAAGATTAATGATCAGTTGTGGAATACTAAAAGACATTGCGTAAACAGTCAGCGTTAGCCAACGATTCTGCAAAAGTGCTTCCCAATGACCGCCGTCGATACCGAATTCGACAAGAAAAACGAATACGATGACCACGGTGAGCCCTAAAACAGGATATACCCGCAGATGATAGTCTCGTTCTGTTTGGTTGAGCCGCCAGGCCAGGTTGAAATACTCACGTTTGCGAAGGTTGTGACGGTATGGCAAGGCCATTAGCCGTTGCCAAACGCCAATACGTGGCGTTTTATCCGAATGAACGCCCAATTTTTCTAACATAACTTCAAATTGACTACTGATGTGAAGGTAGTAGACGACACTTAAGATTAATCCCAGGATAGCAAAGCCGGTGAAGATGATTAGACTTGGCGTCCATGCGCTTTGCCACGCAGCTAATGGGGCGGCAAACCAAAATGGAAAAGCGATGACGCTCCACCAGTGCCATATTGGTGAAATCGTAAAACTGACATTGAGATTATCCAGCAAGTTTGGCAACTGGGCAGCCGCATAGATTAAAATCATAAAAGCAATTTGAAAGACGTTAATCATATTGCGTAGCTTGTCGCCATTAAACGTATGAAGAATGACAAAGTATAGCAATAAGGCAACAAACGATGTGAAGATTGTGAATAAAACGACATCGATTAAAAACAAGATGGCAAATACTGGGGATGCTCGCCAAATCAATATCAGAAACGCTGGACCAACGAGTAGAAAAGCAATAGTACCAACATAGTAGCTGATGTGAATCAAACGCGCTGCATTCAACGTTTGATTGTTAACGCCACGAACGCCAATAATCTGTCGATCTCGCGGATCAAGTAATACGGACGAAAAACTCGATAAAATAGTGGTGAATAATATCATGAAATAGGCGAGAAAAAAGTAGCACATGGTCGAAAATGAAGTTCCGAATAATAGCAATAGTCCAAAAATTACGCCATAGATACCGTAATACCACAGTGATCGTAAAAGTCCACGCGCGGTGGGAATCTCGTCATCTTTCTTAGTGTTGTCTGTTTTCATCTGCATAAAGACAGTGAAAAATGAAGTGTCACGAGTGTCGAGTAATAGCTTATATGTCAAAATGAGTCGTAGTTGCCTGTAATTGACGTTGTGTTTGGCAAATAGTGATTGAAAGCGATCCAAAAAAACAAGTAGCCCACTTTCTTTGTTGGTTTTACTTTTTTTATAGAGCATTTAGGACACCCCCAATACGTCAATGAAGGCTTGGGCCTTTTCACCATGTTCTTTGAAACCGGTCATGTCGTTGAACAACTGCTGGAGGGTAGTGTCAGCGCTATTAGATAGGTCAGCAAACGTTCCGTGGGCCGCTACCTGGCCATCATGAAGTAATAAAATTTGGTCACTAACGGCCTGAACGACATCTAAAATATGAGACGAGTAAAAGATGGTTTTGCCTTGATCCCGAAGTTTGCCCAAGACCTCTTCAATAATTAGGACGGTATTGGCGTCGAGTCCATTCAATGGTTCATCCCAAAACAGTAAATCGGGATTGTGTAGCAGACTCGCGATAATCAATACGCTCTGCCGCATGCCTTTCGAAAAACTGCTGATGGGTTTATTGAAGCTGTCCCCATTGTCTAAAATGGTGAGCAACTGTTGCCCTTTGTAGCGAGCATCTGCCTCCGTTAATCCATAGAGTTGCCCAATAAAACTAAGGTATTCGTTGGCGGTGAGCGCTTCGAAAATATCAGCATTCTCGGGTACATAACCGATTCGCTGCATAAGTGCATCACGTTGATCGTGCAGCGACTGGCCCAAGATAGTTATTTCGCCGTCACTAGGTTCCTCTAGGCCAAGAATGATTTTTAAAGTGGTACTCTTACCAGCACCATTTTGACCGATATAGCCGACAATTTGACCAGCTGGAATTGCAAACGTCACGTCTCTTAGCACCTGATGATTTTCAAAATGTTTAGCCACATGGTTCAACGATAAAACATCTGCCATTTTAAACGCCTCCTATAAAATAACTTTTCTCTTATTTTACCGTAAGACAGATTTTAAATGGCAAAAAGAGAACTGGCTAAAACTGCTATCTAAAAAATATGAATTGAAGATTTGACAGTTCGCTCATTCTGTTTCACGTGTAACAAATTGCTAAAATTTGTGAAAACGCGATAAACGGATTACTCTCACAAATAAAAAGATGCGTTCTCGTCATTAGTTACTGATTTTTATGAAAAGTCATGTAAATATTAATATGACAACAGATTCAATGCACGCATTGTTAATGTTTTCACAGCTTGACAGATGAAAAAGATACTCCTACATTAATCATCGAAAGCGATTTCATTTTTCACAAAGTTTCGATATTGGAAATTTGTGTTGAAACTTTGATAAGCAGTAATTAAAAAACTGTCATGATTTATGAAAGGAGACCAGATATGGCCAATAAGATTAGTGGTTCAGATGCAGTATTGAAGGTAATTGAAGCGTGGGGCGTGGATCATATTTTTGGTTACCCTGGTGGTTCGTTTGATTCAACAATGAACGCTCTATATAAAGTAGATTGTAAAATTAATCCGAACGCTGTTCGGACAAAAAAGATCAGCTTCCTTTAAAATGGTGTTTACAACAAACCCATCTTTTAGGAGCTGATCTTTTGTCTAGTATAACCTATTCCGAACGAATTAAAATCGAAACCTTTTGTGAACTAGGGCTGTCCAATATCCAAATGGGCGTTCGGCTGAACCGATCACCGTCAACAATTTCTTATGAATTATCTCGATGTCAACCTTATCAGGCTGAATTAGCACAAACAGATGCCGAATACAAGCGATCACGATGTGGTCGGAAAACTAAGCTGAGCGATGAGTTAAAGCAAACAATTCTCAACCATTTACATCTAAGCTGGTCACCAGGAATGATTGCTCACGAATTTAAACTAGCGACTAAATCTATTTATAATTGGCTAAATCAGGGGAGAATTGGTTTCTCCTTGAATGATCTACCTGAACATGGCGTACGCCAACGGCGTAACGTTGACCAACGATCCAAATATAATCAATCTTTGGGGCGATCGATTGAACAGCGTCCCATGATGATTAATCAACGTAATCGCATCGGTGATTTTGAACTAGATACCGTCGTTGGCCCTCGTGGGCATAGTAAGGCAGTTTTATTAACTTTAATCGATCGCAAATCACGGTTCCTTTGGGCATATCGGTTAAAGGACCGAACGACAGCGAGTGTTAATGAAGCACTGACTAAGTTCCTAACAACTTTTAATGGACCGGTGCACAGTTTTACTGTGGACCGTGGTACTGAGTTTAGTGGGCTAGTATCATTTGAATCACAATATGGTATTAAGACCTATTACTGTCATGCTTATACGCCAGCTGAACGTGGTAGTAATGAACGCTTTAATCGGAATTTACGTTATTTTTATCCTAAGGGGACTCGTTTTGAGCACATTAGTGCTCAAGATTTAACGACGACGTTACTCCAAATTAACCAGAGACCGCTTAAAATACTTGACTGGAAAACACCGTATCAGGTTATGCTGACCAATTTGTCCAAAAATTCGGATTAAATTTGCAATCTACCATAACCAGAGTAATAAATTGAAGTTCATTCAGGTTCGTCACGAAGAGGCTGGCGCATTAGCTGCCTCAGCGGAATCAAAGTTAACTGGTAAGATTGGGGTTTGTTTTGGATCAGCAGGCCCCGGTGCCATCCACTTAATGAATGGCTTATATGATGCTCGTCATGACCACGCACCGCTGCTGGCCATTGTGGCCCAGGTGCCTTCAAGTAACATGAACCGGGATTTCTTCCAGGCCATGGATGAGGAACCTGCCTTCAACGATGTTGCTGTTTGGAATAAAACCGCAATGAACGCTGAAGGTTTGCCACAGCTGGTCGACGAGGGGATTCGGCACGCTTATAAGTATCACGGCGTTGCTGTGTTGACGATTCCTAAAGACTTTGGCTGGGCCATGATTGATGATACGTATGAATCAAACGCAGTTAATCACGTTGCGCCACTATATCCAGAGCCAGACCCGCAAAAAATCGATGAAGCCGTTAAATTGATTGAACAGGCTAAGGCGCCCATGATTTACTTCGGTAAAGGTGCGTTTGGTGCCGCTGATGAATTAAAGGCCGTTTCCGAAAAGTTTAAGATGCCATTGGTTTCATCTGTTTTGGGTAAAGGTGTTTTGGATGAAACGTATCCAGCCTACATGGGCTCAACAGGTCGGGTTGCACCTAAACCTGGTGCCGACCTCGGTTTTTCTACTGACTTAATTGTTTGGGTCGGTAATGATTCACCGTTTAGTTCGATGCTGTTTACTCCAAAGGCGAAGGTTATTCAGATTGATGTAGACTCGGAAAAGCTTGGCAAACGTCATCATATCGATGTGCCAGTTCTCGCTGACGCTAAGAAAGCATTGGCCGCCATCGCAGCTAAAGGTGAACAGCAGGAACCAAGTGCTTTTTACAAGGCTGCGTTAGCTGATAAAGAAAATTGGCGCGCTTGGCAAGACAGTTTCAAAGATGACGAAGAAGTACCGCTTCGTCCAGAACCAGTCTTTAACGTGCTGAACCAGACGGCTAGTGATAAAGCTGTCTTTGCCGTTGATGTTGGTAACGTCAACATTAATTTTGAACGGTTAGTTGATATTCATGGTGATCAAAAATGGACGACTTCCGGTCAATACGCAACCATGGGTTATGGTTTGCCAGCTGCGATTGCCGCAAAAGTCAATTACCCACACCGCGATGTATACAGTCTGAGCGGTGACGGTGCGTTTGCCATGCTGATGGAGGAAATTCTGACTCAGGTTAAGTATCACCTGAATATTGTGAACATCGTCTTCAGCAATGAAACGCTGGGCTTTATCGAAGCTGAACAAAAAGATGACAGTAATCAACCACTCTCCGGTGTTGATCTGCCAGCAACGGATTGGGCCGCTATTGCCCGCGGAATGGGTGCCGAAGCTTATACTGTTAAGACACTGGATGACTTCAAACAAGCCATGGCTGCCGCAAAGCAGGCGAGTGCGCCAGTTGTCATCGACGTGAAGTTTACTCACGAGATGCCATTGACGACGCAACACATGTTCCTTGATCCGAGCTTCCAGCCTAAGGACAAAGTGGATGCCTTTGTTGAAAAGTATCAAGCTCAGGCACTGAAGCCCTTTAGCTACTTTTTGAAGCAAGCCTCCGGTAGTAGTGATGATGAAGCCGATGCATCGACAGGTGCTTCGGAAGACACGGAGGAGGAAACACCTGCTGAAGCTGACACGCAGTCAGGCGATATTGATGCTTCAACTGGGGCTTCTGAGGAAGATTAGTTGTCAATTTAATCATTGAGTTTGTTCGCTAACCGATAAATATGAGATTGAATGTCAGCGAATACAAAATGCCATGTGCTAAAGTCGCCACAAAAAGTGGGGATGATAGACATGGCATTTTTGTTTAATTGGGCAGAAGTAGAGCCAGACGAATACGCAATGACAACGACCGATGGCAGTATTGTTGATTTGGGTGAACGAAATTATCTGCGTATCGATGGCAATGGGGATGAAGATAGCGTCGAATTTCGTCGTGATGCGACCAGCATGATTGCTTTAGGCGAGTTCTTGTCCGAGGCGCCGAAACATGATATCACGATTGCATCATTTCGCAATTTCATTCATTACCCACTGATGGTTAACTGGTATGGTGATTTGCACGCACCTCACGAACGTTTTCAGATGAGAATGAAACAACCTAACTTTATGCCAAACGAAGCTGTTACAGCGGCAATTGATCAACTACGTGGCAAAATTCCCGTCGTTGGTGATGTAACCTATGAGCGATTTAAAGAAGGCCTGGAAGCTCAGGTGAGCCAAACTGGTCTAGCCACACCGGAATTAGTCGAAAGATTACAAATGTTTATCGGCAATAGCCCGTTTGTTATTGAACATGGCGATGATTGGCACCGAGAGCTGTATTTGAACGATGTGTCGACGTTGCCACAATCCCAATGGCAAATTATTTTGCGCCAACAAATTAGTGTTGCTGATCCAGTAGCGGCGCGCAATTTCCCGATCATCACAAATTGACTTGGGATAATTTTCACATTGACAAACAATTTGAAAACTAATATCTTTATGCCAGTTGAATAAATCATTTCTTCGGGGCAGGGTGAAATTCCCGACCGACGGTGACAACAAGGTGTTGTTTGACAGCTTGTTGAAGTCCGTGACCCGCGCAAGCGGTTGATGCAGTGTGAATCTGCAACCGACAGTACAGTCTGGATGGGAGAAGAAATTGGCGATGATCATTTGCGGCCGACCGGTTAAGTAGGCAGTACGCTTTTTTAATTGGCGCAGTCTCAAAATGATCATCGTTACAAAAGTTGATGAAATTACTTTCATCAGGGTTTGTTTACCTAGGCAAATTTACCGCCCCGTGAATTTTTATATTCGCGGGGCGTTTTTTTGTAGAGTGATGCCGAAGCCCTGGGCGACAGGTGCACGTTTAGGTAGAGTGATGCCGAAGCTCGGGAAGAACCGAGTAATTTTCAACACATTTAGAAACGGGGGGGTTGGATGATGCAGTCGGACTATATGGCTCAAGCGATTGCTGCAGCACGCTTGGGCACTGGTTTAACGTATCGCAACCCACTGGTGGGTGCCGTGATTGTGAACAACGATCGGGTACTGGCCGTGGGACATCACGTTGGCTTTGGTCATGCTCATGCTGAAGTTGACGCGTATCAACATGTAACACACCCCGAAGATGTGATTGGTTCAACGATGTATGTCACTTTGGAACCGTGCAGTCATTATGGCAAAACGCCGCCATGCGCACAGCAATTGGTGAAGTGGGGCGTTAAGGAAGTCTTTGTTGCGCAACAAGATCCGAATCCCTTAGTTGGCGGTAAAGGCATTGCTTATTTGCGTGATCACGGTGTGCAAGTTCACATTGGCTTGATGGAAGTGGCAGCTCGGCAATTGAATCGTGCCTACAACTTTTACTATGAGCATCAGCGACCATTGGTGACCGTCAAAGTTGCTCAAAGTTTGGATGGCAAATTGTCATTGAACGATGGCAAACGGACGTATTTGACCGACACGGTAGCCAATGCTGACGTCGATCACTTACGTGCGAGCCAGCAGGCAATTTTGATCGGCAGTCAAACGGCAATCGATGATGATCCACGTTTGCTGGTCAAAGAAAAAGTAGCCTACCCGCCTGTTCGCGTCCTTTTGGATCGCAGAAATCGGGTATCTCATGAATCACGTTTGTGGCAAAAGAATAAGACGCCCCTATGGCACTTTGTGACAGGGAAAGAGTCGACAAAAGGTATTGAAGACGACATTGAAGGCAAAGATACACGGCGAACTTTTATAGCGCCAGAGTGGTCGATTGGCAAGGTTATTCAAACGTTATCGGATAAAGGGATTCAATCCGTGCTAGTTGAAGGTGGCACTCATATTCAAGATGCTTTTCTTCGTGCTGGATTGGTCGATCAGCTTATTATTTATCAGGTTCCAGAGATTTTCGGTGGCCAAGCACTGGCATCTTTCACCAGTAGTGCAAATTCAATGCGAACGAGATTTACCCCAGTGACGATAGAAAAGTGCGGGAATGCCACTAAAATGACATTCATCCGGCCATCACTGGCGGCAGATTGGGGGCTGGACTGATGTTTACTGGAATTATTGGTGGTCTTGGCGAGGTCGCACAAATTCATCGTCAGGGCCATACCTTAATGCTAGAAATCACGATACCGTCGAATATTAGAACGGGTTTACAGCCAGGCGACAGTTTGTCAGTAAACGGCGTTTGTCTGACGGCGACATCGGTGAGTAACTCAAACGTAACCCTTGATGTAATGCCAGAAACATTCAAACGAACGACGCTGTCCTCGATGAATATTGGTCAGACTGTCAATCTTGAGCGAGCGCTTTCTGCAGAAGGTCGGTTTGACGGTCATATCGTGCAGGGACACGTGGATGGCGTCGGCCGCATTATTCGAGAATGGCAGGATGAAAACGCACGGTTTGTTCAGATTCGATTGCCACAAGCGTTAACCAATCAAGTGGTGACCAAAGGGGCAATTGCCGTTGAGGGCACCAGTCTGACGATCGTTCAGGCGAGGACTAACTGGTTCACTGTCAGTCTTATCCCACAAACACAGTCTGCGACTACCCTTGCGACTAAAAGAGCGGGCGCTGAAGTGAACATAGAAATCGACGTCATTTATCGCTACTTACAGAACATGAAGGGAGATAAAACACATGGCAACACTTACTGAAAAAATAACAACAGCTTTAACAGCTTTGAAGCATGGCAAACTGATTCTAGTGGCCGATGATACCAACCGAGAAGCCGAAGGGGACTTGATTGGACTGGCCTCATTAGCAACGCCGGATTCAGTTAACACAATGACGAAGGATGGTCGCGGTTTGATTTGCGTGCCTATGACAGCTGCAAAAGCAGCGCAGTTAAACCTGTCTTTGATGACAACGGCAAACACAGAACATTTTCATACTGCGTTCACAGTTAGCGTGGATGAACGTCACACGAGCACGGGTATTTCAGCATATGAACGCGCAACGACAATCCGCCGTTTGGGTCAGGCTGACGCGACTGAAGCTGACTTTGAACGACCAGGACACATTTTCCCGTTGATTGCCCGTGACGGTGGTGTGCTTGTCCGGCGTGGACATACAGAGGCAGCAGTTGACTTAGCCCGTCTAGCAGGCGAGGAGCCAGCGACCGCGTATATTTGTGAAACATTAACCACTGATGGTCACATGCGACGTTTGCCAGAACTAAAACAGTTAGCGAAAGAGTTAGGAATTCCGTTGATCACAATCGATGACTTAGCCCGATATCGTTACTTGATTAACGACGGCGCAGTCACGGGTGACGTACGAGTTAAGCTACCCACACAGTATGGCGAGTTTACGTTAACCGATTATGAAAGTGCAACGGATCAACGGCTGCAATTGCTCCTTCATTCAACGACGGCAAGTGCGACTGATATTCCGTTAGTACGTTTGCACTCGGAGTGTTTTACAGGGGATGTGTTGGGGTCCAAACGTTGTGACTGCGGCCAACAACTTACTACAGCGATGACAAAAATCGGTGCAGAAGGTGGTTACTTGTTGTATTTACGCCAAGAAGGTCGCGGAATTGGACTGAAAAACAAACTGCGTGCCTATCAGTTACAAGAACAGGGGCTCGATACCGTGGAGGCAAACGAACATCTCGGTTTTGAACCGGATGAGCGCGACTATGGGATTGCTGCAGCAATGTTACATGATCAGGGTGTCGACAGAATTCGTTTGATGACCAATAATCCGGATAAAATTGCTGGTCTACAAAAATATGGCATCGAAGTGGTTGAACGTGTGCCACTTGAGGTGCCTGTGTACGTCGAGGATCATGATTATTTAAGAACAAAGCAGTTTAAATTTCATCATGCCCTACACGTTGATTAAACGATATGTAAATTCAAAAAACGATTAATAATGGAGGATAAGAAAATGACAGTTTTTGCAGGGGAGTACTTAGCACATCCGGGTAAAATTGCGATTGTCGTAAGCCGTTTTAACGAGGCGGTAACAGGAAAGCTGCTGGGTGGCGCACAAGATATGCTACATCGGCACGAGGTAAACGACGATGACATTGATGTTGTCTGGGTACCAGGTGCGTTTGAAATTTCAGGGATGGTCAGGCAATTACTAGCAACAAATCGCTACGCAGGGGTAGTTACACTTGGTGCGGTGATTCGTGGCGAAACTAGCCATTATGATTATGTTTGTAATGAAGTGGCCAAGGGCGTTGGTCAATTGGCTTTGAACAGTGATGCGCCAGTTGTATTTGGTGTATTAACAACGGATACCTTAGAACAGGCGCAACAACGTGCTGGTGGTAAGGCTGGTAACAAAGGGAGTGACGTGGCAGCGGACATTCTTGAACTGATCGATTTGCACCAACAATTAGCTAATGCGTAGGTAACCTGTTGTTCACATGCGAATACAAAAAATCACGAGCCAACGGGACTCGTGATTTACATAGATAATTATTCAGCTTGGCTCAATGCGTCCACAATGTCCGCTTCAAACTTCTCAGGTTTTGTCTGTGGTGCATAGCGTTTGATAACCTGGCCGTCACGACCTACTAAAAATTTGGTAAAGTTCCATTTTATTCGACCATGACCAGCAGCATCCTTTAAGTAGGTGAATAACGGATCTTCATCGTCACCATTCACAGCAACACGTTTTGTCATCGGAAAGGTTACACCGTAGTGAACTTGGCAGAAGTCATCCGTCTCTTCATCTGTCGATAGCTCCTGGTGGAATTGATTTGATGGTAGGCCAAGAACATCGAAGCCCTGGTCATGATACTTTTTGTACAGGTTTTCCAATCCTTCAAGTTGTGGTGCAAAACCGCATTTGCTAGCGGTGTTTACAATCAAGAGAACTTTACCGCGATAGTTGTCTAATGGGATGGTTTGTCCGCTCATTTCAGTTTCCGAAAAATCATAGATTGATGCCATTAAATGCGCTCCTTTCTAATTGCTTGATAGTGTTACATCATTACTTGTGGTTATTGTGCGTCAATTTCATAAATAATGCGAGAATCGGGATTTTGCAGTTTCGAGGAACATGATGAACGTTTCACGTGAAACGGAGAAGATGGAAGTATCCTTCCAAAATCAAGAATTAGTCAAATACGGAAGTATACTTTCATTTCCCGAAAGGCAACTCATAGAAAAAGCCATCCCAAAAGAGGATGGCTTTTTCTATGAAACATCATTCTTTACGTTTGCGCATGCCGAAGATTGCTGAAACAATCAATACCAGAATTACCGCTCCAATAATGGACGGGAAGACTGCCATGCCGGCAAGCATTGGTCCCCAGTGACCGAAGATCATTTGACCCAGCCACGCTCCGACCAGACCGGCAATAATGTTACCGATGATGCCCGCTGGCAAGTCACGATTTGTGATCATCCCAGCAACAACACCGATTAATCCACCAACAATAAGTGACCATAACCATCCAAACATAAGCATGCTCCTTTCTTATGAAAACAATAAGGTTTTGCGTTGATTTAAAGGTATCAAGAAATGATGAATAGCTCAATTTTTATGCTTAAAATAATTCACACTTGTGGTACATTTACACTTGTGGTACATTTACACTTGTGCTACATTCACAGATGTGATATAGTATTTATCGAAGGGAGGTTACCGAGAATGTCATGAAAATTGATGTGAAGACGTATTTGGTCGAGCATGACTTGACCATCTATGAGGTGGCTAAGCGCAGTGGCTATGGGTATACCACCTTACACAAGTCGTTTAATAAACGGCAAACTGATGCGACCCCGCTGAACATAAGAGATCTTGACGCATTAGCGCGTGCACAGCACGTTCAAATGTGGGAAATCCTAAGGGATCTGGAGTCGCATTATATGAACTAGCCTTTAAAGAGCTTTGAACTGAAACATTGGTACAGAGGAGGAAATTAAATATGGCACAACAAAACTTTTCTAACGATCCATTTGGCAACAACATGGACGATATTTTTAATCAATTAATGGGTAACATGAACGGCATTAACTCAGAATCACGTTATCTAGTCAATGGTCGCGAGATGACACCAGAAGAATTTGCGGAATACCGAAAGAATGGTCGTTTAGCAGCGTCTGAACAAGGGCGTGGCAAACAGGCGGTTCAAAACGGAAAGAAGCAAGGTATTCTGGAAAAACTGGGTCGTAATTTAACTCAGGAAGCTCGCGATGGCAAGCTAGATCCAGTCATCGGACGGAATAAGGAAATTCAGGAAACGGCCGAAATTTTAAGCCGTCGTACTAAGAACAATCCAATTCTTGTCGGAGATGCTGGGGTTGGTAAAACGGCTGTTGTTGAAGGACTGGCACAAGCCATTGTGAATGGCGATGTGCCAGCAGCCATCAAGGACAAGCAGATTTGGTCAATTGATTTGTCTTCATTAGAGGCGGGTACACAATATCGTGGTAGCTTCGAAGAAAATATTCAAAATCTGATCAAAGAGGTTAAAAAAACTGGCAATGTCATCTTATTCTTCGACGAAATTCACCAGATTTTAGGCACTGGCTCAACTGGTGGCGAAGATGGTGGCAAAGGTATGGCCGACATCATCAAGCCAGCACTGAGCCGTGGCGAATTAACAGTCATTGGTGCAACAACGCAGGACGAATACAGAAATACCATCATGAAGAACGCAGCACTTGCTCGCCGTTTCAACGATGTTACGGTTAATGCACCTAGCGCTGAAGATACCGTGGCGATTCTGAAAGGAATTCGCAAGTTGTATCAGGATCACCATAACGTTGACTTGCCGGATGATGTTTTGAAGGCCGCTGTTGATTACGCGGTTCAGTACATTCCACAACGCTCATTGCCTGACAAGGCGATTGACTTGCTGGACATGACAGCCGCACACTTGGCTGCACAACATCCAGTTACTGACAAAGTTAGTTTGGAAGCACAGTTGAAGCAGGCTGAACAAGACAAACAGGCTGCCGCTGATAAGGAAGATTTTGAAGCCGCTGGTAAAGCGAAAGCCAAAGTTGATGCGTTAACCAAACAGTTGAAAGACGGCGGTCACGAAGAACGCCCAGTTGCAACTGTCAATGATGTCGCCGCTGCTGTTGAACGGTTGACTGGGATTCCAGTTTCACAAATGGGCGCCAGTGATATTGAACGGTTGAAGACCATTAACAAACGCCTTAAGGGTAAGGTTATTGGTCAGGATGAAGCAGTTGACATGGTTGCTCGGGCAATCCGTCGTAACCGTGCCGGTTTTGATGAAGGGAACCGACCAATTGGTAGCTTCCTGTTTGTCGGTCCAACCGGTGTCGGGAAGACGGAATTGGCTAAACAACTCGCCTTCGATATGTTTGGCAACAAGAATGCGATTATCCGTTTGGACATGAGTGAATATACGGATACGACCGCTGTTTCCAAACTAATTGGGACGACTGCCGGGTATGTTGGCTACGAAGACAACGCCAACACGTTGACGGAAAAGGTTCGTCGTAACCCATACTCCATCGTGTTACTTGATGAAATTGAAAAGGCCAACCCACAAGTGTTGACTTTATTACTTCAAGTCATGGATGATGGGCGTTTGACGGATGGTCAAGGGAATGTGGTCGACTTCAAGAACACGATTATCATTGCGACGTCTAACGCCGGCTTTGGTAACGAAAGCTTGAGTACCGATGAGAATCAGAACAAGAGCTTGATGGACAAGTTGGCACCATACTTCCGTCCAGAATTTTTGAACCGGTTCAACGGAATCGTTGAATTCAGTCATTTAACTAAAGATGACTTAGGTCAAATTGTGGATTTGATGATCGATGACGTTAATGCGACATTGGCTAAGAAACAAATTACCTTGAAGGTAACGGATGACGCCAAAGCTTGGTTGATCGATCAGGGTTACGATGAAGCGATGGGCGCACGTCCATTACGTCGGGTTATCGAACAACAAATTCGTGACCGCGTCACTGACTTCTACTTGGATCACTTGGATGCCAAACATCTGGAAGCGGACTTGGTTGACGGTGAAATCAAGATCAAGGATTTGGACAAAGACAGCGTTACCGAATAGTGTTTGACCGCATAAAGACCCAGTGCCACATGCTGACACTGGGTCTTTAGTACATATGTTAAGTTTTTTACAGTGAGTCGTCTGCCGTTGCGGCAACCAGAGACGCCGTTCCATGAGGGCCGGACTCAACCCGCTAAGATCGCGGTTTTCGTCCTCGATTTTGAGCCGAAGTTCCGTCTCAAAAGTCGTCCCACACTACTAAATGGCCAAAAGCGTGCCATTAAGTAGTGTCGACACGGAACTATGTCTCTGGTTGCCTTCACTACCACATGCTTATGGATATAGGAGTAACTCGTCCAAGGTATTTACAATAGTTCAGAGTTTCTTCACAACTATTTTTTGAGGGATGAGTATACGAAATTAGATTGCTAGTAAAATTGATACACAGGACAAAGGAGAAACAAATAACAATGAGGACAGAACTGGAAGGTTTCAGGGTCAAGTCAGATAAGCACGCAGAAGCTCAGGAATGGTTAAAGTTTCTGGCAGATAATCAGCGAGCATTCTTGACGACGTTACCCGCAGAAAAGATGTTAGTAGAATCAGTCTTTTCGACAATGATTGGCAGTGACCTGTATCTGTGCTGGTATTCTATTCAGGGCGATAATCCAAGGCCGGTTGAGGATTCAGAGAGCGAGCTGGACAAACGGCATGTCGCATACTGGGAGGACTGTATTGATGAAAGTGTGCCGTCGCTAAAATTTGATCATGTAGTGAACTATGTTCCGGATGAGTTGACGCAGAAAATGTCACGACTGTATGAGAATTAAAGCTTGATTGTTGCTAGTGCGTGCATGATGTCTACGGCGTTTTGCATTTGCGTGTCATCGAAGGGTGCCAGCACTTTAGCGTAAAGGTCACGCTCCGTTTGGTGCATGTCGGCGTGCAGTTTAGCAATCAGTTGACCAAGGTCGGTTACGGAAACGTAAACGGCCTTTTTATTATCCGCCTGGTGAAAGCGCGTCAATAGTTCTGCTGATGCCAGCTTTTTAACGTAGCGTGAAAGCATTCCTTGTGAGAAGGGAACTTTGCCGACTAAATCCTGATAAGCCAGTGTTCGTTCAGGTGCTTCTGTCACAAAACTGAGGATTTGCATTTCCGAGTGTGTCATCTGCATTTTACGAAGTTTAGCGGCAACTTGATCAGTCAGTTGATCTTGAAAATGGTCAATGGATGTTTGCCAGAAGGCTTTTTTAAAGTCTTCATGAACATCATTTAAATCATGGATAGATTGGTATATTTGCTGCATTTGCGAGTTAGTCATGCGATGTCTCCTAAAATAAATTACCGGTAATCTATTGTATTTTAATATCAAATGGTTATACTCAATTATAAATTACTGGTAATTAATAATCAAAAAGAAAGTTGGCAATAATATGAAAGCAGCAGTTGTAAATGATTTTAAAGAGGCACCAAAAGTTAGCGTAATCGAGACGCCGAAGCCGGCCACAAGCGAACAGACGATCCATGTACTTGCCGCCGCAGTGTATCCCCGTGTACGCTCACAAGCAAATGGCACACACTACACAAGTACCGGCGAATTACCGTTTGTGCCAGGACTAGATGGTGTTGGGCAAACGGAAACAGGCCAGACGGGATACTTTATCACGTCAAACGCCAAATATGGCGCGCTGGCCGAGCAAACGGTGATCGATCACCACCGTTTTATTCCCTTAGGTAATGATATTGATGCAGCAAGAGTTGCAGCAGGGATGAATCCAGCAATGTCCGCCTGGATGTCAATTAAGGTTCGCGTGGGAGATTTGACGGGCAAGAAAGTCATGATTTTAGGCGCAACCGGAGCAGCTGGCCAGATGGCCGTTCAAATTAGTCGTTATCTCGGCGCAAGCGAAGTTATTGGTGTCGGCCGTGATCAAACAAAGCTCGCAGCATTATCTGAACTAGGCGCAACACAGACGATTTCTCTTCGAGATGATCAGGAATCATTAAGAGCAGCGTTTACAGCAGCTGCCGATGTGGATGTTGTGTTGGATTACTTATGGGGCACTGTGGCGTCCACGGCGATGAAGGTGATGTTGCCTGCACGTCATAACCACAGTCAGCAATTGCTATGGATTGAAATTGGCAGTATGAGCGGCGCCGATATGGTACTCCCAAGCGCAGCCTTGAGATCTGTAAACTTAAATTTAGTTGGAAGCGGTCAAGGCAGTATTAATGCCAGACAATATTTAGCCGAACTGCCCGAATTGGCGCAGTTAATCAGCGCTGGCCAATTCAAGATTGCCTCGACAACGATGCCATTAACAGATTTAAGTGAAGCCAACTGGAATGATGTCACGAAACGTGTTGTTTATATGATGGACTAGATATTTTGAATGACTGCAGAACAGCACTTCTTTTTGATATTCACTTGATTCAGCAAACTTGTTATATCAGTTGAATTTTTTTGTGGACAAGGATAAAGAAGGCTAACGAGTAAAATTGGTTTCTAGCGAAAGTAGTGTAGTCAGGCAGAAACAGAGTTCCGTGAAGGTAATACTTAATGGTATGGTCTTGACCATTTAGTATTACAGGACGAGCTTGAAGACGATGGTTTTGCGGCTTCAAGTCGAGGGCGAAGACCGTGTACTTCGGGCTGAGACCGGTCCCATGGAACGGCGTTTCAGCCTGACGAAACGACAGTTTAATTCGTTTGCAAAACACATATCTGAAGAATAAATGAGGAGAGTGTCACATCAACATTGGTGTGGCATTTTTTATCGTGCAAAGTGGTCATCACCCCCAATTGACACACTGAAGGTAAACAGCTATATTGACCTTTGTAAAGCTAGGTTAAACGTTTACCTAAAAAGGAGATTTTCTCATGAAAACTTTTGATAGTAGTTGGTTTCGACTCGATGATAAGGTGGCAATCGTGACTGGCGGCGCTTCTGGACTTGGTGCGTTTTACACACAGGCGTTACTCAAGTCTGGTGCCAAAGTACTGGTTGTCAGCCGTTCACAGAAGGGTTGGTCAGAACTTAAAACATTTGCCACCGACAATCAGGCGGACGTTGCGTTTATTCAGTACGATATTACGGAGACTGATGCGCCGCAACGAATCATGGACGCTGTTCAATCAACGTTTGGACAACTCGATATTTTGATTAATAATGCTGGTCTACAGCGACGTGCTACCTGGGACAAATTTACGGACGAAGACTGGCGTGCCGTGATCGATGTGAACTTAAACGCGCTCTATTACTTATCACACGCGGCAGCTAAACAAATGGCACCGCAACATCACGGTAAGATTATTAACGTCGCGTCGATGCAATCATATAGAGCAGGTAAGTTTATTTTTCCATATACCGCTAGCAAGCATGGTGTTGTTGGTTTGACCAAGGCATATGCCGATGCGCTCGCGCCCGACAACATTCAGGTTAATGCCATTGCGCCTGGCTACATTGACACACCAATGACGAAGGCGTTGCAGAATGATCTAGAACGGAATGCAGAAATCTTAGCGCATATTCCGGCTGGTCACTGGGCGGATCCGCGGGAGCTGATGGGCACCATCGTATTTCTGGCCAGTGAAGCGTCTAACTACATTACTGGTGCGACGATTCCAGTCGATGGTGGGTACCTCTTACGATAGAAAGGAAGACTTTATGACAAAACGAGTTGTTGTACCGGAAAATTGGCAGCAGTCCGGCAAGGATTATTTAACTGAGCATGGGATGACCCTCATTGAAGTGCCAAACGAACATGCGGACACGTTGCGTCAACTTGGTGATCAGGTTGATGGTATCGTTTATATGCTTGACCCGTTTACAGAGGACTTATATCAGGCATTGCCGAACCTCAAGGTGATCGCTAGACATGGCGTTGGTTACGATAATATTGATCCGCAGGTAGCCGCAAAACAGGGTGTATATGTCACTATTACGCCACAGGCGAATGCATCGACGGTAGCTGAAACAACCTTGGCAGATATTTTGGCTCTATCGAAGAATCTGTTTCAGGATTCTCAACACATGCGTCAGGGCGATTCTAATTATCCGCAAACGCACCGTGGCTTTGACATGGAAGGTAAAACACTTGGCATTTTCGGCTTTGGCAGAATCGGTCAGCTCGTGGCACAGAAGGCTAGTGCCTTAGGAATGACGATTTTATACACGAATCCGCATCCACGTGAAACAACGTTTGCTAAGCAAGTGGCCTTTGATGAACTATTGCAACAATCCGATATCGTGACTTTACATGCAGCGGTGACACCGGATACACGAAAAATCATGGATCAGCAAGCATTTGCCAAAATGAAACCTGGCGCGTCCTTAATCAATTTAGGCCGGGGTGCGCTGGTTGATGAAACAGCGCTGATTGATGCTTTAAATTCCAAACGGTTACGTGCGGCTGCTCTCGACGTTTTTGACGAGGAACCATTGCCGTTAGATAGCCCGCTATACCAATTTGATAATATCCTCCTGACGCCACACATCGCTTCAAACACAACTGAGTCGATGAATCGCATGGCGATTGGTGCTGCAAGTGAAGTGGTCCGCGTATTGAGTGGTGAACAGCCACAATGGGCGGTCAATAAGGTACAGTAAGGAGTATTCAAATGACCAAAAAACCACTTACAATCAATGACATTGCCGCGCAAGCCAGCGTTTCAAATGCCACAGTATCACGCTATCTGAACGGTCATTACGAAAAAATGTCGGCGGCCACACGGGCACGCATTCAGCAGGTCATCGACATGACTGGCTTTCATTTGAATCGGCAAGCTCAGTCGCTCAAACGTCGGTCCAGTCATCTGATTGGGATGGTCGTCGCCGATGTTGAAAATCTATTTTCGTCACTCTTATTTAAGGGCGCGGATCAAATTTTAGCGGCGGCAGGTTATCAAATCGTTTTGATGAATGCCGATAATGACCTTAAAGTTGAACGTCAACAATTACAACGTTTGCTAGAACTGCAGGTCGATGGCATTATTTTGCAGCCCGTTAGCGCTACAGCAGCCAACTATGCATTCTTAAAACAAACGCAGCCGGTTGTTGATATTGTTGATCGCCAGTTAAGGGGGACAAACTGGCCTCAAGTCACAACGGATAATTATCGTTACTCAGCTCAGTTGACGAAGACAGTCGCTAGACGCGGCTACAATCAACTGGTTGTTGTGACGCCGCCGTTGGGCGATAACACTGCGCGTGATGACCGCTATCGGGCAGTCACTGACCTTTGTGAGGAAAAGAAATTTAGTCGACCGCTACAGACATTAACTATTCAGCCGGATACCACAAATGCGAAGCTGTATCAGCAACTTAATGCGATACTGAAAAAACGGACTGGCCACACGGCGCTTTATGTACTTCAGGGTCACTTGCTACTCCAAGTGATGACGGTGTTGGCCGAAAATCAGATCAAAATTCCAGAGCAAATTGGATTGGTGGCTTATGATGACTGGTCATTATCACAATTGATGCAACCCGGAATTACCACGATTCAGCAACAGCCACGAGCCATGGGCCAGCGGGTTGCGACAAACGTCCTCCGTCAACTAGCCGGTCAGTCCGTTGAACCACTCACGATGGTTGAAAGTGCACTTCATGAACGCGATTCTCTAGGTACGTTTGCCAAAAAATGACCGCTCACGCAGCAAAAATGACCGCTCATTCAAATACTATTTCATTTATTATCGTTTCGACGTTTAATTAGTCTTGTTCATAAGGGAGGGATGTCCATTGAAAGTTCATGTTGAAATTGATCCGGACTGCCAAGAACCGGAAGTCATTATTCGCACGGCAAACGTAAATGATGAAGTTAAACAACTTGAACAACGTTTAGTGGGCATCCACACAAGTGAAAATACCCTTGCTTGTTTTCAAGGGAACACACAATACTTCGTTTCACTGGATGACATTTTGTTTATTGAAACCGCTGATCGGTTGCTGCAGGTGCACACAGCCTTGGACATCTTCAATAATAAGCAACGGCTGTATGAACTAGTCGATGAATTGCCTGGATTTTTCCTACAGGTTTCTAAATCTACCATTATCAATTTGCACTATGTCAGCGCACTGAACAAATCACTATCCAGTTGTCTGGTTTCGTTTGCCGGGAGCCACAAAGAAGTTTATGCGTCACGTCGTTACACAAAACAACTACAGGAACGATTAAATGAAATGAGGTCTTTGTCATGATGAGTACGAGAGTAAAGTGGGGTCGCTGGTTCTGGGGATTATTCTTTTTGATCAGCGCGGGTTTATTATTAGCAGTTAAGATGGGCTGGTTAACTTACCAGCTCGGGGCCTGGACAATCGTCGGGACATTGGTATTGGCGGCGTTGGCAATTAAAAGTATCGCTTATTTTAGCGTCAGCGGTGTTATTTTCAGTTTAGCGTTTATGAGTATGCTGTATGCTAAACCGCTTGGTATTACTGGGCTAGTGCCGTGGACCATTCTTGGCGTCGCGTTGTTACTCAGCATTGGCTTATCGCTCGTGTTACAACCGTTGCGTCACCGTTTCTACCGCCGGCATGCTTACTTTATGGCAAACCGCTGGGCCAGTCATCATGGCCGGACATTTCAGGGTACAACATCAACGGAAACGGACCATGAATCGTCGGTCAATGTAAACGTGCGCTTAGGCAACGCTGTCCGTTACGTGCAGTCTGAGGATTTTAAGCAGGCTAATATCAATGTGACGATGGGCGAAGCGAAGGTTTACTTCGACAAGGCAAATATCAATGGTGACCAAGCAACGATTTTTCTAAACGGCAATATGGGCGAAGTGGACCTTTACTTGCCGCAAGATTGGAATGTGGATATTGAAATGGATGCCACAATGATCGACATTAACGAAAAAGGTGTGAAGCCGACTAAAACGGGTCCGGACGTCTTGATTACGGGTGCGTTTAAAATGGGTGACATTGATATTATCTATACAGATGTTCCGACATCAGCTAACAGTTAATCTTAAAATGTTTTGAAACTGACTTTAGTTGGGCACTTTATTTCTGAACTTTGGGAATAGAGTGCTTTTTTGATTATGTTGAATTTTACCCGGATTGAGACGATAGCATTCACACCGTCTGCTGCTACTAAGATAAAGTCACTCGCATACTGAAGCAATTTTTTATAGATAGGGATGATTTGAGCAAATCAAAAAAGACTGATTGATTAACGAAATAGATGATGAAAAGATGATACTAATAGATTAGTAATCGCTTACAAAAATTGCTATACAAACCCGAATGCAGTGCTAGAATTTACAGTTGTAAAGAGTATGAAAACTAAATCACAAGGGGTGCATTACATAATGAACAAATTAGGTATGAAGGCAGCCACAGTTGCTGCAGCATTAACCATGGGCAGTTCATTAGTAGTATTACCATCAGGAACTGCTAAGGCTAGTTCAAATAATAACCAAGTTGTCATCAAACAATTGGATGGCAGTCCTCACAACAACGAATCATTTGGTGTTACGACTGTTGCCATGAAGGGTAAGAAGATCTTGGCTGCTAAGGTTGATGAATTCCAATTCATCAAGACATCACAGTCAAAGGGCTTTACCAGTGTTCCTAACAGTGATAAAAAGTTTGGTCAGGAAGGTTACAAGAAGGGTGAAACCTTAATTTCCAAAGCTAACAACGACAAAGCATACTCTGCATTAATGAAGAATATTGCGCATTCAACTAAGGGCCGTGAAGAATCTTTGACTGCCATTGAGAACTATGTCAAGGGCAAGACCGCCAGTCAACTTTACGCTGCTGCTAAGAAGAACAAGGCAATGCAGAAGAAGGTTATCTCTGGTGCTACTTTAACCAGCACCAACGGTTACGTTAAGGCTATCGCTGATGCAGCTACCAAGGGATACACCACTAAGGGTGCTAAAGTTTCCGGCGACAACGTTGTGTTGAAGCAAACCAACGGTGCACCACATGGTAATGAATCATTTGCTGTTACGACTGTTGCCATGAACGGTGACAAAGTTGCTGCTTCAAGCATTGACGAATTCCAGTTCATTAACACAAAGCAAAACAAGGGCTTCAAAGGTGTTCCAAACAGTTACGCCAAGTTTGGTAAAGAAGGTTACAAGAGTAACGAA
This sequence comes from Furfurilactobacillus cerevisiae, assembly GCF_048961765.1. Taxonomy (GTDB): domain Bacteria; phylum Bacillota; class Bacilli; order Lactobacillales; family Lactobacillaceae; genus Furfurilactobacillus; species Furfurilactobacillus milii_A. The sequence goes on from NZ_CP185253.1 coordinate 152,253, forward strand.
ATCCTGATTTCCAAGCAAGCTAACGACAAGAAGTACTCTGCTTTGATGAAGAAGATTGCTAAGTCCAAGCAAGGTCGGATGAAGTCAATCAACGCCATCAACAAGTGGGCTGCTGGTAAGACTGCCGCACAAATCACGACTCAAGCTAACAAGACTGTAAGCAAGAAGAGTAACCTTGTTTCAGGTGCTACGTTAGTCGACTCCAACAACTACTTGAAGTCAATTGCCAGCACGGCAACTTCAAATCAATAATAATTGAATTACGACGAAAGCTTCCGTTTGCACAAAACGGAAGCTTTTTTTGTGCCTCAGCAGTTTAGACGCGGAGACAAAAATGTGATAATCTAGAACAACTTAAACAACACTCTATAAAGCTGTGGCATGAATATTTTTATGACGCGGCTTTTTCTTAAAGACGAGAGGATATTAATGTTAACAGTAAATAACGTCAGCATGCAGTTCGGCACCCGAAAGCTGTATGAGGATATCAACCTTAAGTTCACCGCGGGTAATTGTTACGGTGTGATTGGGGCAAACGGCGCTGGAAAATCGACCTTCTTAAAAATTATTGAAGGTAAATTAAAGCCAACGACAGGGACTGTTTCGCTCGGACCAAACGAACGAATGTCCAGTCTGAACCAGAACCACTTTGCCTTCGAAGATGAAGAAGTCATGAACACGGTCATTCAGGGGCATGCTAAGTTATATGCAATTATGCAGGAAAAAGATGCCTTATATGCTAAGCCAGACTTCAGTGATGAAGATGGTATGCGCGCCGCTGAATTAGAAGGCGACTTTGCTGAAATGGACGGCTGGAATGCCGAAGCGGAAGCTAGTCAAATGTTGCAGGCGCTTGGTATTGATGAATCTATGCATCACATGAAAATGAGTGAATTGACCGAACCACAAAAGGTGAAGGTGTTACTTGGTCAGGCGTTGTTTGGCAACCCTGACATTCTGTTGTTGGACGAACCGACAAACGGACTGGATGTCCAATCTATCGCTTGGCTGGAAAACTTCTTGGCTGACTACGATAACACTGTGATTGTGGTTTCACATGACCGGCATTTCTTAAACCAAGTTTGTACCCATATCTGTGATGTCGATTTTGGTAAGATTACGCTCTTTGTGGGGAACTATGATTTCTGGATGGAAAGTAGCGAATTGGCTGCTAAGCTGAAGTCCAGTGCCAACCAGAAAAAAGAGGAACAGATTAAGGAACTGCAAGACTTCATTGCCCGGTTTAGTGCCAACGCGTCGAAGTCTAAACAAGCGACTTCGCGTAAGAAACAGTTGGACAAGATTACGCTAGATGATATTAAACCGTCCACACGGAAATACCCATTCATTCAGTTCACGCCAGAACGTGAACTCGGGAACGATTTACTACGTGTTGAGGATGTTTCGAAAACCATTGAAGGCGTGAAGATTCTCGATAACATTACCTTCACACTGCGTCCTGGCGATAAAACGGTGTTGATCAGTCGCAATGAACTGGCTACCACCACTTTGATGCAAATTATTTCCGGGGAAATGAAACCTGATACGGGCACGGTCACTTGGGGACAAACAGTTAAGAAAACGTACTTGCCACGTGATATCAACAGCGAGTTCACGGATTCTGATTTGACAGTCATTGACTGGCTTCGGCAGTATGCGCCGAAAGGTGAGGATGACAACACGTTCTTACGTGGGTTCCTCGGGAAGATGTTATTCTCCGGCGAAGATGTCATGCGCCAGGTAAGCGTCATGTCCGGTGGTGAAAAGGTCCGTTCAATGCTGTCTAAGATGATGCTGAGTAAGGCGAACGTCTTATTGATGGACGATCCAACTAACCACTTGGACTTGGAATCAATTACAGCCTTGAACAACAGTCTGATTGATTTTAAGGGCTCTATTGTGTTCACGTCACATGACCATGAGTTCATTCAAACGATTGCTGATCATATCATTGAAGTGACCAGCAAAGGATTAGTTGAACGATTTGACACGAAGTACGATGACTTCTTGGAACATGAAGTTGTTCAAAAGCAGGTTCATGATTTGTACGACTAGAATTTTTTGTCTACTCAGGTGTTTGAGGGATAGCCTCGTTTGCCGCCTACGGTTGTCAACATTGACACGCTCGCCGTGGGACCGGTTCGAGTCCGAAGTTCACGGTCTTTCACCTCGTCGTAAAGCCTCATGAAGACCGCGAGTCTTTGCGACCGTCCGTAACCTAAATTCGGGAAACCACCGAATTAACGTTACTTGCACGGTTCGGTATCAATGTTGCCGCCCATCGGCTGATATGTACGTACCATGTAAACTTAGTAATCGAAAAACGTCTATTTCTATCGCACCTCAATTTTTGAGGTATGGATAAAATAGACGCTTTTTATTTGGATCAACATTGTTTGTTTTTAACCTGATTTCGGCAATTAGGCGGTGGCGTCGATATTCCAACGGACACCAAATTGATCCGTGACAATGCCAAAGAGGCCGCCCCAATCTTTTGGAGTGAAGTCAATGACACGCTGGCCATTTTTGGATAGTTGGCTGTAGATGTCGGTTGCTTGTTTTGCGTCGTCAAAATGGAGGCCCATTGATACCGTTGCTCCTGGCTGGACATCAGGTGCGCCGGGGATCACGTCCAGTGCGGTGATGTGAAAATCTTCATCGATGGTTAACACGCCATGCACTACCAGGATGGCTGTTTTGTTATCGTTTGTTGAAAATAGTTCGCCTGCGCGTTGAATGTCTAAGTGACCGCCAAAAACTGATTGATAGAATTTTAGGGCATCATTTGCCTGACCGTGAAAAGAGAGATAAGGTAAGAATTTCATTGTAAACAGACCTCCTGTTTTGTGGTGCTGATATTAAGTTCAGCTTACCATATTAACAAAATTAATTAATTCACAAACGTTTGACTATGATTAGGAACATCGTTTATGCTTACGACGTAAGTGATGTGTCATTTCTTTTATTTGCATTAGTGAATTACAGAGCAAAGTTTGATCGATAGCACATCCAATTCCTAAATAGAATCAATTTTAGTCACTCATTTAGCAAACAAATAAGGAGCGTCAATTAAAATGGCCGAAAAATTTCGTTTTCAACCAACTGATATCAATGCACTTCAAGACAGTTATGATGTTGTCATCATCGGTTCAGGAAGCACAGGGATGGTAGCTGCCATTCAGGCACATGAACTTGGTTTGAAGCCGGTTATCTTTGAAAAGATGCCAAAAATTGGTGGTAACACCATGCGGGCATCTTCAGGAATGAACGCTGCTGAAACCAACGTTCAGTTGCATCATGGTGTTGTTGATAGTTACGAGGACTTTTACGCTGAAACCCTTAAGGGTGGTGGTGATTTAAACGATAAAGAATTGCTCGGCTACTTCAGTTCACACGCTGCTTTATCAATTGATTGGTTAGCTGATCATGGCATTCGTTTGGACGATATCACCATCACTGGTGGGATGAGCAAAATGCGGACTCACCGTCCAGCCAGCATGGCGCCAATTGGTGCGTTCTTGGTTACTGAGCTATCTAAAGTCGTTCAAAAGGACGAATTGCCACTGTTCACTGGCGTAACGGTTAACAGTTTGGTGAAAGATGCAGATGGTAAAGTTACAGGCGTTAACGCAACATTGCCTGATGGTAGTCAAAAGATGGTTGGCGGTAAAGCTGTTATCTTGGCAACAGGTGGTTTCGGCGCCAACAACGACATGATTGAAAAGTACCGTCCTGATTTAAAGGGCTACAAGACAACGAACCAACCCGGTGCAACTGGTGATGGTTTGAAGTTAGCGACAGACGCCGGCGCTGCTTTAGTTCAGATGGATCAAATTCAGGTACACCCAACTGTTCAGCAAGATAACCCACATGCATTCTTGATTGGTGAAGCCGTCCGTGGCGAAGGTGCCATTTTGGTTAATGCCCAAGGCAAACGGTTCGTTAACGAATTAACGACGCGTAAGGTGGTTTCAAACGCTATTACAGCCCTACCAGAGCACAGCGCTTATCTGATTCTGGATCAAGGTATTCGTTCACGTGTTAAGGCCATTGAGTTCTACGACAGTATTGGTTTGGTCGTAACAGGTTCAAGTCTGTCAGAATTAGCTGGCAAACTGAATATGGATGTTGATACGTTGTCATCAACTGTTTCCACGTGGAACACTGCTGTAGCTGATCACGATGATAAAGAATTCGGTCGCTCAACTGGGATGGATCGTGATATTTCAGCTGAACCATTCTTTGCTATTCATATTGCGCCTGCAATCCACTACACAATGGGCGGCATCAAGGCCAACCATAAGACACAGGTATTGGACGAAAGCGGCACTGTTATTCCTGGACTCTTTGCTGGTGGTGAAGTTGTCGGTGGACTGCACGGGAACAACCGGATCGGCGGAAACTCGATCGCTGAAACGGTAATCTTTGGTCGTCAGGCTGGGGAACAAGTTTACGATTACATCAAAGGCTAAATCGTGTGTTAATAATACTGAAAAAAGTGGTTCGAGAGTTATTTTCTCGAACCACTTTTTGGTTTGGTATAAAATTTGCTCGTTTGAGTCACTGAACGTTGGTGCTGGTGAAACGAAAGCAACAGTATGTCGGCTAATGCTAAGAAGGGTGAAATCAGCATAATTAATGTGTCAATCACAAGGTTTACACTCAGATTGCTGAAGGACTCTGTAAACATGAAACTAAACGGCACAGCAGGCGTTATGATCTGATGCGAAGGCATATTAACTTCACGTGGGTGAGACTGTCGTGAAAGATGAAGAACGTGAAATAAATTTGGGAAGAATTGGTGAGCAAACGGAAAACTCAGGTAGGCGAGGACGAGATAGCCATCAAGTGGGGTGAAAGACAAACGCGCGCCAATTCCAGGTTGCAATGAAAACAGTAATAACAAAAACAACGTTGGTGGTAAGCCAATTAAATAACCTCGAACAATCTGTTTCAAAAAAATCCCCCCAAGACCCGGATGAACGAATTGACGCATCATGTTTTGGAGGGATTATACAATATTATTTTTGTTGTCGTCGAGTGAATAAGCTTCGAGAAATCATCTAATTAATGTAAGCTAATTGCCCATTTTGTAGTTAGTGTGTTTATCTAATTTAAACTTAGTCTTTAGGCCGTCTGTAACGTAGATCTTTTTGTCGTTTGTAATAAAGATAGCCTGAATTTTGGGCTTCTTATTCATGTATGCTAAGCCATCTTTTAGTCCCTTATCAAACGCAGCATTGGATAAGGCGTCGCCGTCAATCGACTTTTTAGAGACAATCGTGACACTGGCGAGATTGTTTTCATACGGGTAGCCAGTTTTGGCATCAAACAAATAAATGTATTTATGACCGTGGGACATAAGGTACTGCTCATAGGTACCAGCAGTCACAATTGACATGTCAGATTCTTTAATGGTTCCAACAGCGTCGCCCCGAGGCTTGACCGGATTCTGAATGCCGACTTGCCAAGGTTTGTTATGCCCTTCTGGTGAATTACCCATCACAATGATATTCCCGCCTAAGTTGATAATACCAGAGGTAACGCCGTTTTCCTTGAAGACCTTTTTGACTTGGTCCGCAATATAACCTTTTGCAATTCCACCAAAGTCGAGCCGCATGCCTTTCTTGGTGAGATAAACGGTACGGTTCCTATCATTCAGTTGAACGTCGTGGTAATCAACAAGCGGTAGTGCCGCATCAATTTCTGACTGAGCAGGGACTCGTGCACCCGGCAAACCGATTTTCCATAGATTGGTAACGGCACCAATTGCCATGTCGAAACTACCTTCAGAATTTTCTGAAACGTCGAGGGCCTTTTGAACCATTGGGTAAAAGTCAGCAGGTACTTTAACAGGTTTGATGCCGGCATTAGCGTTGATTTTATCAAGTTGTGATCCGCCACGAGTCAACGTTGATTCATCGTCCATGTAATGAATTTCCTTAAAACCTTTATCAATGACTGACTTCTTACCCTTGTCGTAAATTGACAGGGTGCAGACAGTGCCCATCACCATCTCAGTTTTCTCATAAGGATTTTTTACCATCGTGTGCTTTTGAGGTTTCTTTGCACAGCCACTCAATACTGCCAATAAGGCAATGGTCATGCTACCCCAAATCAGCGCTTTTTTCATAATTGCCAAACTCTCCTTAAATGCCAAAATTTATAGTTAATAATAAACTTTGATGGCACACTCATATGTCTTGTGAGAACTTTTACATTTTACCGCAAAAAGGGTTCGTTGTGGTGTCGATTTTGAAAACGATTACAAACGGCGGTAAAATTAACCAAGATAAGTCTAAGTAGATTGTTAACCTGGAATCAATGGAGGAACAAACATGAAAAACCATGGCAAATTGAACGCAACGCTTTTAACTCCTGCATACTGGGAAAAGTATCATCTGTCGGACGGTGTTGATTTCGCTAATCAGTTTCAAGCAATTGACGCACAAGATTTGGGCGAAAATGATCGTAAGCAAGCGTTGGACGAGTTGCTAAAGAAGATGGCAGCCAAAGGGTATAACAATCCAGCTAATTCAATGTATGTTCTGTATTCAGCTATTTTGGTTCAACGAAACTGATGATCCGTTTTGTGGGCTGGTGGTGGGGGCCGCTTCCGGTTGTCAACATTGATACGCTCGCCGTGGGACCGGTTCAAGCTCCCTGAAAACCGGAATCTTTCACCTCGCCGTCAAGCCTCGTGAAGCCCGCGAGTCTAGACGACCGTCCGTAACCTAAATTCGGAAAACCACCGAATTAACGTTACCTTCACGGCTTGGTATCAATGTTGACGCCCTTCAGCTACACAGTGGCGAACCATCCGCTAACATCAACATCATTTGATCTAAAAGTGGTCTGTAAGTATTTTTATCATTTGTCCTCATTTGTCCATAGAATAGAAAATTGATAATGTTTATTTCCTGCTATAGGAGTGGAGCTGGTCTGAAACATAGTTCCGTGTCGGCACCATTTGGCGGCATGAATTTGGCCGCTTAGTGGTGCGGGACGACTTATGGGACGTGATTTTCGGCCCATAATCGAGGGTGAAAACCGCGTTTTTGCGGGTTGAACCCGGGTCCTCATGGAACGACGTTTCAGGCCAGCGCAACGGCCTTTAAACTACACAAAATATTTATCTGAACAATCTGTAAGGAGATTTCAATGATCAAAAGAAAATAGGTGTCTTCACTATCGCTCATTTACGCAATGGAGCAGTGAAGACACCTATTTTTATACACAATTGAGTTGAATTAATCTGTAGTCGGCAACGTTAACCGCTTTTCCAACCAGTTTTGACCGACAGTCAGTAATGAACAGCAGGCCCAATAAATGAGTGCTACCAATAGATAGACGGTCATGTAGTCAAACTGTTTACCACCCTGGATTTTAGCGCGCATGAACATTTCGGAAACGGTGACCATCGCGGCCAGCGAGGTTCCCTTGAACATATCTAGCAAGATATTGCCCAGTGCGGGGATGGCAATCCGGAATGCTTGCGGCAAGATGACATAATGAACGGCCTTGCCATATGACATGCCAAGCGAATAACTAGCAGCCCATTGCCCATCTTCGACACCCATAAAGGCAGAACGGAAGACTTCAGAAACAAACGCAGCTGCATTCAAAATGAACGCGATGGCTGCAGCTACAAAGGCGTCTAGCTGAATGCCAGTGTATGGTAGCCCGAAATAGAGGATGAACAGCAGAACCAACGAGGGGACACCGCGCATAAACGAAATGTAGGTCCGTGTCAGCCAATGAAGCCAATGACGTTTGCTCATTTGACCAAGGGTGAGGAAAAAACCAAGTACCAGTGCGCCGACAAAACTGACGACGGTTAATTCCACAGTGAGCGGTAAGCCACCAAGAATGTAGGGCAGCGCATGCCACGCAAAGTGGGCATTGAAAAAGTTAGGAATAGTCAGCCAATTTAGCAATGAATTCATGAGCGTCCCTTATTTGATCTTGAAGTAAGTTGTCTTAACGTTAGGCTTTTTGGAGACGTCCTGACCGCCATAAAATTTCTTCGATAGTTTGGTGATCGTACCGTCTGCTTCTAGCTTCTTGATTTCTTTATCGACTTCCGCAGTCAACTTCGTGTTGCTCTTCTTCATGATGATACCTGTACCGTTTTTATCATTTTGAGTGGTGAAGTAGAGGTTCTTTGGAATGGTTAGAGGTAAGTCAGGCAATGCCTTGAGCGCCATGGATTGCAGGTAGTAATCGTTCAGGATGACATCGGTTCGACCGTTAACAACATCGCGAAGATAAACATCGTTTGATACGTTGTCGTAGTTAACTTGCTTAGCGCCGAGCTGGCTGGCCAAACGTTGATAGCCGGTACCTGCTTCACCGGCAGCCTTTTTACCCTTTAAGTCAGCGAAACTGTGAATCCCTGATTGATCTGATTTGCGGACGACCATGCTGTCGAAACTGAATTTATAAGGAGTGGAAAGGGCAAATTGCTTTTCACGTTGTTTGCTGATGCTAAAGTCGTTAGCAGCCATCTGAGCGGTGCCATTGTTAACGGCTGTCAACATTCCATCGACGTCCATTTCTTTGAAGGTGACTTTCTTATGGAGTCCCTTAGCAACAGCCTTAACGACTGCAATGTCGTAGCCAGTTAAGGCACTCTTTTTATTGGCGTGAAATGAAGTTGGATACAATGTCCCAGATGTTGCGACGATCCAAGTTTTTTGGTCGGCCACCTTTTGGTTAGTTGACTTGGCCGTCTTGCCACAACCGGCCAGCGTGGAGACTAAAATGAGTGCCATGGCCGATGCCAAGGCCGTTAAACGAATCGATTTTTTGGAATGAAACACAACAATCGCCCCTTTAATTAGATTATCCTAAGCATAAATGTTTATGTGAAAAATGTAAACGCAATCATTAAATAAAATATCGTTGCTATGCGGCGATATTTTTGAAAATATGAATATAAATTTCACAAACTATTTAAACGAAGGTTCAAGTTAGGGACTACTATTGTTAATATGCTATAGTTTAAATTAGGTAAATAGCAATACAGCTATGTTTTAAAGGTATTCACAGGAGGATTGAGTCGTGACGAAAGTTTATAACGTTGGTGTCGAGGCAACATTGGATGTGATCGGTGGTAAATGGAAGCCGGTTATCCTTTGTGATTTGCACGAGGGGCCAATGCGGACAAGTGAACTGCGTCGGGCCATTCCAAACGTGACTCAGAAGGTTTTAACAGAACAGTTACGTGATTTGGAACATGACGGCATTGTGACACGAAAAGTGTTTAATGAAGTACCGCCACGAGTAGTCTATGGATTAACTGAACATGGTCAGAATTTAAGCGGCCTACTGGAGCAGATCTGTCAATGGGGCGAAGAAGACGTTCGCCGTCGGGCGGCCAATGGTGAAAGTGTGGTCATTCGTCATCTCGGTGAGACTGCACCGAGCCGAGAAGAACTGCTTGGTTAATTTTCGTTTGCAAGGTACTTATTGGTAACCTAGGCACCTGTAAGTACCGTCTTGTTTTACTAAACGAACGCGCTAGTATTGATTGTGAAAGCAAGTTGAGGAGGAATTTCAATATGGATGAATTAACATTAAACAACGGACAAAAGATTCCCCAGTTAGGGTTGGGTGTTTTCTTAGTGCAGGACGCAACTGACTTAAAGCGTTCTGTTGCTGATGCTTTAAAGGATGGTTACCGTCATTTTGATACGGCGGCTATTTATCATAATGAAGCTTGGGTTGGCGAAGCCTTAGCTGAAAGCGATGTTAAGCGTGAAGACCTGTTCATTACTTCAAAAGTTTGGGACAGTAACACGACTTATGACGAAACAATAGCTGCCTTCAAGGAGTCACTGAAGAAGTTGCAAACGAATTACCTGGACTTGTACCTCATTCACTGGCCAAGTGAAGGGTATACGGAAAAGTGGCGTGCCATGGAAGACTTGTACAATGATGGTCAAATCAAGTCAATTGGTGTATCTAACTTCGAAAAGCCACATCTCGATAAGTTATTGGCTTCCGCAAAGGTTAAGCCTGCTGTTGATCAGATTGAAACGCACCCATATTTCCAGCAAAAAGAGTTGCACGATTACTTAACAAGTTTGAACATTGCTCATGAAGCTTGGGGACCATTGGGTCAGGGCAAGAGTGGTGTGATGGAAGATGCAACATTGAAGCAGATTGCTGATGCACACAAGAAGAGTGTGGCGCAAGTTATCTTACGTTGGCACTTGCAACGCAACATCATCGTTATTCCAAAGTCCATTCATGCTGAACGGATTGCTCAAAACATTGATGTGTTTGATTTCAAACTTAGCGATGACGAAATGAACGCCATTGCTGGTATCGACAAGAACCGTCGTGGTTCAGAAGATCCTAACGACGAGGAATGGTTGAAGAAATCGTTGTCGATGAACTAAATTAATCATAATTTTTTTAAGCATCGCAACAATATGCTTAAAAAGCAAATTTAGTCGCAATTATGTTCCTTGTTAGGAAAACGCCACAAGACTATGCTTTTAAAGGAAAGTCTTAATAAGTTTTTTAGGGGGAGTTAAATAATGAAATATTGTCCAAATTGTGGTGCTGAACTGGCACCGGATGACAAGTTTTGCACTAAATGCGGCTATACAATTCCAGAAGCAAAACAAGCAGGCACTCAAACAACTGCTAGAACGAACGCTACTCAGGTAACACAAAGTTCACAAGAATCTGCAACTGTGACTGCTGTTCAAAACTATGCCACAAATTATTTTAGCTGGTTTGCAACAGCATTACGTCATCCATTTAAAACAGATACTGAAGCACCAAAATATTTTGGGCTAATTAGTTTTTTAGCAATTATTATTCTGAATGGTCTGTCGTTCAATGAAATCACAGAGCGTTTACAAAAGTTAGCACCTAAAGACGTATTGAATGAAATTGGAATTCATGATACAACGGTCTCTTTTTGGATGTCATTTATACTAATTGGTCTGGCTTTTTATGCCGCTTACTTAGGCGTCAGTTATTGTTTTAGCCACTTTGCCTCACACAATTTTGATGTAACCTTTTTAGATTATTTAAATCGTGTTGGTCAATATACGGCCATTATCGTTATTCTGGCGATTATTCAATTCGTTGATTCATTCATGGTGACGTTAACAAATGGTGTGACCTTTTACTTTTTGGTTTGGGCATTGCAATGTGTGATTTTACTTGCTGGTTGCATATTATCCATCGCGCCACAGCAGGGCGCACAACCGGCCTTGGATCCGGCTTATTCAACTATTTTGGCGATGGTTATTATTGATGTGTTAGTTTTCATCGTGGTTGATATTTCTGCGCAGGCACTGATTGCAAACATTATGCATCAAATTCAACAGTTGACTTCTAACAGTTTGTTTTAGTGGTGCCTAAAATGAAAAATCAAACACAACATTTTTGTTCAAATTGTGGGAAAAAGATTTCTACTCAAGATCAATTTTGCCCTTTTTGTGGGACAGTCAATCAATTTTATGAACCGAAAAATATCAATGTGGGAGCTTCGCAAACTGCCGTACAGAAAAATGCGAGGATCAGTTGGTCACCGTTAAAATGGCCGCGAACTTTGCAGATTGTTGTAGTGCTGTGTCTAATCATTATCGGCTGGTTTTCGATCACACAATATCTTAATAATCGATGGGACAGCTATTCTACCTCATTTGGGGATAGCGAGTCTTTTAAAATGAATGGACAGGTACGAAATGATGTCGCTTTAGTTCAGGCTAACAATCATTTTGTTCAAATCTTGGTGGTCGGAGGCAATGGGGATAGTAATGAACTATCTACTTATTTTGTTCGTACACCGTTAATAAAAAGCCAAGGTCAATATGAACTCCAAAAATCGGCAACTACTGCAACGATTGCGCTGTACAAATTGAATGTTGTTAGTAATTCGATTGGTGTGCTACCGCAAAATCATGACGAACTACCGGCGTATCTTTCGAAGTTAAGCAAACTGAATCCTGTAGGTGGGGTTAGTTATCCTGATACAAAAAAATTATTTAATGAATCAAAGGATATTCCGACTGCCAGAAGTCTGTTTAATTCCAAAACTCAGGCAGCTGCATATTTGTATCAGTATGCATTTGGTAAAGAAAGCTCACTAGATACGGCCATTTTAAAAGACCATAGTTCGGTGATTGATGGCACTGCGATAACTCAAAACGAAAAGATTCGACATGAATCTTCGAATTCACAAAGTGAAGATGAATTAAGAAAAATCGAAAACCAACATTTTGATAATAGAAGGTAATCAGAAATTATGTCTGAACAAGAAAAATTAGAGTTTTGTCCAAATTGTGGTGCAAAGTTGAAACCTGGTGCTGTTTTTTGTGGTAACTGCGGGTTTGATATTGCCAAATATAAGGCAGCCCACAACGGAATAAAATCAACAGGAGAGGCTAACTCTTCAGTGGGCCGGCAAACGATGCCAAATATGCAGAATGCTCGCCAGCAAGTATCAATTAGCCCAACCAGGCCTGTGAAACCAATTAAAAAATGGCTTTGGATTGTGGCTGCGGTTGTAGTTGTAGCATTTGTTGGATTGTATATGTTTGGACAAAATTACTATTCGTCGGCCAATCAGTTAAATCGTGCAATTGCGGCTATAAAAAACAACGATAAAAATGTTGGTAGCTATTTCACTACCGATGATGGTGGCATGAAATTAAACAACAAATCGCTACAACCATTAATCAAACAAATGCAGGCTGATCCGAATGCATTAAAAGGATTTAAGAGTCAGCTACAAAATAACGGTAGCACCAATAATAATGGTTACAGTTTTGGACCATCTGGTCATATATGGTTACTGTTCACAAGATATAAGATTAATGCAAAAACCTTCACGATTACTTTGCATACCAACCACCCCGGTATTAACCTGTCAGTAAATAAGCGCAATATTCTTAAAACTTCGCAGGCCACAATTCAAAAGAAGAGTGGTCCTTATATTGCCGGACAATATCAACTTAAGGCTGAGGGGGATGTTAATGGACATCATATGATAAATGATGGAACCTATAATTTATCACCAGAATCAGCCAAAGATTTTGATCTTCAATTAAAAACGATATCGTTTACAGTTACAGGGTACGCAGGAGCTGACGTTTTAATCAATGGAAAGTCACAAGGAAAATTGGACAGTAATGGTTCACTTCAATTAAATGATATTCCGTGGTCAAACAATATGATGCTCACAATGACTTATAATGGGGCAGGCGGAAAGGTCACTTCGCGTAGTCATAAGATTACTGATAGTGATCAAGATTCTGAGGTTACAGTTGGTTATCCAGGTGTGATGTCGCATGATTCTGCTGATAGCTTAATTTCGGAGCTTTTTAGTGACGTTGATAGGATAAGTTCGAACGGTTCTATTCCAAGCGGATTTTCTGATTATTTTGTTAATGGTTCTGACAATACGCAATATAACGATATTGTGAAGATGGCAAAGGGGTACCACCAGAAAGATTCTGGCATTAACACTGTAAGTTACAGAGTCGAGGACTTACATGTGGTGCCAAATAAAGTTAACCAGTCCACTGTGACATATAATATTCGGTATGACTTTTTTAACAAGAACGATAGCGAACATATTCAAGTTTTCCAGTATGTAGCGACGATAGTAAAAGCCGGCAGTACAAATAAAATTCAATCCATTGCAGCCGCAAAGAAAATTAGTGATGTGACTAATGGTGGTGACGATGATTCGGATTCTGACAGTAATAACGATTCCGACAGTGATGATTCTAGTTCTAGCGATGATTCTGACAGTAATAGCGATTCAGATAATGATGATAACGATAACTCGGATAGTTCGGATAGTGATGAAGATGATAACGACAACGACGACACTGATGATGAAAGTTACCAAGTAAATTCTCAAAGAAATTTGAATTTGCAAAATATGTAGCCATTACAGTGTTCGTCCATTCGCTATGCATTAGTTCTGATTTTAAACTAAATGATAGATGATTTTTTGTACTTAAAACAGACTGTGAACCAAGGCCTTCATTCAAGGTTTGGTTCACAGTCTGTTTTTGCTGAAGGTTCAAGCATCTAGTAATTAACTGCTGTGTGAGTTGAAGGGCGTCAAAGATGAATGCAAGCCGTGTCAGTGGTGTTAATGAGGCGGTTTTCTGCCGAATTTACACCACAGGACGGTCGTGAAGACGTGAGTTTCGGCTTCACGACGAGGTGAAAGACTTCAGGTTTCAGAAGGCTTGAACTGGTCCCACGGTTGCGTTCATCTTTGACAACCGGAAACGTTAGTCGGCAATCGCGTCGATGCTTACAATCAGTGGTTAGATAAGTGTCCAAGGATAATATGATACTTGTAACCTTAATTATTTTAAAATTGCCTAGTGCTATTGCGCTCAACAATTTTAATTGGCAAAAACTTGGACTGGATTGGCTCATTGTCGCCAGTCAACAGAGCCGCACAACCAGCACGGCCGATTTGGAAGAAGTCCTGCGTGACACTAGTGATGGTCGGTCTGAAAATACGGGTCAGTTTGGTTCCGTCAATACTCATGACAGAGAGTTGTGCGGGGACTTCTAAGCCGTAATCGCGGGCCTGGTCGATGACACCGATAGCGGTTAGGTCACTGTTCGCGATAATTGCGGTAACCGCTGGTTGTTTGCCAAAATGCTGCATGGCCGCTTCACCATCTTCAAATGTGAAGTAACCAGGGACTAACCAGTCCTCATTGATCGATAGACCATGCTCTGCCATTGCTTCACGATATCCGTTCATACGCTGTGTACCGACAAATGATTGCTCGTCCATACCAACCAAACCAATTTTGCGGTGACCATGCTCGATGAGGTATTTGGTTGCTTCATACCCGATAGCATGATCGTCAGAGGCAATAAACGGACCGAGGTTTTCTTTGGCCGCGGTTGAAAGAAAAATGTGAGGAATACCACTCGTTTTCAGACTATTGAGCGATTCATCGCCAAGTTCCAAGGCAACAATCAAAACGCCCATGACGTCTCGTTCAATGACCGTCTTAATGGCTTTGTCCTGTAATGTGGGGTTATTTTCACCAGCATACAAAATCATGACACTATTGCCGTGTTTAGTCGCCACATCGTGAATACCGGTGATGATCTCATCGGCAAAATTTGATTTAGTGGCAGAAATCACAACTGCCAGTACGTCACTTTGATGGCTGGCCAAGTCAGCAGCGTAGGCATTTCGCTGATAACCTAGGTCGGCGGCAACTTTGCGGACATGGTCAGCCGTTTTTGAAGCAAAAAAGTTTTCTTTATTTGATAGCACACGCGAAACGGTCGAGACAGAAACGTTCGCCGCCTGCGCGACATCCTTAATGGTTACTCGCATAAGCACTCCAATAAAATTTACTGTCTCAAGTTTACCATTCGTAATTATACAAGTATACGCAAACGTTTGTGTTATTGTTTTAACAATGTTGCAAACGTTTGTGTAATGTGATAATGTACTTTTTGAAAGCGCTTACGATACTGTATAACGCGAAGTCAACAAGACCCAGGTACATATTTATAGGAGGCTTGATTATGCAAGCAACGGATTCAGACACTAAAGTAAAAGCGTCGACGGAAGTTGATGTTAATAAGGGGCTACCAAAATTAAAGTTATCGGCAATCTTTGCGATGACCTTTGGATTCTTTGGCATCAACATGGCTTTTTCACTTCAATCATCACAAATGGGCCGGATTTTCCAGACCATCGGGGCAGATCCAACTAAACTTGGTTTCTTCTTCATTTTGCCACCATTGGCAGGGATGGTTGTTCAGCCGTTAATCGGTAAATATTCAGACAAAACATGGAATCGGTTTGGTCGGCGGATGCCTTACTTAATGATTGGTGCCCCGATTGCCGCTTTGGTTATGATTCTCTTGCCAAACGCTGGTTCATTCGGTTTCGGATATGGTTCACTATTAGCGCTATTATTTGGTGCCTTTACCATTTTATTCATGGACCTATCTTCAAACGTATGTATGCAGCCATTCAAGATGATCATCGGTGACATGGTTAACGAAGACCAAAAGGACATGGCATGGTCTTGGCAGCAATCATTCTCAAACCTTGGTGGTGTGTTTGCGACGATTGCTCCATATGTTCTGACACTGTTTGGTGTTACTAACATTGCGCCAAAAGGGCAGGTGCCAAACTCAGTTAAGTTGGCCTTTTACATTGGCGCCGGAATTCTGTTACTGACTTCGCTTTACACGATTATGTCGGTTAAGGAATATAACCCAACGCAATATGATTTGTATCACGATATTGATCCAAACGAAAAGAAGCCCGATGTTAGTCTGTGGCACTTGGTTAGAGTCGCCCCAAAGGCATTCTGGGAAGTTTCATTTGTTCAACTCTTTGCCTGGTTTGCTTTCCAGTATTTGTGGACATACAGCACTGGCGCTATTGCGGATAATGTTTGGCACACAACGAACCCAGCATCTGCAGGTTATCAAGCTGCCGGTAACTGGTACGGTATTTTAACGTGTATCCAATCTGTTGCTGCTGTACTGTGGGGCATGTTGTTGCTGTCACGCACTAAGGCTACGCAGCGTAAGTTATGGTACAGAATTGGTTTAGTGATGGGTGGTGTTGGCTTCATCATGGTGTTCTTCACCCACTCACAAATGGGTTTGATCTTCCCATTCTGTTTGATTGGGATTAGTTACTTAACCATGCAAACACAGGCGTTCTCACTGTTTACAGAATCTTTGGATGGCACAAATGAAGGCGCTTACTTAGGATTGTTCAACTGTGGAATCTGTTTGCCACAGATCATTGCATCAGTGGCCAGCTTTGCGATCTTCCCACTCATCGGTCAGTCAATGCCTGGCATGATCGTCGTCGGTGGTATTTCTCTGATTCTTGGTGCGTTTGCAGTCAGCGTGATTCACCCAGCACTTTCAGAAACAAAATAGTCAGTTTGGAAAAATGAATTAAATTAGCTAAGAGAAAAATGAGGAGGTTCATCATGCAACATCAATGGTGGCAAGGTTCAGTTGTATATCAAATATACCCAATGAGTTTTCAGGACAGCAATAACGACGGTGTCGGCGATTTACCTGGGATTACGTCACGGCTCGATTACATTAAACAACTTGGCGTCGATGTGATCTGGTTGAACCCAATTTATAAATCACCTAACAAGGATAATGGTTATGATATCGCGGATTACAAAGCTATTAATCCCTTATATGGCGATATGAATGACTTCAATACGTTGCTCAAACAGGTTCATGAGCACGGGATGAAATTGATGATGGACTTGGTTGTTAACCACACATCTGATCAGCACGCTTGGTTCAAGCAGAGTCGTCAGTCTAAAGACAATCCATATGCCGATTATTATATTTGGCGCGATCCAGTTGACGGTCATGAACCGAATAACTGGCAGGCGGCATTTGGCGGTCCGGCGTGGACGTATGTGCCAGAACGCGGCCAATATTACTTACATTTGTTTGCCCCGGCACAGCCCGATTTGAATTGGGAGAATCCCGATGTTCGTCAAGCCGTCTTTGATATCGAACGTTTTTGGCTGGATAAAGGGGTCGATGGTTTCCGGATGGACGTCATCAACCTGATTTCGAAACAACCTGGTTTACCGGATGTGCCTGGTGAAGCGACCGCTGGCACAACAATGGACTTTGTCGCTGATGGACCACGATTAAATGAATTCTTGCATCAGATGAATGAAGAAGTGTTGTCACATTATGATGTGATGACAGTGGGCGAAATGCCTGGTTCAACACCAGAGGACGCAATCAAATATACAGGTTTGAAGAGCGAAGAGCTGAACATGGTCTTTCAGTTTGAACACGTTGGGTTGAGTGCTAACCCTGATGTTCGGTTAGGCAAATGGAACGATCAGCCGGTCAAACTGACAGAGTTGAAAGATTCCCTCAACCGTTGGGAACAGGAGCTAGATGGCAAAGGCTGGAACAGTTTGTACTGGAATAACCATGATCAACCACGCGCCGTTTCCCGGTTTGCTAATGACGATCCGGCGGTCCGCGTTAGAGCTGCTAAGATGCTAGGCACGGCATTACACATGCTGCAAGGAACCCCATACGTTTATGAAGGTGAAGAGCTGGGGATGACCAATGCTCACTTCACGTCACTATCACAGTACCGTGATCTGGAATCATTGAACGGTTACAAGGAAATGGTTGAAGAAAAGCACCTCGTGTCCTCGAGTCAAATGATGAAGGACTTGGCTAACATTTCCCGTGATAATGCGCGGACACCAATGCAGTGGAGCACAGCGGCAAACGCTGGCTTTTCTGAACACACACCGTGGTCTGAGATGAATGCCAATTATCCTGAAATCAATGTAGCGGTTGAAGAAAATGACCAAGATTCAGTCCTCAAGTACTATCAGAAGCTAATTGCCCTTCGTCATGGTAGCAACCTGATTAAGTTTGGTGATTTTGAGGCACTAGACGCTGATGACGATCAGGTTTATGCGTACAAACGTCATTACGATGGCCACACTTTGTTAGTTATGTGTAACTTCACTAATGACACTGTTTCCCGCAATTATCATCAGGGCGAGGCAAGTGAAGAACTTATCGGTAACTACGCCGATGACCAAGGTGTCACGTTACGCCCATATGAGAGTAAAGTTTATGAGTTTGACGAAGACTAATTAAATCGTGTCGAAAGTGCGTTGCCAAATGGCGCGCACCTTTTTTGTTTTCACGTGGAACTTTTTTACTTTTAGATTTTTCTGATTATAATCATAAAATTTGCCTAAACATGACGAGAGTTACTATTCTGGAACTAACAATTATGGTGGTCAACTTACAAGCATGCAAAGTCGAACTTCAGGTTGATATACATTGACCGGAGTCTATAAAGGAGGACCAAACATGTTTAAAAAAACACAACTTTTCGGTGTCATTGCAGCATTTGGACTACTGATTGGGCCCGCAATGAGTGTTAAAGCGGCCGGTGATGTTGGTTCTGCGACAACCCAAGTGACTGCGGGATTTATCGCTGGTGAAGGGCCAACGGGGCCAGTTGATCCAGGTAATCCTGGCGGTGGTCCAATCGATGATCCAGAGCATCCTGGTACCGGTGCCACAGGTCCACTACGACTGAACTATGTGTCGAAGCTGATTTCGTTTGGTACCCAACCAATTCAGTCGGCAACGACAAAACGTATGGGTACCACTGGTTCTGATGTAATTGGCACATACCAGTCGGCACAAGTTTCTGATGAGCGTGGGACTAACGCCGGTTGGGCGTTAAAGGTTTCTGGTACACCACTGATGTCAGGGACTGACACACTGGAAGGTGCAACATTGAAACTACCAGCCGGTGAGGTTGTAACTGAGTCAGGTATTGATAACGGTGCAGTTGCAAGCGAGGTTAGCAATGCGTTAGGTGTCGGTGGAACACTCTTATCAGCTCCGGCAACAAAGGGTGGTGGATTGACTGTTGACCGCTGGACACCAGCACAAACGGAATTAACCATTATCGGCGGAACAGCCGAGGCTAAGGACTACACCACAAACTTAACGTGGACGCTACAAGATTCACCAGCAAGTTAACAAATATTCTGACCCCATAATTGAAGTCGCCGGTCAGCTGCGAAGTTGAGCGACGACTTTTTTAAAACAGAGTTATGCGCAGGCTTCTGGGCATCAGGTGCACATTTAAAAGAGTGGTGCCGAAGCTTGGGAAGGACCGAGCCTTGATAGATACCCAAAAAAGACGACGGAGGAACCGCAATGAAACGACTAAGAGGATTACTGATTATCCTGTCCGGCATAGCCGCAATGTTTATCACAACGGGTTTGGTCAAAGCCGCCAAGGATGATTCAATCGTTAATTTTAATGTGCAAGCACAGATCCCAGAAAATCAGATAGATAAGAAACAGAGTTATTTTGACTTGAAGATGAATCCTGGGCAAACGCAAACTGTCTCAACAGTCGTGCAAAATACGTCTAATAAAGCAATGAAGATCAAAAATGAAATTCACACTGCACATACTAACGAAAATGGGCAGATTGAGTATGTAACTGAGGCGAAGAAACAGGATTCCACGTTGAAAGTGCCACTGAAAAAGATTACTCAACTCCATGAGGCAAAGGTGATTACTGTTCCGGCCAACAGTACAAAGAAAGTGTCGGCAACGATTCGCGTACCAGACAATGCCAAAACAGGTGTTATTCTTGGCGCTTGGTATTTTGAACGTGTCGACACAAAACGAAAAGATAAAAAAACTGGTGTGACTGTTAACAATAAATACTCTTACGCAGTTGCGATGAAGTTAACGGTGAATCATGAGGTCTCTGTGGCATTGAAATTAAATGACGTGAAACCTGGTTTACGTAACTACAAAAAAGGAATCTTTGCGAATTTGCAAAATACGGCGGCAGTCATTATTCCTGACCTGACTGTGCAGGGAAAAGTCTACCAACAAGGTTCCAATAAGGTTGTCAAACAGGCAAAGTTGCAGCAGATGATCATGGCACCAAACTCTAATTTCGATTTTCCAATTCTGTTTGGTGGCGAGGAATTGAAGCCAGGCAAATACACGTTAAAAATGACGGCCAAAAATGCTAATGACACATGGCATTTCAAACGTAATTTTACGATTCGTGCTAGCGATGCAAACAAAATTAATAACAAGTCTCTTGATAAGGCCAAAACGAGCCATCCTGGCTTGTATATGCTAGAAGGCGCCGGCGTAGTAATCGTTTTAGGTGTTGTTATTGGTGGCGCGACATGGTGGTTCCGACGTCGGCGTTAGCCCTTTGAACAACCGAGGAGGTGCAAGATGCGTAACTGGCAGCGAACACTGAACCGAATTTTAATGATCGGCGTGCTAACGTGGGGACCGGTGATGGCGATTGGCAGTGGCGTAGTTGTGCATGCCGAGGAGTTAAATCAACCCGCCATTAGTTTGGTAAACACAGAATCGTCAAGCCAAACACAATCAAGCTCGAATGATTCAGGCGAATCGAAACCTGCTGACCATTCACTGCCAATGGACACTAGCGAAATAGTTGATAATGACGACACACGATCAAAGGTAGTAGATGCATCTGAACAGGAAACAGCAGCGGATCAGGATACCACTGAGAATCAACAGGCCGAAGCTGAGGCGCGTTTAAAGGATGACGGCATTAGCACACAATTAGTTACACGTTTGGACACGTCAACATTGGTTCAAAATGGCCAAACAGTTCGAGGAAACAACGATATACTTGGTGTGCTTGGCGGTTTAACGGTTAGTTTAAACGATGTTGTCAAAGCTACAGTATCCATTTTAACGGGTGATTGGACGACTGATATTGGAACACCAATGAAAACCGGCGACAAAATAACCGTTATCAACCGAGCACTCGGCTTGATTCCACTCTACACGGAAAATCAAACCGTGGTTGATCCGGGCATGTCAATTACTCAAGTTAATGCAGGTGGTTTGCCAAGTAGTGTGACCTATGACAAACGGACGGGCACAATGCCAACCATTTTTGGGCAGTCATTACAGTTAAGCGCTAACTTTGCGTTTAATTACACGACGGCTGATCAAGTCAACACAGTGTCGTTTATGATCGATGGTCAGCAAGTCGCCGGAGATGCATTTACAAGTGCTGATACGGTGATTTCAGGGAAGACGCTGACAGTGAACACTGCTAAAATAGCCGCCCGTAACTGGACGGCGATTAAAACCGCCCTTAATGGTCTTTCAGGTGGAAGTACGCATACACTGCAGGTTGTTGCTTATCATAATGGTCGACCTGTGAATCCATGGACAAGCGCCAATACGATTAATCTGTATGTCAATCCAGACAAGCCTGGAATTAACGATGTTTGGTCGGGTCAGCGGCGTTTATCCGGGACGGTCTTACCGGCTGGAGCAACAATCAAGGTCACAGACAGTAATAACAACGTATTAGGTACAGGGGCCGTTGCCGATGGTGGAACTTATACAGTTGGTCTCAACCGCGCAGTTGTCGTTGGCGAGACACTCACCGTTACCGTGACCAACCAAGGGATGAGCGAAACGAACACGACGGTTGTCAAACAAAATCAAACGGTTCAGGTGACTAATGCGCCAAAATTTGTTTGGAATCAGCAAGCGTCGGCAGCGGATACAAATGACGGTTGGCAACTGACAGCCTCAGGAGCCGGTTTTCCAAGCAGCAGTAACGCTACTGAACTAGTGATTGACGGCAATAATTTAGGCGCCGATAATCCAATCACACGGGGTGGAACGGCAACTACCGGATCGACAACAGGTGTGAATCCGGCTACTAAGGTCACCACGCTTAACGGACTTGATCCACAGCAGACGCACCGCATGCTATTGTCGATTCCGGGAATGAATGATGCAGTGACGGGGACGGTACCAATCGTGATTGCAGTGCCAACACCACATTCAGTTATTGCAGGTGACGGCGCAACCAGTTTGACGGGTAATTTGGCGCAACCAGGCAGTCAGGTTACAGTTAAGGATAATAGTGGCGCGACGTTGGGAACAGCTGTGGTGACAGGAAGCGGCACTTATCAAGTGGCATTGAATAGAGCTGCTGTTGGTGGTGAAACATTAACGATAAGTGCGACAAACGGATCGGGCGGCGTTAGTGCGTCGGAAACACTGAAGGTTCCGCTGGTTGAACAGCTAAGCATTCAGTCAGTGTCGCCGTTGAACTTTACACCCGCTACCATTAAGACAGGAACCACGCTGACACCTCCGCGAGCTCATGATTTTGGTGTCAGCATTGTGAATTCACTAAACGGTGGCACCGGTGCGAATTGGACGCTATCAGCAACGCTCGTTAATAATGAACTGGTGAGCACGACCAACCCTAGTCATAAGTTGGCACAACCGTTGATCTTTACAGATGCAAATGGCGTCAAAACACCATTATCGGCCAGTTCTCTGCCAATCTTCACTAATAATTCAGCGAATACGACGGTCTATCCTACCAGTCAGTTCAAACGAACGGGGATGATGGATACTGCGACTCAGCAAACAGTTAACCGTGGCATGGGACTTAGCGTGAAGAGTGACAACGTTTATGCAGAAAGTTATCAAGGCACGTTGAATCTAAATTTAGCGACAGGACCGACAAAATAAATAGTAATCAACGCTTCATGTCAAAAAAATTAAAGTGTTATAGTGATTCTATCAGTATTTTGAAGGAGTCACGAAATGAAGCGTCAGTCACTTAAACAATGGCAGAAAAACATGTACGCATTGTGGATCGGTAATTTTGTTACCGGTGCAGGTGCCAGCATGAGTCTGCCATTTTTACCGTTATTTATTAGTGAAATGGGCCATTACCCTAAATGGGAATTAACGCTATATGCCGGCCTAGCGTTTTCCGTCACATTTTTAAGTCAAGCAATTGTTTCACCATTGTGGGGACGGCTGGCCGATCGAACGGGTCGCAAACCAATGTTACTTCGGGCAGCCATCGGGATGACCATTACGGCAACGTTAACCGGATTTTCGCCAAACGTTTGGGTGTTGATTACGCTACGTTTGATTCAAGGTGCATTTTCTGGTTACATCAACAATGCTTATGCACTAATTGCTAGTGAGGTGCCGATGGAAAAAAGCGGCCAAACGATGGGTACATTAACGACAGGTGCAGTTGGTGGTCAGTTAGTTGGCCCTGTTATCGGTGGTTACATTGCTGGGATTTTTGGCTATCGGATTCCGTTTTATATGTTCGGTGGTCTGATGTTGATAGCGTCAATGGTCACATACTTCTTTGTTAAAGAAGACTTTAAACCAATTACGGGTAAGGCCGCCACGGAGCACCAGAGTGCATTTGCAGGTATCAAACATGTACGGATTGTGTGGGCGATGATTATTTCGTCCATGCTGATTCAGGCAGCGACGACATCGATCAATCCAATCATCAGTCTGTTTGTGAAAGAATTGATGCATGGCCGTGGAAATATTGCCTTAACCAGTGGGGTAATTGCTGCCCTACCAGGGATTGCAACGTTGATTGCAGCGCCACGACTGGGTGCGCTCGGCGACCATATTGGACCGCAACGCGTGTTGATTGCTGGATTAATATTCTGTGGTCTGGTCTTTTTCCCGATGTTTTTCGTCACCACCGTTGTCATGCTAGGTATTTTACGATTCTTGGTCGGTATTTCGGATGCCGCGCTACTACCAGTGACCCAAACAGTGATGACATTGAATACACCTGATGACGCGGTGAGCCGTATTTTCAGTTACAATCAGTCGTCACAAGCAATTGGTTCCGTCGTTGGGCCAATGTTGGCCTCAGGGGTAGCGGGTGTGCTCGATTACCGTTACGTTTTCCTGATGACAACGCTGTTGGTCATCATTAATTTAGTCGTTGTTATGTGGGCTTATCGAACAGATCATGGTTCAAACACAACTAGCGAGCAAGCATAGTTAACAAAGCAATCGGTCCATTCCCCAAACTGGAGATGGACCGATTGCTGTTTTCGACCAAACTTTTCAAAATGTGCGGTAGAACATAGCGTTAGATGTCACCTGCGGTTGGCACCAGTGACACGCTCGCCGTGGGACCGGTTCAAGCCTACTGAAAACCGGAGTCTTTCACCTCGACACAAAGCCTCGTGAAGCCCGCGAGTCTTTGCGTCCGTCCGTAACCTAAATTCGGAAAATTACCGAATTAATGTTACCTTCACGGCTCGGTATCACCGTTGCCGCCCTCCGTCTAATATAGTGATGAATAGTTATTTGGACGACTATCGCTGAATAACAGCAGTAGGCATGTAAAGCTTAATCCTTAGCTAAAGGAGTGGAGCTGATTGGAGACAGAGTTCCCTGTCGACAACACTTGGCGGCGGGAATTTGGCCGCTTAGTGTTGTGGGATGACATATGAGACGTGGGCTTTCGGCTCATATGCAAGGGCGAAAACTGCGGTCTTTGCAGGTTGAACCCGGTCCCAGGGAACGGCGTCTCCGGTCGGCGCAACGGGTAATTGACACTTTAAACACAAGCTTCGTCATGGCAGTTGTCGTTAAAAGATAAGTTTTCCTAAAGGTATTTTAACGGTCAGTCAGTGAAATAGCCCAATGTTTCGATTCGAGCGTCGCACCCATGTTACAAAAGCTGACATTTACCTATACCAATGAACACAATTGGCTTTACAGACAGTCGTTCCACACCTATACTGCTTCGTAATAAGAGAGAAAGATGTGATGTAAATGAATGCTGCAAATTCTGCTTTCATGGTGCTGTCGACGATTCTGGTATTGTTTATGACGCCAGGGTTAGCGTTTTTTTACGGTGGGTTGGTGTCCAAACGGAATGTGGTCAGCACGATGCTATCCGTTTTTGTTATTTGTGGGATCGCAATTTTACTGTTCATCGCAGTAGGGTATGAACTTGCCTTTAATGGTGACATTGGTGGTGTTATTGGTAAGATCAATCATTTCTTCCTTGGCGGCGTATCCTTAACGAAATTAACTGCAACGAAGATTCCCGAGTCACTGTATTTTCTGTTTGAAATGATGTTTGCCATCATTACGCCAGCATTGTTTGTGGGTGCTGTTGTTGGCCGAATTCGTTTTAACTTTTTACTCGTATTCATTGTGTTTTGGAGTTTGCTTATTTACTACCCGATGGTTCACATGGTATGGAGTCCAAACGGATGGTTAGCTCAAATGGGGGTCTTGGACTTCGCAGGTGGCACGGTGGTTCATATTAATGCCGGTGTTACTGCTTATGTCCTATCAGCTTTTCTGGGACGGCGGCTACATCCACATCAAGACCGACCCTATAATTTGCCTTGGGTGTTATGTGGCACGGCCATTTTGTGGATTGGCTGGTACGGTTTTAATGCGGGTAGTGCGCTGGCGATCAACCAATTGGCAGTTACGGCAATGCTGACCACGACGGTCGCAACGGCAACATCAATGGTGGTGTGGCTGATACTAGAAATGACGATTCGAAAACAGGTTTCTCTGGCAGGCATCTGTACGGGTACGCTGTGCGGACTAGTTGGCATTACACCTGCAGCGGGTTATGTCACCGTTAGCGGGGCGTTTTGGATTGGTTTATTGGCAACGTTGGCCAGCTACGGCTTCGTTCATGTGCTGAAGGCCAGAATCGGTATCGATGACGCCCTAGATGCGTTTGGCTGTCACGGTGTAGCTGGGATTACCGGTTCGATTTTGACCGGCGTGTTTGCCACCCGCACCGTTAATCGCACAATTGCTGAGAATGGCTTATTTTATGGTGGTGGATGGCACTTGTTAGGTATTCAAACATTGGCTACCGGTGTCACGATTATTTTAGTGGCAATTGCGAGCGCCGCGATTATTTTAGTGTTGCGTCGATTCGTCGCCATGCGGGTCTCAGCTACAGATGAGCGAGTTGGCCTGGACGAAAGTGAACATGGTGAGCATGCGGAAAACACTGATGAGTACAGTACGGAAATTGGTCAGCACCACAAAGAGTTTGCGGGTCAACTCGCACATTTCAATCGGCATCAATCATGACTCATGATGTTGTTGTTTAAATTGATCAAATTCTTCTTCAACACGACGCTCTGGTACAAACCAAATCATCATGGCGATAAAGGTGCTGAGAATGACGGCTGGTGGAAACCAGATGCCAATAAACAAGCCGACAAGTTTGGTGCCGAAATCAGCGACTATTTTAACGGGCCGGTTGATGGCATAGCGTAATTTTTTATTATCCGGATCGGCTTTAATCAATGCCAAATCGACTGAAAAGTAAGCAATTGATAACAATAAAAAGACAAACCCGTAGAATAACTCCGCTGTTGAAGAAAAGAAATGCTCATCAACAAATTTGGTCACGTATGGGAAGAAAGACGCGCTGAACAACATGAGTCCGTTTGCCCACAGAACCCTGCCGTCAATTTTATGGACTAGTTGAAAGATGTGGTGCTGGTTATTCCACATGATCGTTAAGCCGACGAAAGAAATAAAGTAGGCTAAGTAGCTTTGTTTTAAGTTCCAAATGGCTGACCACGTGGCACGGGCTGGCTGTTTAAGTTCTAAAACGAGAATGGTCATCACAATTGCCAAGACCGCGTCAGTGAATGCAGTTAAACGTTCTTTACTCATGTGAAAAAGCCTCCAAAGATGATCAATTATGTTTTCGGTGTAAGCTAAAATACGGCAAGTTGTCTGTTAATAGGGCATATGGATGATATGACAAATAAAAAACACGCCAACAGACGTGTTTTTTGAGATTGTTTCAATTTGTCATTAGGATTGTTGTTTCCATTTGCTGGCATCTACTTGAACCAAGAATTCAAAGTCGGGATTAAGTTGGATCGAAACAATGCGTTGATCATCGACAGTAGTCGCACGAGTGAAGAAATCGTGACGTGCTTTACCATCACCTAAGTCATAAGTGATATTGGTGCGACTTAGGTCTGTCAGTATTTCTGGAATAATGTCGTCGATAGTGACGTCATCATCCGTGTCATTTGTTAGCCAAGTTAATTCGTCGAAGTTAAACACGACGCTAGTGGTTCGTAAGTGGTGCATACGGGTTAATACTGCGAAGAACAAACTGAGTTCATTTTTGGACAGACCATCAAAGTTTACGGAATCAATGGAAAATGTGCTATTAGTCATGACAGTGATCCCCTTCCACAATAAATATTTTTATAGCAGTACGATAACGTGAAAGACGGATTTCTGCAATTAATCTGTTCCTGGTTTTGTTACATAGCTTAAAAACTAATGAAAATGTTAATATGTCCCATTGTGGCCGCTGGGAGGCTGTTTGTAGAGAACATTTGAACGCTAGAAAAAAATTATTAGATTAATACTTGCCTTACAGTGACTCGAACCTGTTATACTTAATACTGTTGTTAGGAACCTAAGCATCAAGGCGTTAACATTGATGGTTTTATCAAGGCTACGTCTGAAAAGGAGTGTGGCACATTTGAGTAAGAATTGTGTTATTGATATTGATAGTCCGAAAATGGACTGGGTCGTGGATCAATTATTCACGAAACCAGAGGAAACGGACGCGAA
Source organism: Furfurilactobacillus cerevisiae (assembly GCF_048961765.1). Taxonomy (GTDB): domain Bacteria; phylum Bacillota; class Bacilli; order Lactobacillales; family Lactobacillaceae; genus Furfurilactobacillus; species Furfurilactobacillus milii_A. The sequence goes on from NZ_CP185253.1 coordinate 180,261, forward strand.
CAGCCCACACAGCTTCAACGTTTGGGTAGGCCAGAAACACTAGCCGACCACGAAACACCTTGCCATAATTAAATAATTATTATTTTGAGATCTCAGTGATAAAAAAGCTGAGGTCTTTTCTTTTGTCTTCTACGATGCTGGCTTGTATCAAACTGCGCTTTAAAGTTTAAAATAGGCGTGTATTAAATGAAAGCTAATATTGTATTGATTTTTTTGCGAATATGCTTGACCCTTACGTTACGTAAACGTTTATGTTGGTTTTATGGAGGACAATGAAATGTCGTATTTGATTTCAGATTTGGCGGCCTTAGCAGGAGTTAGTGCACGAACCCTTCGCTATTACGATCAAATAGGCTTGTTGCATTCAACTGGCAAAACAGGTAGTGGTTATCGCCAATATGATGAAGAAGCAGTTTTGCGTCTCCAACAAATTTGTTTTTTTAAGCAGTTCAACTTGCCATTAAAGCAGATTGGTTTAATTATGCGATTACCTCTGTCTGAACGAGAAAATCAATTGCGTATGCATCGGCATTTGTTGGTCGATCAACAGCGTCAGTTAACTCAGCTGATTACGACTTTGGACGCTGCCCTCCAACTAAATCAACAAGGAGATAGTATTATGACAGATGAAAAAAAGTTTGCCGCTTTTAAACAGACACAGGTTACTCAAAATGCACATGATTTTGGATCTGAGGTCACGGAAAAGTGGGGTGATGCTGCTTTGGTGGACGCCAACCAGCAATATCTGGGCTTGTCGCAAAAGGATATGGCAGATGCTAGGGTCATTGAAACAGAAATGATTGATAAGTTGGTACTAGTGATTGATTCAAAGAATGAAAATAGTGAAATGGCTCATGAGGTGGTTGAGCTGCATCGTAAGTGGCTGAATTACTTTTGGCCTAGTTACTCGACCACTGCCCATAAGGGTTTAGCCCAGCTGTATGTGTCGGATCAGCGATTTAAAAATTATTATCGAGATAAATCGAAACGGAATCGGGCTGCTATTGTGCTAAATTCATTAATTCAACGATATGCATAATTTTTTAATAGGGCAAATTACAAGTTTAATCCGAACAAGCCCGGAATCTTTCAATGGCAGTCTGTTGATGATGTATTTTTAATGGTCGTTGATTAATTAGTTCAAGTGCTGCTAGGATCTCATCAGTCGTTACTTGGCTAAAATTGGTCTTTTTCGGGAAGAACCAGCGTAACCGTCTATTAAAATATTCATTGGAACCTCGCTCCCATGGTGAATATGGATGGCAAAAATAAACTTTGATCTGATAATCCTGTTCTAAGGCCTGATAATTGGCAAACTCTTTACCATGATCAACAGTAATGGATTTTACTTGGGGACCGAAGGCCCCCATAAACTTGCCAAAGGCGGTGTTTAGAGCCTTAGCCGTTCTATTAGGGGCTTTGATGGCCCATAGAAGTCGGGTCTTACGTTCTACGAATGTAACCAGACATGATCGTGACTCACTTCGACTAGAAAGCACCGTATCTACTTCCCAATGACCAAAAGCTAATCGTTGATTAACAGTTGTTGGCCGTTGTTCGATGGAAGTCCCACTTGTAAATTTCCCACGATTTTCGCTCACTCGGTGCTGGCGGACATTCCGATTGGGTAGATCAGTCAATTTGAAGGGGAGCCAGCCACGATTAAGCCAATTATAAATTGACGCAGTGCTCAAGTTATAAGCGGCCGCAATGGTTTCTGGTGACCAGGTTAATCGTAAGTGATTGGTAATTAAAGTCGCTAATGCTGCCGTCAGCATCGAACGACGACCGCAATTCCGCCTTTTGCGATCTGCATCTTGCTGAGCTAATTCTGGATCATAAGGTTTAACCCGGTCCAACTCATAGCTAATCGTAGCTTTGGCGACGCCTAAGGCGTCAGCCATTACTTGGTAAGATTTATTCCCCTCATTGACCAGTTGTGCTAGTGCGCCACGTTGAAAACGTGATAAAGTAGATGTACCCAAAGTAATCACTCCCTATATTGGTTGGAATTAGCTACTACCATTGTAAGTGATTACTTTGGGCTTTTTAATTTCTGTTCGGATTAATTATAGAATTTGCCTAAAATCGAAACCTTTTGTGAACTAGGGCTGTCCAATATCCAAATGGGCGTTCGGCTGAACCGATCACCGTCAACAATTTCTTATGAATTATCTCGATGTCAACCTTATCAGGCTGAATTAGCACAAACAGATGCCGAATACAAGCGATCACGATGTGGTCGGAAAACTAAGCTGAGCGATGAGTTAAAGCAAACAATTCTCAACCATTTACATCTAAGCTGGTCACCAGGAATGATTGCTCACGAATTTAAACTAGCGACTAAATCTATTTATAATTGGCTAAATCAGGGGAGAATTGGTTTCTCCTTGAATGATCTACCTGAACATGGCGTACGCCAACGGCGTAACGTTGACCAACGATCCAAATATAATCAATCTTTGGGGCGATCGATTGAACAGCGTCCCATGATGATTAATCAACGTAATCGCATCGGTGATTTTGAACTAGATACCGTCGTTGGCCCTCGTGGGCATAGTAAGGCAGTTTTATTAACTTTAATCGATCGCAAATCACGGTTCCTTTGGGCATATCGGTTAAAGGACCGAACGACAGCGAGTGTTAATGAAGCACTGACTAAGTTCCTAACAACTTTTAATGGACCGGTGCACAGTTTTACTGTGGACCGTGGTACTGAGTTTAGTGGGCTAGTATCATTTGAATCACAATATGGTATTAAGACCTATTACTGTCATGCTTATACGCCAGCTGAACGTGGTAGTAATGAACGCTTTAATCGGAATTTACGTTATTTTTATCCTAAGGGGACTCGTTTTGAGCACATTAGTGCTCAAGATTTAACGACGACGTTACTCCAAATTAACCAGAGACCGCTTAAAATACTTGACTGGAAAACACCGTATCAGGTTATGCTGACCAATTTGTCCAAAAATTCGGATTAAATTTGCAATCTACCTTTTTACTACTTTAGAAACGCTCTTCGATTACACTGCCACCAATTGGTGCTGCTGTACAATACCGCGCTCCAGCGACTGACTTTCTTGTTCCGAACTGATGAGTAGGCCTGACAAACGTTGAATAACCGCGATTCGCAGAAATTCAGATTCGGAAGTGACGGCCGCAATTGCTGCCCAGGCGCCAGCCTCGGCGAGGTCACGGGACATAATGGTTGCTTGGGTGATCGTTTGTTTCGGACGATCAAAACGTTGGGTTGCTAGGGCGCCATTACGCAAACTGTAAACGGCCAACATCGTTTGCTGGTGACGAGGTGAAGTTACGCCAAGTGTCCACGTAAAGGCCGTATCGGCGGCCGTACCGACTTGAACGTTACCACTGGATTCAATGGCGACGGCGAAGACTTGCTTATGACTCAGTAGTGGTGCCAAGTATTTCCGATAGGCTTGTTGCATTGCCCACTGTTGAATCATTGTGTAAGTGATGCCATCTGTCATTAGCGTGGCTGGTGTTGCATTGTCGACAAACATAAACTGGTGTTGAAGGGGAACAAGTTCTTGCTTGGTAAGTGCCTGACGTGTCTCAATTGGATTGCCTGCATTGAGGGCCGGCGTGGTGATTTTATTGACGTGACGAAGAAAATGCCGGATGTTACTCAGCGCTTGATCGAACAAAGCATGTGCCTGATCATCCGGTGTGACAACACCCATTTTAATGCTGAAGGGTGTCCCAGCGACGTTAACAATGCGGGTCATAAATTTACTTTCTAAAGTTGTCATGATAAATTTCCTCCTCATGTAAGTGAATTGAAAATGGGTTATCGCTCTCGCTGAAGTGATAAGAACATTTCCGTTTGGATTAATAATGAGTTTAAGGAGGGCATCATAAAGTCAGCTTAAATCCTGTCTAAGGAACTGCAAAGTTGGTAACGATTCGGTTGCGATGGCGCAATTTTGATGGTGTAAGCGGTTAACTGACGAATTTTGAAAGTTTTACTTACGAAGCGCAAAAAATTCTGCTAATGTAACCTATTGTGCCAGCAGACGGTGATTTATCATGGCAGTTGCTAGGCACGTATAGATTAGGAGGACTTTTTTGGACGAAACACAGAACGTTAAACGTTTCCCCATTATGATGGGTTTGCTATTAGGTGGTTTTATCGGGATGTTTAGTGAAACAGCGTTAAACATTGCGCTGTCTAGTTTAGCCACAAAGATGAACGTGCCAATGGGGACAATTCAATGGTTAGTCATTGGTTATTTGTTGGTGGTTGGTATTCTATTGCCATTATCAAGTTTATTGACCCGCTGGTTTACTACGCGTCAACTGCTGATTTTTGCTTTGTGTGATTTTATTGTCGGGGCAATTGTAGCAGCATTGGCACCATCGTTTGGGATGCTGTTGGTTGGCCGGATGATTCAAGGAATTGGGACAGGAATTCTGTTACCGTTAATTTTCTTGGTGGCCTTATCGATTTATCCAATGGATAAACGTGGTGCGGCAATGGGAATCATTGGCTTAGTTATTATGTTTGCACCAGCGGTTGGCCCGACATTAGCCGGTCTGATCCTAGGTGTCCTTTCATGGCGCTACATTTTCTGGGTCATGGTTCCAATTTTGCTGATTGCACTTATTTTAGCCATTATTTTTACAAAAAATGTTAGTGAGTTGACGCGTCCACATGTGGATGTATTGTCAATTGTGATGTCAACCATTGGTTTTGGTGGCGTCGTTATTGGTGTTAGCTTAGCCAGTCAAACGGGCTGGGGTTCATGGGAAGTATTGCTGGCATTAGTTGTTGGTATCGTCAGTTTGGCATTATTCTGCCGTCGTCAATTACATCTAGATGAACCAATTCTGAATGTGCGTGCCTTTGGCATCCGTTCGTTTTCCGTTGGGACATCGTTAGTTATGGTTGATTTCATGGTAATCATGTCATCGATGTACCTGTTGCCAATGTACTGGCAAGATGGCCTGATGGTGCCAGTCGCCTTGACGGGGATGCTCATGCTGCCCGGTGGTATCATTAACGCGGTGGTTTCGTCGATTTCTGGCCGGTTATTTGATCGGCTTGGCGGTCGTCGTCCAGTGATTGCCGGCTTTTGTGTTGCAGCGGTGGGTGCTGTGTTGCTGGTTTTGACTAACAGCCACTCTGCATACTGGTATGTCGTGGTAGCACACATTATTTTAATGATCGGTGCCCCTTTGGCTATGTCACCAGCGCAAACGTATGGACTGAATGCTTTACCACCACGATTAGCAGCTGATGGTAGCAGTATTATGAACACGCTTCAACAGATCTGTGGTGCGATTGCCACAGCACTTTCAACGAGTTTGATGAGCACTGGCGAAGCAGGTCAACGAACACGCGATGCCGTTTCATCAGGAACACGGATGGGCTTTATGCTAACATTGGCATTAGCCGTTATTGGCGTTATTGTCGCCACGGTATTTGTGCGGCAGCAACAAGCCCCAGCGGATGTTGAAGAAACTTCCGCTACGCAATCGGCAGGTCATGAAGCACCCGCTGAGCGTTAATATAACAGAATAAAATTCAAAAAAGTTGGGTAACAGTATCACCACGGGATGTGGCGGCGCTGTTACCCAACTTTTTAATTACGCCAATTGCTCAATGTGACGTTCACAAAAGCATCAATCAGTGTCTGTTGGCGTGCTTGTTTATGTGTCAGCATGTGGGCATGAATTTCGTTGTGGATTGGACTGTCAATGGCGACTAACTGACCATTTTGAAGTTCCTTTGTAATGGTTGCTGTTGGCAGATACGAGTAGCCAATGCCGCTTTCGACCATTTCTTTAATGGCGGCGATGCTCCACAGTTCCATGATTTGTGGGCGGCGATGAAAGTCACCCCATAGTGATCGTTCAAATTGATTACGATAGCTGCAGTCGGGCTCATTGATAATAAATGGTTCATGGCGCTCACTGATGAGTTGCGCAAACGTTTTATGTTTGTCAGCGGCTGTGACCAAAGTTAGAGATTGTTCTCCCAAGTCATGTTCCACCAGTGCCGTAGTGGTTAAAGACGGCCACATCATGAAAGCAATATCGGCCTCGCCATCTTGTAGCCGCTGTTGATTATAGGAACAGGTGGCATTGGCGATTTGTAGGTCAACGTCAGGATATTGTTGACGGAAGTTTTGGATAATGGTGGGTAGGTGAGTGACAGTCAGGGATTCTGGAGCAGCGATGCGTAGTGTACCGGCAACCGATGACTGGTCGGTCAAATGTTTAACCTGTTGGAAGTCTGCTAACAATTGGTCAGCCAGTGGTCGCAAACGTTTGCCAGTATCTGTTAAGAAAAGTTGGCGTCGTTCATATTTAAAAAGACTGCCACTTAGCTCTTGCTCCAACGCTTTCACTTGAGCTGACACCGTTGATTGGGTGTAGCCGAGCGTTTTGGCAGCCTTGGTAAAACTGCCTGTATCAAGAATGGTTTTAAAAGTCGTCAGTTGGCGAATTTCCATGTTTGTTTACACGCTCCATCGTTATTTTCGATTGATAGTATTTAAAATATCAATTTTACGAATGAATAATTCACGTGTAAGCTTAAATCATCTTGAAGGGAGTCACAAACATGAATATTGAACCGTATCATACAAACGCTCGGCTAACGGCGGGTCTAGTAGATTTGATTGAATTTTGTCAAAACGATGAAGCTCATCTTGGTATCAAAATGATTGAACAACCAGATGTTTTTGAAATTGAGCATCATTATCAGGCCAATGGCGGCAATTTTTGGGTTGCGCTAGATGGCGATAAAGTGGTCGGGTCGATCGGTTTACTGAAAGTTGGTCAACAAACAGCCGTTTTAAAGAAGCTATTCACCTATCCAGAATATCGTGGTGAACCACATCGGTTAGGGCGCAAGCTTTTCCAAACATTGCTGACGTATGCGCAGGCACAGCCTGACATCGACAAGCTGGTCCTAGACACACCAATGGGAGAGCACCGTTCGCACTTCTTTTATGAAAAGCAGGGTTTCAAACGTATTTCCCGGGAAAAGTTGACGGTTGATTATGAATTTCCTGATCGCGATTCGCTCATTTATGAACGTGAACTCTAGGCGTTAAATAGCTGTTCAATCAGTGTTAGCGATAGTAAAAATTGCAGATGTTAATTTAAATTGAGCCGCAACTGCATTGCTAAAGCGGCGAATGCTTCATCAGCTGTTGATGATATTCTGAAGTCTGCGAACTGTGTGAACCAGGTGGCATGGGGATTGATTTCGATAACATGTTGCGGCGAGCAATGGCGATAATATCCGTTTGACCCAGTCACAATTGTGAGGTCGCTTTGAGACAGCAATTCATCGGCCAATTGATCGTTTAAGGGTACGCGCCATGCGCCATCGGTCAAACGTTGGCGTACATAAGCATTGGCTTGTTTAAGGTTGGGCGGTAAGGTACCACCGAGATGACGGAATGCGGGTTCTGGGGACAAAAGGCCATGGCAAACGGGGCAACGTGGAATATCTGAATGCAGTGCCTGAAGATTAAAGACACGACCACATTGAAGACAAAAGTTAACGTTAATGCTGCCCCAAACTTCAATTACATGATAGCTACCAGCGAGTTGGTGCAAGTGATCAACGTTGGTGGTGACAACGCCGTCAATGAGATGTTGTTGTTCTAACTGAGCAATAATTCGGTGAGCTTTAGTGGGACCATATTTGTGAATCGGATCCAGCATTTCCCGATGAAAACGCTGATAAAAGGCGGCAGGGTCTTCTTCCAACCAAGTTTGGGAGAACAAACCAAACTGGTTGACGGCGGATTCCATGTCGGGAATATGGCTTGGCACAGAGATCCCAGCCCCAGTTAGGAATGTTGGGTGGTGAGCCGCAGTCAGTTGTCTTGCGAGTTGGTCGATTTGTCGATCAAATACTGTTTGTTCTGGTTCCAGCATAAGCTCACCTTCCTTACTTAGTCTCATACTGTCAGTGTAGCGAAATTATTCTGCAGAGCGAGTGAACTCGTTTAAGTCGACAAAAAAATGATATTTACGTGCAAACGCAAATATCATTAGCAACATTATTTTGTTGTGTCGATTGGTGTCTGTTCTTTGGGGTGGTTTTTTAAGAAGATAGCGTAGTCCTTTTCCACTTGTGGAATATAAGCTTCGGCCCAATCTGTCATTGCCCGGTCAAATTTCTTAGAGTCACCGATATAACCGGCAATCATTGGACCAGTTGGTGTTTGACAATGATCTACTGCCAACAAACGACCACACGATTCAGCATAGACGTGAAACTGGTCTTCATTTAGTGTGTCAAGGTCGACAGATGTTTTCATGTCTCTGAATTGGCGAACATAAAAACTGTGCTTTTTACTTTGGAAATAACCTAAAAAAGGATCAGATGCGGATTGTAGAATTTTCTGGCTGTCAATAATTCGGCGGCCTTCGTTTTCCTCAAATGTTGAGGTCAGCGCCAGTTGACGTTCGGCACCAGTCTTTCTAGTTGGCAAAGCTTCCTTGATCTGTAATACAAGATGGCTGCCATCAATACTAGTGAGCAGAACCAAATAACAACGTGAGCCAAAGCTACCGACACCCACACAGTGACGTGCGACATCAGTGACGTGATATTGCGATAATAACAATGCAATGTCGGTCCGCACGGTGGAACGATAATCGGCAAGGTAATCGATAATATTACGCGTGACATCATCATTGGTGTGACGCGTAATTTTTGCGTTATCCACGAAACGTAAACCGGCGTCGGTCGTTTGCGTGAACTTTTTAACGACTTGTTCCGAGTTCCGTTTGCCAGCTTTATCCAAGAAGTATTGAATCATGTCGGCCGTTGGATCGCCTTCTGGAACAGCCCGAAGAATGCTGGCAACATCGTTTGCTGGATAGAAACGGTCAATTGTCGACCGTTTGATACTGGCTTCAATGCCCGCCCGATAACTTTTGGCCACGTTCCGTGTGATTTTATGAATCTTTTTATCTGTGTAACCATTCTCGCGGCCAGCTAAAATAACGCTCACTAACAGTCGTTTGACGTCGCGTTCCCAGGAGTTCACGCCAGCTTCATCGAAATCGTTCAAGTCAAACACTAATCGTCGTTCGGGAGAGGCGAAGAAGCCGAAATTTCCAAGGTGTGCATCGCCTGAAATGATGACGGGAATGTGAGTACTAGCTTGGTGGTTGAGGTCAAACGCCATTAGCTCGGCAGTACCACGAAAGAACGTAAAAGCTGATACGCCCATTCGCCGATACCGTTCAGGCAGTAATTCAGGAACTAGCATATCTGAAATCCGCCGCATTAAGAGCGTTGGATCGCGTTGCGTTTGTTTGAATGTGCCGAGTGCATCAAAGGGGACCTTTTCACGTAATTTGTCGCCCATGTGCTCTAAGTCCGTTTGGCTGCTATTGACGATGATGTTATTGATGTCTAGACCGCGATTTGCCATGAAAGTTAAGGATGCCTCCTGAGTAAATATTGGTTTGATTATACTCCGTGGTTCGGTATAGAAACAAACATTGCTAAATTTCGCCACTAAAAAGGGCTATCCAACTAGTGGCGGTTGGATAGCCTCAAAACGAAATTATAAATACTTCTTTATAGATACTTAGCGTCAGCTTCATGATCCTGACTCGACAAGATCTTTGGACCATCTTTGGTAATAGCTAAGGTGTGTTCATACTGGCAGCTCAGGCTGCCATCAGCTGTACGAACAGTCCAGCCATCGTCTGCGACGGGTGCACAGCGCCAGTCACCAACGTTAACCATGGGTTCGATGGTAATGGTCATGCCATCACGTAAACGTAATCCTTTACCAGCTTCACCGTATGCAGGAACCATTGGATCTTCATGCATTGTAGGTTGAATGCCATGGCCGACGTATTCGCGAACGTCACCGTAGCCCATTTCGTCTTCAACGTAGTGTTGAATAGCATAACCGATGTCACCGATCCGGTTACCAACAACTGCTTGGTCGATACCAAGATACAAAGCCTTCTTAGTAACTTCCATCAACTTTTTAACTTCATCGCTGACATCGCCAACCGCAAAAGCCCAGCAAGAATCTGACATGTAACCATCCACACTAATAACTGTGTCGACTTTGACCAGATCACCGTTCTTTAATAACAGGTCTTTACGTGGGAAAGCGTGACAAACTTCGTCGTTAACACTGACACAAGTAGCAAAGTCATACCCTTCGAAGCCCTTTTCTTCGGGCTTGGCGTTGTGTTCTTCAAAGTAACGTACGGCAAACTTTTCGATGTCCCAGCTAGAAATACCGGGCTTGATGATGTCACGTAAACCGATGTGCATACCGGCCAACACAGCGCCAGCTTTACGCATACCCTCGATTTCACGAGGTGATTTCAATGTAATCATGACTATTTTCTCTTCCTTTTGTCTTTGATAACTATACTTATTTAGTATAACCATTTTAGGATAAAAAGAGTAGCGTCTCGCTTGAAAAGGCTTGTCGCTCTTACCTTTTGCATTTCTGTAGTGAGTTCACTATGATGAATATTGAGAGAACAAAGGGGCGAATAATGATGAGTAGTGAAATTTCAGGAATTAATGATACGACGACATTGTCAAACGGCGTTGAGATGCCACGTTTGGGATTGGGTGTCTGGCAAGCTGAGCCGAAGGATGCTGTGAATGCCGTGAGTTCGGCCATTCAAATGGGCTATCCAATGATTGATACCGCTAAGGCTTATGGCAATGAACAACAAGTTGGTGAGGGAATCAAACAGGGGTTGGCAGCCGCCGGTAAAAAGCGGGAAGACTTATTTGTAACGACCAAACTTGCCAACTCTGATCAAGGGTACGAGTCCACGTTGACTAACTTCGATGCCAGTTTGAAACGCCTAGGCTTGGATTATGTGGATTTATATCTCATTCACTGGCCAGTTGCCGGTAAGTGGGCCGAAACTTGGCGTGCGTTTGAAAAAATTTATCAAGATGGTAAGGCACGTGCCATTGGGGTCTGCAATTTTTCTGAACAGACGATGAAGTCATTGATCGCGTTAAGTGATATCACGCCAATGGTTGACCAAGTCGAATTTCATCCATGGTTGCAACAGCCGTCTCTGAAGAAGTACTTAGCTGATACAGGTATTCAACAGGAAGCATGGTCGCCACTCGGTGGGACTGGTGGTTCCTTAATGAAAGAACCAGTAATTCAGGCCATTGCTAAGAAGCACGGTAAATCAGCTGCTCAAGTGTTGATTCGTTGGGATTTACAGAATGGATTGGTGACGATTCCGAAATCTGTTCATCCAGAATACATTAAGCAAAACGCCAATGTGTATGATTTCAGTCTGGACGATGATGACATGAAACAATTGGCTGCTATGGAGCAGAACAAACGGACTAGCTACTGGCTAACCAGTTTCGATTGGTACTTTGGTGATGAAAAATAGTTTGTAGATATTACGTGCCACATTCGTTAAGCGGGTGGCGCGTTTTTGTTTGCAGTTCAAAAAAGGTATTGTGGATTTAGTACGGTGGATGCCGCTTGCGGTTGGTAACATTGACACACTTGCCGTGGGACCGGTTCAAGCCGGAAGTACGCCGTCTATCACCTCGCCGCCAAGCCTCGTGAAGACCGCGAGTCTTGGCGTCCGTTCGTGTTGTAAATCCGAGAGAACCATTCGGATTAGCAACACCTTCACGGCTCGGTGTCAATGTTGCCGCCCTCCAGCCGATGAAGTAATAGTCTCCGAGAAAGCAGTATTTATCAGTAAGTGCAGACAATGCACCTGTTATTATGGTGGTGGGTCAAGACCGCTTTTCCTTGCTATAAAGATGTGGCCAGATGATTTATTGGCTGCCGACTTGTTTACAACCACAGCAGACAGCTGTTTAATGAAAACTATCATTTCTAGGACTGGGGTTCTTTTATGTTCAAAACACGGATTGGTTTAATTAGCACGATTGATCGGCTTAGACTTCCTGCTAAACAGCTTAGTCAGGTCTTAACGATAATTGAACGAGAATTTGACAGTGCCGTTATCACGGTTACAAACACTACGAATCCGAGTGTGTTGACGCTCATTCAAGAAACTACCGTGAGCTCATTTTCGGTTCCTCGTAACGGTGCAGCCAATGGTCGTCGTTTAGCGGTTTCAAAGTTTCTCGAAGTTAGTAGGCTATCTGATAACTCATTGATTCTACATATTGATTTCGACAAGCTCGCCACAATGATTATTCGAAGACCTGATGCTTTTCACCAACTGATTAGGAAGATGCGACTTGGGGTTTCATTTGATTATGCCTGTGTTAATCGTTCATCAGAAACTATGCAAACGTATCCGAAGGCATGGACAGACACGGAAACGTGTACGAATAAGTGTGCCCAGGCATTCTTTGAGTTATCAGATTTCACCGACTTTACATCTGGTGCTGCAATTATCAGGCAGAAATTTTTATCATTTATAAGTGAAGCATCAAACGCCAAGATGATTGATGCTGAGTGGCCACTTATTGTTAAGCGGCATAATGGGGAAATAGGCAGCGTAGAAACTTCAGGTTTGCCGTTTACCCAATTGAATCGCGAGGTGACGCAAAAGCCTCTTTGGCAACGCTATGCTGACCGAATCAGGTTAGTTCAACAGATTATTGAACCGTTAACTCGAGAATAAAAAATAGACGCTTGAAATTGAGAAGTAGTTATACACTACACTCAATTTCAGGCGTCTATTTAGTTAAAATGTTGGTTAATTATTTTTTGCGATTAAACTCTGTAAAACCGTTATCTTTAGCAGTTTCGATTGTTTTGACCAATGTTGGCATAAAACCGTCACCCAGCTCTTTGTCGAGAGAGTCGATGATTTCCTTTTCGTGTTCACGAAAATCGATAACTAGCTTTTCACCCTTTGAGGTTGGCGCTAAGAAATGACGACGGCGGTCTTTAGTATCGGTCTCCGAACGTATGTACTTTTTTTTCATCAGCCCAGTGATTGCTTGAGAAACGGCTGATTCAGAAACGTTAACACGGTCTGACAAATCAGTCAGGTTTGTTTTAATGTCAGTTACGATTGCTACTAAAACACCCAATTCACTGTTGTTTAAATCATATTTAGCTGCGTATGCACTGAAACGTTGATACAAAATACGAAAATCACGAATGACAACAGTTTCAAATTGAATGAAAGTGTCATTATTGTCTAGTTCACTCATGATATAATTTCCCTCCATTGCCGGAATCTGTAAACCACTAAAAATTTTAACGACTTTATTATATCAGGTTATCGGTGCCGTGGCAGTCTTTTTAAGACTTATTTGACATACTTTCTCTACCAAGTGATTTTTATCCAGAATTCAGGTCGATTTGAGGAAGATTTGTGAGACTAATTTTAAACAATTAGCACCAAGAAAAAGGTTAAGGGCAGTCATTCTTTCCAACAATAAATAGAGTAAATGTATGATCGTTAAATAAATCAACTAATATCAAAATACCGAGTGGTTTATTGCAATGATCAGCTAACTAAAGCACACTTCAAAAAGTGCATCACCTCACATTATCAAACATAATCACCATCTTTACACTTGACTATAATCTGGTCGGCAGGTTACGCTACTCCTGATCGATTTGCAGATGATAGTGATGTGATCGATGATTAACCGCCGTTTGAAATGGCCGCCCGCTGCGCTTTACCGCCATGAATTGCAGCGAGAATGGCCGGTTGAATTCGTGTTCTACAACACAATGACGATAAAACGAATTGCCCTTGATAAAGAAAGGAAGCAAAATTTTGGCTAATCAAATTAAACATACAAAAGTTGTTCTTGTTGGTGATGGGGCTGTTGGCTCCTCATATGCGTTTGCAATGATGCAACAGCAAGTTGCCGATGAACTAGTAATTGTTGATATTCAACAAGATCACATCAAAGGGGATGCCCTTGACTTAGAAGACGTTCAACCTTTTACGTCGCCATTGGATGTCCATGCAGGTAGTTATGCCGATGCTGGTGATGCAGACTTAGTTGTCATTACAGCCGGTGTTCCGCGTAAACCGGGTGAAACGCGCTTGGACCTTGTTAATAAGAATATGAAGATCTTGGAATCCATTGTGACACCAGTTGTTGACAGTGGTTTCAAAGGCACTTTCATCGTTTCTGCTAACCCTGTTGATGTGTTGACGGCAGCCACACAGCGTTTGTCAGGATTCCCGAAGAACCGAGTTATCGGGACTGGGACGTCCTTGGATAGTAGTCGTTGGCAAGTTGCATTAGCCCACAAACTGAATGTCGATTTGCGCAGTGTTAACGCGGACATTCTCGGTGAACATGGGGATAGCGAATTTGCTGCCTATTCCGCTGCGACAGTTGACGGCCAGCCATTGTTGGATGTTGCCAAGAAGGCAGGCGTTTCGCAGGCTGAACTTGAACAGCTTGAACAAGAAACACGCACTAAGGGTGGTAGCATTATCAAACTGAAGGGGGCCACATTCTACGGTGTCGCTACCAGTTTGATGACATTGAGCCGTGCGGTATTACACAATGAAAATATTGTGTTACCTGTTGGTGCACCAGTTGATGGTCAATATGGACTGTCCGATATGTACATTGGCACACCTGCACTGATCAACGAAAATGGGATTGCCAAAGTTCTTGAAGTCCCATTGACTGATGAAGAGCAGGCCAAGATGGCTGCTTCAGCTAAGCAACTTAAGCAAGTGCTTGATGACGCAATGAACTAAAAATAATTTTTATGAAACGTTGCCGTATATGGTGACGTTTTTTAGTTTGCACGATGAAGTTTGTCCAAAAAATTTGTAAACATCATTTTCGTTTCGATTTTCACAATGCTTGCTAGCTAATGTAAATGGGCGAAAACAAGTCCTTTCGGCAATTGTAAAGCACTCATCAGCAAGCTATTAATGTTTTTAATGGTAACCGCTTCGTTTGACTATAATTATTTGCACCTAGTAAACTTACAAACGTTAAGTGAATGAGGTCACAAACTGGATTAAACGTTACACCGACCTCGCTTTTTATTTGTTTATGCTTGTTACTAAATACACAAAGAACTGGAGGCACATTTTGATGTCAGATTATCGTGTTGAAGAAGATACCATTGGGCCAGTTAAGATTCCTAGCGAAGCACTATGGGGACCACAAACCGAACGGAGTCGCAACAACTTCCCAACAGGGCAATTCATGCCAATTGCAATTATTCGCGCCCTGTTACAAATCAAAAAAGCTGCTGCCGAAGCCAATCAGGAATTGGATCAAATTAGTGCAGAAAAGGGTCAACTCATCATTCGCGCCATCGATGAGTTACTGAGCTTGAGCGACGAAGACTTACGTAAGGACTTCCCACTTCGTGTTTACCAGACTGGTTCTGGTACGCAAACGAACATGAACACAAACGAAGTCGTGGCCCACGAAGCTGCTAAGTTGGATGACTCAATTGAAATCCTCCCTAACGATGACGTGAACCATGGCCAGAGTTCAAACGACATTTTCCCAACGGCGATGAATATCACCGCTAGTGTTGCCGTTAAAGAATTGGAAGATTCTGCACAACACTTGATCGACGAACTGAAGGTTAAGCAGGACAAGTACTGGCGGACAGTTAAAATCGGCCGGACTCACTTGCAAGACGCAACGCCATTGACGTTTGGACAAGAAATCAGTGGTTGGGTCAGCATGTTGGAACATGATCTTGGCTACTTGAAGAGTTTAGACGGTACATTGCTTGAATTAGCGATGGGTGGTACTGCGGTTGGTACTGGTTTGAACGCTGCGCCTGGTTTCGCCGATGACATTGCTGCCCGGATGAGCAAGGTTTACGGGCCTGCTTTCACAGCTAAAACAAACAAGTTCTATGGTTTGGCTGCACACTCCAACCTTGACGTTGTTCACGGTGCGATGGAGACCTTGGCTGCTGATCTGATGAAGATTGCTAACGATGTACGTTTCTTAGCTAGTGGCCCACGTGCTGCCTACGCTGAATTGAACATCCCTGCTAACGAACCTGGTTCATCAATCATGCCTGGTAAGGTTAACCCAACGCAGGCTGAAGCAATCACGATGGCCGCCGTTCGAGTAATGGGTAACGATGTCGTTGTGACCATGGCTTCTTCACAGGGTAACTTCGAAATGAACGTGTACAAACCAGTACTGATCGACGCTTTCCTTGAATCAGCTGAATTGTTACGTGGTACGATGACCGGCTTTGCTGACAAGATGATCCATGGCTTGACAGTTAACGAAGAACGCATGGAAGAATTGGTCGACAATTCATTGATGACGGTTACGGCTTTGTCACCACACATTGGCTACCACGACAGTGCCAAAATTGCTCAGCAAGCTGACCAAGATGGAACCACATTACGTGTTGCTGCCTTGAAGTCTGGCAAAGTTACTGCTGAACAGTTCGACGAATGGGTTGATCCATTGAAGATGACGAACATCGACCGCAAGTAAACGACAGTCGAGTTATTCGTTTGAACAAAGTACTATCAGTATTAAAAAACATTTCTTGATTAACAATGTGTTGTACAACTCCTGAGGACTAGATTTCAGGGGTTGTCTGCGCGTTTAGGGATATACCGTAAATATCCATGTTGGTTAGGTTGGCGCTGACATCGCAAGATGCACGCACCTTAGAATGTGAAGAAACGGCTTTCGTCGATTAAGCGTCGGTGAGGGCACGAAAGGGATAAAACATGAAGCTTGAAAACGTTAAGTACAAAAATTTTCTGTGGCCAGTGTTAGTTGGACTGATCATTTGGTTCCTTGCACCAATTCGCCCAGACGCTGTTAGTTTAGCAGCTTGGCATATGCTCGCCATCTTCGTTGGGACGATTATTGCCTGTATCACTCAGCCAATCGCAATTGGTGGGGTTGCTTTAATCGGGGTTACACTGACAGTCCTGCTTGGCATCGTGCCAATGAAGGATGCCACAACGGCCTTTGGTAACAACACGGTTTGGTTGATCGCGATGGCGTACTTCTTGTCACGCGGGTTCATCAAGACTGGTTTTGGTCGGCGGGTAGCGCTGATCTTCGTGCGTTTGTTTGGTAAACGGACATTAGGCTTGGCCTACTCACTAGTCGGTGTTGACTTGGTTACTGCCCCTGCCACACCAAGTAACACGGCCCGTGCCGGTGGGATTATTTTCCCAATTATCGAATCACTAGCAACAACGTTTGGCTCTCATCCTAAAGATGGAACTGAACGTAAGATTGGTTCTTTCCTTGTTTATACTGAATTTCAAGGGGACATCATTACTTCAGCAATGTTCCTGACTGCGATGGCACCAAACTTGGTTGCTGTTGCAATGGCTGGTAAAGCTGGCGTTCACATTACGTGGATCAGCTGGTTCTTAGCCGCTCTGGTGCCTGGGATTATTAGTTTGATTTGTGTGCCATACATTATTTACAAGTTATATCCACCAGAGGTTAAGGAAACACCAAACGCCAAGGACTGGGCTGACAAAGAATTAGCTGACATGGGACCAATGAGCACGCCTGAAAAGATCATGATGAGCGTCTTCTTGATTGCCTTGCTACTTTGGATCGCATCAAGTTTCATCGGTTTGGATGCAACCTTGGTTGCCTTTATTGCAGTTTCACTATTGTTACTGACGGGTGTGTTATCCGTTCAGGACATCTTGAAGGAAACTGGTGCTTGGAACACATTGATTTGGTTCTCAATCCTGATCTTTATGGCAAACGAACTGACTCAATTAGGTTTAATCAAATGGTTGTCTTCATCAATCGGTACGGCACTGCATGGTGTTAGCTGGATGATGGTGCTGGTCATTCTGTTTATCTTCTACTTCTACACACATTACTTGTTTGCTTCTGGTACTGCCCACGTTACGGCAATGTACGCTGCACTTCTAGCTGTTGCATTGGCTGCTGGAGTGCCTCATATGTTAGCCGCAATTATGTTGGCCTTTGCAGGTCCACTGTTTAGTTCCACTACGCACTATGCAAGTGGCCCAGCCACGGTACTGTTTGGTTCTGGCTTCGTGAAGCAGTCCGATTGGTGGCGTCTAAACGCCATCCTAGGTGTCTTCTACATCGTCGTATGGCTAGGCGGTGGTCTGCTTTGGACCAAAGTATTGGGTATGTGGTAAAAATTAGAGCGTGAACACCCCCGCTTTAGAGCCGAGAAATAACGTAAGACGTCTCATGTGAAGGTGTACTTTGCCTTTGCATGAGACGTCTTGGGTTATGCACAGGCTCTAGGGGTGTGAGCGCGTTTGCGTTGTAATAGTAAAGAAGTTATCCAAAATCTTTTGAACTTAATACCAATCAAGAAGAACCGAAATTGTGCTTTTGACGATTTCGGTTCTTTTCGTCCAATGAACCTCAACTCAATCTGCTGGAAATTTGCAGCATAACGATGCTACAATGCTGTTATGAATAAGCAAGGAGGCAACAGCGATGACAAAATCACTTCCAATGTCGGCATTGCGAAACTATAACAACGTGTTTGACGAAGTGCGCGATGGCACAACAATTCGGTTTACGAAAAATGGTAAAGACGCGGGCGGTGTCTTGGTCAATACGCAAGAGTGGGAACATGTACAAGCTGAAATAAGACTTTTAACAGAATTAAATAGAGCGGATCGTAATTTTGGCACGGGAATTTCTCGTGATAAGTTCCGTCAGGAGCATCGACATGAATAATGCTTATGCGCTCTTTTTTTCTCAGTATTATGACGATGATTATCAACAAATTGAATCGGGTTTGGCGATGTTTGGCTATCAACGCGCGTCGATTAATACGATTTTAAATAAGATCGATCATACTATCGATCTGCTGCAAAGCAATCCATTTTTAGGGCCTAGATTAGATAAAAAGTAGATTGTAAAATTAATCCGAACGCTGTTCGGACAAAAAAGATCAGCTTCCTTTAAAATGGTGTTTACAACAAACCCATCTTTTAGGAGCTGATCTTTTGTCTAGTATAACCTATTCCGAACGAATTAAAATCGAAACCTTTTGTGAACTAGGGCTGTCCAATATCCAAATGGGCGTTCGGCTGAACCGATCACCGTCAACAATTTCTTATGAATTATCTCGATGTCAACCTTATCAGGCTGAATTAGCACAAACAGATGCCGAATACAAGCGATCACGATGTGGTCGGAAAACTAAGCTGAGCGATGAGTTAAAGCAAACAATTCTCAACCATTTACATCTAAGCTGGTCACCAGGAATGATTGCTCACGAATTTAAACTAGCGACTAAATCTATTTATAATTGGCTAAATCAGGGGAGAATTGGTTTCTCCTTGAATGATCTACCTGAACATGGCGTACGCCAACGGCGTAACGTTGACCAACGATCCAAATATAATCAATCTTTGGGGCGATCGATTGAACAGCGTCCCATGATGATTAATCAACGTAATCGCATCGGTGATTTTGAACTAGATACCGTCGTTGGCCCTCGTGGGCATAGTAAGGCAGTTTTATTAACTTTAATCGATCGCAAATCACGGTTCCTTTGGGCATATCGGTTAAAGGACCGAACGACAGCGAGTGTTAATGAAGCACTGACTAAGTTCCTAACAACTTTTAATGGACCGGTGCACAGTTTTACTGTGGACCGTGGTACTGAGTTTAGTGGGCTAGTATCATTTGAATCACAATATGGTATTAAGACCTATTACTGTCATGCTTATACGCCAGCTGAACGTGGTAGTAATGAACGCTTTAATCGGAATTTACGTTATTTTTATCCTAAGGGGACTCGTTTTGAGCACATTAGTGCTCAAGATTTAACGACGACGTTACTCCAAATTAACCAGAGACCGCTTAAAATACTTGACTGGAAAACACCGTATCAGGTTATGCTGACCAATTTGTCCAAAAATTCGGATTAAATTTGCAATCTACCAAAAACACAACGATACCAAATAATTACAGATACCTAGTGAGCGGGGACTATTTACAGTTTTATCAAGTCTTTCCAGGGACTAAAACAATTCGTGTTTATCGTCTCTTGAATGTACATACTGATTACTTAGCAACACTGGGCTTAAATTAATTCGGGTAAAATGTCCCCAGGAAGACGCACTATTGTCAGCGAGAAGGTATTTGTCGAAGTATATAAACCGGCTATATGGCAGTTTGAGCCCAATCAAATTGTTTTACCTTCACCGCAAACTCCCTTATGATGACCGTGTATATATCACACAGCAAGGAGGACGTTTACACATGGCAAAAACAGTCACAATTGGCAAAAGTAACGTTACGACAACTAAGTTAGGTTTAGGCACAAACAAAGTCGGGGGTCATAACCTGTTTCCTGGTTTAAAGGATGAGGATGGCGCGGCTGTCGTTAAGGCCGCTTTAGACAGTGGCCTTACATTACTCGACACAGCATTTATGTATGGCCTTGGCCGGTCAGAAGAAATTATTGGCGACGTTTTACAGAACTACGATCGCAGTAAGGTTGTCCTGGCAACGAAGGCCGCTCAAGACAGCGATAATGATTTAAAGAATAACAATACCCCGGCATTCCTGAAGAAGTCCGTTGATATTGCGCTGAAACGTTTGAAGACTGACTATATTGATATTTTCTATATTCATTTTCCAGACGAAACGACACCAAAGAACGAAGCAGTGGCGGCGTTAAACGAGGTCAAACAAACTGGTAAGATCAAGGCAATCGGTGTTTCCAACTTCAGTTTGGATCAGATCAAAGAGGCTAATAAAGACGGATTAGTCGATATCGTGGAGGATAATTACAGTCTGGTCCACCGAGAGGCAGAAAAGGAATTGTTCCCATATCTGGAGGATAACAAGATTTCATTTGTCCCATACTTCCCGCTAGCATCTGGTTTGCTGACTGGTAAGTACGGTCCTGACGATGCGGATAAGTTCAAACAATTCTCGGCTGAACAATATCAACTGATTATGAAAGGGTTGGATGTTGTCCGCGGGATTGCTGACAAACATGACGCGACTGTCGCTCAGACGATTTTGGCATGGTACATCGCCAATCCGGCTGTTGGTGTTGTGATTCCGGGTGCTCGCAAACCTGAACAAGTCGACAGTAATGCGAAGGCGTTGACCGTTGTTTTGTCTGACGAAGAATATAAAGCAATTGATGACGCCTTTAGTGCGTTTAAATAGAGCATAGTGAAAAAGTCTTTCGAATAAGACTTTTTTTCTTACTATTTTTGGACAATGTTTTGCAAAGGGGAGGGACAGTTTATATGAAAAATGTGCAGCGCAATGACACGACAATAACGATTAGGATTGCAAAAAATGATAAGGATTTTTTAGAAGCGTATGCTAACTCAAAAGGAATTGGCGTCGGTAAATTTATGCGCGACTTAGCTTCAGAAAAAGTAGAAGATGAGTATGATTGCGAAGCGTTTGTTGAAGCTGAAAAAGAATTTAAAAAGGATGCAGTCGTTTATTCTCAAGAAGAAGTGGAAAAAGAGCTGGGGTTTACTGACTGATAGAACTCAATGACAATAAGCATTTTAGGCTGGTTTATACGGACAAAAAAGTGAACGAACATCGTTTCTAAAACGATAGTCGTTCACTCTTTTGTGTTTTAATAATTTTTCAAATGAAATAGCAAATTTACCGTTAATCCATTTCCAACAGAACACGATTAGCCACAGCTTCGTTTGTGA
This sequence comes from Furfurilactobacillus cerevisiae, assembly GCF_048961765.1. GTDB lineage: Bacteria > Bacillota > Bacilli > Lactobacillales > Lactobacillaceae > Furfurilactobacillus > Furfurilactobacillus milii_A. The sequence continues at coordinate 201,867 of NZ_CP185253.1, forward strand.
TAACATCAGTCAAAAAGCCACCGCGTAATGCGCCCAGCAATGCGCGACTCTTAAATTTGCTTTTCACAATACCGACACGGCGGGGAACTGTTAGTAGTTCGTCCATTGACACGCCCATGGTTTTATCGTGGTTATTCAGTAAATTACCGTCGACGTCATATGGCCGTCCAAACAGTACGCCGGCAATCTGTTGATCATCCACGTTTTCAAATAGGTCGCTGAAATGCTGCTTCCAAACGGGGATGGTGTTGATTGAGGCAAGTGTGCCAATGCCGGCAAACACCATGTCCATCCGGGCAGCGGATGATAACGCTGGCACTAAGGCAGGTTCACTTCGTAAAGTTTCACGAATCTCATCGTTGTTGACATAAAGCGGCGCTGGCAGGGTGACGTACTGAGCATCAAACTTGGCAGCTGCTTTCAGGACAAGCGGCACCGTACTGGCGGCCGTGTTCAGCTTTAGGTTTTCACCAACAAACTGTGTGAAGATAAGGTTTTCGCGAACTTCCGTTTGAAACCGGTCAATGATGTTCCACACGGTGTCACCCCACGTCATCCCGACAACGTGACAGTGACGGATTAGTTCCTGAACTTCAGCCGCAGCAAAGTCAATGACGTTCGCTGAGTCTTTGTCCGGTGAGTCGCTGTCTTTTAGAATCATCATGTTACGGATGTTGAATTTCTGCTTGAAGGCAAGCTCCATTTCGACGTTGCGGGAAACGGGGGTATCGATACTGATTTTCACCAACCCTGAGGCCAGTGCCTCATCCAGCGATTTACTGATGAGGTAACGACTGAGGTGGTATTTTTCCGAGATATCTGTAATAGGCAGTTTGGATAGGTAATAATCCTGCGCAATCCCGGCTAATTGTTCACGATGTTTGACATCATCCATGTGCGGTTACTCCGTTCTATAGACTTCTATTGTCTATCTCATCACAGAATTTTAAAAAATGCAAGTGCGGTTTAAAATGTGCAAAAGGTTAAATTGATGTTTTTAAGTATTTCAAAAAAAGGCTTTCAATTTGCAATATTAACACGATCCGAGTAAAATAGCACTTGTAGAACACGATATCTGGTTCGTTACTTTTTCATGGCATGTGACGAACTGCACGAAAAGGGTGGTACATGGCGAATGAATAATGAAATTGTTGATTTGCACTTGAATGACCCACAGGTTCGCAAAACGTGGGAGGATTTTCTGACCTCGTTAGGCATTACGGATTTTCAGTCGCAGGAAACAGATGCGATTGACTTCACGCTTGGCATTTACGAAGGCGACAAGTTAGTGGCAACTGGGTCTGCTGCCGGAAATATTTTAAAATACATCGGCGTTTGCAACAAAGGTGTCGATCAAGGATCGCGGTTTAACACAATTGTCTCTGCACTCATCAGTCGTTTGTTCCAACAGCAGATTTTCCATCTGTTTGTCTTCACTAAGCTCAAGTACTCCGACAGCTTCCAACACGTTGGGTTCCATGAGCTGGCACATTCAGATGTTGCCGCGTTGTTGGAAACTGGAGACAGTAGCATCGATGACTATCTCAAGGCGATACCACGAGTGGATGACCAAACGAATAAGCGGGTAGCCGGCATCGTAATGAATGCCAATCCGTTTACTCGGGGTCATCGTTATTTGGTCGAACAGGCAGCCGGTGAAAATGACGTTGTTTATGTTTTTGTCGTTAACACGGATGCTTCTCTGTTCACAACGGCCGAACGGTTTGAACTGGTCAAACAGGGAACAGCCGATTTAAAGAACGTCATTGTTGTGAATGGCGGCGACTACATGGTTAGTTACGCCACGTTCCCGGCTTACTTTTTACCGACGCCCGACCAACAAGTGGACTATCAAACGACCCTTGATGCGCGCATTTTCCGTGATCGAATTGCGCCAGCGTTGAACATTAAGACCCGTTATTTAGGAACGGAGCCGCTGTCGCGAACGACCGGGATCTATAACCAGGTTTTGCAACGTGAACTTCCGCCGCAGGTAGCTGTTAAAATCGTCGATCGAAAAACGACCGATGACGGGACGATTGTCACCGCAACAGCCGTTCGTAAGGCAATTGCAGATGATCAACTTGATTCATTAGCTGCCTTGTTACCACCTAGCACGACTAACTTTATTAACCAACATTTAGACTCACTACAGTTTCGTATCAAGAAAGGAATGAACATTAATGGAAATTAAGCAGACCGCACTTGCGGGCACGCTGGAATCTTCCGACATTCAAATTATGTTGTCGAAGGGCACAGACGGTATCACCATTGATTTGGAATCGGACGTTGAAAAGCAGTTTGGTGATCAAATTCGTAAGGTGATTACGGATACGTTAGCTGAATTCAACATTGATAATGTCAAGGTCAAGGCTGTCGACAAAGGCGCTTTGGATTGTGTTATCAAGGCACGGACGATTGCCGTTGCCCAACGCGCATTACAAACTCAAGATCAACCAGCATGGGAGGCATTCTAATATGGCTGAAACTGAAGAACGCTTACGCCGGACAATGATGTTTGTTCCCGGTAATAACCCCGCAATGGTTAAGGATGCTGGTATTTACGGTGCTGACTCCATTATGTTTGACCTTGAAGATGCCGTTTCGATGGCTGAAAAGGATGCCGCTCGTGCATTAGTTTACGAAGCATTGAAATCACAAGATTATGGCAACGCTGAACTGGTTGTCCGGATCAATGGCGACGACACGCCTTATTACCACAATGATATTAAGGCAATGGTTAAGGCCGGCATCGACGTTATCCGTTTGCCAAAGACCGAAACTGCTGAAATGATCAAAACGTTGGAAGCAGATGTTTTAGCTGCTGAAAAGGAATTTGGTCGTGAAGAAGGTTCAACTCACTTGATGGCCGCTATCGAAAGTGCCAAGGGTGTCTTAAATGCTCCAGCAATTGCTGCCGCTTCTGACCGCATGATTGGGATTGCATTGTCTGCTGAAGACTACACGACCGACATGAAGACACACCGTTACCCAGATGGTGCCGAATTAGAGTTCGCCCGCAACATGGTTCTGCATGCTGCTCGTGCGGCTGGCATTGCTGCGTTCGATACTGTCTTCACCAACATGGATGATACTGAAGGATTCTACCGTGAAACGCGTTACATTCACCAACTTGGTTTCGACGGTAAGTCACTGGTTAACCCACGGCAAATTGCTATGGTTAACGAGGTCTACCAACCAACGGCCAAGGAAATTGCAAACGCTAAGAATGTTATTAACGCCATTGAAGAAGCTCGGATCAAGGGTTCCGGCGTTATCTCAATGAATGGTCAAATGGTTGACCGTCCTGTTGTTCTCCGGGCACAACGGGTTATGCGTTTGGCAAAAGCTTCGAACTTAGTGGATGAGGAGGGCAATACCATTGAAAAATAATGTAAATCGCGAGTTGCCAGATGATGTGATGAGCGCCTTAGACTACAAGCCATATGAAACAACTAATATCGGTAACCCAGATATTCAACGGGTTGCGCCTTCTGTTCACGTGCAAACGGGTGACGACAAGTTGGTCGACTCCATCGAAGACGTTGTTAAAGCAACGGTCAAAGATGGAATGACGATTTCATTCCATCACCACTTCCGTAATGGAGACTTTGTGTTTAACAAGGTGATGCGGGTTATCATCGATGCCGGCATTAAGAATCTGACATTGGCGCCATCTTCATTGACTGGTGTTATGAACGACATGGTTATTGAGGCCATCAAAGCTGGCACAGTGACCAACATCACGAGTTCAGGGATGCGTGGCTCATTGGGTGACTTCGTGTCACACGGTAACTTGAAGAACCCAGTTATCTTCCGTTCACACGGTGATCGTGCCCGTGCGATTGAACATGGTGACATTAAAATTGACGTTGCTTTCCTTGGTGTGCCAAATGCCGACAAGCTAGGTAATGCCAACGGGATGGACGGTAAAGCTGTCTTTGGTTCATTAGGCTACGCTTTGATGGACGCACAGTATGCCAACAAAGTGGTGCTGTTAACGGATAACTTGATGCCATACCCGAACACGCCAGCTTCAATCAAACAGACGCAAGTCGACTACGTGGTTCAAGTGGACCAAGTAGGTGACCCAGACAAAATTGGTTCTGGAGCAACTCGTTTCACAAAGGATCCTAAGGAATTGAAGATTGCGTCAACAGTTAATGATGTGATCGTTAACTCCCCATACTTTAAAGATGGCTTCTCATTCCAGACTGGTTCTGGTGGTGCTGCCTTGGCAGTTACCCGTTACCTGCGTCAGGCTATGATTGACAACAAAATCAAGGCATCGTTTGCCTTAGGTGGCATCACCAAGCCAACGACAGACCTGTTAAACGAAGGTTTGATTGACCGCGTGATGGATGTGCAGGACTTTGACAAGGGTGCTGCCGATTCCATGCACACCAACCCTAAACAACAGGAAATCGACGCTTCATGGTATGCCGATCCTGATAACAAGGGTGCAATGGTTGATCAACTGGATGTTGTTATCCTGAGTGCTTTGGAAATCGACACGAAGTTCAACGTTAACGTTATGACTGGTTCAGATGGTGTCATTCGTGGCGCCGTTGGTGGCCACCAAGATGCTGCGACTGCCAAACTGACGATTATCTCTGCACCGTTAGTTCGTGGCCGGATCGCAACGGTTGTGCCAGATGTAACGACGGTTGTAACGCCTGGTGATTCTATTGATGTTCTGGTTACCGAATACGGCATCGCCATCAACCCTAAGCGCAAGGACCTACAAGAATCATTAGGTCATTTAGCTGGCGTGCCTGTGTACACAATCGATGAATTACAAAAGATGGCCGCTGCCAAAGTCGGTACGCCAAAACCACTTGAATTTACCGACCGCACAGTTGCCCTTGTGGAATACCGCGATGGTAGTGTGATTGACGCGATTCATGAGGTAAAAGATTAGAGCGTGAACACCCTGGTTTAGAGCCGAGCAATAACATAAAACAAGCGTTGCAAAGGTGAACTTTCCTTTGCGGCGCTTGTTTTGAATTATGCACAGGCTCGTGGGGTGTGAACGCGTTTTGGCTATGTAACAGTGTCAAACGACCATTTTAGATCGGCTTCGCACCGTTCCGTCACCCAAGGATGCCGTTCCATGGGACTGGGTTCAACCTGCTAGTGCAGTTTTCGCCCTCGATTCAAAGCCGGAATGCACGTCTTTGGAGTCGTCCAGCAATTCTAAGCGGTCAAACCCACCGCCAAGAATTGCTTTCACGGAACTCTGTCCTTAGCTGACTGCACGCCGTTTGCGACAGTTTTGCTGAGTTGACACCTAACTTTTTCACGAAACTGTGTACAAAATCGTATTTTCCCACCAGCCATGCGAAATGGCTAACCGACATTTGAGAAGTATGGTAGTCTTTAGATATTGTGATTAACATTCAACGGAAGGGGCGCAAACGACGTGAACACGCGCGACTTGGCCTATTTTTCATCATTAGTAGAATTGAGAAACTTTACGGTGGTTGCGAGCCGGTTTAATGTCAGTCAACCGACCATCACGGTGGCTATTCAGCGCCTCGAAGGTGAGTTTGGCGCGCCATTAGTTCAACGTGATCGCGCTCATAATAAACTGGCTATTACGCGTGCGGGAATCTTGCTGTATCAACGTGCTCAACGCATCTTAAAGGACTTAGACCTGGCACACAGCGAGGTTTCTCGCGCCAATCAATCGACCATTCAGTTTGGTATGCCACCAATTATCGGCACGATGTGGTTTCCATTAATTGCAGGCCAGTTGTTTTCAAAAGGGCTGCTAAATTACACTCAAACGTTGGAAGTTGGCTCTGATCAGCTGTTGAAGGAGTTAGAGTCCGGCAACATTGACGTCGCGCTGCTCGGATCGGTTCGCCCACTTCACGAGGAAAATCTCGATATTACATTGTTGGCATCGCATCCGTTTAAAGCAGTTGTCAGCAAGGAACATCCGTTGGCAGATGCTGGCCATATTTCGTTTGAACAATTGGCACGGGATAATTTTATTACAATGACAGGGAAGTTTGTTCACCCACAAGCGTTGAAGGCCTACAGTGAATATGCTGGTTTCAAACCGAATGTCATTTATAGCACGCCAACATTGTCGTTAATTAAAGGGTTGGTTAGGGCTAATTTAGGTGTTAGTTTACTGGTTGACGATGCGGTTCAACCTAGCGACGACGTGGTTGCGTTGACGTTGGACGATCCATTACCTGAGCGGTTTAACATGTCGCTAGTCGTGCGCAAAGCGTTTTTGCCGAACAAAATTCAGCAAGAATTCATCAGCACACTGTTTGCGCTCAAACAAACGGTGGCATGAGAAGGCTAACAGCTTAAATGTCGTCTACGGCTGTAAAGAACTTAATTGGCTACTGAACATTTATGCATGTTCAGTAGCCAATTTTTTATAGTTTACCTGTTATACGAGTGAAGCGGACTAGAGACAGAGATCTGTGTCGACAACACTTATGGCCTGGTTTGGGGCCATTTAGTGTTGTGGGACGAGTTCTGAAACGGGTTTTGGCTCAGAATCGAGGTTGAAAACCGCGTTTTTGGCGGGCCGAGACTGGTCCTCACGGAACGGCGTCTCTGGTCTGCGCAACGTCATTATATACTGGTAATACACTGAATCAGTAATAAATCGAAACCGCCGCAACACTCGTCTTATTTGAGTATTGCGGCGGTCTTTTTAGATTAAAAATCGGAAAATTAATGAGTTACTTTTGAGAGTGCATCCTTCACGGCGTCTTTAATAGCGCGGCTAGATACTGATGCACCCGAAACAGCGTCAACATCATAAGTGTTGTTAGCGACCATGCGTTGAGGCAAAACCTTCACAGCCTCGCCGCCAACTTCACCGGTTTCACTTTGTTGAACGACTTCAACGTTCTGCAAGCGATCACTATTATAAGTGATGCGAACGACGACCTTGCCACCAATACCGGTTGAACTGCTGCCAAGGTATTGGTTGGCGCCAACTTTGATATCCTGAGGCGTTTCGTCAGCGACTAGGTCGTTACTGCCAGTTAATTGGGGTTTACTTTCGGTTTGACTAGCACTAGTAGAAGCATCGGTTGCGGATGCGGTTGTTGTATCGTTGCTATCAGATTTAGGTTTAGCCGCATTTTCACCGGCAATTTTTCCGAAAATCAAACATTCAGCAAGGTTTCCGCCGCCTTGATACTGGTTAGCTGAAATGCCACCCAGTTCACCAGCACCGTACAAATGAGGAATTGGTTGCTGATTGGCGTCCAAAATCTCAGCATTGACGTTACGACGTGGACCACCTTGTGTATTTAACACGTCGTGAGTTAGTTCAATGGCGTAGTAGGGACCATCATCAAATGTTCGCATGGTTTTAGGATCACGGTTGAATGCATAATCTCTGCCCTGTTTGGCAAACGTATTAAAGTCATTGACGGTCGCGGATAAGATTTCAGGATCAGCATTGATCTTATCTGCTAAGTCCGCTACGGAATCTGCGCTTACGAGGTCGTCTAAAAATTTAGGGTATGGCAGTTTTTCTACATCTTTAAATTGATCATACTGAGATTGGTCAAAGACTAGGTGCGGGTGGACGTTGGTCCGTGGAATTCGCCATGTGCCGTGGTCATAAATGTGGCCGTGACGGTTCGGTTCATCTTCTTTAAAGTAACGGCTACCATCATCTGCAACAGTAATAATACTGCCGGAAAACATGCTGTCACCGGGTGTAAGCAACAATCGAGCCCGTTCGCCTTGTTTAGGTTTGAATGCCATACCACTGAGAAAACCAAGTGCTTCGTAATTATTCATATGCCACATATCGGCACCGACTTCCTCAGCCATACGTAAGCCGTCACCACGGTTGTACAAAGTACCTAGCACGCCAAGATGACTGGCACCTAAGTAGTCTTGAATATCTTTTTGACTGTTTTCAAAACCACCAACAGCTAGTACGACACCATTCTTGGCTTGAATATTGTATGTGTGCCCTTGGCGTTTGATTTGTGCTCCTGTGACAACTTTAGTTTCTGGATCTTGCAACAAATGCAATGCTGGTGACTCAAGCCAAACGTCGATTTTATCAGCGCGGTCCATAACTTTTTGGCGTAAAATTTGCCAAAGTGCGGCGTCAAACATGCCTTTATGAACTGTTGTGAAATCGTATGAATGGACACCTTCGTATTCCGGGTATTCAAACACTGCTTTATCCAAAGGCAATGGTGCAATCTTTGCCAAATCTTTCTTAGCACTGACTGGTTCAACGCCAAGGTATTTGCGGACATAGTCACGCATGTGGACCATACCGTCGACATAAGTATCAATCATATCTTCGTCAAGTTTCATCGGTGCTGTTAATGCTTTGTAGTATTTTTTAGCTCCGTCAAAATCATCGCCAGTGCCAAGAAGTTGGGCAGAATAACGGGTGTTACCACCTTCATGTCCGTTTGGAGCGGCGTCGGTTAGCAAAACTCTGGCACCAGCGTCGGCAGCAAAACGTGCGGCAGTGGCACCTGCACCGCCAAATCCGAGAACAATCGTGTCATATGTGGCATCCCATGAAGTCGCGTTAGTCATTAATGTCATCCTTTCGAATCCTTGTGCAGTTATTAACAATAACCACATTATGTAACCGATAACATTGAAAGTGAAATGCCAAAATCAGACGTGGGCTATTACAAAACAGTAATGATTTACCACTTATCATGATAAAATAAACGAAACACAGTCATGAAAGTGAGCAACGATGAAGAAACGATTGGTTGATCTTTTAGCGGCAGTTAACCGGTATGACACGATGACGGCGATTGCCCAAGGACTATACATGAGTCAGCCGTACGTCAGCCGACAGATTGGTGAGGCTGAAAAAGAGTATGGCGTTCAGTTGGTTGATCGAACATTGCCGATTCATTTAACGTATGCTGGTGAGCGATTGCTGTCGTATTTGCAACAGGAACAACAGTTACATCGAGCGATGGATACTGAAATGGAAAGCTTAGGAAAGTTTGAGTATGGTTCACTCTCGTTGGGTATCAATCAACCTTTAGCGTCCAGTTGGTTTGCCGAACTACTTCCCGAGTTTTACAAACGGTTTCCACAGATGCACTTATCTATTCAGGAAGTTACCACTTCGCGCGCAGAAAATATGTTGCCAGATGGGCAGTTGGACATGTTTATTGGCAAAACATTTTATCAGCCGCGAGTGGTGACGAAGCCATTAGGCACTATGAAATTGGCGTTATTGGTGCCAGCCACGTCTCGGCTTTATTGCAAGGACACATTTTGGCGGCAGGCCACCGCGGACACGATTAGTCAGTTAAATGGTGAATATTTTATTCGTATCGGCGGTGAATCACGGTTTCAGGAACTGGTAGACCATGCGTTTCGCGACAATGGCATTCATGTTAATGACCGAATGGAAGTTAGTGACTCTAGGATCGCCGTCAGTTTGGCGTTGAAACAGTTAGGGTGCGTCATTGTCAATGTGAATAGTGCAAAGAAATTGTCGGCGAATTTACCCATTAACGTGTTTGAGTTTTCGCCGGAGATGATGAATTTAGATTGTAGCGTTGCCTACCGAAAAGCATTAGTACCGTCAGAACCGTTAAAATTCTTGATTCAAACGTGCGTTAAGAAGGCTGATGTATTGATGGAACAAGGATACGAGCTCTAATGTTGCGGTTGCGACTTGATAGCGCTTTGGATATAGCGCAATAGTTGCTGAACGGCGGCATTATGGCGATTGGAATCGTAAACAAACTGTAGGTGGCTTGTAACTGGCGTCGTTAGTGGCCGCATCACTAGCTGGTCCGTCATAAAGGGGCGCACGGATTCTTTGAACAGTAGCGTGCATTGTTGGGAGTTGGCGACAACGCTTAAAATAGTTTCAATATGAGTACTTTCAAAATGAATCGACGGGGTGAAACCAGCTGCCTGACATAATTTAATAAGGGTTTCATAAACACCGGAACCCTGAGGAAGTGACGTGAACGCATTGTCGGCTAAGTCGGCAGGCGCAATCGTCGCTTTTTTTGCGAGGGGATGGTTCGCCGGCAACACGACCACTAACTCGTCGTCGAGTAGATTGACTTGACTTAAGTGATGATGCTGAAGGTAGGCCGTATTTAAATCACGAATAATGATGGCATCCAGTAATTGTGATTGCAGTGCTGAAACGATGCGCTGTCCCTCAGTTTCCTGAAGTTGGACACTGACGTTTGGATAATCCTGCATAAAATTGGTTAGGGCTTGCATGAGCCCATATTGAGACATGATCGGGACACTACCGATGCGGATGCTGCCGCGTCGCAAGTCTTCGACTGTAGTGACTGCCTCACGCATTTCATTGTACTGACTGAGCAGTTGCTGAGCGTAGCGGTAAAAAGTTTCACCACTTTCCGTGATTTGAAGGCTCCGCCGATTGGTCGTGCTGATCAGTTCTGCATTTACTTCTTGTTGGATACCCTTCAAACGTTTTGAGAGGGCTGACTGGGTCATTTGCAAACTGACGGCAGCGTTAGACACATTTTGAGCTTCATAGGTCGCAATGAATGCCCGTAAATCATCGATTGTCATGCAATTTTCCTTTCTATTCCATTTAGGAATAACAATACAACAAACGCGATTTGTTCACAACGTGTTTCCAACGTAAGCTAATCATTGTAAAACAAGGTTGAAACGTGCGAAGGGAGCGATCGTAATGGCAAACGAACCATATGATTTGAGAAAAGTATTAAACGAACTGAAAAATGAACCGGGTCAGTATCATGAAACAGATGAACTGGTTGATCCTAACGCAGAGTTGTCTGGTGTCTATCGCTACATTGGCGCGGGCGGTACCGTGATGCGGCCAACTCAAGAAGGTCCAGCAATGATGTTCAACAACGTCAAAGGATTCACAGATACGCGCGTTTTAATTGGACTACTGGCCAGTCGCAAACGGACTGGATTGATGTTTCATCACGATTATCAAACATTGGGTCAATTTTTGAACGATTCTGTCGAGAATCCTGTGGCACCAGTTATGGTGAATGAAAATCAGGCGCCTGCTCATGAGGTGATTCATCGGTCAGATGAGGACGGTTTTGATATTCGTAAGTTAATTGCCGCCCCGACAAACACCGAGTACGACGCAGGACCATACATCACGATGGGACTGGTCTACGGTTCAAATATGGATAAGACCATGAGTGATGTTACGATTCATCGGATGGTACTGGAGGATGAAGACACTATCGGTATTTTCATTATGCCCGGTGGCCGGCACATTGGAGCCTTTGCGGATGAATATGAAAAAGCCAACAAGCCAATGCCGGTTACCATTAACATCGGATTGGATCCAGCGATTACATTAGGGGCAACGTTTGAACCGCCGACCACACCACTTGGCTATAACGAGCTGGGCGTTGCGGGGGCGATTCGCCAAGAACCTGTTCAGTTAGTTGATGGGGTTAGTGTTGATGAAAAAGCGATTGCGCGTTCTGAATTCACGATTGAAGGCTACATCATGCCAAACGAACGGATGCAGGAAGATATTAATACGCATACTGGCAAAGCCATGCCTGAATTTCCTGGGTATGACGGGGATGCCAATCCTGCAGTGCAGGTTATCAAGGTTAAAGCGGTGACACATCGTAAGGACCACCCAATTATGCAAACCGTTATTGGTCCAAGTGAAGAACATGTGAACTTGGCAGGTGTGCCAACAGAAGCCAGCATTTTATCGCTGACTAATCGTGCGATTCCGGGGAAAGTTTTGAACGTTTATAATCCGCCTGCAGGTGGCGGCAAGTTGATGACAATCATGCAGATTCACAAAGATAATGAAGCTGATGAAGGGATTCAACGACAGGCAGCTTTACTCGCATTTTCTGCGTTCAAAGAATTGAAGACGGTTATTTTAGTCGATGAAGATGTCGATATCTTTGATATGAACGATGTGATTTGGACTTTGAACACTCGTTTTCAGGCTGACCAGGATATCGTTGTGTTACCGGGAATGCGTAATCATCCACTTGATCCATCTGAACGGCCACAGTATGATCCGAAGTCTATTCGTATCACGGGGATGTCCTCCAAGATGATTTTGGACGGAACGGTGCCGTACGATATGAAGGATCAGTTTGTCCGGGCTCAATTTAAAGAAGTCAAGGACTGGCAGAAGTACTTGAGGTAATTACTAACGATCAACAGAGGTTGCAAACGACAAAAGGAGGCAAAAATGAAACGCATTGTGATTGGGATTACTGGCGCATCTGGAACAATTTACGCAATCGCCTTGCTCAAGGCGTTGAAGCAGTATGCAGACGTTGAAACGCATCTTGTCATGAGCACCTGGGCTAAGAAAAATCTGGAATTGGAAACAGATTTATCGCTCAGCGAGGTGCAACATTTAGCAGACTATACGTATAACATTAATGATCAAGGTGCAGCCATCGCAAGCGGTTCATTTTTGCATGATGGCATGGTTATTGTACCGGCCAGCATGAAGACGATTGCGGGCATCGCTTTTGGATATGGCGATAATCTGATTGCACGGGCGGCTGACGTCACAATGAAGGAGCAACGCAAACTTATCATCGTTCCACGTGAAACACCGTTGAGTGCGATCCACCTTGAAAACATGACAAAGCTGGCACGCCTCGGTGTTCAGATGATTCCACCAATCCCAGCTTTCTATAATCATCCCAAGACCATTCAGGATTTGATTGACCATCAGACCATGAAGTTACTGGATGCATTACACATTGCAAATAATGTTGATCAGCGTTGGGAGGGGATGGCAAAATGATGCAAAGTGATCGGCAGATATTTCAAACGACTCGGCAAAATTATACTATCCAAGCCGATGTACGTTTAATTGGCAAGGATGTGTTGATTGTAGTAACCGGTGGCGATCATCCACATATTGGTGACGTCACAACATTGACGGCCACTACGGAGTTGCAAACAGTCAAGTTTCCCAGTCATGACGGTCGGTTTCACAAGGACAATGTTGTTGGGGAACAGGTCGCTAAGGTGATCCAAGCTGTTTTACCGGGTAGTTGCACGATTACCTCTGGTATTCACGTGGATCATATTTCACAAGTTCAAATTGACGCAGCGGTGCCGATGGGTGATGACCTGGGCGTTCAAATCAAAACGTGGCTTCAACAACAAACGATTTCGACATCCGCACCAGTTTATTATTCAGATGGTGAAAATCCTCGATAAGGGTTATGCTCGACGTTCCGTGGAGTGGGGACGGCCGTTTCATGGGACCGGTCTTAGCCTGCAAAAACCGCAGTCTTCCACCTCGATTCGAAGCCGAAAATCACGTCTTCGAAGTCGTCCAGCTATACTAAGTGACTCAAATCGCCACTAAGTATAGCTACCACGAAACTCTGTCCCCACTCCGCTTCACTCACATAACGCACAGCGTAGCCTGAAGGTCTTCGTAATATTCCACAGGTTACGGGTAAATATCTAATGTCGAATGATGTGTCAGTGTGCAAGTCAATCACAATGTGAGCTGGAGGGCGTCAGTGTTGAAACTAACTGCGAAAGTGGTGTTAATTCGGTGGTTCTTGCCGAATTTACAGCACGGACGAGCTTGAAGACGTTGGTTTTGCGGCTTCAAGTCGAGACGCAAGACGGTTTATGGCTTGGGTCGGTCCACGCAGAGAGTTTCATAAACTGACAACCGGAAGCGGAAGTTAACATTAAAAAATAGGATTTGACTGCCGTATATCACGACAATCAAATCCTGTTTTTAGTAACATAACTATGCACGACGTTTGCGACCAAACTGGTACCAGTGCCTGCGATTGCTGTAATCTAACACGTGCTGCTGGTATACGCGGCAGGCGATCCAAGTCATGAGAACCAGCGCAATGGCGGCGATTGCCACACTCACCCAAACTTCTGAAAGTGCGGCGTTACCGACTGCGTAACGAACGGGCATCAGACTTTGAGAGAGAAATGGTACATAAGAACCGATTCGAATGAGTAGGCTATTACTATTCACTGCGATGAAGGAAGCAACGTAAGCCAGCATCCCCACCGTCGTTAATGGTGACAGCGCTTGGCTAACTTCTTCTTGGCGGGTGACCATGGAACCTAACATGGCAGCAATGACGGTGTACAACATGACACCGAGAACAAAGTAGGCTACTAGCACACTCACCATCCCCGGTTGAATCTGGCTAAAGGAAAAGTCACCTAAAAAGCTGATATTGTGGTTGAAGTATTGCATCCCAATCAAACCAGCAATTCCGGTAATGATGACTTGCAGGACGATCAGCGCCAGCATACCAGTCACCTTACCGAAGAATTGTGTCACCGGACTGACACTGCTGACCAATATTTCCATAATGTGAGAGCCTTTTTCAGTAGCAGTTTCCTGAGCAATCATGCTGGTGTACATTGCGATAAACATGTAGATCAAAAAGGTAACGACAAACGCGACGACCAGGTTAGCCCCTTGTTGGTTGGACTTTTGGCGGCGAACGACTCCATTTTGATAGGCGACGTTTTGTGTTTTATACGACGCTGGGGCAAACAGTTGTTGTAATTGTTTGGCAGTCAGTCCGAGCTGCTGGGCGGCCTGTCGTAGCTTTAATGTGTTCAGGTTATTTTTAAGCGTGTCACTGTCTAGCGAATTGCCATTGGTGCGTTGTCGATAAACGGCGCTAACCGTTTGACCGGTCGTGGTGACATTGAGGTAGCCATCGATTTTTTCGTGACTCAACCGTTTCTCAGCGACTCGTTCAGAGGAAATCGCTTTATTCACCCGGTAATCGCCATGTGTGGGTGATTCTACCAGTGCGTTACGCAAAGCCACGTTATTGCTGGTGATGGCAATGGTTGGCGTCTGATTGGTTTTATTAGTGATAAACGCAAACAACGCGATGGCCGCAATGATTAATACTGGAAAGAATAGTGAAAACAGATAGGCAGGCGACTTGATATTCTTGCGAATAACTTGGCGGGTGACGACCATAAACTTATTCATGATTGGCCACCTCGATTCTGAAGATTTCGTCTAACGACGGTGGTTCTTGCGAAAATTCCGGGATGTAACCCTGGCTGGTGGCTGCCTTGAATAGGTCATGGCCAACGGCTTCATTGTCTAGCGTTAGTTCGTAGGCATTGCCGCGTTGCTGAACATCATTAACACCAGGAAAAGCAACTAATGCGGCTCGGTCTAGTGGTGAGCGCAAACGGACGCGGGTGTTGCCGAACTGTGACCGAATTTCATCTGGCGTACCGCTAAGTACGGTTTCACCGTTTCTTAGCATCAGTAGATGATCACTGATGCGTTCCACGTTTGCCATGTCATGAGAGGAGAAGATGATGCTGGCGCCATTTTGCTTCATTTCGATGATACTGTCTTCGAGCAGTTGGGCATTGACGGGATCGAGACCGCTAAATGGTTCATCAAGGATAATGAGTTTCGGTTGATGAATTAATGTGGCAATCAACTGAACCTTTTGTTGATTCCCCTTAGACAGGTCCTTAATCTTATCTGTCAGTTTGCCCTTAACGTTAAATCGCGCCATCCACTGTGGGAGAGCTTTTCGTGTAACGGCAGGTTGTTGCCCACGAAGGGCAGCAAAGTAGACTACTTGGTCCTGGATAGACATACGGGTGTAGAGGCCACGTTCTTCAGGCAAGAAGCCGACCGTATTGTAGTCAGCTTTTGTCAGGGGATGACCCTGCCATAAAACGGTGCCACTATCAGGTTGTAGAAGGTTTAAAATCATCCGAAACGTGGTGGTTTTGCCAGCGCCGTTTTGACCGATCAGGCCCATGATTTCGCCTTGTTGAATGGTAAATGCTTCGTCCTCAACACCTTGTTTAGG
Source organism: Furfurilactobacillus cerevisiae (assembly GCF_048961765.1). Classification (GTDB taxonomy): domain Bacteria; phylum Bacillota; class Bacilli; order Lactobacillales; family Lactobacillaceae; genus Furfurilactobacillus; species Furfurilactobacillus milii_A. Next base: position 217,685 of record NZ_CP185253.1, read on the forward strand.
GCCGAATCGTTTTGTTAAGTTTGCTACAGTTAGCATGCGATTACCTCGTTTGGAGTGCGTCATTACCGTGAACATTAACACTGTCAGTATATGAAAAAATGCCACGAATGAACAGAAAATTTGTCTGTTTAGATGGGTTATGGCTTGCATTCGAGTGGGTGGAAAGCGCTAGTATATAGTCACGGTAGTTGTTAACTGCCTTTTATTAAATGGAGGTATGAAAATGGCAACAGTTACAGATACTTATAAGTTAAGTAACGGCATTGAGATCCCTAAAATCGGCTTTGGCACATGGCAGATTCCTGCTGGTGACGTTGCCTACAATTCTGTCGCAAACGCCCTTAAGGTTGGCTATCGGCACATTGATACAGCGAAGGCATACGCAAACGAAGCGAGTGTTGGCCAAGCCATCCGCGATTCAGGCATCGATCGCAAGGACATTTTTGTCACATCAAAATTGCCCGGCGAGACGAAGACATACGACGGTACATTGGCGGATTTTGATGCAACATTTAAAGCTTTAGATATCGATTATTTAGATTTGTACCTGGTTCACGCACCGTGGCCATGGTCACAAATTGGCACTAACCACGATAAAGAAAATGTTGATGTTTGGCGCGCCATGCAGGAAATCTACAAGAGTGGTCGAGTAAAGGCCATTGGTGTTTCAAACTTCAATGTACACGACTTACAAAACGTGATGCAGGATGCTGAAATTGCGCCGATGGTCGACCAAATTCAGTACTACGTTGGTTTCACGGAGCCAAAGATTGTCGACTTTGCTAAGAAAAATAATATTTTGGTTGAAGCCTACTCACCATTAGCAACTGGTGGTTTGCTGAACAACGAGGATGTGGCCGCAATGGCTAAAAAGTACGGCGTTAGCGTCGCCCAACTAGCTTTACGGTTCTGCATCCAAAACGGCTTGCTACCGTTACCTAAAGCTACGAGTGCCGCTCACATTGAGGCGAATAAAGAACTCGACTTTACGATTCAAGATGAGGACATGGACAAGTTGAACAACATGCCTGATACTGCGCCATCACATTTTCACAATGCAACACAAGGTTAGGTTGAAACCTTGTTAACTAGTTAAATAAAAGGGTCGCTGCGCAAACAATTTATGTTTGTACAGCGGCTCTTTTTCGTGTCTGGCGTCTGCCGCTCCGTCAAATTGAGACGGACCGTTCCATGGGACCGGCCTCAGCCTCCTGAAAAGCGTAGTCTTCTGCCTCGCTTCAAAGCCGAAGCCCACGTCTTTGAAGCGTCCAGCAATTCTAAGCGGCAAATTGCACCGCTAAGTATTGCATTCACGGAACTATGTCTCAATTTGACTGCGCTAACTTTAGGGGAACCAGTTTTTGGGCTGATAAAGAACGGATATGTGCGCTCGTTAAATGATATAAGGATGAATTTTGCATATTTATGTGGAACTCGATTTATCATCGTTGCCACTATTTAAATTCACTCTGTTATTGCGATGCTCTTTATTCAAGCACTGTCAAAAAAAGTCTAAACATCAGTAGCCGGCCGGTGAATCTGCCTCAGTGTTTGGCTGGAAGACAGCAATGCTGGCACGGTTATCACGGGTGGGATCGGTGATTAGCTTGATGACATAATCGCTGACGCTGGCGCGCGAAACAATGGTGTTTGTAACTGTAGTGCCACTGGCTGAGGTGTCATAGTCAATGGTTGTGTCATTGGTCATCCAGGCACAACGGATCAACGTATAATTCAAAGTTGAATTTTTGATCACGTCAGCCGCACGAACGGATACGGACATTAAGTCACCGACGGCCTGGTTTTCCCATTCTTTAAACACACCGGTTAGTTCGTTCTCGATACCGATGCCAGTAATCCATAGTAATCTCGAGACGTGAGCTTTTTCCATAGCAGCAGTGATGACTTGTGCCTGCTGCTCATGTTCCGTGTCACCGCCAAGGGTTTCAAAGACAATGTCTTGATTAACCATGGCCCGATTTACCGCAACGGCGTCAGTTGCATCGCCCTCGATAACCGCTTCACGAGCAGGATCAGTAACTGTCAGGCGTGATGCGTTTCTTAAGAACAAGGTTAAGTGGGCATCCGTCTCGTTTAGCAAACGTTCGGTGATCTGGCGGCCGATCGTGCCGTTAGCCCCTAAAATTAAAACATTTTGCATCGTTAATACCTCCCAAACTCAGTTATTTCAACTAAGTGCCGTCAGTATAGAGCCTTCGAGTAACTGTAACGCAAATGAATGTCTAAAGTTTTTTGTGATTTAGCCGCAGACCGTGAACCAATACAAAGAAGTTAATCAACAAGAGTACCGCCAGCACAATAAAACCACGATGCGTGCCTAACTGAGTGCGGAATGTAAAGGAGTGGGCGCTACCAGCCTGTGTCAGCGCGACTACCGCAGACACAATCGCCGTTCCGACAGCCCCGGCGAACTGCTGAACGGTGTTGTAAATAGCGTTACCATCACTTTGTTGCTGGTCTGACAGTGATTTCAGACCGGTTGTCATGATGTTGCCGAATGCTAGGCCGGTGCCAAACATATAGAGCAGATACCAACTTAAAATGATGCCTGGAGTCAGAGAGCTTGTACCAAACATCATGCCGCCCAACGCGACTAACTGACAGAAAGCGCCTGTCAAAATCGGCCGTGTTGGACCGAAATGGTCGAGAATTGTGCCACCTAGGGGCGCAAACAACGCACCCAGCGCAGCCCCAGGCAGGACGACCAATCCAGCAATTAAGGCACTTTTACCGTTTACGAGTTGCAGGAAGTTTGGCAGGAGAAAGGATAATCCCAGCGCACTGATTTGAACGAGGAAGAATGCCAAGAGGTACCAACTGAAAACGGGTTGACTAAAAACCGTCAACTTAATCAGTGGCTGGTCAATGCGTTTGGAACGCCAAATGAACGCTGCGAGGGCCAAACAACCAATGACGATACCTAAAATAACAGGCCACGGTTGGGTCGTCACGTGGGCCATATTGCTGAGACCAAGGATAAAGCTGATGAAGGTTAGCGCGACTAGTCCCCAACTGAGAACGTCAAAATGGACCTTTTCTGTTTTATTGACTTGCTGAATGGTCAGTAACCCGGTAATCAGCGAGAGTAGCAATAACGGGACGAGAAACATAAAAATGTCCCGCCAGTTGAGGTTGCTGACAATCAGGCCGCCGTATGTCGGTCCTAATGCGGGCGCAACTGCAGTGACTAGGGTACCAATACCCATAAGCAGCCCAATTTTGTCCATTGGTGCCTGCTCTAAAATGATGTTAAACATCAACGGCAGTGCAATCCCAGTTGCAACACCCTGAATGAGGCGTCCTAGAAGAAGTACGCCAAATGTCGGGGCAAACGTATCGACGAGCAGGCCAGCAATAAACAGCAAGTTGGCCGTTAAAAAGAGTGTCCGCGTTTTGAATCGTCGTTTGAGGAAGGACGAAATCGGGACAAACGTCGCAACAATGAGCAGGTAGCCAGTGGTTAACCACTGAACGGTTCCCGTACTGATGTGAAATTGCCGCATCAATACGGGAAAAGTAATATTCATGGCCGTCTCGACAACCACACCGGCAAATGACATTAGACCAGTGGCGAAAATGGCAAGGATCAAGCGACTATTGAGCGTTCGTTGTTGCAAAAAAAGACCTCCTTAAGGTGCAATTAAACGTTACTTCGTTTATATCACAGTCCCGGAAGGTCTCGCTAGAACGAATTTATAAAACCTTTTATGGCAAGCAATTAATCACTGAAATGAATGTTCTTTTGATGAAGTGCAACGGAGTAGCCAACGATGATCAATAGGATGCCAACCGCAGCAAACCAAATCGCGTGAACGTTGAAGGAAAGTTGCAAGAGTGCAGAGATGATGGCACCTGCCGCAAACGCAACCACCAACTCTAGGTAAAGCAGCGCGCTTATCAGTTGGCTACGGTTATGATGAAAATGAAACTCACCGATCGCAATCATGGTCATCTTAAGGTTACCGGTGGAATAAACGCTGTTGTAGCCGTGACCTTCAATGGCATTAAAGGCCGTCGTTTGCATGGCCATGACCATTGCTAACGGTGGTACCGCAAAAATGTTAGACACGCTCCGTGGTTCGAACCCAATGATGATACAAACCATCATTTCGAGTAAGAGGGTGGGGATGCGCCAATAGTGTGTGTTGTGGCGATGCTTAAATAAACTGACAGCCAGTACGCCCAGTGAGAAAAAGAGGATGGCTGCTACCTTTGTCATGAAGCTAGGCAGATTTCGTTTGGCAACGTCGACACTCAGAAAAATGATGTTACCAGTCTGCATGGCCGCCAATGAGCCACCGCGCTGTTCAAATGTATAAGCATCGATAAAACCACCGACCATTGTGAGAGCTACGGCAAGCCGGCGAAGCTGGTAAATCTGGGGAACACCGTCTTTATCTAGGGGTATAATAAACTTCTTTCCGATTTCGTATAAGGAATAGTTTAGCACAACCGCATAAGATTAAAATTCAATGATAAAACGTGAACTAAAATGCAAAAAAATTAATTGTTAATTATTTGAACAGCTTGAGGCACTTAATCCATATGTGAGTAATGATTGACGGGGTGTATTGTTCAAAACTTAATTGTGGGAGTATCTCAAAATGTTGCAATATCAGCATTTTTCACGAGTCACATCAATTGTTGGTAAAACTAATTATTCTTATGATTACGATAAGAACTGTAGCAAAAGCAATAGATGGAGGCGACGAAATGATGATGGAAATTGGTACGCATTCAAAATGGGTGGCCAAGATGGCTCATGGTTTTTCTGCCACACTGATTATGTTTGGAACACTTGGTGGACTAGCATGGAGCCCACCAGCGTCCGCAAAGGCGGAAACGAAGACAAAGCAACAAACTGAGCGTAACGAAGGGACAATCAATGTTTCTGCAAAGGACTTCTTGGAGCGATTTAATCTGAATGGGTCAGCGAAATATAAGTATGATGAGGCAAGTGATACGGGAATTGTAACCCTTACTGAAAACGAACTTGAACAGGCTGGTAATTTTACGTTAAAAGATCGGATCGATCTTGATAAGAGCTTTGAACTGACTGGTTCGGTTAACCTCGGTAGTGATCCAAAGACTACAGGAGCTGACGGTATTGGGTTTGCCTTCCACCCTGGCGATACGAATGCGGTGGGATATCGTGGCGCCAACATGGGAATCGGTGGATTGCAAAATGCCATTGGTTTTCAGCTAGATACTTTCCATAATAGCTATTCAGCCCCAGATCCCAATGGAAAATACCCCAATTATCAGTTAGGGTGGGAAGCCGATCCAAACGTCAATCCATATGGGGCGTTTGTTACAACGGATGGTGAAAAGGGCTGGGCCACGATTGACACAGATACGGTGCAGAAGTTTGATGGTTCAAAGAATATCGATGGTAAATTTAGACCTTTCAAAATTTCTTATGATGGAAAAACACGTTTGTTAACGGTTCAGTATGATGCTGCTGAAGGCGCAAAGTATTGGACATACACGATTCCTAAGGGCGAGCAGTATCAACAGATGGCGATGGCCGTCAGCGCTTCCACTGGGGGTTCGAAAAACAAACACCAGTATAAATTTGATAATTTTAAGTATGAGTCTTGGTCTGGTATTAACGTACGATATGTTCGTGAAGATAAGGATGGTTATCATGACATCGCCGATCCTGAAAGCATGTCAGGGCCAGATGGACAAGAGTACCAAACAGAACAAAAAGACATTGCTGGTTACAAATTTAAAGAAATGGGTAAAGACAGTTTGCCCGCTAGCGGAACGTACAGCGGTACTGGTGGCACGGTCATTTACGTTTATGAATCGACTCAGTCGGACTCGGCTGGTGTTAAAGTGATTCACAAAACGGAAGATGGCAAAATTCTGAAAACTGAAAATGCCACGTACGGAGAGGATTCGAGTGGTAAGCCTTTGCCACCAATTGTTGGTAATCAATATTTTACGCAGCAGGGCACATTTGACGGGTATGTCTTCGTTAAAGTAGATGAAAGCGGCTGGGCGCCAACAGGTTTCTTGGAGAAAGACGAGGGTATCGTGACTTATATTTATCGCGATAAGAATGCGCCAGAACCCGCGATGCCAGTCACGGTTAACCACGTTGATAAGAGCACAGGCAATTTATTGAAAGAAGGATTGGCGACATTTCCAGATGGCTTGTTTGTCGGTCAACGATATACATCGGAAATTGGTGAGTTTCCTGGTTTCAAGTATGTTGGCATCGACGAAAATGGATTGAAGCCTACAGGAATTCTGGACAACAAAGGTGGCGCTGTGACCTATTACTATGAGCCAGAACCAGAGCCTGCTGGAGAAGTGAAGGTTCACTACCAAACTGAAGATGGTAAATTGTTAGGTAGTGCGGATGCCCATTATCCAGACGGTCAACATGTCGGCAAACAATACACAACGAAGCAAAAAGAGTTTGATGGCTATGAATTCGTGAAAGTGGACGAAGAAAAGGGCCTAGCAGCAACTGGTACATTGACCGCTGACGGTGGTGACGTTTACTACGTTTACAAGGCAGTAGAGCCAGATCCCGAACCCGCTGGAGAAGTGAAGGTACACTACCAAACAGAAGAAGGCAAGACGTTAGGTAGTGCGGATGCCCATTATCCAGACGGTCAACATGTCGGAAAGCAGTACACAACGAAGCAAAAAGAGTTTGATGAGTACGAATTCGTGAAAGTGGATGAAGAAAAGGGTTTGGCGGCTACTGGTACATTAACAGCCGACGATGGTGACGTTTACTACATCTACAAGGCAGTGGATCCTGAGCCAGAACCTGCCGGCAAAGTTACCGTTCATTATCAAACGGAAGATGGTCAGTCATTAGGTAGTGCAATGGCCGGTTACCCGGATGGTCAACATGTCGGTAAACAGTACACGACCGAGAAACGTGATTTTGATGGGTACGAATTCGTGAAAGTCGATGAGGAAAAAGGCTTAGCGGCTACTGGTACATTGACAGCCAATGACGGAGATGTTTACTACATCTACAAAGCCACCGAAACGCCTGATCCCGATCCCGAACCTGCTGGTAAAGTGATGGTTCGTTATGTCACCGATGATGCTGAACCTAAGGAGTTAAAGGATTCCGAAGAGGCCAAGTATTTAGATGAACAGGTTGTTGGTGGGCGTTACCAAACGACTAAGTATACGTTTGAGGGATACAGTTTCAAAGAGGTGTCCAGCGATGGCCTGCCGGAAAGTGGTTACTTGACCGTTGAGGGTGGCACAGTGACGTATGTTTATTCGAAAGAAGATGACCCAGCAAAATGTGGGCGGGTTCACGTGACTCATCAGACGGTTGATGGCGAGAAACTGGATAGTCACGAAGCAGATTATCCAAATGGTCAGGCAGTTGGTGAACGGTATGAAACCAGTCCACGTGATTTTCGGCCACTGACCTACCTGTTTACGACGGAGGACAGTGACCCTGCGACGGGTACGTTAGAAGAAGCGGACAAACAGGTAACGTTCGTTTATGGCGACGCTGATGACAACTTGCCAAATGTGAAGGTTGAATATAAAACGGAAGATGGCGAGTTGCTCGGCAGTGCCGTAGCAACATATCCAGAGGGTCAAGAAGTGGGTAAACCGTATCAAACAGTCCAACGGGGCTTTGACGGATATAGCTTTGTTAGGATAGATGCCGCTGGTCTAGCCGCTAATGGAGACATTCCAGAAGGCGGTGGCACGGTAACTTATCTTTATCGGGCTAATCCAACAGATCCAACACCGGGTGAACCGGACCCTGATCCAGATCCAACAGATCCAGAGCCATCACCCGTACCAGATCCTAAGCCAGATCCGGAACCGACACCGGAACCATCCGATCCGACAGAACCGTCAAATCCAGGAGATGAATCCAGTTCCGGTAGTTCGGAATCAGGCAACAGTAGTTCTAACACGGATAGTTCTGATGCTGAATCAAACGGTAACGACGTCAACAACGGTTCTAACATTGGCGGTGGAAACGGCAATGCCAGTAACTCTGATAGTTCGAGTGTAGCTGGCAATGGATCAGGGACAACAACTTCAAATTCTTCATCGTCAGCAGGTAATCAGAATGCTGACACTGGAAAAGAAAATTCAAATAATCAGCAACAAGCAACGACCGGTAACACAAACACTGATAACCAGTTAACTAACGGTCAATCACAAAACTATCCAGTAACCGATGTGCTGGGTGAAGTTCAACAATCGGGGCTGGTGAGTGAAGAATCAAGTACTGAACAGGCAACGTCTTCTGTTGAAGAAGCGACTGCCACAAATGATTCAGGTCAAGCACTAGCGGGTAATCAACCGGCAATGGCACAGATTGATCCCGGCGAACCAGCAACTAAATCATCAGCTAAAAAGGATTCAGGTGGTTTACCATTCGTGGGTCAACGTACAGAAGCGCTAGTTACTATTGGCGTTCTCGCATTGCTAGTAACGTTTACAGGATTCTACATGTTTAAAAAACGGTTTAAAAAGTAATCTCCGAGCTTAACTGAAAGTACTGACTGTAATTGGTGTACCAAGTGACAATTACGGTCAGTGCTTTTTGATAGGTTGCGTCTGAAAACGAGTTAGCGTAGAGTAAATTGCATCTCTTTTTACAAAAAAATGAACGGATAAGAAAGGAAACCTCATGGCACAAACACCGCCCAAACAACTTGCTCGTAAGCTAACACATCGTCACATTCAAATGATTGCGTTGGGCGGCACGATTGGTACTGGCCTATTCTTGGGCTCTGGTAGCGCGATTCACCAAGCTGGACCGGCCATCATTTTAGCCTATGCCATAGGTGGCTTCTTTTGTTATTTAATGATGCGTGCTCTGGGTGAGTTATTGCTGTCTGATTTCAAGAAAACCTCTTTTTTAGACTTTATTCAAACGTATTTGGGCAAACGCGCAGGTTTTGTCATTGGCTGGATTTACTGGTTGTGTTGGCTGAGTCTGGCCATGGCCGATTTAACGGCAACTGGTATTTACTTAAAGTACTGGTGGCCGGGCTTGCCCCAGTGGCTACCGCCACTGATAATTATTGGCCTTCTCGTTTTGATCAACCTGATGTCCGTCGGTGCGTTTGGTGAGCTAGAATACTGGTTTGCGATGATTAAGGTGGTCACCATTGTGGCATTAATTGCCGTTGGGGTCATTTTGCTAGCAACACAAGTAAACGTTAATGGGCACACGGCTAATTTAGCGCGATTGTGGCAGCATGGTGGTTTCTTCGCCACTGGCTGGTCGGGCTTCTTGACTTCATTTACACTGGTCATTTTTGCCTTTACTGGGATTGAAATGCTGGGGCTGACTGCAGGCGAAACAGCCAATCCACAGACAGAATTGCCGCGTGCTATCAACAGCCTGCCGATTCGGATGATTCTGTTTTACGTTGGCGCGTTGTTTGCGATGATGATCATCTATCCATGGCAACAGTTGCCAGTTCACAGCAGTCCATTTGTACAAGTATTTAACGGCCTAGGAATTAAAGCGGCCGCTGGTGTGATTAACTTTGTGGTATTGACTGCGGCTCTATCTGCGGCCAACAGCGCCCTGTTTAGTACGAGTCGGACGTTATTTGTCCTGGCCAATATGGGTGGTGCACCGAAACGACTCAAAAAGGTTAACCGGTTTAACGTACCTAGACCAGCGATGCTCGTTTCTGCCTTCATTCTATTGCTGACCGTACTGTTAAACTACTTACTGCCAGGAACCGTCTTTACGTTAGTGGCCAGTATGTCGACGATTAACTTTATCGTTGTATGGATGGCACTGATTGTGTGCCATCTACGTTATCGCCGACAAACGAAGCAGCCAAGTCAATTATTTGCGATGCCGCTGTTTCCTATCAGTGATTGGATAACGTTGGTCTTTTTTGGTCTCGTCATCGTTGGACTGTTTTTCGATTCTCAGCGTTGGTGGATGGTGTTCGGTGCCGGCGCTATCATACTGGTGTTGACGCTAATCAGCCGGGTTGTCGTGAAAGAATCCTGATTATCATTGAGTTTTAGTTTATAAATTAATGTGAGACATGATTGTGACTCAGTTTGATACCGTTGTAGTGGTGGGAACCGCCAAACGGCAATCAACGAGTCGCAATTTTTTTATGGCTTTCATAGGCGTTAACTTTGCGAGGGTTCATAGGCGTTTGTTAAAATTATTGCAACGAGTCGTGCATGACAGCGGTTATGTAGCGATCGATTCCACCGAAGTTAGACTGAGAAAGGACTGAGGCGATGAACCAGATTGCACACGCTAAAGAAGAACGGCGTGACTTTATCCATCAGGGATTAAGCGCCAAAGAAGTTAAGGACCGTCAAGCACTTGACGGTAAGAATGAATTGCAGGAACAAAAACCACCGAGTATTTGGCGGAAGCTACTTCAACAGTTAACGGAAATTACAGCCATTATTTTGCTGGTTGCCGTTGGGATATCCACCTATATGGCAATTGCGCTCGATGGCGGTTGGACTAAGCCGATCGTTATCGGAGCGATCGTCATCTTAAACGTTGCGATTGGGCTATATCAAGAGCAAAGCGCAGAAAAGGCGTTGGCAGCATTGAAACAAATGAGTGTGCCGACTGCTAAGGTGCGTCGCGATGGTACCGTCCAGGAGATTGCGGCAGCTGACATTGTCGTTGGCGACGTGGTGCTTCTCAACGCCGGTGACCGGGTACCAGCTGACGGTTTGCTGGAAAGTGTAACCGCACTAGCTGTGGATGAGGCCATTTTAACGGGTGAAAGCGAAGCGGTTGAAAAGTCACTGACCGGTAACGGTAAGGATGTCGAATCAATCGGTGATCAAGTTAACCGGGTATTTGCCGGGACGTCGGTTACTCGCGGATCAGGGACGATGATTGTCACGGCCATTGGGATGGCGACGGAGCTCGGTGAAATTGCTGGTTTATTGAATAAGACCAAACTAAAGCAGACGTTGTTGCAAAAACGGTTGTCACGTTTAGCGCTAACCCTAACTGGTGTTGCCATTGCTGGTGGGGTGCTGATCTTTATGCTCAGCATGACACAGCAGCTGGGCAGCGTTGCTGACAATTTGATGATGGGTGTCTCACTAGCTGTAGCGGCAGTTCCGGAAACGTTGCCAGTGATTGTGACCATCAGTTTGGCGGTCGGTGTCCAGAAAATGGCCAAACGACATGCGATTATCCGTCAAATCAGTGCCGTTGAAACAATCGGGAGCATTGATGTGATTGCTTCAGATAAGACGGGGACCTTAACCCAGAATCAGATGACAATTACGCGACTGTGGGTGCCTGGTGAGCAACCGGCCGACATTAGCAGAAATGGTGAACTCGATGTCTCTGCAACTCGACTATTACGTTATTTTGGTCTGGCTACGAATGCCACTATCGTCACCACGGATGATGGCGAACAGACCACTGGCGATGCGACCGAACTGGCTATCGTTCGATTAATGCAACAACACGGTTTGTCGAGAAATAAATTTGAACAAGAAGCGCCACGTGTGGCAGAACGGCCGTTTTCATCGGATGTGAAGTCTATGGCAACGCTCCATGAACTGGCGGAAGGTAAGTTTCTACTGATTGTCAAAGGGGCTGTAGATCGTTTACCGGTTAAACTTTCCCAAACAGAACGCCAACGTTTGGACGACGTACATGATGCGTTTGCACATGACGCACTGCGGGTGCTGGCCGTTGGATACCGTGTCTTTGACAGTGATCCAGGGCGTGACTGGGAGAAGTTAGAAGGAGACCTAACCTTTGCAGGGATTATTGGTCTGATTGACCCACCACGACCTGAAGCCGCACCAGCCGTTCAACAAGCACGTGAGGCAGGCATCAAGCCAGTGATGATCACGGGTGACCACAAGGAGACTGCCAGAGCGATTGCCGAGCAAATTGGGATTTACCGCGATGGTGACCTAGCCGTTTCTGGCCGTGAGTTGAATGCTTGGAGTGATGAAGAACTAGCTGACAAGGTTGAACAGGTCAGCGTGTTTGCCCGGGTGTCACCTGAAGACAAAATTCGGATTGTTAACGCTTGGCAGAGTCATGGCAAAATCGTGGCAATGACCGGTGATGGGGTCAACGATGCGCCCGCATTAAAGGCTGCAGATGTTGGTGTGGCAATGGGTATCACAGGAACCGAAGTAGCGAAAGGCGCCGCCGATGTCATCCTGACTGATGATAACTTTGCTACGATTATTGACGCCGTTGATTCTGGACGGACGATTTACCAAAACATCCTTAAGGCTGTCGAATTTTTGGTCGGCGTTAACTTCGCCCAAATCTTCTTAATGATCGGTAGCGTGTTAATGGGTTGGGGTGCGCCGCTGATTGCAGAACAATTGCTACTCATTAACGTGCTGGCCGACGGGATTCCTGGTTTCTACCTGGCCCGCGAACCAGGTGAAAGATCAGCGATGAAGCGCCCACCGATTCCAAATGAGCAGAGTATTTTCGCGAACGGCCTTGGCAAACGAATGGCGTGGCGGGCCGGTATCTACACGGTACTTACGCTAGGCATTTACGCATTGGGCCGCTTTGGCTTAACAGATAACAAAGCCGTCGTTGGTTCCACAATGTTGTTTCTTGTCTTGGCACTGGGGTCAATGATTGATATTTACCCAATCAAACGGCGTGAACCGATGACATGGGCATCAATTAGAGCGAACCACTCACTCAACCTCGCATTGGGCATTGCAGCCGCAATCATCATTTTGATTGCACTTATTCCAGCGTTGCAAGGGGCGTTTGGATTGACGAGCTTAACACCCGTACAATGGCTGATCAGTCTTGTCGCTGCACTTGTGCCAACCGCGATCCTAGAAGGATTAAAGCGGCTGGATTGGCGCAAACGTTCAGACGCAGTGGTCACAGAATAGCCATAGAAACTCACTAATTTTATGATTAGTGAGTTTTTTGTTGACTTTGTGTCGATAACGACATAATATGATCAATGTCGTTACCGACAATAATAAAAAAGAGGCAATTAATTATGACAAAAAAGTTTGTAACACTAGATGATTTCTTGGGCACTCACTTTATTTACACGTACGACAATGGCTGGGAGTACGAATGGTACGCTAAAAACGACCACACCGTTGATTATCGGATTCATGGCGGAATGGTTGCAGGCCGTTGGGTAAAGGATCAGCAGGCTGACATCGTGATGTTAGTGCCAGGCGTTTACAAAGTCACCTGGACGGAGCCAACCGGGACTGATGTGGCGTTGGACTTTATGCCAAATGATAATAAAATGCACGGGACGATTTTCTTCCCTAAGTGGGTTGAGGAACATCCAGAAATCACGGTGACCTTCCAAAATGAGCACATTGATTTGATGGAAGAATCACGTGAAAAGTACGAAACGTATCCTAAGTTAGTGGTGCCAGAATTTGCGTCCATCACATATGTAGGCGAAGCAGGTCAAAACAACGAATCTGTTATCAATGAAGCACCATACGATGGGATGACTGATGATATTCGCGAAGGTCGCTACTTTGACGACAACTACCAGCGCATTCGCAAGTAGTTTATAATAGTTTCAAACAAACGATAGATTGTGAGTGTGCGTTATGCCGAAACCAAGAATTTTGCCAAACGTTATTTTGGGGTTATTAGATAATCATCCCAATATGTCTGGCCGTGACATCGAAAATGAATTTCAAACAGAAATTGGCGAATTCTGGCAGGCCTCGCATAGTCAAATTTACCCAGAATTAAAACGGATGTTGACTGATGGCTGGATCAAAATCGCCACTGAGTACGTGGATGAGGATGCCAAGGTTATTCGCTACGAGATTACAGCAGATGGTCACGACCACCTGTTGGATTGGTTGCACGAACCAATTACAGCCGAAAATGATGCGTTGAGTTCATTGAAGCTCTACTTTATTCATGATCGTCACAGTCCAACATTGGCGAAAATATTGCGGACGCAGGTAGAACTGCACACGAAAAAATTGAGCCATTTGCGACAACGACAACAACAACTTTTTTCCAAGGATGCTCAGATTGATCAACAATATGGTCACTTTTTGATTTTGACCCGCGCCATTGAACGAGAAGAAAACAATGTTGATTGGTTACAACGAACACTAGCTGGGTTGAAGTAACTAACTGGGGACTGAATCAAGGCTGATTGTTAGAAACTAGATAAGCATGTAGATAACGAAACAGACTTTATGGGGAATGTTGGTCCTCATAAAGGCTGTTTGTTTTGTTTGAAATCGTCTATGACAAGTACTTGGTTTTATAACTGGCTAGTAACGCGGTCGCCCAGAATACCTCTATTTCTGCTTACGAGCCTGTCGTTGAGCTTGTTTTTGAGCCTGCTTGCGTGCTTGCTGTGTTTGACGCTGCAAACGTGGATCCTTTTGACGCTGTTCTTTAAACCAAGATTCCCATTGTTGTTTTTGAATTTGGGTTAACCGACCGCCTTGCCGAAGTTGGTCCTGCAATTGGGGATCATCGCTTTGGTCTAGCCACTGTTGCCAGTAGTTGCGACGACGGGAATTTGAACGCGGTGTTTTCGGTGCACGGGGTGAAGGCGACGGTTTAACATTGGTTGCCTTGGCCTGTGCAGACGTTGCGGCAGGTGTTCGGACGGGCGCTTGTGTTGAAACAGGCTGGTCGATTAGGCTATCAGCGTCAGCATCGTCGACCGGTGTTTGCAAAGCTACGTCAGCGTTGTCGACTGCTACGGGATTCTCTGCGTTTGCTTTTAGCATGGCTGTGATTTTTTCTTGCTGTTCTCGGAAGGCTTTGCGGTCAGCCGTGGAGAAATCAAGGAAGTCTTTGCGCTGATCCGGCGTTAATTGCTCAACGTCGTACATTTCCTGACGATCACTGCTACTGCTCAGAAAATTCCAGATTGGGTAGGCGAGGAAGAAAATGATGGCCCATGTGGGTTTGAAGTAGGCGAGGATGATGGCCGCAATGCTGATGGCCATTTGGATCCGGTTATTAAAGCCGAATATTTTGATGTAGACCTGCGCCATGTCCGACTTGTTGGTGTATTCAAAATGAATGATCGACTGGGTGAGAAAACGGAAAAGGACGCTGACAACTGCGGATAAGAGGCCGTAAGCCATCACGGTTACTCGGGTCGTATTAGTGGCCATCATGCTGGTGAACAGTGGCATCAATGACAATGCCGCGAGAAACACAAAGTCCATAATCAGAATGCGATAGGTCATCGAATTAATTTCGTCAAACGCCGTGGCGTGCGAGTACCACATGTTAGCGACGTAGAAGAAACTGATAAAGTAGATGCCAATTTCCTTTGCTAATGATAAATAGGCGGACGGCGAATCTGTTACGACGCCGTGCAAATCAAGTACCATGATGGTGATAATAATGGCGATGATGGCATCACTGAATGCATCAAGTCGCACTTTAAGCTTATCCATAACTGCTCCTCGATAAGAATAGTTTAGTTTGATTGTACACGTTTATGCTGTTCACAAATCGATAAACACAAATGTTTGCCATTTGAGATGAAGAAATTTATGGTAATCGTGTAAGTAACTAACAATTTGTAAGGAAGCGACTTAGATGGCAGTATTCAGTGCATATTCACAAGATGAAATCTTAGATGCTTTAAAGCAAGCAACGCCACACGCTGACGTGTACACGGACGCAGATAGTTTGGCCAAACACAAGAACGATCCTAATGGCATTGGTGATGCAGATGGTGACTTGTTAGCCTACGTTGAGGTGGGCGATACGGATGATGTGAAGGATGTTTTGAGCGTAGCCCGCCGCTTTCATATTCCAGTCGTTCCGCAAACGACGGCGACGAGCACGGTTTCCGGCTCTGATGCAGAGGTCGGTGCCATCATGTTATCAACGATTCGCATGAATAAAATTTTGGACATCAGCCGTGAGGATTCAGTGGCAGTTGTCCAACCAGGCGTGATCAACCAAACGTTGAACGATGAAGCCAATAAAGTTGGTATGTTTTATGCACCCGACCCTGGTTCACGGCCGATTTCTGCAATTGGTGGTAATGCTTCAACCAACGCCGGTGGGATGAGCACTGTTAAATATGGTGCCACTCGTGATTCTGTTTTGGGTTTGAAGGTTGTCTTAGCTGACGGCCGTGAACTCAAGTTAGGCGGGCGGACGTTTAAACAGGCGTTTGGCTATGACCTGACGCACCTATTCGTTGGTTCGGAAGGCACGCTAGGGATCATTACTGAAATCACAGTGAAGTTATTCCCAATTCCGCTTGGTCACGCGGTGATGGGGTTGGCTTTCTTCGATAACATGACCAAACTGTCAGAGGCAGTAACGGAAGTGCGGGCATCTGGTGTCTATCCGGCAATGTTGGAAGCTTTGGATGCTAATACTGTTGCGGCTTTGGATAAGTATGAGGGTACGCATTACGCTGACAATAGTGGTGCGATGCTGATCCTTCGTTTGGACGTCGGTGGTGATGAAGCGTTAAAGGTTACTGAAAAAGTGTTGAACGATCATGGCGCACAACACATTCACGTGACTTCCGACGATGCCGAGATGAAGGCCATCGAAAAGTTGCGACAAGACATGTTACCAGCGGTCTTTGCCGGACACAATCACGTTATGGAAGATATGGCCGTGCCAATGTCTAAGTTGGCACCAATGATGGATTACGTCAGCGAAGTAGCCGATCAACTTCACGTGCAAATCTTTACCGCCGGCCATGCTGGTGATGGTAACGTTCACCCAAGTATCGTTTGGCCTAAGGAGCAAACGGAGGTGCCGGAGAATGTTATCAAGGCACTGCAATTGATGTTTCGCAAAGCCTTGGCACTCGGTGGGACGATTTCTGGTGAACACGCGGTTGGTATGTTGAAGAACCAGTGGGTCAACGAAGAACTCGGCGATGATGTTGACATGGTTCAACACCAAATCAAGTCGTTGCTTGATCCGATGGGGATTCTGAACCCGAAACGGAAAATCAATTAGGCACACAATTGCTACACCTTTGATGCGACTATAGAAAACGACCTACACAGGTAATGTTCCAAACCTCGTGCAGGTCGTTTTTTTGATTTTGATGTTGCTTGCGGTTGTCAACAGTGACACACTCGCCGTGGGACCGGTTCAAGCCTCTTGAGAACCAGAGTCTTTCACCTCGCCGTGAAGCCTCCAAAACCGAGTCTTCACGACCGTCCGTAACCTAAATTCGGAAAACCACCGAATTAACGTTACCTTCACGGCTCGGTATCACTGTTGACGCCCTTCAGCTAGAATAACTGCAAGTCTACTGTACCGTCTCAGTTTGCATTGAACTAATCTTTTCAATTATGGGCGTGGAACAGATTAGCTGTTTTATCATGTGCAATGTGAGCGGAACTGACGTGAAACAGAGTTCCGTGTCTGTAACACTTGGCGGCGAGAATTTGGCCGCGTAGTGTTACGGGACGACTTCTGAGACGGGCTGTGGCTCAGAATCGAGGTGGAAAACCGCGGTTTGTGCGGGTTGAGACCGGTCCCAGGGAACGGCGTTTCAGGTCAGTGGAGCGGTGTAATGCATTAATGACACATGTTAGCTTTGTGTCCAACTACCATCGGCATAGTTGATGGTGGCGCCATTCTGAGCGTTGAATACGTAAACGTTAATGTTGAGGGCTTGGCCGTCATCCGTCGTGCTGACTGCCTGGACATGAGTGCCACGAGGAACGAGTTCGTTGCCTTGGTACAGAGGGGTGACAACGTAATAAACGGGGATGTTTGGCCGTTCTCTGACAAAGTCACGAATTGCGGTTTCAGCGTAAGCCATCCCACCAGCAGTGCTTTGGCTACGTCCGTTTGTACCAACGTTTTGAGCACGAGTGCCAGTCGTTAAGTTGTTGCGCTGCATGATGGCATTGCTACTGGTGTCAGGCCCGCCAAGATTACCAACTAACGACCAAGCCAGTGTGTGGGAACGGTTGTAGAAATAACCGCGATAACCATTTAACTGGGCAATGCGATTATTGCCTTCGTAGCCTGTTGGATCGGCGCTTTCAGCAAAGGAAGGTCGCTTCATTGCGGCTGTGGCACTGACACTGTTGTAAGTGACCAACGCTTGACCGGCTTGACTACGGCCCAGCGTATCCGGCGAGTCAATCGTGTACCAGGCTTGTTCATGGTTGTGCTCTAAGGCATCATGAATTTGTAAACTGGTTAAGGTTGATTTGCCCAAACTGACGTAGTTTTCTGGATACTTATTTGCGTCAAATTGTAATGCCAGTAATTGACTGTCCGTCGCGTCACGAGGCACATCGGCGGTAGTTGGCGTTGTTTGTGTGCTGCCTGAATTACTACTGAACCAGTTTTCAGCTTGCTTGGTCCAGTGACGGTAATGACGGCGCATTGTGGTGACTTGGCGGGGGCCATGGGTAAAGGCCTTGACCTCGGTGTTATTAGTCGAAAAAAGGTAACCGAACACCAACACTGCAATGGTTGCCAAGACGGTAACAAGTTTGCGTTGCTTTAGTTTGAAACGTTTCTTTTTCATGATTCAATCCTTATTTTCTTTGTTCTTGTCTGCCACTTAATAGTTTACTCGCATGGCAAACGAAAAGCAGTACTGTCAACAAAATTGACGGTACTGCTTCTTTTATAAATTAAGTGTTATTAGTTCATGCGTGGCTGTTTACGTTTGTGCCACTGCATCCGAATAATCTTGTCGGCTTCAGTAACGACTAACGTGACAAACCCGGAGCCAATCGCCAATCCCCATTGACTCCAACTCATTGGACCAGTCTTGAAGATATCCTGCATAAACGGAATGTATGCTTGCGCGAGTTGCAGCAACATCAGTGCAGCAATGACGACAAATGCCATTTTGTTCGTCCAGAAGTTCTTTGAGAAGGCCAGATGTGGACTGCGAATGTTGAACAGGTAGAACACCTTACCTAACACAATGACGTTAACGGTAATCGTGCTGGCAATGACTTGGCTGACGCCGTTATTGGTGAGCCAGTCAAACGCCCACAGTCCCATCGCCGCTATTAAGACGGACACATAGGCCATTTGGAACACGTCATGTTTGTTCATCAGGGTTGAACCAGTTTTCCGCGGACGTCGCTGCATAATGCCTTGTTCAGCCGGTTCGAAAATGAACGCAAACTGAATTGTGACGGCTGAAACCATGTTGATCCAGAGCAATTGCGTTGGGACCAATGGCAGTTTTTGTTGCATCAAAATACTGAATGCGACAATTAAACCTTCGGCAAAACTGGTTGGCAACAGAAAGGCGATGGTCTTCTTGATGTTGTCGTACAGTCGCCGGCCTTCACGAATGGCTTTTGTCATCGTCGTAAAGTTATCGTCGACTAAAATCATGTCGGCCGCATCTTTTGCTACATCGGTCCCTTTGATACCCATCGCAACACCAATATCGGCGCGTTTCAAAGCAGGCGCATCGTTGACACCATCACCAGTCATCGCCGTAATCTTCCCGTTTTCCTGGTAGGCTTTGATGATGGCCAGTTTGTTGCTTGGCGTCGTCCGGGCAAACACATCATATCGATTGATGTTGGCACGGAGTTCGTCAGGTGACATGTCATCTAGCTCAGCACCCGTGATGGTTTGGATGTTATCTGCCAAACCAAGTTGACGGCCAATGGCAGTTGCCGTGTCAGGATGGTCACCGGTGATCATTTTAACTTTGACCCCGGCAGTTCGCATTTCTTTTAACGCATCAATAACTTCTTCACGTGGCGGGTCAATAATCCCGACGATCCCGAGAAAGTCGACACCATCGCGCAATGTTTCGTGTGTGACTTCGCTAACGTCTTTGCCCACGAGTTTACGGCCCACTGCCACAACCCGTTTGCCTTGAGTAGTTAAGTCGTGAATGACGTCGTTCCAGTGATCGACATTAAAAGTCGGGTCAGCTGCCTGCGCCATTTCATAAAGTTTGTCAGGAGCACCCTTTACGAACACTTCATGTTGACCATCTTCACGGACACTGAGGCGGGCGATGTAACGATAGTCGGAGTCAAACGGAATGCGGTCCAACTCCTCAAACGCAGGCTCGTCCATGCCACAGCCTTTGTGGTATAGCGTGAGAAAGGCACCATCAGTCGGTTCACCATTCAGGATCCACTGGCCATCTTCTTCTTGTAGCATGGTATCGTTGGCTTCGAAACCACTGATTAACAGTTCCTTCAAGATTGGGTCATCCTGAACGTTAACTGGTTGACCATTTGCCATAATCTGACCTTTAGGTTGATAGCCAGTTCCTGTAACTTGATACTGATGATTCTTAGTAATGATATCCTGAGCTGTCATTTCGTTCTTCGTTAACGTCCCGGTTTTATCCGTGGCGATAATGTCGACAGCACCTAGCGTTTCTACGGAAGGTAACGTCTTAACGATTGCTTTGTTGCGCGCCATCGTGTTCACGCCCATTGCGAGAATGACGGAAGTTGAAGCCGGCAACCCTTCAGGCAGGGAACCTACAATCATGGTGATGATTGCTAGTGCGAGGGTTGGTAACGCATATAAGTGGCGCACCCAACCAAAGATAAACAGTGCAATGGCAACGGCGATGATGAAGTAGGAAATCCAGGTTCCCAAACGATCGAGTTCCTTCATCAATGGCGTTTTGGTTTGTTTGACATCCGTTACATCATCGGCAATTTGACCAAGTTCAGTGTCGTGTCCAGTTGCCGTGACGATCCCAGTAGCACTCCCATTAGTTACGGCAGTGCTGGCGTAGGCCATGTTTTCACGCTCAGCTAGCGGTGTTTTACTGTCTTTCAGTGGATCAAAGTTCTTAAGCACAGAATCTGGTTCACCGGTCAAAGCCGATTCTTGAATCCGCAGATTATCAGAATCGAGAATCCGCATGTCGGCAGGGACATTGTCACCCGCCTCCAGATAGACAATGTCACCGGTTACTAACTCGGTGGCCGGCACGTCTGTCCGTGCACTGTCCCGAATAACCGTGGCTTCGGTAGACAACATCGACTTGATTTTATCAAGCGCGTTGCTGGCATTGACTTCCTGAAAGTAGCCAATCAAGGCATTAATAATGACTACCAAACCGATAACGACGGCGTCGGAATAGTGACGAATGAAAAGGGTAAAAGCAGCCGCAAATAGCAGAATGTAGATGATTACGTTGTTAAACTGACGCAGGAATATCAACCATTTTGGTGTGACATGAGCCGTCAGTTCATTTGGCCCATTTTTTGCCAGTCGGTCGGCTGCAGTTTCGGCCGTTAGCCCTGTTTCGAGATCACTATGAAAGTGATCCAAAACCTCGGTTTCCGTTTGTACATAGACGGGACTCGGTTTGGGGTCAGGTGCATCAGGTGCGGTATTTGGGTTCTGTGACATTAAATGAAGACTCCTTCTGAATTAAGTTAGTTTTAGTGAGAAAAGTATATCATGTCAGCTTGCCATCATTAAAGCAATATCGTTTCGAAATATAATGGCTAAAGAGTAAAACCTTATTGGTGATTTAAGGTTCTGTTTGTGGTGACTTGTCGCTTGCGGTTGTCAACAGTGACACGCTCGCCGTGGGACCGGTTTAAGCCCGAAGTTCACGGTCTTTCGCCTCGCCACAGAGCCTCGTGACCCGCGAGTCTCTGTGCCCGTCCGTGCTGTAAATTCGAGAAAATCATTCGAATTAACACCACCTTCACGGCTCGGTATCACTGTTGACGCCCTCCAGCTAATCTAGCAGTAAAATTTACAAAAATATCCTTTCGTCCCAATATCTTGGCGGATGAAAGGATATTTCTTAAAAGAGTGGAGCTGAGTTGAAACAGAGTCCGAGGTTGAAGACCCGGACTTTGGGGCTGAGACCGGTCCCAGGGAACGGCGTTTCAAGTCAGCGTAACGGGTACGATGTGGTACTTTTGCCAGTGCAAAGGCAGGTCCACACAGATATCTATTTTTGTGACTCATCGAACAGCCGCATCAAATTGTCGACGAAACTGTCATCGCGATCGATAGCAGGATTCGTAAACCAGCCGACACTTTCGCTGACAACTTCACCGATGATCATGGCCCGGACACCACGGGAGATGGATAGTTGTTGTACGGGATCGCTGACAAAATCGCCAATGTATCGTTGCATCATTTCGGATAAATGACGTGTTTCGTTGAAAGCTGACAGGTGGTCGGGCAGTCCAGACGTTCGCATCACCGCTAGTGATAGGTCCAGGTTTTGGCGACCATAGTTACGGATGGTAGTGGCCATTTTGATCAGTGCCTCCCGACCATTTAAATCGAAGCAGGCCGTTTGGACTTCTTGATTAAGGGTTGCGAAAAAGTTTGTTGCCACACCAAGCAGCAGGTCGTTATGATTTTTGAAGTAGAAGTAAAGGGCCTGCGTTCGACAGTTAAGTGCCTTGGCGATGTTACCAAACGTAGCGGCGTCCGCGCCGTCAGCTTTAATTAGGTCTGTGGCCGTTTGAATGATTTTTTCAGCAGATAAATCGCGTTTTTGAACCATGAATTAATGACTCCTTCATAGAAAGTGGTTTGTTTATATTTACATTTTACAACATGTAAATTATACTTACAAAGTGTAAAATAAAAAGAGATGTGAGTTAGTAGATTGTAAAATTAATCCGAACGCTGTTCGGACAAAAAAGATCAGCTTCCTTTAAAATGGTGTTTACAACAAACCCATCTTTTAGGAGCTGATCTTTTGTCTAGTATAACCTATTCCGAACGAATTAAAATCGAAACCTTTTGTGAACTAGGGCTGTCCAATATCCAAATGGGCGTTCGGCTGAACCGATCACCGTCAACAATTTCTTATGAATTATCTCGATGTCAACCTTATCAGGCTGAATTAGCACAAACAGATGCCGAATACAAGCGATCACGATGTGGTCGGAAAACTAAGCTGAGCGATGAGTTAAAGCAAACAATTCTCAACCATTTACATCTAAGCTGGTCACCAGGAATGATTGCTCACGAATTTAAACTAGCGACTAAATCTATTTATAATTGGCTAAATCAGGGGAGAATTGGTTTCTCCTTGAATGATCTACCTGAACATGGCGTACGCCAACGGCGTAACGTTGACCAACGATCCAAATATAATCAATCTTTGGGGCGATCGATTGAACAGCGTCCCATGATGATTAATCAACGTAATCGCATCGGTGATTTTGAACTAGATACCGTCGTTGGCCCTCGTGGGCATAGTAAGGCAGTTTTATTAACTTTAATCGATCGCAAATCACGGTTCCTTTGGGCATATCGGTTAAAGGACCGAACGACAGCGAGTGTTAATGAAGCACTGACTAAGTTCCTAACAACTTTTAATGGACCGGTGCACAGTTTTACTGTGGACCGTGGTACTGAGTTTAGTGGGCTAGTATCATTTGAATCACAATATGGTATTAAGACCTATTACTGTCATGCTTATACGCCAGCTGAACGTGGTAGTAATGAACGCTTTAATCGGAATTTACGTTATTTTTATCCTAAGGGGACTCGTTTTGAGCACATTAGTGCTCAAGATTTAACGACGACGTTACTCCAAATTAACCAGAGACCGCTTAAAATACTTGACTGGAAAACACCGTATCAGGTTATGCTGACCAATTTGTCCAAAAATTCGGATTAAATTTGCAATCTACCAGTTTTGAATAATGAAATTACGATTTCCGTTTTCAGATAGGATAATTCCTGATCAGTATGGTGGCAATGCGATTTCTTCGGAAAAGGTCGAAGGGGTGACCCCAAAATCATTTCCGTTTGAGATTCTTGACATAAGTAGTGCTACCAAGGTGGTGGCCTGGAAGCTGATTGACTACGATACGGTGCCTATGTTTGGGTTTCCGTGGACACACTGGCTGGTCGCTGATGCGCCTGTTGAAGGTCAGTCCTTAATTGTGCCGGCAGATTTTAGTTGCCACACGAACGTGCCTCAGGGTGAAAACAGTTTGCACTCTATCATTCAGGATTTACGGGCACCGTGGTGGAAATTGCGTGCTCAACACACGTGGTTGGAGCAGCACTACGCCGGTCCACGGCCAAAATCAGGAACACATCACTATCAATTGACTGTTTATGGGTTCGCACAACCGTTGGGATTGCAACAAGGCTTTTCCTTAGCCGACTTGATGGCGCATGTGAACGACGAGGACATTACGGAAATGGCATTTCAAAATTTGCTGTACACCAAGGTTTCGACCAACAAACAGAGTGAGACTGATTAATGTTGTTTAGAGAGAAGGATAAACCATGTTGTGGATTGAGTTAATTATTACCGGTTTTATTATTGGTACGCTGGTGATTTCGATGGGTGGCGGTGGTGCGGCCATCTATTTAGGCGTATTAACGGGCGTCTTTCACTTGCCGGCTGCTGTAGCGGCCGCAACCTCACTATTTACGGCATTTCCATCGCTATGTGTCGGCGCCTACAGTCATTATCGCACGGGAAATGTAGAAGCTAAAGTTGGTAATCGGATGTTACTGGCAGCGTTGCCTGCGACCATTGTTGGTTCTTTGTTATCACCGTTTATACCGACCAAAATCTATACCTGGGTGATCGCGATTATCTTGGTGCTGCTCGGCGTCCAAATTATTGCACGTCAGTATTTGCCACACCGGAATAAAACGGCCAACGGTGGTACCAAACGGATTCAAGCAATCGCATTCGGTATCTTAAGTGGCCTAATGGTTGGTGTTGCCGGGTTAAGTGGTGGCGGTCCAATCTTAGCTGGCTTATTACTAATGGGGTTAGATACCGTGCATGCCGCTGCGACCTCCTCATACGTGTTAGTCGGTACGACGCTGATCGGGTTGCTCTTTCACATGTCCAGTGGCCACGTGGATTGGTCCATTGGTTTTGGTCTCATGATTGGGGCAATCATTGGTGCAGCTTTAGCCCCAATTATTATTAACCGGTTAAACAAACGGGTGCTAAACTTGGTCTTGCAGCCAATGATGGGATTGTTATTAGTAGTCATGGGCTTGAGGATGATTCTTTAATCCGTTTGCCTGAATTAAGAAAAAATAAGTTGCAAAAAATTTAAATTGGCCGATAGCATTGATGTTATCGGCTTTTTTCGTGTTTGAATTCGTGAGCGGGTCTTGCATCATAACTGTGCAAGTTTTACAGTATGTGTGTTAGAAGAATTAGAATGATTCTAAAACATACGATGGAGGTTAACTATTTATGAGTAAAACAAAAATCGTTATTGTCGGTGCATCACATGGTGGTCACGAATCAGCAATTGAACTGTTGGATAAGTATCGGGACGTGGATGTCACGATTTATGAAGCAGGTGATTTTGTCTCATTCATGTCATGCGGGATGGAATTATTCTTGGAGGACAAGGTAACCGCGCAAGAAGACGTCCGTAACTTTAAACCAGAAGACATTACCAGCAAGGGTGGTCACGTCTTCAACAATCACGAAGTTACGGCCATCAATGCTGACAAGAAAGAAGTCAGCGTGAAGGATGTTAAGTCTGGTCAGACTGAGCAAGTCGCTTATGACAAACTGATTTTGAGCTCTGGTGTAACGCCAACGGTTTTGCCAGTTCCAGGGCACGATTTAGATGGCATCTACGCAATGCGTGGTTACGACTGGGCTAGCAAGATCAAGGCGGACACTACGGATGATAGCATTAAGAACGTTGCCGTTATCGGCGCTGGATACATTGGGATTGAAGCTGCCGAAGTCTTTACTAAGGCTGGTAAGCACGTCACATTAATGGACATGATTGACCGCCCATTAGGCAACTATCTCAACGAAAATTTGACTGACGTTGTCACTAAAGAGCTGACCAGCAAGGGTGTTGAATTGGCTTTGTCTCAGTCGATTAAGTCGTTTGAAGGAGACAAGTCTGTTACTGGTGTAAAGACCGCTGACAAGACTTATCCAGCTGATCTCGTTATTTGTGCAGCTGGCGTTAAACCAAATACGGCTTGGCTGTCAGGCACAGTTAACTTAACGGACCGTGGTTTTATTGACGTCAACCCATACTTACAAACGAACTTGCCTGATGTTTATGCCATGGGGGATGCGATCCTGCCATTGTCTATCCCAGCCGGCAAGCCAACGCCAATCGCGTTAGCAACCACCGCTCGTCGTGAAGCTCAGTATGTGGTTGATCACATCTTTGAAGAAACGCCTGCTGTTCCATTCAAAGGAGTTGTTGGTGCGTCTGCATTAAGTGTGTTTGATTATCACTTTGCCGCTGCTGGTTTGAACACCACCACGGCTGCTAAAGTTGATGTGCCAGTTGCAACCAGTGCTTACAAGGACACTTTACGACCAGCCTATGTGCCAGCAAGTGCCGGCAACACGGATGTTTACACAAGCTTGACGTTTGATCCACTGACGCACCAAATCCTTGGTGGCGCCGTCCTCTCCAAGTATGACATTACTGCTCAAGGCAACGTGATTGCTTTAGCTGTTGCGCATAAACTGACATTGGAAGATTTAGCCACCGCTGATTTCTTCTTCCAGCCTGGTTTTGACCGTCAATGGAGTTTGCTTAACCTAGCCGCACAACATGCTTTGGGGCGTGCACGGTTCTAATATTTGAAACGTTATTTTAAATAATGAAAAAGCCAACGCGAGAAATTGCGTTGGCTTTTTTACAACCTAAATGAACTTTAACCCTTAATTTTCCTGATTGTAACCTGATAATCCCCGTTTGGTGCGTTAACCGTGACAGTGTCACCGACCTTATGATTGATCATGGCGCGTCCCAACGGTGAATCAAACGAAATTTTGTTGGCATCCAAATCTGCTTCAAATTTACCGACAATCTGGTAGGCGTCAGTATCGTTTTCGTCCTCGAATTGCACATCGACATGCTTGCCAATCTCAACCTGATCCGGGGTTTGTGGGGTGACAACCTCCGCGTATTGTAGCAACTTGTTAAGATAACGCAAACGGCTTTCTAGGTGACGCAAATCACGTTTGGCGGCGCTGTACTCGGCGTTCTCTGATAGGTCACCTAGAGCGCGGGCTTCCTGCAACTGTTTGATGCGGTTGGGACGGTCCAACTCCAAACGGGTGATTTCCTGTTCGATTTGGTGATAGCCAGCTGGCGTCATTGAATTTGCGGTTAACTGCATGCGACAAACTTCCTTTGGATGTGATTATTCCCCACAATTATAAGACAGTGGGCAGTCATCGTCATCCTGCATTCAGGTTTTCTCGCAACTGGTCAATGTGCGCGTCAACTTCCATCTCGCCGCGGCGCATAGCCATTGATGCAGTATGGATGGTGCTACCAGGCCGACTTACTTTGTTGTAGACGAGTGTTGGATTAAATAGAAAACGCTGTGCACCGGCTTCGTAGTCCGCAGTAAACAGCAAATCCTCAGCCAGTTTTAAATGGGTGTCAAAACGTAGCATCAAACGATTGATAACACTAACTCGGAATGCTTTATTCCAAGTATAGCCACCAATTTGGGTACCGTGTTCTGTGGCCTCGGATAACATGTCGTCTTGACTAATTTCGTGCCATCCGGTGATACCGGAAACGGCTCCGCGGGCGTAGCCACCCCAACGATAGCCGACAGTTACAAGGTCAACACCGGGTTGGCTCATACCGTCCACGAAAGTTTGCAGATAGTTTGGTTCACATAGGTCATCACCATCCACAAAGCAGATCACTGGTGCGCTCGCATGGTCAATGCCGTAGTTGCGGGCAGCCGACACACCACTGTGCTCTGGCAAATGCGCGGCAATGAAGCGAGAATCCTTTTGCGCCCATTTTTCGATAACACTATTTGACCCATCTGTTGAATGATCATCAACCATAATGACTTCGAAATCGCTTAATGTTTGGCGCGCTAAACTGGCCAAACAGGGATCCAGATAATTACCAAGATTATAAACGGTCACAACAGCAGTAATGGCCGATTGTTTTTGTTCGCTCATGATTTAACCTCCCTCAAGGAAATATTCACTTGGCTTGATGATACGAGGAAACTGGCAAAAAGGGGGAGATTCATACTTGGATATGACAGCTATTAGAGAGACTGATTAATTTACTAACTGGCTATTCGTAACCATTGATATCGGAAGCACAGTAATGTATCAAAAAATCTCGAAATCGTGTAACTGACGGTGCCATAAACTGATTAATTTTAGTAACCAAATACAATTGGTGAGCGGCATAATTGTCGGTGAGATGTAACAACTTAACGTGTTCTTGTTTAAGCTGTGGCAAATTTGGTACCAAAGCGATCCCAAAATTATGCTCTACGAATGAGACTACTGTGTAATCTTCTTCAACTTCGTATCGGATTTGTGGGCTGATACCAGAACGTTCAAGAATTTTATCAATCAGCGGTCTTAACCCACTTGTCTTTGAATAGCTAATGAGAGGGTATTTAGCAATATCACTAACGAAAACGTTCTTCTTATGTGCTAATGGATGATTTGCAGGTACCGCTAAGACTATCTCCTGTTTCACTAGTGGTGTGAAGAGAAATTCTTTACTGGTCTCAATGTCACCCAGTTTTTGAACACGAGAGGCCAAGACAAGATCAAGTGAATCATCGCGGAGTGCCTTCAGTAATTGAAATGAGTTACCCTGCGTGAGTGCAAAAGAGATCTTGGTATTATTAGAGGCTTTCTGAAAGGCACTCATGACTGATGGCACCAGGCTTTGTCCAAGTGTATATGTGAAGCCAAGTTCAATGTGTCCTGTGTTGGCGTCCATCAGTTGCCGAATGAGTTCTTCTCCCTGGGTTAGTTTGGCAAGACCAGTATTAACGTATGTTAAGTATGATTTGCCAAATCGAGTGAGTTTAATGTTGCGACCTTCATGCTCGAATAATGGGACGCCAAGCTCACTTTCTAACCCGTTAATGGCGTAGCTTAGAGACGGTTGCGAAATACCAAGATGCTCGGCGGCAATTGCCATATGCTGAGTTTTGGCTAATTCTTGAAAGAAAACTAAGTGGCGCAAATTCATAAAATCACCTCTGATTAAATGATAGAAGAATTCTATTGATTGAACAAGTAAGCGTTATTTATTTGTATCTTTGTAACCGTTAACATAGCAAGTGAATTAATTAACAAAATTAGGAACAAGAATATAGGAGTGACTTAAAATGACTGAACGTATTGATGGACACACAATTTTAATTGGTTTGATGGCTTATCCGATCCGACACTCAATGTCACCAACTATGCACAATAGGTAGATTGCAAATTTAATCCGAATTTTTGGACAAATTGGTCAGCATAACCTGATACGGTGTTTTCCAGTCAAGTATTTTAAGCGGTCTCTGGTTAATTTGGAGTAACGTCGTCTGTCAAGGGCAGTTTAAAAATGTAGGTTTTCGGCAGAAAGAAATGTAGGTTTTCGGCAGTTACTTGAGGCCACGTAATCGGTAAGATTTACCAGTGATCTTCACTACGTGAACATGATGAACCAAGCGATCGAGAATGGCTGCTGTCACAGTTGGGTTCTGGAAAATATCAACCCAAGCGGATAGATCACTATTGCTGGTAATGATCGTTGAATGCTTTTCATAGCGGGCATTGACTAGCTGAAATAAGAGGTTAGCTTCTTGGTGACCAATTGGCAAATACCCAATTTCATCAATAATTAATAGGTCATAGCGCGAATAGCGGCTTAGAGATCGATCAAGCAGTCCTTTTTCGTAAGCTGCTCTCAATCTAATCAACAGCTCATGACAATTAATAAAGAGAACCCGACAGCCCTGTTTACAGGCCTCAATCCCAATACTAATTGCCAAGTGGGTTTTACCGACTCCCGGATTGCCAATAAAGATTAAGTTTTCAGACTTTTCCATAAAAGCCAGATTCTGGAATTCCAGAACCTCTTGGCGATTCATACTGGGTTGAAAGCTAAAATCAAATGTATCTAGGGATTTTGTATTGGGGAACCGAGCACGGCCAATGGCCCGTGCAATCTGACCTTCGTGTCGATTCTGGAGTTCCGAATTAGTTAAATCAATTAGCGCCTCAGTTAATGACAGATTATCAGTGTGAATTTGATCAAGGTAATTCGGCAAGTATTCACGGATTTTGTTTAACCCTAAGCGCTCAAGATTATTTAAAAGAATTTGATTATTAGTGGTCATGGTAGCCTCCTATAAGTTGTCGTAATCAGTCATATGTTCACGAATGTAAGCTGAAATGTCTTCATCTGTCCGCCCTTTAAGCAAATCAGATTTGAGGATATTGAACTGATCTTGGGGGTCATAATTCAGCGAATTGGTAGTTATGGAGTGCGTACGAATTTCTTCTCCGTTATAATAAATGTGAATGCGCTGCTCATCATTGGAGATTTCAACAGCAACCGTACAACCAATGTATCGCGGATCTACTGAGTACTTACATTTGCGGAAATTGATCATGGCCTCCTTCGAAACGACACGGGTAATGTTTTCTTCGAAGTATGGTTCAAGGAGATTAACTGGAACGCGATGAAGGTACTCTTTTTCTTCGTCTAACCATTTCAGGTACGGGACTTCGTCCGTGGCCTGCGAAGTTTCATGATTTAGATCATCTCGGAGCATATGAACTAGTTCGATTAGCTCAGTTCCATCAGCAAATTCAGTATTGTATGGCCGTAAACGTTCAACCGTGCGAGCAAGGGCTTCAACTGCACCTTTAGTTTGTGGTCTGAATGGTCGACAAGCAATTGGTGTGAAACCGGCATCTTTACAGAATTCGTGGAACCGTTCGTTAAAGACAGCGTGGCCAAACTGGGATTTTGTATGATCCACAACGGTTTTCATATTATCAAACCAGATTTCCGTCGGAATACCTCCGGTATGAAGGAAAGCGTCGTGTAAGCAAGAAAAGAGGGTATCTTGGCTCCGATCAAAGGTTAGTGTCATATATTTGAGTTTTGAATAAGGCAATACATACAAGAAAATATTGAATTTAAACAGCTCACCCTCGCTGCTCACTAGGGCCATTTCTTCTTTCCAGTCAACTTGAGCAGAGAGACCAGGGGAATGTTCAATCCGAATGGTAGCTTTCTTAACTCGTTCTCGGCGGGTTTGGCGACAATAATCTTTCACGAGGGTATAGCTGCCGGTAAAGCCCTTCTTCTGGATAAATTTAAAAATTGAAGCAGCCGAACAATTTAGTTCAAGCTTTGAATCGATGGTTTGCTTGAATGGATCCAGTAAACTTGGCCGTTTCGGTCGACCACTTGGTCGGCCCTTAAGTCCAGCTTTGACTTCCTCATAGGCTTTCTTAACGGTTCGATAATCAACATTATATTGCCGGGCAATCTCGGCGAAGTTAGGCTTAATATTTTCAGTCACGTAAATCGTCACTCCTTCTCTTAAATCACGTCTCACATCAAATTCCTCCTACACTCTGATGTGATTCATGATACAAAAAATGTAGGAAAACCAACAGTTCTAACCTGCCGTTTTCCTACATTTTACGGGTGCCTTTTACAGTCGTCGTTAAATCTTGAGCACTAATGTGCTCAAAACGAGTCCCCTTAGGATAAAAATAACGTAAATTCCGATTAAAGCGTTCATTACTACCACGTTCAGCTGGCGTATAAGCATGACAGTAATAGGTCTTAATACCATATTGTGATTCAAATGATACTAGCCCACTAAACTCAGTACCACGGTCCACAGTAAAACTGTGCACCGGTCCATTAAAAGTTGTTAGGAACTTAGTCAGTGCTTCATTAACACTCGCTGTCGTTCGGTCCTTTAACCGATATGCCCAAAGGAACCGTGATTTGCGATCGATTAAAGTTAATAAAACTGCCTTACTATGCCCACGAGGGCCAACGACGGTATCTAGTTCAAAATCACCGATGCGATTACGTTGATTAATCATCATGGGACGCTGTTCAATCGATCGCCCCAAAGATTGATTATATTTGGATCGTTGGTCAACGTTACGCCGTTGGCGTACGCCATGTTCAGGTAGATCATTCAAGGAGAAACCAATTCTCCCCTGATTTAGCCAATTATAAATAGATTTAGTCGCTAGTTTAAATTCGTGAGCAATCATTCCTGGTGACCAGCTTAGATGTAAATGGTTGAGAATTGTTTGCTTTAACTCATCGCTCAGCTTAGTTTTCCGACCACATCGTGATCGCTTGTATTCGGCATCTGTTTGTGCTAATTCAGCCTGATAAGGTTGACATCGAGATAATTCATAAGAAATTGTTGACGGTGATCGGTTCAGCCGAACGCCCATTTGGATATTGGACAGCCCTAGTTCACAAAAGGTTTCGATTTTAATTCGTTCGGAATAGGTTATACTAGACAAAAGATCAGCTCCTAAAAGATGGGTTTGTTGTAAACACCATTTTAAAGGAAGCTGATCTTTTTTGTCCGAACAGCGTTCGGATTAATTTTACAATCTACTAATAATGCATTTGCAAAATTAGGATTGAATTACGCATACCTGGCCTTTGAAGTTGGCAACGATACTTTACCAAGCGCAATTGAGTCTATTCGAACGCTGGATATGCGTGGATCAAATATCTCAATGCCAAATAAGCAAAAAGTCATTCCATTGCTTGATAAATTGGATCCTGCTGCAGAAATGGTTGGGGCCGTTAACACGATTGTAAATGATCATGGGACTTTAACAGGTTACACAACCGATGGTACAGGATTCATGAAATCACTGTCTGATGAAGGTTTGGATATTCGTGGTGAAAAGATGACGTTGGCTGGTGCCGGTGGCGCTGGTACTGCGATTG
Source organism: Furfurilactobacillus cerevisiae (assembly GCF_048961765.1). Taxonomy (GTDB): domain Bacteria; phylum Bacillota; class Bacilli; order Lactobacillales; family Lactobacillaceae; genus Furfurilactobacillus; species Furfurilactobacillus milii_A. The sequence goes on from NZ_CP185253.1 coordinate 250,337, forward strand.
CCATTCAAGCAGCTTTAGATGGTGTAAAAGAAATTGCCATTTTTGATTTGGATAGTGTTTACCAAAAGAATGCTAAGCATAACGTCGACATTATTAATGAGAAGACGAATTGTCACGCGACGTTACACACGTTAGCTGATCAAGATGACTTCAAACAGCAAATTTCTGAATCAGCAATCTACTGTGATTCCACGGGTGTCGGCATGAAGCCTTTAGAGGATGAAACCTTAGTGAGCGATCCTAGCTGGTTCCGACAGGACATGATTGTGTTTGATACCGTTTATGCGCCACGAACAACAAAACTGATGAAAGTGGCCGAACAAGCTGGCGTCAAACATGTCTTTAACGGCTTAGGCATGATGCTTGAACAAGGTGCTGAGGCCTTTAAATTGTGGACGGGTGAAGATATGCCAGTTGATTATATTCGTGACCTTTTGTTCAACGATGACGGTGTTACTACCAAATAGTCTTTTTAAAGTTGGAGCAAAATAAAGAAATGGCTGTGAAAAAATGACAAAGAAATACGTGCCGTTGGCAACGGGAATATACCTCAACTACGCCATCATTGGAATGGCAACGATTATTATTTCTCAGTACAGTAATAGCTTTCAGCAACTTTGGAATACCAACTTAAAAGGAATCTCAACCGTTATTTCGATGATTGGGATCGGTCGGTTGTTAACGATTCTTTTTGCAGGTTATGTATCAGATCGTTTTGGTCGAAAGTTGACGATGCTTGTCGGTATTGCTACGACGATTATTTTCTTTTTGGGATTGGTATTGAGTCGAGATGTTGTGTGGGCCTCAATCTTTGCACTATTTATGGGTGCCACCGATTCCTTCAGTGATGCGTCGAGTTATCCAGCATTGTCGGATGCTTTTACAAATCGTGCAGCTAGCATGAATTCACTTGTTAAGGCTGCAATGTCACTTGCCCAGTTTGCTTTACCGTTTATTGTGGCTGCTATCCCCGATTCAAAGGTAGCCTTGATTGGTATGACCGTTATCATGGTCGTCGATGGCGTCATTATCATGCGCAGTCAGTTCGGCCCACAAAATGAAAGCAAACCAGAATCGAAACAGACATCGGTTGACAAAGCATTGGACAATCAAAATGTTGCGAAAGCAAAGCCTAGCGTTCTCATTGATGGGACCGCATTGGTTGTTCTCGGTTTTACGATTTCCTTTACGTTTTATGTGTTTACACAGTATGTGCCAAATTTTGGTATCTCCGTTTTGAAGGTCAGCGCGGCAACCGCAAAGGGGTTGGTTTCCTGGTATGCGATTGCATCCCTAATTTCAGTATTTGTAACCTCCGTTATTGTGACAAAGGTTAAACCAATGTATCTAGTTTTGGCTTATTCGGGCATCTCATTGATTTTCTTGGGATGGATGACGATGATGCCGAGCCTGTGGTTAGCACAGGTAACGAGCATTGTTATTGGATTCTTTGCGGCCGGCGGCATTTGGCAACTGGGTTTGACCATCCTGTCACAGTATTTTCCACGAGAAAAGGGAAAAGTTACGGGTTACTACAGCTTCATGGCAGCATTGACTTATTTCGTTGGTCCATTTGTTTCAAGTTTTGTGATTAACAATACGGCTGCCAGTGTGTTGTGGGTGTTCAAACTTGATATTGCCGTGACTTTGATTGGGGTGTTGTTAATCGCCTTAGTGATGGTCCGTAATTTGAAGTACAAGTTTATCTAGATATGATTTCTAATCGAAGCAATTTTAGAGAGGTGAAACATCTTGATCAATCAAGCAACAGTTAAACTCAGAAATATCACTCTTGGTGTTGGTCGACCGAAAATTGCGGTACCGATTACCGGCAAAACCGCGGACGAAATCGGTGAACAGGCCCAGAAGATCGTCACGGTCAAACCAGATGTTGTGGAATGGCGAATTGATTATTTTGATGGTGTCTTAGATGCAGGGCAGTTAACTCAAACGGGCCAGCAACTACGTCAAATTCTTGGCGACATTGCGTTGTTAACGACCTTTAGAACCAAAGGTGAAGGCGGCGAACTGACATTGGCCGATGATGGTTATTTCAAGGTTTGCGAGACTGTTCTTCAAGGGCACTTTACCGATGCACTAGATGTTGAACGTTTTCATGATGAAACAGCCGTGAAAGGATTAGTTGGCGAGGCTCATGAAGAAAATATAATCGTCATTATGAGCAATCATGACTTTGACAAAACACCAGCTGCTGATGAAATTCAGTCACGTTTAACAGGCATGGTTGAACTCGGCGCCGATGTTGCCAAGATGGCAGTAATGCCTCATAACGCTAACGATGTCTTGACCCTATTAACGGCCACTGCTAAAACTGCAGCATCGGTAAATCGGCCACTGATTACAATGTCGATGGGTGATTTGGGCAAAGTTTCTCGGATTGCAGGCGAAACTTTTGGCTCTGCATTAACGTTTGCAACAGTTGGTGCCGCTTCAGCACCAGGACAGATTCCGCTACAGAATTTACGTCAAGAACTAGAAGATTTGAAGTTGAGCTAGAAACTCGAATAGCATGACAGATGGACCGACCAAATGACTGATTGTTGGTCGGTCCGTACTTTATCATCGATCAGTCAGTGTGAGTCAGGGGGTATTGCGGTGTCGAACAATGTGACTACAAAAAAGTACGTTTCTCAGTTTGAGATGTTTGGCACGGTGATTTCACTGACCTTATTCAAACGTAATCCGGTTGCAGTCGAGGTCGTTTACGATTACTTACAGGATGCGGATCGGATATTTTCGGCTAATCTGGAGGATTCCCTGTTGATGAAGATTAACCGTCAAGCTGGTATGCAACCAGTGCAAGTACCACGGCAGTTGTACGATCTGATCAAACGGGGCGTAGTGGCGAGTCGCAAATACCGTGACAGTTTTAATGTCTTAATCGGTCCGCTTGTGAAACTATGGCGAATTGGTTTCGATGGACAGCAGTTGCCAGCTCCATCAGATATCAAGGCCCGGTTGCAGCTTATCAAACCCGATGATGTTCTGTTGAATGACGACCAGCAAACGGTTTATCTGACTAAGCGCGGAATGGAATTGGATCTGGGTGCGATTGCCAAAGGGTATTTTGCCGATCAAATTATTGATCTGTTGCAATCGAATGGGCTGAAAACTGGCATTGTGAACCTTGGTGGTAACGTTCAATTGTTTGGCTGCAATCCGTTAACTTCGGATGGCCGGTGGCACGTGGGCATTCGCAATCCACAACAGCCAACTAGGCAGCCGTTGACGACAATAAGTACGGTGGCGAAAAGTGTTGTGACTTCTGGTATTGATGAACGATACTTCATTGTTGACGGTCACCGGTATCATCATATTCTTAGTCCGTTAACTGGTTATCCAATTGATAACGATCTTGCCTCTGTTACTATCGTGACGCCGGAATCGACATTGGCTGAAATCTTAACGACGGTCTGTTTCTTTGCAGGTAGTCGACGTGGGCTCGAATTGGTTGATCATATGACAGATGTCGAAGCCGTTTTTGTTACCCGTCAGAATAAAATATTAATGTCTCGTGGTTTGGAAAGATAAGTAAAGGAAGAATCCATTATGAGCAATGAACAGCAAATTACCGGCCAGGCAAATGGTCACAACGGTATTATTAATTATGAAGTGGACGTTTCAAATGACCATATCGACGATTTTAAGGTGTTAAAGCATTCCGAAACGCCAGGTATTTTTAATCAGGTGGTTGATACACTTAAGCAAAATATTATTACCAACCAGTCATTTGATGTTGATACGATCAGTGGTGCGACAGTGATGATAAAAGCCCTGTTAACATCGGCCAAGTCTGCGGTTAACGCGGCTGCTGTTAAGTTACATTCGGTTCCAACGAACACGGAACATCAAGATGTCGAACTAACCGCAGATGTTGCCGTAATCGGTGGTGGTGAAGCTGGTTTGGTTGCCGCTAGTCGGGCACTCAGTTTGGGACACAAGGTGATTTTAGTCGAAAAAAACGGCTATCTTGGTGGTGCAACTATTCTTAATGGTTCTAACGTGACGGCCACTGGTTCAAAGGTTGCGGCGCGCATTTTCCCAGAACAGCAAGATTCACCGGAACAATTGCTCAATGATGTGACAAAAGAAAGTCGTAACACGAACTTGCCTGAGTTAACTAAGTTAATGGTAAATAATATCGGTTCAGCAATCGATTTTATCAGCGACTATGCGGATCTCGAGTACCAAAAAGCTCAAACACAAACGCCCGAGCACTCTGTGGAGCGACAGATTGAGTTGCCGAGTGCTTCTAGTTTTGAATTTATAAAAAAGGTTTCAGCGGCATTTAAACAAAACGGTGGTCAAATACTTTTAGATGCCCGCGTTGAAAATATTTTGACCGATAATGATCGTGTAACTGGTCTTGTAGCAGAAGCTAAAAATAAAACGATTACTATTCACGCACAGGCGGTTGTTTTGGCCGCAGGTGGGTATGGTGCCAATCAGAAGATGCGTGGCACTGAAAGTGAAGGCATCGACTATTATGGCCCAATGACGTCTACAGGGGATGCGTACAGTTTTAATGACAAATTGAGTTTGAAATCACACGATCTCGGTTGGTACAAAGTTTATCCACACGGTGTTGAAGTGGAGCCAGGGATTGCCAAACTGACAACGTATGCTTCGAAAAAAGCCACTGATATGGGTGCTATTTATGTGAATAACCGTGGTCAGCGGATCGTTAATGAATCAGACGTTTACGCTAAGTTCCGAGATGCTATTCTTGACCAGCCGGGCAAAGTTGCGTTTATGGTGATGGACGAACGCACTTGGAAAGAAGTTTATGCCTTGCTGGTACTACATGATTTCACTGCGGCTGAGATTAAGGGTTACTTTGATAATCCAGACAAGAAGCCAGTGTTTGTTAAAGGTGGTCTACGCGAGGTTGCTCAGGCAGCTGGCATCAATTCTGATCAATTGGTTAAAACGGTTCAGCGTTATCAGGAACAAGCCGAAACAGGAGAAGATCCAGACTTCGGTCGTGATGCACAGTACTTACATCAGTTTTATGGTGAAACGTTCTATGTTGTTGAACAGCGTGATCGGTTTGCCACGACGTTGGGTGGTTATAGTATTGATCCTTCGACCATGCAACTTAAGAATACAGATGACCAAGATGTGACAGGTTATTATGCTGCTGGTGAAATTGTGGGTGGTGCTAACGGTCATGATTCTATGCCAAGCATGATGAATACATGGGGAATTTCATCAGGCTATTTGGCTGGCCTCTATGCCAGCCAAGCGGTTGAGGCTGCAAAGACGGCCAGCGCTAATTAAGCCAAGTCAGGTTGGATTTGAAGCAAAATTTCCGTTTTCAAACAAACTGACCTCAGCCAATTCTCAGCCAAACTAAAAATGAAGTTAATGCAAAACAAATAACGCCACTTCCGTGATGGAAGTGACGCTATTTTTGTAGGCGCACTCGGCATGCATGATATTAAGTGCTAGGCGGTGAGAGCCCGCTGTGGCTTTTACTAGCTGAGTGACATGCTAAAGATTGCCGATTGTAGCTTATGGAAGGGGGTAGGGATAACTGGGGCGCATAGTACCGTTTTTGGTAAATAAACGATGAAAGTTTCAAGCCCTACCTCCTATTCTGTTCCTTTTGATTAAAGACGATACATTCTCAAGCGCTACTGAGACAACGACAATCTTAATTTAATTTCTTGCAAATACTGACGACTTTTCAGTGACGCTTTTTATAGTTGAACCCGAGCAATCCTAAACCCATTGAAACAATACCTAGAATTTCAGCCGTAAGCGAAACCTGTTGGTTGGTCTGTGGCAATACATTATTTGAAGCCTGAGATTTTTCATGACGTAATTGTCTCGTGTTTGTGATCGGTTTTATCTTCTGTGTTGGCATTGGTGGAGTAGGCAGTGTCGATGGAGTAGGCGGAGTAGGTGTCGTCGTCGGTGCTGGTGTCGTCGTCGGCGTTGGTGGAGTCGGTGGTGTCGGTGGAGTCGTCGGTGTTGGTGGAGTCGGTGGTGTTGGTGGAGTAGGTGGAGTAGGTGGTGTTGGTGGAGTCGGCGGTGTCGGTGTCGTCGGCGGTGTTGGTGGAGTCGGCGGAGTCGGTGGCGTCGGTGGTGTTGGCGGCGTCGGTGTAACGGGCACCTTAACCCATATGATTAAAGGCAGTAGGTCTTGAATAATTGGATACTCTGTCTCGCCTAAGATGGTTTGGATTGACTCTTGTGAATCGGGATTGGTACTGAATATTTTTGTCGCGGCTGCATTCCATAGTCTGTTTACGTTTGCATATGGCCAGTCTGAAGATATCTGCTCCATGATGCGTCCCGGTATAGCGACTGGAACGATATTGAAGCCATCTTCTTGTACAGGCATTTCTGGAGATTGATTTAAGTCACCGCTTGTTCCCCACTGTATAAAGCGATTCCAAAAGTCCTGGACAATATTTGTTGTTTGGGCTGCAGATAAGTCCGGGTATTGTGTGGCAAACGCAGTATTGAGAATGGACAACATTTGAGATATGTCTCCCATTGAACCCGTATCAATTATTTGTTGAATTCCTTTGTTGACCGCTATTGAAGCCGGTGTTTGCACATAGTCATTAAGGATTTTTCCCGTCTTCAAGGTGGCATCGATAAAATCAGTGATTTGAGACGAACCAGCGGACTCACTAATGTTTTCAATTCTCTGAACGTATTGACCCACGACATCGTCTGGTAAAGATCCTGTTGACGATTCAAAACGATTTATGGAAATAGTCAGTTTGTTTAGTAGCTCAGTGAGGCGGGCAATGCTAGTGGCAGTTTGGACGAGGCCGCTTTGTTCATTGAGAAACACATGAATTGCATCTCCAGCCTCGAAAATCGGATTGCTAAGTGAAGTTGGCAGTCCCTGCAATGATGTCTGAACCTGAAAGGTTGATACAACATCTGATAGAGCATTATAGAAATTATCAGAATCAAGTGTGTTTGAAACTCCGTCGTTGTTTACGCTGCTAATCATTTGGTCCAAACTTTGTTGAACGGTCATTTCCTGGTTACTTGTAAGAATATGTGATTTAATTGCACCGTTTAGTGCCGTCTTTAAATCGTTCGCGGCCTGATTTAATTGTTCAGTGTCGATAGCCTGTGAAGTCAAGCTACGTGAGTCAGATGATTTATCTGCCGACATGGTTTGGGAGGCTTGGTAGTTAGCGGAACTAGACGTGGGGGACGGCGAAGATGCTTGGACAGGCGCACCTGAATGATTAGATGTCAATGAATTTACATCGTTTGAAGATGAATCTAAGCTAGTTGCGGCATGTGAAGTCAATACTGTAGAACTACTTGATGATGAGTAAGAGTCATTTTCAGGTTTTGGTACATTTAAAACTGATGACGGAGATTTGCTGGCAATTGTTGATGTATTAGATGATTTTTTAAATGTATCTGCATGGGGCGACACGGTTGACGTGTGAGTATTATCACTTGCTGACTGACCACTAGATGCCAATGAGTCAGAGCTTTCTGTATTAAACGTTTGAGAAGGTGTATCTGGTGTGGATGCGCTGGCACTCACGTTAGCAACAGCAAGGTCAACTGAGAAAACCGTCAATATTGTTATTCCCATGTACACCCAGTGCTTACCAGACTTATACATTTTATAATGTTGCTTAAGTTTTGAGTGTTTCATCTTGTAAGGCCCTTCTTTACAGAGTGAAATTATTCAAATTTTGCTTGAATCTGTACATGTAATTGGTGATCACTGCACTTTATAGTTCCAATAAGTTGTACACAACTCATTGGAACTAGTGATTGAACAAAAACCTATTTTTATTAGTGAAGAATTGGCTCAGTCCACACAAGAAAAAAGCGCGGACTTTTAGTAATTTTTGAAAGCGTGTTATCCATGGCTTGCCAAAAGTGCCCGCATTTCAGCAATCCGTTCTTTGTGGGAGATGAATACGCCAAGTTCCTCTTGCCCATGAGTAACTAGCAAGTTCCTCTCGTCATCAAAGATGAGTGGAAAATGAATCAAGTAGTTGTCTAGGCTCATCATCTGTAACAAATCATTCAAGCTCATCGCATCTACGCCAGATATTGATTTCAACGATGCTGAGCGACGAGCCAAGATGGAATCTATGCCATCTTCTGAGGCAGCAATGAGTCTTTTCAAAGTCTTAACTGACAATCGATCATGCTGAGTAATTCTTATTTCAGTAAAAGGCACGTTATGTCTTTTAAACCATTGAACAGCTTCTCGAGATGGTCGATTAGATGGAGCGGTATAAATTATTACCATAGTTAATATACCAACCTTTTTCTCAAATTTTAAAAGCCTTAGTCAATAAATGGTTCACGCACGAATAGTGCATATACACGAATTGGTATACATAAATTGTTTCCCGATTAATCCGTTATAAATTTATCTTTTTATAGCGAGTACATCTTGTGGACGATTTACAAGCACAATGATATATTGTAGTCGCTAAAAAATCAAGGGGGTAACACTTGTAGCAACTAATGTAAAACAATTGAATTTGCGATTGGCAAATTCAATTGTTTTCATCATCAACATCGACGTGTTATTGCCTTGCTTAGAACATGATGCAGAAATGGAAAATTAAACCTCACAATTATCAGATCAATTTTCCATGGATGACTAAATAAAACATGAGTGTTCCTTGCAAATGTTACGTGCGGACACGAATCAATAAAGAGGGAAACTAGATATGAAATTTAGTGCCTATAACAAGCTAACGTACGAAGACGCAGCCAAAAAGAAACGAGCTTGGATTCCAGGAGCATTTTTGACGATTGGAATGTTTGGTGTTTTTACCTATTCTGGAATTTCCGAAATAGTTCATGCAGACACTGGATTAACAGATGCAGCCGCAATCAAAGCGACCACAACAAATTTGACGACGGAAACAGCGCATGCATTAAGTGCTTCAAGCGCGGTTTCGAATAGTACGGGTTCAGAAGGCGCATCAACTAGTGATGTTTCAAAAGCATCGTCCGCATCGTCTCTGAGCGTGGCGTCGAACAGCAATGTGGACTCTTCAACATCGAGCAATAAAGTCAGCGCATCGAAAAGTACAGAAGCGGCGAGTCAATTTACACAAAGTTCAGATGTTCTGAGTAACAGTGCCGCAGCCTCGTCTAGTGCTGTGCCCGCAAACACGCAATCAGGTACCTTATCCGATACTAACAGCCATTCAGCAAGCAACGCCGATCCCAATACGCAATCAGCTACCGAAAATTCAGTTGTATCAAGTGTGAAGAGTCAGGCCTCAATTGTGGACAGTCAATTATCTTCGGCAGAAAGTGTAAGTAGTCAGGCTAAGAGTGACACGGAAGCTACAGCACAGCTAGTTCAACAGAATCCTACACCCCAAGTCCAAGTGACACCTGTCCAAACGAGTTTCACGTTAGCAAGTGCATCTCAAGTCACTGCGCCACCATTAAATCAGGCACCTGCGCTGTCTAATTTCTTTGTGAGTGGTCAGGGAAACTATATTTTATATAACGCATCTGGCGTTTTTGATTTATTTCCGTACAGCGTTACCAATTTAAATAAACAACTATATGGATTCTATGTCGTGTTGCCGACATCGATTACGGGACAAGGTTTGCCTGTTATACAAGCGGCAGCGGATGATTTAGTGACCCAAATGAAGGCAAAGGGCTTTTCAATTGATTCTATGACAGCCTATCAATTGAACGATACAACAGATGGTCGGCAGGTTTATTATTTCAGACCTAATGATGGTGCCAATGACACCAATGCAAACGTATCGTCTAGTTGGCCAGTTCTTCATCTGCCTGTTCATACAGGTGCGGATGTTAACACAACTCCTAAAACAATAAACATGAATGCCAATACAATGAATGAATTAGCATCGAAAGGCGTGCTGTTTGCCGGTTCCGGTAATTACACAGAGGGCGGCGGATTTTATCCCACGTTGTCAGCGAGTTCATTAGGGATAAACGCCCCGGATGCAAACTTAAAGGGAATCGTCTATTCGGGCATTACTAGGACATTGACGTACACGCATGCGACGGTGACGGATACCTATAACATAGTTGATGCCGAAACTAATAAAGTCATCAAGGTGTTGACCAAAGTTGGGCAAGACGGAACTCAGTATTCCCGAAAAGGTTTTATTGACTCGTTAGTTGCTTTAGGACTTGATCCGGCGATGTACGTTAACACTGATATAAATATCAACGATGGCACGTTAACAGATGATATAACCCTCACACCAGCACAATGGAGTTCAGGGCAAACATTTGTTGCTGGGCATACCTATACAGTAACTGTTGGCCGCGTTAAAACTAGCATCGCCGGTCATGATAGCAACTTGATTGCCGGTCCAAAGACGACATGGACTGCCAGTGATAACTTTGATGGAGCGACTGATATCAATGGCAAGGTCCTACAATTAAGTGATGTAAAAGTTACCGGTAGTGTAAATACGCAAGTGCCTGGCGATTATTCTGTAACGTATGGTTACGTGGATAGTCAAGGCAATAATGTCAGCAAGAAGGTAGTTGTGCATGTTACAGCCACTCAAGCGTGGGTATCAGCACATGACAGTTATCTAGTTTCCGGTCCGAATACTACGTGGACGCCTAGCGATAATTTCGATAGCGCAACTGATGCTAATGGTAAGTCACTACAGTTAAGTGATATGACAGTGACAGGAAACGTAAATCCGCAGGTTACCGGTGGATATTCCATCACATATAGTTATGTGGATAGCCAAGGTAACCGTGTTAGTCGGACAGTGGGCGTATATGTTACAGCCAGCAAGGCGAGCGTAAAGGGCCACGACAGTAACCTAATTGCCGGCCCGAATACGGCATGGACCGCAGGCGATAATTTCGACGGCGCGACTGATGCCAAAGGTAAACCGTTGCAGTTAAGTGACGTCAAGGTAACCGGCAGTGTAAATCCACAGGTTCCGGGCGACTATTCTGTAACGTATAGTTATACGGATAGCCAAGGAAATAATTTTGATAAGACGGTAGTTGTTCACGTCACAGCTAGTCAGGCAAGCGTAAAAGGTCACGACAGTAACTTGATTGCCGGTCCGAATACGACATGGACCGCAGGCGATAATTTCGACGGCGCGACCGATGCCAATGGCAAACCACTACAGTTAAGTGACGTCAAAACAACTGGCAGCGTAAATCCACAGATACCTGGTGATTATTCTGTAACTTATAGTTATGTAGATACCCAAGGAAACAATGTTGACAAGACGGTGATTGTTCACGTCACAGCAAGCCAGGAAAGCGTAACCGGCCATGATAGTAATTTGGTTGCTGGTCCCAATACTACGTGGACTGCTAGCGATAATTTCGATGGTGCGACTGATGCCAATGGAAAGGCTTTACAGCTCAGTGACATAAAAGTAACGGGCACTGTAAATGCACAGGTGCCTGGTGACTATTCCGTAACTTACAGTTATGTAGATAGCCAAGGTAACAATGTCACCAAGATGGTAGTTGTCCACGTCGCAGCTAGTAAAATTAGTGTATTAGGTCATGACAGCTCCTTAATTGCTGGTCCCAAAACCATGTGGACGCTCGCTGATAATTTTGATGGTGCAACTGATATAAATGGCAAACCACTGCAACTAAATGATGTGACGGTGTCTGGAAGTGTAAATCCACAAGTTGCCGGCGATTACTCTGTCGTTTACAGTTACGTAGACGGCCAAGGTAACAACGTCAGCAAAACCGTTGCTGTTCATGTGCTGAACAGCCAAGCCAGCGTAACCGGCCATGACAGTAATCTAGTTGCTGGTCCAAATACCACATGGACTGCCGCTGACAACTTTGACGGTGCGACCGACATTACTGGTAAGCCACTGCGGTTAAGTGACGTAAACGTGACGGGAAGTGTGAATCCTCAAATTCCCGGCGATTATTCGGTAACGTACAGCTATGTGGACAGTCAAGGCAACGATGTTAGCAAGATGGTAGTTGTCCATGTTGAGCCGAGTCAGGCAAGTATACATGGTCATAATAGTAATCTCATCGCTGGTCCGAATACGGCATGGACGGCTAGTGATAACTTTGATGGTGCGACTGATGCTAACGGTAAGGCTATCCAGTTAAACGATGTAAAGGTTACTGGCAATGTAAATCCACAAGTGCCTGGGGATTATTCGATAACGTATAGTTATGTGGATAGTTAAGGTAACAACGTTGATAAAGCAATAATTGTTCATGTTGTCGCTAGCCAAGCAAGTATCCTTGCTCATGATAGCAATCTAATTGCCGGTCCGAATACGACATGGACTGCCAATGATAACTTTGAAAGTGCAACTGATATTAATGGTAAGGCTCTTCAGTTGAACAATTTAAAAGTAACCGGTAAAGTAAATCCACAAGTACCTGGCGATTATTCTGTAACCTATAATTATGTAGTAGATTGTAAAATTAATCCGAACGCTGTTCGGACAAAAAAGATCAGCTTCCTTTAAAATGGTGTTTACAACAAACCCATCTTTTAGGAGCTGATCTTTTGTCTAGTATAACCTATTCCGAACGAATTAAAATCGAAACCTTTTGTGAACTAGGGCTGTCCAATATCCAAATGGGCGTTCGGCTGAACCGATCACCGTCAACAATTTCTTATGAATTATCTCGATGTCAACCTTATCAGGCTGAATTAGCACAAACAGATGCCGAATACAAGCGATCACGATGTGGTCGGAAAACTAAGCTGAGCGATGAGTTAAAGCAAACAATTCTCAACCATTTACATCTAAGCTGGTCACCAGGAATGATTGCTCACGAATTTAAACTAGCGACTAAATCTATTTATAATTGGCTAAATCAGGGGAGAATTGGTTTCTCCTTGAATGATCTACCTGAACATGGCGTACGCCAACGGCGTAACGTTGACCAACGATCCAAATATAATCAATCTTTGGGGCGATCGATTGAACAGCGTCCCATGATGATTAATCAACGTAATCGCATCGGTGATTTTGAACTAGATACCGTCGTTGGCCCTCGTGGGCATAGTAAGGCAGTTTTATTAACTTTAATCGATCGCAAATCACGGTTCCTTTGGGCATATCGGTTAAAGGACCGAACGACAGCGAGTGTTAATGAAGCACTGACTAAGTTCCTAACAACTTTTAATGGACCGGTGCACAGTTTTACTGTGGACCGTGGTACTGAGTTTAGTGGGCTAGTATCATTTGAATCACAATATGGTATTAAGACCTATTACTGTCATGCTTATACGCCAGCTGAACGTGGTAGTAATGAACGCTTTAATCGGAATTTACGTTATTTTTATCCTAAGGGGACTCGTTTTGAGCACATTAGTGCTCAAGATTTAACGACGACGTTACTCCAAATTAACCAGAGACCGCTTAAAATACTTGACTGGAAAACACCGTATCAGGTTATGCTGACCAATTTGTCCAAAAATTCGGATTAAATTTGCAATCTACCTTGTGCCATGGGGTGTGAGCGGAATCTTTATTTCAGGCACTTTAAATGTCGACTCATTGAAGTACATTCCGTTTGCATTCTATCCGTATTTAAATCCCTTAATGACAATTATTCTTGGTTTCACGTTTGTCACATGGAAGTATCACGCTGCCCAGGCTAAACGTGCAGGAGGACAGTAATGAACAGCGCTGACTTACATGATCGCGTTCGATTGGAAATTGAAACAGGTGTTAAAGAACTCCTGTCAAAAATGCATCTAGAAGAAAATGATCTTTTTGTTGTCGGATGTAGTACAAGCGAGATTCAAGGTATCCGTTTGGGACAAGATCCTAATCAAGAAATTGGAAATTGGGTCATTTCGGCATTACTCGATGTGCTCATTCCGAGAGGCATCAATCTAGCCGTGCAAGGCGGCGAAGAGATCAATCGTGCTTTACTTGTTGAACGTTCCGTCGCGAAGCAACGACAATACGAAATTGTATCTGTTATACCATCACTTCAGGCTGGCGGTGCCGCTCAAACTGCCGCGTATGATCTTTTTAAAGATCCGGTAGAAGTGGAACACATTACTGCGGAAGCTGGGATGGACATTGGCGATACTGCAATTGGCATGCACGTTAAGTTTGTTCAGATACCCTTTAGAACTTCTATTCAGACTATTGGTCAGGCACATACAACTTATTTGGGAAGTAGACCGAAATTTATTGGCGGTGAGCGCGCAATCTACCACAAACGTACACGTGATTTACCGCCCGACATTATTCCAATGAAGCGTAATTAAAGCAATGGAGTAGAGGAGAAATGATAATGACAGTACCCCAGGTATTAACAATTGCGGGATCAGACTGTGATGGCAGTGCCGGTGCACAGGCAGATTTACTGACCTTCTTTCATCAGCAAACTTATGGTCTATCGATTATGACATCTTGTGTAGCGGGTAATTCTATTGGTATTCAAGACAGCACTGACTTACCACATGATTTTATTGTGAATGAGTTTGAAGCTATCTTTTCCGATTTTCATGTTGCGGGAGCTAAGACGGGGATGCTATCTTCTCCTGATGTGATTGAAGTTACACGTTATTATTTAGAAAGATATCAGGTTAAAAATTTTGTTTTAGATCCTGTTATTATGACTAAGCATGGAGCCCAGTTAATTGGAGATAAGGCTGTAGGTGCAATAATTCGTAAACTGATACCTATTAGTCTCTGCATCACACCAAACTTTTATGAAGCACAAGTGCTTTCAGGAATGACTATAAAAAGTGAGCAAGATTACTATAGTGCGGCGTTAACCATTCAATCTGAAGGTGCTAAAAACGTCTTAATAAAGGGTAGTCATGATGATGTTGACGATAAAGGTCAAATTACGGATTATTTACTGAGCGAGGATGGGCAATTGAAACAATATAAAAAAGCACTACGCCCAACAACGCATATTAATGGTACTGGAGATACATTGTCTGCCTGCATCGTAGCTGAGATTGCGAAGGGATCTTCGGTTGCCACTGCCGTTCAAACGGCTGAAGATTATCTTTTAAACGCAGTTACTTGGGATTTGAATATTGGCTCAAAGTTTGGACCAATTAATCATTGGGGTATCAATATTAGCTGAAATGTTTTTGGGGAGTGAACTATTTGTGTTCACTCCTTTTTCTTTACCGAATCCATACCCAACCTTTACATTCCCCATCTCGAATCGTTACATCCGTTTGCTAACCTTATCTCTGTAAGGCAGAGAAAGAGAGGAGCAATTGGATGAAACTAGGTAAACGTTTGGGTGTAGCGGCGGTGACGCTGAGCTTATTGGGAGTGGCGTTAGCGGGGTGCTCGTCGAATAATGCGGCGGCAGCAACATCGGACAAATGGTCGACGGTGGTGAAGACGGCCAAGAAGGAAGGCACCGTGAAGTCGGTAGGGATGCCGGATACGTGGGCCAACTGGATTGGGTCGTGGAACGACATTAAGGCGAAGTATGATGTGTCACATAAGGATACGGACATGTCGAGTGCGCAGGAGTTGCAGAACTTCAAGAATGTGCAGGGTAAGAAGGCCTCTGACATTGGTGATATTGGAATCAACGTGGGGCCGACTGCCACGAAGAAGAACCTGCTGATGCCGTATAAGAGTCAGTACTGGGACAAAATTCCGACATGGGCAAAGGACAAGAAGGGATACTGGGCGGCAGGTTACACCGGTACGATTGCGTTTATCACAGATACGAAGAATGTGAAGGCTAGTGACGCGCCGAAGTCGTGGGCTGACTTAGCGAAAGGAAATTACAAAGTCTCTGTCGGTGATGTGGCCACGGAAGCGCAGGCGCAGTATGCCGTATTGGCAGCCGCTCATGCCAAGGGTGGCAGTGAAACGGACGTTAAACCCGGCATCGACTTCTTTGCTGATTTACATAAGAAGGACCGCTTATCAACGGTCGATACATCAATTGATAACTTTAAAAAAGGCGAGCAGCAAGTTGCTGTCGTTTGGGACTTCAATGCGTTGAACTATCGCAAACTGATTGGCGGCGACAAGAACCGGTTCAAGATCAGTATTCCAACAGATGGTACGGTTACGAGTGGCTACGCGGAAGTCCTGAACAAGAAGGCGGCGCATCCAGCAGCGGCCAAATTAGCGCGGAGTTTCATCTTGTCCGACCAGGGTCAAATCAACCTGGCGAAAGGGTTTGCTCGGCCGATTCGTTCAGATGTCAAACTGCCTGACAGCGTAAAGAGCCAACTGTTGCCAGATAGCGACTACAAGAACGTTTATCACGTGAAGAACAACGACAAGTGGAACACGACCACGGTCAAGTTGGCGCAGATGTGGCAGTCAGACGTCATGGGCAAGAAGTAGGTCGCTGCATGAAAACAAAAACGAAGATTTTCTCACCATTTCTGATTCTGATGGGTGTCACGATACTGTTGCCGATGGCGGCGATGTTACTGACGAGCTTTCATTTGGATGGCGACGGTCAGTTTACGCTCGCCAATTACACGACCATTTTTACGCAGTCATATTATCGGCAGGCCATCTTTAATAGTCTCGGGATTTCTGTTGTAGCGGCTTTGATTGGCTTAATTATCGCTGTTCTCGGCGCGTGGGCGATTACACGTTTGTCCGCTAAAGCTCAGGCGGCCGCGTTGACATTATTTAACATAGCGACGAGCTTTGCCGGGATTCCGCTAGCCTTTTCACTGATTATCTTGTTTGGGAACGACGGCGTTCTGAACGCGGTCATGGCAGGCCTGGGTTCAGCGGTCCATAGCCCCAGCATTTATTCGCTTGGCGGACTAATCCTCGCCTACGTATTCTTTGAAGTCCCTCTGGGCATCCTGTTCCTCTATCCGCCATTTCGTGAAATCAGCCGCGACTGGCAGGAAGCTTCATTGATGCTTGGCGCGAATCGCCGCTTTTACCTGATCCACATTGTGTTGCCGATCGTGTTACCAAACTTAATTGAGACCTTTATCATTCTGTTTGCAAACGCCATGGGGACGTATGAAACGATGTATGCGCTGACTGGCAACAACATTGCGACGATTCCGATCATTATTGGCTCCCTGATTAACGGTTCACTGAACGCGAATATTCCGTTGGCAAGTGCGCTATCGACGGTGTTTGTGCTGACGATTGTTGTTTTAGTGACAATTGGGAACTGGTTAACTAAACGTAAACGAACGTTACAGACTGTGGCAGTGGCTACAAAAAGGCCTGCTCGCAAACGTCACCGTTTGATGAATGGTTATCCAGTATTGATGAGGGGGATGAAGAGCAAATGACGACAGAACGAAAGTGGTCAGTCGGCATCCTCACCATGATTGCCGGACTGTTATTACTACCCATTTTGGCAACGCTGATTTATTCGTTTGCGACAAACTGGGTAAAGACGATTTTACCGGCATCGTGGACGTTGAAATGGTACGGCCAGTTGGTGACCAACAGCGATTTCATGACGGCGACGATTAATTCACTGATTGTTGGTGCGGCTTCGGTGATTGTGGCGATGGTGTTTTTTCTACCCGTCATCTTTTACATCAACGTGTTTGATGAACGGCTGAAAGCGAAAGTGCGCTATCTGATGGTCATGCCTTATGCGGTGCCGGGCATCGTGCTTGTGACAGGGTTAGTCCAGATATACGGCAACTTGCCGATGCCAAAGTTGATCTTTCTGATTTTAATTATCACCGCGCTTAGTTTTCCGGCGTTTTACCAGAGTCTGGATAACGTCTTCATGAGCCGCGACTTCCGGGGAATGTTTGAGCAAGCACGGATGCTGGGCGAGCGACCAGTGAGTGCGTTTGTCCACGTGATGCTGCCAAACATCAAGACGGGTGTCTTCGTGGCGATGTTGCTGACGTTTACGACAGGCTTTAGTGAATATGTAATTACAAACATCTTTTTAAACGGCGATTACGAAACGTTCAAAATTTATATGTATCGATTGATGAAGGCCAACGGCAACGCCAACAGCGTCCTGACAGTTTGCTACTTTGGGCTGCTGATACTGGTCGCTATCATATTGATGAAACTCTCCGGCAAAGACGTAAAGGCAGGGAAGTAAGATGGACGATTTACTGACGGTTGAACAATTAAACATCGGCTTTAATAAAACGCAGGTGATCAAGGATATGAGTTTTGGCGTCAAGAAGGGGCAATTGACCTCGTTTCTTGGTCCCAGCGGCAGTGGCAAGACAACCGTGTTGCGCGCCATTGCCGGATTGAATAAACACATTAAGGGGCACATTCGGTTGGCTGGTCACGACATTACCAGTTTGCCGCCTAATCAACGCAATATCGGCATGATTTTCCAGTCCTATGCGCTGTTTCCAAACTTAACGGTGGCTGACAATGTGGCGTATGGATTGCGCGTTCAGCGTCGACCGAAAGCTGAAATCATTAAACGTGTCGATCATATGTTGGAGTTAACCGACATGATGGCGAAAAAGGACGCGTACCCAGATGAATTGTCTGGTGGTCAAAAGCAACGGGTGGCCCTCGCGCGGTCGATGGTGCTAGAACCACAACTGCTATTGCTGGATGAACCATTGAGCGCGTTGGACGCCAAAATCCGGGTCGAACTGCGCGATCAAATTCGCCGCTTTCAACAGGAAATGGGCATCACCATGATTTTTGTCACCCATGATCAGGCCGAAGCCATGGCGATTTCTGATGACATTTTGATCATGAATGACGGCAAGATTCAGCAACAGGGCAGTGCCACCGATATTTATGAACGGCCACGGAATATGTTTATTGCGAAATTTATAGGTAATAACAATATTCTTGATGGCACCACGCTGCGTAGCCTTGGCTGTGTCGTTAATGAACAACGGCAGTATGTGATCCGACCAGAGTTATTTATGTTTGATAACAGGCAACCAGGCGGTGCAACACAAGATAATCGTCACTCAGCGAATGCGGAGGTGATCTCAATTCCAGGTGTGGTCGAGTCAGCGTCACTGCTGGGTGACCGGCTCGAATTTACGTTTGCGACAACGAGTGGGACGCGATTGAAGGTGAAACAGTTGAACACACGAGAACACCCAGAGGTCGGAGCACATGTGAACGTGTTGCTGCGGCGCGATGCGGTAACGCCGCTAGTGGAGGCGTAATGTTAAGTGCAGAAGAGTTAGGTCGCATTGACCGGCAAACGTGGAACGGGCACACACATACAGAATTTTGCCCGCACGGATCTGGCGAGTGGGTGGAAGATTACCTGGAAGCGGCGATTGCGGCGGGGTTTAAGACGTATTCAATTACGGAGCACTTTCCGATGCCACCGAAGTTTGTTGAAGAGGCCCGCGGTTCGCGGCACGCCATCTACACTGCGGCGATGGCTGAACGTGAGTTAGATGCCTATCTCGAAAAGATGGCGTTGATTAAAACCCGTTACGCTGACCGGATTCGCGTATTAGTCGGTTTCGAAATTGATTATTTTGAACGTTACCGGGACTGGACGGCGTTGATGTTAGCAAAGTATGGGCAACGAATTGATGATGCTATTCTGTCCGTGCATTTCTTACCGACTGCTGATGGCTTGCGAGCAGTGGACGATAGTGAATTGGATTTTCGCGATGGGGTCTTGGCGGAGTATGGCAGTCCGGTCGAGGTCGCTAATGCCTACCTAAGTGCGATGATCAACGCGATTCGCTGGGAGACGCCAAATAAGCCGCATCGATACGGACACATCACATTGTATCGCAAATGGCTGCAGCAATTTCCTTTGGACGCGGTCTGGTCGGATAACACAACCAGTCAATTAGTTAACCAGTTACTAGACTTGGTGGCTAAACGTGGCGACATGCTGGACTGCAATATGTCCGGTTTGCCGCGAACAACACAGCAAGAGCCGTCACCGACGTTTGCCATCATTGATGCGGCCTTGAAACGCGGTGTTCCGATGGTGTACGGGTCGGATACACATAGCGTGGCCGGTGTCGCGCAAGGTTACCAAACGTATGTCGATAAACAACTCTTTCGGTAGTGGGGTAAAAGTATGAAACTAACAGTTGTGCCACACGAGGCGTTTCGAATTTGTCAGCTGACGGACCTTCATTTCGGTAGTGTGCCATTGAATCCGTCTGACCAGCGAACCATCAATGCATTGAAGCATTTCTTCAATCATCACACATATGACCTGATCATTGTGACGGGTGATTTGATTTGGGAAAATGACACGCCGCAGGATAGCCTAAACTTGTTCTACGAAGTGCTGAATGAAACGGGCACGCCTGTCGCGGTGACCTATGGCAATCACGATACAGAAGGCTCGTTGACACGGTCGGAGATTCGCAGCTTTGAATCTGCTCTGCAGTTGCCGGCGCCTAAGGAAAATGTCTACACAACGGTTAACCGAGAAAATTACACGCTGGATATTTATGCGGGTGATGTGATGCGAAACCGGTTGTTCGTTTGGGACAGCGGCGATTACCTCAACTGGGAGTTGGGTAAAGGCTATGCACCACTGGAATTTGAACAGATTGACTGGTATTTAAAGCTCAGCCAGGCGGACAAACGGACGGCGCGAACGGATCTTGGGTTTCTGCACATTCCGCTACCGGAGTATGCTGATACAGCGGACTTTATTTTGGAAGGCAGCATGGGTGAACAAATTTGTCCATCAGATTACAACTCTGGTCTGTTTTACGAGATGATGCGGCAACACGATATTAAAGGTCTGTTTGCCGGCCACGACCACAATAATAACTTCCGCAGCCGATTGGGTGATATCGAACTCGATTATGGGAATGTAACGGGGTATAACGCTTACGGTGTTACCAACCGTGGAGTTCGTGAGATTGAGCTGTATGGGGATCATTTTGAGACACGGGTCGTGACGTTTGAATAGCAAGTGGCTAATTGTACTGATTATATTGATCTAAATAGGGCACATCACGTTAAAAAATATCGTGATGTGCCCGATTTAATTTCTTTAACATCTAACTTATATTGAGCGTCTTTCAATTTAATATTTCTTATTTCGTATGATTATCAAATGAAAAAAGGCAGATTGAATTGCTGATTTAGCAGTATTCATACATGATTTAATGTTCTTTCTTAACAATATTTCGTACGAAAATCGTATGAATATAGTTCAAGAAAAGATAATGCCTTGCATTTGAAATATAACACACTTAAATCACAAATTTCCCGAATAATCATACAGCAGATGACTTGCCGTAAACGTCCACAGGTTCCGCGTTCGTAACCACAGGCAGCCATCCAGCAACGTTGGCAGACCGACATCAATCAGCACTTCCGTCATGTGGTAGCTATAGGAGCTGTAATGCCAAGCGCCAAACAGCAATGCGGTGATGAGAAAGGCCAGCCAATAGCGTAGTGTCGGTCGTTTGATCCACAGCAGCGCAACGAAAATTAGTGAAAAGAGACTCAGTCGAAACACGTCCTCACTGGGAATTTCATACCAATTATTGATAGCGTAGCTGATGAACTTGTGCCACGCGGTGCCATGGAAGGTGACACTACTTTCGGCCGTGTCGGTGACTGTTTTGACATGCAGTTTGGTGATCAAGCTGTCGGCAATATTTGACATGACTCCTTGTACAAACGTAATGATGACGACCGCACAAATACTTTCAAGCCAGCCGGTTCGTCGTTTGACACGCGGACGGTTCGGCATCCAGCGACTGAGCTGCCAGAAAAAGAAGAACACAGTTCCTGCAATATAGTAGCTGTACAGCCCACCAAGTGTGGTCAGTAAGCTTAACAGCGGCGGTGAAACCAGCAGGTGGAAATGCTCAAGGTCGGGCACGACTTCCGTAATCACGCCGGCAAACGCTGTCAGTGAAATTAACACCCATGCCAAGGCAGAGCTGCGGCCATATTTGAAGGCCAAGGTGATATCGTCTTGGTCGTTTTTGTCTAAAACGAAATATTTTTTGATTCTCGACAAACAAATCACCTGCGTTTCGCGTATGTAATGGGTATAGGAAAAAGCTAAAGGACGTGATATTCAAAAAGAACTGTCAAACCACCCAGAATCAGCAATGATGCAATGGTTAGTGCATGTGCCCACTTGTGACGGGCAAACACTGCAATGTACTCGCGAATAATGGCGTTTGGTAAGAAGAACTTAGCAGTGCGTGAACCAATCCCATCAGCTTTGAGGCCAGCACGACGGGCAATCATCCCCGCACGGAGCGTATGGTAATTACTGGTCACAAAAATCGCGTTAGGCTGCTTGCCATCATTAAACGTCATTAGTTTCTTCGAGAACAACATGTTTTGTAGCGTATTGATGGACTGGTCCTCGGCAATTGCGTGATCAGCGGGGATGCCGTGTTGTAAAGCATATTCACGCATCGCAACACCTTCCGCGCGGGTCTCGTTGCCGCCTTGCCCACCTGAGAGAATCAGGATGGGTGCTTTACCAGTCTCACGTAATTGCCGTTGGTAGAATTCAATCCCGCGGTCGACTCGTTGGGCTAACAGCGGTGGCACGTCACCACCATTGATCAGTCCGCTACCAAGCACGATGACATAACGTTGATTGCGTTTGGGACGATTAAATTGATAGAGCACCAATACGGTGAGGTAGTTGTAAAACCAAAAAAGTAGGTACAGCACAACGATATCGGTCACCATGTTGAAGAAAACGAACCACGGTTGTGGTAGCAAACGACCGGCCCAACCGTCAATCCAGGGAATCAGTAGCACACCGATACCGAGAATTAACGTTAACATGTTGCCGAGTGAGTGGCTTTCCCTGCGCCAGACGATGACGGCGTTCCAGAGTAGTAGAATACTTTGGCCTAGAAAAATTGCAAAAATCGTAAAGAGGACCAAAGCAAACGGCACACCGAATAGCACGATCAAAATATGATTTTCCATGTTCAAAATCGTTGACCCCAGCGCCAGCAACGTTGAGTAAAAGGCGATGTTAAACCAGATACCGTTAATCAACCGGCGTTTATCTCGGTACCAAGACCAAGCAAAGATTAGTGCAAAAATAATAGCAATCAGCCAGACCGATTTAATTAGCGGACCGGCCCCATAGTTGAAGTGCATGAATCGAATTCCCCCTCGTGTTCGTAACTCAATTGTGCAGGTTGAACGCTATTTTGACAACAATTTACAATTAATTTTATGCGCTGGGAGCACGGTCAACAGCTTCGCGTAGTTGTTGCCAAACGTCTGACGGCATAAAACGTTGCAGGTAGTTAATTTCGTGTGCCAGCAATGCTGGTGTACCAACCTGTTTAACAATGATTAATGCTGCTTGTAGACGATTCAATCCAGCATCTTGTTTACCAGTTAAGTACATAATCATGCCACCAAGAATTTGATATTTAACGGTCTCATAGAATTGCCGAGGATGGATTAACAGGCGTTTGAAGAGTGCCAAAAAGTGCTGAACGGCTTCTAAGCGATTATGTTCAGCACAGGCACAAATCAAGTTGTTCAAGATGCGGAATTGGGCAGACACATTATCCGTTTGTAAATTCACGTAGACCAGCCCGCGTTTATACATCAGGTTGGCTAAGGTGATTGCCTGATCGACTGGCAGGCACATCAGCGAGTTACCAAATAAGTAAAGCTCGTAGAATCCCCAATGCTCAGCGTTTGATAGGTAGTTAATGATGAGTTCCTGCGAGGACGACGCCAGTGTTGTTTGGGTTAGTGATGCAATACAGGCATCTAACATTGCGTCATTTAAATCGAGAAAGAGTGGCAACAGCTGTTCGTGGTCTTTTCTAAATGTGCTTTTTAACTGACGTAAAGCGCCAATATTATCTGCCAGATATAAACGGCTCACGTCATGCAAATACTGCTCGTTTGTCGAGTGATCTGACTGTGCGGACTGGTCAAAATAGACGAACTCTGCGATGTCGACATTAATCCGTTCGAGCAGGCGGGTTAATGTTGCAAACGAAATATCAGTTAGACCACGCTCGTATTTGGATAAGAATGACGCAGTAACGATGCCATCACTGACTTCTGTCAGCGACAGATGTTTGCCACGACGCAATTGACGGAATGTTGCACCCATTGAAGACATAAAAGGCTTCTTTCTATTTGTATAATATGACAATTTCAACACGCTACTCAGAGTCTAATGCTAATGTGAACAACGAACAATAGCTATTTATTAAACGCGTCGACGCGTGATTAATCGATATGAGGTGTTGTCATGATCAAATCACGCTTTAATTTTCAATTTTTGTGGCTGTCTTTCACAGTTTCGACACTGGGCGACTGGCTACTAAAAATCGCTTTGCCAATTGCCATTTATCAACTGACTGGTTCAGGTGCGCAAATGGCCCTTATCTACGGGATTCAATTTTTACCTTGGCTGTTTATTTCAGTCTTTAGCGGCATTATGGCTGACCGCTTTGAAGAACGCCAGATTTTGTTCTGGGGTAATTTAGGTGCCGCCTTGGCTACCAGTTGTTTAGCCATCTTAGTGTATAGTCACACAACTGGATTCTGGTTCTATCTATTGATTTTCGTGCAGGCTAGCTTCGCGCCGTTGATGCATCCAGCATTTCAAAGTATTATTGCACGAATCGTTGATTCAACGAGCCTGTATAAGGCGAATGCTTCTTTACAGGTTGTGGACAACACACTGAGCCTAATTGGTCCGATGGTCGGTGGTTTGTTGACTGCGATTATTGCACCACAGTTAGCGGTTTTCATTGATGCAGCAAGTTTTCTATTGGCGGCCATCCTAAGTTTCGTTGTCCGCCCTAGTGCAAAACGTCAAACTGCATTAATTTCAGAGTCGACAGTAAGCGCCATAAAGGCCGGCTTCGTTGTTTCATATCAAAACAAAATTGTTTGGTATGGGGCTCTGTTATTCTTTTGGACAAACTTGGGTACCAACATGTTTGCCGCTAATTTTATTTATTTTATGCGCCATTCACTGCACACATCTGTTTCGATTGCTGGTATAACGATGGGATTAGCAGGCATTGGGGCTATTATCGGCTCTCTTGCGACGCCATGGTTAAGCCTTTATTTTTCAGCAGGTACCTTAATTGTTGGTACGACATTATTAGCAGGCATCGGTTTGGTTGGTGTGGGCCTGAGTCACCAGTTCCTTTCAGTAGCAGCCTTTTATGCGCTGGTTGATTTCTGTGGCAATGTGAATGCAGTGGTGTTCTTTTCATTACGACAAACGGTTATTCCACAAGCAATCCTTGGACGAGTTGTCAGTGTGACACGAATGATCTCATACGCTTCGATTCCTATTGGTAGTTTTCTGGGAGCGGGGTTAGTGGCGGCGCATTGGCCGTTAGCAGTTATCATTGTAGTAGCGGGGATGATTCGTTTTGGCGCCGGTGTATTTGGCTGGTTTACGCCTTTAAATAGTTCTTCGAACGTCAATTAATTTGGTCACAAAAAGTCCGCAATAACCGATTCTAATCAGTCATTGTGGACTTTTGAAACGAACTTTTATTGCTTTGCTTGATGTTGTCGAACCAAGTACTTACGCAATTCTTCCAGCAAGAATAACGGAATTGGAATGACAATCAAGAAAATCCATTCACTAACACCCAGTGGTCCCGTGTTGAATAGCCCTTGTAAGAATGGAATATAAATCAAGCAGGCTAGTAGCAATACTTCAAACGCAATTCCCCACCAGATGCGATGGTTGCTGAAAATGCCGATGCTGAAGACTGAAGATATCTGTGTCCGACAGTTGATGGCCGCGGCAATCTGACAGAAGACAATTGCGGCCAGCGTCATGGTGGTGGCTTCGCGGTAAACATCGCCATTGCTTGCCAGTGCGATGCCAGGCCAGCCGTTCATCTTGTTAACGAAGAAGTAGGCGACCGTTGAAATCACAGAGGCGACTAGACCATATAAGCCAAACGCTTTCCAGATGATGGACTTGTTTAACAAGTGGGCTGTCCGCGGCCGCGGTGGCTGATCCATAATCCCAGGTTCGCTGCGTTCGGCACCAAGACCCAGGGCAGGTAACATATCCGTCCCTAAATCAACGGTCAAAATCTGCATGACGGTTAATGGCAAAGGCACCAGCCCGCGAGTGAACAGGAAGATAACCGATGGCGCTGCTTCCGGTACGTTGCTGTTTAGAATGTACAACAGGAACTTTTGTAAATTACTGTAAACGGTCCGGCCTTCTTCAATCGCGGCTACGATGGAAGCAAAGTTGTCGTCAGTCAGGATCATGTCTGCTGCATCTTTAGCAACATCGGTCCCAGTGACACCCATGGCAATCCCGATATCAGCCTTCTTTAAGGCTGGTGCGTCATTGACACCGTCACCAGTGGAAGCGACGATATCGCCGTTTGCTTGGCACATCGAAACGATGCGAAATTTATGTTCAGGTGCAACGCGGGCGAAGATAACTTCACCCTTGACCGCTTCGCGAAGCTGATCATCACTCATTTGGTTGAGTTCATCACCGGTGATGACGCGCGCTTTATCAGAAGTGAGACCAATTTTGACGGCGACACTCTTGGCGGTTAACGCACTGTCGCCAGTGACCATAATGATCCGGATGTTGGCGCGGTGACACTTTTTGACCGCGTCATAAATTTCTGGACGTGGCGGGTCGGCCATAATGGTCAGCCCAACGAAGATCATGTGTTGTTCAGCCGCGTCGATACTGATTGCTTTGTTGTCTTGAGGGAGTGTGGAACTGTTAGCGCCAACTTCTCGATAGGCAAACGCCAATGCGCGTAGACCTTGAGCTGCGTACATTTCATTGGCGTGGTTAATCTCGTTGCGGTCGGCATCAGTCATGGCCCGCACATTACCGCCATCTAGAATCTGATCACTGATGCTTAACATGCCATCGAGCGCACCCTTTGTGTAAATGACGCGGCCACCGTCAGCAGTGGGGTGAATCGTCGTCATCCGTTTGCGATCAGAGTCAAACGGCAATTCAGCCAGCCGTGGCATTTCTTTAGCAACCGTCGTCTTATCTAGTCCAGCCTTAGCCGTCAAGATATCGAGGGCCGCCTCAGTCGGCGTGCCCAGAATTTTCGGCGTATCCTGACTGGTTACCGGCGCCTGAACCTGCGTATCGTTATTGAGTAGCGCAATTTGTAGCAGTCGTGAAAGATCCGCATCCTGTGTGGTATCGAAGTCTTTGCTGCCAAACTGAATGTGACCGTTGTTGACATATCCAGTACCCGTAACAGCATAAGTACGCGTCGGCAGCCACACATTGTTGATGGTCATTTGATTTTGCGTCAGCGTCCCGGTTTTGTCGGAACAGATGACGGTCGTTTCACCTAATGTTTCTACACTGTTGAGTTGTTTTAAAAAGGCATGTTTTTTGGCCATCCGTTGCGTGCCTTGAGCTAATGATAGCGTGACAGTTGGTAACAAGCCTTCGGGGATGAATGCCACAATCATGCCGAGCGCAAAGATAAACGATTTAGCGACCGGATAGTGAACGAAGAAGATGGCCAGAACAAAGAAGACAACACCAATCATAATCGCGATAAGTGATAGCTGCCTTGTTAGGCGGTTAAGCTCTTGCTGTAATGGTGATGCAGTTTGTTTTTCATTCTGGGTTAGACTAGCGATTTTACCAAATTCCGTTTGCATCCCAGTGCTGAGTGCAATCGCGGTTGCCGTGCCACTGGTGACTACAGTGCCGGCATAGACGATGTTCTTTTCAGCAAACTGACCGTCGCCATGATTATATGTTGAACGTTTGGAAGTGGGGACGGATTCACCGGTGAGGGCCGATTCGTCAACTTGCATCGAGGAGACTTCGGTTAGGCGGGCATCGGCAGGAATCGCGTTACCGGCCTGAATGGCGAAGACATCGCCCGGTACCAGATTATCCGCGTTGATTTGCATGTCCTTGCCATCGCGTGTGACTTGAACAAACGTTGGTAACATCTTGCGCAAGGAATCGGTTGCTTTTTGTGCGGCGTGTTCCTGCCAAAATGAGAAACATCCATTGATCAAGTTGACAGCCCAGATGGCAATGCCGAGTTCCACCATTCCAGCAAACATGGCGATGAAACCACTAACCCACAGCAAAATGGCCATCATCGACGTAAAGTTCTTAAGAAAGCGCAGTAACTGCGACTGACGTTTGCCATGCTGAATGGTGTTGGTCCCATATTGTGTGAGCCGTTTTGCCGCCTCATCATGACTGAGTCCTTCTGCTGAAGTGCCTAGTTGTTCTTGTAATTGTTTGATATCCATCTTAGCAAAATCATCATTTGTTAATGTTTTCGTTGCCATAGTCCTCGCCTACTTACATTCCTAAATTTAGATGCTAGGGCCAGTATAGGCCTTTTATAATTTTCGTTAAATTAGAGTACATCGAAGTCAAATGCAGTCGAGTGAGTGATTGCTCACCTAACGAATTGACTACAGCATACGCCTCTCATTAACAAAGTCAAATTTAGATGGATTTATTCACGATGCCACGCCATCCCGATGCTTTCGGGAGCCGTTGGTTGGAACCCGGACTGTGCGTATAGGTGGTCAGCAGGCACATCGGCAATCAAACTAACCTCTGCGTCCGCGGGCGCATGTTCAGATAAATAGTTGGTGACAGCGCGCATTAATTGTTTGCCGAGACCGTGACCTTGCTCACTTGGTGTGACGGCAACATCGACGACTTCGAAGACGATACTGCCATCACCAACAACGCGTGCCATCGCCACTAATTGGCCCTGCTTACGGATTGACACGCCCATTAAACTGTTTGGCAAACCGCGAGTAGCTGAGGCAAGGCTACGTGGGCTTAGTCCCGCCGCTTTGCGCAATGCACAAAACTCTTCGGGTGTCGGCAAGGTGAGTGTTAATTGATAATTTGTTTCATTGGACATACTAGTCATCTCAATTCTGTTCTATTATTTCGTCACGGTTGTGATAGGCAGGTTTAGCTTACCCGCTAATGTAGCAAACGTTTTATCGGCTGTTGCACGAATCACTAAAGTGGCCCGATCATCGAATTCCGTTTGAGTGGGGTTGATGTCAACTAGGGTTGAGCGATTTTCAACATGGTCGTAGTATCCGTTAGCACCAGTGACTAGGACTAGGTCAGCGGTGTTTGTCCATGAATCAGCACGCTCGCGTTCTGCAGGCACTGTCGCAATATTGCGGAATATGGGATCTGGTGAAATAACGCCACCACAGTTTGGACAATGTGGTACTGGATCTCGCAAAATTTCGATGGGATAAATGCGACCACACTGCACACAGTGATTAATGTTCAAACTACTCCAAATATTGGCTGTGTTGTGACTGCCGGCACGCTCATGAAGATAATCGACATTAGTCGTAATCACACCGTCTAACAGTTGATGGTGTTCAAGCTGAGCTAAAACTTTATGCGCAGTGGTCGGGCCGACATTAAAAATCGGATCGATAAACAGCTGATGAAATTGATGATAAAAATCATCGGGGTGTGCTTCAAGGTAACTTTCAGATGAAAGTGAACCTGTCGTACCGCCACTCAATTGTTCCAAGTCGGGAATGCCACTGGCCACGGAGATGCCGGCACCTGTCAATGCGATGGTGTGATGTGATTTTGAAATGAGCTGAGCCAACTGATTAATTTGTTCGTCAAAGTTTGCTGATTGATCGTGAGTTAAAGTATTAAACATGACTGAGGACCTCGATAACATTTTTATTAATAAACGGTCAATTATGAAGGATGTAATGAGGGTAACGTTTACGCAACGGGCACAAGGTGAATGTGAGCGTGATCAACTCGTTGACCCGCAATTTGGCCGACATGACTAAAAACTTGATAACCACGGGGATGTAGTTGCGCATCGAGTGATTGTTTTGCCTGTGATAGCAAATCCATCATGGCATGTTGTTCCTCTGGTGTGGCGTCAAACAAGGTTTGGCAATGCCGCCTCGGTACAATTAACATATGACCGGGAGCCATTGGATGAATGTCATTAAAAGCGACCGCCAGATCGTTTGATAATAAAATTTCGTTAGCTGGCTTATCGCAAAATGGGCAATTAGTTTGTTTAGATGTAGTCATGGAAAGGCCGTCCTTCCTTAAAGTCGCGATTGAAGAAGTTTATTGATAGTGGAATCTAAGTCACGCACACTCAGTTGTTCTTGGTATTCAGGACGCACCACTTGTTGGCATTTAAAGTTTACGTAGTCAATTAGTGCTTGTCGTGCAGTCAATGAATGGGTGACAAGATAATGTTCATCGAGTAGCGTGGGAATCATTTCGTGATCCGCCAGCAGCCAGAGCGTTGGGTTGGCCTGATTAAATAAATTCAGTGTCTGACCGTGCGTGTAGAATTGGCGCTGTTGTTGGTCAAATTTTTCAACCGCAGTATTTAGTGTTGAAGATAATTGGGGGTACTCAGTCGCTAACTCTCGGCGAAAGCGGCGTGACAGGCTACTTTCAAACAGTAACTGAGCCTTAATCAATTCATTAAGGCCGATGAGCATGGCTGTTTGATCATTATTAGCGGTGGGCAGTTGTAAGTCGTCAATGAAGTCGCAATACTCTGTAATCACAGCTGTCATAACATCATCTTTTGACGAGAAGTAACGGTAAACGGTTGTGCGGCTTGCATGTGCAATCCGGATAATATCGTCCATTCGCAGGTCCGAAAATCCGTTAATGTTCATGTAGCTTATAAGATGGTGTAACATGTCGGTTCGCTTTGAAGTTTTGGCCATGATACGCTTCCTTTCCAATCTCAGCTAAAAGCCTTCATAATTGTGGACGAGTATAACACCATTCTAAAAAAAGTGTACAAAAACGAACAAAAATGTTCTTTTTGTTTCATCCATTACAAGAAAACAGTTTATAATGATGCCAATTAGAAAAGTGGCGAATGAATTATGAAGCGACGTACCAAGGTTTTACTGATTGTTAGTCTTTTATTGCTCGGGTTTGTGGGGTGGGATGCTGGGCACAGTCTCTTGTATCAACACCGTTTATCGACACTTCATGCAAGACAGACCCACACGGCAACAGTGTTTATCGGCGGATATGGTTCAAACGCCAAGGCCTTTGACCAGATGACGACGCATTGGCAACGGGCAGGGATTGCCAGCCATCGCGAGCTGGTTCGCATAAACCATCGCGGCCAATTAAGCATCTCTGGTGATCAACGGCCCTCAACTAATTATCTGGTTCAATTGGCGTTTGCGGATAATCGCGATCCGGCTGTTCAAATCAGATTGTTGCCTAAAATCATGCATGAATTGAGGACTCGGCAGCACATTACCGAGGTTAATTTTGTAACGCATTCGATGGGCGGTGGCGTTGCATATAGTTATCTGGTTACCAATCACGTTGATGCACAACCGTATGTCCGTCATTGGGTCGCCATCGCTAGTCCGTTTGCAACGATCAACAGCAATACTTCCATTGCTCACAGATATAACCGTTATCTCAAGCGGGCGACTGACCTGCCACATGACCTGAAGATTCTAGCTATTGGCGGTAACGCGTGGGGATTAGGTACAGATACGGAAGTGTCAGTTGCTGGGGTAAAGGCATTACGACCACTTGCAGCGCAATATGTTCAAACGTACCAGCAGCACATTATTAACGGGGATATCTTATCTGTTCAGCACTCAGCGTTACGGTCTAATCCTGAAGTCGTTTGGCAAGCAGCGCAATTTCTGTTTTAAAAGTATCTGTATAAAGTTAACCGGTTATGATTAATGACAATTAACGAAAACCAATTAATAAAGGGATTTGTTAATGAAATCGATTTTCTAAATACTGCATAAAATAAAAAATACGTTGACGTTTAATAGCCATCTTCTGATGGTTAACCAAACGTCAACGTATTTTTTCAAACTCACATTTCAAACATGACAACCCACATCATGCGAATTGCTTCGATAAGCATTGTTAGCAACCCTAATCCTAGGACGCCCCCAGCGACATACCACAAGGCGCGTTGCAATTTAACTTTATCCATGGCAATCTCCTCTATTCACCTTGAATTCTAGTCGAAACAGTCTGGATGTGCAATTAGTAAATTTATGATAGGTGATTATTAGTGATGTGCCAAAGAAAATAGTTTATTTATGAACGGTTGGCACTCACCGTTATTTGTGTAAGCTACAGGGATATCGGCATTGAATTGCTCAAAAATAAAAAATCCGTTCACAATCACTCGCCAGTTAATGTCGGGTGATTGTGAACGGTTTGTTTTCGATAAAGTGACAACTTTGATTAGTCTAGAATTACAAGTTGCAATTTAGTCGTCTAAATTCAGTTTGGTATATTCTGGTGTCCATTTCGTGTCCAGGACGGCAGCCTTCACGTCGTCAATCGGTTTTTCGTTCAAACCTTGATCGACAGCGCTTTGAGCAACGGCTTCAGCAACCGTTTCGGAAAAGACATTGAGTTTTTCGACGGGTGGTAATACGGCCGCGCCGGGCTCATTCACATCGATGATCCCGCCTAGTGAGTGAGCGGCCTTGCTAATCATCGTGTCATTTAGCACTTTGGCAGAAGCGGCGATGGTGCCAAGACCTAAGCCAGGGTAAACTAGTGCGTTGTTGGCCTGACCAATTTTATAAGTAATACCGTTATAGTCAACATCGTGAGCCGGAATCCCTGTGGCAATCAGACCACGGCCATCGGTCCATTTGATGAGATCATCAGCGGAGGCTTCTGCTAACTTGGTTGGGTTAGACAGTGGGAAAATGATTGGTCGTTCCGTGTGGGCCGCCATGTTGCGGACGATGTCTTCCGTGAACGTTTCTGGCTGAGTTGACGTGCCTACCAGAATTGTCGGGTGGATAGCGTCAACGACAGCGGCTAAGTTGGTTAATTCATCGGCATTTGTAAATTCACTCCGTTGACGGGCAAACGGACGTTGTTCGGGGGTGAGGTCAGTCATGTCATCAAACAGAAGTCCTTGTTTGTCGACCATGTAGAAGTGTTTGCGTGCTTCGTCTGCACTCAGTCCTTGTTCGACCATTTCATCGAAGATCCGTTTGGCAATACCGGCACCGGCAGATCCCGCGCCAAATGTCAGGTAGGTTTGGTCAGTCAACTTTTGTTTGGAAATGTTCAACGCACCGAGGATCCCAGCGAGGGTGATGATACCAGTTCCTTGGATGTCGTCGTTAAAGGTGACGTATTGGCGTTGATACTTTTGCAAAATTTTAGCAGCGTTGTTTCGGCCAAAGTCTTCAAAATGAAGGTACATATTCGGGAAGAGCGATTCAGCGGTGGTAACAAACTGATCAACGAACTGATAATACTTGTCGCCTTCGACACGTTTGTGATGATTACCTAGGTAAAGGGGATCATTCAGCAATGACTCATTGTTAGTCCCAGTGTCGAGAACTACGGGTAGCACTTTGCGTGGGTCGATTCCGGCCGCGGCGGTATAAACCATCAGCTTACCGACGGAAATGTCGACGCCTTGCACACCCCAGTCCCCAATGCCGAGAATTCCTTCACCATCTGTGACAACGACCAGCTGAATGTCACGATCACCGGCCACGTTCTTTAACGTTGTGGCCATGTCATCAGGGTCATCGATGGAGAGGAAGGCAGCATATTGTGAGCTTAAGAATAACTCACTGTAATTTTCAATCGTCTCAGCGATGGTTGGATCGTAAACGACGGGCATAAATTCAACGACGTGTTGACTGAATAACTTGTAGAAGAGAATCCGGTTTTCATTGAATAGATTCATCAAGTACAGGCGCTTGTCCAACATGGTGGACTTGGCTTGATACTGTGCGTAAACGCGTGCCAGTTGATTTTCCATCGTCTGAACGCGTGGCGGTAATAGGCCAATCAGACCAAATTCACGGCGTTCGGCGTCGGTAAACGCAGTGCCCTTGTTTAAAAATGGATCTTCTAAAATTTCAGTTGGTGTCATTTTCATATTAATGCCTCCGTAATTTTATCAATAAACTAAGGCTACAACCCTGCTATAATCATAGTCAAACAGTCTGTTTGATATAAAAAATGACAATATGGAGATTATTAAAAATGAATACACGGGATTTGGAATACTTTATGGCTGTAGCGGAGCGGCAAAACTTTTCGGCTGCCGCAACCCAGTTTCACGTTAGTCAGCCGACGATCACACTCGCAATTAAACGATTGGAAACAGAGTTTGGTGATACATTGATTCAGCGGGATCGGACACACGCACAGGCCCATTTGACTCCAGCAGGAGAGATTCTGCAACGGCGGGCCACATTAATTTTGCAAAATTTGAAATTGTCACAACAGGAAATTATTCAGACAAAAGCAACGACCGTTCGATTTGGGTTGCCACCGATTATCGGAACTGTCTACTTTCCTAAATTGGCTGGCAAACTAATGGCAGATGGGATTCTCAGCCACATTCGCACTCGTGAAGCCGGTTCTGATCAGCTGCTAAAGGAATTACAAAATGGTGATATTGACATTGCACTATTGGGCTCGATTCAACCCTTACCCAATGATCGTTTGCACACGCAGTTATTAGCAGAACGCCCGTTTCACGTGATTGTGGGCAACGACCATCCACTAGCCCATCGTGAACGGGTAAGTTTTCGTGAACTCGCCGGTGAACGGTTCGTGACACTGAATGATAATTTTATTCATCCAGCAGCATTGACGGCCTTCTCAAAAGCGGCGGGGTTTACGCCAAACGTCATTTATAAATCGCCCGACATCAATTTGATCAAAGGATTAGTGGCGGAAAATCTCGGTATTAGTATCTTGGTTAGTGATGCTATCAAGACAGGGGATGAGGTTGCCTCACTGACGATAGCGGATGCGCTGACGGAACGCTTTAATATTTCTCTAGCTTACCGTCAAGGATTTGTACCAAATGAGATGCAACAGCAATTCATTAACGATTTAAAGGCGCTTAAATGATGTGAAAATAATATTTTGTAATTTATCTCGTTGCCATTTTGACAGCGAGATTTTTTGATTGGTTTTAAAGATTCGACATCTATACCAATTCTGCATAGAAATGATTTCGTTGTTGAAATCGTTCACCAAAAGGCTTAATTCAAATAAGAAAAAGTATGCCTTTTTAGACAGTATGTAAGCAAAATTAACGTTACGTGTTAACTAAAATGGTTAGTAACTATAAATATTAGATACTTATCTTTTCATTTCTTGAAATTTGAAACTATATGGCGCACAACCGATTTCGAAAGTGCTTCAAAAGTGCGTCTCATCAATCCTAACGGAGAGTAGTCAAAATTCCGATTTGGCCGTTTGCAATTTGTGTACAAACGATATTTATGCGTGCTAAACTGCTTTTGGAATCAAGTTAGAGGTGATGATTGTTTAATAACTAGACATTAATGCAGGTTAAAGATGGAACTGAACAATGGTTATTTAGTTAATCTACTTTGGTGTGATCTTGCGACTAATTGTCGATATACATATAGCGAGACGACGATTTAGCCAGCAGGGAGTATTAAATCAATCACATTTGTATTTGCTTTCAAGGGGGTATTGATTATGTCTCGCAGGAATAAAGAAATCGCGGATACGATAACAAGTGAAAAAGAGCATTACAAGATGTACAAGTCTGGCAAACAATGGTTGTTTGCTGGCATTACTGTATTCACATTTGGAGGTTTCTTAGTTAACGGGGAGAAGAACGTTGAAGCGGCGACGGATGCTAATGGTGGTACGCCGAGTGATCCACAATCGGATGCGACAAAGCAAACCAACACGCCACTTGAATTTACGACAACGGTGACGCAAAACCAGACGACTGCCAGTGCAGCGCAGCAGCCTACTTCTGCGGCCACAACGCCGACAAGTCAAGCGACTAACGCTACTACGACTGCTACCTCTACGGCACCGGTCAGTCAAGCATCTTCACAAACATCTGCTGTGCAGGCCACTAAGACTCAACAGCAACCGTTGCAAATCAACACAACGTCTGTTAGTCAGGCACCTGCCAGCGCTCAGGCTAATTCAGTTGCTTCTGCTCAAACAAATCAGTCATCACAATCGGTTTCTACAACAAGCACTGCTTCTGCTAGCTCGGCTGTCGGTCAAACAACAAGTCAAGCGGCCACTTCAACTGTACCTCAGAGTGTCGCTGATAATAGTAATTCTCAAGCAGTTGTCCGGCCAGCTAGTCTGGCGCCAACTGTTACTGCATTGCCAAATGGTGCAACAAACCAACAGGTAGCTGACGCTAAAACAGCTGCACTTAAGGCGTTTGCGGAAACTGGCACACCTCAAGAAATTACCCAGATGGATGCGACCAGCGCTGCTGGCACGGCCACTTCTGATGCTACTTCAAGCGCGACATCTAACAGTGCGTGGACGGCGTACAACGACGTACTGACACAAGCCAACAATGTTGTACGTTCCCGTTACACGGCGGCATCATACGCTGAACTTAATACTGCTTTATCAAACGCAGCCAGTTTGACTGATGCTTCATCGCCCGTTGCTTTGAAACAGGCGCAACAACAAGTTCAAAGCGCTTTAAATGGACTTGTTATTAACCCGGGCTCTGACGCGGCTGGCGATACAAATAAACTTATTGCAACCGATCAAGCACAGTATCCTACTAGCGATGCATCGAAATACACAACTGCGACATGGCAAGCTTATCAAGATGCGCTTTCAGCAGCCCAGTCTGCAGCTTCAAACAACCAAACAACTGCTAACACGTTGTCTGTGCTGAGTAAAAAGCTTAATGATGCGACAGCCAATCTTGAATTGAACAAAGCGGATGTTTTGTTTGGACAATTAATAACGTCGCTTAACAGTGCAGCTACCTCAATTGACAATGCTGGTACATTCACAATTGCTTCGATTCAAAGTTTGAAGAGCGCTCAGACAGTTGCTCAAAAGTTAACCGCATCTAGTTCAGCCCAAGACATTCAGGATGCTCTAACAGCATTGAATGCCGCTGAATCGGCATTAATTCCGGCGGGATCTTTGAAAAACTTACAGGATCAGTTGAATACTGCTAAATCTACTTATATGAACTTCCAGTCTTCTGATGCAACTGCCACAAACTATGCTTACAGTGCTTACACTAAGACTAGTTGGGATGCCTTTACGAGTGCCTATGTTTATGCACGGGCGGTTATGAATAACAACGCCGCAACGCAGGACCAACTGAGCAATGCCATCTTCAATTTAAAGCAGGCGACTCAACAATTAGTTAGTGAAAAAGCTGCGCAGGATGATCTAAATACCACGATTGCTGGTGCAAAACAGTTACTTGCCGAAAATAATGGCGGCGCTTACAGCACTGATAGTACGTATAACCTGAACATGGCTGTTCAATCAGCCCAAGCATTGCTTGATTCAAACGGTGATCCGCTGAAAACGACGACAACTGACGAACTGGTCAGCGCGACAACTGCTGTACAGAATGCCGTTAACCAGTTAACAACAGTGTCTGATTCTGCTTGGAATGATTTAAGCAAGATGATTAATAATTCCAAGCTACTTAATCCGGCTAATTTCGACAGTAAGACGTATACAAATCTAGTTGATGCGCGGTCCAATGCCGTCAGTGATCTATATGATGAACCATCATCAGATTCAGTCAAAACAGATACGTCGAATTTGCGAAAGGCTATTTGGGCAACTATTGCTAATGATAGTGCCGCGGCTACAGCACGTGCGCAATTAGCACAAATTCTTAACAGTGAAGTCGCACAATCACCAAGTTTGTACACGAATGAAACGTACAGCATTTACAAGTCAATTTTAGACAATGCTACTAATCTCATGGATACAGGTAGTTTGGACACGGTTAAGCTGAATCAAGCAATCAGTGACTTACCATTCTACTTCAATAACTTGTTGTTATTAACTGATGCGCAGACAGGAACATCGGGAGCTGATATTCAAAAGTCGTCAGGCACGATGACACTTGGTAACTCACCTTGGGACACTGTAAGCACGACTGATACTGGTCACGATATTAGTTTTGGTGCAGCTGGAGCATTCAACAAAACTAACAAGGGTAATGGGACAATTATTACAACGATCACATTGCCGGCTAGTTTAACGCCATTCTTTAAGACCACTAATTGGCAAGATTACACAACAATTGCATACGATGTTTCGGTTAGTGGCGGTTACAAGTCACAGGATAACGGTACGGGTTTAACATATGGAAATATTGAGCCTAAGAACGCTGAAGCATTAGCTAAGGCTTTAGCAGCAACACATTTGCTCTCAGACACCGAAGGATCAGTTTCCGACTTCAAACTGTCGTTGAGTTTCAATGCTCAAGGACAACCAGTATTAACCATTATCACAGGTAAGTTACCGAATGTGGGAACGAATAACAGTGATCAATTCTGGTTTAGACTTGGTATTTCCAAGTGGGCTAAAGATACGCATCAATGGCTTGCAAGAACAACAGGTGACCAGTCAGATAATGCGGTTGTGGTTGAATCACACATCAATGGATTGCCAAGTATTTCTCAAATTGGTAAATCGACTGTTTTAGCCAACCATTATGCTAATGCAGTAGCAGATAATACGACACCTTCCGATGCTGGCTTAGATTATTCGAGCACTGCAATCACTGCGCCTGATGCTTTGGTAAATGGTCGTTCTGATGGTGGTATTGCAATGGTTGGCCTTACGTCAACAGACAAAGAGCCAACAGAGAACCTAGTTCAACAAGCCGTACCACAATTTAAGACTAGCAATGTATCGTCTGATATTGTTCAAGGAACCAACACTATTACTGGGAATGTTGATGTCGATCACACAACTGATGATCCTGGCGACACTTACCAAGTTGTATTTAATGATACGAAGAAAGTTACGATTACCAACCCTGATGGTACTAAATCTACCGCTTATCAAGTAGTTGCCACAGCGGTTGGCAACATCGATAGCAATGGTAATTACACTGCTAGTTTTGGCCAGCATGATGGCACAACGATGAGTGGTGTCACGGTCCAAACGGGCGATATTGTGACAGCCTACATCCAACGGGTCAACACAATTAGTGGTGCTATTTCACAAGGCACGATGGGTTATGCAATTGCGAGTGTGCCATCAGCACAGACCCCATTTGTTTACGTTGACTCCGATACTGTTAAAGTTGGTTCCTCTAAGATTACCGGGACCATCTCAAGTTTGGTAGCATCCACGGTTACTGCTTCTGACGCAGTAAACAAGAAAGTTTCACCAAATGACATGAACGTTTACACCGTTACTGTGACGGTTTACAACCCAGATGGTTCAGTAAACGCTTCTAACAACACTCAGGTTGAAAAAGACGGTTCATGGACAAGCACCGTCGGCACACCGTTAACAGCTGGTAAGTATGTTCAGGCCACTGCCCATGTTTTGCACGGTATCGTTTCGGGTACTAATGCAGTTCAACCAACAGGGGTTCAACTGACTGACTTGGATACCAACGTATCTGATTCTATTTATGTATTAGCTAATAAAGATGTTTTAAACGCAGCCATTTCTGATGGCACCACGGTTCAAGGCAGCATGGCTGATCCTGCGTACGCGACTGCGACTAAGGATGACTGGGCTAACTTGAACAAACAGATGACAGCAGCAACAACCGTTAATAATGATAAAGCAGCTACCCAGGATGCTGTTAACGAAGCTGTCAAGAATCTTGACGCTGCCATCACTCAGATCACAAAATCAAAGAACGGACTGGAAGCAGCCATTAAGTCTGCCCCAGCTGCCACTGATGCACAAAAGTACACACCGACAACATGGAGTAACATGCAGTCCGCCTTAACGGCAGCGACATTGTTGGACGCTAAACCGGCCGATACATTGACGGCAACACAAATAACTGACGCTACCAATACATTGCTTGATGCAATTAACGGTTTGCAATTTATGAGTGCTTCTCAAACGACTGGAACAGCCGCTGGCGAAGCAACCTCAAATGCAACCAATGCCAACTCGGATGCTGAAAATGCGACGGCTAATGCTAGTGCGGCTGCGGAGAACGCAGATCTTGCTACATCGGCTGCTGCTAAAGCTGCTTCGTTGGCAGCACAAGGGTCAGATGGCACCACTGATTTAATCAATGCGGCTATC
Source organism: Furfurilactobacillus cerevisiae (assembly GCF_048961765.1). GTDB lineage: Bacteria > Bacillota > Bacilli > Lactobacillales > Lactobacillaceae > Furfurilactobacillus > Furfurilactobacillus milii_A. Next base: position 290,246 of record NZ_CP185253.1, read on the forward strand.
AATTACACGACGGCTAAGGGCTTGGCCTCACAAGCGGCTCTAAACGCTCAGCGTGCAACCGCTGAAGCAAATGCCGCTTCGGCTGCTGCTGCTCAGGCACAATCGGCTGCGGTTGCTGCAAATACGCCTGAAGCTAAGGCATTGGCTAACGATGCTGCCACGGCAGCGAAGAAAGCAGTTGATAACGCGGCGGCAGCCACCGTTGCTGCAAATAGCGTTGCAAATGCTGTGGTTGCTGCAACGGCGGCTTATGACGCAGCTCGTGCAAACATCGCGACATCGACAGCAAACGCCGCAATTAAGGGTGCTCAAAAGCAAAATTCAGCTGCCAGCGATGCGATTGCTAAAGGCGATAAAACTTCTGCTTTGGCAGCACTAAGTACGGCTGATACAGATGTCAACCAAGCCACTAAAGCATTGGGTCAAGCCAGCGACGCTTTGAAGGTCACCCAGTCAGAAGCTGAGGCGACAAGTGCAGCTGCTGCACTGCCAACGGCTACTGATAATGACAAGACAGCTGCTACGAATGCTGCTAATGCTTACAAGACAGCTAGTGACGCTGCCGCGACTGCTCAAACGGACTTGACAGCTATTCAAGCCACCGTTCAAGCGACACGCAAGGCTGCTGAAGCAATGGCTGACACTGGGACGACTGTAGATCCTGCAACTAGCGAAGCGGTAATTAAAGCGACGACGGCATCATCAGATGCTACCAGCGATGCAACGACAGCAGACAGCAATGCGGTTGACGCAAATAATGCTGCAATTGCTGCTAACAGTGCTGCTGCAAATGTTGCAACCTTAACAAGGGCTGGTTCAGATGCCACGGATGCGTTGATCAGTGATGCGGTTAACGTTGCTAGTGCCGCTAATTTGGCTTCACAGGCGACAAGTAACGCTGCCAAAGCAACTAGTGAAGCTACTGCAGCCAGTGCAGCCGCTAGCGATGCAGTTGTTGCAGCAACTAAAGCCGGTACCGAAGTTGCTCAGGCTGCGGCTACATCGGCCAGTGCAACTGCTGCAACCGCAATGCAAAAGGCTTCTGATGCTACGAAGGCTGCTCAGACTGCGACAAACGCTGCCAAAGCGGCACAGGCCACATATGATGCTGCTAAAGCCAACGTCGCTACGGCGGCGGCCAGCGCTGCAGCCAGTGATGCTGCAGAACAATTGATCACTGCAAATGCCGAGATTAAAAAGGGTAACCAAGATGCAGCCAGTGATGCTCTGTCAGCAGCCAGTGCTGATAACACTAAGGCAACCGCGCAATATAACGCTGCTAGTGCCGCTTCAAGCACAGCAACTGCTGAGGCAAAGACGTTAACAGATGCCGCCAGTGGCGCTGATGCTACGGATGCAGACAAAACTAACGCGGCGGCTGCCGCACAAGCGGCTAAAGATGCTGACGCAAACCTACAAGCGGCTAAAACTAATGTTGATAAAGCCGCGACTGATTACACGACTGCCAATACCAACTATACCAATATGACACCTGGTGCAGGCACTGTTGAAAATAGTGACGGCACTAAGACGACTATCGTCAAGAATGACGATGGTTCGACGACGGCCACGACTACGAATAAGAACGGCAAAGTTATTGATACGTTGACCACTAAATCAGATGGTTCAACGGACGACATTAAGTATGGTTCAGATGGTTCTTCGACAGAAACAAAGAAGAATCCTGCAGGCAATGTCACGCAAACAATCGTTACTAACGGTGATGGCACAACGTTGACTACAACCCCTAATGATGATGGTTCTGTTACCACCGTTACCAAAGGCAAGAACGGTGCAACAACGTCCACACAGACTAAAGATCCGTTTGGCAACACCACGACGACTACGCCAACCAGTGGCGGCGGTACTCAAACGGTCAAGAAGACAGCGGCTGGTAAGACGATTGAAACGATCACTACTAATCCGACGACCCATGACACCACGACGGTTACACCAACGAGTGATGGCGGCCAGAAGACGGTTGTCACTGATCCAAATGGCAAAGTAATCAGCACGACGATTACGGACGCTAATAACAAACCGGTTTCAACGAGTACCGTTGATCCAACGACCGGTGATACAACCACTACGACACCGACGAGTGGTGGTGGTCAAAAGACAGTTGTCACCGATCCGAATGGCAAAGTAATCAGCACGACGATTACCGATGCAAATGGCAAAACAGTTTCAACGAGTACCGTTGATCCGAAGACTGGCGATACCACGACAACAAACCCAATAACAGATGGTGGCAGTCACACAGTGGTTACTGATGCAAATGGTAAGGTAATCTCCGATGTTACCAAGGATTCAAATGGTAAGACGACCAATGAAATCACAACCGATCCGGCAACCGGTGATACGACCACGACGACAACCAACGATGGTGGCACGCACACAGTCGTAACGGATGCCAATGGAAAGACAATTTCTGACACAACCAAGGATTCAACGGGCAAGTTGGTTTCGTCCACGACCACTGATCCTAAGACTGGCAATACGGCTACTACGACGCCAACGACTGACGGTGGCGAGCAAACAGTTGTTAAGGATCCAAGTGGCAAGATTGTTTCGACGACGACCACTGATCCCAAGACTGGTGATACCACAACTGTCACGCCAACGAGTGATGACGGTAGTAAGACGGTTGTCACTGATCCAAACGGCAACACAATTTCGACGACTCTTGCCGATAAAGATGGTAAACAAATTGACAAGACAACGACCGATCCGACAACGGGTGATGTTACGCACGAAACGACCGGCTCTGACGGCCAGCACATTACGCAAACAACTGGTTCTGACGGTCAAATCATCAGTCATCAAGTTACGGACCCGAAGAATCCTAAGCAAAAGGTAACGACCACCACGACTTCTGATGGCGGTACGGTCACCGAAATGACGGATGCTGACGGTAACGTAATCAAACGGGTCACACGCGATTCAAATGGCAATGTCGTTAAGACCGAAACCATGGATCCGAAGACCGGTGACACAACGACCGTTACGCCAACGAGTGACGGCGGTAGTAAGACGGTTGTCACAGACGGCACTGGTAAAGTTATCAGCACAACCATTACGGATGCTAACGGAAAGGTTATTTCTGATAGCAAGACGGATCCAGTTACTGGTAATACCACCACGACGACGCCGAATAAAGATAATCCGGCGAACACGGATATTACTACGCCAACCTCAGGTGGTGGCAAACAGGTTGTGACAAAGGACCCGCAAGGTAACGTAATTAAGACGGTTACTGAAGATCCAAATGGCAACATAATTAAGACGGTGGTCACTGATCCAAAGACTGGTAATACCATTACAACGACGCCAATCACAGGCAGTGGGCAAGAAGTTGTGACGAAAGATCCAAATGGCAACGTCATCAAAGACATGATTGAGGATTCAAACGGTAAGCCAGTTAAGACTACGACAACGGATCCAAAGACCGGCGATAAGACGGTCACCACACCAACGAGCGATGGCGGTTCGACAAGTCAAACGACCGGTTCTGATGGTAAGCCGATTTCCAATACAACGACAAAACCAACATCAGATGGCGGTTCAACATCTACCACAACCGATCCAAGTGGCAAGCCAATCTCGTCAACAGTTACGGATCCTCATGGTGACACAACGACTACGACGCCGAATAGTGACGGAACTACAACCGTGGTCAAGAAAGATCCGGCTGGCAATTTGATTTCGTCCACGACGACGGATCCAACGACTGGTAAACAGACAACTACAACGCCGACAACAGACGGCAAGGGCACTGTTCAAACAACGAAGGGACCAAACGGAAATGTTACCGAAGAGTTAACAACGAACCCAGATGGCAGCACGTCTGACAAGCAATTTAACCCTGACGGCAGTTACACCATTGTTGACCGTGATCCAAGTAAGAAGGTCACGGGGGCCACGTTTGGTGCTACCGATGGGTCCAAGACAACGTTTGCTAAGAATCCGGATGGGACAACAACGGTAACTGCCACCGATAAAGATGGCAAAGTAACTGATACCAAGACGATTCCTAAAGACGGTGGGGATGCCACAGTCGGTAATGCCAAAGTTAGTGTTGGCTCGGACGGTACTTTAACTGATCAGGCCACTACGCCCGATGGGACAACGACACGGGTAAATCCTGATGGCACGATTGCACGCTTCAAGTCACGGGTTGATCCAGTCTCGACGTTTGTATCGAAGAGTGAATTCTATGACAACACGCAACCGAAGACGACGGTTCAGACGAATCCCGATGGCAGCACGGTTAGTGTTACGACTGACCCAACAACGAAAGCAGTCACGGGTGCGACGCTCAAGGGTAGCGATGGTTCAACCGTCACATTAACGAAGAACGCTGATGGGACGACAACCGCTACGACGACCGACAAAGATGGCAAAGTTACTGGCACTGCGACGATTCCTACGAAAGGTGGCAGCGCAACGGTTGGCACCACGCCGGTTACCGTTGATTCGGACGGCACAATGACTGTTGATGGCCCAACCAAGGGTAGTATTGGCACAAAGATCAATCCTGACGGTACAGTTTCAAGGTTCAGGGAATTGATTGATGCAGTCGGCGTGGACGTTGCCAAGAAAGACTTCTACGACAACACGGCACCAACGAGCGGTAGCACAGCCGGCAGCGATAGTAGCAGTTCAGCAGGATCCACTGGTTCAGATGGTTCAACTGGTTCAACAGCTACCAACCCTGGTTCCGGTTCAACTACTGGCAATTCGACAAGTGCTGGCTCTACTAGTTCAACCAATAATGCTGGCTCCGGAACGAACGGTTCAAGCGCCGCTGGTTCTAATAGCACTGGTACAACACCAACTAATGTGGGTAATCAAAGTTCTGGTGCCTTGGCTAACAATACTGGCTCGACTGCTGGAACTAATGGCACCAGTCCAGCTACCACAACCTCAAGCACTACAGCCAACAGTAATCCATCGAACGGCTCGGCTACAACTGGTACTGGACTCAACGCGCCAAAGACGAATACCACGGGCTCTGAGTCAAACACAACGTCAACAGGAGTTGCTCAACATGGCAACACTGTTAATGCCGCACCTGCAGAATCTGTTGTGACACCAACGACTAGTGGTTTCACAACAAGTACGGCAGCTAATAGAACTGACAATCCTGTGGTTCAACCACTGGCTAATGCAGGTGTTGGAACAATGGCGTCAGCCACAGTTCGTTTGAGCAGTGGTTCGACCTCGACAAGTATCAATGGTGTTAAGGGCGAAACGCCAGCTACGACTCCTGCAACAGATGGTATTTTGCCGGATACCGGTGAAAACACAAGTACTGCCGGCGTCATGGGCTTGCTTGGTGTGGCAGGATTAACTGCCGGATCGGCAATGTACATGGCAAAGCGGCGCAAGCACGACGGCCTTGAGAAAGCTACTGACAAGCGTTAGCAAACGGTGATTGTTGATGATTAATGTCAGTACAAAGGTTTACTAAATTGTCGTTTGAAATAGCGACGATGAAGTTTAAGCAAGTTAGATGATGGGAAACAGAATTGTTTCCCGTCACCTATTGAGGGGATTTTCAAACGAAAGTCCCCTGAATAGATGACGTCAAACTCATCGAAATTTAGATTAAAAAATCGCTTTAATATGGATAAACACCACAACGATATGGACTTTTAAAGATAGACTGGGGGTAGGGTTTCATGAAGTTGTTTGGCGGAAAAAAGCAGATGACGGTGCCAACACACCGTCACGAATCGACAAGTAAAACGAGGGTTTCCAATTCAGCGGCAGGTCAACAGTCTGCTACGGCAACAAAAACGATAATTCACACAACGGCCCAGCTCCAAGATGGTCAGGATGACAAGCAGGATGTTGTGGCCAATGAAATTAACCGCGACGATGCGCAATCTTTGGAAGATGCAGTTGAAGAAAGGCAACAACTTGAACAACAAGTGGATCAGCTGAATGAACAGTATGGAACTGCACGTGGTCACTTGCGCTCCAAGTTGCTGACTGAAAAAGACTTGTTACGGGCACAATCCCGTCATGTTAATCGGTTATATGAAGTTGCCAGCAAACAGCGCAATGCTCATTTTGAGACGTTTGGGAAATTACAGGCTAAACGAACGGCTTTGTTAGCCAAAATCAAACAGGATGATACACATCGTCAGGAACTACAACAGTCTTGTGCGAAACACGAACGGACGTTACGAATGTTGCAGGCACAGCTAGACACAGTAAAAAAGGAACGACAGTCCCTGAGTGACCAAGAACACACATTAATTGGAGCCATCAACACGCAGTCGAATTTGACAGACATGATGTCGGTAATCAACGATAAACGGCAACAGATTACTGCAATTAATGCGCAAGATCATGATCTCAAGCTGACGTTGAACGGCCTCACTACTAGTGCTAATCAGGAACAAGCTGCAATTGATGACCTTCATCACCAGATCGAAGCAGCGACTCAGCAAGCAGCCGACAATCAGCACATCATTAATTTGAAGCAACAGGTGGAGACACTGACGACACAGTTATCAGATCAGCAAACGCAACTGTCACAAGACGATGAAAAACTTGGTGAATTACGGTCTCAGAAGAATGTTTTGAGTCAGAGCTTTGATGAGCTGGCGGACAGGATGAAGTTTTACTTTAACTCGACGAAGGTCATTGATACATACAACTTTGATCCTAAACGCCACTATGTGTTGTACTCCAATACGTTGCTACCACTGGGTGAGCTTAATGGCGAGTTCAGCCTGCAACGCATCGACCAGCTCTTCGATAACACGCGGACCAAATATGATATTCTGACGACTGATTTCAACCGTGAGTTAGGTTCAATTTGGTCCACTTATCAAAGTCAGGGAATCTTGCGCCATGCACATGATTTGATAAATCCGTATTTAGCTATGCAACATGATGGCCGCCATCAGTCGCATCAAACGGACATTGTCTTGCCACTGGATCAAGCGCAAGAATGGCAGGTAGAAGAAGGAACCCGTGAACAACCGGAAAAGATTAAATCTAAAACCGGTTCCCAAGTAGTCACCTTGCAGTATCGTACGGATCGGTCTCTGTCGAGCGTGATGTATTATCAAGATAAGCAACTTTATAAAATGGCAATTTACGATTCACAAAATGTTTTGTTGGCCACACAATATGCCGATCCACATGATGCCACCAAAGCAGCCTCGGAAATTTATTACCGACCTGATCACAGTGTGGCACTGGAAAAGGTTTACTTCCCAGATCACGTGGTAGTTCAATCCACTGAAGATGCTAAGATTGTGGAACACGCTTTTGACAGTGAAGCCTCTTTTTATGAATGGTGGCTGATTTCACATGCTTTGACACGAAGTCAAGACTCTTTGATTATTGGTACTGAAGCACCATTCTTCAAACAATTGTTGAACGACTGTGCTCGTAAATTTGAATTGGTGCCACTGATTAGTTCCACCGCTGATGAATCACTGATAGATGCAATCATCGCAGATGACTCACCAATCAATAATGTGCTAGTCAGCAACGAGCAAGTGCACCAGTCCTTAATTAAACGTTTGAATCGTGACATGCACATTCAGGTTGTCGATCCAACGGGGATGGTTGCGCCAAAACCGAAGGAGAAGAAGGTTAAGACGCGGATTTATATTCCTAAAGTAGGATAGTTTGAATGATGCCAGTAGTGGTTTTTAAAGGGAGTACTCATTGTGAGTGCTTTTTTTGTCGGATCATTTATTAAGTGATATAAGTTTGATGCTGTCCACATATTGGCTAAATTGTCGGTGTATTTATCTGTTGGTGATTCAATAATAGTTAAAAAATTAAGATACTTTAGCAAATAATCTAGTCAGGGTACTAAACCGATTTTTAAATAAATTAGTTAAGCGGCTTAAATTCGTAATTACTTGGTGCACAACTGATTTAGATGGCACACAATTTTATAGGTATACCAATTGTATATACGTGTTTATTAATTTACTGTTTACGGCATAAACTATAAATGTACAAGTAGACCATTTGCGTGCTACACTCTGTTTGAAATCAATCAAGGGGATGAATTTTAATGCAAAAAAGGCAAATTATTTACACACAATAGTATACCGGGTCGACAAATAATGATATATAACATTAATAAACATATTTAATAATTTTTTATGCTATTTGCATCCAATACATGATTGATTTTATCCATATTTATTGTTAGTTACTTTATCAGTGTTTAATTTCAGGGGGGTTGTTGAAAATGTCACGTAAGAATGAAGAGATTGCAGACACAATAACAAGTACGAAAGAACACTATAAAATGTATAAAGCGGGAAAGCAGTGGTTGTTTGCCGGTATTACTGTTTTTACGTTCGGTGGACTTTTAGCTGGCGGTGAACAAGCCGCAAAAGCCGACGCGACCAGTAATAATGGCAGTAACACTACTGATCCCCAAACTGACGCAACTAAGCAAACAAATGCACCGTTGGAATTCTCAACGAGTGTTACGCAAACAACCGCGACGGCGAGTGCAGCGCCAACTTCTGTTGCACCTGCTTCTGCAGCCGTAAGTCAGTCTTCCGTAAAGACCAGCACGGCTTCGTCGCAATCGACAAATTCGCAAGCGTCAACTGCACCTAGCTCTGTAGCAAGTAAAACACAGACCGCACAAACCTCAACTGCACCTGCATCGGTAACAAGTCAGGCAAGTGAGGCACAGACATCGACAGCTAGTCAGGCAAAAGATGTTCAAACCTCAACTGCACCTGTATCCGCAACAAGTGCTGCAAAGGATGTTCAAACATCCACGGCGCCAGCGTCTGTGGCAGGTGCTACAAAGGATGTTCAAACATCGACCGCGCCAGCATCAACCACAAGTCAATCAAAGACTGATCAAGCAAGTCAATCCAAGGATGCAACGACGTCGACGGCTACGGCATCATCCACAAGCCAAACTAGCGATGACGCACAGACATCGACCGCACCAGCATCTGCGACAACAAATACATCAACAGTAGCATCACAAACATCAGCGGCTTCCACGGCGCCGACTAAACAGGTGACTGCTTTACCAGATAATGCGAATAGTCAACAGGTTTCCGATGCTAAGTCAGCAGCCTTAGCGGCATTTGCTGAAACCGGCACACCACAAGAAATTACGCGGACAGATGCGGCGGTTACTAGTGACGCCACTACTTCAGCGGCTGACACTACTTCAGCAGCAACGACCAGTGCTGCTGCTAACCAAGCGTGGACTGATTACAGCAAGGTATTAGCGGCGGCACAAGCTGAAAAATCCGCTAACTACACAAATGCTTCATATTCGTTATTACAAACTGCTTTAGCTAATGCAAACGGCATGACACAGTCGGCCGCAAAAACAGCACTAAAATCAGCACAGCAACAATTGCAGGCTGCCATTGATAGTTTGGTTCCTAACTTAGGGGCAGGCGGACAAGCACAACTTCAAAATACAATTAGTGCTGATCAAACGAAATATTCGAATGCAACGGCTTCTGAATATACGACAGCTGCATGGAAAACGTATACGGATGCATTATCAGCAGCTAACGCTGGTTTGTCTGATTCTGCAACTACAGCGAACACATTCTCTGTTTTGTACAAAAAATTAACTGATGCGACGGCTGGTCTTGAACTTAATAAGTCATCTGTATTGTTCACTCAGTTAGAAAGTGTAACGAGTAGTGCTGCGACTAAGTTGAATGATTCTGGGTCCTATACAGTTGCATCTATTCAGAATTTGCAAACAGCTCAATCTGCCGCTCAGAAGATTTCAGGTTCTTCCGCAGCGCAAGACATTCAAACGGCTACGCAGAATCTACAAACGGCATTAGATGCTTTGATCCCATCTGGATCATTGTCATCATTGCAAAATGTTCTTAATACAACTAGCGTCACATATAACGCTAACCAAACCGCCGATGCTACCAAGACTAATTATGCATACGCTGCATATACAAAGAGTAGTTGGGACACATTTGCCAGTGCTTATGTTTATGCTAAGGCAGTTATGAATAATGGAGCTGCCACTCCGGATCAAATTAGTACTTCCAGTTATAACCTTCAGCAGGCATATCAAAACCTATTAACGACAACTGCTACGAACCTTCTTTTGAGTGATGCAATTGCTGGTGGTGATCAATTACTGGAAGAAGGTTCAGGTAGTGCGTACGGTTCACAAAGTACTCAGACACTCAAAAACGCCATTTTAGCCGCTCAGACATTACTTTCGAGCGATGGCACGCCATTGGCAACTAGTACGCCTGATCAACTTAATCAGGCCACTAAAGTTATTCAATCCGCAATTGATGGATTAACAACGACGACCAATTCTGCGTGGAATAATTTGAATAAATATATTCAAACGGCCGATACACTTTCTGCTGGTGATTACACTGCTGATACATTTAGTACTTTAACGAGTGCAATTAGTAAGGCTAAGAGTGCACTTTATGATGATTCAACGGCAGCATCCTTACAGTCTGATGCAGATGCATTGAGAAGCGCATTATGGGCGGCAACGCCTGCTAACACAACAATCGCTAAAGCCAAGACAGCATTGTCAGATGCTGTTAAGAATGCTCAGAGTGCGGCCACATCATCAGCCAATTATTCAACAGACACATATCAAACTTTTGTCAATGCTCTTAAGGTGGCCCAAAGCTTATTGGACAATGCCAGCATGGACAACACGGCAATGACAAAAGCTACTTCTAACTTGACTTTTTATCAAGGGAATTTGGTCAATATTGGCAATAGTAATGGTGCCTCATTTACTGGATCCGTAAACAGTATGAATACCTTAGGGACAGGTGGTGTCCTTGCTGGTGGACCGGGTAGTTTTAATACAGTTTCTATTGTTAATACTAGTACCGTTACCTTTGGTGGTTCATCGACATTTTCTGGAATTAGTGTTGTACCGAGCTACACGTCAACTTGGACGCTACCGATTAGTTTGACACCATTCTTTAAAACGACTGATTGGCAAAAGTATGTCAACTTGGCTTATGTTCTATGGTCAGGTACAACTCAGTTAGGCACTGGCACGAGCGCACTCTCGGCTACACTTGATCCAGCTAAGAACGAAGCATTATCCACGGCTCTTGCAAGTGGTGATTTTATGTTGAGAGTTGCGTATAACAACGCTGGACAGCCGGTACTAACACTTGTTTCGAAGAGTCTAACCCTTTCTTCAAAATCATCAGTTCAATATTACTTTATGCTTGATTTAGGTAAATGGTCTAACGAGACAAATCAGTACTTACCACGGATTACTGGTAATCAGACATTAAATGATATTACTTATCAAACAGTTATAAACGGATTCTCCGGCACTTGGAATTTGGCGACTGGGACTAGCAAGGACCTTGAGAATACTTTTGCAGCTGATTCAGATAGCTCAATCACACCGAATACGCCACAGCCTAACTACTCAACATCAGCAGCCTCCGGTACGGCTACACTAATTAATCAAGCACAAAAATTAGTGCCGCAATTTACAGTCAATGATTTAACATCGGCCGTTGTTCAAGGAACTAACACCATTACCGGTAAAGTAACCCTTGATACCTCAACAGATATGCCGGGTGATATTTATCAAATCGTCTTCACTGACACGACCACTGGCGCCACTACTACAGCTAATATTAACAAGTCTGATGGAACCTTTGTTGCCAGTTTTGGGAACACTGTTGGAACTACGACGACTGGATTAAACATTAATACTGGTGACCAGATTACGGCCCAAATTCAACGTGTTAACACGATTAGTGGTTATGTTTCTCAGGGTACTCTAGGCTATGCAAGTGCCAGTGTACCAGCGGCACAAACGCCATACGTTTACGTTAATTCGAACGATATTAAAGTTGGTTCAAGTACTATCTCCGGGACAATTTCTAGTTTGATTTCCACAATTACGAAATCTTCTGAAGCTGCTGCTTCTACCACAATGAACAAACCATCATCCGACGATTTAAACGTTTACACCGTTAGTGTTACCGTTTATAACCCGGATGGTTCTGTTAACGCACAAACGACGACTCAGGTTGCTAAAGACGGTACTTGGACAACTCAAGTTGGGACGCCTTTAACAGCTGGGAAGTATGTTGAAGCAACAGCGCACGTTTCAGTTGGGATTATTTCAGGCAGCAATGCAGTTCAACCGACTGGGGTGCAGCTGACTAATTTGAATACGAACGTTTCCGACCCGATCTACGTTGAAGCCAATAAAGATGCTTTGAACGCAGCAATTACAACTGCTAATACTGTTTCACAAAACCAAGGTGCTTATCTGCACACCACTGATGCTCAGTGGTCAACACTTGCTGTGGCTTTGAGTGATGCGAAGACAGTAACTGCCGATAAGACAGCGACGCAGACAACGGTTAATGAGACGCTCAAAAAGTTGGATGCTGCGATGACGGCAATCACGTTATCTAAGTCAGGACTTGAATCTGCTATTACTGCGGCTCCACTAGCAAGTAATGCTTCAAAGTACACGCCAACTAGTTGGAGTAATTTGCAAACGGCCTTGGACCAAGCACATGCAGTGGATCAAGACTCGGCCGCAACAGCTGATCAGATTACCAGTGCAACAAACGCATTATTAGATGCAACGAGTGCACTACAGTTTGTCACCGCTGCAACAACGACCAACAATGCTGCTAGTGATGCGACCTCAATGGCTGCTAATGCGAACAGCGATGCAACGCTTGCCACTAGTGGTGCAACGGCTTCTAAGGATGCTGCCGGTGCAGCTAGTCTGGCAGCATCTGCGGCCAATGATTTGGCTTCAAAGGGCTCCGATGCCAGTGACAATTTGTTAACGGCTGCCGTTAAAGCAACGCAAGCCCAAGAATTAGCTGCTCAAGCAGCTGCCAATGCGACACGGGCAGCCAATGAAGCAAAAGCTGCTTCCTTATCTGCTAGTGCTGCTCAGTCCGCTGCGACGGCCGCTAACACAACAGAATCTAAGGCAATTGCACAAACTGCCACATCGGCAGCTCAGGAAGCAACACGGAATGCTGCTGACGCACAAGCCGCCGCTGCTGAAGCAGCTAATGCTGCGCAAGCAGTTCAAGCAAGTTACCTAGCAGCTAAAGCAAACGCAGCCACTGCTGCTGTTAGTGCCGCGGCTTCAACGGCTAGTGCACAGACATCATCCGCCACTTCCGCAATTGCAGCTGGTAACCAAAGTGCAGCCAGCGCTGCATTAAGCGCAGCTAGTGCAGCATTGTCTGACGCTAAGACAAAAGCATCTGCTGCGGACACGGCCACTAAGGCTGCTACCAGTGCTGCTAGTGACGTACAATCTGCCGCTAACGCAGCTGGTGCACCAGCCAACGCACAATCAAATGCGGCCGCTGCCAGTGATGCTGCTGCTAAAGCGGCAGCCAATCTAAAAGCTGCTAATGACAGTGTCACAGCAGCTTCAACCGGTTATGATACTGCAAACACAGCCTACACAACGACCACGCCAACTTCAGGCGGCGGCACTGAAACCGTTAATAAGGATCCTCAAGGTCACACGACATCAACTGTTGACACTGGTTCTGATGGTTCAACTGTAACAACTACGCCAAACAGTGATGGTACGAGCCAAGTTGTGACAAAAGACCCGGACGGGAAGGTAACTAATACTGAAACGATAGGTTCTAGTGATGCAAATAGTCAAACGACTCAAAATAGCGACGGTACTAGCACGACCGTTACGAAGGATCCGAAGACTGGTGCAGTAACTACGACCACTAAGGGTATCAACGGTAACATCACTGAGATCGCAACAAAGAATAGTGACGGTACCTCTACTGACCAAACCTTCAATCCTGACGGTAGCTACACGACTGTTGCTAAGGATGCCAAGGGCAGTGTTACCGGTGCAACGGTTGGCGACCGTGACGGTGCTAAAGTTACGCTTGTTAAGAATAGCGATGGCACGACAACCGCAACGGCTACTGATCCAACTGGAAAAGTCACTGGAACTGCCACAATTCCTGCAAATGGTGGAACAGCTACAGTTGGTGGAAAAACAGCCACAGTAGGTAGCGATGGTACGTTGACTGTTGGCGGACCAAAGGCCGATAGCATTAACACAAACGTTGATCCTACTGGCAAGGTTACGCGTTCACGAACCCTAATTGATGCTACGGGTGTCTCCGTTGATCCGAAGAATTACTACGATAACACCTCAGCAGCTGGCAGCGACAGCACCGGCTCGACTGGTACAACCGGATCTGAGGGCAGCGCCGGCTCGACAGGTACGACCGGATCCGAAGGTAGCACCGGTTCGACAGGTACGACCGGATCCGAAGGTAGCACCGGCTCGACAGGTACGACCGGATCTGAAGGCAGCACCGGTTCGACAGGTACGACCGGATCTGAAGGCAGCACCGGCTCGACAGGTACGACCGGATCCGAAGGTAGCACCGGCTCGACAGGTACGACCGGATCTGAAGGTAGCACCGGCTCGACAGGTACGACCGGATCTGAAGGTAGCACCGGCTCGACAGGTACGACCGGATCTGAAGGCAGCACCGGTTCGACAGGTACGACCGGATCCGAAGGTAGCACTGGTTCGACAGGTACCACTACTGAACCAACAGTTACCCACAACTCGGATGGCACCACGACAACAACGACTGGTGATCCAAAGACTGGCACCACGGCAACAACAACCAATGGCTCAGGTAAGGTTGTTGATGTGGTTACGAAGAAACCAGATGGCAGTTCAACTGAAGTTAAGACGACACCTGCTGGTTCAGTAACGATCAACCGTGATCCAGAAAACAAAATCACGAGTTCAACAATCAGCAATCCAAGCGGTACGAACGTTACGTTTGCTAAGAACTCTGATGGCACCACGACCGCAACGGCCACTGATGCTTCAGGTAAGGTAGTCGGTACGCAGGTATTTCCAACCACAGGCGGTACTGCAACGTTGAATGGCCAAGTCGTAACCGTTGATCCGGATGGTAGTGTCACAGTCGCTGGACCAAACAAAGGTGACGTGGCAACCACGGTTGATCCTGCCGGCAAGGTGAAGTTGTACAAGTCCTTGATTGATGCCCAAGCGGTATCCGTTGATCCTAAAGACTACTACGACAACACGACTTCCGCAGGTTCTGGTTCGACAGGCACAACTAATGGTTCCGATGGCTCAAACGGCACCAATGGTTCAGCTGGCACGAATGGTACTAATGGTTCGAATGGAACCAACGGTACGAACGGTACTAACGGGTCAGCCGGTGCTAACGGTACGAACGGCACCGATGGATCGAATGGCACAAATGGTTCAAACGGTACCGATGGGTCGAATGGCACAAATGGTTCAAACGGTACCGATGGGTCGAATGGAACCCCTGGCGCCAACGGTACTAATGGCACTAATGGTTCAGCGGGTACAAATGGCACGAATGGATTGGCTGGTGCTAACGGACTAGCTGGCACTAACGGGTCAAACGGCACTAGTGGTTCAAATGGCACAAACGGAATCGCTGGCACCAATGGTACTAATGGTACAAACGGTACTAATGGCTCAACAGGGACTACTGGCGTGTCAGGTACAAATGGTGTTCAAACTGGTAGTGCCAGCGCTGGTCAACAACCTAGCGAAACAGCCGCACCAGCAACCGAAAAGGCGAGTGTAGCGACAACTAAGTCAGCGATTGCCCAACCATTGGCGAACGCAACTGTTAAGTCAGAACCTGAAACCAAGGCCACGACGCTTGTAGCACCAACTGCTAAGCAGTCAGCACAACCATCTGCTAAAGCAAATGGAAATGTTGTTGAGAACAAGGCAACTGCTGCCGCCAACACATTACCAGATACCAACGAATCATCTGCTGGTGTCATGGGATTGCTTGGTGTGGCAACATTAGCCGCAGGATCAGCAATGTTGCTTGGCAAACGTCGTAAGCACGAAGTTGATGGCTCCACAAATGAAGAAACAAAGTAGTACGTAAGCAGGTCTGAATTTTTAAAATGACGGAAAGCAATTTGGCTTCCCGCCATCTATTGAGGAGATTTTCACGTAAAGTCTCTTGAATAGATGGCGGTGAGTCAAGGTGTTCAAACGTCAATGCAAAGGCATCATAAACAACATCGTCAACGTCTATACGGCGTTTGATATCAGAATTGGATGATTTACGGAACGTTTGAATCGTACTTTTCATCAAGCGAGTTGGGGGAAGATAGCTTATGAAATTATTTGGACATGGTAAAAAGGTGACCGACTCAGCACCGACGACCGCGGCATCGGAAGCACCGAAAGAACAAACGCAGGCCACTCAGACGGTCATTCATTCCACAGCGACTGTCGAACCGTCAAATGTGAAAGAGACTGAACAGGCGTCGGTATCAGTTCCTGTTGCTAAGGAGGATGCATACCAGAAGTTAACGGCTAAACGTGAGCAACTGGAGAAACACGTCAATCAGCTTAATCAACAGTATGGAGATGCGCGCAACGAACTACGCTCTCAGCTGCTAACCGAAAAAGACTATCTTCGGACTCAGTCACGAGCCGTTAATCGCGATTACGACAAACTCGCTCAGCAACGAAACGCAGACTTCGAAGTTTTTTCTCAGTTACAGGATCAACGCAATAAGGTTGCGGCCAAGCAAAAACAATTGGCGGCATCGTTGAATGAAACCAAACAAAAGTTTGCAGAACAATCAGCCATTCTAGCGAAAATGAAGGCACAATCCGCACAAATCGCCAAACAGCGGGCACAGTTAGATAAGCAGGAGCACAAACTGCTTGGTGATCTTAGTCAACAGGGAAATTTGAATTCCCTAATGGAAGAAATTGATGCCAAACGTAAGCAGATTTCGGATATCAATGTACGTGATCATGAGCTTGAACAAGCCGAAAACGGTGTTAATCAGGAGATTGTTAAGCAAGGAAAAACTGTTACTGCCTTGAACAAAAGAGTTTCCGCTCAAGAGCAAGCCAATAACCAAGATGACGCAACTGCCGACATTCAAAAACAGTTAGCTGAAATTGATAAAAAGGTGAGTCTACAACAGGAGAAGTTAACTGCCGATGATGGGAAGTTAAGAGCTGTTAAGCAGGATAAAGCAAACTTAGCCGAGCAGTTCCAACAGTTAACTGATTTGATGAAATTTTATTTCAGTTCGACAAAACTCATCGACAACTTTCAGTTTGACCCATCACATCACTACGTTTTCTATTCCAATACGTTAATTCCACTCAGTCAGCTGAGTGATCAGAATGGTTTGGAAATTATTGACCATCTGTTTGATAAAACAGACGCCCATTTTGATTTACTGACAACCGATTTCAATCGGGAGTTGAGCGAAATTTGGGCTGATTATCTAGGCTCGGGCATTTTACATCATGCAGGGCACGTTATTAATCCATACTTAGACTTTCAACGTAATGCTGATACGCAACAACACGCAGATGTTGCCTTACCATTGGATCAAAGCCAAGATTGGCAAGTGAATGCTGGCACTGAGGAACAGCCCGAAATGATTCGTTCCGCCAGTGGCAAACAAAGTGTCACATTGCAATACCGTGCTGACCGTTCCTTGGAAAGTGTGAAGTATTTCCAAAACGACAAGCTGTTTAAGATGGCAATTTACGATCAGCAAAATGTCTTGTTGGCGACTCAGTATGTTGATCCGCGGGACGCCAAACACGCTGCCTCGGAAATTTACTATCGTCCTGATCACAGTGTTGCGTTGGAAAAAGTGTTCTTTGAAGACCATGTTGTTGTTCAAACAACCGATGCTGGCAAAACAGTAGAACGAACGTTTGAAACTGAAAATGATTATTACGAATGGTGGATGAAGTCCCACGCTCTGACGCGGCCGAATGATTCACTTATTATCGACACGGACACTCCTTACTTTGAGCAACTGCTGAACGATGATGATCGTCGGTTCGAATTGATTCCACTCATTACGGACGTTGACAACAAAGCGTTGATTGAACAAATCGTTGCAGAAAATTCACCAGTTAACAATATTATTGTCAGCGATGAAGCGGTACATCAAGTTATCCTGAAGCAGTTGAAGCGTGATATGCACATTATGGTTTTGGATCCAGCCGGCGTGACGAACGACAAGGCAAAAGCCGCGACCATCAAGACTAGGATTTACATTCCCAAAGTGAGTTAGTTCTTAATTGAATTTATAAAACTGGGCGGCTTCACCCGTTCAACTGATGCCGCCTTAAATATCCCCAAATAAATTCGCGTTTAATGGGTCCCCCCACCCAGTAAACGCGAATTTACATTTATTATTGAAATCTGGTTTGAAAGATGATTTAGGTAGTAACATTGGCGCCCTTCTGCTTAGAATTGAGACAGATAACTCTGAGTTTTTGAGAGGATTGTCAAGGGCAGTTTAAAAATGTAGGTTTTCGGCAGAAAGAAATGTAGGTTTTCGGCAGTTACTTGAGGCCACGTAATCGGTAAGATTTACCAGTGATCTTCACTACGTGAACATGATGAACCAAGCGATCGAGAATGGCTGCTGTCACAGTTGGGTTCTGGAAAATATCAACCCAAGCGGATAGATCACTATTGCTGGTAATGATCGTTGAATGCTTTTCATAGCGGGCATTGACTAGCTGAAATAAGAGGTTAGCTTCTTGGTGACCAATTGGCAAATACCCAATTTCATCAATAATTAATAGGTCATAGCGCGAATAGCGGCTTAGAGATCGATCAAGCAGTCCTTTTTCGTAAGCTGCTCTCAATCTAATCAACAGCTCATGACAATTAATAAAGAGAACCCGACAGCCCTGTTTACAGGCCTCAATCCCAATACTAATTGCCAAGTGGGTTTTACCGACTCCCGGATTGCCAATAAAGATTAAGTTTTCAGACTTTTCCATAAAAGCCAGATTCTGGAATTCCAGAACCTCTTGGCGATTCATACTGGGTTGAAAGCTAAAATCAAATGTATCTAGGGATTTTGTATTGGGGAACCGAGCACGGCCAATGGCCCGTGCAATCTGACCTTCGTGTCGATTCTGGAGTTCCGAATTAGTTAAATCAATTAGCGCCTCAGTTAATGACAGATTATCAGTGTGAATTTGATCAAGGTAATTCGGCAAGTATTCACGGATTTTGTTTAACCCTAAGCGCTCAAGATTATTTAAAAGAATTTGATTATTAGTGGTCATGGTAGCCTCCTATAAGTTGTCGTAATCAGTCATATGTTCACGAATGTAAGCTGAAATGTCTTCATCTGTCCGCCCTTTAAGCAAATCAGATTTGAGGATATTGAACTGATCTTGGGGGTCATAATTCAGCGAATTGGTAGTTATGGAGTGCGTACGAATTTCTTCTCCGTTATAATAAATGTGAATGCGCTGCTCATCATTGGAGATTTCAACAGCAACCGTACAACCAATGTATCGCGGATCTACTGAGTACTTACATTTGCGGAAATTGATCATGGCCTCCTTCGAAACGACACGGGTAATGTTTTCTTCGAAGTATGGTTCAAGGAGATTAACTGGAACGCGATGAAGGTACTCTTTTTCTTCGTCTAACCATTTCAGGTACGGGACTTCGTCCGTGGCCTGCGAAGTTTCATGATTTAGATCATCTCGGAGCATATGAACTAGTTCGATTAGCTCAGTTCCATCAGCAAATTCAGTATTGTATGGCCGTAAACGTTCAACCGTGCGAGCAAGGGCTTCAACTGCACCTTTAGTTTGTGGTCTGAATGGTCGACAAGCAATTGGTGTGAAACCGGCATCTTTACAGAATTCGTGGAACCGTTCGTTAAAGACAGCGTGGCCAAACTGGGATTTTGTATGATCCACAACGGTTTTCATATTATCAAACCAGATTTCCGTCGGAATACCTCCGGTATGAAGGAAAGCGTCGTGTAAGCAAGAAAAGAGGGTATCTTGGCTCCGATCAAAGGTTAGTGTCATATATTTGAGTTTTGAATAAGGCAATACATACAAGAAAATATTGAATTTAAACAGCTCACCCTCGCTGCTCACTAGGGCCATTTCTTCTTTCCAGTCAACTTGAGCAGAGAGACCAGGGGAATGTTCAATCCGAATGGTAGCTTTCTTAACTCGTTCTCGGCGGGTTTGGCGACAATAATCTTTCACGAGGGTATAGCTGCCGGTAAAGCCCTTCTTCTGGATAAATTTAAAAATTGAAGCAGCCGAACAATTTAGTTCAAGCTTTGAATCGATGGTTTGCTTGAATGGATCCAGTAAACTTGGCCGTTTCGGTCGACCACTTGGTCGGCCCTTAAGTCCAGCTTTGACTTCCTCATAGGCTTTCTTAACGGTTCGATAATCAACATTATATTGCCGGGCAATCTCGGCGAAGTTAGGCTTAATATTTTCAGTCACGTAAATCGTCACTCCTTCTCTTAAATCACGTCTCACATCAAATTCCTCCTACACTCTGATGTGATTCATGATACAAAAAATGTAGGAAAACCAACAGTTCTAACCTGCCGTTTTCCTACATTTTACGGGTGCCTTTTACAAGGATAAGATAACGTCTTTTTTTCAAGAACACAACAGTAGAAAATTGTACAAAATACAGGCGTTAGCGTTAACTCTAGGGAATACGAAAGTGGTTAAATAAAGGTAGGATAAATAACGGAAACGAGGGAGTGGCAACATGATTTATTTTGTTGATTTTTCAGTTCCGGAAAAGAAATCAGGAATTGAGCATGCCGAATTAAAACGGCTCGCGCTATTTCGTGATCACGGGATGGCCGCACGACTGCTGACACGTGATTATAGTCCGCGGTTACATTGGAACCTTAATGAAGCTCAAGTTAGTGATGCTGAAAGTATGAACATGTTTGACTACTTTCAGGGAGCTTTGGCTGCCGCATCACAGCCGTTGACCATGAATGATTTACGCTTTCCTGCTAACCATGAAGGTTTGGACATCCAGTGGCACGAGGATGAGGGCCGTTTTTATGTACTTCAGAACGGTCAGTTATACCGGCGTGTAAGTCTGTTCTCAGGTACACAGCAAGTTAGCAGCGTTCAATTGTTTGACCGCTTCGGCAATTTATACCGTATTGATCAATACGACTGTCGTGGTTTTAAAACCATGGAACAATATTATTCTCAAGACAACAAGGTGGATATGGAGCGGTATCTACGGTTGGATGGTACACCGGCAATCATTCGCTATTTAAAAAATGATGCAGGTGGTAACGAAATCGATAGCCGTTATACGTTGGTTGACTATCAAGGCCATGATTACGATTTCGATGGGATGAAAACGTTCCTTCGTTTTTACCTGGATGAAGTTGCCAAACATGATCCGCAGGTGAGTGTCTTCATTTCAGACCGGACAATGATTGATGATTGGTCCATTAGTCATATGACGGCTAAAGCGTATAAAGTTTTGCACTTACATAATTCACAAACGGTGGATGCCAACGATCCGGCCCATGCAGCGCTAAACTACAATTATGCGTATGCTTTGCATAACCTTCAGGATTGGGACGCCATCGTAACGGCGACTAAACAGCAGGCACAGGATGTAAAGGATCGTTTCAAACCGACGATTCCAGTATTCACAATTCCGGTTGGAATTGTGCCGGCAGCAACATTGTCGATTCCCCATGTGCCAATGGCTGAACGAACCCCAGGCAAAGTGATTGCCGTGGCGCGGATCGCCAACGAAAAACGGCTGGATGATTTAATTAAAGCCGTTCATCAGGCTCGTGAATCAGTTGATAACGTGACATTGGATATTTACGGCTATGAAAATTCAGAAGATAACTTTGCTGAGCCCAAGAAGATTAAAAAAGTTATTAAGGATCTAGATATGGGTGATGTAGTGACGCTAAAGGGTTATGTTCCTAATTTGACACCCGTATATAATTCGGCGCAGATATTTGGTTTGACCAGCAGGATGGAGGGCTTTGACTTGGCCCTACTGGAAGCCGTTTCACACGGTGTCGTTGGTTTAGCTTACGATGTTAATTATGGTCCTGCGGAAATTATCGAAAACGGCAAAAATGGCCGATTAGTTGATTTAGGCAATTGGCATCAAATGGCAGACCGACTCGTTAAAATGCTTAAAAATCCTGCTCGCTTACAAGAATATAGTGACGCAGCATACGCCAGTGCTAGTCGTTTCGGTGCTGAGCCCGTTTGGAATGCTTGGGTTCAGTTACTTATTGATGCTAATTCTAAAGTTGCGGACAAGGAGGGTTAGACAATGGATTTTTTATTGGATAATCGACTAATTAGTCAAGATGCGGATGTTGTCAAGGAAGCGGTGGATCAGTACAAACTCTTTTTGCCGAGTCATCCGGACGCTCAACTTTTGATTACACAGTACACGCCTGAACTAGCCCGCATTTTGGCAAAGGTGGATATCAAACCTAACCGCGTGTTAAGCGTCTTTAACTTATTGCAGCAGGCTGTTCACGTACCGCAGAAAAAGTTAACCAGTGAACAGTTGACTAGAATTCCGCCACTTTATTCTGTTTTGCCAAATGGTAAAAACAAGGCTAGGGTCGAAGAAGCCGATGCACCGTTAGCACATATCAATTACTATCCTGAAAGTGGTGAACAAGTTGAAAGCGTCGAACACGTTGATCGTGTTGGCAATGTGACTTCAATTGATACTTATGATTGTCGTGGCTTTCTTTCACGTACACAGACTTTTCATCGCAATCATGCGTTGGCAACGGAACAATATTTCACGGCAGATGGTACTGAGGCCTGTTTAAATATTTTTATGAACAATGATCAAGGTCAGCTGACCAACACCGTTTGTCGCGTAATGAATTCGCGCGATGAAATTTATGAGTATGATAATTTGGAACAACTTTTAGGGTTAACGTTAGACCGCTATGCTAAAGAGCAAGATGGTGTCCGAATCTATACGAATGAAGCACATATCATTCCGACAGACATCACCATTTCACCAATTGGATAAACTAAAATTCAAGCGCAGTCCGCACTGGTATCAAAGTGAGGACTGTGCTTTGCTTTTGCATTTTCAATAATTGAATCACAGCTAGGTAACGAAACATGATAAACTGATAATAATTTGCGAATCTTAACAATAATGAATTCGCGTGAGTGGGAGCAGGATAATGACTAAGTTTTTAACGTTTGATTGTTATGGCACCTTGTTAAATGAGGATGGCACCTATAATGAAATTGAACGGCTGGCAGAGCAGATTGGTGTTGATCAGAAGCTGGCGCGACAACGCTTCATTAGTTATCAGGATGACCGCAACAACATGCATCCATATATCGACTACGATTTGTTGACCCGCAATAATCTGATCCATCTCGATTATCAGTTTGGCCTTGAACATCAGTTTGAACGCTACTATGTAGAGGTTCTGCAAGCCCATCGAGAGTTGACGCCATTCCCCGAGGTCATTGAAACACTGCAAACCTTTGTTGATCGTGGCTATAAACTTGTCATGATGTCCAATTCATCGTGGGATATCATTCCGTTTAACGCCAAGACGCTACGAGTGCCATTCGACGTTTGGACCGCAGAGGATGTGCATGCCTACAAACCGGATTTGAAGTTTTTCAGGGCAATTGAACAGCGTTATCATTTCAATAACGACAATCACATTCACATTGCGCAAGGCTATGACAGTGATGTCGTGCCTTGTGCTGAACTTGGTTGGAATTGTATTTGGGTCAACCGTGATGGGCGCAAACCTGCTGGTAGTGAACGACCGATGCATGAGGTACGTACGTTGGATGAAGTGATGCAATATTTGGATTAAAGGAGTTTGACATGACAAAGCTAGTGATTGCGACTGGAAACCAGAATAAGGCGAAAGAATATCGAGAGATGTTGCCGACTGAACTAGGTGTTGATGTCGCCACACTTAAGGATTTGGAAAATGTTCCTGACATTATAGAAAACGGAACAACATTTGCTCAAAACGCTAGAATTAAAGCAACTACCATCATGGAACATTTTAATTTACTTGTGTTGGCTGACGATTCAGGGCTAATGGTCGAAGCACTAAATGGTGAGCCTGGCGTTCATTCTGCTCGATATGCAGGAGATCATGACGATAAGGCTAATCGTGAAAAATTGTTAAATAAGTTAAATGATGTGTCAAATCGTTCAGCAACGTTTCATACGACGATTTATGCCATTAAACCAGATGGAAATGTATTGGAAGTTGCCGGTGAGGTTAAGGGGCAAATCGTTGAGGCACCACGTGGTAGTGAAGCATTTGGATACGACTGTTTGTTCCAACCCGATGGTGAGTCGCGGACGTTTGGCGAAATGACCGGTGAAGAAAAAGACGCAATCAGTCATCGTGGTCGGGCAATGCGAAAGTTTTTAGAGAGCTTTGACCAGTGGTGGCAGAACTGAGGTAATTATGACAGATCGAGAAGAACAAATTTTATCATGGATCAAACAAAATCCAATGATAAGCCAAAATGAACTGGCAGAATTAGCAGGTATCACTCGGTCAGGCGTGGCAGCTCATATTTCCAATTTGATGAAAAAGGGTTATTTGCGCGGCAAGGGGTATATTGTCACGCCACCAAGTTACGTGACTGTTATCGGTGGCATCAACATGGATATTTTTGGTGTGGCTGATGAAAACGTGATTGACAAAAGTTCTAACGCTGGACATGTTTATTATGCAGTAGGTGGACTTGGTCGTAATATTGCCCTTAATTTACGCAAACTCGGTGTTCAAAACTATTTCATTTCCGTCTATGGCGATGATAACAATGGTGAACAGTTTAAGGCAGACGCGTTGGCAAATGATATGGACATTACGTATTCCAAACAGTTTGCTGATACCAATTCGTCGACTTATTTATATGTCAATCAACCTGGTGGCGATCGCGTGGTTGGTCTTGATGATATGAGCATCAACGATCGGATTACACCGGAGTTTTTGGAAGATCGTGAAGATATGATTAACAATTCGACAGCAGTTGTTATTGATTCGAATCTTCCACAACAGACCATTGAGTGGTTGTACGAACACTGTCAACGACCGATGTTTGCTAAGGCAGTTTCGGTTACTAAAGCTGGCAGACTGTTGAAAGGTATTGGTCATTTAAATACGCTTGTCCTCAATGCGGTTGAATCAAAGACCTTATCTGGAATTGAGGCTACTGACAAGCACACGGCGATTCAAGCAGCTCAACGAATAATAGATAAAGGCGTTAATAACGTGTTTTTGTATATTGATGAAGTGGGCATGTTGTATCAAGATGAGCGTCATCAGTTATTTTATCCGGAGCAAAAGATAAACCAACGTAATACTAATGGAGCCGGAGCAGCTGCCACAGCAGCATTAGTATGGGCACATAAAAATGAAATGTCATTTGAGGATAGTGGTCAGTTGGCTAACGCTGCTGCATATCTTAGTATGGAGAGCATTCAGGCAGTGAATGAAAATCTGACTCACAGAACGCTCGAACTTAAGCGTCATGAACTGTTTGAATAAGGTAGATTGCAAATTTAATCCGAATTTTTGGACAAATTGGTCAGCATAACCTGATACGGTGTTTTCCAGTCAAGTATTTTAAGCGGTCTCTGGTTAATTTGGAGTAAC
Organism: Furfurilactobacillus cerevisiae; assembly: GCF_048961765.1. Lineage (GTDB taxonomy): Bacteria > Bacillota > Bacilli > Lactobacillales > Lactobacillaceae > Furfurilactobacillus > Furfurilactobacillus milii_A. The sequence continues at coordinate 315,782 of NZ_CP185253.1, forward strand.
GTCGTCGTTAAATCTTGAGCACTAATGTGCTCAAAACGAGTCCCCTTAGGATAAAAATAACGTAAATTCCGATTAAAGCGTTCATTACTACCACGTTCAGCTGGCGTATAAGCATGACAGTAATAGGTCTTAATACCATATTGTGATTCAAATGATACTAGCCCACTAAACTCAGTACCACGGTCCACAGTAAAACTGTGCACCGGTCCATTAAAAGTTGTTAGGAACTTAGTCAGTGCTTCATTAACACTCGCTGTCGTTCGGTCCTTTAACCGATATGCCCAAAGGAACCGTGATTTGCGATCGATTAAAGTTAATAAAACTGCCTTACTATGCCCACGAGGGCCAACGACGGTATCTAGTTCAAAATCACCGATGCGATTACGTTGATTAATCATCATGGGACGCTGTTCAATCGATCGCCCCAAAGATTGATTATATTTGGATCGTTGGTCAACGTTACGCCGTTGGCGTACGCCATGTTCAGGTAGATCATTCAAGGAGAAACCAATTCTCCCCTGATTTAGCCAATTATAAATAGATTTAGTCGCTAGTTTAAATTCGTGAGCAATCATTCCTGGTGACCAGCTTAGATGTAAATGGTTGAGAATTGTTTGCTTTAACTCATCGCTCAGCTTAGTTTTCCGACCACATCGTGATCGCTTGTATTCGGCATCTGTTTGTGCTAATTCAGCCTGATAAGGTTGACATCGAGATAATTCATAAGAAATTGTTGACGGTGATCGGTTCAGCCGAACGCCCATTTGGATATTGGACAGCCCTAGTTCACAAAAGGTTTCGATTTTAATTCGTTCGGAATAGGTTATACTAGACAAAAGATCAGCTCCTAAAAGATGGGTTTGTTGTAAACACCATTTTAAAGGAAGCTGATCTTTTTTGTCCGAACAGCGTTCGGATTAATTTTACAATCTACTATAAAAATAAAATTTAGTTAGATGAAGACCTTGTAGGAAACTGCAGGGTCTTTTTGCTTGCTCGGAAACGGCGGCCAATGAGTGTTGATTATTATTAAAATGGATCTTTGTGAATAAAAAAATAAATTAAACCGCTAACTATGTATGTACAAAGGGTTTGCTAGTTCGCTTTATGAAAGCGGTAACTTTTTTGTTGACAGGGCGAGACAATGGGTATAGATTCTAAAGTATCAAATGTTTATGCGCATAAACAAATGTCAGCAAAGGGTGAATTCAAATTAAGGAGAACAATTATGATGAATTATTCACAAGCTGTTTCACCTGACGATTATGTTGTTGTAATCGGTGGCATGAACATGGATATCTTTGGCATGCCAAGTGACAAAGTCGTTGATCGAGATTCAAACCCAGGAATAGTCGGAATGTCGGTTGGCGGGGTTGGTCAAAACATTGCACAAAATTTGGCTCATTTGGAAGTGCCAACGTACTTAATTACCGTATATGGTGATGACTACAATGGTCAATTACTAAAGACATCCTGTGAAAATAATCATATTCATCTAGACTATGCAGAACAGCTAGCGCATCAGCGTTCATCCACCTACATGTACATTACGGATGAAACGGGTGACATGCTTGTTGGTGTGAATGATATGGATATTTGTAAGCAGATCACACCGGAGTTTTTAAAACAGAGATTAGATTTTATTAACGACGCCACGATTTGCCTATTAGATGCTAATCTTGATCCTTCTACGCTGAATTGGATTGGCGCGCACGTGACAGCCCCATTGTTTGGCGACACTGTGTCCACGATTAAAGCACCTCATTTTGATGGCATTTTAGATAAAATGACGGTTTTAAAACCCAATGCATTAGAAGCATCGTTGCTGTCTGGCGTTAAAATAACGGATTTGAATACGGCCAAACGTGCTGCAGAAGTTTTGCTTGATAAAGGTATTGCAAATATTTTCATCTCGATGGGGGCACAAGGAATTTTATGTGCGAATAAAGATGACATGGCATTTGTTAAACCCTTTAAAACAACGATTGTTAATGCGAATGGGGCTGGCGATTGCGGAATGGCAGCCATAACCTGGAGCTACTTTGATGAACCTGATCGCCCGCTACATGAAATTGGACGAATTGCACAGGCCGCTTCAAGTATCGCTCTAGAAAGTGACAAATCTGTTCCTGATATTACCCCAAAACTGGTTCAACAAAAATTAATGAGTGACACAATTGCAAATTAACGGAGGCAAAAGTAATGATTAAACAAATTTATTCCCTAATTCAGTATGACGAAAGTGTTAAGACAATGGACGCCGGCGCGGACAATATTGGTTTGGTTCCAATGCAAAATGGAGGTGTTCCCGCACATCGCGTACCGCTAGACCGTGTTCGCAAAATCTTTGATGAAGCCAAGCGGCGTGGCGTTACCTCTGTTGCAATCATGCTTACAAATGATCCAGAAGAAATGCTGAAGCTTGGTGAAGAAATTCAACCTGATATTTTGCACATTGCGGGTGACGGGTACGCGGCAGATGAGACGTTTGCCAAACGCTTAAAAGATGTTGCCCCACATACAAAGTTGATGCAAGCCGTATTGGTTGATAATGAATCGGCTATTGACCGGGCCAAAAAGTTTGAGCCGTTTGTTGATTACATTTTGTTGGATTCTGGTCTTGCACATGACACTGGTATTGGTGCAAGCGGTCAAACACATGATTGGAATATTGACGCGCAGATTGTTAAAGCCGTTAATGTGCCAGTCATTGAAGCGGGTGGACTTGGACCTGATAACGTAGCTGATGCGATTAAGAAAATTCGACCATACGGTGTTGATTCATTAACGAAAACAAGTATTAAGTATGAAGGCGGCAACATGGAAAAAGATATCGACAAAGTTCGTGCCTTCTGTGAGAATGCTGACGCTGCTGCCAAGGAATTGGGACTGTAAAGCAACGTTAAAATTCTAAAGAAGTTAAGGGAAGGATTGCGTGACAAAAAATCGACTTACCGTAAAAAAAACAGTTATCGCGCTAGTTGGCATTTTTCTGGTTTGCATCGGCGTGGCCTTTAATAACAACACACGATTAGGTAATGACCCAGTCGGAATTATTTACGATGGCTTGCGGGCTGCGTTTCACATTCCACGAGTTCAACTAGGAATGGTTTCCAATGTGTTAAACATTTTTCTGATTTTGCTACTATTTCTCGTTGGTCGTCATTACGTAAATGTTGGTACTGTCATGTATTTAGTGCCGTATGGCATGTTTATTACGATTGGTTCGCATCTATATCCACATATATTTACAAATGACGCACTAATTACACGTTTAACTGGCGGTGCAACAGGAATCATCCTGTATTACATCGGGATTAGCTTGTTTGTAGCTGCCGACATAGGTGTTGATCCATTTAACGGATTTATGTTGACCATTCGAGATAAAACAGGCTGGAGCATGCGGCGTAGCAAAATGACATTTGATGTTTGTTTAATGCTTGCTGGTTTTTTGATGGGTGGCAAGTTTGGCATTATCACAATTGTCACAGCATTGACTACCGGGCCAACTATTCAAGCATTGAGTGAATTGATTCAAAAAAGAGTATTTATGGAAAGGACTTAATAAAAGATGGACTTTAAGTTACTTCAAAAAGTTAAAGTTGTCAGCACCAATCACCTTGATGAAACTCTCTTAGAGATTATGAAAACAGAAAATTATCAACGACCACTGTTCGTCATGGATCACTTTTTATCACAAGTAGAAATTGTCCAAGATGTTCAAACCGAGCTACAAGCAAATGGCATTGAATATGCAGTGTTCGATAAAGTCGTTTCAGATCCGCCAACCAGTGTTGTTGATGCTGGTGTAGCAGCTTTTAAAGAGCACAAGGCAGATAGCATTATTGCAATTGGGGGTGGCAGCTCGATTGATGTTGCCCGCGGTATTAACATTGTCCGCATAAACGGTGGAAAAATTTCAGATTATGTAGATCCACAAGTGACAATTAAAACTTGTCCAGGGCTGATTGCCGTGCCGACGACATCTGGGACAGGTAGCGAGATGTCTAACGCACTGGTTGTTACTGACGAAGCAAGCAAACAAAAGCTGGCAATTCTGGCAGATGATGCGGTTAGTGAATACGCGGTCCTGAATCCTGATTTGTTATTGTCATTACCTAAAAACATGACAATTGCTACAGGACTAGATGCTTTCTCTCACGCTGCAGAAGGCTACCTTTCTAAATTGGCATCGCCAGTAACCGATGCTATTTGTGAGAAAGTTATGTTCCTACTATATAATTACTTGCCACGAGCGGTTAAAAACGGTAATGATCGAGAAGCTCGTGAACGGGTTATGGTAGCAGCAACTTTGGCAGGATGGATGTTAAATAATGCAGGTACCAATGTTGGTCATTCAATGGCACATGTGTTGGGATCTAAATATCATATTGTTCACGGGGAAGCCGTCGCATATGCCTTACCTGGTGTCCTTCGTTTTGTTGGGCCCGTTATGCCACATAAGGTCAGAGAAATTGGCCAGATTTTAGGTGCTGTTTATCCTGAAAATGCACCTGAGGAACAGACAACCTTAATTGCGGAACGGACTTATAAAGATTTCCGTGATCAGATTCTTGGCTTGCATCCATTTAGTGATTACAAGATTAGCCACGAAGAGTTGGCAACCAATGCAGAGGCCGTTGCAAATGAACGCTTTGCAGGTAATACACCTCGCGAAGTTACTGTCGATGCGGCTGAAACACTGTTGGCCTCGTACGGAAAACAATAAAACATAGAAGGGTAGTCGGAAATTATGAACTTTGTGTTCTTATTAACCGGGTTAGCACTTGTGTTTGGGATTGGTTGGCTAATTAGTAGCAACCGTAGAAAAATTCGGTATAAGGTAGATTGCAAATTTAATCCGAATTTTTGGACAAATTGGTCAGCATAACCTGATACGGTGTTTTCCAGTCAAGTATTTTAAGCGGTCTCTGGTTAATTTGGAGTAACGTCGTCGTTAAATCTTGAGCACTAATGTGCTCAAAACGAGTCCCCTTAGGATAAAAATAACGTAAATTCCGATTAAAGCGTTCATTACTACCACGTTCAGCTGGCGTATAAGCATGACAGTAATAGGTCTTAATACCATATTGTGATTCAAATGATACTAGCCCACTAAACTCAGTACCACGGTCCACAGTAAAACTGTGCACCGGTCCATTAAAAGTTGTTAGGAACTTAGTCAGTGCTTCATTAACACTCGCTGTCGTTCGGTCCTTTAACCGATATGCCCAAAGGAACCGTGATTTGCGATCGATTAAAGTTAATAAAACTGCCTTACTATGCCCACGAGGGCCAACGACGGTATCTAGTTCAAAATCACCGATGCGATTACGTTGATTAATCATCATGGGACGCTGTTCAATCGATCGCCCCAAAGATTGATTATATTTGGATCGTTGGTCAACGTTACGCCGTTGGCGTACGCCATGTTCAGGTAGATCATTCAAGGAGAAACCAATTCTCCCCTGATTTAGCCAATTATAAATAGATTTAGTCGCTAGTTTAAATTCGTGAGCAATCATTCCTGGTGACCAGCTTAGATGTAAATGGTTGAGAATTGTTTGCTTTAACTCATCGCTCAGCTTAGTTTTCCGACCACATCGTGATCGCTTGTATTCGGCATCTGTTTGTGCTAATTCAGCCTGATAAGGTTGACATCGAGATAATTCATAAGAAATTGTTGACGGTGATCGGTTCAGCCGAACGCCCATTTGGATATTGGACAGCCCTAGTTCACAAAAGGTTTCGATTTTAATTCGTTCGGAATAGGTTATACTAGACAAAAGATCAGCTCCTAAAAGATGGGTTTGTTGTAAACACCATTTTAAAGGAAGCTGATCTTTTTTGTCCGAACAGCGTTCGGATTAATTTTACAATCTACTTTGTGCTAATTCAGCCTGATAAGGTTGACATCGAGATAATTCATAAGAAATTGTTGACGGTGATCGGTTCAGCCGAACGCCCATTTGGATATTGGACAGCCCTAGTTCACAAAAGGTTTCGATTTTAATTCGTTCGGAATAGGTTATACTAGACAAAAGATCAGCTCCTAAAAGATGGGTTTGTTGTAAACACCATTTTAAAGGAAGCTGATCTTTTTTGTCCGAACAGCGTTCGGATTAATTTTACAATCTACTATAAATCAATTGGAATTTTGTTTGCATTGCAGTTAATCATTTCGTTTTTATGTTTGCATACATCAGGTGGGGTTAAAACACTAGCTGGCATTTCGTCATTCTTTAACTGGCTAATGGTTCAAGCTGCCGGCGGGGTCAATTTTGTCTTTGGAGGATTGGTTATCAAACCCGGTGGTTCCGTGTTTTTCCTCAACGTTTTGATGCCGATCGTCTTTATTTCCGCTTTAGTCGGCATTTTGAATTACATTAAGGTATTGCCATTCATTATTAAGTGGACCGGTTGGGCATTGAACAAGGTTGCCGGAATGGGCGAACTTGAAAGTTACTTTGCCGTTTCCACCGCTATTTTGGGCCAACCAGAAGTATTTCTGACTGTTAAAGATCAGATTCCGAAGTTAAACGAACAACGTTTGTACACCATCTGTGCGTCAGCCATGAGTGCTGTATCAGCTGCCATGTTAGCATCGTATATGAAGATGGTTCCTGGTAAATTCGTTGTGGTCGCAGTCTTTTTGAACATTTTATCTGCATTAATTATTTCCTGTATTGTTAATCCATATGAAACGGAATCAAACGATGAACTCGTTCAAATCTCTAAAGGAAACAAAGAACCATTTTTCCAAGTTTTGGGTAATTACATTGTTGACGGCTTTCAACTAGCAATCACTGTTGGTGCAATGCTAATTGGGTTTGTGGCGTTGGTTACCTTCCTAAATAACACGTTCTTAGCTCTATTTAATGTCAGCTTTACGACGCTTATTGGGTATGTGTTCGCGCCGGTTGCGTTCTTAATGGGTGTGCCAAGTCATGACATTATTAAAGTTGGTAGCCTGATGGCAACGAAACTGATCACCAACGGATTCGTGGCCATGGGTACATTACATGGCATGACAGCCAGTTTGAGCGCGAAAGCAACGGCCATTATTTCTGCTTATCTTGTGTCATTTGCAAACTTTGGCACAGTTGGTATTATCACTGGTTCAATCAAGTCCATTAGCGAAGAACAAGGTGCCTATGTGGCAAAGTTCTCAATGAAGTTGCTTCTCGGTGCAACGCTGGCCTCTGTTTTGACTGGAACAATCGTCGGTTTGTACTTTTAAATAAACAATCTAGATAGGTGATTTTGATGAAGACGATAAAGTCAAGGCTCATAACGACAGTAATAATGGCAATTGTTTTATTTGTTAGCAGTAATTGGCTGGTCACCATTGAACATTTGCAGGGGCAGACAACAGGAATGCTGATTAGGTCTTCGGCTTTCGTGATTTTGTTATATGCGTGGGCACTCGTTCGTTTGCTGAGTACGAAGCGATTTGCCAAAGCGTTTATGATATTTGTAGATACAGTCTACCTTATGGGATTCGTAAGTATTATTGCGATCGCTAGTACAAAGTTGACAGGTTTTATACAAATTAGCGCAGTATTGATCGCCATTGTTGGTTTATTGGCTTGTTTAATCATCTTCTACTTAATCAAAAAGTACCCGCTAAACGTAGTTAACAAGGTAAACTAGGTACAGGTAACCTGAAAGGAGTTTGACATGACAAAGATTATTTTAGATTGTGACCCTGGACATGATGATGCGCTAGCAATGACTATGGCGATTGCTTCACCAAAGATTGAATTATCAGCTGTAACAACTTCAGCGGGGAATCAAACACCGGAAAAAACGCTAAACAATGCCATGCGGATGTTAACGTTAATGCATCGCGAAGATATTCCAGTTGCTGGCGGAAACCGGACACCGTTAGTTAACAAACTTGCAACGGCTGGTAATGTTCATGGTAAGACAGGGCTAGATGGTGCGGAACTGCCAGACCCAGATTTCAAACCACAGGATATGACAGCGATTGAATTAATGGCGAAAACCATTAGAGAGAGCAATGAAAAAGTTACGTTGGTTGTGACAGGACCGATGACGAATGCTGCCTTGTTCCTGCGTGTTTATCCAGAACTTGCAGATCGAATTGAACAAATTGTCTTCATGGGTGGCGCTATGGGGTTAGGAAACTGGACTCCATCTGTTGAGTTCAACATTTATGTGGACCCTGAAGCCGCTAAGATTGTGATGAATGCCGGAATTCCTTTGGTTATGGCACCGCTTAACGTTACGCACCAAGCACAGATATTGAAGGATGAAATTGAGTCCATTGATGATATTAAAAACCCCGTTGCACATGCGTTTCGTGGCTTGCTTGATTTCTTTGAAATCTATCACGAAAATCCAAAATGGGGATTCAAAGGTGCACCACTGCATGACCCATGTACCATTGCCTGGCTGATTGACCCGACGCTGTTTGAAAGTGAACAGATGAATGTCGATGTGGAAACACAAGGTGAATTAGTTAAGGGTGAAACGGTCTGTGATTACTATGAATTGACCGGTAAGCCGAAGAACACTAATGTGTTGCTGAAGGTTGACCGTGAACGGTTTATTAAGCTGATTATGGATTCGCTAAGGGCTTTTGATGACTTGAAGTAGGGGTTTGAATTTAAAAATGCATTGTTGCTACAAAATGGTTTTTTTGTAGTAACAATGCATTTTTGGGTTATTTAACTGCCATTCGAATCATATTCCAAGACAATGGTTTCAATTTGGCACTGATATTTTCGTCAGTAAGCTCAACACTAGCTAATGGCCGGATTGCCATCTTGCCATCGCGGTTATCAGCCTTAACGTCATAACCGTAAAACTGGGTTGCTTCTACGATGTGATCAATGTCAAAGCCAGTAGGATTGATTGATAAGTCGGCGTTTTCGTGTTGATTTTTATTTTCAGCAAAAACGATCAGTTCATTGGCATCCTTATTATAGATGGTGACACTGTCCATCAATGGAACATTTTTAAATTGACGAGAGTTGTATGTTGGGACATTGACACTGCTATTTAATACAACGCCATGACCATATGTTGCCATTTGCATGAATGGATAATAAATGGATTGCAACCACACGCTGCCGTTCGTGTCTGTCATAATTGGCGCAATAACGTTGACAAGTTGTGCAAGGCAAGCAATCTTAACGCGGTCAGCGTGTTTTAGTAATGTCATTAGTAAACTACCGACGAGTAAGGCGTCTTCAAAGTTATAAACATCTTCCAACAGGTGAGGACCAACCTGCCATGGTTTAATCTTGGTGTCGGCATCGTTTGAATGGTACCAAACATTCCATTCATCAAACGACAAGTTGATTTGTTTACTTGACCGTTTGCGGGCCTGAACCGCATCACACATAGCGATGACGCCACTGATGAATTGGTCCAAATCTTCGTTTTTAGCTAAGAAATTATCCAATTCGGTTGGGTCGTCATCGCCGTAATAACCATAGTAACGGTGTAAGGATAAGTAATCCACATTATCGTAGCATTCATCTAATACTGTTTCTTCCCAGGTGCCAAACGTTGGATTGTCGAGGGACGAACTGCCACAGGCGACAAGCTCAATACTATCATCCACTTGTTTCATGGCCTTAGCAGTTTCGTTAGCTAGATGTGCATATTCAGATGCGGTTTTAGTGCCAATCTCCCACGGACCATCCATTTCGTTACCTAAACACCAAGTTTTAATAGCAAATGGTTTGGAATCGCCATTTTTGGCACGCAGATTACTCAATTCAGTGCCGCTTGGAAAGTTACAGTACTCGACTAAATCGGCTGCTTCCTGAATGCCACGGGTCCCTAAATTAACCGCCATGTTTGGCACGGCCCCGACTTTCTTTGACCAGTGCATAAATTCATGCAGGCCAAATTGATTTGTTTCCAGTTCACGCCAAGCAATATCTAAGCGGGTTGGTCGTTGATTTTTGGGACCGATACCGTCTTCCCACCTGTATTGTGATAGGAAATTGCCACCGGGATAGCGAATCAATGGCACATGCGGGCTTTTGACAGCTTTAATAACGTCTTTTCGGAATCCTTCTTCATCTGCTTCGGGATGATCGGGTTGATAAATACCGGTGTAAACGGCTCGTCCTAGTTGTTCGATGAAGGAACCATAGATGCGATTATCAATTTTAGAAATGGCGTTAGAGACATTTACATTAACTTGTGCTTTCATTTTGATGATCACCTTTCATACTTTGCTTTATTAGTTATAAAAAAAGCCGTAAAGAGCGAGGCAATCGCGTTCTTTATGGCTTAATAAAATCATTTACATTTTCGATTGCCTAATTATCAGAATCATTTGCTGGCGTCGGCGCATCTTTTGGCGCCTCGACTTCACCAGCCTGTACTTTATCCTCTTTCTTCAAGAAGAATGCAGCGAACAGTGTAATGACGAAGACTAGAACACCCATCCAGATGTACGTGTGTTGGTAACCGATCACATCGTATAATTTACCGGCAACAGAGGAGAAAATGAAGACCGATATTTGCTTAGCAAAGTTAGACGCGAGGGCGTAAACCGTGGCGTATAGACGAATATCGAAGGCACCAGCGATGTACTTCATGATAGACGTTAACAGCAATGGCATTTCCAGTCCGGCAAGCAAACGGAAGAAGACAACCCAGCCCCAAGTTGGTGACAAAGCAGAACCTAAAATCCGAATGCAAGTGATGAAGCCGTAGATGATCAAACCATTTTTAGAACCGATTTTGTTGATGATCCATGGCATTGGGAACATGAGCAAGAATTCAATGGCCGTTTGACCGGAAGTCATGTAACTGTAAACCAATGTGCCTTGTGCGGCGGTGTGGAAGAACGTCTTGAAGAAGATGATGAATTGTTGGTCGAACACATCGAAAATAGCTGATGCGCCCATGTAGAAAATGGCCAGAACCCATAAGTTTTTAATCTTGAACACAGACATAACGGTCTTCATGTCCAAAGAGTTAGATGTGTCCCCAGCGGCAGAAGCGTTGTCCATGTCGATTTTGTCACTGAACAATAGTAAGCCAGTTAAGATAATGGCAGCAACGGTACATGCCCAGAAAATTGAGTCCGGTGACCACAGGAATAAACGACCGGCAATCAATGAAGCGACAACACCGGCAACAGAACCACCGACACGAGAGTGAGCATATTCAAACTTGTTTGCTAAACTGGCACGTTGAACATACTGTTCAATAACGGAAACCCCACCGTTTAAAACAAAGCTAAGGAAGGTCCCAGTGACAATGGCAACCAAGAAAGAATTGATATGGAGCAGTGGTAAGAAGACCCACTGAAAGTAAGGTCCGATAAAAATAGCAACAACAGAAATTAGAATAACTAAGTTCTTTTTGAATAAAAGTTTGTCAGAAACGACCCCGAAGATTGGTTGGAAAATAAGCGAAATTCCGGCCATCATGGAGAAAACAGCCCCAGATTCGGTTCCGTTTAAGTGACCAACTTGTTCCATCCATAGCGTTAAATAGCCATAGACGGTAGCCCAGATGAAGAAATAACTAAAGTGGGAGAAGGGAAACCCCCAGAAGTGTTTTGATTCAGTTTTTTGCATGATGTTTTTAACCTCTATTTTCTAAATGATTAGTCATAGTTGTAAGGCACTGGTTTGCCAAAGTTAGGGGTGCCATCATCGTTCCATGTAAAGGATTGAACCTTCGTATGGCGATTTGGATCATACAGTGGATCGCCCTTGATTTCCGTGTAGTCACGACAGTGGTAAACCAAAATATCCGTTTGACCGTCTTCAGCTACTGTGAAGGAATTGTGACCAGGTCCGAATTGATCATGGTCAAGATCACTTTGAAAGACTGGCTTTTCCGCCTTGTGCCACTGACTGGCATCAAGTAAATCAGCATTTTCATCAACACTTAGCATGCCCATGCAGTAGTTTTCATCGGTCGCACTGGCCGAATAAGTTAAGAAGTATCGACCATTACGATGGATAACGGCAGGGCCTTCATTTACCCAGAAAATCTTCGTTTCCCAGTCAAATTCAGGTTTGGTCAACATTACAGGCTTAGTTTTAAGTGTCCAAGGGTTAGCCATTTCAGCGATGTAAATGTTGGAATTACCCTTAATGTCTGGATCTTTTTGTGCCCAAACGTAGTACAACTTGTCGTTGGCTTCAAAGCACGTTGCGTCGAGTGAGAAAGAATCCATTGGCGTTTTAACTTGGCCATGTTCGATCCAATCATCTTCGCTGCGCATTGGATCAGCGTTATCACATTCAATACAGAACATACGGTGTTGGAACATGCCATTCTTGTCGAATGCCGTTGTTTCGGCTGCGGCAAAGTAGATAAACCACTTGCCGTCGATGTAATGAATCTCTGGTGCCCAGATCAACTGACTCATCGGGCCGCTGTCATGTTTACGCCAAATAGTTCTTGGTGCAGCATGGGCGAGGCCGGCCAATGTTTTGGCACGACGGATTTCAATGAGGTTATATGCAGGTACCGAAGAGGTGAAATAATAATAGCCGTCGGTGTGTTTATAAATAAATGGATCGGCGCGCTGCACAATTAGTGGATTAATGTAATCTGTTGCAGTTGTCATATCAACTTGTCCCTTCATGTCTTGTTTGTTAATCGGACGAACAACGTTAGCTAACTTGTTATCCTTTGTACAAGATTAGAGTACAGGCAGAAGCAAACGCTTACAATGGTATTTTAAATATTTGTTCGAATAAATTTGGATAATGTAAGCGTTTATATTATAATTTCAATGAAAGAAAACGCTTTATATTAATTTAAAGCAACTTAAATGTTGTTTGTTGTCGTCTGATAAACAAAAAGGTTGGTGTTATCTGTAATGGAACTAGATTTATCTAATGAATCTTTACTGGCATATAAGGCATTGGCTAGTCCGGTAAGACTGGATATTCTTAGAAAGCTGTCATATAAGCATTTAAGCGTTCGTGAACTCGCTGAAGAAATGAATCTTAGTAGCACAATTGTTTTGATGCACCTCAATAAACTAGCAGAGGCAGGTCTGATTGAATTTGAACGAGTCGGTCATAACAAGGTGTCTAAGTTAAAGGTTGATCATATCAATGTGAACTTTCCCCAAGAGATTTATACGGCGTTTGATGTTCAAACGACTGATGTGCCGGTGGGACACTTTACTAACTTTTCAGTGAAACCGTCATGTGGTCTGGCCGGAAAAGATAATTATATTGGCAAGGTCGATAATCCGGCATATTTCATGGATCCCGAACGAATGAGCGCGGGGATGATTTGGTGGACAGAAGGATTTGTTGAATATCAGTTTCCCAATTATTTGGCAAGGAACGATACATTGCAGATGTTAGATCTATCCATGGAGCTAGGCTCTGAATTTCCATTTTCTAATAACGTTTGGCCTTCTGACATTACGTTTTCGATTAACGGTCACGCGATCGGCAATTGGACAAGCCCTGGTGATTTCTCTGATACTCGGGGGAAGTACACGCCGTTGTGGGTGCCAGATAATGTTAATCAGTATGGTATTTTAAAAACGGTTCGCGTCACTGATCACGGGAGCTATCTTGACGGACAACCATTCTCCGAAGCGTCGCTAGATGATCTAAAGGTAGACGGTGATACTGTCACAGTTCGTTTTGAGGTTAAAAAGAATGCCAAGAACCGTGGCGGCTGCACGATTTTTGGCAAAGGATTTGGGAACTTTAATCAAGATATCGAAATGAAAATGTTTTATAGGGCGAATTGTCAAACTAAGTGCAACGGTTTGTCAAAAAATACTTCATATGGGGTTTCATAGTTTAACACTTTGCGAGGACGTTGATTTAACTGCTTTTGGCAGTGTTCAACGTCCTGTTCTGTATAATTATCAATATCTGTTCGCTTGGGAAAATATTCCCGGATTAATCCATTTGTATTCTCATTTGTTCCACGCTGTTCAGGCGAATATGGATCGGGCCAATAGACAGTAACACCTAACCTTTCGCTGATTTCATCAAGATGAAGAAATTCGGTCCCATGATCTGGTGTAATAGAATGAACAAATTCTTTAGGAATGGCCCCTAACAGTTCAACTAAGCCTTTATTTATCTCCTGCGAGTCCTTTTGCACAACCTTTTTGATAAGCGTAAGCCGACTAAGCCGATCGACAATCGTTAAAAGGATGGAGTGACCCGTTCGACCAATCACAGTATCAATTTCCCAGTCACCTATACGTTGACGCTGGTTGATAAAACCAGGGCGCTCATGGATCGAGATATAGTCGGTCTGTACTTCTCGATGTCGTCTAGTATTCTTTGAATGCCGAGTCCGATGTTTATGTCTGAGATGGCGCTGAATACCGGTATCACCACGTGAGGAGTACTTCTCACCTAAATTGTGTTGATAGATATGACGGTAAATTGTGTTGTAGCTAACACACCATTGATGTTCCTTATTAAAGCGAGCGGTAATCTGCTCTGGTGACCAGTGCAGATCTAAGATGTAATGAACAATTTGACGGCGTAATTGTGGATGGCTGTCTAATAGCCGCTTCTTGTGACAATTCTGCCGCTTTTGATGATAGTCATTATCTGCTTTGCTTGGGGAATAATTACCTGCACAACGTTTTAACTCCCGTGAAATAGTGCTTGGATTTCGCCCCAGCCGTAACGCAACAGCCCGGATAGATAACCCCTTAGCTCGTAAAAACATAAGTATTTCACGTTCTTTTATAGTAAGATGTTTATAGCTCATACCGGATACCTCGAATTGTTTGATTTGGTCGTTAAACATATTCTACCCGGTATGGGTTTATTTTTTTACTTTGTGTTGCATTTCAATTGTAAATTCGCCTCACAAACGAAGAATTAAAAAAACTATTTGACTGCTCAAATACAAAAATTGCAAAAATTAAAAAAGAGCTTGAAGGTGCTCATTTATTAATGCAGAAAAGAATGGGTTTTCAACCAAAAGCCGGCCGCCAATTACCCAACCGATTGTATTTAGCGGAATTAAAAGTTAATGAAAAAGATGTTTATTTAAGAGAAAAGAATCTAAATAGCTCCCAATCCCTTGATACGAGCAGACTTCCGAAAAACGGAAATCAGCATGAGACCGTTGAATCCCTTGATACAAGCAGACTTCCGAAAAACGGAAATCAGCATGAGACCGTTGGTAACATATCCCAATCCCTTGATACAAGCAGACTTCCGAAAAACGGACACGATCTATATAAAGAACCTAGAAGCTTAGATACTAATAGATACAATATAGATACTCAAAAGTTGGACTTTTCCACAGCCCATTTTTCACCAGCAGAAATTCAAAAGCAAAACCAGGATTTGGTGAACCATGCTAATGACTTCTTAACTGATGAAGACAGTGGCTTACCGGTTTTCTTAGAACCCGAAGCCGTGCAATTACTAAGTTTCTGGTGCCGCACTCCGCAACAAATGCGGCGCTTCATTGGCATTATCTTAAATGCTAAGTACCGAGTTGAAAAAGATCATCAAGATATTGGGGTTCTAATCCCGCTTGACGACGAAGAACTAAAACCTTTGATGACTAAAGCCTTAAGACGCTACTTTAACGCCCTGAGAAGCAATGAGAAGCATATCAAGAACGTGGAAAACTACTTGTACGGCACCATGCAAAACCTATTCGGCGTTTGGTGGAATAAACAAGCGGCTAGAGAATATGCGGCCAAACACCCCGAAGAAGAAAAGTCGGCCGACAACGATAACAGTGGGTTGTACTACTAGTCCTAAAAGACTACAAAATCCTTTCTAAGCGGTTTTAAGACTTACTAGTCTATTTATACTTAAGTTAGATTTAAATGGCTTAAACAGAAGAATAGGGGGCTTTTAAATGAGTGTCAGAGCTAACCAGGCTAACCAGCTCAAAAGTTCAGCCTTTAGGATTGATAAAGATTTGGCCGATGATACCGAAGCAGTTTTAAGCGAAGAAGAAAGAGCTAATTTACGGTTTTTAAAGGCGACCGAAGGGACACCAGTCACCGAGTTCAAAGACGCTAAAGAGGTCGCTGATTGGCTCAACGATCCAGATGAGGACTAATGACTTAGTCAGCCTATACGTTAGTTTTGTAGAAACTAACGGTGGCAAGTCTCGACCAGTTTTAATTCGTCGGGTATCAGAACAGACGGTCGAGGCTTTTAAAATTACTAGTCAGTATGAAAACTACTTAAGTAAGATGCAAATTGAGGCAATGTAGACCGTAGCCAGATAAACATGAGCGAGCTTATCATAACGCGTTGCAATCCTACGAAAGTTCTTCAACTGATTGAAGAAGTTCTCAATCAAATGGCGCTCACAATAAACGTGGTAATCACAGGTCCACTTGTCTTTGGTATTTTCCTTTGGCGGAATGGTATAGACGCCTGCTTTATCTTCAATATACTGGCGAAGTTTCGCGGTGCCATAGGCTTTATCCGCGATAATATTTGATTGAGAAATATCGAAGCCTTCCAGCAACTCACTGGCAACTTGGCTATCATGTACTTGACCACCTGTTAGGCGAAAACCCAAGGGATTCCCTAATCCGTCAACGAGTGCGTGAATCTTGGTCGTTCGGCCACCTCGACTTAGTCCAATAGCTTGATTTTCGACCATACATTCGGCGTTTTTTTTGCCCCAGTGGCCTTTTGATGCGCTCGAACGATCGTTGAATCTAAGCTCAAGTTTTCCATGTCGAGATCGTCAATCAATTCGAGAAAAACCTGTTCGAACAAGCCTGAACTTACCCAGGCTCGGAAGCGACTATACACCGTTTTCCAAGAGCCATAGCGTTCAGGTAGATCACGCCAAGGAGCCCCGCTGCGCATGAGCCAGAGGATAGCGTTGAGGGCGGTACGGTTGTCTAGGCTTGATGGACGGCCAGTCCGGTATGGCGGGAAGTATCCTTTGATTCGGTCCCACTGAGCATCTTCCAGTTCGTATCGTTTAGGTGTTGTCATCGGAATGCCTCGATTCGTTTTTCCTCAGATTATACCTGAATTTTTAGTTTTCAGACAGTCCCTAGTCAGTATGAAAAGAAGTCTCCTTATATCAAGCAACAATATTATCCGATTCAAGATTGGCAATCAGCTGGGTTGAAGAAACCTTCCTGGGTCGATCTTGGTAATATTTATCGCTTTCCCAAAGCCGGTTTAAACTTTAAAGAAATCGGTCATTTAAGTAAGCTAGATCAAAATAAAATTTCAGATTTTACGCTTGACCTAAAATCAAAAAGAAGAGGTAAGGGTCAAAAGATAATTCAACAGCGATCAAGTAAAAGGAAGCACAAAGAAAGTAAAGCAGAGCTTACACAAAGAATTCAAAAACAGTTAAAAGACTTTGCTAAGAAGCTGTCTAAAATCTCTTAAGAAGCTGTTTAGTATCTTTGATTTTGACCCAATAATTTGATAAACTACTGTCAAAAAAGTTGGTGATCATATGCAACATTTTAGTCATCATTACCAAAGCGATATTTCTCGGCAACAATTCGATTTGATCCGTCAGGATCTGGAAGCTTCAAGAAAACGAACTCACCCAAAACACATTGATCCTTATGATATCTTCTGTGCCATGCTCTATGTCCTTAAAAATGGCTGTACTTGGCGTGATTTGCCGGCTGATTATCCAAAGTGGTCCACCGTTTACTACTATTGGATGAGTTGGTCAAAAGCCCCCACCCCTGATAAACCAGCTTTATTAACTCAGGTTTTAAAAAAATTGTCGCTGATCGACGATTAAGGCAAGGGCGGTCAGCCCGAACTTCGTTCGTCATTTTAGATGCCCAAAGCATTAAGAACACCGCTACCGCTGAAAATAAGGGTTACGATGGTGGCAAGAAAATTTCCGGCATTAAGCGCCATTTAGCCGTTGACATCAATGGATTCCCGCAAGCTATCCATATTACCCGGGCTAACATCACTGATCGTGACGGGGCGATTGCACTCGTCACCCTTAATTTAGAGCAGTTTAAATTGGTTCGAACCATGATGGTTGATAGTGGTTATACCGGCCAAAATTTTGCCAATGAGATTAGCAGTTTAACCTCAGCCAAGGTAATCGTCGTTAAAGAAATGAGTTACACCAATTTTCGGTTATCCCCCAACGGTGGCTCATTGAACGTTCATTTAGTTGGTTGGGAAATTATCATCGTTTATGGCGTAACTGTGAGCGTAAGCTCAACACTAGTCTCATGATGGTTTCGTTAGCTTTTATCAGGTTACTTCTCAAAAGCTACTAAACAGTTTCTCACACCAGTTTTGATCTTTGCCATTTACTATCATGGCAATGAGGCTAAGATTGAAGGATTACTGACGGCATCACAAGTGTTCCTGAGTATTGCTTTACCGTTTGCCATCATCCCACTGGTCATGTTCACCAGTAACAAGAAGTTGATGGGTGAGTTCGCCAATCATACTTGGGTCAAGTACGCTGCTTGGTTTGCCACCATTGTGCTGGTAACCTTGAACATCTACTTGATTCTCCAGACGGTTGGCTTGCTGAAATAACCGTTTAAAGACCTTTATAAAAAATAAGTAGGTTTCCGTTATATTCTTTATAAAAGTGTTTAGCAGTTGGGAGTCGTTGACAATTTAAAAATTTGTCTGCGCCTTCTTTTTTTTTAGTCTAAAATAGAGGTTAATAACTAACAGGGGGATTACTAAATGATCAAACCCGAAAAGACAATCAATGGAACCAAATGGATTGAAACGATTCAAATCAATGCCGAAGAACGGGCAACCCTCGAAGATCAGTATGGCATAGATGAAGATATTATTGAGTACGTCACTGATAATGATGAAAGTACTAATTATGTTTATGATATCAATGAGGACGACCAATTATTCATCTTTCTGGCGCCGTATGCCCTCGACAAAGATGCGCTGAGATACATTACCCAGCCATTTGGCATGTTGCTCCATAAGGGCGTTTTATTCACGTTTAATCAAAGCCACATACCTGAAGTCAACACGGCACTTTCCTCGGCATTGGATAATCCCGAGGTTAAGAGCGTCGATGCATTTATTCTGGAAACACTGTTTACAGTTGTTGACAGCTTTATCCCAATTTCTCGCGGCATTACCAAGAAACGCAACTATTTGGATAAAATGTTGAACCGGAAGACGAAGAACAGTGACTTGGTTTCACTTTCATATCTTCAACAGACGTTGACCTTTTTGTCCAGCGCGGTCCAAACCAATCTCAGTGAACTCGATCGTTTGCCAAAGACCCATTTTGGTGTCGGTGCTGACCAAGATAAAATTGATTTATTCGAAGACGTGCAAATTGAAGGAGAACAGGTCCAACGGATGTTTGAGATTGAAACCCAAGTCGTTGACCGAATCGATCATACCTTCAACAGCCTTGCTAATAACAACCTGAACGATACAATGAAATTTTTGACAATTTGGTCACTGACCATGGCTGTGCCAACGATCATTACCGGATTCTATGGGATGAACGTGAAACTCCCCTTAGCCGGGATGCAATATGCTTGGATGCTGACTTTGGGGATTTCTGTCGCCTTGATTGTGGCGATGCTGATTATGCTGAAGGTCTGGCGGAAGATGTGATGGGTGAGTGACTTGCTGCTGGGTGGGGGACTTTTTTGGAATGTGTATAGTTGAGCAGTTATGCTATTTTGAGCACCCTTCGGCTTCTGAAATACGCTCCGACGATCCTGACCCCGGCCACATAAGACAAAAAATCCAGTAACGAACAAAAACCGTTCGCTACTGGATTTTCTGCCTTATGCTCTGGGGTCAACCCGGGTCTTGTCGCGCTCTTATTTTTTACCATTTCTTTACCCAATCAATACCAAGCAAAAACATTACCCTTCTATACTAAAAGTGTTAGAAGCTGTCTAAAATCTCTTAAGTAATAGTGCTAAAAATGCTAAAACGACCATTTGCAGACTGGTGGTTAATTGACGCTCACAATTTTTCCAAAGTCGCCGACAATTCTCTAGCCAACTAAAAGATCGTTCGACTACCCAACGTTGGGGGCATGACTTCGAATCGATGCAACTCATTGCGCTTCGCAACCTGCACGGTTGCGTTTAAATTACTGGCTACATCGAGCTGAAAATTAACGCCTGAATAACCACCATCAACTAAGACATTTTGAACCTGGCGTAAATGCATGGCATGTAAAGCGATCATTGCACTGGCCCCGTCTCGATCAGAGACGTTCGCTCGCGTCATGTGAATGGCCTGCGGAAAGCCATTGATATCAACTGCCAGATGGCGCTTAATCCCCGAGATTTTCTTACCAGCGTCGTAACCTTTGTTTTCAGCAGTAGCGGTGTTTTTGACGCTCTGAGCGTCAACGATAATAAAGGAAGTTAAAGCTGAACGTCCTTGGTAAGTTCGCCGAGCAATGACAATTTTTTTAAAACTTGTTCCAATAAAGAATCAGCCGTAGGTTCAGCTTTAGTTGACCAAATTTTGTAATAGTTGTAAACTGACCGCCATTCTGGGAAATCACCGGGGACTTGACGCCATTGGCAACCGGTTTTCAAGACATATAGGACCGCACAGAAGACCTCGTAGAGGTCATATTTTCGAGGCTTAGTTCGCTTACGAAAATTTTCTAAAGCTGGTCGAATTAATTCAAATTGTTGCCGAGTAATATTGCTGGGATAATTTTTCATAGCTTAAACTCGCTTTTTACATAGAAGTATATCAAAAATCATAGATCTTGGACAGCTTCTAAACACAATCCAGAAATTAAGCCAAAAAACAATCCTGAAAATAAAAACGATCGGCCTAGTTATTAGGTTGATCGGTTTTTAATTTATCCGGTTTATGGGCGTTAACATAGTCAGCAAATGTTTTTAAAAGTTCTTCGGTTTGTTCGACCGAGAGGTCATTAGCTTGAAAGTACTTTTCTAATAAAGCCCCTTTTTGAATTAATCGGCGAGAACGGGCTTTGCGGGCTTGCCGATTTTCATAGTATTTAGATTGCCGTAATTTAAAATCTTCCCGCTCAATTTTTTGTTTTAAACGCGCTTGCTGCTCGACTAGTTTTTCATATTGATTAGACATGGAATTTCCCCATCTCGTATGGCTAATGATCTACGGACTTTACCTTTAAAAATTCAGAAAATTGCTTGGCTAAAAGCTTAATCTGATCGTTAGACAAATTAGCATAATCTAAATTGGCTTGACTGATGATTTGTTTACCTAGCCGTTGTTCAATCTTATTTTTTTCGTCCTTAATTTTTTGATTAAGGGCTTTTAATTTAGCTTCTTGTTTTTCTAAGTTACTTTGAGACATAACGATCCCTCCAATCATATTAGAAATAATCACCGAAACTATATCATATAAGAAACGTTAAGTCAAAGGATAAAAGTTGAAATAGCGAAGCGGAAGGCATACACTAAGTTAAAGTTAAGAGAATCAGCAGGCCGAGTGGAACGAGGTCAATGTGCACTTACACCCCACTAAATACTTGTTGGGTAAATCGCACTAAAGACTTGTATCAGAAGTCGCCGTTGGCGACAACAAAATCAACCAATAGATCCAAATAAAGGCGGTGACTATTATGGCAATTTTTCATATGAGTTTTAGTAATATTAGTGCTGGGAAAGGACGAAGTGCGATTGCCAGTGCCGCTTATCGAAGTGGTGAAAAATTATTTGATGATCAAGAAGGTCGCCACTATTTCTATGCTCGGTCAGTCATGCCAGAGAGTTTTATTTTAACTCCTAAAAATTCACCAGCATGGGCCAGTGATCGAGAAAAATTATGGAACGAAGTAGAAAGAAAAGATCGGCGAGCAAATTCTCGGTATGCGAAAGAGTTTAACGTGGCTTTGCCAGTTGAACTAAGCGAAGATGAACAGAAAGAATTACTGACAAAATATGTGCAAGAAAATTTTGTTGATGAGGGCATGGTAGCCGACGTGGCAATTCATCGCGACCACCCAGATAATCCGCACGCTCATGTGATGTTAACTAATCGGCCGTTTAATTCAGATGGAACATGGGGAATTAAGAGCAAAAAGCAATATATTTTAGATGATAATGGCAACAAAACATATACCGGAACTAGCAAGTACCCTAAGAGTAGAAAGATACTGATGGTCGATTGGGATAAAAAAGAAAAAATAACTGAATGGCGGCACAATTGGGCGGCAAGTGTAAATCAGGCTTTAGAGCAAAAAAACATTCCTGATCGGATCAGTGAAAAATCATTTGTGGAACAGGGAATAGCTGACACACCAATGCAACACGAGGGAATCAATAGCAAACGGCATGAAAGAAAGGCATTTAATCAACAAGTTAAGAACTATCGTAAGTCCAAAGCTGGCTATAAAAATATGCAGGAGAAAGTAGTTAATCGAGGCCACTTGGATAGCCTAAGTAAACACTTCTCGTTTAACGAGAAAAAAGTGGTCAAAGAGTTAAGCCACGAACTGAAAACTTATATTAGTTTGGAAAGTTTAGATGATAAGCGGCGCATGCTATTTAATTGGAAAAACAGTACCTTAATTAAGCACGCTGTTGGTGAAGATGTCACTAAGCAATTATTGACGATTAACCAACAAGAAAGTTCACTAAAAAAAGCAGATGAACTCTTAAATAAAGTAGTTGATCGCACGACTAAAAAACTTTATCCAGAGCTTGATTTTGAACAGACAACCGCGGCTGAACGACGGGAATTGATTAAAGAAACTAATAGTGAACAAACGATTTTCAAAGGCAGTGAATTAAACGAACGTTTAATGAATATTCGTGATGATTTATTGGTCCGACAATTATTGACCTTTACCAAACGGCCATACGTTGGCTGGAAGTTATTAATGCAACAAGAAAAGGAAGTCAAAATCGAGCTTAAATATACGCTGATGATTCATGATGATAGCTTAGAAAGTCTAGAACACGTTGATCAAGGTCTACTAGAAAAGTATTCACCAACCGAGCAGCAAAAGATTACTCGCGCAGTCAAAGACCTACGGGCAATCATGGCCGTTAAGCAAGTCATTAAAACGCAATACCATGAAGTATTGAAAAGGGCCTTTCCCAAAGGCGATTTAGATGGATTGCCATTGATTAAACAGGAACAAGCCTATACAGCCGTGATGTACTATGATCCTGTTTTAAAGCCATGTCAGGCTGAAACAATTGAACAGTGGCAAGCAAATCCACCACAGGTGTTCAGTCCCCAAGAACATCAACAAGGACTAGCTTATTTATCGGGACAGCTTAGCTTAGATCAGTTAGAAAATCATCACTTACAACGGGTTTTAAAGCATGATGGCACTAAACAACTCTTTTTGGGTGAATGCAAAGCCGATCCGACGATTAAGAACAGTCAGATCGAGAAAATCCAAAAGCAGTTAAAAGGGCAACAAGCCAAGGACGACCAGTACAGAAAAGAAAATATCGGACATTATCAACCGCTAAATTACAAGCCAGTTAGTCCAGACTATTACTTAAAGACGGCCTTTAGTGACGCGATCATGACTGTTCTATATGCTCGTGATGAAGATTACCAACGACAAAGACAGGCGCAAGGTTTAAAGAAGACTGAGTGGGAAATGACGAAAAAGCAACGGCAACACCAAACTCGAAACCGGCATGAAGATGGGGGCATGCACTTGTAATCTAAATGTAAAATCAAATCCTTTGCGACATCGTTAGTCGTTGTGGTCGTCCTTGGGCGTATTGTGATGACAATTATAAAAGAGGCGGACGAAAGTACCGATGTGACTTGGGCTAATATCATCATGGACGGGATTAAATCAGCAGCCGTGATTCCGGTTTTCGTGTTTTTACAGGGATTTATTCAAGGTTCAATTACCTTGCCCCTGCTAAAGTATATGTTTAGTTCTGATCAGAAGTTTACTGCTAAATCAATTACCGGCATGAATAAAGTCCCTGGGCTAAAAGATGTTGGCATTTCGCTACCCTTACAGATTTTGTTTCTGCTAATCTTCACTGTCGTAACCGTCGTGTTCTTTATCAAAATGTGTGTGTTTGTGGCTGATATGGCGTGGTATAACCTGACAATTCCTTTAGCTGCAATGAGCATGGCGACTGAAAGCTTTGATTATAGTGGTACGTGGTGGAAGAAGTACATTTATTACAATGCTTCCATTATTAGCCAGGTGCTTTGTATGTCATTATCAGTGTGGTGTTTCACTAATATGGCTAAATACGGGTTTATTGCTTTTATTGCTTCAATCGGATTCGGTTTTCTGGTGGTCAAAACACCTGACGCCGTTAAAGACTTTTGGGCTTCAACCGGTGTGACTAAAAGTGCTGGTATGGGTGCCATGAGAATGTTTCAAAATTATTTCCGTAACCACTAGGAGGAAAAATAGTTATGAAGAAAATCGCACACTGGTTATTGGAAAAAGCCAAAAAAGATATGCGAACCGACCCTTTTGCAACACCTTCACGGCGGACTAAGCTGTCTTACTATTTTGATAACTTAGTTAGCATGGTCTTCTATATAATGGGAATTTACCTCATGTTAATGGATTTATACCAAGAGCTTTTCACGGCGAACCATACCGATTTTTTAGGAACTGCGCTAATGGCCTTAGTTTTACTGCTGGGTGGCTTATTATTCCGTTGGTCAGCCTATGCAGATCTCAAAGCCATCAACCGGTATCAACATTATTTGAAGCAACAATCGATAGAGCAACAACAAGAATTGCGACGTGAAACTTGGTTGAAAGCAGCTGAACAAGGTAAAACAGAATTAGATCAAAAACTTAATCACAAGGAGTGAACGAACATGACCACTGTTATCTTAGCTGAAAAACCCAGTCAAGCCCGTTCATACGTCCAAGCCTTTCAAAAGAGCACAAAAAAACAGGGTTACTATACGGTTAGTGACCCTGTTTTGCCCGAGAATACGCTTGTCACGTATGGTCTCGGACACTTAGTTGAACTAGCCACACCGGATAAATATGATCGGAAATACCAGCAATGGACCCTATCTAATTTACCGATTTTCCCCGATAAATACAAGTTTGAAGTGTCAGCTAGTAAAAAGGACCAATACGGGATCGTCAAAGACCTGTTAACGAAGGCCGATACCATTATTGTTGCCACCGATAGTGGCCGAGAGGGTTCTAATATTGCCTGGTCGATCATGAGCCAAGCCCAGATTGACGTTAAAAAGAAGACCATTAAGCGGCTATGGTTGAATAGTTTGGAAAAAGACGCCATTATTACCGGCTTTAAAAATCTTGGTGACTGGCACCAAGACTATTTGGCGTATAAAGAAGCCCAAACCCGGCAAATTAGTGATTGGTTGATCGGTATGAATGGTAGTCCCTTATATACTTTATTGTTGAGGAAAAATGGGGTGCGTGGGGTGTACTCAATTGGTCGCGTGCAGACGCCAACCTTGTATATGGTCTATCAAAGAGACCAGGCAATCAAAAACTTTAAGCCGGAACCCTATTTTGAACTAAATGCTGAAATTTTAGCCAATCAGCAAAAATTCGTCGCAAAATTGGACCCCTATCAGCGCTTTAAAGATGAAAAAGGTCTACTAGCATTCATGCAAGCTAAAAACGTTCAGAAGGGCTCACAGGACGGTTTAATCAAGGACGTCCAAAAACAGGCTAAAAAGCGTGCTAGTCCCCAACTATTCTCACTATCCAGTCTGCAAAGTGCCATGAATAAACGTTATCACGCCAGCGCCAGCCAAACCTTAGCAGCCATTCAAAGTTTATATGAAGCCAAGTTGTTGAGTTACCCCCGCACCGATTGTGCTTATATCACTGATGAAGAATTTGAGTACTTAGTGGCTAATCTGACGAAGTATCTGGGTTTAGTCTCTAAGCAAGTCGCTGTAACCAATACAACCCCAAATAAACGTTACGTCAATGGGAAAAAGGTTGAAGAACATTACGCCATTATCATGACTAAAGTTGTGCCGACTAAAGAGAAACTAGCCAGCTTACCTAAATTACAGCAACAAGTCTATGACTTAGTTTTAAAAACGACGTTAGCGATGTTTGCTGACCCGTACGAGTACGAAGAAACCACCATTATCACTCAGGTTGGCGACGCCAATTTTAAAGCAACCGGTAAGGTCCCAACTAAGCAAGGCTGGCAAGCTTTATTTGATGATCACAAAGCCGAGCAGCAAGAAGTAGCAACTTTACCGCTCGTTCACCAAGGCGATCAAGTCCAAGCAAATCTGCAAACACCGCAAAAAGAAACGACACCACCGGTACCCTTTACCGAAGGTACCCTGATTACGGCCATGAAGACCGCCGGCAAAACGCTTGATGATGAAGAAGCCCAAGCGATTCTTAAAGATGTGCAAGGCATTGGGACAAGTGCAACCCGGGCCAATGTGCTGGAAGTGTTAAAGAAACGCGGCTATCTCGTCACTGAAAAGAACAAGCTACACGTCAGTGACGCCGGAATTACTTTATGTAAAGCGGTTGAACTCGAACCCTTGCTAACTAGCCCAGAAATGACGGCTAAATGGGAGCAAGCGTTACAACAAATCAGTACCGAAGAACGCACCCCGGATAACTTTTTGAACCAAATCAAAAAGTTCGTAGTGAAATTGATCGCTGATGTCCCAACACAATTAACTGGCAGTGCAGCCATTAAGCAACAAATCAATCACCAACAGCAAGCGCAAAAAGCCGCCGAAGTATTCTTAGAAACACCGCAAGCGACCGTTTTAAATAAACAGAAGTTTTACATTGTGAAGCCCAAGCAAGGTGAAGATTTTACCTTACCTAAGAAATGGAGTAGCAAGACGCTCGGGAAGACCGCAATTAAAGCGTTAGTTACTAAGGGTGAAACCAGCAAATTAAAGGGTTTCAAGAGCAAAAAGGGAAAGTCGTTTGACGCCAAGTTAAAGCTTGACGGCCATAAATTAAGTTTTGATTTTGATTAGAACCTGCCTACCGCCCTGCACTACGTTCCGGTTGGTGAACCCGTCATTTAGGTTCACTTTTACAACCCTAAAAGTAAACCCAAACAACGGGTGAGATTAGCAAAGCAAAGGAGATCATGAAATGGATAACGAATTAACAGTCATTGGGAGTGAATTACCGGTTTTGCAGACTAAAGGAGCCTACAAGTATTTAAAAGAAATTACTGGAAATGGAGCTTACTATCAAGTGGCTTGGCAAAAATTAGCCGATGGCTACGTTGCCCTTTATGGCACGACCCCGATTCAAATAAGATCATTGCCAACATTGAATGATATTTTTGAAGATGAGGAGGGGTAACTTATGCCAAATAAAGCAGATGTTAAGGCTTGGAAAGCACAATTAGTCGCCCAGGCTGAACAGCAAATCCTAAAATTAACTGATAGTGACCAATTTAAAAAGTATCTCAATACCCTGGCTAAATTTCATCGTTATAGCGCCAGAAACATTGATTTAATTTATGCGCAAAATCCTCAAGCCACTCAAGTCGCCGGTTTTAAGCAATGGCAGAAGGCTTTTAACCGCACCGTCAACCGGGGCGCAAAAGCGATTCAGATTGCGGCTCCGATCATTAAGAAGCTAACACCAGCCGAGCAGAAGCATCTTGATACCACCGATGAGCGCGCCATTGTCGGTTATCGCTATCTACCCGTCTTTGATGTGGCACAAACTAGCGGTGAACCAGTGTTAAGTGCTAAAGACTTTGTCAAAGAAAATTTGGCCGATCATCAGAATGTGACAAGCTTATATAACGCGTTCAAAGATCATTTAAACCAGCAAACCGACCTTAAAGTCAGTGAAGTGCCTTTAGCGACGCTAAATGGGGCTAAGGGGTATTTTCAACCCAGCACTAATGAAATCGTCATTGGTGGCGATGAGCCCGACAATGCTTTGAAACTAAAGACGTTATACCACGAATATGCGCATAGCCAGCTACACGGCTTAAAATCAGCCTTTAAAGATCGGCCACGAGCCTATCAGGAAACCCAAGCCGAAGCGGTTGCGTATGTTGCCATGCAAAATATTGGCGTTGATACCGGCAACTACTCACTCGGTTACGTGGCCACCTGGGCCAAAGATAAAGCCGTAATCCATAGCGCTTTAAGTGAGATTCAGCAAGTGAGCAACAAAGCGATTGAGCTTAGCGATGGCTTAACCAAACAATTAGGCTTGCAAGAAGCCCAAAAAGAACCTGAGCATGATCTAAAAAAACTATCAGCCCAGGAACTTAATAAGTCCTATCAAGGCTTGCAACAACAAATTCAACAAGCAACTAGTCCACAACAGAAAGCACAATTTAAAAAACAGTTAAACGATGTGCACCAAGAAATCAGTGAGCGAACACAGAAGCAACTGAAAGCATTTGCTGAACAGAATCCGGAGATCAAACAACCCGAATCCGAACTTGATCAAAGTCTAAAACGTTAACCAGTTTTTAAAGGTCATGCTATAATGTAATAGAAAAGGGAAGCCTTGCGCTAACAAGACTTCCCATGCAAGCCGCTTCAAAGGCGGTGGCAGAAATTTAATAAACGATTTTAGCTCGTCCTGTGACCTCTACCAAAGTTACACAGGGCGGCTTTTTTTATTTGTGGTGCTTGTCGATATAGCTGAGGAGCGCGATTAAAAACGTGCCAAACAGCAACATCAACTGGAATGTTTATAATTGATTCAAGAAAATCTAAAAACGATTTTTTTCAGTGATCGAATATTAACAGAATAAGCTTAGAACTGTGTCTTTAGTGCTCACTTTTGTATGCTAACCTAAAGTTTAACAAGTGTTGCCACTTCCGACCCAGATGTTTTGAACAGAACATTAGGTTGTAAACGTGGTGTTGGTGAAATGTAGTCGTATGGCTCCCCTGCAAAAGTTTTAAGCACTGCCATTAGGATATGGCGCATACCAGCAGGTGGAATCGCCATACCAATTTGTTTCCGCACAGATTCTTTACCACCAATGAAGTGATAATTATCAGGAAAGGTTTGCAGTCGTGCACGTTCACGGTTGGTTAATGCTCGGTTTTCCTTCCAGTGATACATATGAGTACCACCGCCTCCAGATCCGGTAACGGTATATGACGGCTTATTACGGTCTAGGCGCTTATAGATATTTGAAAGCCGAGCACCCTTGACGTTTAGACGCAGACTTTCAGGAATTTGGTGCGACCAAGCATTACCACCTTCTGGGATATAGGACAACATCTTAATAGTCGAAGCCTTGTGACGTGTTAATTCGTTATTAAACGCGTCTGCTGGAATCGGTGGATTAGTTAGAGCCTCGCCAGCGGTAACATAGTCATCTGGATTGGGTGTGGTCGGGGCAGGTACGTGAAATTTAATGCCTTGACTAGCCAAATCATTGCGAATACCAACAATTAATATACGATGCCGAGCCTGTGGAACACCGTATTCCTCAAACTTATAGAAGTTTGGCGTTAATGTGTAACCAACATCGGCTAATGATTTGAGAATTTGAATGAAAGCATCACCATCATTCGCAGAGGATAGGCCACCAACGTTTTCGGCGATAAAAACCTTTGGTTGAAACTCCTTTAATGTTTTAACTCCGTAAGTATATAGTGGACCGTATGTTCCATCTAACCCCTTTTGCTTGCCGACAACGGAAAAATCATTGCAAGGGAATCCGAAAATCAACGCATCCATATCAGTCAGTAATTGGTGATTAGTAAGATCGAGTTTCCTTACATCTTCGCAGTAAACGGTAGTCGCCTTAGGGTTATTAAGGATGTTCAGTTTATAGGTATCAACAGTATCTTTATCAAATTCATTTGCCCAGGCATGTTGATACCCCCATTTTCTGCCCTTAGTATCGATAAAGTGCGAAGTTTTAGCAGCATATGCGCCACCACCAGGTCCAGCGAATAATTCAGCAGTTCTAAATATCATAGTGAACACCTCCATGAGTTCAGCATATCGAACAAGTGTTTTGGCATATGCCTATGCTAAAAATCATACGACTTTTTATTACATATTGCAAGCTCTAATAGGCGTGATTAATATGCTTTATTGTGGGAAAATGGAGAATAATAGGAGGACTAAAAATGACAATTTTATACTCTAAAGTACCACCGATGCCATTTGGGGAGAGTTTACCACTTATTTCTGATCAGTTAGTAAAAGAGGCAAGTACAGCTTCGAGAATGGACATTGCAGTAGGCTATGTTTCGGTAGATGGATTGGATAAACTAGACTCATTGGTTTCAAGGGGGAATATTAAGCAGATCTGTCTGGTTGTTGGTATGTATCTGGAAAGTGGTATTCCAGAAAGTATCTACAATCGAGTACGTTTACTACATAAAAAATGGCAAGATACAGGAAAAGGTGAAATCCGCTTTGTGAACAATATGAGCTATCATGGCAAGGTTTATCTCTTTTGGCAACCAAATCAACAAGGCAATGATGAATTAAAGTCGGCGGTATTAGGATCAGCTAATTTAAGCGTGCTAGCACCGTTGGGATCTGTTGCTCGCCAATATGAACTAGCAACCACAATCACCAATTCTGACCAACTGCATGAATTGTCTACTCATATTGAGGAATTGAAAACCAGTTGCACCGTTTCCGCCACCAATTTAAACGATTTCAAGGTAATCCACGAGCGGATCGAAGTGCTTGGTGGAATCGAAGAAGTTTTGGAAACGACCGAAAGTGAACAGGATATGTATCGATCATTGCAGACTGGTGTTGAGATTAGGATTCCACTTAAAGCCCCATTAGCTACTAATCGTTTTTCTACCGCCCGGCATGATTACGCGCGATCAAATATCAATGTGGCCTATGGTAGCGGTCGATATAATAAATTGAGTGGTGGTGTTGAGCCCAGAAATTGGTACGAGGTTCAAATTACCGTAAATAAGACGATCTCTACTCAGCCAAACTACCCTAAAAATAAGCCTTTTTGGATTGTCACGGACGATGGTTATAAATTTGAAGCGCATACCACTGCTGATAACAATAAACAACTGACGGCTTATGGTAAAACTGGTAACGATCGAGTTTTTGGGCGCTGGATCAAGGGACGACTGGCTACAGCTGGATACGTCAAACCAGTCGATAATACAACTACCGATACGGAACGTCTCGGCGTTGTAACGCAAGAAATGTTAAATGCTGCCCAAATGCGCGTGATGGTTCTTACTAAGACATCTACACAGGAATATGGGGTGGTATTCAATCGATTAGCCCCAACATCACGAAATAAGAAAGGTGCTTTAGACAAGAAACATTGGACACGGGAATTGCTAGACGTCTGGACAGTTCACTTTGAAGGTGAGAAAAGCTAATGGGATATCTTAATAATTATCTACAACAGTTTCGTGATGCAGGTAAAGATGAACTTGCAAATAGCATAGAAAAAACGTCTCGGCGTATAGGCAAAAAATACATCAGCCATTTCACCTATACAACACATGAAATGGGATTGCTTTTTGGCAATATTCAAAGTGGAAAGACGGGACAAACATTTGGCATTATCTGTGAAGCTGCTGACTTGGAATTTCGCTACTTCCTACTGATGACAACGGACAGCAGACTCCTACAAAAACAAACGCTTGAACGCGCACAACATGATCTGCCTGAATTTGCGATCTGTAGCGAGAATGATGAAGAAAAGTTCAGAAGCGCAAAAAATCAGCCTGTGCTAATTATTGTAAAAAAGAATACACGTGTTTTACAGGCGTGGGTTGATCGATTCCGTAATTCTAAAAAACTGAAGGGAAATGCATTATTCATCGTTGATGATGAAGCTGATGCTGCTTCAGAAAATACAAAGGTTAATCAAAAAAAGGTTTCCGCGATCAATGATCGACTACGAAAGATACGTGATACAGCACAAGCATCAATTTATCTTCAGGTAACTGGTACTCCCCAAGCCCTGCTACTTCAAAGTCTTAACTCCAATTGGCGGCCAATGTTTACTGAATACTTTGAACCTGGTAATGGCTATCTCGGTGGTGACTTTTTCTTTCCAGGAACAGAGACTAACGATATACCTAACTTCATTCATTTTGTTGATGATGAAACACCGCAAGAAAGCGCAAAACATGTTGTGCTCCGCCACTTGGTCGTATCAGCGCAAATCATGCTAACTGGTGGTAAAGTCTCAAACTGTCTAATTCACCCTGGCATTCGGCGAGCAGCTCATGAAAAGTCGAAAAAAGAAATTGAAGATGCAATTGCATGGTGGACTTACCACCATGCTGACGAAAAATTCACTGATGCATTTGATCGGGAGTATGCCGCTATTACACCACAAAATACTGAGAAACAACCACACGATCAAGTATTGACACGTGTTAGACAGATTCTTGAAAAACGTGAGTTTACGATTGTCCTATTAAACGGAACATCGATTGACGATGACAAAGACTATGAATCTGGATGTAACTTTGTTATTGGGGGAACTAACCTGGGCCGGGGTGTAACCTTTGGCCAATTGAATACATTCTATTACACCAGAACCAGCAAAAGCCCAAATGCTGATACGATGTGGCAACATAATCGTATGTTTGGCTATGATCGCGATCCTGGCTTGATAACAATGTATAGTAGCCGGGCGTTGTATAAACTTTTTGCAGAAATTAATGAGACTAATAACTCAATTATCCGTCAGGCTCAAGCAGGAAAGAAGATCACAATTGCTTATCCAGATGGTTTGAATCCAACGCGATCTAATGTGTTAGATAAATCCTTGCTGAATATCCTGGTTGGCGGATCAAACCACTTTCCAAGCGTACCGAAGAACGAAACGACTATGCAGATATCAGATTTAGTTCAACAATTTTCTAATGATGATCCCGCTACTGAAGTTAGCTTAAAATTTATATCGGATATTTTGAAACATTTCAAAGCAGAAAAAGAATTTAATCTTGATGGTTACATCAAGATGATTGATAGTGCCCGTAGTGAGAATTCAATGGCAAGCGCCCATATTCTTGTCCGGCGTAATCGTGACGTGACACTGGGCAACCGTGCATTGCTGTCACCAAACGACTGGAAAGAAACTAATCAATTCCAAGACGAGTTCGTTTTGACACTGTACCAAGTCTCTGGGGAGAAGAACAACGGGAAGCCAGTATGGGTGCCGAACATTAAACTACCGATGAAAAAGAATTTCTATATTATTTAGAATTTAATCTGAATATATTCGTTGTGTAGATAGTGCCTCCTTTAATTACTTGTAAATTTACGGTTTTGTTATCATTTTATTTAAAATTGATCGCACACTTTTTACAACTCTATATCCTATATTTAGAAGCAATAATTTGACGAGTAGTTTGAGATCTGAATTAGGAGTAACAACATTTTAAAAAAGGGAGTATATACTATGAACAAAATTGGATTCTTGTTTGGAGCAGGGGCAGAAATCAGTTACGGTATGCCTAGTGGTGGAAAGTTCGCATTGGATATATTTAGACAATCTTCTGAACCAGGAAAACAAAAATTACGCGATATGCGTAAAAATATAGACAAAAGAAGCACTTATGCTTCGAGATGGTTACCAAACGATTATGACAAAAAAAGTATATCATCTTTTGGTCAGAGAGTTTTTGATACTATCATTAGAGACACAATAGGAAACAACAGAAACAAAATAATAAATAAGATTAATCATTTTGATTCCTTAGCAGAACAGTCTGCAAAATCTATTTATTCTGATAATCCAGAAGATGCTTTAGATTCCTTAAATCAGCGTATTGAAACTGATTTGGGCTATGGTATCGATTATATGAATATCAATCAGCAGTTAGCATATAATGACTTATTTAAGGCGGGAGATAACTTATTTTCAAATCAATATTTCGCTACACTAATTTATTACTATAAGGATTTCAAAGATTTTAATGATGATGATAGGAATGTGCTTAAGGAACTAATTATAGCTATTTTCCAACTCCAGATTGGTGCTCTTAGTGAGACTCTTTCAAGAGGATTAGAAGACTCTATATTCAAGAAGGATGAATTAAATCTAGATATTTTTGATGATCTGGGTGGAACATTAAATGTAAATTATGAGGCTGCTGGAATCGCTGGTTTGAAGTTGTTATCCAACGAATATAAAAATGATACTTGGCATCCAATAGTTAAATTTGCATATAAAATCATAGAACAAATTTATTCTGATGTCTTAGACTATAAGACTCTAATTGATTCTAATTGGCATTTTTTGTACAATCCTAAGACTGAATGGGGAAAATTTTCTAAGATAATTGTCTTTTTATACACAGTACAAGAATATATAAAAAATGAGGCTGAAGCTCTAGATAAAAATAAATCTGGATATTACTCTGACTTAAAAATGGAACTAGAATCTAACAAAATAGAGCAATCAGTTATTGGAACAACTAATTATGGTTCCTTCATCAAGGAAGTATTGAAAACAGACATTTCTTTTTTAAATGGTGGTATCGATATATATTATGACCCATATATGAACTCTATAGTTGATTATACAGATAGCAAGCATATATTGGTACCACTTCTTTTTACTCAAAGTGGTACCAAGCCAATGACTTCAATTGATATGTCAGAAAGATACGTTGATTTCTATAGAAGCTTAAAAGATTCCAATATAATATGTTCAATTGGATTTGGTTTCAATCAAGATGATGAACATATCAACGGAATTATCCGCACCCTGATAGAACGAGATAATAAAAAGTTAGTTGTTGTAGATACCAATAGTTCAAAAAGATTAACTGATAAGCGGACAGAATTGTGTGGAAAATTAAAAATTTCAAAGCAAGAAAGCTTAGATTTTATAACAGTTGACAAATATACTCGAAAAACTAAAGACGGATCCATGTGGTATGACGATTTAATAGCTAAGTGTCAAGGGCAGTTTAAAAATGTAGGTTTTCGGCAGAAAGAAATGTAGGTTTTCGGCAGTTACTTGAGGCCACGTAATCGGTAAGATTTACCAGTGATCTTCACTACGTGAACATGATGAACCAAGCGATCGAGAATGGCTGCTGTCACAGTTGGGTTCTGGAAAATATCAACCCAAGCGGATAGATCACTATTGCTGGTAATGATCGTTGAATGCTTTTCATAGCGGGCATTGACTAGCTGAAATAAGAGGTTAGCTTCTTGGTGACCAATTGGCAAATACCCAATTTCATCAATAATTAATAGGTCATAGCGCGAATAGCGGCTTAGAGATCGATCAAGCAGTCCTTTTTCGTAAGCTGCTCTCAATCTAATCAACAGCTCATGACAATTAATAAAGAGAACCCGACAGCCCTGTTTACAGGCCTCAATCCCAATACTAATTGCCAAGTGGGTTTTACCGACTCCCGGATTGCCAATAAAGATTAAGTTTTCAGACTTTTCCATAAAAGCCAGATTCTGGAATTCCAGAACCTCTTGGCGATTCATACTGGGTTGAAAGCTAAAATCAAATGTATCTAGGGATTTTGTATTGGGGAACCGAGCACGGCCAATGGCCCGTGCAATCTGACCTTCGTGTCGATTCTGGAGTTCCGAATTAGTTAAATCAATTAGCGCCTCAGTTAATGACAGATTATCAGTGTGAATTTGATCAAGGTAATTCGGCAAGTATTCACGGATTTTGTTTAACCCTAAGCGCTCAAGATTATTTAAAAGAATTTGATTATTAGTGGTCATGGTAGCCTCCTATAAGTTGTCGTAATCAGTCATATGTTCACGAATGTAAGCTGAAATGTCTTCATCTGTCCGCCCTTTAAGCAAATCAGATTTGAGGATATTGAACTGATCTTGGGGGTCATAATTCAGCGAATTGGTAGTTATGGAGTGCGTACGAATTTCTTCTCCGTTATAATAAATGTGAATGCGCTGCTCATCATTGGAGATTTCAACAGCAACCGTACAACCAATGTATCGCGGATCTACTGAGTACTTACATTTGCGGAAATTGATCATGGCCTCCTTCGAAACGACACGGGTAATGTTTTCTTCGAAGTATGGTTCAAGGAGATTAACTGGAACGCGATGAAGGTACTCTTTTTCTTCGTCTAACCATTTCAGGTACGGGACTTCGTCCGTGGCCTGCGAAGTTTCATGATTTAGATCATCTCGGAGCATATGAACTAGTTCGATTAGCTCAGTTCCATCAGCAAATTCAGTATTGTATGGCCGTAAACGTTCAACCGTGCGAGCAAGGGCTTCAACTGCACCTTTAGTTTGTGGTCTGAATGGTCGACAAGCAATTGGTGTGAAACCGGCATCTTTACAGAATTCGTGGAACCGTTCGTTAAAGACAGCGTGGCCAAACTGGGATTTTGTATGATCCACAACGGTTTTCATATTATCAAACCAGATTTCCGTCGGAATACCTCCGGTATGAAGGAAAGCGTCGTGTAAGCAAGAAAAGAGGGTATCTTGGCTCCGATCAAAGGTTAGTGTCATATATTTGAGTTTTGAATAAGGCAATACATACAAGAAAATATTGAATTTAAACAGCTCACCCTCGCTGCTCACTAGGGCCATTTCTTCTTTCCAGTCAACTTGAGCAGAGAGACCAGGGGAATGTTCAATCCGAATGGTAGCTTTCTTAACTCGTTCTCGGCGGGTTTGGCGACAATAATCTTTCACGAGGGTATAGCTGCCGGTAAAGCCCTTCTTCTGGATAAATTTAAAAATTGAAGCAGCCGAACAATTTAGTTCAAGCTTTGAATCGATGGTTTGCTTGAATGGATCCAGTAAACTTGGCCGTTTCGGTCGACCACTTGGTCGGCCCTTAAGTCCAGCTTTGACTTCCTCATAGGCTTTCTTAACGGTTCGATAATCAACATTATATTGCCGGGCAATCTCGGCGAAGTTAGGCTTAATATTTTCAGTCACGTAAATCGTCACTCCTTCTCTTAAATCACGTCTCACATCAAATTCCTCCTACACTCTGATGTGATTCATGATACAAAAAATGTAGGAAAACCAACAGTTCTAACCTGCCGTTTTCCTACATTTTACGGGTGCCTTTTACACTAAGCTTAGCAACGTTGATATTAGATGATATTTCTATTATTTTAGATAGAAATATCATTTAAAAATTAATAGCACTTCTAATGACGACACTAAAAACAGATAATGTATAGGAGCTTTGCTTATGGAGTACACAAAAGAACAAATTAAATACAATTGGGAAAAAAACATTGAAGATTTCACTGACAAACTTCAATATCCATATGGTGAAAATAATCAAAGTGACCTTGCAAAAAGATTATCATCCCTCCCTGAAGAAACAGTAGATAAAACAAGCCCCCTTACAAGTTATAGCGAAGCTACTGATTACAACGCCCCTATTGGCCAAGAGTATGATGATTATCAATACTCGTACGAAGAGGGCTATTTTAAGGCGTTTAAACTTACAATTGCTGGATCAGGTAACGATTCGGAATCTTTTTTAATGCCAGCTTTATTTCTTGCAAGGCACTATATAGAACTAAGCTTAAAAGACGAGATAACTAATGTATCAATTGCTACAGGAACTAGTTTTAAAGTCGGAAACAAGGATAATCATTGTTTGACTGATTTGAGTATTTCATTTAAAAAATTATTAGAAGAGAATAGCCTCAATATTTTACACTCGAAATTTTTTGACATCGTGCAGGCCATTGATGCATTAAGTCCAAAGAGTGATGAGTTTAGATATACAACCGATTTAAGTGGTAAATATAATTTGCCAATTGCCTTTACTGATGATAACAAATTGCCAAAAGTGATAAATTTGATAGTTCTTGGGCAATATATAAATTATATATATTTACATTTATATAGTTTGTATTTGGCAAATTCTATAATTAATCCGAACAGAAATTAAAAAGCCCAAAGTAATCACTTACAATGGTAGTAGCTAATTCCAACCAATATAGGGAGTGATTACTTTGGGTACATCTACTTTATCACGTTTTCAACGTGGCGCACTAGCACAACTGGTCAATGAGGGGAATAAATCTTACCAAGTAATGGCTGACGCCTTAGGCGTCGCCAAAGCTACGATTAGCTATGAGTTGGACCGGGTTAAACCTTATGATCCAGAATTAGCTCAGCAAGATGCAGATCGCAAAAGGCGGAATTGCGGTCGTCGTTCGATGCTGACGGCAGCATTAGCGACTTTAATTACCAATCACTTACGATTAACCTGGTCACCAGAAACCATTGCGGCCGCTTATAACTTGAGCACTGCGTCAATTTATAATTGGCTTAATCGTGGCTGGCTCCCCTTCAAATTGACTGATCTACCCAATCGGAATGTCCGCCAGCACCGAGTGAGCGAAAATCGTGGGAAATTTACAAGTGGGACTTCCATCGAACAACGGCCAACAACTGTTAATCAACGATTAGCTTTTGGTCATTGGGAAGTAGATACGGTGCTTTCTAGTCGAAGTGAGTCACGATCATGTCTGGTTACATTCGTAGAACGTAAGACCCGACTTCTATGGGCCATCAAAGCCCCTAATAGAACGGCTAAGGCTCTAAACACCGCCTTTGGCAAGTTTATGGGGGCCTTCGGTCCCCAAGTAAAATCCATTACTGTTGATCATGGTAAAGAGTTTGCCAATTATCAGGCCTTAGAACAGGATTATCAGATCAAAGTTTATTTTTGCCATCCATATTCACCATGGGAGCGAGGTTCCAATGAATATTTTAATAGACGGTTACGCTGGTTCTTCCCGAAAAAGACCAATTTTAGCCAAGTAACGACTGATGAGATCCTAGCAGCACTTGAACTAATTAATCAACGACCATTAAAAATACATCATCAACAGACTGCCATTGAAAGATTCCGGGCTTGTTCGGATTAAACTTGTAATTTGCCATTTCATATTAGAAGACAACGAAGAATCTCTTTTGACAGACACTATTTTCGAAAACCCATATGTTAAAGGGCTACTGTATGGAATAGTTCACTCTAACATTAGTAAGACGCTTAATAATTCTTCTGAAGACCAGATTGCTTCAAAAATAAAGAACTGCATTTCAAGTATAATATCTAATAATAATTTAACAATTGACTCTAGCGATATTAAAGTTGATAGATATGATGATGGTTATCAAGTATTATTAAATAGTTCAAAGCTGTTTATTCTTTTTAAGAATGATAGATCATGGTTTTTAAAAACAAGACCATTAATTAGATGAATACAAAGTTAAAGCTCAAACTAGCCACTAGGGTATACTCTAGTGGCCGTTTTTAATTTCGTGATGTAACTAGATTTATAGATGTTCATTAGGAGTTTCCAAATTAGACCCTGTAACAGGAATAATAGAGAATGGCAGCGACACAACTTAATAATTGTGGCCTGCTTTTTTTTAATCTATAGCTGAAAGTGGCAAAACATCATAATGTATGCTTATAAGCCATTTATTAATGTGAGTAACGAAATTAGTAGCCGTAAGCTATTAACGAAAAGCTTCGTTAACTCATTTTTTAGGCTAATTGAACGCAAAATAAGTAACCTAAA
Source organism: Furfurilactobacillus cerevisiae (assembly GCF_048961765.1). Classification (GTDB taxonomy): domain Bacteria; phylum Bacillota; class Bacilli; order Lactobacillales; family Lactobacillaceae; genus Furfurilactobacillus; species Furfurilactobacillus milii_A. The sequence continues at coordinate 355,142 of NZ_CP185253.1, forward strand.
TATTAATCGCATTAGTATCTCTAAACTGAAGTCCTACTCGTGATATGAAAATCCTACGTAGATCAAACAATCCCTCAGACCTCACTCAAATAATCGTCCGTTAAAAATAACGAACGTGTGCTCAGATGACGCTTATTTAACAGCTATACCAACCGATTTTTAATATTAATTACTGTCTGCACCGATACACCGGTTTCAGCTGCAATTGCACGATAGCTAATTGGGGCACCGGTTGCTTTGTTTCTTAATTGATCGACGATACGGCGGTAGATAAACCGTTTTTGTGGGTTAGGTGCGTCTGCGGCGTAAGCGGGCCGCGTCCCTCGATATTTCCCATTAGCTTTGGCGATTTCAATTCCTTGACGCTGGCGCTCACGAATTTTCTTCCGTTCCGTTTGGGCCATATAAGCTAGCAGTTCGGTTAACAGGTCAAACATAAATTTATCCATATCTGAATCGCCAGTGCGCATAGAAAGAAATGGCGCATCTAAGACTTCCATCTTAACTTGTTTGTCCCTGATCTGCTTGATGATATCACTGGCATCATCATAGTTACGACTCAAACGATCCAAGGACGCAATGACCAGCGTATCGCCCTGTCGAACATACGCAATGGCCGCCTGCAATTCTGGTCGATTCTCAGTTGATTTTCCCGATTGCTTTTCTTCGAATATTTTTTCACACTCAGCTTTTTTAAGTGCTTTGATTTGACGTGCTAAATTCTGATCAGTTGAACTAACTCGGGCATACCCAATTTTCATCACGACTTCTCCTCTCGGAATTTGACCCTACATTATCGGTAACAGATTAGACACTCAAATTAGACATTTTTAACAGATTCAAGAATCGCTTACCGTGCCCGATAGAATCTCAGTTTTTTCCTATATGTAAATTGTAATTTTATTTTGCATTAAATTTAAGGGGTGCTTTGCACTAATAAATCGAGTAGGAGACTAGCCATTAATTGACTAGTCTCCTACTCGATTTAAAATAGTCCTTTTTTCAATATATAAATACTTTAACTGCCATAAGCATACCCTTTTTCCAGTTCGTCTTTACTTGTAGTTATTTCTATTGTGATATGATTCTTTACACCCGATGTATGGGCAAGCTCTGCAATTTCTTCTTTGATTTCCCTAGCCTTGTTTATATCGGAAGAATCTATAAGAACCGTGACGATAAGGGCGTTTTCTTCCCCGTCCAGTGACCAAATGTGAAAATGTGAGAGGTCTTTTACAGCAGGAACATTTTTAATGGAGTCCGCCAAGCTCTTTACGTTTACATTTTCAGGCGAACCATTCAATAAAATTTTCATTGTGGTGAAAAATTCAGGAACGGTTTTGTAGAGGATATAAAGTGCAATCAAAATCGATAAGATAGGATCCAATCGATAAGCCTCGGTAAAGTTCATTAGAATACTCACAATCAAGACTCCAATCCACCCTAATACGTCTTCCAGCATATGGAGGTTCAACATGCTCTCGTTTTTGGATGTGCCTTTGCTTAAAATCCACGCAGCATATCCATTCAATGCAATAGCTACGAGAGAAAGCCAGAACATGCCACTATAATTTACGGGTTGTGGGTCAATCAAACGTGGCACACTACGATAGATCATAAAAAACGAGCCACTAATTAGCACAACGCCAGTTATCAGCGCGCCCAGTAAAGAAAAGCGGTTATAGCCAAAAGTGAACCGTTCATCTTGTTTTTTCTCTGAATAACCTTGAAAAAACCAAGCGAATCCAATTGAAATAGAGTCCCCTAAATCATGAACTGCGTCGGACATAATGGACACACTATTGAAAAGAAAGCCAAAGAAAAATTCGCTTATAGAGAAAATAAGATTTATGAAGAAAGCAATTTTAATATTCTTTTTCGGTTGATTCTGATTCGAGTGATTATGGTCTTTATCTGATTTTGACATTTAAAAACCTCCTAAGTTTGTATGCTACATACTAATTGGTTTTATTTTTCTAATTCATTAACATGAGTTAAGACTCGTTCGAGAATACTAAAAACATGAAGGTCATCTAAACTGTAAAGCATACTTTTTCCTTCTCTTCTTGATTTCACTAAGCGTGCGTCTTTCAACGTTTTTAATTGATGAGAAATAGCGGACTGTTCCATGTCCAGAGAAATAGCGATATTTCCAACACTACACTCTTTTTTCTGTAAAAGAAAGAGAACCGACAATCGTGTAGGATCACTAATCACCTTAAATAGTTTGCTTATTGACAGAATAGATCCTTTATCGATTGGAGAAGTTGTTTTTATATCCATAGTGTTTTTATTCCTTTCATATGACCTTTCGTTCATATCTATATTACCATATGAGCGAAACAATGCTAATCTTTTGTTTATAAAAGAGAAGTGGCGTTCTCTTTATCTTGACAAAATGTATATAGCGATATAAAATGAGTATACAAACATATGACTAATTAGTCATATGTAAAGTGGATTCATTACGATTTACTTTTGGAATAAACGAAAGGAGTCAGAAATAGCAGAAATTTATGTGATTCAAGAAGTAAATGATGGAAAACAAAGGAATTATAAATTATATAGGGAGGCAATAGAAGTGGAAACTATCCAAGAACAACAGTCTCAAGAAAAGCATAATCATAATCACAACCACGATCACGACCATGATCATGGGAAAATGCCAGTCGTTTTATACTTTATTGGTTTAGCCTTAGCGGTGATCGCTTTATTTTTGAATGAAGATTATCAGTTAATGCGAAATATTTTATTCTCAATCGCTACAATCAGTGCAGGATATCATGTCATTATTCTTGAAGGCCTTGGAGAAACAATCGAGAACTCCAAAGTTCAAAAAAAGTTCATGCCCAACTCTCACATTTTGATGGGATTAGCGGCCATTGGCGCTTCTTTAATGGGGAATTTTCGGGAAGGTACATTATTGATTCTTATTTTTTCTGGTGCACATTTTTTGGAAGATTATGCAGAAGGAAGAAGTAAACGAGAAATCACGAAATTACTCGAAATGAATCCAACGACTGCCCGGTTAATCCAGCCTGATGGCAGTACAAAAAATGTTGACGTCAGTGAATTAAAAGTGGGAGATCAACTTCAAGTATTGAATGGCGATCAAGTCCCCATTGATGGCGTCATTTTGTCAGGCTCTACGTCCATTGATGAGTCATCTATTAATGGAGAAAGTATCCCGAAAGAGAAATCCAAAGGAGATGGCGTCTTCGGGAGTACAATCAATGGAACAGGTACCTTCACGATGAAAGTCACCAAAGAAAACAAAGATACAGTATTTTCAAAAATTTTACAATTAGTGAATCAGAACCAAGATAACCAAACAAAAGCTGCGAGTATTATCCAAAAATTTGAACCGAAATATGTCACAGTTGTTTTAATTGCCATTCCTCTATTCATGTTATTGGCTCCTTTTCTACTTGATTGGACATGGTCACAAAGTGTCTATAGAGGATTGGTCCTTTTAGTTGCAGCTTCACCGTGTGCTTTAGCAGCAGCTACTGTCTCGGCAACGCTATCGACGACTTCTAATTTAGCCAAAAAAGGAGTCCTTTCAAAAGGTAGTTCTTACCTGTCTCAATTAGCCGATATTAAAGCAATTGCATTTGATAAGACGGGCACCTTGACCAAAGGAAAACCTGAAGTAACCAATTATTATTTTGCTGATTCCGTGAACGAAGAAAACATGATTGATATCGTAGTAGCTCTTGAAAAAGAATCCAATCACCCCTTAGCAGATGCTATTCTAAGAAAGTTTGAGCAAAAAAACAAACTAACTATTGAAGTAGAAAACCAAATTGGTAAAGGATTGACGGGAGATTACAAAGGGAGAAATTATCGTATAGGAAAACCGACTTCGTTTGATGATGTTTCAGATGAATATAGTCGTTTAAATAATGAATGGGCGTCAGAAGGTAAGACAGTCGTATACGTAACAGTAGATGAAGAGGTTATAGGCCTTATTGCCCTTATGGACGTTCCGAGTGAGCATGCAAAAGAAACCATTGATTATTTCAGAGAACAAGGCATACACACCACATTAATTACTGGTGACTCAGAAATGACGGGTAAAGCAGTCGCTAAACAATTAGGAATAGATGAAGTGATTGCGAATGTCATGCCGGAAGACAAATCCAGAATTATAGACGAACAAAAAGAAAAATACGGTGTAGTTACCATGGTTGGAGACGGAGTGAATGATGCCCCCGCTCTCGTAAACGCAGATGTGGGAATCGCTATGGGAGATGGGACCGATGTGGCAGTAGAGGTATCGGATTTAGTTTTAATGCAAAACGATTTATCCAAATTGGTACAATCTCATAATATATCTACGAAAATGAATCGTGTCATTTGGCAGAATGTTATTTTTTCAATGGCCGTTGTTGCCTTTTTAGTTGTCGTTAGTTTCTTAAGCTTAACGGATATTGCAATCAGTGTCATTATTCATGAAGGAAGTACATTGGTTGTTATTCTGAATGGGCTTCGATTGTTAAGGTCTAATTCTAAGCCTATCAAAAATTAATAACCTGTTTCAAATATTAACTAATTCTCGTTTTCATATGCCTCTGAAGTTTTGGAAACTTTAGAGGCATATTTTTATAAATCAGTTAGTATCAAAAACAATCGATTATGGGACGATTTTAAATAACAACTTTTATAGACTAGAAGAAGGGTTTTTTAGTGCCAAAACTTTTCTCTTTATCTACGTATCTTTACCCACCCTTTATGATACAATTGAGAAAATCAAAATAGAGAAGGAAGAGGATTATGAGTGGGTATATATATGGGTATGCAAGGGTAAGTACACGATCACAAGAATTGTCTCGTCAGTTGGATTTGCTCAATGAACATAACTGCAACGAAATACTGACCGAAAAAATGACGGGAACCAAAGCTAACCGTCCGCAATTAAATCGGCTGAAAGATAAATTGCGTCCAGATGATACAGTTATCGTGGAAAGCTTCTCTCGTTTGGGGCGCAGCACAAAAGATTTAATTGATCTTGTAAATTACTTTGAAGAACATAATGTAAAGTTGATCAGCTTAAAAGAGAATTTTGATACGGTCACTCCCCAAGGGCGACTTATGATGACTGTGTTTCAAGCATTTAGTCAATTTGAACGAGATTTGATTGTTGAACGCACAAAAGAAGGTTTAAAAAGTGCTCGAGCTAGAGGGCGAAAAGGCGGGCGTCCTCCTGTGAACCAACGAGATATTGAACGAGCAATAAAATTGTACAAAAGTGAGGAATATAGTGTGAAAGAAATTGTTGAGATGACAGGAATCAGCAAGTCAACGCTTTATCGTTACTTGGATAAATAAAAATTGACGATTAATTTTATTTAATCGTGGGAAAGAGGTGTTCTCATGAACCAAGAACTTCCTCCATTAACTTCATATTCAGAAGAACTACGACAAAATGCGATGGATAAATATCAAGTGATTGCCCCTTATCTTAAGCATGAAGAAAGTTTGAGTAATATTGCTGAAGAATCAGGGGTTCCAAAAAGAACTTTATACCATTGGGTAAATCAATATCAACAATCAGGGTTGAAAGGATTGATCCGAAGAAAGCGCTCGGATTCAGGAAGCTTTAAAGTAGAAGAAAATGTACAAGAAGAAATTAAAAAGCTTATATTTGAAAACAAAAAAAACACCTTAACTTCTATTCATCGGAAAGTCTGTAAAATTTGTAAAAAGAAAAATTGGGCCCCGCCTAGTTACAATCAAGTATATGCGATTGCTAAAAATCTGTCGCCACAATTAAAGGAACTTGCTCATAAAGGAAAAAAAGAATATCAAAATAATTATGATTTGGTTTATCGTCGTGAGTCTTATTATCCCAATGAAATATGGCAGGCTGACCACACTCCCTTGGATATCCTTGTTTTAAACGAAAAAGGAAAGCCTGAGAGGCCATGGTTAACAATTATTTTAGATGATTATAGCCGAGCAGTTGCAGGGTATTTCCTTAGTTTTCAAGCTCCTTCTGCTATTCAAACTTCTTTAGTTTTACACCAAGCAATATGGAAAAAAAGCAACTCTGATTGGCAAATATGTGGTATACCTGAAACTTTCTATACCGATCACGGAAGTGATTTCACTTCAAATCATTTGGAGCAAGTCGCAATTGATTTAAAAATCAATCTTATTTTTTCTACGGTAGGTATGCCAAGAGGACGGGGGAAAATAGAACGTTTCTTTTTAACAATTAATCAATTATTTTTGCAAGATTTACCAGGTTACATTGGGAATCAAAATACTTTAAATCTTCTTACGATAAAAGAGCTTGATGAGAAATTAGCGCATTTTATTATATATGAAGTAGATTGTAAAATTAATCCGAACGCTGTTCGGACAAAAAAGATCAGCTTCCTTTAAAATGGTGTTTACAACAAACCCATCTTTTAGGAGCTGATCTTTTGTCTAGTATAACCTATTCCGAACGAATTAAAATCGAAACCTTTTGTGAACTAGGGCTGTCCAATATCCAAATGGGCGTTCGGCTGAACCGATCACCGTCAACAATTTCTTATGAATTATCTCGATGTCAACCTTATCAGGCTGAATTAGCACAAACAGATGCCGAATACAAGCGATCACGATGTGGTCGGAAAACTAAGCTGAGCGATGAGTTAAAGCAAACAATTCTCAACCATTTACATCTAAGCTGGTCACCAGGAATGATTGCTCACGAATTTAAACTAGCGACTAAATCTATTTATAATTGGCTAAATCAGGGGAGAATTGGTTTCTCCTTGAATGATCTACCTGAACATGGCGTACGCCAACGGCGTAACGTTGACCAACGATCCAAATATAATCAATCTTTGGGGCGATCGATTGAACAGCGTCCCATGATGATTAATCAACGTAATCGCATCGGTGATTTTGAACTAGATACCGTCGTTGGCCCTCGTGGGCATAGTAAGGCAGTTTTATTAACTTTAATCGATCGCAAATCACGGTTCCTTTGGGCATATCGGTTAAAGGACCGAACGACAGCGAGTGTTAATGAAGCACTGACTAAGTTCCTAACAACTTTTAATGGACCGGTGCACAGTTTTACTGTGGACCGTGGTACTGAGTTTAGTGGGCTAGTATCATTTGAATCACAATATGGTATTAAGACCTATTACTGTCATGCTTATACGCCAGCTGAACGTGGTAGTAATGAACGCTTTAATCGGAATTTACGTTATTTTTATCCTAAGGGGACTCGTTTTGAGCACATTAGTGCTCAAGATTTAACGACGACGTTACTCCAAATTAACCAGAGACCGCTTAAAATACTTGACTGGAAAACACCGTATCAGGTTATGCTGACCAATTTGTCCAAAAATTCGGATTAAATTTGCAATCTACCATGACTATCACCATAGAGTGCATGGCACTACAAAACAGGAACCTATAAAGATGTGGAATAATTCAGGATTTCTTCCTCATCAACCAGATAGTCTAGAAAGTTTAGATTTATTGTTATTAAATGTTGGAAAGCCAAGAAAAGTTCATTCTGATGGAATTCACTTCCAAGGTTTAAGATATATTGACACCAATTTAGCAGCTTATGTAGGTGAAACTGTTATCATTCGATATGATCCAAGAGATATTGCTGAGATTCGTGTATTTTACAAAGACCAATATTTATGTACGGCAATTTCTCCTGAAATTTCTGATTACGAAGTCGATTTAAAAGAGATTGTTGCGGCACGTAATAAAGCACGGAAAAACCTTGAAAATCAGCTCCATTCTGGAAATAATATTGCGGAAGAACTTATTTCATCTAAGCAGAAAGAGTTAGATAATCCTGTAAACAAAAAAGATTCTAAGAAGTCAAAAATTAAGAGGTATTACAATGAATAAAACACCCTATTTTATTGAAACAAAAGAATATAAACGCTTTGTAGAATTTTGTCAGGCATGTATCAAATACAAATATATCGGAATTTGTTATGGATTACCCGGAGTTGGGAAAACTTTATCCGCTAAGCAATATTCAAATTGGAATTGGGTCGAAAAACAAATTGATTACAAAAAATCGGAAGAAATCGGAATGAATGCAGATGAAAAAATCCTTGAAGCGAAAACAATATTTTACACCGCTCCAGCCATACGGGCGACTAAAATGACGAATGAAATCGATATGATCGGTGGTAAAATGGGTATGGTTAAAAGTATGTATAGAGTTCTTCAGTTAGGAGCAGAAGAAAAATACTCAACGAATGTGTATGAAGAAATTGATCTCATTATTATTGATGAAATAGATCGATTAAAAGTACCCGCGTTTACAATTTAAGTGCAACACATAATTAAATAGACCAAAAAGGCCATGATGACCTATTCTTATAAGCAACCAAGCACATAAGAAAGGCACATCATGACCAACATCAAGCGTACCATCTCTAAGGCTTACCAACAACTATCAAATTTTGATCGCGTTCGCATTGAAACTCTGCTCAATCAGGGATTCTCCCAAGCACGGATTGCCCGCGAACTCAACCGCTCTCGTAGTACTATTTCGCGTGAGATCACTCGTGGCTCCGTTCTACAGCGAATTCCCGGGCATAAGGTAGCGTTGATTTACTTTGCTGATACGGCAGCTTATCTGCACGCTCAGCGGCGGGAGTGGTGTCGCCCCAAGACGATGCTTGAGAAGAACCCCGAGTTCTACGCCGCCTGTGCCGCTGCCATCAAGCAACGTCCACGCGTACACAGTGTGGACAGCTTCGTGCACACCTTCAAACGGGAACACGCAGACGAGGTTGTTCCTTCAACACCAACGGTTTACCGGGATATTGAGGCCGGTAGATTCGAACTACGGACCCACGACTTACCGCGCAAACCCAGCTTGCGAATTAAACGAAGCCATTCCCATACCCGCACCAATAAGACGAAGCTTGGTACCTCGATTGATGAAAGACCCATTGAAGTTCAAGACCGTCGGCAAGGGGGCCATTGGGAAGGAGATTTAGTGAAAGGTAAGCGCGTTGATAGCGAACCTGCGTTGCTGGTTTTGACAGAGCGGATGAGTCGCTTCGAAATCATCATCAAGCTCGCTAACTACAAAGCAAGTACCTGTAAGGTGGGACTTCAGTCCATCATTGATGATTACGGTGCGGAATACTTCACCACCATCACCTTTGATAACGGCAGTGAGTTCGCACAACTGGATTCAGTAGAAGGAACTGATGTCTACTTTGCTCATCCGTACTCACCATGGGAGCGCGGAACAAATGAGAACCAGAACGGCCTTCTACGAGAGTTTATTCCGAAAGGTCGCTCACTCCACCATTACGACATCATTGATATTCAGAGCTTCCAGGACGCACTCAACAGCCGGCCTCGTCGTATCTTGGGCTACCGGAGTGCGGCGGAACTGATGCCGGAACTCTAAGCTGTGTACCACTTATAGGATTGGACTAGAAACTGTTGCACTTAGATTGACAATACGGGTATAATTATAATTAGTTTTGTCAAATATATTTTTGGAAGAGTGGTGTCTTAAATGGGAGAAAGAAAATTACATTATAAGATGTATAAAGACGGCAAAAAATTTGTTTTTGCCGCAATTGCGACATTTTCTTTTCTTGTCGCCGGTGGGGTATCAACGGTAGAGGTTCACGCTGATACTGCCGCTACCACTACCGCAAGTAGTGCCAGTGATACGAAGAGTGCAGCGCCATCAACAGCTGCAACAGCAACAAGTAGCACTAGTGACACGAAGAGTGCAGCGCCATCAACAGCTGCAACAGCAATAAGCAGCACTAGTGACACGAAGAGTGCAGCGCCATCAACAGCTGCAACAGCAACAAGCAGCACTAGTGACACGAAGAGTGCAGCGCCATCAACAGCTGCAACAGCAACAAGCAGTGCCAGTGACACGAAGAGTGCAGCTTCATCAACAGCTGCAACAGCAACAAGCAGTGCCAGTGACACGAAGAGTGCAGCTTCATCAACAGCTGCAACAGCAGCAAGTAGCTCCAGTGACACGAAGAGTGTGGCCCCATCATCAGCCACTACAGCAGCAAGTAGCTCCAGTGATACGAAGAGTGTGGCCCCATCATCAGCTACTGCAGCAAGCAGTGCCAGTGATACGAAGAGTGCAGCGCCATCAACTGCTGCAACAGCAGCAAGCAGCACTAGTGACACGAAGAACCCGGCTTCTTCAACCGATACTACGCGGCAAGCAGTGCAGGTTTCGTATAAGGACATCATTAATAAGCTAGATGCAACTACGGGAACTGCTAGTACTGAGGTCACTAAAGATAACTTCTTACAGTATTTTAGTCTGAATGGTTCTGCAACATATGATCAAAGTACAGGAATTGTGACTATTACACCGGACGATAACAATCAGGTTGGTAATTTTGCACTAAAATCTAAAATTGACACTAACAGTAGTTTTACTTTAACTGGTCAGGTTAATTTAGGTTCCGACCCAAATGGTGCTGACGGAATTAGTTTTGCTTTCCATGATGGGAATACTACTGACCTAGGGAACTCTGGTGGGAACCTGGGTATTGGGGGACTTTTGGATGCCTTAGGTTTTAAGCTAGATACTTGGGGTAATGGTTATAGGGCTCCAAGTTCCGATAAAGATGGAAGCCAAATTGATCCCACTAATTCTAATGACTTTGGCTGGAACGACGATTCAATGAGTGCACCATATGGAACATTTGTTACAACTAGTGATGAACAAATTAAATCACAAGATGGAACTTCTGTTCAGAGATGGTGGGCAAAAGATGTTGCCGGTTCAGCACAAGCTTTAAGCACATCAGATGTGGATGGACAGTTCCATGATTTCACTGTCCACTATGATGGGACTACTAGAACTGTCACGGTGTCCTATAAGCAAACTGACGGAACCGTTTTGACGTGGTCTCAACAGGTTGCCGATTCATATCAAGCAGTAGCGTTCATTGTGAGTGCCTCGACTGGTGGTGCTAAAAACTTACAACAATTTAAGCTTACCAGTTTTGAATTCACCCAAGCAGCAACGGTTAACGTTAAGTATGTTGATACCGATGGCAATCAGATAGGGCAAAGCGAAGTTTCATATCCCAATGGGGCAGCGGTTAATGGTACTTACAGTACTACGCAATTAGACATTCCTGGTTACACATTTATTAAAATGGGAGATGGTAGTTTATCAGCCTCGGGAACGTTAACGCAAGCAGGAGATAACGGAACAGTTACCTACGTTTACACCAAGAACCCTGTAGCTGGTGGTAACGTCACGGCGAAGTATGTTGATGAAAATGGCAATCCAATTGCCGACAATGTCGTTTCCTCTGGTAATGTTGGTGATCCATACTCAACCACCCAAAAGGACGTGCCAGGCTACACCTTCAAGGAAGTCCAAGGCAACCCAACGGGGAGCTTTACGGATCAAGATCAGACCGTTACCTACGTTTACACCAAAGATCCAGTAGCTGGTGGTAACGTCACGGCGAAGTATGTTGATGAAAATGGCAATCCAATTGCCGACAACGTCGTTTCCTCTGGTAATGTTGGTGATCCATACTCAACCACCCAAAAGGACGTGCCAGGCTACACCTTCAAGGAAGTCCAAGGCAACCCAACGGGGAGCTTTACGGATCAAGATCAGACCGTTACCTACGTTTACACCAAAGATCCAGTAGCTGGTGGTAACGTCACGGCGAAGTATGTTGATGAAAATGGCAATCCAATTGCCGACAACGTCGTTTCCTCTGGTAATGTTGGTGATCCATACTCAACCACCCAAAAGGACGTGCCAGGCTACACCTTCAAGGAAGTCCAAGGCAACCCAACGGGGAGCTTTACGGATCAAGATCAGACCGTTACCTACGTTTACACCAAAGATCCAGTAGCTGGTGGTAACGTCACGGCGAAGTATGTTGATGAAAATGGCAATCCAATTGCCGACAACGTCGTTTCCTCTGGTAATGTTGGTGATCCATACTCAACCACCCAAAAGGACGTGCCAGGCTACACCTTCAAGGAAGTCCAAGGCAACCCAACGGGGAGCTTTACGGATCAAGATCAGACCGTTACCTACGTTTACACCAAAGATCCAGTAGCTGGTGGTAACGTCACGGCGAAGTATGTTGATGAAAATGGCAATCCAATTGCCGACAATGTCGTTTCCTCTGGTAATGTTGGTGATCCATACTCAACCACCCAAAAGGACGTGCCAGGCTACACCTTCAAGGAAGTCCAAGGCAACCCAACGGGGAGCTTTACGGATCAAGATCAGACCGTTACCTACGTTTACACCAAAGATCCAGTAGCTGGTGGTAACGTCACGGCGAAGTATGTTGATGAAAATGGCAATCCAATTGCCGACAACGTCGTTTCCTCTGGTAATGTTGGTGATCCATACTCAACCACCCAAAAGGACGTGCCAGGCTACACCTTCAAGGAAGTCCAAGGCAACCCAACGGGGAGCTTTACGGATCAAGATCAGACCGTTACCTACGTTTACACCAAAGATCCAGTAGCTGGTGGTAACGTCACGGCGAAGTATGTTGATGAAAATGGCAATCCAATTGCCGACAACGTCGTTTCCTCTGGTAATGTTGGTGATCCATACTCAACCACCCAAAAGGACGTGCCAGGCTACACCTTCAAGGAAGTCCAAGGCAACCCAACGGGGAGCTTTACGGATCAAGATCAGACCGTTACCTACGTTTACACCAAAGATCCAGTAGCTGGTGGTAACGTCACGGCGAAGTATGTTGATGAAAATGGCAATCCAATTGCCGACAACGTCGTTTCCTCTGGTAATGTTGGTGATCCATACTCAACCACCCAAAAGGACGTGCCAGGCTACACCTTCAAGGAAGTCCAAGGCAACCCAACGGGGAGCTTTACGGATCAAGATCAGACCGTTACCTACGTTTACACGAAGAACCCTGTAACGGATAACAATGGCAGCACTGGGTCCAATCCATCTGGGAAACCAGGTAATGGTACGGATACAGGAAATTCTAGTTCTAACCAACCAGGAAATCCTTCCCAACCAAGTAACACTACTAACAATGGCGTAATCAATACGTCGACTAATACGGGATCGAAAGTTAACAATGGCGTTGTTTCCTCACCAAAACTACCTCAAACTGGTGAAAACAATAGTCAAAGTCAGACAATGTCATTTGCTGGTATTTTATTGGCAATGTTTGGTGGCTTACTCGGTTTTCTTGGTATCAAGAAACGTCGTAACGATTAACCATTAAATAAATATATCTGTAGTGAGGTAGATTGTAAAATTAATCCGAACGCTGTTCGGACAAAAAAGATCAGCTTCCTTTAAAATGGTGTTTACCACAAACCCATTTTTTAGGAGCTGATCTTTTGTCTAGTATAACCTATTCTGAACGAATTAAAATTGAAACCTTTTGTGAGCTAGGACTGACCAATATCCAAATGGCTGAGCGGTTAAAACGATCTCCGTCTACGATTTCTTATGAATTATCTCGTTGTCAACCTTATCAAGCTGAATTAGCACAGGCCAACGCTGAATATAAACGGGCGCATTGTGGCCGAAAAACTAAACTGAATGCCAAATTAAAGCAAACCATTCTAAACCATTTACGTCTAAGCTGGTCACCAGAAGTGATTGCGCATGAGCTTAAACTAGCCACTAAATCTATTTATAATTGGTTATATGGTAGATTGTAAAATTAATCCGGATAAAGTTGTCCATTTAGAGTGTACCCTAAATGGACAATAAACGTTATACTAAGAATATAGGTGTAAATTTTGGTTTTATTTCGCACTAACTTCAAGCGCTATGTTGCACTAATAGAACAAAAAAAGACTATTTCGCTAAATGAAATAGTCCTTTTTATTACTTATTTTACTCCAATGACTAAACTATCTCGTGCAGCTTCCACTACTTCTGTCGTGATAGTTTCAAGGTTATTGATTTCTAATATTCTTTCGATTTGGGTGAAAAGTCTTTGGATAAGTCGAAAGTTTCCACTGGTAATTTTAATAATACTAGTGACAGCTTCATAATTAGCAAAATCTTCCAGTTGGACAGATAATCCTAACTCTTCCCATTTGTATTCCAGAATATGGTGGATCTCGTCTTTACTCAATCTGTCAAATTCATGGGCAAAACCTATTCTCGAGTAGAGTTGAGGATAACGAGCCAATCGCTTTTCTATACCCGGCATTCCAATAAAGATCATAGCCACATCTTTTTGGTCATAAATATCTCTTAATTGTTCTAAATGCTGTACTTTTAATCGACCCGTATTGTCAATCTAAGTGCAACAGTTTCTAGTCCAATCCTATAAGTGGTACACAGCTTAGAGTTCCGGCATCAGTTCCGCCGCACTCCGGTAGCCCAAGATACGACGAGGCCGGCTGTTGAGTGCGTCCTGGAAGCTCTGAATATCAATGATGTCGTAATGGTGGAGTGAGCGACCTTTCGGAATAAACTCTCGTAGAAGGCCGTTCTGGTTCTCATTTGTTCCGCGCTCCCATGGTGAGTACGGATGAGCAAAGTAGACATCAGTTCCTTCTACTGAATCCAGTTGTGCGAACTCACTGCCGTTATCAAAGGTGATGGTGGTGAAGTATTCCGCACCGTAATCATCAATGATGGACTGAAGTCCCACCTTACAGGTACTTGCTTTGTAGTTAGCGAGCTTGATGATGATTTCGAAGCGACTCATCCGCTCTGTCAAAACCAGCAACGCAGGTTCGCTATCAACGCGCTTACCTTTCACTAAATCTCCTTCCCAATGGCCCCCTTGCCGACGGTCTTGAACTTCAATGGGTCTTTCATCAATCGAGGTACCAAGCTTCGTCTTATTGGTGCGGGTATGGGAATGGCTTCGTTTAATTCGCAAGCTGGGTTTGCGCGGTAAGTCGTGGGTCCGTAGTTCGAATCTACCGGCCTCAATATCCCGGTAAACCGTTGGTGTTGAAGGAACAACCTCGTCTGCGTGTTCCCGTTTGAAGGTGTGCACGAAGCTGTCCACACTGTGTACGCGTGGACGTTGCTTGATGGCAGCGGCACAGGCGGCGTAGAACTCGGGGTTCTTCTCAAGCATCGTCTTGGGGCGACACCACTCCCGCCGCTGAGCGTGCAGATAAGCTGCCGTATCAGCAAAGTAAATCAACGCTACCTTATGCCCGGGAATTCGCTGTAGAACGGAGCCACGAGTGATCTCACGCGAAATAGTACTACGAGAGCGGTTGAGTTCGCGGGCAATCCGTGCTTGGGAGAATCCCTGATTGAGCAGAGTTTCAATGCGAACGCGATCAAAATTTGATAGTTGTTGGTAAGCCTTAGAGATGGTACGCTTGATGTTGGTCATGATGTGCCTTTCTTATGTGCTTGGTTGCTTATAAGAATAGGTCATCATGGCCTTTTTGGTCTATTTAATTATGTGTTGCACTTAAATTGTAAACGCGGGAATTATAATTATACAATGATGAGAGCATAGATTTATACGTCTAATTCTGCAAATTAAAGCACTTTTTTGTAAATGGCCAGGAGGTACCATGAATCAGTCAATTTTTCAGCTACTTGGTAATGTTGTCTCAGCAGATTTCTACCTTTATGAAGGCAATGATATTGCTTTGATCTCTGATAACAATGCTTATAATATGAAAGCCTTAGTTCAAGAAGCACTTAAACTACGTGTTCCTAATTATCTTACTGTTATTGATTTAGTAGATTGTAAAATTAATCCGAACGCTGTTCGGACAAAAAAGATCAGCTTCCTTTAAAATGGTGTTTACAACAAACCCATCTTTTAGGAGCTGATCTTTTGTCTAGTATAACCTATTCCGAACGAATTAAAATCGAAACCTTTTGTGAACTAGGGCTGTCCAATATCCAAATGGGCGTTCGGCTGAACCGATCACCGTCAACAATTTCTTATGAATTATCTCGATGTCAACCTTATCAGGCTGAATTAGCACAAACAGATGCCGAATACAAGCGATCACGATGTGGTCGGAAAACTAAGCTGAGCGATGAGTTAAAGCAAACAATTCTCAACCATTTACATCTAAGCTGGTCACCAGGAATGATTGCTCACGAATTTAAACTAGCGACTAAATCTATTTATAATTGGCTAAATCAGGGGAGAATTGGTTTCTCCTTGAATGATCTACCTGAACATGGCGTACGCCAACGGCGTAACGTTGACCAACGATCCAAATATAATCAATCTTTGGGGCGATCGATTGAACAGCGTCCCATGATGATTAATCAACGTAATCGCATCGGTGATTTTGAACTAGATACCGTCGTTGGCCCTCGTGGGCATAGTAAGGCAGTTTTATTAACTTTAATCGATCGCAAATCACGGTTCCTTTGGGCATATCGGTTAAAGGACCGAACGACAGCGAGTGTTAATGAAGCACTGACTAAGTTCCTAACAACTTTTAATGGACCGGTGCACAGTTTTACTGTGGACCGTGGTACTGAGTTTAGTGGGCTAGTATCATTTGAATCACAATATGGTATTAAGACCTATTACTGTCATGCTTATACGCCAGCTGAACGTGGTAGTAATGAACGCTTTAATCGGAATTTACGTTATTTTTATCCTAAGGGGACTCGTTTTGAGCACATTAGTGCTCAAGATTTAACGACGACGTTACTCCAAATTAACCAGAGACCGCTTAAAATACTTGACTGGAAAACACCGTATCAGGTTATGCTGACCAATTTGTCCAAAAATTCGGATTAAATTTGCAATCTACCATTTAAACAACTTCTACGTTGTTATGATTCCTATTGATCATAATCAGACACTGACCATGATCCCACATATTAATACCACCAATATTCCAGTTGCTTATCGAGACATCACTAAATTTATAACTAATATTCATTCGCTAAGCGCGCTAGCTTATCAGTTAATTACTCATCATAAAAATCCTCAGTGGAAAACTCACATCAAGAAAGTCCCGACAGACATTCAACGCGTTAGTTTTCCAACTAATAATGAAATCGGAACTTATTATGTAAATGAGCAGTTAATCTTTGGAGCTATTAAAGATTTTGATTTTAACCGGTTTAACGATGCACTTAATACCCTAACTTTAACTAAGCATATGGGAGAGACCTTTGAAACAAATAATTACGTCCGTGGTGAAAAAGATATTTTAATCCGATTTGTTGCTTTGTTAATCAACACCGTCATTAAGAGTGGCCAAGTAAAAGTAGAAGATGCGCTCAAAGTACAAGATGATATCTTAGGCACAATTGAATTTAAAAAAGATCAACCGCCCTTCACTATTTGGATGAAGTCACTCGCAATTGAATGTTTTAAACGGTTAAATCAGATTAAATCTGAAACGACTTTATCCCTTGCTGAACAAGTTGCCTTATACATTCAAAATCACGTTAATCAAAAGTTATCATTAGCACTTCTGGCCAAAAAATTTGAATGTTCTGATAGTTCACTAGCCCATCTATTTAAGGAAAAATACAATGTCACTGTCGGCGCATATATTAATAGCCATAAGGTTGATGCTGCTAAATATATGCTGACAAATAGTCAAATCAGCATTTCTGAAATTGCTTATACGTTAGCATTTAACAGCCCAAATTATTTTATGAGGGTTTTTAAGAAAACTTCGGGACTGACACCCATGCGCTATAGGAAAATGCATAGCCAATGATGTCAGCTTGTGTACCCAAAGCGCAATCCTATAAAAATATATGAGCACCACTGACTAACTGTTACCTGAATTATTCATACCTTCCAAAAAAGTCGTCAGTTTTCATGTTTTTCAAAAACTGACGGCTTTTGATCTTGCTTACTATGTATTGAGACTCTAAATTTTGATGGTATCACCTAACGGTGAGTCATTTTTGAATTTTTGGGTGCACTTATCCCTTGATCGTACATAATTTTTTGGGGCTATTTAATAGCCTGAATACGCTGTAATACCTGATAAAAGAGTCGATGATAAACGTGATGAGAACTCAGTCGTAACTGGATTCGTCGACCGGTAAACACAACGCGGGCAGCGACTTTGAATAAACGGATTCGTAATGTACTAACACGAAATCCGGTCTCTGTTTTAGGTAGGGCTATTTGCTTCATAAAATTGATAATATTGTACGCTAATACACTAACCATCATACGGGCAGCGTTGGCGGTAAACGTTGAACTATCAGTCTTATCAAAGAAGAAGCCCTCTTTGGCTTCCTTGATATAATTCTCCATCTGACCACGCTTATGATACAGTTCAAATGCTGCTTCTGCGGTTAAATTTGTCAGATTAGTCACAATAAATTCATGTGAAAAGATCAATTCGCCAGCTACACGAGTTGACTTAACGTATACTTGACGCGGTTTAGGCCACGAAGTGGCCTGATAAGTTGCTGAGTAATAGTGAGTTTCGGTTTCATGCCACTCAGTTGTGTCGCTTATCTGTACAAACTCTTCTGCCAAGTTGTGTAGTCGCTTATTACGTTTGAGGCGATAATGTAAAAGATATCATCGGCCTCGCAGGTATCATAAACAGCTGGTGTGGCGAACCCGCTATCACCGCGAACCAGAATATCAGTTTCTGGCAATTGGTCTTGATAATATTTTAATAACGGTTCTAAAAAGGCTTTTATATCTGTGCTGGTATAGGCATTACCAGGCCGTAGGATGGCTTTCAGGAGATTACCATCATTATCGATAGCTAGTAATGGATGATACCCCTCCGAGCCATAATGGGCGTTATAGTCAGTAGCTTCTTGATTGCCATAAGTGTCAGAATGGGTTGAATCAATATCAATAATGGTGGTCGTCTGATTAGTTAGCAGTCGAGCTTGATCAATAAGATCTTGATTTAAAGTCTGGAAGGCGTCCACACCTGCGGAATCGATACGTTGCCAGAAACGGGATATCGTCGCTTGTGAAGCTAAGGCTGGTTTGTCCAATAAAAGTTTAAACAATGGTTATGAAACCAATGAGGTTGCAGCAGAATATGTATTATAACCGGCAATGATCTGCAGAACCAACTGCATCAAGATACTTGAATTACTATGTCGGCAGTATTGTCGATGGTCGTTGAACTTCAATAGATTGTCAGCTAAGTTCGTGAACTGAAACCTTGCCATCAGTTCAACACACAAGGTTAGGCCACCATCAGAAGATAATTGACCGCCGGTATGCGATGCTAGAATGTTTTTATTGAAACTAAATGCCATTTCCTGTACAGTTTTCATTATAGAGTCCTCTTCTCTTTATAGTGTCTTTTGGTCGAGTTAACTATACCAGAGCTGAGGCTCTTTTTCTGCACTTAAAAGGTGAAAACGTAAAATCCCCATCAAGCACTTGAATCATGTGTTTGATGGGGATTTTAAAGTTTCTGGTGAATAATTCAGGTAAATGAAATACGGTTATGCTCGCGTAAGTACCACCGATCAAAAATTAGAAAATCAACTTGAGGCACTAAAAATAGCAGGGGCAGACAAAATATATCAAGAGAAATTTACCGGAACTACTACAGAGCGACCAGAATTAACCAAATTATTGCAACAACTTAATTCAGACGATACCTTGATTTTAACCAAGTTAGACCGTTTTGCTAGGAATACCAGAGAAGCCCTTGATATAATCCAAGACCTATTTAACCGCGAGATTAAAGTTAATATTCTCAATATGGGCTTGATTGATAACACCCCTACTGGACAATTAATCTTTACGATTTTTAGTGCGTTTGCGCAGTTTGAACGTGATATGATCGTTACCCGAACACAAGAAGGCAAAGCATATGCTAAACGAAACGACCCACACTTTAGAGAGGGGCGGCCACAGACCTACACTGATGAACAAATGCGACTAGCCTATCAGCTGCGTCAACAAGGCATGACGTACAAAATGATTGCTAGAAAAACAGGTATTAGTGAGCGTACCCAACAAAGGCGCTTTAAGGGCTTACTGAATGCAAACAACCAAAAACTTTATAAAATGGAATTTAAAAGCAAATAAACATTAAGCTTCATTATTTGATAAATTGTTTATTTATTTGTTTATTAGTGGTATAATTTAGCTAATCGAAGGAGGTATTGAAATGAAGATTATTACTTTTACTGCCATCAAGGGCGGGGTTGGTAAAACAACTTTGACCTTGAATTATGGTGATTGGTTAGCCAAACATGGTAAAAGAGTTCTACTAATTGACTTAGACCATCAGTGCAATTTAACAACTGTTTTTGAAAAAACAAGGCGAACCAACACAATCGCTGAAGCGTTTAAGGAAGAAAACGCCCAAAAAGTTGCGATTGACCGGGTAGCACCTAACTTAGATTTAATCGCCGGTTTTATAGACCTCGATGTTCTAGGAAGTCATCTAGAAAACAACAGTAACAAAGAAATGATGTTGTTCATGTGGTTTAAAAACAACGCCGACTCATTAAGGTTGACTGACTACGACTATATCTTAATTGATACACACCCGGATTTCGGCACCATCACTAAAAATGCCATTGCTATAAGTAATTATCTACTTAGCCCCATCACCCCTAGTGAACATGGCTACAATGCTAAATTCGACTTGGAAACTCGCTTAGAAAAATTCAGAAAGTCACTTTTTGATTATCGAACTGGTGAAACCTATGTTGACGCAAAACTCTTTTTTGTTGCTAATATGATCAGACACAATACAAGCATGTCTCGTGATTTGCTAAAACATATAGAGAATGATGAAACGGTAGCAACTATAATCCCTGAAAGGGAACTATTTAATAAAGCTACTGCAAGACACGCCTCAATATTTGAGTTAGCTAGCCAGGATGAATCCGTTTTAAAACAAAACCAAAAATTCATTGAACAAGCTGACCAGCTTTTTCAACAATTAGCTAATAAAACTAAGTAAGGGAAGTTAGATTATGAGTCTAGATACATTCAACAAAAAAAAAGACGAAGAAATGCGCGAAAGTTACGAAACCACATTGAAAGATGGCAAGAAAGACAATGCCGTAGCTTTTTTGAAAAACATTAGTCGAAAAGAAGTAGAACGCAAACGCTCCGTGACCTTTTCAATTACCGAAAGTCAGCTTAACAAGATGGACAAAGCTGCTCGTCAAAACGGATTTAAAAATCGTTCAGAATTCTTAGCTTCAATCATAGATGCAATTTAGTAATTAAACAATTAATTAAACAATTAAAGGCACAATTTATTTGTTTAATTAATCTGTAATTAGGTAACAGCTAGCAAAGTGCGCTGAACCAAATAAGGTTGCCGGTAGGTAAGCGCTATGCTAGACTAAGATTAATTTAACAACCGAATAAAGAGATCAAACTAAACCAAAAATCCCCGATTCACGAGGAATCGAGGATTTTTGGTTTAGCAAGTAGCTAATAGAGAGCTACTTAGATTCAGACGATTTAGACCGCCAAGTTAAAATCGTCTGAACATTGTTCTTAATTTGTAAGTTAATTATACCGCAAACCAGTCCTATGGGACAAGTGAAGGATAGTTAAGAACAAATTAAATCCAATGGACTAAGTAGCTAACCAATACTACTTAGTCCATTTTTGTTGTTAGAAATTAAAAAAGTTGCCGTATGGGCAACCCAGAATAGACACATGCTGGTGAAACTACAAAGCCGATCACGACCAATGTTCACTTTGTAATTCAGTTAGAGCATATCAGATTTGTATTTTAAAGCAAATCAAATGTTTTAGCAACTCTCTTTTGAGACAGCGTGTGTCAGTCAAGAAGGGGAGTTTTTATTATGACACAATTTAATTTTATTCAATCACAAAATGCTTATGGAACTAAGTTTTTTCAACTACCACAGGTATTATTATATGGCGAAAAATATAAAGAACTAAGTGACAGTGCGAAATTAGGTTATGTAGTTTTGCGTGATCGTTTGGAATACTCATTGCAAAATAATTGGATAGATGATGAAAATAGAGTGTACTTTATTTTTACCAATCATGAATTACAAAATTTATTTGGTTGGAGTGACCGAAAAATATCAAAAGTAAAAAAGGAGTTGGAAGAAGCAGGACTGTTATTCCAAATCAATCAAGGATTTGATCCCAAGAAAAAGAAAAATTTACCCAATCGACTTTACCTTGCTGATTTGGAAGTTACAGCAAAAGACGTGTATATTAAACAGGATTTCGCTAATAAAACGGCTGGAACCCTTGATACAAGCGGACTAGCACAAATGCAAGCTCGACAAGAAAAAATCAAAACGGCTGGAACCCTTGATACAAGCGGACTAGCACAAATGCAAGCTCGACAAGAAACGGCTGGAACCCTTGATACAAGCGGACTAGCACAAATGAGACACAATCTATATAATACTAATAACTTAGATACTAATAGATACAATATAGATACTCAAAAGTTGGACTTTTCCACAGCCCATTTTTCACCAGCAGAAATTCAAAAACAAAACCAGGATTTGGTGAACCATGCTAATGACTTCTTAACTGATGAAGACAGTGGCTTACCGGTTTTCTTAGAAGCTGTCCAAGATCTATGATTTTTGATATACTTCTATGTAAAAAGCGAGTTTAAGCTATGAAAAATTATCCCAGCAATATTACTCGGCAACAATTTGAATTAATTCGACCAGCTTTAGAAAATTTTCGTAAGCGAACTAAGCCTCGAAAATATGACCTCTACGAGGTCTTCTGTGCGGTCCTATATGTCTTGAAAACCGGTTGCCAATGGCGTCAAGTCCCCGGTGATTTCCCAGAATGGCGGTCAGTTTACAACTATTACAAAATTTGGTCAACTAAAGCTGAGCCTACGGCTGATTCTTTATTGGAACAAGTTTTAAAAAAATTGTCATTGCTCGGCGAACTTACCAAGGACGTTCAGCTTTAACTTCCTTTATTATCGTTGACGCTCAGAGCGTCAAAAACACCGCTACTGCTGAAAACAAAGGTTACGACGCTGGTAAGAAAATCTCGGGGATTAAGCGCCATCTGGCTGTTGATATCAATGGCTTTCCGCAGGCCATTCACATGACGCGAGCGAACGTCTCTGATCGAGACGGGGCCAGTGCAATGATCGCTTTACATGCCATGCATTTACGCCAGGTTCAAAATGTCTTAGTTGATGGTGGTTATTCAGGCGTTAATTTTCAGCTCGATATAGCCAGTAATTTAAACGCAACCGTGCAGGTTGCGAAGCGCAATGAGTTGCATCGATTCGAAGTCATGCCCCAACGTTGGGTAGTCGAACGATCTTTTAGTTGGCTAGAGAATTGTCGGCGACTTTGGAAAAATTGTGAGCGTCAATTAACCACCAGTCTGCAAATGGTCGTTTTAGCGTTTTTAGCACTATTACTTAAGAGATTTTAGACAGCTTCTCATTTTCGATGAATGATTCGAGATTGGCAACTTCGTTTTCGATCAGAAGAAAGTCGGACAGATGGGATGGTTCGACGATTTCCTCTAATAACCAGTCCTCAAGTGGCGTTTCTTTAACATCTCTTAGGTGCTTTCGATAAAAGTTGATTCGCTCGTTGCGAAGCACACGTTGCATATATCGGACAAACATTTTTGACACTTCACGCTCACTACTCATGAATACAGCCTCCCTAGATTTGAGAAAATTAGTTACACTTATACAGACCGAATTTGAGCGTGGCGGTGAAACCAAAACGTTAAATTAGGTAACTAAAATCGTAGGAAAGCAAAAAAACATCAGCCAATACACATTGGCCAATGGGTTCAAAAGTGGTGTGGATCTGGTGAAAGTTCGCTAGATGCGTGCCGCAAATCGAATCACTGTCAGCACAATGCCAGTTAATACAGTGATCACGATTGCTAAGCCAACTAATGCTGGACTGAGTGCGGCGATCCCCCAGCCGGTAAGTGCCAGAACCAGCGTCAATGCGCAGTTGCCGCCGATTGCTATTGACACGGCACGACTGGGCAGGTTAGCCCAGAACGGCTTTTTGGTGCGGGTCATCAGGATCGTCAACATCGCGCTAAAGATAAGGTAGACGTAAAGGCCGGTGCTGATTTGATCAGTAGTAAGACCGAGCTGTTGTAACCAAGTTAGCCAACCGTAGCCGACCGCTGACCAACCTATGGCCAGGATACCAGCGATCTTGCTAAGTTTAGCCAGATTCCAGCTTTCTGGCTGGTGTGTGATCGTTGTGCGGTCAGTGCCGAGCACAAGGGTCACACAATCATTCAGAATTGCGACCAAGATCATCGCGTTTAAGGTCAGCGGAATGAAGTGGAGAATCAGGTAACCTAATGTCAATAGCAGCGGCAACTCTGCGGTGCGTGAAAGTTTGGTGATCGTCCAGGTCATCATGCGTTGATAGACGTGGTGGCCGGCATCTAGGATCTCGATGATCGGGGTCAGTCCGTCTGCCGGCAAAACTCGATGGCATGGCGATCGGGATCGTCGCGATGAACAGCATTGCAAGAAACGGTAGCATGGCAACTAAGTCTTCGTGGCGGACAACGGCCACGATGATCAACAGCACGGCCAACACTGCATCGAGTGCTGCCAGATAGCCGATGATTTTGCCCAATAGTTTCTGCAAATGGCCCGGCGCCGAGCTTTGGTTGATCAGGCTGATTGTTTTGCCGCTGCGGCTATTAGCACCGGTGGCGGTGACGATCGCTAAGGCGTTGCCGGAGAGGGCTTCGGTGCCGGCATAGGCCGTATCACCAGGGGTGCGGTTGACGGCCTTGGCTTCGCCCGTGATACTGCTTTCGTTGGCTTCCAGCGTGTCCGTCAGCGGGGATAATGTCCCCTTGGCGTAGGCTGATGAGGTCATCAACGACTAAGTACTTGGCTGACACCTGTTTCCACTTGCCATCGCGGCTGACTGCGGCGGTTGGCGATAAGTCATGTGATAGGCTGCGTAAGACCGTGTTGGCGCGGCGAGATTGAATCGCGCCATTGACCGCGGCAAAGAGCAACATTAGCACGATGAACCCGGCTTGGATGCCTTTGCCTAACACGATTTCAATGATCAGCGCCGCTTCGAGTATCCACGCGCTAGGCCCCCACAGGCGGGTGATAATGGCCGTGGCAAAGTTGAAGGGGGTTTCGGCCACTTCGTTGAAGCCATCGCGGGCCAGTCGCCGGTCAGCTTCGGCTTGGGTGAGGCCGTCTAGCGTATTCTTTTTGGTCATAGTAGACACCAGCTTTTTTCAAAATAACAAACGGCCGCGCACATATTAGTGCTCGGCCGCTGGATCAATGCTAATCAGTCGAAGTCGACCGAATCTGGGAAGTGGGCTAGGCGCGTGCCGTCAGCGCCAAGTTCTTCTTCGATCCGTAACAGTTGGTTGTATTTCTCCACACGCTCGGAACGGGCTGGAGCGCCGGACTTGAGTTGCGCAGTGTTCGTGGCGACGGTAAAGTCAGCGACAAAGGTGTCGCCGGTTTCACCAGAACGGTGAGACATCATGGTAGTGTAGCCGTTCTTGCGCGCTAAGCGGATTGCTTCCAGCGTTTCGGTGACCGTGCCGATCTGGTTAAGCTTGATCAAGATACTGTTGGCCATGCCTCGTTTGATGGCGTCTTTGATCAAGGCTGGGTTAGTGCAGACCGGATCGTCTGCGACAAGTTGCACGCGATCGCCGTACTTCTTGGTAAAGTCAGCGAAGTGGCCCCAGTCTTCTTCCCCATAAGGATCTTCGATGGAGATGATCTCTGGGAACTTGTCCAGCAGGTGAATGTAGTATTCTCCTAATTCGGCAGGTGTGTAGGTTTTGCCTTCAAAGTCATAGTTCTTGGTGTCGCGGTTGTAGAAGTATGATGCCGCCGCGTCAAAGGCGATGGCGATTTCCTTGCCAGGCGTGTAGCCTGCCTTGATGATGGCGTCATGCAGCATCTGCAAGGCGTCTTCGGAGTTCTTGAGGTCAGGGGCAAAGCCTCCTTCATCGCCGAGGCCGGTGGTGTAGCCAGCTTCTTCGATCACCTTCTTCAAGGTGTGGTAGGTGTTGGCGATTTTCTCGAAGCCATCACGGAAGCTGGAACGATCGACTGGGGTAATCATGAATTCCTGAATGTCGATGCCATTGTCGGCGTGCTCACCACCGTTGATCACGTTGTGGAACGTTTGTGGCAGTTCCAAGTCGGTGCCGCCAAGGTAACGATACAGCGGTGTGTGCAAGGCGTTGGCTGCTGCACGGGCAGTGGCCATTGATACACCCAGGATCGCGTTAGCCCCTAGGCGAGCCTTGTTAGGTGTGCCGTCTAAGTCGATCATCAGCTGGTCGATGTGGGCTTGGTTGAAGGGGTCAGTGCCGTGCAAAGCCTTGTTGATCTCGGTATTGACGTTGGCCACGGCCTTTGAGACGCCTTTGCCTTGAAGCCGGTCGCCGCCGTCGCGCAACTCGACGGCTTCTTTTTCGCCGGTCGATGCACCAGATGGTACCTCCGCGCGGCCGAGCGTACCGTCCGAGAGATTAACATCGGCCTCAACAGTTGGGTTGCCGCGGGAGTCGAAGATCTCGCGCGCCTTCACAGATTCAATCACTACTGACATAATTGTGCTCCTTCCGGTAAAAAAAGATGACGTCTACGTCTACTGCACGCAAAATCTGTGCAGTAGACGTCATCAAATTGATTTACCAATTAGTTTTAGTGGCGAACGTCATCGCCGATTAACTTTTAGCACCCAAAGCATACTCCCTTACGAAATTTTGCACAAGCCAGACCGACAAATTTTCGTGCAAAAGGCGGGCTTGTCTTACAGCTGTATGTTTTGCTATAACGCTAGACGCTATATTAAATTTTGATGAGTGTAACCACGCGACTGCCTGTATTTTGGTGGCCGCGTTTTACGGGGAAGTTTAATGCAGCGATTGCGATACCAAGATATTTTAGCGATGTTCATCGGCGGCTGTTTCGGTGGGATTGCCTGCTGGGAAATTGGCTTGTGGCTTAATGATGCCGACACGATGCTCGGCACCACGGCGGTGAATCTGATCGGCAGATTTTTGCTGGAGTTTGTCACTTATGGCCTAGCGGTGTACATAGATTTGCCGGGCTGGCTGATTTTGGCGTTAGGGACTGGTTTTGTCGGCGCGTTTACGACGTTTTCGACGATGGTGCCGAACCTTTACAAAAACGTCGGCGAATCGCCGGTGTACGAGATCAGGATCTTCTTGCTTGAGCTGCTTGTTGGTTTAGGCGCTGCGTTTAGCGGGTATTTATGCGCCGAAGCCTGGGGAAGGCGGCGACAAACATGGTGATGTTAGTGACTTTAGGCGCTGGGGTCGGCGCCGTGATGCAATACGTGCTGACGCAGCTAGGCAAGAACTGGTGGACTTGGGTGTCGGTGGCGACGCTTGTGATCAATGCTAGTGGTGCCTTCTTGGCGGGATTTTTGGCGATGTGCGCACTGCAGCAAGCGTGGTCACTGCTACTTTTGACCGGTGTGTGGTGGGTACACGACTTTTTCCACATTCATGACTGATGCGTTTATCTTGTTGCGTAACCGGCGTTACTGTGCGTTGGATTGAAGTCAATATTTGAGACAGGTTTTAAGAGACATTCAGAACCGCGTTTACCTTCCACAGCTCAAATAAATCATTAATCGTGATGGCAAATTCTATAATTAATCCGAACAGAAATTAAAAAGCCCAAAGTAATCACTTACAATGGTAGTAGCTAATTCCAACCAATATAGGGAGTGATTACTTTGGGTACATCTACTTTATCACGTTTTCAACGTGGCGCACTAGCACAACTGGTCAATGAGGGGAATAAATCTTACCAAGTAATGGCTGACGCCTTAGGCGTCGCCAAAGCTACGATTAGCTATGAGTTGGACCGGGTTAAACCTTATGATCCAGAATTAGCTCAGCAAGATGCAGATCGCAAAAGGCGGAATTGCGGTCGTCGTTCGATGCTGACGGCAGCATTAGCGACTTTAATTACCAATCACTTACGATTAACCTGGTCACCAGAAACCATTGCGGCCGCTTATAACTTGAGCACTGCGTCAATTTATAATTGGCTTAATCGTGGCTGGCTCCCCTTCAAATTGACTGATCTACCCAATCGGAATGTCCGCCAGCACCGAGTGAGCGAAAATCGTGGGAAATTTACAAGTGGGACTTCCATCGAACAACGGCCAACAACTGTTAATCAACGATTAGCTTTTGGTCATTGGGAAGTAGATACGGTGCTTTCTAGTCGAAGTGAGTCACGATCATGTCTGGTTACATTCGTAGAACGTAAGACCCGACTTCTATGGGCCATCAAAGCCCCTAATAGAACGGCTAAGGCTCTAAACACCGCCTTTGGCAAGTTTATGGGGGCCTTCGGTCCCCAAGTAAAATCCATTACTGTTGATCATGGTAAAGAGTTTGCCAATTATCAGGCCTTAGAACAGGATTATCAGATCAAAGTTTATTTTTGCCATCCATATTCACCATGGGAGCGAGGTTCCAATGAATATTTTAATAGACGGTTACGCTGGTTCTTCCCGAAAAAGACCAATTTTAGCCAAGTAACGACTGATGAGATCCTAGCAGCACTTGAACTAATTAATCAACGACCATTAAAAATACATCATCAACAGACTGCCATTGAAAGATTCCGGGCTTGTTCGGATTAAACTTGTAATTTGCCTGATTAATAACTTATTTGAACCATGGAAAGCATTAAATCAGGCGGCCATTTGGCTCGTAAGTGTTGCGATTTCAACTTGTAAGGGGGTCTGGTAGCCCAGTGAACTATGAATTCTCTTCCTATTGTAGAAAGCATGCACATATTCAAAAAGGACGGCAGCGGCAGTTTCATAATTCTCAAAGACCGGCACTGGATAAACACATTCCTTTTTGAGGGAAGCATGAAAAGATTCCATTGGTGCATTATCGTATGGACACCCCTTACGGCTGTAAGAGTGGCGGATATGTAGTTCTGTTAACCGTTGGTTGTAATCATCGCTGGTGTACTGTGATCCTAAGTCTGTGTGGATAATCAGGTCCCCAGTAATGGTTCGATTTTTAGCCGCGCTTTCCAGGGTCTTTAAGACTAAATCAGTATCCATCTTTTTTGAGAACGAATAGCCGATAATCCGTCGTGAGTGTAGGTCCATGATGGTTGATAAGTAACACCAGCCATTACGCTTCGTTTGAATATAGGTCATATCAGCGGTCCATTTTTGATTTAAACCAGTGGTCGAGAAATCCTGCTTAAGCAAGTTGGGACGCTGTTCAACCTTGGTTTTGGAAGCCGAAGCCGCTTTCCATTTATTGACGGTAACGGAGTGGATATCCAGTTCCTTCATGAGCCGGGAAATCCGTCTTGGGCTGCACGGACGCTGCAGTGGTTGAAGTTCCAGATTCCATTCATGGTGGATCTTCATAACGCCGTATCGCTGCTTGAATTCCGCAAAGATCCGCAGAATCCGTTGTTTTAAGTCCTCATCTTCGGCCCGGCGTTTTGAAGGCTTTGGGGATCGATAACGATAATACTGAGCTCTGGAAACACCGAGGATTCGGCACATCTTAGTTACCTGGTGGTGATGGCTTTCTTGTTGAATGTAATCAAAGATATTGGTTACTTCTGCGCAAGGAAGCCCAGGTCTTTTTTAGGATTTCGTTCTCCTCAGACAGCGAAGCCAGTCGCTTTTCCATCGCTTTGATTTCGTCTGGCGATTTACCGGATTGAGTTTTGGCCTGGCCCTGGATCCACTTATGAACGGTTGAATAGCCAATGCCATATTCTCTGGCCAGTTGGGCAGCTGATTCGCCTTGCTTATATAGGTTGATAATGTTTTGTTTGAATTCTTTGTCGTAACGAGTTGGCATGTAAAAATTCCTTCCTTTTGAGAGACGATTTATTCATTATACCCTCTCTTAAAAGTTGTCTCAGGAATCAGCTTACATCCAGCATTCCCTATTTCTATACAATCTACCGTACGAAGGCATTTCATTTACACAAGATTCTTGACGCTACCATTTTTTTTACTAAGGAGGTCTCTTCATGGCCATCACCATTTTAATGGCTTGCTATACCCTGCTGGCTTTAGGAATTGGTTGGTACTTTTATGCTCATCGACGTCGTGCTTTCTTAGTCTTTCATCCCGAAAGTAGTCACGAATTAAGTCGTGTCTTGACGATCAGTGGTGTTGTTATGCTACTGATTGGTGTGCTGTCGGCAGTCGCCACCATCATGAACAACATGGTCTTCATTTCAACCATGTTGTTAGTCGGCGTTATTGCGATTATCAGTATTCAATTGATTCTATTACACTGGTTCCCTAAGGCGTAATCGGTTACACTTTCTCGCAGTTTTTTTACCATATGGTAGATTGTAAAATTAATCCGAACGCTGTTCGGACAAAAAAGATCAGCTTCCTTTAAAATGGTGTTTACCACAAACCCATCTTTTAGGAGCTGATCTTTTGTCTAGTATAACCTATTCCGAACGAATTAAAATCGAAACCTTTTGTGAACTAGGGCTGTCCAATATCCAAATGGGCGTTCGGCTGAACCGATCACCGTCAACAATTTCTTATGAATTATCTCGATGTCAACCTTATCAGGCTGAATTAGCACAAACAGATGCCGAATACAAGCGATCACGATGTGGTCGGAAAACTAAGCTGAGCGATGAGTTAAAGCAAAAAATTCTCAACCATTTACGTCTAAGCTGGTCACCAGGAATGATTGCTCACGAATTTAAACTAGCTACTAAATCTATTTATAATTGGCTAAATCAGGAGAGAATTGATTTCTCCTTGAATGATCTACCTGAACATGGCGTACGCCAACGGCGTAACGTTGACCAACGATCCAAATATAATCAATCTTTGGGGCGATCAATTGAACAGCGTCCCATGATGATTAATCAACGTAATCGCATCGGCGATTTTGAACTAGATACAGTCGTTGGTCCTCGTGGGCATAGTAAGGCAGTTTTATTAACTTTAATCGATCGAAAATCACGGTTCCTTTGGGCATACCGGTTAAAAGATCGGACGACAGTGACTGTTAATGAAGCACTAACTAAGTTCCTAACCACTTTTAATGGTCCGGTGCACAGCTTTACTGTGGACCGTGGCACTGAGTTTAGTGGGCTAGTATCACTTGAATCACAATATGGTATTAAGACCTATTACTGCCATGCTTATACGCCAGCTGAACGTGGTAGTAATGAACGCTTTAATCGGAATTTACGTTATTTTTATCCTAAAGGGACTCGTTTTGAACACATTAGTGCTCAAGATTTAACGACGACGTTACTCCAAATTAACCAGCGACCGCTTAAAATACTCGACTGGCAAACACCGTATCAGGTTATGCTGACAAATTTGTCCAAAAATTCGGATTAAATTTGCAATCTACCATATCGCTTTTTATTTGCAGATAAATAACGTATGATAAGAGTATAAAATAATGAGAGGTGAATATTATGTTACAACAATACAAGCACATTTTAGTCCCAGTCGATGGTTCCTATGAAGCCGAATTAGCTTTCAAGAAAGCAGTCGCTGTGGCTAAACGTAACGATGCTGATTTACATCTCGTTCACGTTGTTGATACACGGGCTTTCCAAAACTTTTCTAGCCTTGATACCAGCATGGTTGAACAAGTCACAGAAACGGCCAAGAAGACCCTCGACAAGTACGTGGCTGATGCCAAGGCAGATGGTCTTGACAAGATTGATTACGCCATTGAATACGGGGCACCGAAGATCATCATTGGAGATGTTCCTCGGGGTAATGACACCGATTTGATTATGATTGGTGCTACTGGGTTAAACGCAGTTGGACGGCTATTAATCGGGTCTGTAACGGAATACGTCACACGGACAGCAGTTTGTGACGTCATCGTCGTACGGACGGACTTAGATAATCAACCAGCCAAAGCAGCACACCGCGCAGAATAAATTTGCTAACTAATGCTTTAACTATGGCAGATTGCAAGAAATAACTTGAACGAATTTAATGACGTAAATTAAGCAAGAAGATCTCGATTGGTGTATGCCAATTAAGACATTTAAGTGGCCGTGAATTCAAATACCAATTAATTTGAACCAATTGGTGATCACTTAGTTCTTCAATGGCTTGGCCTTTGGGAATAAAGCGCCGCAAAACTCGGTTACGGTTCTCATTACTGCCTCTTTCATGCGGTGAATAGGCATGGGCAAAATAAACCTGTGTACCAGTTCGCCGTTCAATTGTCTGATAGTTAGCGAACTCTTTACCATGATCCACAGTAAGCGTCTTGAGCTTGTCTTGAAGTTGACGAGCTAGTTCAAGTACGGTTTGAGTCATGGACTGACTGTCGCGACCATGGAGCCTTTTAACAATTGTCAGGCGACTTTTACGCTCCACAAAAGTAGCCACAGCTTGACCTTTACGTTTACCAGAAAGTACGGTATCAGCTTCAAAGTGGCCGAATTCCTGGCGAGTTTCGATTTTATGAGGACGCTTCTCAATTGAGCGGCCGTGACTGAACGTACCACGCTTTTCTTTAGCACGATGACGACGAATTCCATGATCAGGCAAATCGGGCAACTGTACATCAAGCCAGCCTTGATCAATCCAGTTATAGACCGTCTTGTAGGCAATCCCCACCACATGGGCAACTTGTTCAGGGGACCACTTCTGGACTTGAATCTTTTCCTCGATCAAGTGTTTAAGGTTTTTAGTAAGCGAAGACTTTCGCCCCCGTTGACTAACCTTTCGTTCAAAGTCAGTTTGCGCTAGCTCAGCCTGGTACTCACCATTTAGTCGGTGAAGTTCGTTAAAGATGGTGGTCTGACTAAAGTCTAAGTAGTTAGCGATGTATCGCAAGGAACGTCCTTCATTATGAAGCGTTTCAATGACAACACGGTTCTGGAATGATACAATAGTGGTGCTCATCAAGGTCCTTCTTTCTAATGGATTGTGTGGTAACACCATTAAAGACCTTGATGGGTTTTTCTGTCCACTTAAATGTTCAACTTAAATTTTACAATCTGCCAAGTAGATTGTAAAATTAATCCGAACGCTGTTCGGACAAAAAAGATCAGCTTCCTTTAAAATGGTGTTTACAACAAACCCATCTTTTAGGAGCTGATCTTTTGTCTAGTATAACCTATTCCGAACGAATTAAAATCGAAACCTTTTGTGAACTAGGGCTGTCCAATATCCAAATGGGCGTTCGGCTGAACCGATCACCGTCAACAATTTCTTATGAATTATCTCGATGTCAACCTTATCAGGCTGAATTAGCACAAACAGATGCCGAATACAAGCGATCACGATGTGGTCGGAAAACTAAGCTGAGCGATGAGTTAAAGCAAACAATTCTCAACCATTTACATCTAAGCTGGTCACCAGGAATGATTGCTCACGAATTTAAACTAGCGACTAAATCTATTTATAATTGGCTAAATCAGGGGAGAATTGGTTTCTCCTTGAATGATCTACCTGAACATGGCGTACGCCAACGGCGTAACGTTGACCAACGATCCAAATATAATCAATCTTTGGGGCGATCGATTGAACAGCGTCCCATGATGATTAATCAACGTAATCGCATCGGTGATTTTGAACTAGATACCGTCGTTGGCCCTCGTGGGCATAGTAAGGCAGTTTTATTAACTTTAATCGATCGCAAATCACGGTTCCTTTGGGCATATCGGTTAAAGGACCGAACGACAGCGAGTGTTAATGAAGCACTGACTAAGTTCCTAACAACTTTTAATGGACCGGTGCACAGTTTTACTGTGGACCGTGGTACTGAGTTTAGTGGGCTAGTATCATTTGAATCACAATATGGTATTAAGACCTATTACTGTCATGCTTATACGCCAGCTGAACGTGGTAGTAATGAACGCTTTAATCGGAATTTACGTTATTTTTATCCTAAGGGGACTCGTTTTGAGCACATTAGTGCTCAAGATTTAACGACGACGTTACTCCAAATTAACCAGAGACCGCTTAAAATACTTGACTGGAAAACACCGTATCAGGTTATGCTGACCAATTTGTCCAAAAATTCGGATTAAATTTGCAATCTACCAAAGGCTAAATGTTCTGTACTGTTAATTTGTAATGTATGCTGTTTGATGGTTTCGTTGTTCCCAAGATTAAAGTAGGTATGGAGTGTTGGATTGAAGACTGTGTCGGCGTTTGATCGTCCAACAAAGCTGATTCGCACGACATCATCATCACTGAGCTGGTAGTGAATTTCGGCATTTAGATCACCAGGGAAACCATCTTCTGACGATTTCTGTAAGTGACGGAAGATGATTTCTGGCTCCCCATTTTTGGTGGAGATTTCACCATCCCAGATCTGTGAGTTGAATCCATGCGGCCCGCCATGTAGGGTTGTTGTTCCTTCATTGACTGGGACGTGAATCGTTTTTCCGTTCATCGGAAATTCACCATTGCCAATGCGCCCGCCTGTGCGCCCGATGCCCATGCAAACGTAAAATGGATTGGCTAAATAATCAGTACTATGGTGATAATTTAAGACGAGGTTGTCGCCACTGGGCAATAATATTTCATAAAGAGTCGCGCCAAGGCTTAAGGCAGATACAGTGACACCATGAGCGTTGACAAGACTAAAACGATAGATTTGTTGACCATTAAAGGTATCAAACGGTCGAACTGTTGCGTGAATAGATTGTGACATACGGAAAACTCCTTTGTTAAGTATAATTCGAATATATATTCGAACGAATCAAGTGTTAGCCTTTAATGAATTGAAATAAATATATAATTACGTTACCACATTTTATAAGACAGTAGACGGGCAAAGAGAAAACGGTTACATATAAATTTGTAAATTTATTGTGATATCGGAACTTTTACACTACACTAGGATGAGTGAATGATTCGTTTCAATTTATTAGTAATGGTGACGTTTCTTAAAAGTGAGCATCATTACATATCAAATTAGGTGGAAATATGGAAAACAAGTATCAAAAAGTTAAAGACGGTTTGAAAGAGGCAATTCTAACAGGAAAGTATAAGGTTAATGATAAACTGCCAACTGAGACTGAGTTGATGGCGATGTATGATGTTTCTCGTTATACAGTTAGAAGAGCTGTGGGGGATTTAGAGGGTAGCCATTTCATTTATCGGATTCAAGGCGGCGGAATGTTTGTCCAAGACTGGCACAAAGACTGGTCGAATGATAATGACAGTAAAATGATTGGTGTCATTACAACGCACATCGCGGATTACATCTTTCCAGATATTATTTCGGGGATTGACCGGATTATTTCAGATGCTGGCTATTCTTTACTGATTAGCAACACACACAATAACCATGAAAAAGAACGTAAGAGCTTAATCAATATGTTGGATACCAAAGTTGCTGGCCTAATCATTGAGCCAACACAAAGTGCATTGCGTAATCCTAACATGGACTTATACCAGGAAATTAAGGATGATCAGATTCCAACATTATTTATTAACGCTAAATATCCTGGCCTAGATTTTCCGAGCGTCACAACAGATGATAAAGCTGCTGAAGAACGCATGATGGAATATCTTTTTCGCATGGGACATCAAAGTGTTTTAGGCGTTTTTCAAGTCGATGACATTCAGGGCGTTAACCGAATGAACGGTTTTGTTCAGGCATACCAACGGCACCCTGAATTTTCCTACCAGAGTAACCTCATCATGTATCAATCAGGGGATGACTTTGAACGAGTCATGGGTCGAATTCGGATATACCTGGAACAGGATGCACGGCCAACGGCAATTGCGTGTTATAACGACCGTTTAGCGATTCAAGTTATGGACTATCTGCGTTCAAATAACTATCGAGTGCCTGAGGACGTCTCAGTTGTCGGTTTTGATGATTATCAGATGTCGCAATATATGAGTCCCTCGTTGACCACGTTGAACCATGAGAAGGAACGAATGGGTGAAGACGCAGGGCATATGTTGATTAAGTTGTTAAATCGTGACGATGTTCAGGATATCAATTACGAACCAGACTTAGTCAAACGAAACTCGGCTGTTAAACCGGCTAATGATACTGTCGACACTAAAACTGAATAGGCGTGAATTAAAAGGGCTGTCTTGGGAAGTTAATCTCCTCAAGGCGGCCCTTTTAGTATGTCCGTTAGTGCTTGATTAACGGATAAACATTATTTGCTTTCAACGTTTGAAACAGTCTTTTCATCGGCTGTGCGTGAACGTAAATCTGCTTCGATATCTTCGAGTGATTTGCCACGTGTTTCCATGAATTTGGTGTGCGTGAACCAAATACAAATGGCACAAATTGCAGCATAGAAGAGGAACGAGTTTGCCAGTCCCATAGCACTTAACATTGTTGGGAATGTCAGTGAAACTAACATATTAGCAGCCCAGTTGGTTGCGGCACATAGTGATGTTCCTAAACCACGAATGTTTAGCGGGAAAACTTCACTGATAAAGACCCAGGTAACAGGTGCCCACGTTGCAGCGTAAAAGGCGACATAAACGGTCAAAGCAATTGCGCTAACGATTGCGGCAACGGTTGAACCGTTATCAAACTTCAAAATGATACTCATGATTAAGAGTGATAGACCCATGCCACTAGCACCAAAAATCAGCATCTTCTTACGATCAATGTGGTCCATTAATAGTAAGGCAACAACGGTCACGATAACGTTAATGACACCAATTCCAATATGAGCTAGTAGGGCGGCTTCAACACCCCAACCAACCTTTGTAAAAATGGTTGGCGCATAGAAGATAACCGTGTTACTACCGATGATTTGTTGGAAAACAGCAACCCCTAAACCAGTAATAAGTGCGGGCCGAACAGTTTTACCAAAGAGTTCGTTCCAACCACCAGTTTTTTGAGCGGCTTGTGTTTGAATATCATCCAACGCAATTTCAACAGCTTTTTCGTCACCGTTGTTGGTGTTTTCCAAAACAGCTTTGGCTTCATCGAGTTTACCAACTTTGACTAAGAAACGAGGACTTTCTGGTAAGTACAATGCCCCAAAGAACAGCATGGCAGCAGGTAGAGCAGCAAAACCGAGCATCCAACGCCAACCAGTAAATAATTCTGAGAATGAGTAGTTTAAAACGTAGGCTAACAGAATCCCAATCATAACCATCAATTGCCATAAGGTTGTAATTGCCCCACGACGCTTTTTAGGAGCCAGTTCCTGCAGATAAGCTGGAACCAGCGCAGAGACAATTCCGACCCCAATACCTAGGACAATTCGAGTGACAAGTAAAACATAAAATTCAGGAGCCAGTCCTGAACCTAAGGCACCGACAAAGAAGATTCCGGCTGCCCACAGCAACATAATTCGACGACCGTACGTGTCCAGAAATTTACTGGTTGCCAAAGCACCAATGATGGCACCGATTAAAACGGCGGAAACAACCATCCCTTGTTGCCATGAACCTAACCGCAATTGCTTTTGAATAAATAAGATGGCACCGGATACAGATGCAATATCATAACCAAACAGAAGGCCACCTAACGAACCAAACGTATAGATGAAGCCATTCGACACTTTTTTCAAGACGAACCCTCATTTCTATAAATAGATGTGAACCGTTGAAACGCCAACTGAAGAAGGACATCAAGCAGTTGAACTAATCGTCGATTCAGACGCGAAGTAAAAAAATAGCAAATACAAACGTACTAGGTAAAGAATGAAAATTTGTCGACAAAAACAGAAAACGCTTTCAGGAAATAATCTATATCATTTGTTCGAATAAATCAATAGAAAAACGACGAATTTATGTGATTGTAGTATAACTGGAACAAATTTTATGATTAATTATGTGAGACTAAATAGCTGATTTAAAAGCCTTTGACAGTTTTTATCAGTTACTATCTAATCGATAAGAAAGTGTAATTGTGTGATTGTGGTTACCTATAAGTAACTACGGGTACATTATTTAGTTTTCTGCATTAATACGTATAAATAAAAATAATGTTGATTTATTCGAATAAATAAATTACACTATGGTCGTTGACAAAAATGAAAACGTTTTATTTTACTTTTGAATTTGTATTTGGAGGATGTTCACATGAACTTAGTTGAAACCTCCCAAGCGGTTAAGAACGGTGATGTTTCACTAGGTATCGAGCTTGGTTCAACACGAATCAAGGCGGTTCTGGTAACTCACGACTTTCAGACAATTGCATCTGGCAGTTACGTTTGGGAAAACCAATTCGTTGATGGTATATGGACGTATCCACTGGAACAGGTTTGGACTGGTATTCAGGCCAGCTATACCCAGATGGTGGCAGAAGTTCAAAGCAAGTATCACAGTCCGTTGACTAAAATTGGGTCGATTGGTGTCAGTGCCATGATGCATGGCTATCTGGCATTCGATCAGGCCGGTAAGCAATTGGTTCCCTTTAGAACCTGGCGTAACAACATTACCGGTCAGGCAGCTGATGAATTGACGGCGTTATTCTCATTTAACATTCCACAACGTTGGAGTATTGCTCATTTATATCAAGCAATTTTGAATGATGAACCTCACGTTAAGGATATTGACTTCATCACAACATTAGCTGGTTATGTCCACTGGCAATTATCTGGCAAACGTGTGTTGGGTGTTGGCGATGCATCTGGGGTGTTCCCGATTGACGAAAAAACGGGTACGTATTCCGAGACAATGTTGGAAGCGTTCAATACTCAGGACGCTGTTAAACGTTACTCTTGGAACACAAAAGACATTCTGCCGGCCGTTTTACCAGCCGGTCATCAAGCTGGAACGTTGACGGATGACGGCGCTAAACTGCTCGATGCTAGTGGCAATCTTCAGGCGGGTAGCGTAATGGCTCCACCTGAAGGAGACGCTGGTACCGGGATGGTTGGCACCAATAGTGTTCGCAAACGGACTGGGAACATTTCCGTTGGTACGTCAGCCTTTTCAATGGTCGTTTTGGATCAACCTCTAAAGGCAGTCCATCGGGACATTGATATGGTCATGACACCAACGGGCGCACCAGTCGCAATGGTTCATATCAATAACTGTTCATCTGACATCAACGCCTGGGCCAACTTGTTTAGTGAGTTTGCGGCCAAGTTGGGTGTGGATCTTAAACCTGATCGGTTATATGAAACGTTGTTCCTGCAAGCGACCCATTCAGATCCAGATGTTGGTGGGCTAGTGAACTACAGCTACTTATCGGGTGAGAATATCACCAAGATGTCAGCGGGTCGCCCACTGTTTGTACGGACGCCAAAGAGCAATTTCACATTAGCGAACTTCATGGCAACACAGCTCTACGCTGCGTTTGCACCACTCAAAATTGGGATGGACATCCTGACAAATGAAGAAAACATCAAAACAGACGTCATGATTGCTCAAGGTGGTTTGTTCAAGACACCGGTGATTGGCCAACAAATTCTTGCTAATGCATTGAATACGCCAATCACGGTGATGAGCACCGCTGGCGAAGGCGGTCCATGGGGGATGGCAGTGTTAGCCATTTATGCATTACCTGGCGAGAACGAAGATTCCCTTGAAGACTTCCTGGATCGTAAAGTCTTTGCCAATCCGGAAAGCATGACGTTGAGTCCGGAACCGGATGGTGTTAAGGGTTATCAACAATTTATTGAAAATTACCAAGCTGGTCTCCCCGTTGAGGGTGCTGCCATTGATGATATTCCAGAACGAAAGTGAGGCTGACTGTTAATGCTGGAAGCGTTAAAACAAGAAGTTTATGAAGCAAATATGCAATTACCAAAACTGGGGCTTGTTACCTTTACATGGGGCAATGTTTCAGGAATTGATCGTGAAAAAGGGCTATTCGTTATTAAGCCGTCAGGTGTTGAATATGACGAAATGAAGCCTTCTGACATGGTTGTTGTGAATTTAAAAGGTGAAGTTGTCGAAGGGGATATGAACCCTTCAAGTGATACACCTACTCACACGGTGTTATATAACGCCTTTCCAAACATTGGTGGGATTGTACACACACATTCACCATGGGCCGTATCGTTTGCGGCTGCCAAGATGGATGTGCCTGCGTTGAACACCACGGCTGCAGATACGTTCTTTGGGGATGTGCCCGCTGCTGATGCGCTAACTAAGGAAGAAATCGAAGAAGACTACGAAGGCAATACGGGTAAGACAATCGTGAAGACCTTCAAGGAACGCGGTTTAGATTACGAAGCCGTTCCTGCTGCTTTAGTTAGCCAACACGGTCCGTTTGCTTGGGGTGCTACTCCGGCTAAGGCTGTTTATAACTCTAAAGTTTTGGAAGTCATCGCTGAAGAGGATTATCACACGTTGCAGTTGACTCGCAGCGATACCGAATTGCCCCAGTACTTGTTGGACAAACATTATTACCGTAAGCACGGTAGCAATGCATACTACGGTCAAAATAATGCGAAGTCCAAGTCGCATGCGATGAGGGAGTGAGCGTGATTAATCCCGAGTGAATTTGAGCTTATGCTCAGAATTCAGGGATTAGGAGCGCGTTATCGCTACGTAGTAGTAAAAACAAAAACATTAAACACAAAGGAGAATTCATTATGTTAGCAGTTCCAGATTACGAATTTTGGTTTGTTACGGGTAGTCAGTTCTTATACGGTGAAGATCAATTAAAGCAGGTTGCTAAGGATGCTGAAGACATCGTCGACAAGCTGAACGCAAGCGGTAAGTTGCCCTACAAAGTTGTTTTTAAAGATGTTATGACGACAGCCGATGGAATCACGAAATTTATGAAGGAAGTTAACTACAACGACAATGTTGCCGGTGTTATCACATGGATGCATACTTTCTCACCGGCCAAAAACTGGATTCGTGGGACTAAATTGTTACAGAAACCATTGCTTCACTTAGCAACGCAATACTTAAACAAGATTCCTTACGACACCATTGATTTCGATTACATGAACTTGAACCAAAGTGCTCATGGTGACCGTGAATATGGTTACATCAACGCACGTTTGGGCGTTCACAACAAGATCGTTTACGGTTACTGGGGTGATGAAGAAACACAAACTGAAATCGCTAAGTGGGAAGATGTTGCCGTTGCCTACAACGAGAGTTTCAAGTTAAAGGTTTGCCGTTTCGGAGACACAATGCGTAATGTTGCGGTTACTGAAGGTGACAAGGTTCAAGCACAAATTGACCTTGGCTGGACCGTTGACTACTACGGTATTGGTGACTTGGTTCAAGAAATCAGCAAGGTTAGTGAAGCCGATGTGGACAAAGAATACGAAAAACTGGCAACTGATTACACCTTGGTTCAAGGTGACAATGATCCTGAAACATATAAGCATTCAGTTCGCGTTCAATTAGCTCAATACCTTGGTATTAAGAGTTTCTTGGACCGTGGCGGTTACTCTGCATTTACGACAAACTTTGAAGATTTGTGGGGCATGGAACAATTACCTGGTTTGGCTGCTCAATTGTTGATGCGTGACGGCTATGGCTTCGGTGCTGAAGGTGACTGGAAGACAGCTGCCCTTGGACGTTTGATGAAGATCATGTCACACAACCAAAAGACAGCCTTCATGGAAGACTACACGTTGGACTTACGGAAAGGTCACGAAGCCATTCTTGGTTCGCACATGTTGGAAGTTGACCCATCAATTGCTAGTGACAAGCCACGTGTTGAAGTTCACCCATTGGACATTGGTGGTAAAGCTGATCCAGCACGTTTGGTCTTCACTGGTTCTGAAGGTGACGCGATTGACGTTACGTTGGCTGATTTCCGTGATGGATACAAGTTCATCAGCTACCCAGTTAACGCAAATAAGCCAGAAGCTGAAACGCCAAATCTGCCAGTTGCTAAGCAATTGTGGACACCAAAGGTTGGCTTGAAGGCCGGTGCCACAAAGTGGATCGAAAATGGTGGTGGTCACCACACTGTCTTCACCTTTGCTTTGGACGAAGAACAAATCAACGACCTTGTTACCATGTTTGGTTTGAAGTCGGTGGTTATTGATTAAGAGTAGAGTGTGAACAACCCCGGGCTTAAACCCGAGCAATAACATGAAACTGGCACGATACGGGTGGTTTTCCTGTATCGTGCCAGTTTTGGGTTATGCACAGGGTTTAGGGCTGAGAACACGTTTCGGCTATGAAGGTAGCGAGCACGTGCAGGTGACTTTTCCTGTATGGCAGCAGTTTTAGGTTATGCGCAGGTTTCTGGGCGACAGTGACACGTTTCGGCTATGTAGATTGATACGGGTGGTTTTCCTGTATCGTGCCAGTCGGAAGGCTTAGGGGTTGAGAACACGTTTTTGCTATGTAGTAGTGAAGCAAAATAACGAGGTGAACACATGATAAAAACAAATAAACAAAGAATGTTAGCAGGCGATATCTTTGACGTTTACGACGATGAACTTGTCGCTGAACGTGAAGAAGCACGTAAACAAATTGAGGAATTTAATGCACTAGGAGAACGAGATCCTGAACGCAGTACGGCGATTATTAAAAAGTTGTTTGGCGAGACAGGGCAAGACTGTAGCGTCCATGCGACTTTCCGTTGTGATTATGGATATGGTAGATTGCAAATTTAATCCGAATTTTTGGACAAATTGGTCAGCATAACCTGATACGGTGTTTTCCAGTCAAGTATTTTAAGCGGTCTCTGGTTAATTTGGAGTAACGTCGTCGTTAAATCTTGAGCACTAATGTGCTCAAAACGAGTCCCCTTAGGATAAAAATAACGTAAATTCCGATTAAAGCGTTCATTACTACCACGTTCAGCTGGCGTATAAGCATGACAGTAATAGGTCTTAATACCATATTGTGATTCAAATGATACTAGCCCACTAAACTCAGTACCACGGTCCACAGTAAAACTGTGCACCGGTCCATTAAAAGTTGTTAGGAACTTAGTCAGTGCTTCATTAACACTCGCTGTCGTTCGGTCCTTTAACCGATATGCCCAAAGGAACCGTGATTTGCGATCGATTAAAGTTAATAAAACTGCCTTACTATGCCCACGAGGGCCAACGACGGTATCTAGTTCAAAATCACCGATGCGATTACGTTGATTAATCATCATGGGACGCTGTTCAATCGATCGCCCCAAAGATTGATTATATTTGGATCGTTGGTCAACGTTACGCCGTTGGCGTACGCCATGTTCAGGTAGATCATTCAAGGAGAAACCAATTCTCCCCTGATTTAGCCAATTATAAATAGATTTAGTCGCTAGTTTAAATTCGTGAGCAATCATTCCTGGTGACCAGCTTAGATGTAAATGGTTGAGAATTGTTTGCTTTAACTCATCGCTCAGCTTAGTTTTCCGACCACATCGTGATCGCTTGTATTCGGCATCTGTTTGTGCTAATTCAGCCTGATAAGGTTGACATCGAGATAATTCATAAGAAATTGTTGACGGTGATCGGTTCAGCCGAACGCCCATTTGGATATTGGACAGCCCTAGTTCACAAAAGGTTTCGATTTTAATTCGTTCGGAATAGGTTATACTAGACAAAAGATCAGCTCCTAAAAGATGGGTTTGTTGTAAACACCATTTTAAAGGAAGCTGATCTTTTTTGTCCGAACAGCGTTCGGATTAATTTTACAATCTACTATATAACATTTATGTTGGCGACGATTTCTTTGCCAATTATGATTGCGTAATGTTGGATGTGGCACCCATTCGCATTGGCAAACATGCTTTGTTGGGCCCCAAAGTACAAATCTATTCGGTTAATCATCCTACCGATCCAAGACTACGCCGTAACGGGGCAGAAGGTATTGGTAAGCCAGTCACAATCGGTGACGATGTGTGGATTGGTGGCGGCGCAATTATTTGTCCAGGGGTAACACTTGGCGACAATGTCATCGTCGGTGCTGGCAGTGTTGTGACAAAATCCTTTGGCGATGACGTCATCATTGGTGGCAATCCGGCACGTGTGCTTAAAACAAACGTTGCAAAGTGAAAAATCGCATGTTGCAGAAGCCGTTAAACTTCTACAACATGCGATTTTTAGTTTGTTAATTCTGTGATTCGACAGCTTCTTTGTTCTCAAGCTTTTGCATTTTACCATCATCGATTTGATACACGACATCGCTTTTAGTAATTAGCCGTTCATCATGAGTTACCATGATAATCGCTTTATTTAAGTCATGAGCCTCGCTGACCAATCGATCAACGACATCAAACGAACGGGTCGAGTCCAAACTGGCCGTTGGTTCGTCAGCTAAGATAATGTCAGGTTCGTGATATAGTGCCTTAGCGATTGCGACACGCTGGCGCTCACCACCGGACAGTGCGTTTGGATAGGCGTCATCTAGGTTCTTCAAGTCTAGTCTATCCAGCAATTGACGCATTTCCTTTTCTTGAAATTTTTGGTGGGCCAAACGGTCAATGAGCTTAAATTGTTCAGAGACAGTCAGATAGGGAATCAAGTTTGAACTTTGCAGAATAAAGCCGACATGATCAAATCTGTATTGTAGCCGCTGCTTTTCTGTTTGGGTGGCTAGGTCTGTGCCATTTAGCAAAACTTTACCACTTGTCGGTGTTTGTAGACCGGCCGCAATGGTCAAAAAGGTACTTTTACCAGATCCTGATGGTCCGATGATTGAAACAAATTGACCCTGTTGGATTTCGAAATTTACATCACTAAGTGCGTTGACCGCGGTATGGCCGCTTCCGAAACGTTTTGATACGTTAACAAGTTCCATTACGTTTGCCATGTTTTTCTCCTTTAC
Organism: Furfurilactobacillus cerevisiae; assembly: GCF_048961765.1. GTDB lineage: Bacteria > Bacillota > Bacilli > Lactobacillales > Lactobacillaceae > Furfurilactobacillus > Furfurilactobacillus milii_A. Next base: position 399,672 of record NZ_CP185253.1, read on the forward strand.
GTCTTGTTATTGCTCGACTTCTCCCGGGCTTCGGTACCACTCTATTTAATTGCCGTGACTGGGTTAATTTTGGCAATCGTGCGCCAGGATAGTAGGGATCCTAGAATAGAAGCGAGGATTAACGAGACGGCATAAATGCCGAGTTGTGGGTAGTTTAGTGCAAACGGCATGCCCGTTGGTGCGATGGCGCCGATACCAATTGTGATCAATAAGCCGACGGCAACACTGACCACGCTCATAACGGCAGCCTGTGTCACAACACTAGCCAGAATGTGACGTGTACCAATTCCTTCAACTTTCAGCACGCCGAACAGCGACTGCTTTTGTAAGGTTAGAACGTACATAAAGATTCCGATAATGGCCAGTGACATGGCGAACAAGAAGTAGATCATCGTGTTTAAAGTTGTCTGTTCAGCACTGTAACCAGGCAGATTTTGAATGAAATCATTGATAGGGAGCCGTTGCAAATTGTGTTTGTTCCCAGATAACTGGCTGTCTTTGGTGATAATTGCGTTGATGCCGAGCGGCTTTGTGACAGGCGTGCCAGCAGCCTTGATTTTGGCCAATGTTGCCAAATTCATATACATGGTTGGGGCAATACTGTATGTGCTCTTACCGTAACTGCCGACAACGGTTAATTTTGTGTCGTTCGATCCCAAACGGACCTTGTCACCAATCTTAATCCCTTGGTCCTTCAGGTTCTGTGAAATGATGATTTGATTATCACGTTGGACTTTATGGCCGCTAGTAACCTTAGGCATAATAAAGCTGTTGTTGGCAGTTCCCAGTGCGGAAATGTCAATTTTGTTATTACTACCAACTTTGCGAACGACGGTACTATCAAGCGCAATGTTTGCGACCTGCTTTCCCTTAACGTCACTAGTTGCGTCGGTGGTTAGCTGTGATGCCATAATGTTTTTGTTAGCGTCTTTGTTCAAATAAACGTATTTGGCCTGCCATTGATCGACTGCCAAACGGTTGCCTTGAGAGAGACCACCAGCCAATCCGGCCAGAATGAAGACAACGAGCGCAATCAGAACCATCACACCAGTTAACAGACTGTAGCGTAGCTTTTCATAGCGCATTTCTTTTAGCCCTAAATACATGATGATTTCTCCTTTTTTTCCGTAAATTTAGCTTTATTTATCAAGTGATAAATAAGATTATAACTAATTGTACGCTTTTTCCTAAGAAATGCAATTTGAGCGCTTTTTCTATCGTGATTTGGCATGCAAAATAATTGTTTTAACTTAACCTAAAATATTTTTCCTGCTATAATGTCATTGGAGGTGGAGTCCATGACAACGATTTATGTGGCACCAAATGTGAAGCAGCAAAGCGTTGAATTGTCCGATGGCAGTCGTGGTGAAGTTGAGGCAGAAACTGAGGGCGCTGGTCAAACCCGATACAGTTTCGATTTTAATTATCATTTGCACCCGAGTTTTTGGGTTGATCGCCCGTTAAAGAACGGTATGACAGTAAATGTGCAAACGTTGGACGGGCCCGAAAAGTTTCAAATTGAATTACGTTGATTGTTTTATATATTTATTGGGTCGAGCGTACGTGATTATATATAAGATTGGCAACAAATCTGCTTTAAGCCGCAGGTTAAATGAAAGAGCATCAATTCACTGATATCACAGTGGTTGATGCTCTTTTATAGTGAGTTGGGTTTTCCTGAAAACGTTTGCAATAAAAATAGGTAAAAGCCTATAATTAACAACAAGATAACCGCGCCAAATCGGCGTTGGTCGCAATTTTAAGTGGAGGCACAGTATGTATTTAGCAAACGAACCTCGGTATGAACAAATGATGTATCGGCGAGCAGGTAAGAGTGGCTTGAAATTATCCGTTCTTGGTCTCGGATTTTGGCACAATTTTGGTAGTGTGGACGAGTATGAGACCCAAAAGCAGATCGTTCGAACGGCGTTTGATGCAGGCATAACCTATTTCGATTTGGCGAATAATTATGGTCCAGTAGCAGGCAGTGCGGAAACAAACTTTGGTCACTTGATGGATGAAGACTTAAAACCCTATCGTGATGAACTGGTTATTGCCAGTAAGGCTGGCCATCGTATGTGGGATGGCCCGTATGGCGACGGTGGTTCGATGAAGAATATTTTAGCAAGTGCCGATCAGAGCCTTCAACGTATGCACTTGGATTACGTGGACATCTTTTATTCACATCGCCCAGATCCTGACACACCGGTTGAAGAAACGGCATATGCCTTAGATAAGCTGGTGCGGGAGGGGAAAGCCTTATACATTGGGATTTCGAAGTACAATCCGGAGCAGACAGCTGCCATTGAGGCGGTCTTTGACGATTTACACACACCATACATTGTCCATCAAGATCGCTACAATCTGTTTGACCGCCACATTGAAGATGGTTTGCTAGACAAGTTGACGACCGACCAAACGGGACTAGTTACATTTAGCTCGTTAGCACAGGGACTGCTGACGGATCGTTATTTGAACGGCATTCCTGAAGATTCACGTGCACATCGGTCCACGAGTCCGTTTTTGCATGAGGATCAGGTCGAGCAAACACTGAGTACGGTCAAACGGTTGAATGAGATCGCCCAACAGCGTAATCAATCGTTGGCCGATATGGCAATTGCCTGGTTATTGCATCATCAACAAGTCACAAGCGTGCTGATTGGGGCTAGTCGCCCGGAACAACTTAGAGACAACTTGGGTGCCTTAAAACACTTAGACTTTAGCGATGACGAGCTGACTGCCATTGAAGAGGCTCTGAAATGATTTTGGATAGTGTAAAAAAGCGTTTGAACTGATGACTTCATTTAGAAGCCATTACGCTCAAACGCTTTTTTATTATGCATTAATAGTGACGGCCTAAAATAATCAGGTCGCGAGGAGTTCCTGCCATATTAGCGATTTTTGGCAAATGTCCCCACTCTTCGTAGCCAAATTTATGGAACAGATGCAGGCTGGCTGCGTTAGAGTCGAAAATGTAAGCCACTACGCTGGTGAAATGAAAGATGGTAATCTGTCGTGCTAGTAACGACATCACCTGACTACCATAGCCGTGACCGGTCGTTTGTTGATCTAAGTAAATCGAAATCTCGGTCGTATGAGCGTATCCACCGCGCCCATAGAAAGGTGACAGGCTGACCCAGCCAATGATGTTATCGTCATTTTTAACCATCCAAATGGGATAACTGTCTGGTTGGTGCGCTTCGAACCATGACTGACGATCATCAATGGTCACACGCACTAAATCGGCAGTGACAGCATGGCTGGGGATGCTTTGGTTATAGATGCTAACAATAGTGGGAAGATCGGATTGAGCAGCAATTGTTAGGGTAAGGGACATGTGAAAGACTTCTTTCTAGCAGATTAAATTTAATTATAGAAATACTAATTGTGATGTGGCAAGGATGAAAGCCGAAAAGTAATTAAAAAGATGAATTGAATTTTTTTCTTATTTTGAACTTTGACATAAAATACGTTCATTAGTCGTCATATTTCTGAAGAATAGCGTGAAGTTCAGCCCTTATTTCATCGCGTAATTTTGTCGGTTTTAAAACGTTTACCAAATTGCCTTGACTGAGTAACCACATCTTAGCGCCGGTATCGTATGTTTTTGCTTCAATCAGAACGCAATGACGAACTGAATCTCTTTTTTTTACAACGGAATTTGGAAAACGATCTAAAGCAGCTTCAACAATGCCAGAAAACTCAAAGAGAAGGGTGATTGTCTGACCCGGTTGCATATATTGAATCTGTTGGCGCAATTTGCCATCTTCGAATCTGTCAGCATAGTTTTGAGTTATTTTCTTGTTAACCTGATGGTAATCCTTTATTCGATCAGCTCGAAAGAAGCGATTACCTTTTCCCTGAGGATTAAATGCGATTATATAAAAATAGTATTCGGAAAAAATGACGGATTCTGGCAAGATAATGTATGTTTTATATTCACCACGTTGACGTTGATAAGTTATTTGGATTGCTTGTTTTTTAATAATAAACTGACTAAATTGCCAAATTGTTCGTAGAAGTGGTTGATCATGATGGACTGGAAGATAGTAAAAACTTTCATTTTGAATAATCGGTCGAATTTCATGCTGTTCTTCAGGCGTTACAAGATTCAATAAGCCGTTCACTGTCGTTTTCATTTCTTTACTCGTCAAAGATCGGCTAGCCAATAATGTTTTGATAATGACTAAAATAGATTGTTTTGAAATGCTATCTTGGTCTGTTTCTAAAACATAACCGTTGAGACCTCGCTTGTATTGCATCTGGTAGAAAAGCTGTTGATCATCAATGAATTGACGAATTTGACTAAAGTCTCTTTGAATAACACGTGCGTTGACATTAAATCGTTTAACTAAATCTTGTTTGTGGACCACTAGACCACTTAATAATTGTTGACTAAAGGTTGAAAGTACGAAAATAGCCCTCAACCCTTATCACGAAAGGCCTGAGGTTCAAAATAATACTTTTCCAGCTTTATCCAGCACTGCCTAGTAGTCTCGCGAGACTACTAGGCAGTGCTTTTGTGAATTCTTCAAAAATGGTGTCCAGGACTTCTGAAGACATGCCCATCTTTCTACCTAGACCACTAAGAGTTCTCATTAACCAATTCAATGCTTCAGCGACTGGGATATCGGGAAGCGCTCGACCATATTCAAAAAACAGATCACCGAGGGTGCGTTCGTCAATATTCTGGCGTTGGGCTAGCGCCAGAATATCATAACTCATCATAACTAATGCCATATGGCCACAAAGACCGTCATAGCTTTGGATTTGGGTCTGATCAAACTGCAGGTACTGTTTAGCCACTTTGAAATAGCCTTCGATTTGCCAGCGACGACCATACATTTGAATGATTTCTTTGGGTCGTAGTCCTATTTTCGTAGTCGCCAAAACCAGATATTGATTCGAAGCACCACGATTAGAAACGTAGACTAATTTGACGGGCATTTCTTGCCCGTCTACTTCAAATTTAACAATCGGACTATAGAAATAATCATCACGAATTGGTCGTTTACCGCTACAAAGGACCCTATAAAGGGTCTTTACATCCATTTGACGTCCGCGATAGCGGAAATAAACCTTTTTAGTTCGCTTCAACATACCAATACCAAAACGTCCACGCTTCAAGAGTTCAAAGAACATTCGTGGTGAAGCGTACCAACTGTCAAATAGGACATACTTGGCCTTAATCCCAGCGTTAAAAGCTGCGTCGAGTAACTCCAAGGCAACACCGCTCATCTTACGTTGGGCTTGTAATCGGCGTTTGGCCGCTAAAGACCGGCCGTCTAGGTGCTTGAACCGGCCTAATTGGTTAAGCTGATTACGAGAGGACATCAAAGCAAAGTTGACTGGTAAAAACGTATTTGCGTCACTCCAACCGACGGTTAGAGTGCGAAAACCCTTGAAGTAACACTGATTATCGTGGTCAAAAACTCGAGACAATAATTCAGTTTTCTTTGAGAATTCACGTTTAAATAGAGAATCATCAACAATCAAGGCTTGGCGTCGTCGTGAATCAGTGAAGCGTTGAATCAGCTTAATCGCAATGAGTACAACAAAACGTTGCCAATTGATTTGAGCATCATTAAGATAATTGCGGACCGTCCGCTTTGAGAAGCCAGATGGGTCATCAGCCCGAAACAACGAATAGCGAGAAAAGACCGTTGTTAACAGCCATTCCACAAGTAAGCTAACTCTAATTCCCCGTTTCTTCTTGAAATTGGCGCACCGGAGGATAGCGCCTAACTGTACCAATTTAGAAAAATGATGAAAAGAGTAGTGAATTTGGGTGGTTGAATGTTGTATATTAGACATGGACATGAATTCTCCTCGTATATTGGTTTTCGACGACTTAATAATACGATGTGGAGTAATTCATGTCTATTTTTGTACAGTAAAGGCCCGGTTTCCCGGGCCTTTACTGTACAACTTAACTTTCAACCTTTAGTTACAGAAGTTAAACTTAAATATCCTAAGTTATGTGGTAACAACTGGGGTACAAAATATCCTAGTAATGCAAATGCCAAGCAACCATTCATCCATAAAATATACCGTGTGTAAAAGGCACCCGTAAAATGTAGGAAAACGGCAGGTTAGAACTGTTGGTTTTCCTACATTTTTTGTATCATGAATCACATCAGAGTGTAGGAGGAATTTGATGTGAGACGTGATTTAAGAGAAGGAGTGACGATTTACGTGACTGAAAATATTAAGCCTAACTTCGCCGAGATTGCCCGGCAATATAATGTTGATTATCGAACCGTTAAGAAAGCCTATGAGGAAGTCAAAGCTGGACTTAAGGGCCGACCAAGTGGTCGACCGAAACGGCCAAGTTTACTGGATCCATTCAAGCAAACCATCGATTCAAAGCTTGAACTAAATTGTTCGGCTGCTTCAATTTTTAAATTTATCCAGAAGAAGGGCTTTACCGGCAGCTATACCCTCGTGAAAGATTATTGTCGCCAAACCCGCCGAGAACGAGTTAAGAAAGCTACCATTCGGATTGAACATTCCCCTGGTCTCTCTGCTCAAGTTGACTGGAAAGAAGAAATGGCCCTAGTGAGCAGCGAGGGTGAGCTGTTTAAATTCAATATTTTCTTGTATGTATTGCCTTATTCAAAACTCAAATATATGACACTAACCTTTGATCGGAGCCAAGATACCCTCTTTTCTTGCTTACACGACGCTTTCCTTCATACCGGAGGTATTCCGACGGAAATCTGGTTTGATAATATGAAAACCGTTGTGGATCATACAAAATCCCAGTTTGGCCACGCTGTCTTTAACGAACGGTTCCACGAATTCTGTAAAGATGCCGGTTTCACACCAATTGCTTGTCGACCATTCAGACCACAAACTAAAGGTGCAGTTGAAGCCCTTGCTCGCACGGTTGAACGTTTACGGCCATACAATACTGAATTTGCTGATGGAACTGAGCTAATCGAACTAGTTCATATGCTCCGAGATGATCTAAATCATGAAACTTCGCAGGCCACGGACGAAGTCCCGTACCTGAAATGGTTAGACGAAGAAAAAGAGTACCTTCATCGCGTTCCAGTTAATCTCCTTGAACCATACTTCGAAGAAAACATTACCCGTGTCGTTTCGAAGGAGGCCATGATCAATTTCCGCAAATGTAAGTACTCAGTAGATCCGCGATACATTGGTTGTACGGTTGCTGTTGAAATCTCCAATGATGAGCAGCGCATTCACATTTATTATAACGGAGAAGAAATTCGTACGCACTCCATAACTACCAATTCGCTGAATTATGACCCCCAAGATCAGTTCAATATCCTCAAATCTGATTTGCTTAAAGGGCGGACAGATGAAGACATTTCAGCTTACATTCGTGAACATATGACTGATTACGACAACTTATAGGAGGCTACCATGACCACTAATAATCAAATTCTTTTAAATAATCTTGAGCGCTTAGGGTTAAACAAAATCCGTGAATACTTGCCGAATTACCTTGATCAAATTCACACTGATAATCTGTCATTAACTGAGGCGCTAATTGATTTAACTAATTCGGAACTCCAGAATCGACACGAAGGTCAGATTGCACGGGCCATTGGCCGTGCTCGGTTCCCCAATACAAAATCCCTAGATACATTTGATTTTAGCTTTCAACCCAGTATGAATCGCCAAGAGGTTCTGGAATTCCAGAATCTGGCTTTTATGGAAAAGTCTGAAAACTTAATCTTTATTGGCAATCCGGGAGTCGGTAAAACCCACTTGGCAATTAGTATTGGGATTGAGGCCTGTAAACAGGGCTGTCGGGTTCTCTTTATTAATTGTCATGAGCTGTTGATTAGATTGAGAGCAGCTTACGAAAAAGGACTGCTTGATCGATCTCTAAGCCGCTATTCGCGCTATGACCTATTAATTATTGATGAAATTGGGTATTTGCCAATTGGTCACCAAGAAGCTAACCTCTTATTTCAGCTAGTCAATGCCCGCTATGAAAAGCATTCAACGATCATTACCAGCAATAGTGATCTATCCGCTTGGGTTGATATTTTCCAGAACCCAACTGTGACAGCAGCCATTCTCGATCGCTTGGTTCATCATGTTCACGTAGTGAAGATCACTGGTAAATCTTACCGATTACGTGGCCTCAAGTAACTGCCGAAAACCTACATTTCTTTCTGCCGAAAACCTACATTTTTAAACTGCCCTTGACACCGTGGTAATAATGATATAGCAGGATTTGATTGTGGTACAGAAAACGGGGGAAAATTTGCGTTCGAAATCTTTTACGATTTAGATGTGGTATTACATAAAAAAGGTTTTGAGGCCGATAAACTTTACTTTAAAGCCTGGCATCATGGTAGCCAAGACAAAGTAGAAAATAGACTTTTTCTTGGAGAAAATGAGGAGTTTAAATAGTAGATTGTAAAATTAATCCGAACGCTGTTCGGACAAAAAAGATCAGCTTCCTTTAAAATGGTGTTTACCACAAACCCATCTTTTAGGAGCTGATCTTTTGTCTAGTATAACCTATTCCGAACGAATTAAAATCGAAACCTTTTGTGAACTAGGGCTGTCCAATATCCAAATGGGCGTTCGGCTGAACCGATCACCGTCAACAATTTCTTATGAATTATCTTGATGTCAACCTTATCAGGCTGAATTAGCACAAACAGATGCCGAATACAAGCGATCACGATGTGGTCGGAAAACTAAGCTGAGCGATGAGTTAAAGCAAAAAATTCTCAACCATTTACGTCTAAGCTGGTCACCAGGAATGATTGCTCACGAATTTAAACTAGCTACTAAATCTATTTATAATTGGCTAAATCAGGGGAGAATTGGTTTCTCCTTGAATGATCTACCTGAACATGGCGTACGCCAACGGCGTAACGTTGACCAACGATCCAAATATAATCAATCTTTGGGGCGATCAATTGAACAGCGTCCCATGATGATTAATCAACGTAATCGCATCGGCGATTTTGAACTAGATACAGTCGTTGGTCCTCGTGGGCATAGTAAGGCAGTTTTATTAACTTTAATCGATCGCAAATCACGGTTCCTTTGGGCATACCGGTTAAAAGATCGGACGACAGCGACTGTTAATGAAGCACTAACTAAGTTCCTAACCACTTTTAATGGTCCGGTGCACAGCTTTACTGTGGACCGTGGCACTGAGTTTAGTGGGCTAGTATCACTTGAATCACAATATGGTATTAGGACCTATTACTGCCATGCTTATACTCCAGCTGAACGTGGTAGTAATGAACGCTTTAATCGGAATTTACGTTATTTTTATCCTAAAGGGACTCGTTTTGAGCACATTAGTGCTCAAGATTTAACGACGACGTTACTCCAAATTAACCAGCGACCGCTTAAAATACTCGACTGGCAAACACCGTATCAGGTTATGCTGACCAATTTGTCCAAAAATTCGGATTAAATTTGCAATCTACCAAATCAGTAAATATTAAAACTGCTGGCTGGGATGGCTGGGGTTATGAACTAACCTCTCTTGATGATTTGTCCAAGAAAGAGGATATTCAGGATCTTGTAAAAAAGATTGGTGATATTTTGCGGAATTTTGATGAAAGTAAGAAAGGTTAAGTACTAATATCGAAAAAAGGGTTGTAGCCTTTCTTACAAGAATTAATTTTGGATATAAATTTTTCTTCACAACGTTATTGTGAAGAAAAGCAAATGCTGAACACAAGGTTGAAAGTTACATAGACCTCGGTAGACACTTGCGTAAATACTGTATAAGCCCAGTGCGGGACTGAACAATTGCGATATCAATCTGCTTTAAAGTCTTGGCCAATATTGTTTAGAAGTTTGTATGAGTTCGAGTAGTGAAGTGCCTCGTAAATGTTAGACAAACAAATCTAACTTTTACGGGGCTTTCTTTCGAATAATGGCAAAATATAAAAAGCCCGACACATTAAGCCTGATAAGGCAAAATATGACGGACTAAAACTAACTATTTATGATACATTTACTGCTCGGGTTGGAATCGAACCAACACACTTTCGATTAACAGTCGAACGCAGTACCATTGTGCCACCGAGCAATATCAATCAAGTTGATTTGTTAATATTATCAAGCAACTTATGAGAAGTCAATGAGTAAATGAGAAAAAATGGAAGAAATCGTTTTCTTAGTCGATTTATTAAGATTCAACCGTCGATAATTCCGTATTTTTTCAAATTTTCCTCACAAACGGTTAACTCACCTCAAATTGAACTGATGAGTATGCTAAAGTTGTGATTAGTAAATCATCACAGACGAACTGGAGTAGCAAATGATAATGATGACTGTAGCGAGCTTTAGCGAATTTTTTGAACAGTTTAAGTGGCGGACGTTTGGCCCGCATCTATTGAATATGGTACTTCAAATTGCATTGTATTCAGTCCTCTTTTGGCTAATCAACCGAATAATCGTGTTTTTGATTGATCGTAGTTTTGGCACCTATATGAAGAATCGGCGAATTAACCAAAAACGGGCAGAAACGTTACATACCTTAGTTCGCAACACCACTCGTTACATCGTTGTCTTCTTTTTTCTCTATACGATTTTGAGTGTTCTTGGCTTTCCAATTGGAACGTTGATTGCGAGTGCTGGAATTGTAACGGTTGTGGTTGGGCTGGGTGCGCAAGGGATTATTCGTGACGTGATTGCTGGATTCCTAATTTTGATGGAGCAACAGATGGAAGTCGGCGACAACGTCATCATCAATGGCACGACATCGGGGCGTGTAGTTGCGTTTGGCCTGCGTTTGACAACGATTAAAGACGCTGACGGTGGACTGAATTACATCACCAACAGTAGCATTACCACGATTACAAACCAGTCACGCACAAACATGCGAGTTCAAATTGATTTGCCATTGAAGGCAGATACAGCTACGAATCAGGCCATTAAAACTGTTAAGGCTGTGAATGACCGTCTGTTACCTAAGCACCCAGAGGTCGTTGGTCGCGCGGTTATTCAGGGACCGACGATTTTGCCCAAGACCCACCTGTTGGCGATTTCGGTTACGATGTATGTAAAAAACGGGGACCAGAGCAATGTCCGATCCACGTTTACGACGAGCTATTTAAATGCATTGCATCAAGAAGGAATTGAATTGCCTTAAGCTAGCCATTTTCATGCTTACAGTCGGGTCTGTTTTAACCACCGCTGGACGCTGGGCCAACTATTTGTGTTGATAATGACCCGCGGCGTATTTTTGAGATCCGTGTTTTCATCAACAATACCAGTGTTCAGTGTGTAGATAACTTCCAGTGGCTGACGTTCCAAAAATTCTTGAACCTGTGCATCACCACTCCCATAAGGATACGTGAAGATTGGCGTTTCAGCGTCAATCTTTTTTTGCATCACATTTTGGCTGGTCGCATAATCACGTTTGAAACGCATAAAGTTGCGGGGAACATTGAAGATTGGTGTGCCGGCACTGTTCAGATAATGCATGTTGTTAGTATGCACGGCAAACGTCACTAAACTGCCAGCCCGTTTTCTCATGGTCAAAATCTGCGGCCATGAGGCCAGTTTGGTGCCTGCTCGGTAGGCGCCAGTATTGCCAGTGATGATGGAAACTGTAAACGGAAAGTGGTGTTTGATCATCACTGGGGCGGCGTTATCCACAGTAGTTCGATCGATATCATCAAACGTTAAGACAACGTAACGGCCATGAATGCGCCGGTGTGATTCCACCATTTGTACCATTTGTGCCGTGGAGATTACTTTAACGTGTTCACGGGCTAAAGTGGCCATTTGTTTTTTGAAGTCGCTGAGATTGACGTTGAAATCATGAAACTGACTGTTGGGGGACAAACGTTCATCTAATTTGACTGTTTTGTTGTCGTCCAAGATCCGGTGATAACAGAAAACCATGATCCCCGCAGGCTTTTTTTCATCATGAGTAGAAATAGCATAACTAGGTTTGTTACCCAATTCAAATGCAATATTGCGTTTGACACTCACTGCTAGCGCACCCAAAACGAGTAGTAAAAAGCCGGCTAAAATCCATTTACGCGTTGTCTTGCTCACGATGCTTTGCCCTCCGTTTCAAAGTGTTGATGTGCAGTGTACCAAAAAAAGTGATTAAAACAGCCACAATGATGACGAGAATTGCCAGTGTTTTGTATAAATGTAGTGATAAATTCAGGACAAGATAATCTGAAACGAGGGCATCAGAGTAAACGCCCAGTAAAAAACAGACGTTGATGTAGATGATGAATCCAGTGATTACCCAAAGCGCTAATAAAATCACTGTCCGACGCAGACGTGCCCAAAGTGATGGTCGTTTGCGGATAATTAATGAACGAGGATCTTTTTGTTGACGCATTATAACCCCCGATCTGGACTGCGCCATGTGCCTGCATGGTGCGGATCCAAGAAGAATGAGGCCAGTGCTGACAGACAACTGACCAAATTGATAAACCAGTAGAAAATAATGTAAACGGGTAACAATAATAAGTCTTGCCAAGCGATAAAATCAGACTGTTTTGAGTCCGCGAAGCCGATTAGAAATTGAATGATGCTGATCAGCACTAATAAAAAGAGCACCACGCCGTCCATAATTAATGTTTGTGTAAAGGCAATGGTGAATACATAGAAAAGTAGTACAAACGCACAAGCTAATGCCCATGTATCGCTGAGAACCATGTCCAACAAAAGCCACTGCGCGCTTAGTGGGCCGCGTAATAACATGCCTTTATTGCGCCAGAGTACTTCAAAACCGCCGCGAGCCCAACGTTGTCGTTGATGAACTAGGGCACCGACATGTTCGGGCACCAAGATCCACGCAACGGCGTCAGGACAGTAGCTAACTTGCCATTGGTGTTGATACAAGCGCCACGTGATGTCGATATCTTCAGTCAAAGCTTGTGGATTCCACCAGCCGACTTGTGCTAGTGTTTCACGTCGGTAGGCGACTACAACGCCAGAAACGGTGGTAATGTGGCCAGTGATAAAGGCCTGACCACGTTTGATAATGTCGATGACACCGATATATTCCAATAATTCGAGGCGTCCTAATAAACTAGTCCGGTTGCGAACAATGGGTTTACCAGCGACGGCGCCAAGATTTTCATTGTCGTAGAAACGCGCAAGCATCGGTTGCAAAACATCAGCATCGACGTAACAGTCGGCGTCAAGACACAGCAAGAATTTACCATGAGCCTGTTTCGCACCCTCATTAAGGGCGTTGGCTTTGCCGCGGTTAGGCATTAATGGGACAAGCTTGATGTCACAACGTTTGGCATATTGGCGCGCCAATTTTTGCATAACATCAAACGTATTATCGTCGCTACCATCGTCAATCAGGATTAATTCTATATGTTGATAGCTTAATGCGGCGACGGACTCGACCACGCCGCTAAGGGTCGCGCCTTCGTTATGTGCAGGGATAAGGACTGAGACCAAGTCGTCTGGTTGACCAGCGGGCTGATTGACGAGTGGAACTGTTCTCTGCTGAATTGAAAAGAAGATTGAGCTGATGATCCAGATAATCGAAACAATTACCGGATATAAAATAACGTATGTGCTAATTAAATTCATGATACTCCCCGATGATTGTTAGATAGGTTGTCGTGCAAGTTGCAGAAATTGACTCAAGAATTTTTGAGAAGCCTTTAACACTTGTTTGTCGTTGATTTTGCTGTGGGGATCTTTATCGGCCCAGATGGACACGCTACTGCCGACAATATTGTGCAGTGTGTTCAAACTTGAGTCATTGTCGTTATCCCAAATGGTCGGATCCCAATTTTGTTTCATGTCAGAAGTCATGTAAGCGACATTGCTGGGTTTGACGTTCTTTTTGGACAAGTTGAAATAAAGGTAATAATCGTTATAGTTCAGTACTTTGAAACCATGATGAATTAATTCTGGCATTGTGGCCCATGCTTTTTGTCGTTCCTTGCCGGGCGCACCTTTTTCATCGGCTGTCCAATTCCAGTACGTAATTTGAATATGTTTGTCATATTGATTAAGAGCCTGGCTAATGTACCCATCGTTCCACGCCTCGGGGATGAATCCCAGGGAGCGAACGTTTTTGGCAAGAGCGTTCAAATAGGCGATATAAGGTTTGTTAACCCCAGTTTGATCGGTAAACTCATCGCCACCAAGGTGAAACCGCATGTTCTGCTGACCGATGAATGACTGCGCCACCTCAGTATCGAGCCGTTTAACAAACGTTGTACTGGCCGTATTTAGATGAAATTCACGGCCGTAGCTTTTATTATTGTACGTCAATTGGTCAACTTGTTGCGTTTGATGATTAGCACGCATCGTTTTGACCATTCCGTTGATATGAGCAGGCGTATCAACTTCAGGAATTAAGGTCACGTGTTTTTGTTTGGCAAACGTCACTAGATCAGCAACTTGCGTTTTACTGTAAAAGGCCTGGTGCGTTGTGTTGTTGCGCCAGACACCATTAGTCTGGGTTGCGTTGGCTAACGTTTGACCGACCGTTTCGTTTTCAATTGCAAACGACTGTGCGTCACTAAGATGTAGTTGAATAAACTGGCCATGGTTTTGCGCAACCTGTGAGATAAATGATTTGATGGTATCTAGTTGGTAATAACGGCGGGCAACGTCAAGCGTGAGACCGTTGAACTGACCATTTTTGCGTTGTTGACTTGCTGCGTAAACGTGGATTTGCATTAAAGAAATGGTGATAACGACGATAAACGTAATGAGTAGCGAACGATGTCGTGATTTCATAATGTTCTTCCCTTCATAAAAGCATCGGTTCATATCATACTGCACGACGAGATTGAATAATTGAAAAAAGTCAAAGCTTTACGTAAATGGTTCGTTTTTCTAAGTAAACTTTAACAACCGATATGGTAGATTGCAAATTTAATCCGAATTTTTGGACAAATTGGTCAGCATAACCTGATACGGTGTTTTCCAGTCAAGTATTTTAAGCGGTCTCTGGTTAATTTGGAGTAACGTCGTCGTTAAATCTTGAGCACTAATGTGCTCAAAACGAGTCCCCTTAGGATAAAAATAACGTAAATTCCGATTAAAGCGTTCATTACTACCACGTTCAGCTGGCGTATAAGCATGACAGTAATAGGTCTTAATACCATATTGTGATTCAAATGATACTAGCCCACTAAACTCAGTACCACGGTCCACAGTAAAACTGTGCACCGGTCCATTAAAAGTTGTTAGGAACTTAGTCAGTGCTTCATTAACACTCGCTGTCGTTCGGTCCTTTAACCGATATGCCCAAAGGAACCGTGATTTGCGATCGATTAAAGTTAATAAAACTGCCTTACTATGCCCACGAGGGCCAACGACGGTATCTAGTTCAAAATCACCGATGCGATTACGTTGATTAATCATCATGGGACGCTGTTCAATCGATCGCCCCAAAGATTGATTATATTTGGATCGTTGGTCAACGTTACGCCGTTGGCGTACGCCATGTTCAGGTAGATCATTCAAGGAGAAACCAATTCTCCCCTGATTTAGCCAATTATAAATAGATTTAGTCGCTAGTTTAAATTCGTGAGCAATCATTCCTGGTGACCAGCTTAGATGTAAATGGTTGAGAATTGTTTGCTTTAACTCATCGCTCAGCTTAGTTTTCCGACCACATCGTGATCGCTTGTATTCGGCATCTGTTTGTGCTAATTCAGCCTGATAAGGTTGACATCGAGATAATTCATAAGAAATTGTTGACGGTGATCGGTTCAGCCGAACGCCCATTTGGATATTGGACAGCCCTAGTTCACAAAAGGTTTCGATTTTAATTCGTTCGGAATAGGTTATACTAGACAAAAGATCAGCTCCTAAAAGATGGGTTTGTTGTAAACACCATTTTAAAGGAAGCTGATCTTTTTTGTCCGAACAGCGTTCGGATTAATTTTACAATCTACTAATACGATTGTTGAAGCCATGGGATCAAAGAAAGTTGACGTTGGCTTTTTACCACCTGATGGATACGTTCAGGCACACAAGATGAATCATGCAAAAGTACTTCTGCAAGCACTACGTTACGGGGTAGATGAACCAAGTGGTAAGAACAACAAAAAGTTGGTTAACTACTATCGGTCAATGATTTTGGTTAAAAAGAATAGTGGTATTAAGTCATTAAAGGATTTAAAGGGTAAGAAGATTGCTGTACAGGATACAACGTCAACTGCTGGTTATATCTTTCCAGTGGCAGAGTTAGCCAAGCATGGCGTCAACATTAAGAAAGACAACATCAAAACTGTTACTGTCACAGGACATGACCAGGGCGTGATGTCGGTGGTTAACGGTAACACTGATGCGGCCTTCGTCTTTGCCGACGCCCGTCAGATTGTCCAAAAAGATGTTAAGGATGTATTCCAGACAACTAAGCCACTCTATCTGACAAATAAAATTCCTAATGACACGATTTCTGTTCGTGGCGATATGAGTCCCAAATGGCAAAAGAAGATTTCTCGTGCCTTTATCAAGATTGGCAAGTCCAAAGAAGGTCGTAAAATCATTAAGTCCGTATACAGCCACGAAGGGTATGCACCGGCCAAGGACAGTACCTTCAATATTATTCGCAAGTACGACAAACAGGTTAAAGATGCTGAATAAGATGTAATCCGAATTATAAAGTGGACGGGGCTAGCTTCGCTCACTTTATTTTTTTGAAGAGGGAAATATTTATGACTAAACCGGAATTGAAACCGGTAATTGATGTGCAACATGTTTCTAAGATTTATGACAATGGAACCAGCGGGCTGAGCGATATTAATCTACAAGTTAAGCCTGGTGAGTTCGTTGTTATTGTGGGGCTTTCTGGGGCCGGTAAGAGCACGCTGATGCGAAGCCTGAACCGCCTGCATCAAGTGACAGAAGGACACGTGTTAATTGATGGCCGGTCGATTACTGAGGCAAAAGGAAGAAATTTGCGGCAGTTACGCCGTGATGTGGCCATGATTTTTCAAAACTTTAATTTGGTTAAGCAATCAACGGTGCTTCGTAATGTTTTAGCTGGCCGATTGGGCTATTATCCAACGTGGCAAAGTAGTCTAGGACTCTTTAAAGAAGCAGATAAGCAACGCGCTTATAAAGCATTGGAAAGAGTTAATTTATTGGATAAAGTGTATCAGCGCGTTGATCAATTATCTGGCGGTCAGCAACAACGGGTTGCCGTTGCCCGAGCCTTTGTTCAAGATCCGAAAATTGTTTTGGCAGATGAACCGACTGCTTCTCTGGATCCTAAAACGGCTCATTTAGTCATGAATGAGGCAAATTACAAGTTTAATCCGAACAAGCCCGGAATCTTTCAATGGCAGTCTGTTGATGATGTATTTTTAATGGTCGTTGATTAATTAGTTCAAGTGCTGCTAGGATCTCATCAGTCGTTACTTGGCTAAAATTGGTCTTTTTCGGGAAGAACCAGCGTAACCGTCTATTAAAATATTCATTGGAACCTCGCTCCCATGGTGAATATGGATGGCAAAAATAAACTTTGATCTGATAATCCTGTTCTAAGGCCTGATAATTGGCAAACTCTTTACCATGATCAACAGTAATGGATTTTACTTGGGGACCGAAGGCCCCCATAAACTTGCCAAAGGCGGTGTTTAGAGCCTTAGCCGTTCTATTAGGGGCTTTGATGGCCCATAGAAGTCGGGTCTTACGTTCTACGAATGTAACCAGACATGATCGTGACTCACTTCGACTAGAAAGCACCGTATCTACTTCCCAATGACCAAAAGCTAATCGTTGATTAACAGTTGTTGGCCGTTGTTCGATGGAAGTCCCACTTGTAAATTTCCCACGATTTTCGCTCACTCGGTGCTGGCGGACATTCCGATTGGGTAGATCAGTCAATTTGAAGGGGAGCCAGCCACGATTAAGCCAATTATAAATTGACGCAGTGCTCAAGTTATAAGCGGCCGCAATGGTTTCTGGTGACCAGGTTAATCGTAAGTGATTGGTAATTAAAGTCGCTAATGCTGCCGTCAGCATCGAACGACGACCGCAATTCCGCCTTTTGCGATCTGCATCTTGCTGAGCTAATTCTGGATCATAAGGTTTAACCCGGTCCAACTCATAGCTAATCGTAGCTTTGGCGACGCCTAAGGCGTCAGCCATTACTTGGTAAGATTTATTCCCCTCATTGACCAGTTGTGCTAGTGCGCCACGTTGAAAACGTGATAAAGTAGATGTACCCAAAGTAATCACTCCCTATATTGGTTGGAATTAGCTACTACCATTGTAAGTGATTACTTTGGGCTTTTTAATTTCTGTTCGGATTAATTATAGAATTTGCCCTAAATCTATTTATAATTGGCTAAATCAGGAGAGAATTGATTTCTCCTTGAATGATCTACCTGAACATGGCGTACGCCAACGGCGTAACGTTGACCAACGATCCAAATATAATCAATCTTTGGGGCGATCAATTGAACAGCGTCCCATGATGATTAATCAACGTAATCGCATCGGCGATTTTGAACTAGATACAGTCGTTGGTCCTCGTGGGCATAGTAAGGCAGTTTTATTAACTTTAATCGATCGAAAATCACGGTTCCTTTGGGCATACCGGTTAAAAGATCGGACGACAGTGACTGTTAATGAAGCACTAACTAAGTTCCTAACCACTTTTAATGGTCCGGTGCACAGCTTTACTGTGGACCGTGGCACTGAGTTTAGTGGGCTAGTATCACTTGAATCACAATATGGTATTAAGACCTATTACTGCCATGCTTATACGCCAGCTGAACGTGGTAGTAATGAACGCTTTAATCGGAATTTACGTTATTTTTATCCTAAAGGGACTCGTTTTGAACACATTAGTGCTCAAGATTTAACGACGACGTTACTCCAAATTAACCAGCGACCGCTTAAAATACTCGACTGGCAAACACCGTATCAGGTTATGCTGACAAATTTGTCCAAAAATTCGGATTAAATTTGCAATCTACCAAATCCAATCATCGGCAGGAGCAGTTACTAAGGCTGTGTTAATGGGTATTATCCACCCCGATTGGCATTATGTTTATCAAGGGAATGGCGAGGACTTAGTTAGCGTGATGCTACAGACATTGGCCATTGCTTTCGTTGGTACCATTATCTCAGCGCTGATTAGTATTCCGTTTGCTTTCTGGGCGGCTAAACGACGTCGCCATCACTTTTCAGTATTGTCTACTAGTGGACGAATCGTGCTAGCAGTCGTGAGAACTTTTCCAGAAATTGTGTTGGCGATTATGTTCATTAAAGCAGTGGGACCTGGTGCGTTCGCCGGTGTGCTAGCACTTGGCGTTCATTCAGTAGGGATGTTAGGAAAACTATTTGCTGAATCAATCGAGGCAATTGATGCTGGACCTGGTGAGTCCATTCTTAGTGTTGGTGGAAATGCGGTGAACGGTCTTGTATTTGCAACGCTGCCGCAAGTGTTACCAGCATTTGCTTCTTATAGTCTTTACCGATTTGAAATATCAGTTCGTTCCGCTACTATTTTGGGAATGGTTGGTGCCGGCGGTGTTGGCACACCACTGTTGTTTGCAATTCAGACACGATCTTGGAATCGGGTTGGCATAATTCTCATCGGAATTATTATTACGGTGACGATTATTGATTATTTATCAGGATGGTTACGAAAGCAGCTCGGCTAAAGGGAAAGGAATAAATGATATGAAAGTCTATTTTAACCATGATGGTGGTGTTGATGATTTAACTTCCTTGTTCTTGTTGCTTCAAATGCCAGAAGTGACATTGCTTGGTGTCGGCGTTATGGGGGCGGACAGTTATGTGGAACCTGCCACTTCGGCTACCCAAAAGATTATCGACCGTTTTGGAAAAGGACAGTCTATTGAAGTGGCCAGTTCAGATGCTGGGACACGACATCCTTTTCCAACACCTTGGCGCCTTGAAACTTTTTCGATGACCGCACTGCCATTACTTAACGAGCACGAGCCAATTAAAACACCGTTACGGAGTGATTCTGCAGCGGATCATTTACGGAGAATTCTGGGTGAGACTTCCGAGCCAATCACATTATTATTCACGGGTCCATTGACAGATTTAGCGACAGTTATTCGTGCACAGCCTGAATTAACGAATAAGATTAGCCGATTGGTCTGGATGGGCGGAACCTTTCTTGAACGTGGTAACGTTGAAGAACCAGAGGCCGACGGGCACGCAGAATGGAATGCCTTTTGGGATGCAGAGGCCGTTAAGACAGTGTGGGATAGCAACATCGACATTGACATGGTCGGATTGGAAAGTACCAATAATGTGCCACTAACATCTGCTGTTCGACGTCACTGGGCACACCGTCGTCAACAAGTCGGATTTGATTTTCTGGGCAACAGTTATGCGTTAGTGCCAGAATTACGACATTTTGTCACAAATTCAACGTATTTTTTATGGGACGTTTTAGCTACCTGCTATTTAACTCACCCGGAAATAACAACAACCAAGCTAGTCCACGGCGATGTCGTTACAGATGGACCATCACTTGGACGGACGATATTAACCGCTAGTGGTCGGCCAATTAGATTAGTGGATACGGTAAATAATGAACGGTTCTTCGATTTAATTGATGATTTGGCCTCCGCAGCTAATTAAATGTAGTTATTAGTGCTGGGGTGAAGTCATAAGATGTGTTAAGTCAGCGACCATCCCTTACAAAAGGGCTGTGTTGATAAAATTTGTGTTTGGTAATAACGGCAAATGGGCCCAATTCTAATGAAGAGTGGGCTCTTTTTGTTTACGGCGAATTGTCAAACTAAGTGCAACGGTTTGTCAAAAAATACTTCATATGGGGTTTCATAGTTTAACACTTTGCGAGGACGTTGATTTAACTGCTTTTGGCAGTGTTCAACGTCCTGTTCTGTATAATTATCAATATCTGTTCGCTTGGGAAAATATTCCCGGATTAATCCATTTGTATTCTCATTTGTTCCACGCTGTTCAGGCGAATATGGATCGGGCCAATAGACAGTAACACCTAACCTTTCGCTGATTTCATCAAGATGAAGAAATTCGGTCCCATGATCTGGTGTAATAGAATGAACAAATTCTTTAGGAATGGCCCCTAACAGTTCAACTAAGCCTTTATTTATCTCCTGCGAGTCCTTTTGCACAACCTTTTTGATAAGCGTAAGCCGACTAAGCCGATCGACAATCGTTAAAAGGATGGAGTGACCCGTTCGACCAATCACAGTATCAATTTCCCAGTCACCTATACGTTGACGCTGGTTGATAAAACCAGGGCGCTCATGGATCGAGATATAGTCGGTCTGTACTTCTCGATGTCGTCTAGTATTCTTTGAATGCCGAGTCCGATGTTTATGTCTGAGATGGCGCTGAATACCGGTATCACCACGTGAGGAGTACTTCTCACCTAAATTGTGTTGATAGATATGACGGTAAATTGTGTTGTAGCTAACACACCATTGATGTTCCTTATTAAAGCGAGCGGTAATCTGCTCTGGTGACCAGTGCAGATCTAAGATGTAATGAACAATTTGACGGCGTAATTGTGGATGGCTGTCTAATAGCCGCTTCTTGTGACAATTCTGCCGCTTTTGATGATAGTCATTATCTGCTTTGCTTGGGGAATAATTACCTGCACAACGTTTTAACTCCCGTGAAATAGTGCTTGGATTTCGCCCCAGCCGTAACGCAACAGCCCGGATAGATAACCCCTTAGCTCGTAAAAACATAAGTATTTCACGTTCTTTTATAGTAAGATGTTTATAGCTCATACCGGATACCTCGAATTGTTTGATTTGGTCGTTAAACATATTCTACCCGGTATGGGTTTATTTTTTTACTTTGTGTTGCATTTCAATTGTAAATTCGCCACCTAAACTAAAAAGCAACTCGTGATTTACGGCCGTCTAACTTCTGAATTAAACATCACCTTGTGATAAAGTAGACGGAGACATTTTCAAAAGGGGCGAGGTGAGTGACGTGGCGACGATTAAATTAGGTATTCGTGAATTGGTGGAGTTTGTCCTTCGCAGTGGAGATCTCAATCCACAGACGGATGCCAGCACCAATACGGCACTCGCTGGCGCCAATATTCATCGACGACTGCAAAAACAGCGACTTAAAGATTATCCCGATTACCAAAAAGAAGTTGGTCTGAAGACTACCGTGACGATGAATGATCAAAGTTATAGCATTCATGGTCGTGCCGATGGTATTTTCAAGGTGGATGATCAGGCACACATTGAGGAAATCAAAACATCTGATTTAGTGTTTGAAGATGTGCCAGAAAGCACACTGACGCTCTACTGGGGGCAGGTCAAAATCTATGGTTATCTGCTGATGAAGGACCAGCAACGTGACCATGTGACATTGCAACTGACGTATTATCAGACAAACGAAGATAAGGTGACGACTCAAGAACAGGAGTGGTCGTTTGAAGAGTCTCAAAGATTCTTTCAATCCCTTATTGATGAGTACGAATCTTGGTTGATTTTGCGAGCTGACATGCGTACGCAACGTGATCAAACGATTGCGGACCTAAAGTTTCCATATCCGGCGTATCGTACGGGTCAGCATGAACTGGCAGTGGCGACTTATAAATCCATTATGCTTAAAAAGCAGATGTTGGTCGAGGCGCCGACGGGCACAGGGAAAACGATATCAACGCTGTTTCCGACCATAAAAGCAATGAGGGAAGGGCTCATTCAACGGACATTTTACCTGACTGCTAAGCAAAGCACTCGGCGCGTGGCAGAGGATGCCTTATCCTTAATGGCTACCCAAGGTCTTTCGTTGAAAAGCATTACACTAACCGCCAAAGAGACCATCACGTTCCCTGAGGAAGTCGACGTTGCCCCGGCGGACAATCCATTTATGCTGGGCTACTACGATCGCTTGAAACCTGCTCTCATGGACATTTTGACGCATGAACAGCAAATTACTCGTGACGTTATTGAGACATATGCACACAAACATACGCTAGATCCATTTGAGTTTTCACTGGATGTCAGCCTATTTTGTGATGTTATTGTCTGCGATTACAATTACCTGTTTGACCCGTTAGTATATTTACAACGCTTTTTTAGTGAACCTGATGAGGATAATTTCTTCCTCATTGATGAAGTTCATAATTTGCTGAGTCGGGCGAGAGAGATGTATTCGACTAGTGTTGATGAGCAAGAAATCAAGGACCTCAAACCATTGTTTAAAGGCGACAAGGGTTTTCATCGCCACGTTAATACATTGATTAAAACCTTTAAGGCATTGTCATCGTTGTTGGATGATGAACAATCAGATGACCTCACTATTCAGCCGCCGCTCACCTCATTTGTTGAGGAACTACAACATTTTAACGATTTTATTTCTGACTGGCTGCCAAAACAGGAAGATGGTGAGGAGCTGCAGAAAGTACTAGAGGCGTATTTTGCTTGCCTAGATTATGTTCGGTTAAGCGATAATTATGGTGAAGAGTACCGAACGCGATTATTTCAAACGAACCGTGGGCTCTGTGTGAGATTAGTCTGTCTAGATCCAAGCACATTCCTTAATCAATCAATGCATCTAGGCCGTGGCGCTGTCCTTTTTTCGGCAACCGTGACGCCGCTTAGTTATTATCAGCAGGTCTTGGGTGTTGACGACGATGGAATCAAATATCAGTTGCCGTCGCCGTTTGAACCGCGGCACCAAGCAATCCTGGTAGCGAATTATATTCAAACGACATATCGTCAGCGGGATGCCAACTTGACAAAAATTCTGACGAGTATTCATACACTAGTAGCTGGCAAGATTGGCAACTATCTGATTTTCTTTCCATCACACGGTTATTTGACGACTGTTGTTGAAGCGTATCGGCAGGCTTACCCAGATGAGCGGGTCATCCAGCAGGAACCAGCCATGCAGAGCCAGGATCGGGATGCCTTTTTGGCAAAGTTTCAGCCAGACGCCACTCAGTCATTAGTTGGTTTTGCCGTGCTCGGCGGCATTTTTTCTGAAGGAATTGACTTGCCAGCAGACCGACTGATTGGTGTGGGCATCGTGAGTGTTGGTCTGCCCGGCTTGAATGTAGAAACTGACCTTATTCGGGATTATTTTGATGGAACAAACGGTCATGGCTTCGAATACGCGTACCAGCTGCCTGGGTTGAACAACGTACTGCAGGCGGCGGGTCGATTAATTCGCAGTAGTCACGATCAGGGCATTGTCCTTTTGATGGATCAGCGTTTTAGTCAGTCACGTTATTCAAACTTATTTCCGCCGCATTGGCGATTTTGGCGAGGCGTCAATAACGTACAGGCCCTTTCAGCCTGCATCGACGCATTTTGGAAACAGACAACATTACCACAAACAAAGGAGTCTTAGTATGGCGACGTTTTTAACCCCGGTACTCATTCAGCGTGCGCATGAATTAATCGATGCTAATGATAATTTGGAGGGTTTCGTGCCAGGTGAAGGGTCACTAACACCAAAGCTAGTGCTGGTTAGTGAAGCGCCTGGTGCTAAAGAAGCAGAACTTAGTCATGGATTTCAGGGACCGGCCGGCACGGAATTAAACCAGTGGTTGGCGTTGTTAGGCATTAGCCGAGATGAAATTTATATGACGGGGGCGATTCGGGCAAGGCCATTTACGGAAACCAAGGGTCGCAAGCGGGATCGCCGACCAACGCAGGCAGAATTAAAGGCGTTTGCACCATTACTGGATCATGAATTGGCTGCGTTGCCAACCGGTACGTTACTTGTTCCGTTAGGAAACACTGGTTTACAACGACTGCTGGGCAACAAGATGAAGATTACGCAAGTCCATGGTGAGTTAATGAAAATGCCGATTTTGAGATTTCATTCGGCCACGGATCAGTTCAAACCTGGCTCACGAATATACTCATTATTTCCATTATTTCATCCGTCTTATGTACGTCGCTTTCCTAGTAAACGATCACTAGTTGAGGATGATTTAAAGATGTTAAAGACATTAATCGGTAGATTGCAAATTTAATCCGAATTTTTGGACAAATTGGTCAGCATAACCTGATACGGTGTTTTCCAGTCAAGTATTTTAAGCGGTCTCTGGTTAATTTGGAGTAACGTCGTCGTTAAATCTTGAGCACTAATGTGCTCAAAACGAGTCCCCTTAGGATAAAAATAACGTAAATTCCGATTAAAGCGTTCATTACTACCACGTTCAGCTGGCGTATAAGCATGACAGTAATAGGTCTTAATACCATATTGTGATTCAAATGATACTAGCCCACTAAACTCAGTACCACGGTCCACAGTAAAACTGTGCACCGGTCCATTAAAAGTTGTTAGGAACTTAGTCAGTGCTTCATTAACACTCGCTGTCGTTCGGTCCTTTAACCGATATGCCCAAAGGAACCGTGATTTGCGATCGATTAAAGTTAATAAAACTGCCTTACTATGCCCACGAGGGCCAACGACGGTATCTAGTTCAAAATCACCGATGCGATTACGTTGATTAATCATCATGGGACGCTGTTCAATCGATCGCCCCAAAGATTGATTATATTTGGATCGTTGGTCAACGTTACGCCGTTGGCGTACGCCATGTTCAGGTAGATCATTCAAGGAGAAACCAATTCTCCCCTGATTTAGCCAATTATAAATAGATTTAGTCGCTAGTTTAAATTCGTGAGCAATCATTCCTGGTGACCAGCTTAGATGTAAATGGTTGAGAATTGTTTGCTTTAACTCATCGCTCAGCTTAGTTTTCCGACCACATCGTGATCGCTTGTATTCGGCATCTGTTTGTGCTAATTCAGCCTGATAAGGTTGACATCGAGATAATTCATAAGAAATTGTTGACGGTGATCGGTTCAGCCGAACGCCCATTTGGATATTGGACAGCCCTAGTTCACAAAAGGTTTCGATTTTAATTCGTTCGGAATAGGTTATACTAGACAAAAGATCAGCTCCTAAAAGATGGGTTTGTTGTAAACACCATTTTAAAGGAAGCTGATCTTTTTTGTCCGAACAGCGTTCGGATTAATTTTACAATCTACTAATCTAACAATGAAACGATGAAGTACCTCCTGCTCACTGGCTTTGCTGAGTAAGAGGTGCTTTTTTGAAACCTTGAAGTGACTTTGGTTGAATTCTTAACTGTAATGATTATAATTACAATTGAAATCAAAAAATCACATGACCATTTAGGAGGTTCATTATGCAACACGTGTTAATTTTAGGTGCTGGTGGAAAGATTGCGAAGTTGACTGAAAACATGTTATTAAAAGAAACAGATGCGGCTTTAACACTGTTCTTGCGCCATCCCGAAAAAGTTACAGTTAGCGATGAACAGCGTGAAACGGTGGTTACTGGGGATGCGGCTAATGCGGATGATCTTGCTCGAGCAATGAGAGGGCAGGATGTCGTTTATGCTAATTTAGCCGGATCAAATATTGAGACCCAGGCTCAGCAAGTTGTAAAGTCGATGGATGAAGCGAAAGTTAATCGGCTAGTTTGGATTTCAACGTTAGGCATTTATGATGAAGTTCCTGGTGCATTTGGTAAATGGAATCACCAGATGTTGGATGATGGTTATTTACCAACGTATGCGGCAGCAGCAAAAGTAATTGAGAGTTCTGACTTGGATTACACAATTATTCGACCTGCGTGGTTACAAAATCAAGATGAGGTTGATTATGAACTGACAAACAAGGGCGACGCGTTTAAGGGGACAGAAGTATCCCGCAAGAGTATTGCAGCAGTTGTTACCAGTTTGATCAAAGACCCGACGATTCACATTAGAGCTTCTTTAGGAGTCAACAAACCTAATACAGATGGTACTAAGCCAAGTTGGTATTAAATTTTGGCGATACCTATTAAATTAGCAGAGCACCTTTGTTACCGTCTATTAATAAATGCATCATAATAAAGGGACTACCAGTCTTTGTCACACACTGTGTTGACTTTGACCAGTAGTCCTTTTTCCGTACTTTTTACGTTTCATCAAAATAGACAAAATTAAGCTTATTTTGATCAGGGTCAGATAACTGAATAAGCTCTTCAGTTTGGTCAAATGGCCATGCCTGATTTACCAATTGTTGTCTCAGATTTAGCCATGCATCCCGTGTGCCAACGTTAATACTGAAATCCATTAAACCGGTTTGATTTTGTGACATATTGGGATAAGGGCCATGCCAGTCATTTAATGCGATGTGATGGTGATAACCGTCGGCAGCCAAGAAGGATGCATGTGGTACTAGCCAATCCTTGAGATCGAAGCCAAGAATCTGATTATAGAAATGAGTACTTGTTTTTAGAACACTAACTCGCAGATGAATGTGACCCAGTCGTGACCCGAAGGCTAAACCACGCCACTGATTATCCGCCTCACGAAGCAATGCTTTGGTATCTAATGGGATGGTTCGTTGAGGCATCCGGCCATCAGGCAGGATGAGCCAATCTTTTCGGGGAAAGTCATAATACACTTCAACCGCATTCATTTCGGGGTCCCAAACGTACAAAGATTGGCTGAAACGATGATCAGCTGCTAAAAATACAGGGATGTGATGTTGCTGATAGTGTTGCAATGTATTAGCTAGATCACGACGTGTCGGCTGAATCCATGCGGTGTGGTATAAACCAGTCGTGTGAAGATTACGAACTGTATCGTACCCTTGTTTCAGAGTCAAACGGGGTTGCTCGTCTCCAGGAATTGTTAAGGTAGCTATTTTTGACGTTTGTTGCAAAACGATCAAGCCAATAATCTGAGTATAAAAATTAGTCATGGTTACTAAATTGTGTACACGCAAAGTGACATGACTGACTGTTGTTTCGGGATTAATACGAAATGTCATCGAATCACGCTTTCTCAGGTACTCAAGTTGCGCATTTTAGGCTTCTAAATGAGCACTTGGTTCTATTAAAGAAGTATATGATTAAATAAGGAGTTTATGAGTGAGAGGATGAGGTTGTGCTTAATACCATTGTATTTTTAATTACGAGTCAAAGTGCGCTATTGACGTGGCTGTTTTTCATTTTTGCATTACGAAAGACAATTCAAAAAAAACAAGTCTGGGTTTGGTTTGGTTTGACGTTATTGGCAGAGGCGGTAGCGATTGGATTGATGGCTGTGGGACCGTATTGGCCAAAGGGAATATCTGGAATTCTGCCCTTTTTCTTAGTCAACAGCGTAATGCTAACTTGGATAACTAAAATTAATTGGGTGACCGTTGTTCCGTTATTGGTCATTTTTGATTCTTTTCGACGGTTCGTTGGTGGCGTCACTGGATTGATCGTTCAATTTTTTCTAACTCCGACGTTAACCATTTACACGCGCTCAGTCTTCCAAAATAATTTTAGTCTCGTCATGGAATTAAACCAATTAATTGCCGTTATTATCGGCTTAATTTTATTTCCATTGTTTGGTCTTTGGGCAGGTCGCTTAAATAACCGGTATCGTGTTGTTGATCGATTAGTCGTGTTGCGTCCAGATGGTTCTGATTACGTGTTAGTGGCGATGTATTTTTCGGTTTATTTTATTGCCTTATCTGCAGCACTAAGTCAAAAATTGCAGTTTTTGACAGACTTTACATTATTTCTGGCAATGTTGTTGGGGGCCTTTTACTACTACCTCGTATTATCTCGGTTTGAACAATCGCGTAGCGAACAACTGTTGGAAAGTCTTCGGGGCTATGATGCTTCTGTCAGTCGAATGAATGAAGAAATGCACCGGGTCTCACATGATTATCAAAACATTTTGCTGGGACTCAGTTACTTTGTGAAGCGCTCAAATGATGAAGAGATGCAGACGTATTTTGCTCAAGTTACGCATGATAATAACCAACGCTTGGCAAACATGGACAATGGTGACATTGAACGATTACGCTATTTAAGTAGTGGCTACATTAAAGGTTTGTTATATTCAAAATTAATTGATGCGGAAAAACGCCAGATTAAGTTTGACGTTCGTATCAATGAAGGCATTCAGTTACGTGAGGAACGCTCCATTGATTTGGTAAGGATCTTTGGTAACGTACTCGACAATGCACTAGATGCTGCGGAAGAGAGCGATAAAGTTGTGCAACTCAGTGCAGCACCAACTGAAAAGTGTAATGTTTTTCGAGTGACTAACATGATTCCAGGTGATACCACGATTGATTTGAGCAAGGTTGCTCGGTTCGGTGTAACTACGAAGCAGGGACATATGGGAATCGGTATGAGCAACATTCGCCGGTTAGCCAGACAGGGAATCACTGTTGAACAAACGATTGACGACCGACAATTTGTAACCACCATTCACGTTCCTAAAGCTTAGTTAAATGATTTAATTTGAGACTTAAACCATTCAGTGTCTGGTCTGAAATTTTAATACGTTGCGATTAATGCAAGATGTCATCCTGCTGACGAGGTGGTCAGTGAGATGGCATTTTTATATCCTTATGCACAAAAAAGGTTCCGAGCCTTCTCTACCCGGAACCTGTTACATCAAGGAAAGATCCTCAATCGGCGTGACATTCGTTTTACAATTCGGAATGAGCTAACACCTCAATATTTAATTTACGTAACGCCGTGTCCTGACCTACCTGCCCACTTGTAAACTGTCTGCTAATGTGGGCGGACTAGTAATCAACATTACCACTGGCCGCTCATCACCATTTGATCGACAGGCAAACGGCGGTATCGGTATTACGCGTGGAACACATATGACTCTGTATCGGCCATACACCTCCCAAGTGAATCCTTTACGGTTTTGGTACGGGAAACGCAGAAACTCAAAGCATCGGGTTTCTTTTATACAAACTTGGTCATTGGTATCGCCTGCTTAGAGAGTTGAAAAACAACCAACATCACATGCTCAACTTGAAACTTTGGTATAGAACTTTTGAAACAGATGAAACAGAACTTGTTGGAGCTTTAATTCGGGTAGCTACCATAACCTACTAGTCACCGACTTTTGGCGCGGATGGCTAATTGCGTCATCAATGCGCGATAGATGTCTTTCAACATCATAACTTTACGTGGCCTGCGGACTACCGGCTGAAAATGCCGGGGTAGCAATCAAACTGTCAACCGTGGTTCCAAGAACCAGCCCGGCACAGTTTCTATGAGAAGGCGTCGATTGAGGAGGTAATTCCTTTTCTCACAAGTATAGTAACACGAAACGTAACCGCTTACAAAAGAAAAACTCGCCAACTTAAGAAATTCTTTTAAATTGTTTTGAGAGTCATTTCAAAGCATTGGTATACCAACAATATGAGAATTTGTCATTGTAAATGTTTATTGTTTTGCCATAATAGGTAGCAACCGGTTTAACCGGATTCATGGAAGGCGTTTGACAGACGCTGTTCTTGCGGAAGGATGTTTTGTCATGTGTTAAAGCACAAGTGGGTGTTACTCATCAGCATGTTGATCAACATGGGCATCGGATTAGTGATGCCAATTACCACGATTTACATTCATAATGTTTTGGGTAAGCCATTGTCAGTAGCTGGCACGACGCTACTATTTTTCTCTGGCGCATCAATGGTCGGGAACGTGATTGGTGGCCGATTATTTGATCGGTGGAGCCATAAAGGCCCAGTTATTGTTGGTCAAACAGTCGCGTCATTGTCGTTATTAATTATTGCATTGTCGCCAACTTGGCCGTTGTATCCGATTGTTTTGGTATTTTACGGGCTAGGCATAGGGACGGCGTTTGCCTCCTTCAACGGGCTGGTCGCAATTCTGCAAGCTGATGAACCGTTGATGTTTAATTATTCGTTTCTCGCGGCCAATGTGGGGATGGCAGTTGGCTCTCTGAGCGCCGGCGTGCTGTTTGCCGTCAGCATTCACCTCACATTTCTGGTTCCAGGCATCTTGTTTGGTCTAGCTGTCCTCATCGACATTTTCAAACTGGAGGACGGGAACGCTCAGGTAGTTAAAGGATCGACGAATAACGTTGTTTCCAAACCAATCCATGGTGCGCTTCGTTCAATTGTTTTGATTGCGTTCGCTTTCTTTGTGATTTGGATTGGGTATTCACAATGGAACACTAATTTATCCACGTATATGACTAGTCACGGAGCCACTGTGGCTGAGTATAGTGCTTTATTCACGCTGAATGCCGTTGTACTTGTGCTGATTCAGCCGTTTGGTAACCGAATACTGCCACGTATTTTTCCACGCAAAAAGTACCAAGTTATTTTCGGTACGGTAGTATTTGCCTGTTCCTTTTTAATGATTATTCACCAGCCGTACTATATTAATTTTGTGATGGGGATGTTACTACTGACGTTTGGTGAAATGATCGTAATGCCAACGATTCCGGCTTGGCTGAATGAATTTGCGACGCCAGACAACCGGGGGACCATTCAGTCCATCAGCAGTCTGGCAGGCGGTTTTGGTCGGGCTGTCGGACCTTTACTAGGTAGCTTAATCATTGAAGCCACGTCGTATCCTGCTATGTTCCTGTGGCTATGTGCCGCTGATATTGTTGGGGCGGGGCTGCTGATACTGGCAGTTGACAGGCAACCGAATGGCAAATAAATCTTAATGGAGTTCTTATGGTGATCAAACGATTTGAAACGGTATCAAATACATGGATGACTTATTTAATTGACCATAATCACGAGACCACTTTTTGTGGTTTTGTGTCCGATAATGTCGATGAAATGATTCAGGATATTTCTGAAATGGATGATCACTACTTTCTTTGTAACATCGACGAAGACAAGTTAACTGGGATTTTGCTAGTTGAACGATATCAGGAAAATAGCCGCTGGATTGCCGAGACATGGGGCCCGTTTGGAAATGACTTTAAAAGCCGACAGACGCTGGTGTGCTACCTGTATGAAAGAGAATCATCAGAAATTCATTTTTTCGGTACGAATTTGACCCAATACTTTGCAAAGCTCAGTCGAAAAAATCGCTCACTTAAAACTGCTGGTCACAGACGCTTAATTGCGGACGTTACTCAACTTAGTCAATTAGCTATAGATGACATTTGTCACGTAGAAATGCAAACGTATCAGCTTAGCCATGACGCAGTATTAACAGATACAGTGAAGTCTGGCTGTCTCAAACTATTCAATGCCAATTTTCCTGGTGGCTCAGCTGCGTTTGACACAATTTTGGCTGACTATGATCAATCGACGATGATTTGTTGTTTTTCTAATCAACAAATTGTTGGATTTAACCTGTATGCGCGTGATGGTGAAGATCTATTCCTTAACTATATTATTGTGGATGACCACTATCGTCATCAGGGAATCGCTCGTTCATTAGTCAAAACGATGTGCCTTCAAAATCTCGACCAAAAGAAAGTTCACTTAAATTGGCCGCTCAGGAAGCAGGCTGCCGGAGACTTTTATACGGGTCTCCACTTTAAAGTAGAGCGGACACTTGAAAGTGTTAGTGTTCAGGCAAAAATAAATGACTAATTAAGCGATACCACTTTGTATGATGTGTGCAAACTATATCAACAGCTAATGTTAGTGTAGCCAGGCAAAGGCGTAGTTTCGTGAAGGCAATACTTGGTGACAAGGTTTTGGTCACTTAGTATTGCGGGACGAGCTTGAGGACATCGGTTTTTGATGGCCTCAAGTCGAGGATGAAGACCGTGTCCTTCGGGCTGAGTCCGGTCCCATGAACCGGAGCCTCTGCCTGGCGGAACGCTTTCAAATCTGAAAAAAGTAAAAAATAAGTCCACCGGCGTCGTTTGAAAACGACATTCGGTGGACTTATTTAGTGTAAACAAACATTACTTGCTGAACTTATCGTCACGAACGAACAGGGTGACTTCAACACCATCAACATTGATGGTACGACGTTCTTCTTTGGCTTCTTGGCCTTCTGGAAATTCTTCTGCCATGTATGTTCACCTCTTTCAGCGGTTATGAAAATTCATAACACAAATCTCAATTACAATTATTATTGTAGTCGTTTCACTGAAAGTTTGCATAATTTTGTGCACGAAAGTGGCAATCTTAATCGGCATATTATTTGAAACGGATGCCAACTCACTTTACTTGTTTCATGGTCTTAAAGTCGCTAAGCTGGATGACGAAAACAAAAATGGAGTGCGACAATCATCAACAATCATATTGGACGACATTTAGAACGAGAACAAAAGAATTGGCTACAAACGCAAGCCGCTGAAATTAGCAAACTTGGCGGGGCAATGCGACATTTGGGTCTGAACCTGGTGGCTTATTTATCGATTTCGGTTATTGAGTATGTATTGGCGGAAATGAGTCAATCACAAACATTGCGCGCTGATGCATTTAACAATTTGTCAGGAATCGTGTCAAGCCTGTTGTTGATGCTCGGTTTGCACATCGCTCGGGATACGGACGATGATGCGTTTGACCGCGGCATTAGCATGACTAATCAGGGGCAAACGATGGGAACGATGCAGCGGGTTAGATTCACCCGGTTTCGTGCTGAAACGATTTTTACATTGGTTACTGGAATCATCATGATTGGTATTTCGTTACAGGTTATCTATAGCGGTATTCGTGGACTTATTAATCCGAATACACGGGTCGTTCCGCAACCGGTGGCGCTGATTGGGGCAGCGATTGCTAGTGTCATCATGCTGATTGTGTGGTATCTAAACCGACAGGCTGGCAGAAAACTGAAGAATGCTGCATTAACGGCATCCGCACAAGATAGTTTAAGTGATGCTTTCACTAGCATCGGGACGTTTGTATCAATTGGTGGAGCACTGTTATTTAAGGCTGGATGGTGCGGCTAGTATTGTGGTTGGTCTGTTTATTCTGTTTGCCGGATTGAAGATTTTCTTGGATAGTAGTCTTAATTTGGCAGATTACTTTGACCCGCGAATGGAAGCCACATATCGTGACGCGATTGAAGATGTGGACGGTGTGCGCGGCGTGGGCGAATTAAAAGCTCACTATAACGGTAACCTTGTGACATTAGACGTGATGATTTATAGTAGATTGTAAAATTAATCCGAACGCTGTTCGGACAAAAAAGATCAGCTTCCTTTAAAATGGTGTTTACAACAAACCCATCTTTTAGGAGCTGATCTTTTGTCTAGTATAACCTATTCCGAACGAATTAAAATCGAAACCTTTTGTGAACTAGGGCTGTCCAATATCCAAATGGGCGTTCGGCTGAACCGATCACCGTCAACAATTTCTTATGAATTATCTTGATGTCAACCTTATCAGGCTGAATTAGCACAAACAGATGCCGAATACAAGCGATCACGATGTGGTCGGAAAACTAAGCTGAGCGATGAGTTAAAGCAAACAATTCTCAACCATTTACATCTAAGCTGGTCACCAGGAATGATTGCTCACGAATTTAAACTAGCGACTAAATCTATTTATAATTGGCTAAATCAGGGGAGAATTGGTTTCTCCTTGAATGATCTACCTGAACATGGCGTACGCCAACGGCGTAACGTTGACCAACGATCCAAATATAATCAATCTTTGGGGCGATCGATTGAACAGCGTCCCATGATGATTAATCAACGTAATCGCATCGGTGATTTTGAACTAGATACCGTCGTTGGCCCTCGTGGGCATAGTAAGGCAGTTTTATTAACTTTAATCGATCGCAAATCACGGTTCCTTTGGGCATATCGGTTAAAGGACCGAACGACAGCGAGTGTTAATGAAGCACTGACTAAGTTCCTAACAACTTTTAATGGACCGGTGCACAGTTTTACTGTGGACCGTGGTACTGAGTTTAGTGGGCTAGTATCATTTGAATCACAATATGGTATTAAGACCTATTACTGTCATGCTTATACGCCAGCTGAACGTGGTAGTAATGAACGCTTTAATCGGAATTTACGTTATTTTTATCCTAAGGGGACTCGTTTTGAGCACATTAGTGCTCAAGATTTAACGACGACGTTACTCCAAATTAACCAGAGACCGCTTAAAATACTTGACTGGAAAACACCGTATCAGGTTATGCTGACCAATTTGTCCAAAAATTCGGATTAAATTTGCAATCTACCTTATGTAGATGCAGAGATGAACATTTTGGACAGCTATGGTTTGAGCGAACGCATTGAACGTTTGATGCGTCATCGGTATGGCATTACGGATACTGACGTGGCCGCTGTGCCAGACCCTGCCACTATTCACAAACACAAGAAGCATTAGGTAGACAAACAAAATACCAGTCGGATGAACGGTAAATTCGTCTGACTGGTATTTATTAATGGAATGTTTAATTGTCGTTCGCGACTACTTCTTTAGCAACTTTTCAACCGCTGCCTTAAGTTCGTCGTCCTTCATGGACATATAAGGAGCTACTTCATCGGCCGTTTTGTTGGTGTCATGAGTATCTTCGTCCATGTAGTGGTTCCATACTGCGTCGCGAATCGGTAGGGTGCTGTCGCTCCAGTCAAACACTTCGTTCATTGGTTCGTCTAGTAACTTAGTCATTTCAACTGCTTGTGCCATGTTGAAATCAGCCTCCCTTTCTTTTATGATCACCATCTATGGTAGTCCTTTTTGACCAATGTGAACCAATTAATTGAAATTTTTTATGAAAACGATGTGGTAACATCAAAATAGATAATTTGGAGGATTAACAAATGAAGGGTAAGTACGAAGTGACACGATTTGTCGGCATTCCGATGACGACTGATGATAGTGGTAAATATGTTGTAAGCGGTGATGACAAAACACATGAATGGCGGGTTGGCAAACATACGAAGGGCAAGTTTGATCGTTTGGGACAATTGTTTCTGACTGAAAACAACTTGATGGTGGCTATTATTGCGGCTTATCCAGTGCCATTCAAAGAACGTCACCAGTGGACGCCGATGCAACGGTTCACCAGCGAGCGTATCAGTGATGACCTCGTTGAGCAATTACGTTCCTCAAACAATATTACTGACGGATTGTAGATGGTTCGCGCTTCCGCTTCCGGTTGCCAACATTGACACGCTCGCCGTGGGACCGGTTCAAGCCCGAAGTTCACGGTCTTTCACCTCGCCGCCAAGCCTCGCAAACCATTGAGTCTTGCCGACCGTCCGTAACCTAAATTCGGGAAAACCATCCGAATTAACGTTACTTTCACGACTCGGTATCAATGTTGGCGCCCTCTCGCTCATATAGATAATGTAAAAACCAGCTCGGTCAGTTGAGAATAAAACTGTTTTATCGAACATGAAAAGGCTTACAATATAACCGATCTAGTCGCGTTGTGAAGCCAAGAGGAGGATAAAGCATGTTTTTAATTGATGTAAGTCGCAATGGCAAACCCGTCTACGACCCGATTGTTAATCAGTCTTAGACAACTATTTGGTAAACGATCTGCGTTTGCCAGGACACGGTCTTATCGTGTATGTAAATCAGCCATCCGTTATTGTTGGGGTTCATCAAAATGCTTATGCTGAAGTGGACTTGCCGTATTTGAAGAAAAACAACATTAAGCTAGTGCGCCGTACTTCTGGTGGCGGAGCGGTATACCATGATTTTGGTAACCTTATTTTTGAAAATATTGTTATCGGTGACACGAGTAAGTTTGGTCATTTTGATGCATTTGCCAACCCAATTCTGGATGCTCTTCATGATATGGGAGCAACGGATGCACAACTGCGTGGTCGTAATGATATGGTGATTGACGGGAAAAAGTTCTCTGGCATGACGATGTTTAAAGTTGGCGATTCATATGCTGCCGGTGGGACATTGATGTACAACTTAGATTTGACAGCGGCGAGCGACGTACTGACACCAGAAGCTGACAAGTTGGCATCAAAGGGTGTTAAATCGGTTGATAGCCGGGTGACAAACATCATGTCGTACTTGAAGCCTGAGTTCCAAAATTTGGATATTGAAACATTTCGCGCAGAATTATTAAAGCGGCTATTCCATGTTGACGACGTAAGTAAAATCGAAACTTATCACTTGAATGACCATGACTGGGAGATCATAGACAGACGGTTAGCTGGTAAGTACGACACCGATGCCTGGAACTATGGTGAGAATCCAGGTTTTGATGAATATCGCTCCAAACATTTTCAGATTGGCACCGTGGCGTTTAACTTTACACTTAAAGATAATAAAATTGCCGATTTTAAAACCTATGGTGATTTTATCAATGGCGGTGATCCAGCAATTGTTGATAAGGCAATGCTTGACGTTGCTTACACCAAGGATGGCCTAACAGAAGGACTCAATGCCGGTAATTACAAACAGAATATTGGCGACATTGATGTTAATGATCTGGTTGATCTGATCTTAGAAAAAGAATAGTTGTGAATGCTGCTTTAAGCAGACATTAATTAATATCAAATAATAGCTTGCAAGCACTCATGTATTTACTTGTTACAATAGTGGAGCTGACTGAAAACAGAGTTCCGTGTCGGCACCATTTGGCGGCGGGAACTTTGCCGCTTAGTGGTGCAGGATGACTTATGAGACGTGTACTTCGGCTCATAATCAAGGTTAAAGACTCCGGGTTTCAGGAGGCTGAGACCGGTCCACATGGAACGGCGTTTTCGGTCAGCGTAACGGCAGTGAGCCATTTAAAAACAACAGACAGTAAAACAGCCAACCTGCTGAAATCACATCAGTAGATTGGCTGTTCTTTTGTTCTTAGAAGGTTTTTTGAAAGAATAATGAATGAAGGAAAAGTTAACTGTCGCTTTCCGCATTCTTCATATAGACCATTTGATCATAGGAAACTTGTTCCCGCAACGTTTTGGCCATATCCATTGAGATTTCGTCGGCGCTGAGTGCGTCTTGAATGTACTGATATTCGGCCTGAAAGGCGGACAGGAAAAGTGAGTTGATGGCCTCGCTTTGGTCCGTTTGATCACGACTAAATCGTTGCGAGCGTTTAATGTAAGAATCACGAACAGCGTTGATGGCTGCGGGGTCACGCGTAATGTCCTGGTTGAAAAGCCATTCCATTGCCGCATCGTTACCTAGTTTTTCGATGGTTTGCATCAAACGGCGGGTGTAGGAACGAGCAGCATGAGGATTATCATGGAGAACCTGAATGAGGGCATTGGTGGAGTCCGTGTCATTCTTCGTCAGTGCTTCAGCAGTGGCACTAGAGACGGCCTCTTCACCGCTAAGACTGGCCGGCAAGTCGTTCACTGAACGAACGGTTACCGTAGCAGAGGAAACACTCTTTGCCGCACTAGCAGGTTCTGAGGACTTGTTACTCATAGCCGCAGCGTTACTAGTCGATGCCGATTCAGTCGTAATTTGTGTCTTGGGCGTAATGTCCTTAACCGTGTCAACGGGCGCGTCAATGACCGTCGTTGTTTGATCTGATTCGTTTTGATAGGAGGCTAAGTGTTGCTTGTACATCTGTCGGCCACGTTTACGAATTTGCCGTTGCTTGCCAGGGTGAAGTAGCCGCATCAACACAAACTTCAAACGTAATTTAACCTGGGTGCTGACGGTGGCGTTGGCTCGACGACTAGTGATCATTAACAGGTATTTACGGTATATTTGTTGTTCGCTGGTGTTGAGATTACCATTTTCAATTTCATCATTGATAGCGTCTGCTTCTGCTTGAGCAGCACCGTCAAAGAGAGCCGAAA
Source organism: Furfurilactobacillus cerevisiae (assembly GCF_048961765.1). Taxonomy (GTDB): domain Bacteria; phylum Bacillota; class Bacilli; order Lactobacillales; family Lactobacillaceae; genus Furfurilactobacillus; species Furfurilactobacillus milii_A. The sequence continues at coordinate 438,073 of NZ_CP185253.1, forward strand.
CGGTCTTTTTGTCAGGCCGATGCAAGGTACCCTTTTCATCAACCAGCGTTTCAATAACAGTATGACGAGCGGAATTATTTGGCACGTTATTTTTCAACCAGGCAATCGCGTAATCGAGCATGTTTTGGTGTGAAACCTGAAAGTCTTCTTTATTGTCGTCATCCTGTTTAGGCAAAATGAACGGAATGGTGAATAAAGGAACGACTAAACTGATTAAAATAATAGTGGCAGAAATGAAGATGAGCTCGTTACGCATTGGGAAAGACGCACCATGTAATGTCAACGGCAGGGAGAAAGCCATCGCTAACGTGACGGTGCCATGCACGCCACTTAACGCCAGTAATGCTGCCGACTGATTGGGATCTTTCCGAAATGGTAAGTTAAGGAAGCGACGGATCCAGAGGAATCGAAGAACAATCATCAATAGGTAGATTCCAATGGCTAAACCAATCAAAATTAAGATTGAAACCTGGTGTTTGGCGAAGAGGTTATCAATAATGGTTGGCAAACTGACACCGAGGAGAACGAACACGAAACCGTTTAAAATGTCTGTTAATAGACCCCAGACACTGGAACTAACAACCTGCATCTTGGTGGAAGTCAGGTGCAATTGGTTTCGTTCGATACCGTGAATTAGACCGGCTGCCACAACGGCTAAGATACCGGAAACACCAAGTTCTTCAGCCACAAAATACACTAAAAATGGTGTCAGCAGTTGGATAGGAACACTGGTTGATGCATTATCGACATTCCAATGAATTAATCCAATCCGTAAACCAACAATAGCCCACCCGAGGACTGTCCCAACTAGAATGCCCCCGAAGAAGGTTTCCAAAAAGGTCAGAACACCGCTGGCTGGTGAAAAGTTGCCAGAAGAAAAGGCGGTAAGTGCTAAATCGAAAGCTACGATACCCGATGCATCGTTAAATAGTGACTCGTTTTTTAGCGTTTCCATTAACCCCGATGGAAGTTGCAGATTCTTGGTGATCGAACTGACCGCCGTTGCATCTGTTGGACTAACAATGGAAATTAACATAAAGGCTAATGGTAGTGCAAAAGCCGGATAAATCCAGTGAACGCCGAAACCGACAACGATAACAGTGGTGATCACTAATAGGATTGCCAACGACAGGGTGTCAGAAAAATTGCGAGTGAGACGGCTGTTTGAGGTTTCCTGCGCGTCATTAAACATAATGGGTGCGATGATCGCAAACAGAAAGATTTTTGGATCGAACTGATAATGATGATAGAAAGTGATAAATGATAACGCAATCCCCGCTGCGATTTGATAGAACGCAAGCGGAATTGCGGGGTACTGGTTATAAACGATTTCAGCGGCAATAACGGCTAAAATCAAAATACCAATAAAGAAAGCTAAACTCATATTTGTTCACAAACCTTACGTTGGATTTGGTCTTATTATACGCGCGAGTGTTGCAGAAACGTTAGCCAGGACGTTTGCCGATTAATATACAAATCGTTGACTTACAAAAGATAAGCACGTATACTACGATTATAAAATTTATGGAAGAGGTGTTAGCGATGATGAACATGAACTGTTGTAGCGGATTGATCAACCGACCAAGTTTATGGGGAAGTCTAACAGCCGCTAACACATCTGAATTGTTTGTGTCGTAACTGACATTCAACAATTGATATCGAGAAAATTTTGTTAGCATCCACCCATCTGCTTGGTTCTAGGGCCAGGACAGGTGTGGTGGATGCTTTTTTGTTTATCTGTATCCCCGTAGGAACGCATTTTATCAGTAATGGAAGGGAGGCTGCCATGTTTAAAACGGTTGACCGTATTATCAAGGAAGACCCGGCGGCACGAACGCGTTGGCAGGTTATGCTAACTTATTCGGGATATCAGGCGTTGGTCGGATATCGATTGGCGCACTGGCTCTGGGGCAGGCAACATTTATTGCTTGCAGAGTTGATTAGCCATTGGACACGTCATCATACCGGTGTGGATATTCATCCGGCGGCGACTATTGGCGAACGGCTATTCATTGACCACGGCATAGGAGTAGTCATTGGAGCAACCGCAGTGATTGGTGATGATGTGACGATGCTTCACGGTGTCACTTTAGGTTCACGTCATGATCAGTCAGGCAAACGACATCCGAGCATTGGTAACCACGTACTCCTTGGCGCCAATGCCATGTTGTTAGGCGATATTACGGTTCATGACTTTGCCAAAGTTGGCGCTGGCGCCGTTGTGCTCCACGACGTTGGCACTGGCAGTACTGTTGCTGGCAATCCGGCGAAGGTCGTTCGAACATGGCATCCCAATGAACCGGTTATGCATTTAGAAGACACTCAAACAAATACAAAGGTAGGTCATCAACATGATTAAAAAAGAAAACATTTTAGATTATATCGGTCACACACCAATTGTTAAGCTTCAACGTTCGGTGCCAGATGGTGCGGCTGATGTTTATGTGAAGCTGGAATTCTTTAACGAGGCTGGTTCCGTTAAGGACCGTGTCGCCTTAAAAATGATCGAAGCCGCAGAAACAGCAGGTACTTTAACGCATGACATGACGCTCATTGAACCTACTTCGGGAAACACAGGGATTGGGATTGCTGCGGTAGCTGCCGCTAAGGGCTACCATGCAGTGCTAGTTATGCCAGATACGGCCAGTGAGGAACGTAAGCAAATTATGAAAGCTTACGGTGCCGAATTAATTGAAACGCCAGGTAGCGAAGGCATTACGGGCGCCATTAACCTGGTGAATGACAAACTCAAGGAAGGTGGCTACTTCCGTTTGGGACAATTCATTAATGAACTGAATCCGCAGGCGCACTATGAAACGACTGGTCCTGAAATTGTTGACTACTTTGATGGCACGCCGGATGTTTTTGTTGCCGGCATAGGCACCGGTGGCACGATTTCAGGCACGGGTCGATTCCTGAGAGAGACTAATGCCAATGTTGAAATCGTTGGGGTTGAGCCCGCTGCATCGGCCGTTTTAAATGGCGGTCAACCGGGCAAACACCCGATTCAAGGTATTGGGACTGGTTTTGTGCCGGATATTTTGGACACTCATGTGTATGACAGTGTCACCGATGTCACTGGTGAGGACGCTGTTGCTACTGCGCGGTTAATTGCCCGCCAAGAGGGAATCCTGTTGGGCTTCTCAGGTGGTGCAGCCGTTTGGGCAGCGATTGAACGTGCTAAAACATTAGGTGCAGGCCATAAAGTGCTTGCTTTAGCTGCCGATAATGGCGAACGTTATCTCTCAACATCACTTTATGCAGATTAATAATTCGTGTCGATAACCACCGACGGTTCAGTCTTTTAACCGTTGGTGGTTATTTGTTTGGATTGATATCATTAGTATCACTAGTTGGTTCAGCATTGTTGTTACGGTGCCGCATGGCAACTAGAAACCGCACAATGACATCTTGTTCTTCTGGTGAAAATTCATTTGCGACAGTTTCTTTTGCCTCTTTGTCCTCATCCTGAATCCCGTGGGCCAAAGAAAGTAGCCAGGTGCCGGCATCCGTCAGGCTATAAAATTTTTCTCGTCGATTTTCTGGATTGGTTTGTTCATCGACTAAGCGTCGTGAAATCAGGCGTTTTAGATATTTGGACAGCGTGCCCGGCAAGATGTCGAGTGCGTCACTGATGCCATGTGCATTGATTTGAGGATGTGCTTGAATTGTTTCCATAACATCGCGAAGCGGTCCACGGAAATGTTGGTCGATATGATTGGCCCAGTCTTGCATATTACGTTGATCATGGTGATTATGATGGCCAATATTTCCTGGTCCACCGCCAAAACGTTTGTGCATCATCATGGCTTGCTGAAAACGCATGTCAAACGGGTGGTTGGCCGTTTCAAAATTGAGCAGACCCGTATAAAGGTCGTTGATTTCTTGTGCACGTGAATGGCCCATATCCATTCCTCCATTTGAATTAATGTATTTATTTTACCGCGAAATGTTTCTTTTGGAAACAATAGGTGCTATACTCATTATTGTTTCCGAGAGAAACAATCATTTTTTAAACGGAAGTGATCTTATGGATTTAGCAGAAGCAACTCGTTTTGATATGGTTTCTGTTGTGGTAAACGCGGCCACAGAAAATATTGACGCGTTTGATTATGCTTTGCAGACGGCAGTTCATGATAACGCCAGTCTCAACATTATTGTATGGATAGATGATGATAATTTAAGTGTTTTTAATGCATTGAACCCAAGTTATATTCGCAAACAACATGATCAGGCTGATAAGTTTGCAACAGATTTAAGTGATGTTGCTAAGGCGATGGGTGTCAGGAGCGTGAAAGTTTCCATCAAGCGAGGCAGCAACCTGGCTCGGTTAACGGAAGAAGTGTACTGCACTGATTTTTCGTTTGATGTATTGGTGATGGGTTCGGATCATCATGATCACACTCAAATTCGGCGGGCGGTAAATCAAGCTAACGACGAATTAGAAGTGGCAACTGTTGTTCTTTAATATGATAATTATTTAAAAGACGCTTCTAAATTTGAGCGTCTTTTTTAGTGCCTTGAGAAACGAAAAATCTTGACCGTTCCGCGAGACAGGGACGGCCGATCTGTGGGACCGGTCTCAGCCCGCTTTGCGGTCTTCTACCTCGATTCAGAGCCACAAATCGTCTCTGAAGTCGTCCTGCAATACTAAGCGGCCATAAAACGCCGCTAAGAATTGCTATCACAGAACTATGTCCCTGTCTTGCTACACTACTAATACCATTCGGAAGTCTGGCAAAGATGATATTAACAGTTCTAAAACTAAACCGTTTGTTTTCAAACGTTTGACTTATAATTTTATATGGAGAGTTAAGGGAAAATACATATTCAGGGGAGATATTTAGGTATGAAAAAAACTGTTGTTCTGCTGGTATCAACAGCTTCGTTACTTATGCTGACTGCCTGTGGTAATTCAAGCAATGAACAGAATTCTGGAGCTGCGACTAATAAAAGCGAGAGGGTTGTCAAACATTCCAAAACAAATGTGAGTTCTCATGCTGATTCATCAACTAGTGATGCTAGTCAAGATTCAAATCAAAACGATGAATCGGCGAATGACAATGACCAAACTGACGCATTTATTCAGGCACCATGGACATTTGCGACAGCTTCATCGTTTTTGCAAAAGGTTGATAGTGCCACGCCGGAGGGGAGCGAACATATTGGACTAGAGCGAATTGATCTGGGCCAAGCCGTTGATTCATCGTCGTGTCCAATCAGCAAGTTGCCAGGAAACAGTATTTACATTTCAGAAAATAATAAAAGTGGCATAGGAGACGGCGGCTTTGTGCTGACCAAAAATTCCAATAGAACTGTCACGATTATCGAAGGGTCCGGTGCAATGTCCGAACCGTTTGAAAAACTGGTCGTCGATGCTAAAAGCGGGCATATTCTAAGTACTCAGCAGCTTTCTGGCTATGATAATATGTTCGCTTATTTTGGCATTGATGTTTCAAACGATGATCAAGCGAATAGCGACAATCAAAGTGATACAGATTCGACCGATGATGACTCGTCAGATTCAGTGAGTGATGATTCACAAAGCAACGATGATAGTGACTCAAACGATGATACTTCAGATTCTCAATCGAGTGAAGATGACAGTAGTTCTCAAGATAGCAATAATAGTGTCAGTGTCGATTCTGATAACGTGGATTCGAATGATAATGGCGATTAGGAATGCACATCAGTTAGCTTAAATATGCTAAGATAACAGCACTAACAAACGGATGGGAGCGCAGCAATGGAACAGTGGTCAAAAGAAACGATTGCAGCGTTTCGAAAAACTTTATTAACGTGGTATGACGAAAATAAACGGGATTTACCATGGCGTCACGATCATGATCCGTATCACGTGTGGGTATCGGAAATCATGTTGCAACAAACGCAGGTGAATACGGTTATTCCTTACTACGAACGCTTTATGAGCATGTTTCCCACAATTAATGATTTGGCAGCGGCTAAACCAGAACAATTGTTGAAAGCGTGGGAGGGCCTCGGCTACTATTCAAGAGCCCGCAATCTGCAACGAGCGGCACGGGAAATCGTCAACGACCGGCATGGTGAATGGCCGACAACGGCTGCGGGTTTGCAGGAACTGACTGGCATTGGCCCATACACGGCGGGTGCGATTGCCAGCATTGCGTTTGGCGAACCGGTGGTAGCAGTCGATGGGAATGCCTTTCGGGTATTTGGCCGATTGCTGATGATTGACGCTGATATTACCAAACCGGCAACTCGCCAGCTGTTTGCCGAGACGATTGATCGAATTATTGATCCACAGCGGCCCGGGGATTTTAATCAAGCCATTATGGACTTGGGCAGTAGCTACATGACAGTGAAAAATCCGGATGTTGAGCATTCACCAGTAAAGATGTTTGACCGTTCATACGAAACCGGCCATGTACTTGATTATCCGGTTAAAACGGCCAAGCCGCGACCAGTTCCAGTCGATTATGTTGCGCTAGTCATCCATACACCGGCCGGATATTTAATGACGAAACGACCATCGACGGGATTACTGGCCAACTTATGGACCTTTCCATTGGTTAAGGTAAGCGATTTGTTGAAGGATGATGAGCAGGAAACAGACTTGATGGACGTCGATATCGTGTCACGTGCTGAGCAAGCATTCGAAACGGAAACGGAAATTCCGGTTTCCTTGGCCTTGATTGGTGGCCGCGCTGTGACACACACATTCACTCATTTAAAGTGGCAAATTCGACTAGTTTCTGCCGAGTTATCGACAGTCCCAGACATCAGTTTGTTTGCGGGTGAAATTGTAGCTGAATCGGCGTTTGATCAATATCCGATGCCAGTTGTCCAACAAAAGCTGTGGCGACGTTGGCAAGCTGCATCAAAAAAGTGAGGTTATTATGGCAGGAAAAAAGTTTTATGCGGTCGCTCATGGTCGCAAAACAGGCATCTTCACAACTTGGGCGGCGGCCAAACAACAGGTTGACGGGATGGCTGGAGCACGATACAAGAGTTTTCCAACACGCGATACTGCTCAGCAATGGTTGGACGCTGGCGGGCAGTACACCGCGTCTGGCCGTAAACCGCTAGCAACAGCTTCACGGCAGCACACGACAACCAGTCAACCGGTAACAGAAAAAATCGTCATGTATTCTGACGGTGGTTCTCGGAACACGGGTAATGTGGCTGGTGGTCATGTGCGTCAGGGCGACAAGGCGGCCTGGGCTTACCTGATAAAAAAAGACGGCCAGCAATATTACGATTCACTGGGTGAATTTGGCGCAACCAACAATAAAATGGAAATCACTGGCTTGTTGCGGGCGCTACAGGCTTTACAACAGTCGGGTTTGAACAAAGAACCAATTTTGGCTGTACTGGATTCAAAATATGTCCTAGATGCGATTACCAAACGTTGGCTAGCCGGCTGGAAGCGACGGGGGTGGGCACGCAGTAACGGTGCGCCACTAGCAAACAAAGAGCTGTGGCAGGCAATGAGCGACCAGTTGACAGCCTTTCCACATTTACGCTTTGAGTGGACGAAGGGTCACGCCGACAATTCTGGTAACGTGTTTGTGGATGAACTGTTGAATCAAACAATGGATGCCATGAGTGAGGAAAATCCGATCGGCAAACGGTCCGAAGTGAACCCGTTAGCGGCAATTGCGGATCAAGCGGTGGCTACTGATGACGCCGATAATGCTGCGTCAGCTGATTCGGAACAAATGAATTTATTTTAAGACTTTTAGAGACGGGTGACGGGTATGAATAGGTGGCTACAACTCGTAATTTCCTACACATTGGGATTGATCTTCTTTGCTTTTTTTACCCTGGTAGCGCATTTGAAACCAGCTGGTGGCTTATTTTACACACTTACGGCGTTTGATTATGGCAATCTTGTAAATTGGCTTCTGCTTTATCCGTTTGCTCGCACGAGTGTTAGTCGTTGGCGCCAACTGCGACGGCAGGGCAAAACTGTTGATAATCGAACATTTATCCGTCGTGCCTATGATGAAAACGGCGAATCTTTTGCGCAAACGGAATACAACAGTGCGTGGGCTTCACATGGTTCGCCAAACGGCGGCTCAGCGCTGTTGACATTTATGTTATATGGTCTAGTTTATATTTTTGCAGCTGTCATCGACGTTTGGTTGTTGATTCGGCTTGTATTTGTTAAGTGCCAAAAATCTTAAATAAACGAAAATGGTTCAAACACAATAATCTGCGTTTGAACCATTTTCGTATGACTGTACAAATTAATCGTCCTCTTTAATGAGGTCGTGATAGGCCAAGTCAACGGGCTCACGTTCTGTAAATAGCTTGTAGTAAGCCTTCGCAATGTTAACCGGGTCCTGATTTTCACGGTGCCCGTCACGGATGTACGTGTTGATTGTGACCTGTCCGGCAAAGATGTTAGTTTTTTCCAGATCTTGATTGAGGGCAAGAACGAAATTCTTCATTGCCGCTTTTTCCATGCTTTGCAGAGGCGCACCTGTTGATGGTTTGGTGGCCGCGATGCTGTTAGTGAACAGCAAGGCCGTTGGTTGTGAACTTTCGAGTAGGGCCGGAATGGCTGCGTGAGCTACTGCTACCGGCGCAACGGCCCCAATCAGCATGCCAGTTTCGGCCGTCTCGGCCGTGAGTGCACGAGGTTTGACGCCAGGACGGAACGTGGCGTTAAAGATGACGGCCGTTAGTTGACCCAACTGTTTGACCTGATCGAAGGCTTCATCAATAGTGGCAGCCTTTGTTAGATCAACTGGAAAAATAGTGGCGTTGATTTGCTGGTGTTGGAGATCGTCAGCAGTTTGTTTTAAGACATTTTCATCGCGGGATAGTAAAGCAATTTGGAAGCCTTGACGGCCAAAAAGTGCGGCCTGAGCCTGGGCTAATCCAGTTTTACCAACACCGACGATTGCAACAACGGGTTGTGTCATAATAATCCCCTCCAATTCACTTTCAATATATGTTTGGCAACAGTATAGATGATTGATCAGAAAAACTCAGAAAATAATGCTCGTTATTTCGACAAAACAGAATAATTATTAGCTAACGGTTTGTAAACGAGCTGATTATTCTCATCGTGGCAAACTTAATTTGCCGTTAAGTCACGCGTTGCGACTGGTCACAAAGATTCGAAAGCGTTAAAGTTAATTAGAAATAAACAGCTGAGTGGGAAACGTCAGCGATGGGGAGGTTTGCACGTGCATCGACGGATTTGGACAATTACCAGTGCGCTCGTTTTAATGTTGGGCGCAAGTTTTGTGTTGTTCCATAAGGTAACCAGCATTGGCGTGACTGCCGAACCATTGAAGAGCAGCCAGGTTAATAAAAGTGTTATCCAAACGCACACGCCGACCATCTTCATGCCTGGCTGGGCCACTTCGGCTAACTCGTTTAACGCTATGATTGGTTACATGCAGGGCGAACGTACTGCAGGCAAAGTGATGCGAATCAATGTCGACTTTTTTGGTCGCATTCACGTGATTGGTCGTCTTAAAAAAACGGATATTAATCCGCTCATTCAAGTTACGTTTGACCGCAATCTAGGGAATAGTTATCAGCCACAGGCAAAGTGGCTCAATCAGATTCTGATGTTGCTCAAACGTCGTTACCACGTTAACGAATACAATGCCGTTGGCCATTCGTGGGGCGGCAGCGCGATGGTCACTCAGTTGATCCGTTATGGCAACGATGAGCGACTGCCAAAGTTGCATAAAATGGTATTGTTGAGTGCACCGGTAGATGAAAGTATTGATCGGCCTAAAGATGTATTACCTAGCGGAAAGCCTAAACGTTCATCACACAGTTATCGTCAGTTGATCGCAGCCCGCAACAATTTGTGGGCTAATAGTCAGGCACAAATCTTTAACGTCTACGGGTCTGCTAACGGCGAAGATACAGACAATTCCGTACCCATTGTGCAGGCGCAGGCCTTACGTTATTTAGTTCATGATATTGTGCCGCAGTATCACGAAATTCTGATGAAAAACACCAACCACCATCAGATTCACACCACAATCCGTAGCTACAAGCTAGTCACCAACTTGCTCTTTGGCAAACCAGGTAGTAAACCTTAATCTTTAGTTGGTTCTTGTCTTGCGCCTCCGGTTGGCAGCATTGACACACTCGCCGTGGGACCGGTTCAAGCCTCGTGGAGTGCCGAGTCTCAACGGACCGTCCGTAACCTAAATTCGGGAAAACCACCGAATTAACGTTACCTTCACGGCTCGGTATCAATGCTGCCGCCCTTCGGCTCACATAGAAGTTTTAAGTATCTCTTCCTTGGTTTAGACGATGATGCATTGTTGCTTTTGGCTATGGTCCGTCTAAATTATATAGTCAATTGACTGTGATTCACCGATTCCCTGCTTCGTTTAGAATCTTGCTTGATGACGCTGAAAGGAAATGGTTAAGAAGCTGTAGGTTGGTAGTGTTGAATCCTGCTGTGTCAGTGGTGTTAATTCGGTTGTTTTTGCCGAATTTACAGCACGGGACGAGCTTCAAGACGTGGGTTGTACGGCTTGAAGTCGAGGAATAAGACTGTGATTTTCAGGCTTAATCCGGTCCCCACAGCAGGGTTCAAAAACGGACAACTGAAAGCGGGCGAAATCGCAATCATTTTCACAAATATTTGTAATCAAAAAATCCTGTTAATTAGTGAGAACTAATCGACAGGATTTTTTATGTGAATGGGTTAATGCCGTGACGCGCGTAAGTTGCCGCGTTGATGGTTTTTAACTGTGTGTGCCTTAAACCGTGGCGTTGACGCTTCACCGACAAACTTGAAGTGTTTCAGCTGTCCGTGAAATGGCTGCCCAGCTGCTCGCGTGCGGGCCCACTTGTCCATTTCATCGGCCATGTTGATAGCCGCGTCATGACGTTGTGGCGCATTTTCAGTCAAGGCTGCTTGGGCAATGTCACTGCGTAAGGCAGCGGTTAGGTTGTGATTATAATCAACAAGTTCCTGCGTAATTGGGGCATCCTTATAGCGATTAAATAATCGTTCAATGTACCGCATTGCATCCTTGCTATCTTTTGGCTGATAATACCGATCTTCTGACACGAGCGCCATCCTTTCTGTTAATACAATGGCTCCAGTTTAACGAAATTTCTAACATTAGTAAACGGCTACTGTGCCGGTTTAATTCCTGTATGACAAGCTGCCGCACCAAACGTAAAGCGACGGTAATGAACGTCTTCAAAACCGGCTGTTGTGAACGCTTCGGCCAACGTTTGATAATTTGCAAACGCCTGGGTAGTCCGCTGAAGATAATCATAATCATCATGAGCATGGGCAAATACGGCTCCTAACCACGGCATGACGGTACCGAAATACCATTGCCAAACGGGTTTGATAATTGGCGCGGTTGGTTGAGAACTTTCCAAGCACACAAGCTGGCCACCAGGACGCAAGACGCGTAGCATTTCTGTTAAACCGGCGTTTAAGTCTGCTAGATTGCGCATGCCAAAACCGATTGTAATCAGGTCAAAACTGTCATCGGGAAAGGGCAAGTGAAGCGCGTCACCAAAAGAAATGGTCGCTTCATTCGTCAAATTATTGTCAGCAATTTTTTGTTGAGCTAGCTTAACCATTGCCTGACTGAAGTCCACCCCGATAACTTGACCGTTACGGCCAATACTGTTGGCCAGCGCAACTGTCCAATCGCCTGTCCCACAGCACAAGTCGAGGACCGTGTCGCCAGGCAAAAAGTGGGCCTGACGCATAGCATATCGTCGCCATCTGTGTTGTAAACCAAGCGAAATAATGTTGTTCATGCGGTCATAATCCGGTGCTATGCGAGTGAAAAGAGCCTGCACACTTGCCGGATTTTTTGGAGTACTTTGAGTCAATTTGCTCACCACCAATCTAATAGTTTTAATATATGCTCTTTAAGCCCGACACACAAACGTTTTTAAAGTTGCCTCTGTTTCACAAGTTTTCGCGCGGGTATAATTCAATGGGGCACAAACGAGTAACGATAATGTTAAAGGTTTAAAAGACAAGGAGAAAGCATGTTAACGCTATTTTTGTTACTGATGCAGCGGGTTGGACTGATCATTATCCTCGCCTTTCTTTTGGTAAATGTCAGTTATTTCAGACAATTAGTCAAGGCTGATGATACATGGACGGCGAAGGGAATGTTGATTCTCATTTTCGCTGTTTTTGCGATTATCTCAAACTTAACGGGGGTTGAAGTTACTTCCCACAACACGTTGGTATCAACAACATGGCTAACTGGTCTACCAGCTACTGATTCAATCGCTAACACGAGAACCTTAGCGATTACGGTGTCCGGCTTAGTTGGTGGACCGCTGGTCGGAACAGTGGTTGGTTTAATTGCCGGTGTCCATCGTGTGATTCAGGGAAATGGCTCCGATTTATTCTATATTTTCAGTTCAATTATCGTTGGTTTTCTTTCTGGGATGATTGGCAAACGTTATCTCAACGAGAATCGATATCCAAGCATGACGACGTCAGCACTGATTGGATTGATGATGGAATCAGTCCAGATGTTGTTTATCTTCATTTTCAGCGCTTCTGGATTCAGTTTGGTAAAACTCATCTTTTTCCCCATGATGATTTTAAATAGTGCCGGAACGGCCATCTTTATGTCAGTCATTTCAGCTTACATTAGGCAAGAAGAGCAGTTACGGGCTGTGCAAACGCACGATGTGTTGGAGCTGGCAGACCGGACATTGCCATTTTTTAGTTCCGGTTTAACCGAGGCCAACGCCCAACAGGTTGCGACCATCATTCGTAATTATACAAACTTTGACGCAATCGGCATTACGGATACGACGGACGTTTTGGCTCATGTGGGGCCGGGGAGTGACCACCATATTCCAGAAAAAGAAATCAAGACAGACTTGTCCAAACGGGTCATTGCGACCGGCCAGATGCGAATTGCTCATTCTAAGGCCGAAATTGGCTGTCCGCATCCAGGATGTCCGTTGGCGGCCGCAGTGGTGATTCCACTGGTCGTCCAAAACCACGTTGTAGGTACGCTGAAGATGTACTTTACCAATCCGAAAGATTTAACGCCGGTTGAGGAACAGTTGGCAACGGGGCTAGCCTCAATCTTTTCAAGCCAATTAGCATTAGGGGCCGCTGAAGAACAATCTAAGCTCGTCAAGGATGCTGAGATTAAGTCCTTACAAGCTCAAGTAAATCCTCACTTTTTCTTCAATGCGATCAATACGATATCTGCGTTGATGCGAACAGACGCTGACAAGGCGCGCACTCTGTTGCTGCAATTATCCACGTACTTCCGAACAAACTTACAAGGTGTCCGGCAAACAGAAATACCATTGCGTCAGGAACGCGAACATGTTGATGCCTACCTATCGCTGGAACAAACGCGATTCCCAGATAAATGCGACATTACGTTTGATACGCCATCGGATGATAACGTGTTGATTCCACCATTTACCATTCAAGTGTTGGTTGAAAATGCGATTCGCCATGCGTTTGATGATCGACGATATGGTAATCGCGTGTGGGTAAAAGTTGAAGCCCAGCGCTATGCGACTGAGATTAGTGTCAGCGATAATGGTTTCGGGATTGACCAAGATGTTTTACCGCAACTTGGTCATCAAGTGGTAACTTCTACGAATGGTAGTGGTACAGCGTTGGAAAACTTGAATGCGCGGCTGGTGGGACTTTATGGTCCAAACAGTCAGCTTCATTTTGAAACAGCTTCAACTGGCACGACAGTAAGTTTAACAATTCCAAACAAGCAGGAGGCAATTCATGAAAGTCTTAATCGTTGATGATGAACCGCTCGCACGTAACGAGCTAGAATACTTGCTTAAGCAGAATCCACTGGTTGACCAGGTGTCTCAAGCGGAATCGATCAGTCAAGCGTTGGCCCAATTATTAACTACCCCCAGTGACCTCGTTTTTCTCGACATTTCTTTGAATAACGAAAACGGTTTTGATTTGGCGGACAAACTTGATCAGTTAGCGAATCCACCGTTAGTGGTTGTAGCCACGGCCTATGATGATTATGCGGTTCGCGCATTTAACATTAATGCGGTCGATTACGTACTTAAACCATTTGAGCAGCAACGAATCAATCAGGCGTTATCAAGAGTTGACGAGGTGCTTCAACTTCGGGAAGAGGCCAATCCGGTTGTCAAAACCAAGCCACGTAAGCCACTGGGGATGATTTCAATAACCGAAAACGAGAAGACACGTGTTCTTAAGCAGGGTGACATTCTCGCTGGTTTCGTTGAAAACGGAGAGTTAATATTGACGACCAAGGACGGTCGCTTCCACACCCATCAGACGTTAAGCTGGTTGATGACACGACTGTCGGAGGATCAGTTTATGCAGGTACATCGCAGTATCGTCGTTAATATCACCGCCATTTCCGAGGTCGAACCGTGGTTTAACCATACCTATCAAATTAAGTTGACCAATGGTGACAAGGTGCCGGTCAGCCGTTCCTTTGTTAAGTCGATGAAAGATCGATTGAATATGTAAGTATATCCGCCACGAATATTGGTGGTAGATGCCGCTTGCGGTTGTCAACATTGACACACTCGCCGTGGGACCGGTTCGAGCCTCCCAAGTTCGGAGTCTTTCACCTCGTCATAAAGCCTCGTGAAGACCGCGAGTCTTTACGACCGTCCGTAACCTAAATTCGGGAAATCACCGAATTAACGTTACCTTCACGGCTCGGTATCAATGTTGACGCCCTCCAGCTATGCTATATAGTAGTTAGCTTCATATGCATATCTTTTAATGTCTAATAGTAAGATGGTGGCAAAATCTGTTATTTTCAAAGCATTCGCAACTAGACGAGTGCTTTTTTGTTTACCAAAAACAGGTGTGTGAGCGTGAACAGAGCATGGATTGAACAATCATGAACTTAGTGAAGTTAGCTAACAAATATGTCGCAGTAAATCACTTCCCGAGCAGGGTATTTCAGCTGGCAAAATGTGCGTTTGACAAGTGAATCACGTTTTTTTGTGAATTGGCGACTACACTTTAACTGTTAGAAAGCGCTGGTACGACAAACTTTGCCGTCACTAGTGACACTATTCACAATAATGGAAAGGACGTTTGTCATGGCAGAAAATAATAAATCTAAGACGGCGACATCAACTAAAAAAGATGCGCCCATTCTGGTTCAAATCGGTATTTATGCCACGGTACTATTTATTTCCTGGCTCATTTCTGAGTTTGTTGCAAAGACTTTTCCAAAGTTCCCACTACCAACGCCAGTTATTGGGCTGGTACTACTCTACTTAGCATTGACGTTC
Source organism: Furfurilactobacillus cerevisiae (assembly GCF_048961765.1). Taxonomy (GTDB): domain Bacteria; phylum Bacillota; class Bacilli; order Lactobacillales; family Lactobacillaceae; genus Furfurilactobacillus; species Furfurilactobacillus milii_A. The sequence continues at coordinate 453,319 of NZ_CP185253.1, forward strand.
AAACTTATTAAAGTGGAGTGGGTTGATTCTTTCGGTAGCTTTATGATCAGTCTCATTGGTTTTCTTTTTGTTCCTTCTGGTATTCAATTGGCAGGCACGCTTGGCATCCTGCAAAATGAAGGCTGGAAGTTAGTTATTGTTATTATTCTATCCACTATCGTATTGCTGGTTGTTGTGGCTTACACTGCGCGACTCTTTATCTGGATCCGGGTTCACTGGTTCCATGGCGATGCAACTGTTAATCAGGATGATCAAAAGTAAAAGGAGGATTGCTTTATGTCTGTTTCAATTTTAGCGGCTGCTGCGGCACCGGTCATTAAAGGACCACTGGCTTACTTTGCGACACCATTCTTCGGAATCTTCTTGTCCATCGCTGTTTATTTATTGGGCCAATGGTTATTCAAGAAATTTAACGGGTTCTTCTTATTTCAGCCATTATTTGTTGGGATGGTCCTTGGGATCATCGTGTTGGTTATCATGGCCAAAATGTTGGGCATGGACACAGCTAAGTTCTACACCACGGCTTACAAACCCGGCGGTGACATTATCTTCTGGTTCTTGAACCCAGCAACGATTGCGTTTGCCGTTCCATTGTACAAACGTAACGATATTGTCAAAAAGTTCTGGTTGGAAATTCTATTATCACTAATCGTCGGGGCGTTCGTCTCACTGTTTGTTATCTTCGGTATTTCCAAACTGTTCGGTCTCAGCAACGTTGGTATTGCATCTATGCTGCCACAAGCTGCAACGACTGCGATTGCATTGCCAATTTCAACAGCTGTCGGTGGTAACGCTGCTGTAACAGCGATGGCATGTATCCTGAATGCGGTTATCATTTACGCATTGGGTGGCTGGCTTGTTAAAGTCTTCCGTTTGAACTCAGATCCAATTGGGACGGGGCTTGGCTTAGGAACTTCTGGACACACGGTTGGTTCAGCATTTGCTTTACAGTTAGGATCCGCTCAAGGTTCTATGGCTGCTATTGCAGTGGTTATCATCAGTATCGTTATCGATATCGTTGTGCCAATCTTCGCTGCCTTAGTTGGTCTCGGTTAATTTAAAATGATTTTATAAACGTCACCAAACGGATGTGTTGGCGGCGTTTTTTTTGCGCGCCAAAATGGCAACATTACTACCAAAAAGACTTACTTTGTGAACAAACTTAACGATTCTGTCGTCCTCTAAGAAAACGGTTACAATCGCTATGATATTGGTGTTCATAGCATAAATAATTCGTTATAATTTTGCTGATGAAGAGTTTTATTCACAAGCATAGGCAGACCTTTTTGGAGGCGATTAAAGATGGCAACACAGGGTAAACATCCACAGAAGACATCGAACCGTGCACCAATTTTGATTCAAATTGGGATCTACGCGACAATTCTGTTTATATCGTGGCTTATTTCCGAGTGGGGTAACAAGACATTTCCTAAATTCCCGTTACCGACACCGGTTGTGGGATTAGTCCTTATGTATTTAGCGTTAACGTTGCACATTATTAAGGTAGAGTGGGTTGAGGATTTAGGCGCTTTCTTAATTAGTATTATTGGATTTCTGTTTGTGCCTTCCGGTATCCAGTTGGCAGGAACGCTCAATATTTTGGAAAACGAAGGCTGGAAGTTAATCTTAGTTATCATTATCTCAACTGTGATTTTATTGGTTTCTGTCGCCTATTGTACCCGCTTCTTTATTTGGCTCCGCGTGCACTTTTTGCATAAGGATGCGCAGGTTGATGGGGATAACAAGGATGAAGGGTAGGTGGCAAACATGGCAAATACATTCATTTTGGCCGCTGCTGCACCAGTCATTAAGGGGCCACTCGCTTATTTTGTGACGCCGTTCTTTGGTATCGTATTATCAATTGCCGTTTATTTATTGGGTCAGTGGTTATTTAAAATTTCAAAGGGCTTCTTTTTATTTCAACCATTATTTGTTGGTATGGTAATGGGGATCTTAGCGTTAGCAATTCTTGCAAAGTGGTTAGGGATGGACACCGCTGCTTTTTATACGCAGGCTTACAAACCCGGCGGTGATATCATTTTCTGGTTCTTGAATCCAGCGACGATTGCCTTTGCGATTCCTTTATACAAACGTAACGACATCGTGAAAAAGTTCTGGCTCGAAATTTTGTTGTCATTGATTGTTGGTGTCTTCATTGCATTATCGTTGATTTTCTTAGTTGCCAAAGGATTTGGTCTCAGCAAAGTTGGCCTGGCATCCATGTTGCCACAAGCTGCAACGACCGCGATTGCGTTACCAATTTCGACAGCTATTGGCGGTAACGCGGCAGTTACAGCGATGGCATGTATTTTAAATGCTGTGATTATTTACGCACTGGGCAACTGGCTCGTTAAAATTTTCCGTTTGAAGTCTGATCCAATCGGTACTGGTTTGGGATTAGGAACTTCTGGACACACCATTGGCTCGGCGTTTGCTTTGGAGTTAGGCACCATCGAAGGTTCGATGGGGGCCATTGCGGTGGTTATTATCGGAATTGTGGTCGATTTAGTAGTGCCAATTTTTGCAACATTGGTTGGATTAAGGTAAAAGTTTCCTGTTTATAATGGTTTTCAATTGACGGTTTTACACATTGCGTTCGATACTTGAAGTGTAAGTAATACTTGAGGGGGCGACGCAACGTGGAAATTCGGTTAGCGCGGGTCAGCGATGTTCCGGTAATTGCCAGGATTCACGTTGACAGTTGGCAACAAACATACTCAGGTTTGTTGCCACGCAAAGTGATCGATCAGCATTCATATCCGGACCGTTTGGCTCTGTGGGAAAAGATTTATCAGTCAGACCGCACGTTAGTTGCCATTGATGAGCACAGCGGGCGTTTGTTAGGCTTCATTACTGGTGGACCGCAACGTTCGCATCCGGAGATGACAGATTATCCAGGCGAAATTTACGGCTTATATGTCGATCCTAAATTAGAGCATCATGGTATCGGGACGCGATTGTTTTATAGCAAACGGGCGGAACTGCTAAATGAACGTTTGCTACCGTTTACCATTGATTGTCTCAGCAGCAACGTTCCGGCGCTCGGATTTTACCAGTCTCATGGTGGCGAGTTGTTGAAGTCGGGGACGTACGTAGCTAACGGTTGCGATTTTGAAACACAAGTCCTGACGTTTAACATGCGCGTGTTGGGCTTGGACTGATTGACTTCTGCTTCGAAAAAGGAAAGAACCAAAGCAATGTGATTTTTCACTTGTCTTGGTTCTTTCCTTTTATTTTTGGCTTAAAAATAATAATACCGTCCATTTCCTGAATGCCAAGATTGAACGGTACTGATCTCATATCTAAATTAAATTAAGTAAATCATGTGGCTTATCTAGCACCTCTTCACTGTCGCGAATGAGTTTTTGATCCTTGGGGCCGCCCCAAGTAGCTAAGGCAAATGCTAGGCCAGCGGCGTGGGCTGCTTGTAGATCGTAAATGGTATCGCCGACATAAATAGTTTGTGTCGGGTCGAGTTTCATTTTGTGAATGATGGCAAACAAGGAGTCTGGCGCCGGTTTACCGCGTTCCACTTCGTCAGCAGTAACGTGATCATCCATGTATTGATCTAGCGGAAAGTTTTCGACAAGGTCGCGTTGATACTCTGGTGCGGCCTTAGATGTCACGATAGCGGTCTTTAGACGCGGATTTTCATGTAATTGTGCAAGCGCGGACGTAATTCCTGGGTAGACACGCATGGTATCATATGTATCCTTTGTGTACGTTTGCCACGTATCAAGTAGTCCATCGATTTCGTTATCAGGAATGCCAATTTCTTGTAAGGCAATTTTGCCAGTTGTGCCAAACGTTGGAGAGAGTTGGTCATAGTCGAATTGGCGGCCGCTGGCGGCTAGTGCACGCTGCATGGACAACATGTACATTTTCTCGGAATCAATCAGTGTACCATCCACATCAAACACAAAGTTTTGCATAAATAATCCTCCATACCAGAATATAAACGGAATTTACCATCATTATAGCAGACTGATGTTTTTGACAGCATTTTCTAGTCCCGTCCACTGTTGTGAAAACCTGACTGGGTGAGTTAAAATGGCAGTTAAGTAATTAAAAATGTACTGGAAGGATTGAGTAAACACATGAAATGGGATAAAGCTTGTACGACCGTTTTAGTTGGGAAAAAGGCGTCCGTTGATGGCTCCGTAATGGTAGCACGTAACGACGACACATTCTTGCCAATCACACCACAAAAGTTTGAAATGAAACCAGCTGCTAATGGGCGCCATGAGGAATTAGCATCTACTCAGAATGGTTTTAAGGCACCACTACCAGAAAGTGGTTATCGTTATCAAGCAACACCAAACGTGGACGTTCAAAGCGAAGGTATCTATGACGAAAGTGGCTTCAATGAGAAGAATGTTGCCATGTCCGCTACTGAAAGTGTTTACGCCAACGAAAAAGTTTTAGCTTATGACCCATTATTGCCTGATGGCATGGCCGAAGATACTATGCAAACAATGGTCCTGCCATTTATCAACTCCGCTAAAGAAGGGGTTGAGTATTTAGGCAAGTTGGTTGCCAAGTACGGCTCACCAGAAGGTAACGGGGTTATCTTCGCTGATAAAAACGATATTTGGTACATGGAAATCGTTACTGGTCATCACTGGGTTGCATCACGAATTCCTGATGATGCTTACGTTGTTGCTGCTAACCAGGTAGGTCAGGAACAAATTGATTTCGATGACCCAGACAACTTTATGTGGTCTGACGGTATTCGCGAGTTTGTCGACGAACATCACTTGAACCCTGATAAGACCGGTTGGAACTTCCGTCACATTTTTGGAACGGACACCGAAAAGGACCGTTACTACAACACACCACGGGTTTGGTTTGCACAACGCTACCTCAACCCAGAAATCGAACAGGATCCAGAATCCAGTGATTTGCCATTCATCAATCATGCCAATCGGTTGATCAGTGTTGAAGATATTGAGTATATCGAAGGCTCACACTACAACGAAACGAAGTATGATCCACTCGGTCATGGTTCTGATGAAGACAAACTACGTTACCGGGCAATTTCATTGAACCGGACACAGCAAAGTCACGTTTTGCAAATCCGTAACGATGTGCCAGAAGCATTGTCTGCCGTTATGTGGATTTGTATCGGTATTCCTGCCTTTACGCCATATTTGCCATTCTATGCCAATGCAACGGATACGGACCCTAGTTATAGCAACACATCCATGACTTACAACGTCAAGGATGCTTATTGGATGTACCGGACAGTTTCCATGCTGACAGAAAGTCACTACAGTCACTTTGTTCAAGACGATGTTGACTATCTTAAAGACTGCCATGAAGAGTTACGTCGCTTGATCGACGGGATTGACAAAGAAGCACAGGCTAAGGGCTTGACTGGCGATGCTTTGACAGCCTATCTGACAGAGCAAAACCACCACATCGTTGATGTCATGCGTGACAAGACGATGGCCATCATCGGTCACTTTGTCACTGAAGGACTCAACCGTTCCAAACTGACATTTGATTTTGACATTAACTTGTAGAATTGTGAATAGATTTAAAATGACCCACATACTGGCGTTTGCTAGTATGTGGGTCATTTTGTTTGAACCAGCGATCACATAAAATGACTGTTGCTTATAGGGACAAGACTTTGTGGAGATCGATCAAAAATGGTCAGTATTACAAAATTTGTGTATAAGGTAGATTGCAAATTTAATCCGAATTTTTGGACAAATTGGTCAGCATAACCTGATACGGTGTTTTCCAGTCAAGTATTTTAAGCGGTCTCTGGTTAATTTGGAGTAACGTCGTCGTTAAATCTTGAGCACTAATGTGCTCAAAACGAGTCCCCTTAGGATAAAAATAACGTAAATTCCGATTAAAGCGTTCATTACTACCACGTTCAGCTGGCGTATAAGCATGACAGTAATAGGTCTTAATACCATATTGTGATTCAAATGATACTAGCCCACTAAACTCAGTACCACGGTCCACAGTAAAACTGTGCACCGGTCCATTAAAAGTTGTTAGGAACTTAGTCAGTGCTTCATTAACACTCGCTGTCGTTCGGTCCTTTAACCGATATGCCCAAAGGAACCGTGATTTGCGATCGATTAAAGTTAATAAAACTGCCTTACTATGCCCACGAGGGCCAACGACGGTATCTAGTTCAAAATCACCGATGCGATTACGTTGATTAATCATCATGGGACGCTGTTCAATCGATCCCCAAAGATTTAGCCAATTATAAATGGATCGTTAGTCGCGTTACGCCGTTGGCGTAAATTCGTGTTCAGGCAGATCATTCCTGGAGAAACCAATTCTCCCCTGATTTAGCCAATTATAAATAGATTTAGTCGCTAGTTTAAATTCGTGAGCAATCATTCCTGGTGACCAGCTTAGATGTAAATGGTTGAGAATTGTTTGCTTTAACTCATCGCTCAGCTTAGTTTTCCGACCACATCGTGATCGCTTGTATTCGGCATCTGTTTGTGCTAATTCAGCCTGATAAGGTTGACATCGAGATAATTCATAAGAAATTGTTGACGGTGATCGGTTCAGCCGAACGCCCATTTGGATATTGGACAGCCCTAGTTCACAAAAGGTTTCGATTTTAATTCGTTCGGAATAGGTTATACTAGACAAAAGATCAGCTCCTAAAAGATGGGTTTGTTGTAAACACCATTTTAAAGGAAGCTGATCTTTTTTGTCCGAACAGCGTTCGGATTAATTTTACAATCTACTATAAAACGTTTATTATTAGTCGAAAATATCCATTTTTTATTTCTAGGTGTCCCTAATTTACTTCTGGAATTCAGTTTGCTATGTTAGTTGCATGGAGGACGTGGAACTGGTCGAACTCTGGTTGGTTGAAATGTTGGTTGCTGTGTGATGAAGGTTGCAGGAGGATGCGGAACGATGGCTGGGGAGAAGGATATTCGTTTTATGAGCGAGGATGAACTAAAGCAACATTGGCGGGAATATGCGAGTGCGCACGAGGATGAGTTCCTAAATCCGATATTTTCAGGTGTTAGGCAGAAGAAAAACAAGTGGGCAATATTGACGGCTGGAGCGCCAGGATCTGGAAAGTCAGAAGTGATTGATAGTATTTATGGTCCAGTAATGCAGGATTTTGTGCACATAGATGCCGACGATTTTAGAAAGTTTTTTCCGAAATATAATGGTGCTAATGCGGCTGACTATCAGAAAGGTGCGACGAAGTTAGTTGACAGGGCGTTTAGAAGGGCCTTGAATGAAAATCAGTCGTTTATTCTTGAAGGTACATTCAACTCCCAAAGCTCAGCTAGTAATATTAAGCGTGCGTTGAATCATGATTATTCTGTTAGGATAGTCTATACTTACCTTGAACCTGAAATTGATTGGCGGTTTGTTGTTCAACGGGCTATAAAAACAGGTCGCCAAGTTCCCCAAGCGGCATTTATTAGTGGTTTCCTCAATATTCCACAAAATATCTCTCAGATTTTGGAGAAATATGGAGATCGAATAGAAATAGAGATGTACGCAGGTTTGGGACATCAACAACATATTTATCGTGGCGTGGAAGCTGTGATAGAACACTTGCCAAATGATATTTCGAGAGACAGGCTGGAGGCAATAGTCAATGGAAACTAAAGATCAGAAGTTTATGCGTGAACTAGTTGAAAAGTATCATAACAATTCGGATGAATTTGAAGATAATGCTACTGATGAAGAGAAAGAGGCGTACATTCAGGCCGGTGCAAGAGAACGTAGCAGAAAAATTTTAGACGTGCTTTATCCAAACAAAAATGAAAAAGAAGCCTAGTTGTTATTAATTAATGTGGCTCTAAAAAAAAGAAGGAAACAAGCTGATGATCGCACAAGGCCTGTCTCCTTCTTTTTACTAACTAAAGGTTGAAAGTTAAGTTGTACAGTAAAGGCCCGGGAAACCGGGCCTTTACTGTACAAAAATAGACATGAATTACTCCACATCGTATTATTAAGTCGTCGAAAACCAATATACGAGGAGAATTCATGTCCATGTCTAATATACAACATTCAACCACCCAAATTCACTACTCTTTTCATCATTTTTCTAAATTGGTACAGTTAGGCGCTATCCTCCGGTGCGCCAATTTCAAGAAGAAACGGGGAATTAGAGTTAGCTTACTTGTGGAATGGCTGTTAACAACGGTCTTTTCTCGCTATTCGTTGTTTCGGGCTGATGACCCATCTGGCTTCTCAAAGCGGACGGTCCGCAATTATCTTAATGATGCTCAAATCAATTGGCAACGTTTTGTTGTACTCATTGCGATTAAGCTGATTCAATACATTCAACGCTTCACTGATTCACGACGACGCCAAGCCTTGATTGTTGATGATTCTCTATTTAAACGTGAATTCTCAAAGAAAACTGAATTATTGTCTCGAGTTTTTGACCACGATAATCAGTGTTACTTCAAGGGTTTTCGCACTCTAACCGTCGGTTGGAGTGACGCAAATACGTTTTTACCAGTCAACTTTGCTTTGATGTCCTCTCGTAATCAGCTTAACCAATTAGGCCGGTTCAAGCACCTAGACGGCCGGTCTTTAGCGGCCAAACGCCGATTACAAGCCCAACGTAAGATGAGCGGTGTTGCCTTGGAGTTACTCGACGCAGCTTTTAACGCTGGGATTAAGGCCAAGTATGTCCTATTTGACAGTTGGTACGCTTCACCACGAATGTTCTTTGAACTCTTGAAGCGTGGACGTTTTGGTATTGGTATGTTGAAGCGAACTAAAAAGGTTTATTTCCGCTATCGCGGACGTCAAATGGATGTAAAGACCCTTTATAGGGTCCTTTGTAGCGGTAAACGACCAATTCGTGATGATTATTTCTATAGTCCGATTGTTAAATTTGAAGTAGACGGGCAAGAAATGCCCGTCAAATTAGTCTACGTTTCTAATCGTGGTGCTTCGAATCAATATCTGGTTTTGGCGACTACGAAAATAGGACTACGACCCAAAGAAATCATTCAAATGTATGGTCGTCGCTGGCAAATCGAAGGCTATTTCAAAGTGGCTAAACAGTACCTGCAGTTTGATCAGACCCAAATCCAAAGCTATGACGGTCTTTGTGGCCATATGGCATTAGTTATGATGAGTTATGATATTCTGGCGCTAGCCCAACGCCAGAATATTGACGAACGCACCCTCGGTGATCTGTTTTTTGAATATGGTCGAGCGCTTCCCGATATCCCAGTCGCTGAAGCATTGAATTGGTTAATGAGAACTCTTAGTGGTCTAGGTAGAAAGATGGGCATGTCTTCAGAAGTCCTGGACACCATTTTTGAAGAATTCACAAAAGCACTGCCTAGTAGTCTCGCGAGACTACTAGGCAGTGCTGGATAAAGCTGGAAAAGTATTATTTTGAACCTCAGGCCTTTCGTGATAAGGGTTGAGGGCTATTTTCGTACTTTCAACCTTTAGTTACTAATGAATGTTATTTATGCCACAGCTTCTTTTTTCAGAATTCGAATCATGTTGCAGACAAAACCGAATTCATTGTCGAACCAAGTGTGCGTCTTAACAACTTGGAAGTCACCATTTGAAGTAACTTCGGTCTGTGTTGGGTCAAAGACCGCACCGTGGGTGTCACCGATGATATCGCTAGAAACGATTTCATCTTCGTTCCAACCAAACGCGGGGTTGTTTTCTGTGTAAGGTTTGATGGCTGCATTAACTTCATCAACGGTTACCTTTTTATCCAAAACAGAAACGAGTTCACAAACAGAGCCGTCAATGACAGCAACCCGTTGAGCGTGACCATTTAGCCGACCTTCAAGTTCAGGAATAACTAGGCCAATTGCACTCGCAGCACCAGTTGAATGAGGAATGGTGTTCGATGATGCAGTCCGGTTTGGTCGGAAGTTTTTGCCCTTAGGACCGTCTAGCAGATTCTGTGAGCTGGTGAAGGCGTGAATTGCGGTGATTGTCCCAACTTCCAGGCCAAATTCTTTGTTCAGGAAGTAAGCCATTGGTGCCAAGGCGTTAGTGGTACAGGAACCGACAGACACGATTTGGTCATCATGAGCAACCAAGTCGTCGTTAACCCCTTCAACAAGGGTTTTGATTGGTCCAGCTGGTGCAGAAATGACTACTTTCTTGGCACCGGCATCTAAATGTGCTTGCGACTTATCCTTCGATGTATAGAAGCCTGTACATTCAAGGACGATATCGACACCATCGTTTGCAACCCAAGGAATTTGCGTGGCATTGCGTTCAGCGTAAACCCGAATCTTCTTGCCGTTAACAACTAATGAATCATCGGTGGAGCTAACGTCGGCATCAAAAATACCAAAGGTTGAATCGTATTTAAGTAGGTATGCCAGCATTGCTGGACTCGTCAAATCATTAATGGCGACCACATTTAAATCAGGATCGTTAAGCGCCAACATCCGCCGGAAGGAGTCCCGACCAATGCGTCCAAAACCGTTAATAACAATATTTGCCATAAGTGTAACCTCCTAAGCTAAGCACATGTTAGTAAATCTTTTTCACTACGACGCAAGGTTAACAAATTTTCGAGGATTACGCTGTTTTTTGTACTTTGTGGGTATGCGTCGTCATATTCTCTACCGATAAATTCGTTAGTTTGATTTCATTACAGTATTTATATTAAAGTCGTGGCACTCAGCAGTGCATAACTTGGATTAAATACAATGAATGTTTGGGGTTGATTTTGTGTGAGCTGAAAGGCGTCAAAATGAAATGTAAGCCGTGGTGAAAGACTTCGGTTTTCAGAAGACTCGAACCAGTTCCACGGTAGTATTCAATTTTGGCAACCGTAAGCGTCCTCAATCATCCAACATTGCGGTGCAAACCTTTATGCGAAAGTCATGGTAAACGGTATAATTAAAAATGACGTTGGCTGTTACGAATTTCCACTACGTAGCGGTCACACATGCACGTTTGGGTTTATTATTATTTTTACTATGTAGATTGATCAATGAGGTGAAAAAATGAGTCAAGAAATACCAGAAAACATGCATGAGGTCGTTTTAAAGGTGCAAGAATTAAACGAAACACGCCATGGTGCTGATGTTGTGACTGAAGAGGAAGTAATGAAAGATGCCGTTCATGACACGTTGCAGTATTGGGCCGACTATTTGCTTGATGGGCACTACGATGACGTGCTCTGGGATGGCGAAGATCTTGTCATTGAAGATATTATGGGCAAACGGGTTGGCCGTGTGAAGCCGATGAGCGCCACATTTGCTAATGATTATCGGCAAAGTCCAGAAGGCACTTTATTCCGTTTGGAAAACGAAGCCAACAAAATTATTGCGCAGCGGTAATCCTAGTTGAACCACAAAAGATAAATGGAATGGCGTATAATTAGAGTATTCTAATGTAATCGAGGGGAAATTATGGCCGAAATAACACGACTTTATCAGAAATTCCAACCAAGTCACTACAACTTATTTATTGATGTTGAACGTGATACAAAGAAAATCAGTGGGACATCTACCATTACCGGGGATGCCAAGACCACGGACATTCAAGTTAATCAAAAGGGCATGACCATTGCCAGTGTAAAAGCAGATGGACAAGACGTTCCATTTACTACTGATGATGACGCCGAAGCAATCAACATTACGTTATCTAAGACTGGTGAAGTAACGGTTGCAATTGAGTACTCGGCACCACTAACTGACAGCATGATGGGCATTTACCCGTCATACTACGAGTTAAACGGTGAAAAGAAGCAAATCATCGGAACTCAGTTTGAAACAACGTTTGCTCGTCAGGCTTTCCCATCTGTCGATGAACCAGAAGCCAAGGCTACCTTTGACTTAGCATTGAAGTTTGACGAACAGCCTGGTGAAACAGTGCTGGCTAATATGCCAGAAGTACGTACTGAAAATGGTGTGCACTACTTCGACACGACTGTTCGGATGTCGACGTATCTGATTGCCTTTGCTTTTGGTGATTTGCAAAGCAAGCAAACAACCACGAAGAGTGGCGTGAAGGTCGGTGTGTTCGCAACCAAGGCCCACAAGGCTAACGAACTGGACTTTGCGTTGGACATTGCCAAACGCTCAATTGAATTCTACGAAGACTTCTACCAAACACCATATCCACTGCCACATTCATGGCAATTGGCATTGCCTGATTTCTCGGCCGGTGCGATGGAAAACTGGGGCTTAGTTACATACCGTGAAGCCTACCTAGTATTGGATCCAGATAACACCTCATTACGGATGAAGCAACTGGTTGCGACTGTTGTTGCGCATGAGCTGGCCCATCAATGGTTCGGTGATCTCGTAACCATGAAGTGGTGGGATGACCTATGGTTGAACGAAAGTTTTGCCAACATGATGGAATATGTGGCCGTTGATGCCTTAGAACCAGATTGGCACGTTTGGGAAATGTTCCAAACATCCGATGTTCCTGGTGCTTTAGGTCGTGATGCGACGGATGGTGTTCAGCCTGTTCACGTGCAGGTTAACAATCCGGCCGAAATCGATTCATTGTTTGACGCAGATATCGTTTATGCCAAGGGTGCACGGATGTTGGTTATGGTGCGGGCACTGCTCGGTGATGACAAGTTACGTGCTGGCCTAAAGGCTTACTTCGCTGCACATCATTACAGCAACGCTACTGGTGCTGACTTATGGTCAGCCTTGGGTGAGGCCTCTGGCATGGATGTTGGCGCAATCATGAACTCATGGTTGGAACAGCCAGGTTACCCAGTGGTTAACGCCGCTGTGGTTGATGGCAAACTGACATTGTCTCAGAAACAATTCTTTGTTGGTGATGGTAAGGATGCCGGTCGTGAATGGCAGATTCCGTTGAACGGTAATTTCAGAGAAACACCAACCATCATGAAAGATAAGCAGGTTGTCTTAGGCGATTACGATGCTTTACGTCAATCAAACGGAAAACCATTCCGTTTGAACGTTGGCAATAACTCTCACTTCATTGTGGAATACGATGACACCTTGATGCAGGATATTTTAGCTCATAAAGATGAGTTAGACAGTATTGATGAGTTGCAATTGTTGCAAGACATGCGGATGTTGGCCGATGGTCGACAACTGTCATATGCAGCAATCGTGCCATTGCTGACACAGTTTGCTGACAGTAAATCAACAATCGTCAACACTGCTTTATACACGGTTGCAGGCAACTTACGTAAATTTACGTTGCCTGACACACCAGAAGAAACGCAATTGCGTCAATTGTATGGCAAACTGAGTTCAAAGCAGGTTGCTCGTTTGGGTTGGGAAGCCAAGGCTGGTGAGTCCAATGATGACCAGATGACACGGCCAATTGTTTTGGGTGCCTCAATGTTTGCTAAGAACGCTGATTCAATTGCGGCTGCTCACGACTTATACCAAGCTAACGCGGACAAGTTGGAAACGTTGAACGCAACTTTACGTCCATACATTTTGATCAATGAAATGCGTGAGTTTGGTAGTGAGGAACTTTTCAACAAATTCTTAACGGCTTATCAGAAGACTTCTGACGCCAGCTACAAGACGTCTCTGTTAGAAGGAATCACAGCAACTAAAGACGCTGCTTTGGTGAAGAAGACCATTGCACAGTTTGAAAATGCTGATGTCATTAAGCCACAAGACCTTCGCGGTTGGTACTATGAACTATTGTTGAACAAAGATGGTCAGCAAGCTGCGTGGGACTGGATTCGTGACGAATGGTCATGGCTTGAAAAGACTGTTGGTGGCGATATGGAATTTGCAACGTTTATCACACGGACTGCTGATGTCTTCAAGACACCAGAACGCTTGGCCGAATTCAAAGCATTCTTCGAACCAAAACTCAACACACCTGGTTTAACCCGTGAAATCCAAATGGATACTAAGGTTATCGAAAGTCGGGTTGCACTGATTGAAGCTGAACAAGCCAAAGTTAATGCTGCAGTTGCGGAAGCTGCAAAGTAAATTTAAAAGTTTTTGAATTAAAAGGCTGCTCAGAGTCTCATAACTCTGGGCAGCCCTTTTTTTATTCAGTCTCACGTTGATCGTATGCACGTTTGGATTTATAACCAGCTTTGAACACTGTTTTCATGGTGGCGATGTGGGCTTCTTTTGTTGCTTCCGATTTAACATCGAAAATGTAGCGCGCCCATTCGCGTTGATAACCTGGTGTCAATTTTCTAAAGAAGGTTTGCATCTCTCGGTCATTTGCTAACAAATTTGCTACTTCAGGAACGTTCGTTTCAAAATCATCTAGCGTTTTATTCTTTTCTGCCATGATTCAAGACTTCCTTTCAGTCAGTGTTGCTGGGTCGTAGATACCAATGTCAGCAACTGTCACAATACCGCCAAAACGACGGCCATTATCGGTTGCCAAACCAAGTTTGTTATAACTCATCGTCACTGTTTCTGTGGCTTCAACAACGGTGCCCATTACTTGGCCGTTGTCTGTACCGAGGCCAGTGGGCATGTCAACCGCCATGACGTTAGCTTTGGCGCCGTTAATAGCGTCGACCACGTCAGCAAACTTACCAGTAACGTCACGTGAGAGACCGACGCCAAAGATGGCATCTACGATTGTTGTGTAATTTGCCATGTCGGGTTGATCGGTGACAACGGGGATGTTGTAGTGATCAGCAATGGTCAGTTGTTGTTGCGTCTGTTCAGAAGCATGGTCACGATTACCGAGCAACCAAATCGTCACTGGGATGTGATTTAGGTGCAGCAATCTGGCAACGGCTACGCCATCACCGCCGTTGTTACCGGTGCCAGCAACCACTAACACACTTTTTAGATCAAAACTGGTACTGTTTACGATTTGATGGGCGACGGCAAGCGCCGCCCGTTCCATCAGAACCATTGAAGGGACACCAATTTGATTCATCGTGTAAGCGTCAAATGCCTGTGATTGTGCTGCCGTAATGTACGTTGTTGCCATAATGAGATACGCTTCCTTAATCAAAGAATTATTGAACGCTCGTGAAGGTGTGGAATAGGTCAGCGACGGTGGCGTCGGCAGTTCGCAGGAGATTGTCGTTCACCCCTGGCCGTGGGCTGGCTGTTGTAAACCAGTGCCTGCCTTCTGTTGGGACGCCCCAAAAGTAAAGACCTGTTCGATGCTGGCCATTACTATCAATGAGTTCATTACGACTCATGTCGACATCAATGCCACCAGGTTCAAAGGTGCTTCCATCTTCCATAGTAACGCGTTCTGGTCGGCCCAGTCCTTCTTTGATCAGATTTTGGATTAGTGGGTTCAGTGTATGGCTGGCGGACACTGCAGGTAGCCGGGCCTCAACCAGCCAACTGGCTTCGTAGCGTTCCTCAGGTTTCACCTTTGACCATGTGGCAAACTGATGGGTTTGTGCATCTGCTTCAGCCATCATGCTGGGTCCGAGAAGTGTCACAATACCGGATTGAATCAACGCTCGCAGTTCTGCAATGCGAGTTTCAGGTGGCCCAACAGATAGATACGAATTTTCATTGTTAAATTGACCGAGGAATGTGTTGCGGTAATCTTCTGGTCGCAACAGCTGGTTATCAACGACTTTACGAACCACATCTCGCAGATCACGAAACATTTCCAGCGCGGAAGTGAGTGGACCTGTTTTGGTGCCTAGCAACGCCGCTTCAACGTCCGTCTGTAAATAGTCGGCCATGGTTTCCGGCTTGTCACTGTTAGCGACAAACTCAGCTGGATTTAACAGTTGATTCCAATTGAGATAGTCGCTTTCAACAATGGGAGAGCGGAACACAATCGCTGATGGTTCCTTAGCGGCCACAAATTCACGCAAGAACTCATCAGCATCCACCTGTGGATACTTCAAAGCGAGCAAACGTTGATAATAAACGTATTCCGCCTCGTGGTGAAATTGTTCGATAAAGCGAGAGCCAATTAAGGATCCGGTCGTTTGATAGTGTGAAAACCAATCAGGAGTTAAAAAATGTGGTCGATCCAGCTCACCATAGCCTTTTTCATTACGTCCCTTAGCTCTCAGTGGAAAGCCGCGGCGTGAACCGGCAATAATGTGAGGTTCGATGCCAGATGGGTGGTAAGTGAGTTCGCCATCTTGAGCTTGATTGAAATGACCGCCACGACCTTGCGTGAGCATTGTTACGGCATCAAAGAAACTTAGTCCTAACCCGCGCAAAATAACATTTTCGCCAGCTTTTAAATCAGTGAAATTGTATTCTTGTGGCTGTGTCGGTGCTGTGTAGTGCAAGTCGTTTTCGTCGGCAAAGTTTAACAGTGCCTGTTGTTCATCAGTAAGTTCATCCTCGTAATGACCCAGAGCCATGATGACAGCGTCCGTTTGGAAACGATCCGATGCCGTCTTTAACAGGTAGCGATGCGTTGCGTCAATATGACGAATTGACACCACTTGCTCTTTTTTAAGAGTCAGTGAAACTGAGTCAGGCAAACGTTGTTGTAAATAGTTATAGAACCAGCGTTGATAAGCACCAAAGAGGCTACGGGATGCGTAGCCGTTGTGCACTAATGCTGCCGCTTCATTGAGTAAGTCAGCTCGGTTGGGTAATTGGTGTCCAAACAGAAAAGCTGGTGCTTGTTTATGTGCCCATTCATATAAGTTTGGTCCTTTAACGATGGGCCCTTCCATTTGGACACTCTCGTCAGTGAATAATGTGATGTAATCTGGGTTCGTGTTCATAAGCAATTCGTGGGGTTGACCAACAGGCCACACGCGGCCGCCGATACCATATGGATCGATAAACGTTAAGTTCAGGTGGTCATACTGTTTTGTTTGACGCTGCCATTCAATTAAGCGTTCAGCGGCTACCAGTCCGCGGGGTCCAGCCCCAATTAAGTCAATGTCCATAGTTCTGCCTCCAACACAATAAAGTAACTGCCATTAGTATATTTCTTCGTGGGTGAAAGTGCATGGATTTATCATTAGAGCGATTTCAAACTTTTGTATCAATTGGGATGTAGGATGTGGATCTAAATGCCGCTTACGGTTGTCAATATTGACACGCTCGCCGTGGGACCGGTTCGACTCTCCTGAGGACCGGAGTTTCTCACCTCGCCGCAAAACCCCGTGGAAACCCGGGTCTTTACGACCGTCCGTGTTGTAAATCCGAATGGTTCTCTCGGATTAACAACACCTTCACGGCTCGGTATCAATATTGACGCCCTTCAGCTCACTTAGTGATTTCGTGATGACAGTATCGATAGGTTATCAGCAGGGGAATAAAAATAAGTTTCTAGTCATCCTCATAGCAGATAATATTGTACTTTTAGCCATTGTTTGTTGAGTCAAAAAAGGCCGTCCCGATTGGACGACCTTTTTACTGTAACTGTCTTTAAAATTAGTCTTTAAAATTTTTAACTTCGTCAATGAACCACTTGTTAAAGGCAGCAGCGTCCACGTCGACACAGACACTGGCGTTAGTCTTACCATCGTGATAGGCACCACGGACATCAGCAACCGTTTCACCGTTTGCTGGGCCATCTGTCACAACATCAACCCAGTAATCTTTGGTTGTGTAGGCTTCAGGGTGCAAGAGGTAGAAGATGGTGTTGGCATCATGAACGGCGGTCCCGTTTTCGTTGTGATCGAAGTCATGACTGATGATTTCGTGCAACATGTGACCGGCGCGGCCAAACTTGTCGATGGTTTCCAATGTTTCGTCGGTAATCAAGGCCTTCATGGTAACGTCCAAACCAACCATCACAATTGGCACACCAGAATCGTACATGATTTTGGCAGCATGTGGGTCAGTGAAGACGTTGAATTCTGCGGCACTGGTCATGTTACCGTGACCTAACGAACCACCCATGGCGATGATTTTTTCAATGTGATCCTTAACTTCTGGGTATTGGATAAACAATAGCGCAATGTTTGTGTATGAACCCGTTGGCACAAGGATAATCTTTTCATCGCTAGCCATGATGGCATCGTGCAAGGCTTCTACGGCGGACTTGTCGATTGCTTTGTCAGTTGGTTCAGGGAAGTCGTATCCGGCCATTCCTGAAGCACCGTGGATGCGGGCGGCATCTTCAAATTCTTTAATCAATGGTGTTTTGGCACCACCTGCAACAGGAACGTGTTTGCCATAGAAGTTATCGATGGTCAGTGCGTTTTTCGTCGTTTTATCAACCGTAACATTACCGGCCACAGCAGTGATGAGTTGTAGGTCGATTTGTGGGTCGTTTAAAGCCATTGATAAAGCAGCTGCGTCATCAATACCTGGGTCAGTGTCCATAATTACTTTGTAAGTCATAATATGATTCCTCCAGTATATTCTTCCGTGGCGTAACGCTCACTGACGCTACCGACGGTTCTCTTTCATCATACTAAAAAATCGATCAAAAAGAAAACGCTTTCGCACATTATGAACATTTTCTAATGAATGGAGACGCTTGCTGACCAAATGTGTTGATTAAGTTGCAGTTTAATTGAAAGTTGCTACGTTTGTGGTTGTACAAGGTTCTACCCGAAAAGGTATAATGGTAAAGCAAACAAAAACTTTAGGAGGCGGCAACTATCGAACGCATATTACCAATTAAGAATGGGCACAACTTTCGGGACTTGGGTGGTTATCAGACAAATGATGGTCGCACGACTGCTTGGCAGCGCGTTGTTCGGTCAGCTAAGTTAAACACACTTGATCGAGCGGATCTTCAAGTACTCTCTGACTATGGTGTTCACACCATTCTTGATTTTCGAACGAACAAAGAATTGCTTAGCGCACCGGATCGTGTTCCCGGCGGCGCCAAGGATTACCATACGCCAATCTTGGCTGTTGATGATACGCGTAGTTCCGCCTCGCGTGAAGAATTACGCGATGACTTGAGTGAACCGGGGTACGGTCATCGTCAAATGGTCCAAACGTACCATGAGATGGTTGCTGACGACTTCTCACAAAATGCCTACCGCATGTTCTTTGATTACTTATTAGCCAATCAAAGTGGCGCCGTTCTGTTTCACTGTACGGCAGGAAAAGACCGAACTGGTTTAGGGGCGATTATGTTGCTGTCTGCCTTAGACGTTCCTCAGCAAACGATTCTAGAAGATTATTTGCTGACTCGGTTGGCCTCAAAAGCAATGCTTGCAGAAAATCAGCAACGTTTGGAAGACGAAGGGGCATCACAGGCGGTAAAGGATAACGTGACTGCCTTGTGGACCGTTAGCGAAGATTACTTCGACGCTGCCATGGAAGAAGTCAAGACTCAGTCGGGTGACATGAAACATTACCTAACTGATAAGATCGGACTGACGCCAGATAAAATTGATATGCTAAAACAACTGTATTTGAAATAAGTGGTGAGGACGGCATTGAAGCCGTCTTTTTTAATTTGAAGATAAAACGAACCATCTAATTGCTCCCTAATTGCTCCAAATTTAAAAAGCATTCAGTTAAAAAAGCTGTTAGCGTAGATTTCAGCAGGTTTGGCTGTGTATAGGTGGAAGCATAAAATTGTGTTTAGATATCTAACAAATGTAAGCGTTGAATGATGTTTACACAAAATTGGTCACTTTAGCAAGTTGTAGGGCGTCGACATTGATACTGAGCCGTGAAGGTGTTGTTAATCCGAATGGTTCTTTCGGATTAACAACACGGACGGTCGCATAGACTCGGAACTTCACGAGGCTGTGCGGCGAGGTGAAAGACCGTGATCTTCGGGCTTGAACCGGTCCCACGGTGAGTGTGTCAATGTCAACAACCGCAGGGCATTGTTCAACTTTGATTGGAATTAAAATATTTATTCAAATAAAGCAGGACCGCAGATGCTTATCGCACCCACAGTCCTGCTTTATTTGAATCAAAAATGATATGTGTTGTTGGTCAACAAAAACGTTAGTCAATGACTACTCGTGGTTGATCGATTGTTAGAATACTGGTTTCAGCATCGGCATTGAGGTAGGCTTTGGTCAACTCTTTTAAGTCAGCCAACGCTGCTTCCAATGCGTCTTTTCGTTCTGGATTGACACATTCTAAGCATAAAAAGGCATTGCTTGTGTCTTCAGTAAGCATGGTTCGTTCACCATCGCGCCAGTTCCAGCAGCGGCAGATGATACCAGCGTCATCTTTGTACACCACTTCGCCTGGCAGCGCAGGTTCTTCGTCATCTTCACCTAGTGGGTGGAAAGGTTCACCACCATCGGCCACGGTCAGTTTGATATCACCAACCATGGCATCGATGTTTTCACCACCACAGGGGAGAGCATGACGCAGTGAAATCACGTTATACAGGTCAACTAGTGGGTTGATGCTGCTAACTGGTTTGCCCTGTTGAGCGCGTTTGAGCAGGTTTTCAATGGATGAACGCGCCCCTTTTTTCGTTTTGAACTTGCGGTAGGCCTCCCGCCAATCGGCAACCACACCGTTTTGAGCGATGGGTGTTTCAGGAACTAACTGTTGTGCTTGTTGATTAGCGTCATCCAGCACAGCTTGGGGGAACTCGCCGTGATTGTCGAAGTTGTGCAACGTGGCGATGCCAATCGTTGTATCGGGAAACAGGTTCCAGAATGCGGGTTCAATTTCAAAAGCTTTAGACATAAAATGGCCTCCTCAGAATTTTTGCGTCACCTAAGATTGTAACGCAGGCTGAGTGGCCAGTGCACGAGTGATTTCGCAAACGAAACAGACAAAGGACTTTTTTGAAAGTTAACGGGAAACGACGGAAATGTGTTCGTTGATATGTTGATGATTCTGAATTTCATCGACGAATGCAATCGCATAATCAGCGTAACTGACTTCACACAAACCTGCAGCATTATAGCTGCGAAAATCAGTTCCCAATTGATAGTGACCGGTGCGAGGTGCTCGAAAGACAAATTTTTCTGCTGGTGAAATATAAGTCCAATCAACGCCATCGCTAGCCCGCAGAAGTTTGAGGACGTCATTTAAACTATTTGCTGAATTTTTGGCAGCTTCTGGGAATCCTGGCTCGTCAAACAACCGTTGTGAGCGTTCAGCATCCGTGTATAAACAACTGGAACTGCCCACGACCATCAACCGAACGCTGGATTGCTTCGTGATTTCAATTAAATGTTTGATCAAGGCTGGATATAAACGACTACTATCATTTAATTTACCTGTGCCAAACGCGCAAACGAGCACGTCCAAATCTTCAATATCATCACTGGTTAATAACGTAGGTTCAATCTCCAACACCTCTGCATCTGAAGATACTCGACGGTGGTCACGCAAGATGACCTCAACATCAATGTCTCGTGACTGCGCTTCCTGTAAGATAACGTTTCCAGTTCGGTTTGTGGCTCCGATAATGCCAATTTTCATAATTTTAAATTACTCCTCGTTTACAATTTGTGTGGCCGTGATGGTCTACTGCACTCTAGCAACAGTATAATGAAAGTAGCGTAACATTACCAAAGAATCCAAGCTTGAATTGTATGGAGGGTCTAAGAATGACAGAAAAATATGAATGGCGAAAAGCCGAGCGCGTCATTTATCCAACCATGAAACGACCAACAATTACGACCATCCCGGCGCAAACGTTTATTACCTTAACTGGGCAAGGGGATCCAAACACCGCACCATTTGGCGATAAGGTAGCTGCACTGTATGCAATCAGTTACGCCATTAAAATGGCACCCAAGAAGAACATTGTCTTTCCTGGTGCGTTTGATTACACTGTTTATCCACTTGAGGGACGCTGGACGCTGCCAGGGGGCTATAACCAACCAACAATTGATAAAACGCAATTGCTGTATACGATTATGATCAAACAACCAGCCTTCGTGGACGAACAGGTGTTAACACAAGCAAAAACGATGGTTAAAGAGAAGGTGCCCGCTGAACTGTTGGCTGCGATGAAACTCACAACGGTTGCTGAAGGTCTCGTGGGGATGTTGTTACACATTGGTTCGTTTGACACTGAACAGGAAGATTTTGAGCGACTCGACTATTTTCTTCACAATGAAGGTTATGAACGCACAGAAAAGGCGCACAAAGAGATTTACCTGTCTGACTTTCGGCGGGTGGCCGAAGACAAACGGAAAACCTTATTGCGCGTCAAAATTGCCAAGAATCAACAATTACAAGACCTACTTTAATTCGCGACCGCGTAGTACGTGAGACAAACGCAGTGAGGTCAACAACGCCAGGACAATCATGATGAACGATACAACAAATGAGACGCGAAGGCCGTAGTAAAATGCGTCTGGATGCGCCGGCAAATAAGTCGTGACATGATAGCCCATGAAGTGACTCATTGCCCCAAATAAGGTCGTGGTTGCGGCCGCAGTGCCCGTGACCATGCCTAAGTTACGGGCTAGCGAATTGATGCTGCCCGCGATGCCAAGTTCAGATTTATCGACAACTGACATGACGATATCACCGTTTGGCGACTGAAACAGACCAGTTCCCAATCCCATGATAATTGTGATCACAATGTACTGCCAAATTGGAGTAGTGCCGTTCAAAAGCAAAACGAAGCCTAATTGCGACAGTGCAATAATGGCAAGCCCACTGCTGGCAACAGTCGCCTGTGACAGCTTGTCCGCCAGAAAACCGCCAATTGGTCCGGCGATAACCAGCGTGATTGGGAAGACCATCAGTAAAATTCCGGCTTGCCCAGGTGTAAACCGACGAGCGTTTTCCAGGTAAAATGGCATAAGGACGACGCTAAAAAAGTTTGACAAGAAAATCAGGACGGCAGCACTCACACCTAGTGTAAACGGCCGGTTACTGAAAATGTGCAGTGACATCATGGGTGCTGGTGTGCGCCGTTCTCGTCGAAGAAAAATCACGATAGCGATTAGTGCCAAGACAAAACCAATAATTGGTATGGCAGCGGTGAAGCCAACTTGTTGGCCGATGAATACACCGCCGAACAGACCGATAATGAAGATTGACCAACTAATCAAGCCAAACCAGTCAATCTCACCACCTGGCCGTGATTCGGTTTTTGGCAGTGCAAAAGCACCGATTATAATGGCAACTAAGCCGATTGGAACGTTGATCCAGAAAATATCATGCCAGGATCCCGTCGCTAAGATGAGTCCGCCTAGCGCTGGGCCGGCGACCGAACCAAGCGCGACAAATGTGCCAACAAATCCCATCGCCCGGCCACGCCGGTTGATATCAAACGTACTAGTTACAATGCCGTATGTGTTGGAAAGGGTTAAGGCACCACCAAATGCTTGGACAATGCGTGACAATAGTAGTAACCAAAATGTCGTGCTGACGGCTGCTAAAAGGGATCCAAGAACGAACACGCCAGTACCAATGCGGAAAATGCGCACTTTTCCATACATATCGCCAAGACGGCCAAAGAAAAGTAGTAACGCACACATGAAAATGAGGTAAAGTGAAACTACCCACTCTGCTTGGTTTAGAGGAATGTTCAATTGATGTCCCATAACGGGGATGGCGATATTAACGATGCTGGCGTCCAAATTGGACATAAATGCGAAAATGCCAATAGCGACGAGCACCCACCAGTTATTGGTTGCTGCATTGATGGCTTGTTTTTGCATCATAAACGCCTCCATTACTATTACTATATTGAGAGTATTGTAAACGTGAACTAAAAAAATAGGTGAAATTTGTCCTTGGAGGTGTTGCAATGAAAAAATGGTCTGTAAGCCAAACAATTAGTATTCTGACAGGCGTTACAGTGGCAATGATGATTGGCTTAATAGTCCTTCGACGATTGTTTGGTCAGTTTATGGATAAGACGGCGTGGGAGTTAAGCGTCGAGCTGATTGCCGTGATCGCCATCGTGACTATGAATAAATACTGGCTCCACGTGCCGTTATCTTACCGTTGGCAAACGCATGGGCTGTTTTGGAATGTTTGTTGGCTGGGATTACTCCTTGTTTTTATTAATGGTGGGGTATTTATTGGTAGTTATTTTGTTAATACAAAATTTGTACCCGGGATTGAAGCAGTTGTCATGTCGTTGCTCGTCGGTTTTTATGAAGAAAGTTTCTTTCGGGGCATTATTTTAGGGCAGCTCGTGCATAACTTTAAGGGCCGTCATCGCATTGTAAATGCCGTTTTGGTCAGCAGTGTGCTCTTTGGACTTATGCATGCCGGTCACTTTTTCGACAATTTCGGTCAAAGCGGAATTAACACAACGCTTCAGATAGGTTATGCCATTTGTTTAGGTGTGTATTTCTCTGCGGTGACACTGCGCACGGGTTCATTATTTTGGCCGATGGTGATGCATGCAACGTTTGATTTGCCGTCGTTCTACCTTGAGTTTGCGGAACACGCCAACATTCTTAGCGGCTCGATGTCAGGGGAAGAGTTGATGATTTCTCTGGTCAGTGACGCGGTTCATTATTTGCCAGTTCTGCTGATTGGATTGTGGTTGGTTCGGAAGTCGCAGTTGGCTGAGATTCACCATGCCAATCAAGCTTGGGTTAACTAGCTTCAACATTGTTTGATGACGTTTGCTGAAAAATAGAGGCTTAGATCTCGCTTACGGTTGTCAACATTGACACGCTTGCCGTGGGACCGGTTCAAGCCTCCAAAGTTCGGAGTCTTTCACCTCGCCGCACAGCCTCGTGAAGTTCCGAGTCTATGCGACCGTCCGTAACCTAAATTCGGGAAACCACCGAATTAACGTTACTTGCACGGTTCGGTATCAATGTTGACGCCCTCCAGCTAAATAGTAGCAAGTTTTCGTTACACAGAATAAAATTAAAAAAAGGGTATCCGAGAAGTGATTAGACTTCTTAGATACCTTTTTTGCGTACATTTAAACAGCAGGGATGGTTCAAATTAACGCAGGATCATAACGGAGATAGGTGAGTACTTTGCCATATAAGCGGCTTGAGAACCAAAGTACTTGCGAATTCCTTTTTTAGATAACGAACCAATGATCAGCAGGTCAGCGCTGACCTCAGGAATTACATTTTTGACGATTGTTTCACCAGGATCGCCTTCATCAACGATGACTTCAACGTTTTCTACGCCACCATCTTCGGCAATCTTTTTGTAACCTTGAACGTGGGCGACTAATTCATCATGTTCGCCATGAACATAGTCCTTAGTGAGTGCCTGATAGACGTTCATATCGTCACTTTCCAAAATGGAAGTGATAATCAATGTTGCGCCATCTTTAGCAGCGCGACGAACGGCGTATTTAAACGCAAGTTGGGCGTCAGCGGAGTCATCGACCCCGACTAAAATTCGTTTGAAAACTTTATCTACATCTTCTGACATGTCTATTCATTCTCCTCAAATTAGATTTGAAATCGACTACTTAGCTTCAGCAGTGGCATTGTTTTCTTCGGCTGCTGCGGCAAGTTGTGCTTCGTAACGTTTGTTGCCGTGGTAGAGATCAATGACCATCCATACGAGTAAAGCAACAATGGCAGCGATGACGATGTAAGCGACAATGTTAGCGATGTTGACGTCTTTTGCTGGGAAGAATGCTTGAATTTGAGCTGGCATATTGTAAATGTTTAACCCAATTAAAAGTAATACGGCGACCCAACCCGCAACTTGAGTGTACCAGTGGTTGGTGAATCGTTTGCCCATTTCTACTTTACTGTTAGTAAACATTAGTAATGGCAACATAGAGAAAGGCAGAGCGAAGGCTAGGAACACTTGAGAGTTATTCATTAAATCATTTAGTGCTTCGTGTTGGTGAACGGCTGATTGACCGCTAGTCAAACCAACACAGATTAAAACAGGAACAACTGAAATCAGTCGGGTAACTAAACGACGCATCCATAGTGGCATCTTCATGTGGATGAAACCTTCCATGATGACCTGACCAGTTAAGGTACCAGTGATGGTTGAGTTTTGACCAGAAGCTAACAGGGCGACAGCGAACAGTGTGGACAGGATTCCTGTCCGAGCAACACTGGCCAGCACACCATTACTCATGGTGGACGTGTCATTCAAAGCTTGGTACAAACCGAAGAATGAAGGGTCTTTAACAGCACCACTCTTGAATACGGCAACACCCATGACTAACAGCAATGCGTTAACGAAGAAAGCAACTGTTAATTGGATGTTTGAGTCCCACATGGTGAACCGAACTGTTTGTGCAACTTGGTTTTCATCGTTGTGATCCAGTTGACGTGTTTGGGAAATGGCTGAGTGCAAGTATAGGTTATGTGGCATAACCGTGGCACCGATAATCCCAAGTGAACCAGTCAATGGTGAAATACCACCAATTACGGGTCCTTTTGAAATGGTCTTGGCGCTAGGAATCAAGCCCACAATAGCAGCACCCCAGTCAGGGTTTGACAAGGCAACTTGATAAGCAAAGACGACGAAGATAACGACGATCAATGCGACAACGATTGCTTCAATTTTTCGGAAACCGATTTTAGTTAATAACAATAATAGCAAGACATCAAAAACGGTAATGAAAACTGAAATAACCAATGGAATATGGAATAAAAGATATAACGCGATTGCGGCACCAATAACTTCGGCAATATCCGTTGCCATAATGGCAAATTCTGTCATTAACCAAAGTACGATACCAAGTGCCTTACTAGTGCGGGCACGAATCATTTGTGCCAAGTCCATTTGACTCACGATACCCAGTTTAGCCGCCATGGCTTGTAACAACATTGCGATTAAACTTGATATCAAGATAATGGACATCAGCAGATACTGGAAGTTTTGCCCACCGGTGATAGAAGTTGACCAGTTACCGGGATCCATGTAACCCACGGCAACTAATGCACCAGGTCCAGAGTAGGCAAGCAGAGTTTTCCAGAATCCTTTTCCCATCGGAACTTTAACGGTACCGTTAATTTCTTCGAGCGAACGGCCGTTAGCATAATGAATCAAATGCTCTTTTTTCGGTTTTTTGCTTGTTGTGTCCAAAAGCAAATACCTCCTCACATAATTTTGGTACCCGAATATAATACAACATTTTTTTAGATTTGTGGACACTCAATTTAAAATTAGGCATATTATTTTTAAGGGATGGCTAAAATTAAATGAAAGGATGTGAAAGTCATTTTACTATGGCAAATTACAAGTTTAATCCGAACAAGCCCGGAATCTTTCAATGGCAGTCTGTTGATGATGTATTTTTAATGGTCGTTGATTAATTAGTTCAAGTGCTGCTAGGATCTCATCAGTCGTTACTTGGCTAAAATTGGTCTTTTTCGGGAAGAACCAGCGTAACCGTCTATTAAAATATTCATTGGAACCTCGCTCCCATGGTGAATATGGATGGCAAAAATAAACTTTGATCTGATAATCCTGTTCTAAGGCCTGATAATTGGCAAACTCTTTACCATGATCAACAGTAATGGATTTTACTTGGGGACCGAAGGCCCCCATAAACTTGCCAAAGGCGGTGTTTAGAGCCTTAGCCGTTCTATTAGGGGCTTTGATGGCCCATAGAAGTCGGGTCTTACGTTCTACGAATGTAACCAGACATGATCGTGACTCACTTCGACTAGAAAGCACCGTATCTACTTCCCAATGACCAAAAGCTAATCGTTGATTAACAGTTGTTGGCCGTTGTTCGATGGAAGTCCCACTTGTAAATTTCCCACGATTTTCGCTCACTCGGTGCTGGCGGACATTCCGATTGGGTAGATCAGTCAATTTGAAGGGGAGCCAGCCACGATTAAGCCAATTATAAATTGACGCAGTGCTCAAGTTATAAGCGGCCGCAATGGTTTCTGGTGACCAGGTTAATCGTAAGTGATTGGTAATTAAAGTCGCTAATGCTGCCGTCAGCATCGAACGACGACCGCAATTCCGCCTTTTGCGATCTGCATCTTGCTGAGCTAATTCTGGATCATAAGGTTTAACCCGGTCCAACTCATAGCTAATCGTAGCTTTGGCGACGCCTAAGGCGTCAGCCATTACTTGGTAAGATTTATTCCCCTCATTGACCAGTTGTGCTAGTGCGCCACGTTGAAAACGTGATAAAGTAGATGTACCCAAAGTAATCACTCCCTATATTGGTTGGAATTAGCTACTACCATTGTAAGTGATTACTTTGGGCTTTTTAATTTCTGTTCGGATTAATTATAGAATTTGCCCTATCAAACAGAATTTTGCTAGCGGTTGATATCTTGGCACTATCGGGGCACAAAACAAGTGAGATGAACCTAGCACTATTTTTAGGGACGGATAACAATAGACTTGGAAAAGCGGTTTCATTATTGAAAAAGCGTCGTTTATTGAACGAAACTACGGGTAGGAAAATATATACATTAACTCAATTTGGTCATGATAAAGTTCGTGTATTACACAAACGATGCGATACGGTTGGTGCAATTATGCAACAGGTTCCTGAATCGATGATGTTAAATGGAGACGGTATGATGATAAAAGCGCCGCGCCTTTCATATTGGGGGCATAGATTGGATTATTTTCGAAGATAACGAGAAGCAACATTAAGTTTGATTGCGTAGGTCAGCTTATATAGGTTTAACCAGCCTGGGTTAAGCAAACAAACTTAGTGGAACTTTTACATCAGCGTAACTTAGTACAAATAATGTGAGTTCGTTTTGAACTGGTTCTTTCGCATTTGACGTACAGAAAGACAGATGATTATGGAAGAACATGAACGACCACTTACGGGTGGCAAATTTGCGTTTGTAACGCTGCTCAACATCTCAATTACGGTTGTTGAAATTATTGGCGGTTTATTGGCAGGCTCGTTGGCTTTGATCACAGATGCCATTCACAATTTTGGCGATTCCTTGTCCATTGTGTTGAGTTATTCAGCACAGCGGATTGGACAGCGCGACCAAGATGAGCGGGCGACGTTTGGCTATCATCGTGTTGAAATCTTAACAGCGTTTGTCAACAGCCTTGTACTGATTTTGATTTCCATCGTTTTGGTATGGGAGGGGATTCAACGACTACTACACCAACAACCAATCAATGGATCTGTCATGTTTTGGACCGCATTGGTTAGTTTTTGCTTTAATATGGGGTCCGCTGTGTTAATGCATGCAGATTCACGGGGAAGCTTGAATATTAAGGCCACGTATTTACATTTGTTGGCGGATGCATTGGCCTCAATTGCGGTAATTATTGGGTCCTTGATGGTGATGGCGTTTCACATTTATTGGATTGATGCAGCGTTAACCATTGCCGTGTCGCTTTACATTATTTATGAGACCCTTGGTGTTGTGAAACAAACGTCCAAAATTTTGCTGCAAAATGCGCCATTACTGGATTATGACGCCATTATTGAAGCAATGACGCAGGTGCCAGGAGTGGTCGATGTGCATCATCTTCACGCATGGATGGAAGACGAGAAGGATATCATCTTTTCCGCTCACGTGAATATTGAGCCTGACGCGATTGAAGACATCGAGTGGATTACTGCTCAAGAAACACAGTTGTTACAACAACGGTTCAATATTTGTCACGTAACCGTTCAAATTGAAATTAAGCATGGTTTAAACAGCGCTAGGTTTGCCAAACACGAAATGTTATAGCAATTGTTCCACAGTTAGAATTTAAGGGGTATTAAGATAATGAAAGAGAAAACAACAAAAAAAGAAATAGTTAAAATGGTTGCCAAACATGCGGAGGTCTCACAAAGTACATCACAACAAGTGATCGATGCCTTATTTGACTGCATCGGTGAGGAACTTGCTGCTGGGCGGGATGTTGAGTTGCGCCGTTTTGGCACATTTGTCGTTCATACAAATAAAACACGTGTCATCAGTGACATCAGTGGTCAGCCGGCAACGGTACCGGAACATCGAATTGCCAAGTATCGATGTGGTACTAGTATGCGAGCAATATTGAACGGTTCGCATGAAGGCATTACCGACTAAGAAATTTTTGTCAGTAATGAAGAATGTTCACCTTAAAAATGCCGCTCCTTAACAATCAGGAGCGACATTTTTTGAGTTGACTAACGAGAACGGGGAGTTCAACACTTCCATGTTAGTTAAAAAATTGTTTATAGAGAAGCAAGTTAGTTGCCGTTTTTCTGTGCAGCTAGTGCTTTATTTTGAAGATCTGGTAAAACTTGTTTTGGCGTCTTACGCAGTGAAAACATATCATCAATGGCGGTGATATAGTCTTGGCGGAAAGCGGAGTACCCTTTAAACGTTGGTTGTTGAACACCAATGTTCAAAGAATCGACGGCCGTTTGCTGGTTTGGATTCTGCTTCAGGTACTCTTTATAACTGGCCAACTTAACTGACGATTTTCTGACTGGTACATAACCAGATGCCTGTGACCATTTCGCGCTGGCCTTCGTAGACATAGAGTATTTCATAAAGTCCCAAGCGGCTTTTTGTTTGGCCGTGGACAGGCCCTTAAACATCATTAAATCCGCACCGCCGACTGCGGATAAACGAGTCGATTTATAAGCGGGCATTTCCGCAGTCCCCCAGCTAAAGTCCTTTGGAGCATGCGTCTGAATGGCCTGAATTGCACTTGAAGAGCTGATGTAAAAGAGTGACTTTCCTTGCGTAAATGCGCCGGAATAGTATTTGTCAGATCCAGCCGGCTTGATGTAGCCTTTTTTGATGTTATCAACAAAGTAAGCGCTGGCTGCCTTAGGTCCTTTGCCGTTCATTTGTGGTTTCAAACGATTATTGATAATCGGACTGCCAAATTCTTGAGCAATCCCGGCAAATTCGATGTCAAAACCAGCATCGATGCCTAGTGCCGTGATATTATCCTGTTTAACTTTAGCTCCGTCATTAGCGATGTCCTGCCATGTTTTGGGGACAGCTAAATGATACTTTTTGAGGAGTGCTTTGTTGTAAAATAACAACCGTGGTGACTTATTGAGCGGAGTCGTGTAGTAACTCTTTTTGTAAGTCATGTTTTTAGTGAATGTGGGATATAAATCGGCAAAATCTTTCTTAGTTAAACCTTGCTTGCCATTCACCAATTTAGTAATGGGTTGGATCAATTGGTGACTTTGCAAATCTGGGACGGCAGAGTAACCTAATTGCCCAAGAGCAGGTAACGTATGCGATTTGCCAGCAGCCATGATTTTTTTCTGGAGATCACCATAGTTTCCTTGATAGAGTGCAGTGACATGAACCTTGGATTGAGTGTGATTATAATCTGTAACCATCTCTGCTAACGCCTTTTCTGACGGTCCCGTCATGGCATGCCACAGGGTGATGTTGACCCGTTTCTTCGTTTGGCTGGCAGATGCCGTTTGCGGTTTGATTACCGTTGCAAATCCAACTAACAACGGTACTGCAAGTAACCAAGTTAACCAATGATTTCTCTTCATCCCAAATACCCCTCCATGTTGGTGATGATTCTGAGTTGAAACGACAGGAAAATGCTAATAAAAGTATTGCTAACGACTTTATACGGCTTAAGTTTGGCAAAACAACGTAAAGGTTAACTACAGTTTTTTGTGTTAATTATGTATCGTTTATGTAAAGACGATATTAGTTATTTAATAAAGGTAAAATTCGAGGAGGCAAAATATGTTATCGTCGGCTGCAATTAGCGAAATCGTCGATGGTTTATGGTTGAGTGTGACATCATTGCTGAATGAAACGAACCGGTTAAAGAAACACAGCCGGTCACAGCGGGATTATGACGCGGTAGTTGCTGAAAGGGTGACACCACGTCTAGCAGCGCTGGATGAATTAATTGACTGGTTGCCAACAGATCGGCTCAGTGATGCGGCACAAACACGCTTAGCGGCCATTCGTCAGGGAATGAGCCAACTAAAAGAAGATCAGCATCGTCAATTGGATGCTGACCTTCTGAAAAAACGTAATTTAGATCGCGAAGAGGGACGAATTTCTCGTCACCGGCGTTTTTAGCGATTACCACATCACATTAGGACCGACGTTTAGAGCAATGGTTGAGTTAGCAATTTGCTCTTGGTGATCAAGTGCGACAGGCGTGAAGCAACTTAGCATTGACACGGTGCCAATGTTATCGCTTTTGATGGGGTTACTGGATGAGCCGCCAATCAAAACGGTTTGGGGCGATGTTGTCCAACCACCGAGTTCATAAAATGGGACTAAGTCTGGTGGACACGTGAAGATGCTAAAATCAGCGTCGTCGTGTTGAATTAAGGCAAAGGCAGTCATGATAAGTGACGTGCCAAACCCTTTATGGAGATATTGAGGCGCAATCATCACTTCGGATAGGCCGCTGACTTGATAGCGTTGGTCGTTGAGTGTAACGGACGTTGTTGGAATTTTCAGCGACCCCGCCAATTGCCCATTTTTGTCATGCATGACAACGACAATTTGTTGTTCAAGATAATAACGTAAGTCGTTTTCGTCAGCGTCTTCGACATTGGGCCAGTAATGATGACTGAGTTCGGCTATCGCTGCTTTATCGGTAGCGGGTAGTGAGAAATAGTGGTACGTATCTGTTTTCATAATATCCTTAATATTTTGATTGGCTGATATTTATCAGACCTAAATTAAGTCACTTGAAAAGACTGTATTTAAAACAGGAAAAGTGACATTGTGTTGGTTAGTGGTTTAATTTAACCATGAAACGATGTAATTGACCAGAAAGGTGGCGGAAAAAATGGGTTCAAGAATGATGCATTATGCCATAGCACAACAACTAGCACCTGAAAGTACAGCTTTTTCGATTGGTAGTTTGGCACCAGATGTGAGCGGACATAATTTTGACTTTAAATCGCAGACTCACTACATGACCTTAAATGAAGATGGGAAAACGCGCTCGATTCATCCAGAGACGTTTGCCGAAGAATATCAACGACAACTATTACCGAATATGTTTGTTCGTGGCTATTATGCACATTTATTAGAAGACAAGGTGTGGTTAGACACCGTGTTCAATCCATGCATCAGGCCGCAATTAAATACACAGCGTGATCAAAAATTGGCCGCTTACTACGCTGATTTTCATACGCTCAATCTCTTGATTGCGAGTCACCACAAACTGCAGCCGTTGTCTGTGCCGGATTCCGCTCACGATTTCGCAGTCGTTCGTGAAATTGGTGATGGCGATGTGGTACAAGTGGTTAAAGACTTGCAGGATGATTTCGAACCGGTTCCCAAACGTCAATTAGTAATGCTGTCATTTGATCAAATAGAACAGTATATCAACACCTGTGTGCAGGTCGTTCAGAATCACCTTAGCGCGCTTAAGTAAGTTTGCAGTTGCTAGCGCCGCTTAGTGTTAGTTGGCTAAACCGAGGACCATGTCAATCGTCCGTAGCACACCGTCATCGTTGTTGGTCCATTCGGTAACGGCCTTAGCACTGTGCTGAACTTTGATTGACGCGTTAGCCATGGCATAACTGTGGCCGGCGTGGGCCAACATCGCGATATCGTTATCATTATCACCAAATGCCATCACATCGGCGGGGCTGATGTGCCAATACTCTTCAAGTGCGTGCAGGCCGACCTGTTTGTTGATATGAGCGGGAATAATGTCTAGGCCACCAAAGCCACTTGCTGTCGCTGCTAATGTTTTCGGCAAGTGTTGGTTGAGATACTCAGCTCGCTGGCCCGCCTGATCGTCCAGCCACACCAAGTCCAGTTTGAACATGTCATCATGAACGTCGGTCAAACGATCACACAACTGGAGACCACTGTAGAAATAGTTGGCCTGCTCCATCAACTCTGCGTTTGTATCACGTTCAACATAAGCACCATGCCGACCAGAAAGAATCACCATACCGCCGGTCAGCACTGGATCGGTGCGAATCATGGTGAGTGCTTGATTGAGATCAGTCGCCGAAACAGTATCCGCAAAAATGACCTGATCATTTAAACTGACAAGACCGCCGTTTTCAGCCAGAAACGCAATATTGTCGTAATCGGCAAACATATCGGTTAGATGTTTAAGCTGATTGCCGCTCGCAATGACGAAACGAACGTGACGCTGCTCAAGCTGATCTAGTACATGTTTGAAATGCATATGATTAAAGTCATGGTCATTGGTGATAAACGTGCCATCGATGTCAGTTGCGATCATTTTAATAGTCATAGTGAGTCAAACCACCTTTCTGAGGGTAGTCATAGCGTATCATGACAGCGCTATCAAGGCCAACTAGTTATAAGAAAAATAATGTTTAGAAATTAAAAACCACGTTCGGCAAAAGCCCAGCGTGGTTATTTTTAAAGATAAATTTTAGTGGAACACGTCTTCCTTGCCGTTAACGTACAAGGCTGCTGCAATGGTCAAAATTGAGATTACCAACAGAACAGCCATCAGAATATTCCAACCGCCGAGCATCACGTGTAGCGTGCCGTAAGCGATTGGCCCGACGGCAGCAATCAGATAGCCCAGAGACTGTGCCATTCCTGACAGGTCAGCCGTTTCTTGCGGTGTACGTGTCTTAAGGTTGAACAGTGTCATGGCTAATGCGAATGATGCCGTCGTTGCGCATCCTAGGATGATACAAATGATAGCGAAATACCAAATCGTATGGATTGGTAACAATAGGCCACCGATTCCGATGACAAAGCCTGCACCAATCGTCATTAGCAGCGTAAACTGATTTTTAACGCGTGCAGAGATAATTGGTACCGCATAAGCGGCAGGCAGTGACGCAATCTGATATAGTCCAAGCAACAAACTGGCAGTGTTGGCTGATACGCCACGGTCAGTCATCAGTGTTGGCAACCACGTAATCAGCGTGTAGAAGACAAATGATTGCAGACCCATGAAAATCGTCATCATCCAAGCAGTGGGTTGTTTCCAAACGGACTCGTGTGGTGCAGTCGCTGTTTGCTCGTCAACCGGTTGTGCCTTGTGATTGTACCGTAAGTTTGGCAACCACGTAATGATGTTGATAATGGCCACGATGGAGAAAATTTGGATGGTTAATTGCCAGCCAATCTTGCCAGCTAGCGGCGCAGAAACGCCGGCCGAAATGGCGGAGAAGAACGTCATGGAAAATGAATATAAACTCGTCATTTCACCAATTTTGTGGGGGTAGTTTTCTGCAACCAGAGCTGGTAACAGGACATTTAGAAAGGCGACCCCGATACCGACAAGCAAAGTTCCGATGATCAGTGCTGTTGCAGAATAAACCCGCATCCAGTTCCCGATGACCAGAATAATCAGTGCAAACAATAACGCCACTTCGGTTCCTACCTTAGCGGACACACGCGGGGCAATCGGGGACAGAACCGCAAAACATAGTAGTGGAATAGTGGTTAAACTACCGGCCAGTCCACTTGATAAGTGCAACGTGTGTTGAATGGGTGCCAGAATTGGTGGGATGACGGTGATGACCATCCGCAAACTGGAACCCAGCAAGATAATGCCGAGTAACAACCAACTACTGTGTTTGACAGCCTGTTTCGTTTTGTCAGACATGAAAATAAAACCTCCTCAGCGAGGATTAAAATTTTGTTTTAGTTATATTATGTAGCAAATGATCACAGCACAGTCTGTACGATGATGTTTGCGGCATGGCCGAACAATGCGACCGTCTTAGTTTACACGCGATTGTTCATTTCAGCAACAAACAAGCTGGTTGGGTGGTCATAATGATGCAAAGTTGCGCTTTGACTACGCTTGCGGTTGTCAACATTGACACGCTCGCCGTGGGACCGGTTCAAGCCGGAAGCACGCCGTCTTTCACCTCGCCGCAGAGCCTCGTGGAAATCCGAGTCTCCGCGACCGTCCGTGTTGTAAATCCGAGAGAACCATTCGGATTTACAACACCTTCATGGTTCGGTATCAATGTTGACGCCCTTCAGCTCACATAGTGGCAAGCTTTTAGTATGTATCATTATAACGACAAACTTTTTTTGTAAACGCAGCCTCAATTTTTTATATAGTAGTGGAGCTGACCAGAAACAAAGTTCCGTGTCGGCAACACTTGGCGGCGAGAATTTGGCCGCTTAGTGTTGCGGGATGAGTTATGAGACGTGTACTTCGGCTCATAATCAAGGTAGAAGACTCCGGTTTTAAGGAGGCTGAGACCGGTCCCAATGGAACGGCGTTTCTGATCAGCGTAACGACATGACGTCATAAAAACCGCCATATCAAGTTTGCCAACTTATCAAAAGATGATGTAAAGAATGATAAAACGAGTATGCTTAGAATAATTAATAAGAGAAAGCCCCTGATGATATGAGCAACAAACCGGTGCAAACGAACTAGAAAAACTGCATTGGAGATGGACACATGAATGACTTAGATTTAACCACTATTGTTAACGCGATGGCGCTGGCCCCAAACGGCCGACCAGTACAGGAACACCAAACGGCATACAGAATTGCCTTGGCTGAGGATTGGCAGATTGAACCAGGTATGAAGTTGTTGGAACTTGGTTGTGGACAAGGCGACATGACCGCTGTTTTGGGTGCAGCCGTTGGTGAAAATGGGCACGTGGTAGCTTATGATCCGGCACCGCTAGATTATGGGGCGCCGATTACAATTGGTGATGCCCAGCAGCATCTGGCCAATTCATCGTTTGGCAAACAACTTGAGGTGCATTTGGCGACTGACGTGATGCAGGACGACATCACGTATCCTGACAATTACTTTGACGGGCTGGTGATTGCGCACGCTTCGTGGTATTTCGACAGCCTTGAACAGTTACAGACCACCTTGCAAAAGGTCGCACCGTGGTGTAAACAAATTTTCTTTGCTGAATGGGATATTACGCCGCGATTAGCGAACCAAGTTCCTCATCAATTGGCTGTGTTGATTGAGACACAACTGGCCGCGTTTACGCCCAACAGTTTCGCTAATGTGAGAACGCTGGTGACAAAGGAATGGCTCGTTGAGGTGCTCCATGAACTCGGGTATACCGTCCAAACAGCCAGTCAAGATGCGATGAAGATGGAGGACGGGTATTGGGAGGCCAGTTACACGGCTGAAACTGGATTAGCAGCTGTGACTGCAATGTCCTTGCCCGATAAGTTTAAACAACTGATGGAAACCGAAATTCGTACATTGCAGACTTATGATTTAACGCAGATGAAAACGTTGGACAGTTTTGTAATGACAGCTACGCGGACTGACGCTCAATAGAATCAAAAAGAAAAAGGATCATTCGTTTGACTTACCGATTACTGCGGCAGTGCTCAAACGGATGATTCTTTTTTTATACAATCATTTTATGTTAAAGACTGGTGGGCAGGTAGACCATCTTAAACGTTAAGGCCACAACTGGCGTTTGATCCGTGAAGTGTTGCCCAATTGCTTCGGCCTGCGTTTCTAATCGAGCGCGGTGAGACGTTTGCCAGATGGATAGGGAAGTGCCGTCTTCTAGGTATGCGTGCTCTGCGGTAACATGGTCAAACGGCATTTGTTGCACGGCGACATATTGCAGGATGGCCACTGCATGAACGGAGCCATCAAACAAAATTTCATAATCATGATTAGGGATGGGCATAGTTTGTTTGTCATGCGCATATAGGGCCGCTAGTGTTGTCGTGGCCTGTTTCATACCGGCAACAACCCGCATTGATTCGATATCGGCGGCCTCAGAACCACCGCCAAACGACCACGCGTGATGTGGCGTATTTTTAGCGGTTGGATGTTTTTGGATGAATTGTTGCCAAATTTCGTCAGCATTTAATGACATTGGACAGGACCTCCTAACCTTTATTATACCCATTAACAAACCAACCGACCAAAAAGAACCCTGAAGGAGCCAAACTAGGCAGTTCACTGGGGCTCAATCAGTTGATTCCATATAATTGGGTTGATAATGACATGCTTCTCGTTGAAAGGAGCGTTTTTCATGAAGGCCATGGTAAGTAACCGTCTAGGAAGTGTGGCGACACTGCAGGAACAAACTATGTTGATACCAGAAGTTGGACCTGATGATCTATTATTACGGGTGGAGGCGACGGCGCTCAATCCATTGGATTTTCAGATGATCACAGGCCAACATGATCGTGCATACACATTCCCGTTAATTTTAGGACGAGATGTTGCTGGAAAGGTGGTTGGCAAGGGTAGTCGGGTGAAGTTGTTCAGTTTGGGGGATGAGGTCGTTGCCTACCAACCTGAACAGCAGTTAGGGACGGTTGCTGAATATACGGTGGTGCCGGCAAACCAGGCATTAGTTCGTCCTCGTCAAGTCAGTGCAATTCAAGCAGCAACATTACCGACATCTGGAGAAACTGCTTATGAAGCGATTGTTGACAGTCTTAAACTGCGAAATGACCAAACGATTCTAATTCAAGGTGGTGTTGGGAGTTTTGCCGTGCAAATTGCCCATGTGCTGGGTGCGCATGTCGTCACCACAGTGCCACGCCGTGATGAAAAGTTTGGGATTGTGCTAGGGGCTGACCAAGCAATTGACTATCAGGTAGTCGACTTTCGTCAGGTGATTCAACCGGTTGATGCAGTTTTGGATACGGTGGGCGATAAAGTGCTGGTTGATAGTATGAATTACGTACGCCAGGGTGGGCATTTAGTGTCGATTGAAGCCGCCCCAGATCTACTTGTTGCAGAAAGTGGTGCATTTGCTGGAGAATTCTTCCAATTACAGCCAAACGTCGGTGTGCTCGGTCAATTGTTAACGTTGGTGGCCAAACGACAGGTGAAACCGCTGATTGAAAGGGTGATTCCGTTCACAGCACCCGCCATCAGAGCAGCGCTTAAAGTGGTTGGTAGTGGACATGAACGCGGAAAACGTGTAATCTCCGTATGGAATCCACAATTAGAAAAGTAGGTTGGTAAATAATGTTAGCATTCACTTTGGGATTAGTTGCCGTAGTCGGTTTGGAACATTTATTCATTATGTGTTTAGAGATGTTCTGGTCCACTGGCCGTATTGCGCAACAAACGTTTGGCAGTGACTCATCATTTTTGGAGCAACCACAGGTTAAGGCAATTTTCAAAAATATGGGCATCTACAACGGTTTTGTTGGTGTCGGAATTTTATGGAGCCTGTTTGCGTTGCCAACAATGGAGATGCGATCCGTATTGATTCTCTTTACAGGCTTCGTCGTTGTTGCTGCGATTGTCGGCGCGGTTACAGTGAGTCGGCGCATCTTTGTCGTTCAAGGACTGCCAGCACTGTTTGCAGTTCTTTGTGTGCTACTTTTTCTGTAGGGCGAATTTACAATTGAAATGCAACACAAAGTAAAAAAATAAACCCATACCGGGTAGAATATGTTTAACGACCAAATCAAACAATTCGAGGTATCCGGTATGAGCTATAAACATCTTACTATAAAAGAACGTGAAATACTTATGTTTTTACGAGCTAAGGGGTTATCTATCCGGGCTGTTGCGTTACGGCTGGGGCGAAATCCAAGCACTATTTCACGGGAGTTAAAACGTTGTGCAGGTAATTATTCCCCAAGCAAAGCAGATAATGACTATCATCAAAAGCGGCAGAATTGTCACAAGAAGCGGCTATTAGACAGCCATCCACAATTACGCCGTCAAATTGTTCATTACATCTTAGATCTGCACTGGTCACCAGAGCAGATTACCGCTCGCTTTAATAAGGAACATCAATGGTGTGTTAGCTACAACACAATTTACCGTCATATCTATCAACACAATTTAGGTGAGAAGTACTCCTCACGTGGTGATACCGGTATTCAGCGCCATCTCAGACATAAACATCGGACTCGGCATTCAAAGAATACTAGACGACATCGAGAAGTACAGACCGACTATATCTCGATCCATGAGCGCCCTGGTTTTATCAACCAGCGTCAACGTATAGGTGACTGGGAAATTGATACTGTGATTGGTCGAACGGGTCACTCCATCCTTTTAACGATTGTCGATCGGCTTAGTCGGCTTACGCTTATCAAAAAGGTTGTGCAAAAGGACTCGCAGGAGATAAATAAAGGCTTAGTTGAACTGTTAGGGGCCATTCCTAAAGAATTTGTTCATTCTATTACACCAGATCATGGGACCGAATTTCTTCATCTTGATGAAATCAGCGAAAGGTTAGGTGTTACTGTCTATTGGCCCGATCCATATTCGCCTGAACAGCGTGGAACAAATGAGAATACAAATGGATTAATCCGGGAATATTTTCCCAAGCGAACAGATATTGATAATTATACAGAACAGGACGTTGAACACTGCCAAAAGCAGTTAAATCAACGTCCTCGCAAAGTGTTAAACTATGAAACCCCATATGAAGTATTTTTTGACAAACCGTTGCACTTAGTTTGACAATTCGCCAGACAATAATAAAAGCAGGTGAGCTTCCAATATTGGAAAAGCTCACCTGCTTTGTTGTTTATTTATTGTTTTCTGTAACTACTCGCGTTGTGAAGTGATGTTTTAATGATGGAATGAAATGTTTGTCAGACCAACCTTGAACCCACCCCTGCGTGAGGAAGGCCCAGACGGTACCGAAGTTGACCGCCCATAACTGGAAGTGGTTCGTGAAGAGACAAATAATCATGATAATTACTGGCGGAATATAACTCAACATTTGTGAAGCCGTTGCGAGACCCCGTAAATAGCGGAAACGAATGATATAGGATAAGTCATCGTTTGGATGCATGATGATGTTTGCCCGTTGATAGAGGGAAACGGCGGCACCAACACCAAACAAGCCAATGACATCAATAACAACTAGTGCCGCAAGTTCCCATGGGTGACTGAAATCGCCGTGCAAGTATTTGATGCCAAGCACGTCCGACCAGAATGGCACAATAAACTGAATTAAATAGCTAAACGGGACGATATATAAGATGTTACGAATGAGTCGGCCCCAGTCGAAACGGCCGATGAGCAATTGGTCCAGAAAGGCAATGACCACACCGTAACCGGTGAGAACAATGCCCAGTCCCTGACTGGCCACAGCCGGGCTCGTCGTATGCAATAACCAATGGGTGAGGTTAACGGCGGATGCTGTCCACACTGCGCTTCCCATATTGGTGGAAATCGTGAGTGCATTAAAGGCGGAGTTCAAAATAATTGAAATGATGAGCCAGGTAAAACGCTGTTTGGCATCTTTCATGTGCACGGAACTGTCCTCTTTTCACAAAGTATATGGTTAGTATAATCGAATTTGGACCAATGTTTAAGATTTTCTCAGTTCAAACGTTATTAATCGCTTTTTTGATGCCAATCAGGAATAATAAAACCACGCTTTATTGCGCACGACTGCGCGTCCCACAGCTCTGACCACTTCATAAATGAAAGGTGACACCGTATGGAACAACAGTAGTAGATTGTAAAATTAATCCGAACGCTGTTCGGACAAAAAAGATCAGCTTCCTTTAAAATGGTGTTTACAACAAACCCATCTTTTAGGAGCTGATCTTTTGTCTAGTATAACCTATTCCGAACGAATTAAAATCGAAACCTTTTGTGAACTAGGGCTGTCCAATATCCAAATGGGCGTTCGGCTGAACCGATCACCGTCAACAATTTCTTATGAATTATCTCGATGTCAACCTTATCAGGCTGAATTAGCACAAACAGATGCCGAATACAAGCGATCACGATGTGGTCGGAAAACTAAGCTGAGCGATGAGTTAAAGCAAACAATTCTCAACCATTTACATCTAAGCTGGTCACCAGGAATGATTGCTCACGAATTTAAACTAGCGACTAAATCTATTTATAATTGGCTAAATCAGGGGAGAATTGGTTTCTCCTTGAATGATCTACCTGAACATGGCGTACGCCAACGGCGTAACGTTGACCAACGATCCAAATATAATCAATCTTTGGGGCGATCGATTGAACAGCGTCCCATGATGATTAATCAACGTAATCGCATCGGTGATTTTGAACTAGATACCGTCGTTGGCCCTCGTGGGCATAGTAAGGCAGTTTTATTAACTTTAATCGATCGCAAATCACGGTTCCTTTGGGCATATCGGTTAAAGGACCGAACGACAGCGAGTGTTAATGAAGCACTGACTAAGTTCCTAACAACTTTTAATGGACCGGTGCACAGTTTTACTGTGGACCGTGGTACTGAGTTTAGTGGGCTAGTATCATTTGAATCACAATATGGTATTAAGACCTATTACTGTCATGCTTATACGCCAGCTGAACGTGGTAGTAATGAACGCTTTAATCGGAATTTACGTTATTTTTATCCTAAGGGGACTCGTTTTGAGCACATTAGTGCTCAAGATTTAACGACGACGTTACTCCAAATTAACCAGAGACCGCTTAAAATACTTGACTGGAAAACACCGTATCAGGTTATGCTGACCAATTTGTCCAAAAATTCGGATTAAATTTGCAATCTACCCAGTTAATTGATTTTATGAACCAATTTGGCTATTTAGGCATCGTTTTGCTAATTGCGTTAGAAAATGTTTTCCCACCGATTCCCTCAGAAGTGATTTTGACGTTTGCTGGCTTCATGACCTTGGCCGCGGATTTAACGATTACCGGCAGTGTGATTGCCGCCACGATTGGTGCGGTTCTGGGAGCCGTTATTCTATATGGAATTGGGCATTGGTTGAATGAGGAACGATTACAACGTTTGGTGCAAAGCCGTTTTGGACGTTTGTTACGCCTCAAACAGAGTGATGTTACTAAAACGGCTAATTTATTCAAGAAGCATGGCGGCAAGACCGTTTTCTTTGGTCGTTTTATCCCGGTAATTCGTAGTTTGATTTCCATTCCGGCGGGGATGACTCGGATGAAGTGGCAATCGTTTATTTTATTCACGACAGTTGGCACACTGATTTGGAATGTTGTGTTGATTGTGCTCGGCCGCATGGCAGGTCACGCGTGGACACAAGTTTCAGCGGCAGTTGATACTTTTTCAACGATGACGATCATTGTGCTGGCCATTTTGCTCTTGGTTGGCGGCATTTGGTACTATGTTAAACGGATTCGGGTAAAATCAAACTAAGTACTGGTTCACAATTCCGGCCACAAGACCTATGATGGAGTTATTAAACTGTTGGAGGTTTGACTGATGGAAGAACGGAAGTTAATTACTGAGATTTTGAATACAGAAGATGTTTCATACACAATCTCAGAACCGCATGATAACAAGATTACGTTGATGGTTAACCAATTGAAGAATGACAAACGGCCCTTGGATGTTGTTGAAAAGGAAATTGTTCATGAATTGGATCGTGCGGAGCTGACGTATAACGAAAAGTTGAATCCAGACGAACAGACTGCAATGCAAATTGATATTGATGTTAAATAACGAATTAAATTTAAAAACACTTCTTTAGTGCAATCGCAGATAATTGCGATGCATTAGGGAAGTGTTTTTTATTAGGACAAGATTTAGTGAAAAAATGTGGCATTGCCTAAAACTGTAAACTTACCTGACTTGATGGGTGATTAATTTGAGCATGATCATACAGCCAACACAGATTAGTTATAACTTAATTGTGCAAAGATAAGGTCTTTTTTCTCGACCACAATAGCCAACCAAGTAAGCCAATGGCAATCACGATTAACCCGAGTGCAAATAGATAACTGAAATGCATACCATAAACGAACCAACTGGCGTGACCGTGCGGATAGGCAGTCATATGATGTCCGGCACGTTGGCTGATGCCAGAATAAAGTAGCGATGTTGCTAACGATAGCCCAATTGCCATGCCTAGGTTACGTCCCAATGCGGCAATAGAACCAGCGATACCTTGAAATTCTGGGCCGGCATTGCCCATAATCATTGGATTGTTTTGGAAAGCGCCGTTTGCAATGCCAAAGAATGCCAGGCCAAACACGAGCCAAGCCAGTGACCATGTGGGCTGCACAAAGATAAAAATCAGCTCTGGAATCAAAAAGAGGAAAAGCGCGTAAAACGACACACGTTCGGCACCGATATGATCCGAAATGACACCACCAGCCGGGGCACTAAAGATATTCAATAATGGCACGGCCATCAGGATTAGCCCTGCCGTTGCGGACGATAGCATCAATGTTTCCTGAAGGTAAAAGGGCATAATGACATTATTGAAGAAGCCCGTCATGTATACGAGCATCGCAGAAATAATGCCGAGTGAGAAGCCACGATTGGCAAAAATTTTAAGTTGAATCAGTGGTTGTTGTACGCGTCGTTCGATTAATATAAAGGCTGCCAACATCACAATGGCTAAACCAAACAAACTGAGTACGCCGGCGGAATGGAAACCAACAGCCTGACCCCAGTAGATGGCGACAAAAAAGGCACTAATCATGGTCGCAAACGTTGCATAACCAGGCCAATCAATCACGACTTTATCGAAGCGGATGTGTTGGTGAGGAAAGATGCGGTGTCCAAACAGAAACGCGATAATGCCAATCGGGACATTGATGAAGAATATCCAATGCCAACTGACAACGGATAAGATAAGCCCACCAAGTCCTGGCCCAGCAATGTTACCGATTTGAACCACCGAACTATTGAGTCCTAACGCCCGACCATGCTGGTTTGAAGGAAATATTTGAGTGATGATGCCAAAGTTAGTGGCCATCACCATTGAAGAACCAAGCGCTTGCAGTGACCGAGCGCCCAGCAACAGCAGTAAGTTTGTGCTCAAACCACAAAACAGTGAGCCTGTGATAAACACTAGAGTACCGACTTGAAAAATGGGGATGCGGCCGATTTGATCAGACAATCGACCAAAGAAAATCAGGAGCACGCAGATGAGCACTAAGTAGACGGAAACGACCCACTCGGCTTCATTCATTGGTACATTAAGTTCACGACTGATGTGGGGAATGGCGATGTTAACAATACTGGCATCTAATGTTGACATGAATGATACCGAGGATGTTGCCATTAATAAGATCCATTGTGAGCGTTGCTTCATGAAAACCTCCTGGGACAAAAAGCTGCTTAATCAAATTTTATATAGCCAAAATTTATTCTTTTATAAACACAACTTTTAGTTTTTATGACTGATTTAACATGATAAAATTACTGAGCAAATTAAGTTGAAGCGGTTAGCAAATTCTAACACAAAGAGGTGTTGCCTATGGGCGATACAGAAAATCTGTGTGGAGGGAGGTGCCACTTTGTCTTGCGGAAATGCGATTATGATGATGCTAACGTTTGGAATGTTTATTCTTACGTTGCTAACCTTCATCGTGATCTTAATCCGGAGTTTTGGTCAAAGAAAAAACCGCTAATCTAACTTTTGGAGGATGATTAACGGTTTCATATTCATCTAATGCCAGCCGTTTCGGCGGCGCTTGCAGG
This sequence comes from Furfurilactobacillus cerevisiae, assembly GCF_048961765.1. Taxonomy (GTDB): domain Bacteria; phylum Bacillota; class Bacilli; order Lactobacillales; family Lactobacillaceae; genus Furfurilactobacillus; species Furfurilactobacillus milii_A. The sequence goes on from NZ_CP185253.1 coordinate 498,202, forward strand.
AGGAAATGTCATGCGACTGACATTTCCTTCTTTTTTATTATAGCACGTCAAATTTAGCCGGGACTACTAAAAATTACCGCAGAACCAACTTTACGACAGCTTCAACGCGTGCCGTTTGGGGGAACATGTCAATGGATTGAATGTATTCAACGCGATAGACACGACCTAACTCAACTAAGTTTTGGGCCAGCGTTGATGGGTTACATGAAACATAGACAAACTTTTCAGGCTGTACTTGCATAATGGTATCGATCATTGTGTCGGCAAGGCCTGCACGAGGCGGATCAACGACCAATGCATCCGGCCGCCAACCTTGGCTGACCCATTGTGGTAATAGGTCTTCCGCGGTTCCTACACTGTATTCTGCGTTCGTAATGCCGTTCAATTCAGCATTACGGTTGGCGTCATCAACAGATTCTTCAATCGTGTCCATGCCACGAACTTCGCCGGCACGGTCTGCCAAGGATAATCCAATTGTACCCACCCCTGAGTAGGCATCCACCAAGTGGTCGGCATGCGTTAGGTCCAAAGCTTTAATCGTTTCTTCGTACAAACGGGTGGTCTGCTTAGGATTTAACTGTAAAAATGCCCGTGGCGATAATTGGAACTGCTTACCTAATAGGGTTTCAGTAATGTAGTCCTGACCCATTAACTTAGTGGTCTTATCTCCCCAGACTAACGAAGTTTTGCTTTGGTTAACGTTTTGCATGACGGAAACAACTTGTGGCAAACGTTCTTCGATCAGCGCTAACAATTCCCGTTTGTGCGGCAACTTTTGTGAGTTGGTGACAAACGTGACCTGAACTTCGCCACTGGCTTCGGATGAACGGACAACGAGCGTTTTGATAATGCCTGAATTGGCCTCTTCATCGTAAATGGGAACTTGTAATTCTTGCAGCATTTTGACTAATGCGCGAATGACGGTCATGGTTGCTTCATTTTGAGTGCTGGCTTCCGGAAGATCAACAAGATCATGCGTACCTTCCTTATATAGACCGGCAATCACATTATCGTCCGCATCCTGCCGTACTTGGAATTGGGCTTTGTTGCGGTAGTGATAGGGATCTGCCATGCCGATTGTTGGGCGCAGGTCATAGTTTTCCCAGCCGCGGGGCTGAAACTTTTCCAGCGCTTGGCGAATAACATCACGTTTGAAGGCCAGTTGTGACGGGTAATCAAGATGGGAAAGTTCGAACCCACCAACTTCGGCTGACTGCGTATCCGGTGGCGTTACCCGGTGGTCACTTTCTTTACGGATTTGATGTACTTTAGCGTTTAGAAAATGAGCCGCTACGTGCGTGACTTCAGCGACGACCACTTCGTCTGGCAGGGCGCCTGGGACAAACGTAATCTTATGACGATAATAGCCGATCCCTTCGCCGTTGATGCCGAGGCGTTTGATGGTTAATGGAAAACGTTGGCCAACCTCGACCTGAACGTCAGCTTGTTCCGATTGACTATTGCGCTGACGATGATACCCATTGTGGTCATTGTTCCGTGAATGATCAAACGAACGGCGGTCGTTGCGATACTGTGAATGTGTTTGATGATTATTGTGATCAAAGTGCGAGCGACCGCGTTCTGGGCGATGATCGCTGTTATTTCGTGATTGAGGTTCCATATTGTCCTCCGATGCTAACTCTAGTAATAATTAGAACCATCATAGCATGTTTGACCACCGAGATGTGGTTTCCGTATTGCCGAAGCCCACGTGAAGACTTGTAAACGGACAAACGGAAAGTGATGTTTTATGCTTACTTTAGAATAAATGAAGAAAGTGGTGAAACGATGACAGCATTACTGACAATGACCGATATTGACTACCGAGTTGGGGAGCGTAAAATCCTGACGAAAATCAATTTGCGGTTAGAAAAAGAGAGCAACTTGATGGTAGTGGGTCCGTCTGGTTCGGGTAAAAGTACGATTCTCCAAATTATGGCACGGATGATCTCACCGAGCGCTGGTCAAATGACATTTGATGATCATGATGCGTTTACGTACGATCCGATGGTTTACCGTCGTCGGGTGTCGTATTGCTTTCAACAACCAACGCTATTTGGCAAAACGGTGGCCGACAACCTTAACTTTCCGTTTGAAATTCGTAACCAAAGTGTCAATGAGGCACGCCAGCACGAATTGCTCGATCAAGTAAACCTATCACCAGATTATTTAAGCCACGACATTACAGGTTTATCCGGTGGCGAACGACAACGAGTGGCGCTTATTCGTAATCTGGTGTTTGTACCGGACATTTTGTTGCTTGATGAAGTAACGACTGGTTTGGACACAGATAATAAAGCCATCGTGCACGGCCTGGTTGATCATTATCGTGATCGCGGAGGCACCGTGGTGTGGATTACTCATGATGAAAGTGAAATTGCTGCCGCTGATGATTTATATGAAGTCGTAGCGGGCAAACACACTCAGGAGGTACGTCATGCATAATGCGGTGAATGTTAATAATGTAAGTTTAGCGTTTGCGGCTGGCCTCGTGCTGGTTGCGCTATTTATTGGCTGGCGTCAGAAGCTTGGTGTGGACCGAGATATGATTATCGGCGTGGTTCGTGCCATTATTCAGCTAACAATTGTTGGCTTCTTACTGAAATATATCTTTGCGGTCAACAACGTGTTGCTCACGTTGGCAATGATTTTGGTCATTATCTTTAATGCGGCTTATAATGCGATGAAACGGGGAAAGGGAATTCCAAACATTTTTTGGTCATCTTTTTGGTCCATCTTAATCAGCACCTCAGTGACGCTAAGTGGTTTGGTTTTGGCGGGTGCGATTAAGTTTGTCCCGTCACAGATGATTCCAATTTCAGGCATGATTGCCAGTAACTCAATGGTGGCAATTGGGCTTTGTTACCGCAATATGCGAACACTCTTTCGGGACCAACGCCAACAAGTGTTGGAACGTTTAGCATTAGGTGCCAGTGTGCACGATTCCGCAATTGGCATCGTCCGCGAGTGTATCAAAACGGGAATGCAACCAACGATTGACGCATCTAAGACTTACGGAATCGTTAGTTTGCCGGGGATGATGTCTGGACTGATCTTCGCCGGTGTTGATCCGGTTTATGCCATTAAGTATCAGATTATGGTGGTGTTTATGTTACTGTCAGCGACCAGTCTCGGCTCTGTCAGCGCTTGTTACATTGCTTACCGCCGTTTCTTTAATGACCAACAACAGTTAGTTACCGCATCAGATAATGGCAAGTAGTTTTCCACCAAACGTGTGGCGAGAGTGCTTACCGTTACGTCGATTAGAGACGCCGCACCGTGGGGACCGGTCTCAGCCTCCTGAGAACCGGAGTCTTCTACCTCGATTCTGAGCCGAAGCCGAATAGTCCATCGTCTCAGAACTCGTCCCACAACACTAAATGGCCCAAAACCAGGCCATAAGTGTTGTCGACACGATGCTCTGTCTCTAATCGACTTCACTATATTGCGGCCACATGTGGGAGATGCCATTTTGTTGATACTGTGGTAGTAAATAGTAGATTGTAAAATTAATCCGAACGCTGTTCGGACAAAAAAGATCAGCTTCCTTTAAAATGGTGTTTACAACAAACCCATCTTTTAGGAGCTGATCTTTTGTCTAGTATAACCTATTCCGAACGAATTAAAATCGAAACCTTTTGTGAACTAGGGCTGTCCAATATCCAAATGGGCGTTCGGCTGAACCGATCACCGTCAACAATTTCTTATGAATTATCTCGATGTCAACCTTATCAGGCTGAATTAGCACAAACAGATGCCGAATACAAGCGATCACGATGTGGTCGGAAAACTAAGCTGAGCGATGAGTTAAAGCAAACAATTCTCAACCATTTACATCTAAGCTGGTCACCAGGAATGATTGCTCACGAATTTAAACTAGCGACTAAATCTATTTATAATTGGCTAAATCAGGGGAGAATTGGTTTCTCCTTGAATGATCTACCTGAACATGGCGTACGCCAACGGCGTAACGTTGACCAACGATCCAAATATAATCAATCTTTGGGGCGATCGATTGAACAGCGTCCCATGATGATTAATCAACGTAATCGCATCGGTGATTTTGAACTAGATACCGTCGTTGGCCCTCGTGGGCATAGTAAGGCAGTTTTATTAACTTTAATCGATCGCAAATCACGGTTCCTTTGGGCATATCGGTTAAAGGACCGAACGACAGCGAGTGTTAATGAAGCACTGACTAAGTTCCTAACAACTTTTAATGGACCGGTGCACAGTTTTACTGTGGACCGTGGTACTGAGTTTAGTGGGCTAGTATCATTTGAATCACAATATGGTATTAAGACCTATTACTGTCATGCTTATACGCCAGCTGAACGTGGTAGTAATGAACGCTTTAATCGGAATTTACGTTATTTTTATCCTAAGGGGACTCGTTTTGAGCACATTAGTGCTCAAGATTTAACGACGACGTTACTCCAAATTAACCAGAGACCGCTTAAAATACTTGACTGGAAAACACCGTATCAGGTTATGCTGACCAATTTGTCCAAAAATTCGGATTAAATTTGCAATCTACCAAATGCTATTCTAAATAAAAATTTTTTATCCAAAAAATGGCGGTGTTATTGGTACACCGTCACTTTTTCGGTATAGTGTGACTAACAAGTTTGAATAATGTTGATGTTGTGGGGACCTAGGCAACAGTGTGGGGGGAGAAATCTTGGAAAATGAAACGGAACAGCTGCCGCGTCAGATTACGCACGTTTGGCAATTAACAGCCGTAGTAACGGCAATTATTATCGGCGCAGTCGGTGGTGGCAGTCTGGCGATTGGACTGAGCAACAATCTGAGTTTTTTTACGGTGTGTGGCTGGCTTATTATTGGCATCGCATTGGTAACCTTAATTGCCATGTTGGTATTAGTGCCGTATCGTTGGCGGTTTTGGACTTATCGGATCAGTGACCGTGACGTTGAATTGCATAAGGGGTACTTTTTTCGCAAACAGATTGTGATTCCAATCGCGCGCGTTCAGAATGTGCAGTTGGATCAGGGACCATTTCTGCGGTGGCAGAAACTACAGGAGATCGCGATTGTGACAGCGGCGACCTCTCATAAAATTGATGGTGTCAGCCCTGAAACGGCCGAGCAGCTGAAAGAGTTAATTATGAAACTGGCAAAGGAGGCGCGTAATGACCTCTAATGGTGGTTCTCCCAAGCCAACGCCAGCGCGACATTTACATGCCATTGCGTTAGTAGGTTTCTTTATCGAAACGCTGCGCGAGTGGATTGTGCCCATCGCTGGTGGTGTTATCGGTAGTTTGGCACTTTACCGCAAACATCCGCTGTTATTTGCAACTGTCATTGCGATATTGGTGGTTTTTGCGCTAGTGTGGCCGGTGTTGAAGTACTTTACCTTTACGTATCAATTACTGGACCAGGAAATTTATGTCAAACATGGGTTAATTTTTCGGAAGCAAAATCACGTTCCTTACGATCGCATCCAAAACGTGGCGGTCAAACAGTGGTTTTTCCTTAAGCCGTTTGATTTAGTCACGTTGGAAGTCGAAACGGCTGGTCATTCCGATGAGGGACCGGAAGTGACCCTCATCGCTGTACCGTTGAGTTTACGTGATGAACTTTCGTCTCGGCGGCGTTTGGCAAACATTGCTGAGGGTGAGACGGCAGCAGTATCTGGACTTGTCAACGGAGCGTTACCCGAGTCACAATCGGAGACGAATAATACTGCAAATAAGCCAACTGCCGTGTACGAAATTTCGACAAAGGACTTGTTGAAGTTTGCCGCGACCTCACCTGCGTTTCTGACAGCGTTGCTGGCGATTATGGCAGTGTATGGTCGTTTGCAAAAACTCATTTCTGAGCAGTTGTTGGATATGGCTATCAAAGACCTAGGACAGGCTGGTTGGGTCGTTATTGTGCTGGGAATGTTGGCTGTGGTGCTTGTTTTGTACCTGGGTTCAATTGTCGTCATAGTCATTCAGTACTATCGATTTACATTGAGTCTGTCAGATGGTCAGTTGATGACAGTCCGTGGTTTGTTTCAGCGGAACACGGTGACGTTAGCGCAAAGTCGCATTCAGGCTGTGCGGGTAAGTCAACCGTTGTTGCGGTCCTGGTTGCACATGGCAACGATCAAACTGATCGTGGTGTCGAACTCGAAAAAAGAGAAGGATACCGAAAATGTGGTGATTATGCCGTTGATTGCGGAAGATGATGTAGATGGTTTCTTGCAACGGTTTGTCACTGACATTCCCGTTGATCAGGTTAGGCCTAGCCGTCAGAGTGGACGTACTTTGTATTATCAACTACGCAATTTTGGGCTAGTTGCGCTGGGCATAGTCCTTGCGATAACCGGGATGACGTTTCCATGGCCGCGGGTGGCGGTGATTGCAGACGGCATCACCATTGTGCTGGTGGTCTTGTTGCTGATCATTCCTGCTTATCTGACGGCGCGGCGGACACAGGTGCAGGTATTGAATGATCACTTTGCGTTTGCCCAGACGAACTTTTTATTTACGCGTGAGCAGTATTACGTGCCACGGCAAAACGTGCAATCGTTGTTGGTCAAACAGAGTAAGTGGTTGCAACAGCGCCACTTTGCGTCACTAACACTTAACGTTCGTGCTGGCAGCGAAGGGCGTAAAGTGACTGTGCGATACTTGCCAGATGAAGCAATTTATTCAGTCTATGACTGGTATCGGCAAGTTGATTAATTTAAAGGATGAAATAACGAAACAGGCTTCAGTACCATGGCGAAATGTCATGGACTGAAGCCTGTTTTTTATGTCGTTATCGTGTTTCGAGTGCTAATGAACCGACAACTGTCATCATGCTGATCATCAAGTCAGATGGATCACCGATGGCGCCAGTTTGGTAGTTGCGCTCGTTATTTGAATAATGCGCGTTGTCGGGTGTTTTTAAACTCCCAATCGATGTTTCCAAGTTAAAGCCATAATCCAATTCACGTGGCACTTGCAAACGGACGGAACCGGCAGACGACTCGGCGGATAAGTTGCCATCCACTTCTGCAAAACACAGTTTGGCCGTGCCACTGGTTACTTCAAAGCGACCGTGACCGTGAGCATCATCCAGTTTAAGCGAACCAGCTGAGCAGCGGACCGAGTAATTGCCACGGGTGTTCATCAAATGAACGTTGCCACTCATGGCATTAATTGTGTAGTCATCAGCTGTGAGACTGCGACCCTTAATGGTGCCAGTGATGGAATCAATACTTAGGCTGTTTGTTTCTACATCATCTAACGAGATAGCACCACTGGTTGATGTGATTGCTAAACTACGCAACTTATGCAAGTTATCGATTTCAATTGGACCACTGACTGAACTGATTTCCAGACGGCCATGATAGGCGGTTGGAATCTCCAGTTCAATGCGAATGTTGAGGTTGTCACGTGCTGGCCGTTCACCAGCAGTGATGGCCAACGTGTCGTCTTCATGTTTGACATGTGCGTAATACGAGGATTCGTCTACCAACATATATTCACGTACCGTTAGTTCGGAACGATCCGTGGACTGTAGCACAATGTCAGCCGCCGAATAATTAATCGTCAGATGCGCCACGTCGCTCAGCGATTCCGTAAAGGTATTCACTAACATCGGCGCGTGCGTATCCACCCCGATTTCAAACGTCACCTTGCCATTCTCATGACTTGCTCGATGAATAAAGAAATTCCCCAGTCGACTCATTAAAACCATCACCACCGTCAGCATATTTTGACAGTATCGTAGCATGGCTTACGCACCCTGTGAATAGGGATTGTGTACTTTTTAATTGTCGTTATGAAAGTTTAAAGAAGTTGAGGGAAAACATTGTGAAATCTTCTCTAAAACACTTGGTAAAGTGGGTGGCCCAGACTGCCCAGGCTTTCACTAATAAAATTGCGTTCAAATAATTGAATGAATTCATTGAGCTGATCAGCGTATTCCGGTTCCTCAAAATCACGCAAAATGCTGGCTAATGGCCGCAAACTACTAGCCGAAAACATAGACGGCTGATTCAACCAGATGTTTAAAGATTTAATTAGGCGAATGTAAACAGAACTGGTTAACGTGCTGTCCAAAACTTTATGATTACGCAATTGTTTATTTGCGCGTACAAATGCAAATTGTGACTGGTTCACAATCGCAAGTAGCGCAAAGTTGATGAGAAAATAACCATACGCTTTTTGAACATCAAAGCGGTCTAAATGGGCTTCAAATGCTTTACAGGCTGGAGTGAATAAAGAGCTAAGCGATAGGAATGGGATAAATGGCGTCGATAGTCCCAGCATGATGAGGCTCGATGAAGTCCACGTAGAAATACCTCTAAAATATCGATCAAGCTCCTGATTGAATTGGTAGACGCGATTTTGAGCGTGATCCAAACAAGACTGGGTTAACCATATGTAATGTTGATAACGCGGAATTGGTTGATTACTGTAGGACTCTTGAAGTAGCAGTAGTAATGCTTTTAACGCACGTTCATTTATTTTTCCAGTCGCGACTGCGTGCAGATAAGTCGTAAAGAACTGTTGATTAGTGATGTCTTTTGGACTGTATAAAGTAGTAAAGTCGGTCAACGAACTATCGAGTCGTTCGAGCAATTGAATGAACTTAACCGCTGAAATGTCTGTACCGTCGTGTGTGAAACGGTAATACGTACTCGATGACATGATTCCATTGATAAGTTGGTGAATGCTAACGTTATTTAGCTGGCGTAAATTATCGATTGATGGACCGAGTTCGTTTTTCAATTATCTAAACCAGCTTTCTTTTTAACAATTTCCTGAAGCTACTAAATAAAATGAAATCGAAAACGCTTTAGCGACTAAATGAGACTAGAGCTAAACGGCTTCATTCCGCTTACGCATTATTTGCCCCTTAATGTGTGAGCATATGGATTAAATACGGTTAAATTATGTTGGATATATTTTTATATTACTTATTTTATAAGCAACCAACTTACGTCAAACCTTAGTTAGATTATACCTGTTTTTAGTTGCATTTTTGATATGTATTTTTTATTTTTAGCACTCAAATGGCATAAGAACACGTTTGTTGATTGACTCATTGAATGCAGTAAATTAGGGGGGTACATCATTATGATGCATCAAAATAATCGAAGTTTATGGTCAGCCGAAACTGAATCTAAGCTTCACTATAAAATGTATAAGGCTGGTAAAATGTGGCTTTTTGCCGGCATTACATTGTTTATGTTTGGCGCTGCAAGTGGGCTGAGTACAAGCTCAGCGCACGCGGATACAACAAATGCGGCTCAAAGCAGTATTTCCGCTACATCCAGCACATCAGACGATTTAAACACAGCAAATACATCTAGTGTTACTAAAACGTCGAGTGTCGACAATGCTTCAGCAACATCGAATACGCAGAAGAGCAGTATTTCCGCGACGAGTGCTAGTTCCGTTACTGTAAGTGCTGTTCAAAAGTCAGATGCAACCAATACTGAAAGCAAAAGTGTAGTAGCGTCATCCGAGCAAGCGTCTGATAATAAGCTTGCAGCTACTACATCAGCTAATGAGACAAAGAACGCAGACAGTGTGACTTCTGCCTCTTCCCAAGTGTCACAGTCAGAAGCCAACACAAAAGTAGGAAATGGTGCTTCTACAATTTCTGATAACATCTCAAGTCAGGCAACGACTAGTGCTATTAGTGCTAATGTAAAAGTTTCAGAAAATCAGGCATCTGAGAACGTGGCGTCCAGTACAACCGTTAAGCCTGTTGAAAGTAGTGCCACATTGATCAGTCCCAATAATGAACAAATCAGTGCTGTTAAATCAAAATTGGCAGACATGGCCTCGCAAACAGGACAAGCGCAATCATTTGCACTAGTGGATGACACAACATCAACAACATCAACAACATCCACTCAGATGACTGGTGTCACACTTTTGGCACAAAAAGATGCTCAAACTTTATCAAATATCAGTTTGCCAACGGATTTAACTTATATTTTAAGCAAGGATCGTTCAACTCTTTATGCGTTGTCCGATGCAACATATTTAGGAACGCCATTATTGCCAGCTTATTTTCAGGGCAATGTCATTAAAACCGTTGTAAACGAAACTAAGGCGCAGTACGCCCAATCTGTCATTAACTCACTAGCATCCACGGTACAGACTGAAGTAAGTTCCGACGGCAAGGGATTAACCGCCATTACTCCAGGTGGTGATAATTACACGACTGTTGATTTTGGTAATTATTATGCAACGATTTCAGATCAAACTAGGCAGCAGTATGCCCAAAACCAGATTGCAGCTTTGCCAACTGGTTTGACTGCGCATGCAAGCGATAACGGCAATACCTTATACATCGTTACTCCCGATGGATACACTGGCAAACAGTATGGCACTTCCGACTTTGGACAGTACTATCAATCAGTTGAAATGACAACTGAGCTTCAATATGAACGTGAAGTTGCAGCGACAGCTATTCAAGCGCTACCTTCAGGTACTGAAATTACAGTCGGCGGTGTTGGTGACCTAGTTAAACATACACTGACCTTAACAAGTCCAGCGGGTAATCCGATTACGCTTAGTGGGGATGCCACGAACGGTTATTATGTAACGTTTGATGTTTATGACAACAAGACTGGTCAAACGTTAAAACAGCAAAAATACTTTATTGGTACTTTATTTAGTAACGTACAAGTAAATACACCAAATTCCATTTTTAGCAATATTGCCAATTTAAATACAGCTAGTTATGGCTATAAGGACGCTCTGTCAGATATTCAATATTCTGCTGTTGTTGACTGGGAAGATATGTTAAATCACCCACAAACCTGGCAGGGTGCTTCATTCCCAACTTCTGGTAGTTTACTTCAAAACGATCAGGATACTTACCATCAGACGGTTTATGAGATTGCCGTGTTATTTAAGGATTATGTAAAACAACTATCCCAAACTTTGCCGACCTATTTCAGCAATGCAGATAACGTAAAAAAATTAATTTCAACAACTTCAGGTGACTGGCTTAATTTTACTAATCCAAGCGGCAAACAGTGGTCCGGTACATCGAGTGATACGGCAATTGCTCAGAATGTAAACAATTGGGGAGCAGGTTCCGTATTCGGGCAAGGAGCAGCAAATCCATTTACGCCTAACAATCAAGTTATGGCGGACTTTGGAAAGTTATCAACAGCACAAATAACTCTTTTCCCACACTCAGGCGCAACGGGACTGATTATTGACAGCGTTGCAGGAATCCCAGGTGGATGGGATTCGTCAGCGCTTAATACAGCTCAAAGCTTGATTTCAGGAGGTACACTGGTTGCCGCTGCTGGACATGTTAAATTTTCAGGATTAATTCAAACTATTCAAATGATCAAAAATTTGACACAAGAAGGTTTAGTCAACGGCGTTGTTTTATCTAGTTTGTTAACACTAGGTGTTAATCAAAATGACGCTGGTTGGGGTATTCCTTTAACTGATACTGGATTAATTGGGACAATTAAAAAAGATGGATTATTGCACTTTAACCCAACAACTCTTAGTGATACTGGTACGTCATATTATGGAATTCCTAAAAGTATTGCTGCCGCTCTTTGGTTTGATAAAAATGTGCCAGATGCTTGGTTAGATGGTTTATCTAATGAGTTTAAAAATTCTGATAACATCGTTAGTTTGGGTCATATTGAAACTGATAGTACGAATCATACACATGATCAAGACGGATGGCAGGTTTCTATTGATCCAGTTACCGGTTTACCAGTAGGGTCTGTTAACTATACTGAAGATACAGCGATTCCCAGTATTCCGTTTGTTTCAAAAGATACAATTAAATCGACGTTAGGTCTTTCATTGAAGAACGCTGATAATGTACCAACTCATTTTGATAAAGATACTGAAAGCATTTATCAAACGTTGGTATCTACTATTGTTAGTGCGCTAGCTAATCAATATTCTCAAGGTATGCAAGCAGCTTATGCGGCAATGACAAAGATGTCCAGTACTAAAGTGTCTGACAGCAACGTTGCTAACGGACTTGATGGGAAGATCACGACGACTACATGGCAATCAGATACGGATCAGCTTAAACAAGCATACGATGCTGGTTACGCTGCTGCTTTGACTTGGTTACAAAAGTATCAACAGCAAGGTATTGCCGACGCATTGTCTGGTAACGGTGCCGTGTCTGATCCTATTGGTACTTATCAAGGCAACATGCCGTTTAGTCTTATGAAGGGTGCAGCTGCAACTTCAACTGCTGATCAAATTGCTCAGATAAAAGCGAATACACGTGTCAGCCAGATGTTGCAAGATGCATACTTGAACGCATACAACTCAGCTAATAAAGCGGTGACAGACTTTTCAAAATCTACTGATCTTTCAAATGCATTGACTGGCACTAGTACAACTGGTGCTGATAGTTATGCTTATTTGAGTACCTACAAGAAGATTTATCAAGCGGCCTTAGGTAATTACAAAGTATTTAGCACAACGGCAGGTGACACTGCGTCACAATTGGCAGCAGGCCCTAACATCGTTGATATGGCTGCTTCATCTGTTGTAAAAGCCTCTATCGTGAACGGTGTCTATACGACTGTGTCCAAAATTCCGGCGGGTACGACAATTTCTGCTGATAGAATGGTTAGCCCTGCGTTTTCAACATATCTGACAAATACTAAGCAAACAGCTGTGGCTAGTGCTTTGGCAAATGTTTACAATAAGGCTTACAATGCTCAGATTATTTTGGTCAACAATGCTTATACGGCAGGACAGGCTAGTTTGTTGAATGATGTTACTAAGGCCATGACAGATGCTGATGATTTTCAGAATACGGGTAAATATACTGCTGCGACTAATTTTAGTATGCCAGTAGATAGTGGATTGACAGATGCTTCTGGTCATGAAATTCAGAATCATATTGTTTACTCCGCGACTCAGGATTATACATGGAATACAACCGATAAAGATGGTACTGGTAGTCAATTCTACAAGTTAGGCTATGCTGATGAACAGAAGAATGTTAAATCGATCAACGTTAAATATATGGAAAACAATAAGACTGTTGATGTTTCAAACACAACCTTGCCAACCACACAGTGGGGTGTTTTGGGACTTGCGTTTAACTATAAATTAGCAAAGGCGTACACAGTTGGGGACACTAAATATGCTCCCACTAATAAGCCAACCGACTATGATTTTAGCGTGTTGTCAGATGATGATGTAAATGCAGGCATTACGGTGAACTTAAGAAACGGTATCATTACCGTCTTAGCTTCAGCACCTGAGACTGAAGGTACAGCGATTGATGGTGTACCTGGAGCAACGTATCCAGCAGGTGTGGCAAAGGATGACTTAAACACGACGAGTACGCGAACGATCACGTATAGTTTGCCAGAGGGTAGTACGGCAACGACGCCAATGAAGGCCACACAAACAGTTAATTATGTTCGTGATGCGACTATAGATACGACGGATAATAATAAAGTCACTTACGGGACTTGGACGGTCAGTGGCACCGCTCAATGGGCTGCCGTAGACAGTCCGGTCGTCGTGAACTACACGGCGGATAAGCTGACGATTGCGGCAGCAGACGCGACCGTGCCAACGGACAGCGACAAGACGCCAAGTGATGCGGAGACGGTTACGTACAGTGCCGATCCGTTGATCAAGGTGAACCCGACGGCTCCAAAAGACGCCGGGACGACGGTCGACCCGAAGAATCCAGATGTGAAGTACCCAGCTGGCTTGGACCAGGCTTCGTTGAACACGACGAGTGTTCGGACGATCACGTACACGATGAGTGATGGGAGCAAGGCTCCTGATAAGCAGACGCAAACGGTCAACTTCAGCCGGACCGCAACGTGGAATGAGAAGACCGGGAAAGTCACTTACGGGACTTGGACGGTCAGTGGCACCGCTCAATGGGCTGCCGTAGACAGTCCGGTCGTCGTGAACTACACGGCGGATAAGCTGACGATTGCGGCAGCAGACGCGACCGTGCCAACGGACAGCGACAAGACGCCAAGTGATGCGGAGACGGTTACGTACAGTGCCGATCCGTTGATCAAGGTGAACCCGACGGCTCCAAAAGACGCCGGGACGACGGTCGACCCGAAGAATCCAGATGTGAAGTACCCAGCTGGCTTGGACCAGGCTTCGTTGAACACGACGAGTGTTCGGACGATCACGTACACGATGAGTGATGGGAGCAAGGCTCCTGATAAGCAGACGCAAACGGTCAACTTCAGCCGGACCGCAACGTGGAATGAGAAGACCGGGAAAGTCACTTACGGGACTTGGACGGTCAGTGGCACCGCTCAATGGGCTGCCGTAGACAGTCCGGTCGTCGTGAACTACACGGCGGATAAGCTGACGATTGCGGCAGCAGACGCGACCGTGCCAACGGACAGCGACAAGACGCCAAGTGATGCGGAGACGGTTACGTACAGTGCCGATCCGTTGATCAAGGTGAACCCGACGGCTCCAAAAGACGCCGGGACGACGGTCGACCCGAAGAATCCAGATGTGAAGTACCCAGCTGGCTTGGACCAGGCTTCGTTGAACACGACGAGTGTTCGGACGATCACGTACACGATGAGTGATGGGAGCAAGGCTCCTGATAAGCAGACGCAAACGGTCAACTTCAGCCGGACCGCAACGTGGAATGAGAAGACCGGGAAAGTCACTTACGGGACTTGGACGGTCAGTGGCACCGCTCAATGGGCTGCCGTAGACAGTCCGGTCGTCGTGAACTACACGGCGGATAAGCTGACGATTGCGGCAGCAGACGCGACCGTGCCAACGGACAGCGACAAATCACCAATTGTGGAAGAATTTGTCGAGTACGCGAAGAATGCAGTGAAGTCAGAAGTTACTCCGATTGTAATTTCTGGGACCCACACCAAAGGTGAACTAGTTGACCCTAAGAATCCGAACGGGCCTCACTTCGATCGTGCTATTACCGAAAAGGATATCAACGAGACGTTGACTCGTAAGGTTAGCTACTCTGCCACTGATCCTGCTGTAATGACTTCATCTACAGATACTCAAGCGGTTAAGTTTGGTCGTTCTGTTAAGGTTAACCCTGAAACTGGTGAGGTTCTTGGCTTCACTGATTGGGTTGCGGATGGCTCAAACATTTGGGCAGCTATTACACCTAAACTTATTACGAACTTCTCACCGGACCACGAAAACATTCCGGAAGTCATTGTTACCAGTGATATGAAGGATGCCGATGTGAATGTCGTTTACTATCAGACCAACTTTGTTTCATTGATTGGGAAGAATGCATCAATTGTTGCTGGCTCTGAATTGACGGCTACTGATGTTGTTGTCAGTGCAGCGGATATGAAGGGTGAACCAGTTGATGTAAGTCAACTGATCATGAGACAGGTTGCGACATTTGATTCCAATATTCCTAAGAATGTGGTTGAGTGGATTGGTGATATTGACTTTGATGTTCCTGGCACTTACCACATTGAAATGGAATTCGATGATCCAGCGATGGCTGATGTTTGGGTAACTGTTACCCCTAGACAGAGTGCTACAAACAACGGTGGAGCTGGCACATCAATGACTAATGGAACGAACACCACAAACAGTGGTCAAAATGTCAGTGGTACAAATAACAACGGTGCACAAAATATGAGCATGAGCAATGCGAACAATTCTGACGGCACTATTGGTATGAATAACTTGAGCGCAACTGGTTTGACTAATAACGGCAATGGTGTTGTCACTGCTCAGAATATGGTTGCAAATATTCGGAACCATGGTGCTTCGACGAGTGCGCAAGGCACAGTTGAAAGACTTGGAATCGATGAACAACAATCCGGCACAACAACTTCATCTGTTGCTAATTCTGGTAGCGTGAATGTTAACGAATCTAATGCAGTTCAGGACGAGTTAACTGGTTCAAAGACAAACGAAGGGACATTACCTGATACAAATGAATCAAGTCAGATTGGACTGATCTTCATTGGTCTCACTGGTTTGTTCATGGCATTTGGATTTATGAAGCGTCGCAAGTCTGACGAACAATAGGATTTATTCTAAGTAAGCTTAGGATGAGTACAGCAAGAGCCTTGAAAACCGAAGTTTGGTTTTCAAGGCTCTTTGCGTACATAAAGATAAATTTTGGTTCGCTGGTTAAATATAAGGTAGATTGCAAATTTAATCCGAATTTTTGGACAAATTGGTCAGCATAACCTGATACGGTGTTTTCCAGTCAAGTATTTTAAGCGGTCTCTGGTTAATTTGGAGTAACGTCGTCGTTAAATCTTGAGCACTAATGTGCTCAAAACGAGTCCCCTTAGGATAAAAATAACGTAAATTCCGATTAAAGCGTTCATTACTACCACGTTCAGCTGGCGTATAAGCATGACAGTAATAGGTCTTAATACCATATTGTGATTCAAATGATACTAGCCCACTAAACTCAGTACCACGGTCCACAGTAAAACTGTGCACCGGTCCATTAAAAGTTGTTAGGAACTTAGTCAGTGCTTCATTAACACTCGCTGTCGTTCGGTCCTTTAACCGATATGCCCAAAGGAACCGTGATTTGCGATCGATTAAAGTTAATAAAACTGCCTTACTATGCCCACGAGGGCCAACGACGGTATCTAGTTCAAAATCACCGATGCGATTACGTTGATTAATCATCATGGGACGCTGTTCAATCGATCGCCCCAAAGATTGATTATATTTGGATCGTTGGTCAACGTTACGCCGTTGGCGTACGCCATGTTCAGGTAGATCATTCAAGGAGAAACCAATTCTCCCCTGATTTAGCCAATTATAAATAGATTTAGTCGCTAGTTTAAATTCGTGAGCAATCATTCCTGGTGACCAGCTTAGATGTAAATGGTTGAGAATTGTTTGCTTTAACTCATCGCTCAGCTTAGTTTTCCGACCACATCGTGATCGCTTGTATTCGGCATCTGTTTGTGCTAATTCAGCCTGATAAGGTTGACATCGAGATAATTCATAAGAAATTGTTGACGGTGATCGGTTCAGCCGAACGCCCATTTGGATATTGGACAGCCCTAGTTCACAAAAGGTTTCGATTTTAATTCGTTCGGAATAGGTTATACTAGACAAAAGATCAGCTCCTAAAAGATGGGTTTGTTGTAAACACCATTTTAAAGGAAGCTGATCTTTTTTGTCCGAACAGCGTTCGGATTAATTTTACAATCTACTATAAAACCAGTTATATGTCCATCAGCTTAATCAAAATATGCCGTATATGCATATACGGCGGCTAAATCAGACTTATACATAAATAAAATTATATTATATAGGTGTACAAAGGTAATCAAATTAATTGTTTATGTGAATACATCAGGAGGAGAGCGATCATTCATGTTAAAAGGTGAGCAAGATAAGACTGATCATTATAAGATGTATAAGGCAGGGAAACGTTGGCTTTTTGCTTGCATAGCATTGATTACGTTTGGAGTGGTCAGTGGAACTGGTTACAATGCAAGCGCGGATGATGGTACAAGCTCGTCCCAGCCAGTAGTTAGTGAAAAAGTTCAAGCTCAAAATAGCCTCGCACAATCGAGTGCAGCCATGACTACCGTCAACAATTTGCAAAGTTCTGGGTCTGCTAGTTCGTTAGCTCCTCAAGATGCTTCGAACGCTTCAAATGCTGCGCCAAGCAAAGTAGAAAATAGCGGATCATCGACTGAAGGTTCAACAGTTCAAAGTCAAACAATTATTTCTTCAAAGGGCGTGTCAGAATCAGAGACGACATCATCACAGGCGTCGAGCGTTGTGCCTACATCTCAGAACAGTGAAGTAGCTGTGATGAATAATGCACAACAAATGACACTGCCTTCCTCAACTACTTTGACAGGACAAAGTAGCAATGCGGCCCAGCCACAGTCATCAGCACAGGAACAACAGTCAAGTAAAACGAGCACGTTAGATGAAAGCAAAGCTGATCCAACTACAAATGCACTTCCACAGCTTTCTAGTCAAAGTGAAGCATTTGATAGTACTGTGGTACCCTCATCAGCGACATCAATTCCAATTACAAATGTAGGTTATTCTTGGCCGTCAAACAACCTCGGAGTGGGGCAATCAGAAAAAGTGACGGTTTCACCGACGCCGGCTAATGCCACCTATAAATCATTAACATTCACCAGTGATAACCCCAGCGTTGCGACGGTTGATAATAGTGGTGTAATAACAGGGGTTTCAGAAGGTAAAGCCAACATTTTTTTTCACCTTGATAGTTGGTCTGGTCCTGTTCCGATTGTCGTTTATGATGCAAACAAGATTTTAAATGATGTTAATTTTCAATACAACAACGAGCAAATTGAAGTTGGTCAAAATGCCACTGCTACTGTCACCACTAACCCAATTGGTGGAATTTTCAAATCCATTTCTTGGAAGAGTGATAATCCGACTATTGGTATTGTTGACGCAAATGGGAAGTTTTCCGCACTTGCAGTAGGGACCGCGACAGTGGAGATGAACGTTGTTGACTATACGGGCAAAGTATGGAATAAATCTCAATTGATTAAAGTTATTCCAGCTGGTGCAAATGAAGTAACCGGATTTTCTGTAAGTGTACCGAAATATTACCTTGAGGCAGGCAGTCAAGAACAGCTAACTTATGCAACTAACCCAAACTCGTTGTGGCCGCTCAGTACGATAGCTTGGGCCTCAAGTAATCTTACTGTTGCTACTATTGACAGTAAAACGGGACTGCTAACCGCTGTTGGCGAAGGGGAAACGTCAATTACAGCCACGGGTTTTAAATATAACGGTAATGGTTGGGTTCAGTACAATACGATTCATGTATTTACGCCTGAAGAGAACTTTAAGTCCGGAAATGTAAAGTGGCCAAGTTCTTTAATGACAGGATTGAC
Organism: Furfurilactobacillus cerevisiae; assembly: GCF_048961765.1. Taxonomy (GTDB): domain Bacteria; phylum Bacillota; class Bacilli; order Lactobacillales; family Lactobacillaceae; genus Furfurilactobacillus; species Furfurilactobacillus milii_A. The sequence goes on from NZ_CP185253.1 coordinate 517,025, forward strand.
GGTGCAAGCAACCTTTATTCCTGATTTTCCAGTTACTAAAGTCAAATCAGTCACTTGGTCATCTTCTGATTCAAAAATTGCTACGATTGATGAGGACGGCAGAATTACCGCGCTGACACCTGGGTCTGTCATTCTGAAAGCAATAGTTCAAGGGTACAACGGATCGGGATGGGAGTACACAATGCCGTATGTAGTCGGCAAATCGATTCCATTAACCGAAATTAAAATCAGTACTGCTGTGTCCACGCTGGGCGCTGGTGAGCATGATCAATTAGCAGTTGTTGTGACACCAACTAATGCTAATTTAATGGGTAATGTAAAGTGGACCAGTTCTGACCTAAATGTTGTAACAGTAAATGAGAATGGTCTTGTGACGGTTATTGGTCCAGGTAGTGCAACAATCACTGCGACAGCAGTAGATAATTTCAACACTTCAAAATCAGCTAGCATTGTGTTAACAGTTTTAACGCCTAAATCAGTGACGACAGTCACAACTAGTGTGCCCAATATTATTAATATGGGTCAAAAGGTTCAGGCATTGACCAATATTCAGACTGACCATGACGGATATGAAAATGTCACCTGGCAAAGTTCGAATACAGATGTTGCAACTGTCGATTTGGCTGGTGATATTATCACACTGCTTCCCGGAACAACAACATTAACTGGGACTATTAAGGATTCGTTTGGTGTGGTACACACCATTTCCAAGCAAATCACGGTACAACTGAATTTGCCATTAGCATATGAATCACAGCGTGCACAAATTGATGCTATTGTTTTGAATTTCAACAAGACTTTGAAAAGCCTCGGCGTAAATTACACACAATTGACGCCATTTGCTGGCAATCGTTGGGGTAAAACAACATTAACTTATTCTGTTGCCAATCCAACAGCGGTTTATCATGCAAGTGATGGTGATCTCACATACAAGCAGATTTGGGAAGCAGCGGCTCGAAATTGGAACACAGGATTAAAAATATTAGGCAGTAACATTACGCTAGTAGAAACAACGGATAAAGCAGATGTGCCTGGTATTGTTGAATTTGATCCGAGTTCGGCTAATCTTGGGGATGCTGGTGTTTACGGCTACAATTCTGTAAATAATCAATTTGTATCCGGTAATTGCAAGATTACATTATTTGGAACACCAATGACTAGTCTAAAATATACGAGAAGCGAAGTTATTGCCGTTTTAATGCACGAAATGGGACATGCCTTAGACTTATGGCATTCACCAAACTATAATAGCGTAATGTGGTATGCTGCAGCCTCTCAGATGATCCAGCCCGTAGATGTCTTAAGCGCCATGCTTGCAGCACAATTACCAGGAGGCTTAACTAGCCATATCATTGGACTTGATGATTACTCCAATGGTGTTGATAATGCGTAGAGATGGAAGTGAAAAATAATGAATGAGTTTGCCAAGACCGTTTCTGCTGACAAGCGTCGACCACCTGAGCAACTATCTGGTGGTGAATTTAAAAAATATACACAACCATTGATTGTTGATGGTAAAAAGCGAGATTTGTCTGGGTTTGTGTATTTGTCAGATGACAAATCGACTCCGACTGCTGGTCAGCCAATTTATCTGGATGAACGCTTAGTACTTCCTCAGACAATTGGCTACGTTGTTAAACACTAATACGTTTTCTTTCCACAGGAAACAATTTATTAAGAATCCGTTACGACTACAAGTTCACCCCCGTTATCATTTGTATAACGGGGGTGAATTTGCTACTGTTAAGACCAATTTAAATTAACCATAAAATTTGAAAACGAGGGCATTTTAATGAGCTTTCTAGAGTTGAAGGATATTCACAAGTCCTATTATGTGAATAAAGAACCATTTCCAGTTTTGAAGGGGATTAGCCTTAAATTTGAACGGGGTGAGTTTGTTTCTATCCTTGGTGAATCCGGTGGTGGGAAGTCGACCTTGATGAACATCATTGGTGGGCTGGACCACAATTATGACGGGGATGTGCTACTGAACGGTAAGTCGATGCACTCTGCCAAGGAAAAGGACATGGATGCCTATCGTCGGCAAACGATTGGGTTCATTTTCCAGAGTTTCAACCTGATTAGTCACTTAACACTGCTGGATAATGTTATGGTCAGTTTGGAAATGACCAACATGACCCATCATCAACAAGTGGAACGCGCCACGAGTCTGTTGAAGCAGGTTGGTTTGGAAGACCACATTCACAAATATCCGAACCAAATCTCTGGTGGGCAAAAACAGCGTGTCGCCATTGCACGGGCGCTAGCATCAGATCCTGATGTCATCATCGCTGATGAACCGACTGGTGCGTTGGACTCACAAAACACCAAAGAAATTCTTGAGTTGATGGATGGCATTGCTGAAAGCGGCAAGTTAGTTATCTGTGTCACGCATAGTCAGGATGTGGCCAACCATGGGACGCGAATCGTTCATATGGAAGATGGGAAGATCAATGAAGATCGTGAGTTAAAAGATCCTTTCCCAATCGAAGGCAAACAGTTGTCAACGAAGACAAAGCACCTGAGTTTCCGTTCAACGTTGAAGATGAGTTTGCAACATATGCGGTACAACACGAAGCGTAACTTACTTATTGTGTTTGGCGGTTCCATTGGGATTTTCAGTGTCATCTTGATGTTGGCGCTTGGTAACGGGGTTAAGGGGTACATGAATAACCAAATCATGGACCAAATTAATCCGACAACCATTCAAGTTGCACAAAAGACTGACAAGCAGACGGCGGAAGCAGTTGAGATGAAACCGTCTGACCGTGACCGTTTGGCGAAGGTCAAAGGTGTAAAGGAAGCTGTTCTTGGCACCTATGTCCCAAACGGTGTCCAGGTTGATTACAACGGCAAGACGCAGCAAATTCAGCAATTTCAAACTTGGAATAAGACTGAAAAAGAAAGTGACATTAAGACAGGTTCCAAACCTGGCGATAAGGAAATCTTGCTGACCAAACGGAATGCGAAGAAGATCAGCAAAGATTACAAATCATTAGTAGGCAAGACAGTAACATTGAGTGTGACCGCGATGGATGACAACAATCAGCCCGTTGCGATGACCCAAAAGCTCAAAGTTTCAGGGATTATCAATTCTGGTACTGACGCAATGTCGTTTGATACCTTAAAGTCGATGTATGCTGCTAAGGGCGCTAAATTACGTGCAAACTTTGTTGCGGTATCAACTAAGGATGTGCAAACAACCAAGACTGTTCAGAATAAGATCAAAGCCTTAAAGACGAACGGTAAGACAGCGTACGCAATTACCGGTGTTGGGTCTATTCTTGATACGTTGAACACGTACATTTCGCTGGCATTCTATGTACTGGCAGGGATTGCGGCCATTTCGTTACTGGTTTCCGCAATTATGATCATTGTGGTCTTGTACATCAGTGTTTCCGAACGGACTAAAGAAATCGGTGTTTTACGAGCTCTTGGTGTTCGCCGTCGAGACATTCGTAACCTGTTTGTTTCCGAGGCGTTCTTCATCGGTTTGTTCAGTGCCATCTTAGGTATTGTGCTAGCTTGGGTTGTTCAATTACTGATTAACCACGGCATCAATGGCTTGATTCACTACAGTATCATTCAGATGACGCCTGGATACATTATCTTCGGATTACTGGCAAGCATCATCATCAGTTTATTAGCAGCTCTAGCACCATCACACCAGGCTGCTAAACTGGATCCAATTGAATCGTTGGCGGTGGAATAGTGAGCATGACATTCTCTGTTTAGAGTTTGAACAACAATTGAAAAATCCTCGTGTGGACGAAATTTTGTCCATACGAGGATTTTTGTTGTGTCCAAGTCGCTAGGGTGTGGAGCGTTTTTGAAGTAATTAGGCAATAAATTTGAACTTACTAAAAGTTACTAATTTTTCTGATGAAATCGCTATCATTTCCCTTGAAACGCCGTACAATAAACTTTGAGGTGATAACATGCGTTATTTAGCTAGTCCAAGCACGGATATTCGTGAAAATTTGGCGATTGAAACATATTTAATGGAGCACGCTAATTTAGATGAGCCAATTTTATATTTCTATATGGTAGATTGCAAATTTAATCCGAATTTTTGGACAAATTGGTCAGCATAACCTGATACGGTGTTTTCCAGTCAAGTATTTTAAGCGGTCTCTGGTTAATTTGGAGTAACGTCGTCGTTAAATCTTGAGCACTAATGTGCTCAAAACGAGTCCCCTTAGGATAAAAATAACGTAAATTCCGATTAAAGCGTTCATTACTACCACGTTCAGCTGGCGTATAAGCATGACAGTAATAGGTCTTAATACCATATTGTGATTCAAATGATACTAGCCCACTAAACTCAGTACCACGGTCCACAGTAAAACTGTGCACCGGTCCATTAAAAGTTGTTAGGAACTTAGTCAGTGCTTCATTAACACTCGCTGTCGTTCGGTCCTTTAACCGATATGCCCAAAGGAACCGTGATTTGCGATCGATTAAAGTTAATAAAACTGCCTTACTATGCCCACGAGGGCCAACGACGGTATCTAGTTCAAAATCACCGATGCGATTACGTTGATTAATCATCATGGGACGCTGTTCAATCGATCGCCCCAAAGATTGATTATATTTGGATCGTTGGTCAACGTTACGCCGTTGGCGTACGCCATGTTCAGGTAGATCATTCAAGGAGAAACCAATTCTCCCCTGATTTAGCCAATTATAAATAGATTTAGTCGCTAGTTTAAATTCGTGAGCAATCATTCCTGGTGACCAGCTTAGATGTAAATGGTTGAGAATTGTTTGCTTTAACTCATCGCTCAGCTTAGTTTTCCGACCACATCGTGATCGCTTGTATTCGGCATCTGTTTGTGCTAATTCAGCCTGATAAGGTTGACATCGAGATAATTCATAAGAAATTGTTGACGGTGATCGGTTCAGCCGAACGCCCATTTGGATATTGGACAGCCCTAGTTCACAAAAGGTTTCGATTTTAATTCGTTCGGAATAGGTTATACTAGACAAAAGATCAGCTCCTAAAAGATGGGTTTGTTGTAAACACCATTTTAAAGGAAGCTGATCTTTTTTGTCCGAACAGCGTTCGGATTAATTTTACAATCTACTATATTAACTCTCCATGTATTATCGTTGGTCGATACCAAAACGTGCTCGAGGAAATCAATCAAGATTACGTTGATCAACACCATATTATTTTGACTCGTCGAACTTCTGGTGGCGGGGCTGTTTACGACGATCTTGGAAATGTTAGTTTCAGCTTTATTACTAAGGATGACGGGGATGCAGTGGGCAATTTCAAACGGTTCACGGATCCTGTCATTAACGCGTTGCACGAGATGGGTGCGACGAGCGCTGCAATGACTGGTCGTAACGATCTTACAATCGAAGGCAAGAAGTTTTCTGGCAATGCGATGCACGTTGAGAAGGGACGGATGTTTTCGCATGGTACCTTGATGTATGACGTCGATCAATCAGTGCTAACTAAGGCTTTGAACGTGCCAGCTGATAAGATTGCATCGAAGGGTATTAAATCGGTTCGTAGTCGCGTTACCAACCTGAAGCCACACTTTGCGCCAGCCTATCAAAACCTGACTATTGAAGAATTCAGGGATGCATTAGCAAAGAAAATTTTAAACATTACAAACATTGAAGATGCAAATGCGTATGTATTAGATGATGAGGCATTGGCCGGTGTTCACGATTTGGAACAACGCTACTTTAAGAACTGGGACTGGATTTATGGCAAGTCACCAGCGTTTAATGTCAAACGACGTGAGCACTTTGCGGCAGGAACGGTGGAATTCTCGCTGAACGTAGATGAGGGTCACATCACGGACATTCAGATTACTGGCGACTTCTTTGGTCAGGCAGATATTAAAGATGTTGAAAACCGTTTGATTGGGACTAAGTACGAGTTAAACGCAGTGAAGCGGGTTTTCGACAGTATCGATGTTTCAAAATACTTCGGTAAAGTCACTGAAAATGAATTGGTTGATTTGTTGATGAGACAGGGCGCTTAGAGCTACGGATCCTAAGTTTAAAATGTTATGGTTCTAAATAGACTAGCCTTAAAAAAACAAAAGCCATTTGAATTACGTATGTTGATAATGATCATAGATTTAAAACTAATAAGAATTGGGAAAATCAAATGATCAATTAACAACGTAAGGTGGTGTCTAATGATAGCATGTGTGCTATCATTGTAAATGAATGATAAACTATACTTTAAATTCGGCCATGAATTTAAAAGCTTTTTGGACAATCTTCCCAAAAAGGATCGAGCTAAAATGGTTAGAACCATTCAGGCTATATCACGATTGGGATTGCAAATTGCCATTCGTCAACGTTATGTAAAAAAATTAAAGACTAATCTGTATGAAATTCGGTCAATTCAGGGCAATAATATTCAGCGAGGTATATATTTTCACCTTGAGGAGTCTAACTATTTTATTACTCACGGATTTACAAAAAAGACAGATAAAACACCACAGCGTGAGATTGATCATGCCAAGTCAATTCGGGATGGGAAGATTCGGAGGCACAGAGATGAAGAAAAGTTATGATTTAGATGAGTATGTTGCTGGTCAGCTAAAAGATCCCGAATTCAAACGTGAGTATGATAAGGCTGATCGAGAAATTGTTGCCGCTTTGGCTGTTAAAAACTTGCGAGAAGAAATGGGGATTTCTCAACGTGAATTGGCACAAGTGTCTGGGACAGCGCAATCCACAATTGTTAGAATCGAAAATGGCAATTTGGATTTAAAATTGTCGACACTTCAAAAAATTGCACAGAGTGTTGGAAAAGAATTGGAAATTAGACTCGTTTAGTTGAACCTGTTTCAGATAAAAAAGTATCCCTGTCACACCATAGCGTGATGGGGATACATTTTTTATGCTTATTGCCACAATAATTTGTCACCGTACTCGCGGCTTAAGTTTTCTCGAATGATTCGTGTCAGTCGTGTGGTGGTGGGCGCTTGTGCAAGTGATTTGTTCACGGCCAAACATAAGGTTCGATAATGTGGTTCATCAAATGGATAGATATTAATGTTCCCAGAAATTCGTTTGAGCGCCAAATCGGGTAGAACACCAAACCCTAGGCCCGCTTCCACCATTGAAATGATTGAGGCGTCATCGATGGAGTAGTTCAGCGAATTGGGTGTGACATTGTATCGGTCCAGCGTCAACTTAGTATCGCGATCATAGTCAGAGTGTTGAAGGATAAACGTTTTATCCGCTACGTCAGCGCTGGTCATGACATGGCCATTTTTAGGCACAAAGTCCGTTGGCGTCAAACAGTACACTTCGTCCTTGATGAGGGGATGAATCACGATGTTTTCATCTAGTGGTAGCGCCGAAAAACCCATGTCCAATGTTCCCAAACGCACGCGCTCTGCAATATCGTTAAAGTTCCCTTGGTAAACGGTGACATTGATATCAGGATACTGCTGGCGAAACTCACGAATGATGCTGGGCAACCAGTTAAGTAATACAGATGAGAAAGCACCAATCCGGATTGTCCCGTGTGTCAATCCATTAATATTGGCCGCTTCTTGGGCTAACCGTTGCTCAGAATTGAGAATGTCTTGAATGATTGGATAGACAGTATTTCCATCAGCAGTGAGCGTAACCCCTGTACGGCTACGAATGAATAGTGGAAACCCAAGTTGCGTTTCCAACTGACTGATTGAATGGCTAACCGCACTTGGTGTGATGTTAAGTGTTTCGGCAGCAGCAATGAACGTATGCTTATCAACGACGGTGGCAAACACCTGATAGGCAAAGGATGAAGTGGCCATAAACAGAACCTCGTTTGAATGAATTATGTTGAGTGTAGCAGCAAGCAGCGCAAACAAAAAGCCCTGGGAGAAAATTTCCCAGAGCCTTTCTTACTGCATCAGTCCGTGGATAAAGACTGTTTTGCGCTAGAAGCGTGCGACACTCTTATCGTGGGCTGATGCCTTAAGATTATTTCCAATGGTCAAAAGACATCACCCCCTTTCATTTAATGGTAATAGATTAACGCGATCTGGCATGTTAGTCAATTGATAAAACTTGGCGGAGAAATTTGGCCACTATCAAGCTATTTCGAGGGCTTTTCGCGGTATAAAAGGAAAACAGGTCGTAAACTACTCTCAAGAAAACGGTTGAGGTCTAGTGGTACTTGGGTGTTTGATCGTCGCAGTCAAGTTAAGTTCAACTTTTACAACGTGTCAGAAAATGAAGTGAAATCGCTTAGGAGCGGACTTTGTGTTCGATATTCACAGCGTAGAAGGAAAGTGAGACCATTGCCACAATAAAATGATCGACCATAACAGGGTGTTGCTTACACCTTCGCTAGACCAAAAAAACGTTTTCCCACCCAAAGGGGCCTGTCATCACGTGGCAGGTCTTTTTTTTCTTCTCTCATTTTCAGTATTGGAAATTCCGAATAATGTTGCGACATTCGGTTGTTTTCAAAAACATTAGGCACAGCTGATTCTTGGCTAAGAATAGAATGCCAATAAAGCCGACATATCAATAGGTGAAACGTTGCACTAAGTTAGAAAATAATTAAAATCATGAAAACGGCGTTACGTTCGGAAATTACTGTCAGTAAACGTTTTCATTCGTTTTCAATATTCACGTAACCGCTCTAAAAATTAAAAAGAAGCTTCACCGGAGGAATCAATGTTTACACCTAGCCCGATTAACGGTACTATTAATTGGTCAGGGAGGGCGGACTGTACCTTTCCGTTTGCGGAGGCGTTTTCAACCAAGCCATTATTTCGTGAAAATTATTCTAAAGTCCGCTTTTCAACTGAAGGAGGGGTGAGGTTTTCGACATCGAGATGTGCGTCGAAAAATCGATGCATAACGCTGAGTGGCTCAAATGGGAGCATTTGGGTTGAAACATACCATCATTTTGGAAAGAAGGACATATGTTATGTATTTAGTTGTTAACATCATTGGTGTTATCGTCTACTTGGCGATTGCTTGGGCACTGTCCAAGAACCGTTCGAAGATTAAGTGGCGTTCTGTTGGCATCATGGTTGTCTTAAACTTAGTTATTGCCTGGTTATTAACCAGTTTCGCCGGTGGTCGTGCCGTTGTTAAGAGTGCTGCTGATGGATTCAACTGGTTGGTGCAAGTTGCCTACAAAGGGATCAACTTCGCATTGCCTAACTGGGTTGGTGCCGCGGGTACACACCCAGCACCAGTTAACTTCATTACCAGTGCTTTGCTACCAATTCTGTTGATTGTGCCATTATTCGATATCCTGACATACATTGGTGTATTGCCATGGATTATCAAATGGATTGGTCGCGGTTTAAGCTTTATCACTGGTCAACCAAAGTTCGAATCATTCTTCGCCGTTGAAATGATGTTCTTAGGTAACACCGAAGCGCTTGCCGTTTCCAAGTTACAATTGACCACCATGAAGGCTGAACGTGATGTTACTTTGGCAATGATGTCAATGAGTTGTGTTACGGCTTCAATTCTTGGTGCTTACACGCAAATGGTTCCCGGTCAATTTGTTTTGACTGCCGTTCCTTTGAACTGTATCAACGCTTTGATCGTAACCAACATGTTGAACCCTGTTGAAGTTGACCCTGAAGAAGACACGATTGCTAAAATCGGTAACGTTGGTGACGAAGGTGGCGAAAGTGAAGCAGCTGCTGAAGAAACTGGCGCTGTTGAATCAAACGGCAAACGTCAACCATTCTTCTCATTCTTGGGTGACTCCATCTTAGGTGCCGGTACTTTGGTTCTGATCATCACTGCCAACGTTATCGCCTTTGTTGCCTTAGCTGGTTTGATCGATAAGTTACTTGGCTTGATCTGGAAGCCATTGTCATTGGAAAGTATCCTTGGTGTTATCATGTTCATCCCAGCTTGGTTGATGGGTTTGAACGTTCACACTGCTTGGGACTTCTCTCAATTGATGGGCTTGAAGTTAGTAACGAACGAATTCGTTGTTATGGGTGAAATTACTGGTAAAATCAACCACTTTGCCCCTCACTACCGCGCTATCTTGACTGTCTTCTTAACTTCCTTTGCTAACTTTGGGACTACTGGTATGATTATCGGTGCCTTCAAAGGTATGGTTGGTAAAGAAAAGAACGACATGATTTCTAGCAACGTTGGTTACATGTTACTTTCAGGTATTTTAGTTTCATTACTCTCAGCTGGTATGGTTGGTTTATTTGTTTGGTAATAGGCCCCATTTACTCGATTTAGAAAACTTCATTTTCTCAAATATAAAAAGACGCCCTGGTGGCGCCTTTTTTTGTTACTATACAAATTGAAAAATTGATGGGCTTACTCGAACTCCTAGATGGAAACACAACAGTGCACGGTTACATGGAGAATGAGTGAAGTCCACAGTCGACGAAACGCAATCTCAACTCCAAATCATTCTTGTCACTCATACCAATGTCCAGCAAACATTACGCAACTTGTTTATGAATTTACCAAGTCTAAGCACGTGAAACCCAAATCACCGCCGGTCAGCGTTAAGCTTACTTATGAAGACGACAAGGAGGGATGCAACAATGACGATTTTTGATCACAATGGGCTGGTAACCAGTCAAATTTTAATTGTGCCACTGTTGCTTTTCTTTGCTCTGCTTGTCATAAGCGACGTTCGCCATCATCGACTAAAGTTTGTTCGAGTGCTTTTTCAGGCCGTTTTATGTGTTTATCTATGGGCAGTTTTTGACATGACGCTGTTTCCGATTAACATTAGTCGCAATATTGGCACATTGGCGGCCAGTGGCTACACCTTTCAGGGAGCCATTGATGTGCACCCGTTAGCGATGTGGTATAACTGGCGTCAGCCAACGGTGTTGTATCAGTTAGTTGGTAACGGCTTGATGTTATTGCCACTGACTTTACTGTGCGGTGGCTTATCTGCCAAGTTACGCCCATTCTGGCGGGCAATTGGACTGGCATTTGGTACATCACTTTTTATCGAAACATCGCAGCTCATCATGAACTATTTTAACTTCGGTGAGCGCACGTTTGATTTGAACGATCTGCTTTTAAACACGCTAGGTGGATTACTTGGGTGGATTCTACTCAAAGTTGGGCTGGCGATTTGGCAACGAACCTAAGATGAAACGTAATCAAAATGAGATATGAATTTACAACCGCGACCTTGCGCAGGCAACTGGGTTAAAACCTTGTTGACATCGCTGGGCGCGGTTGTTTTATTGCCTTTTTTTCGGTAAAATATGTAAGTACGTGAAACACACTGTTGTTTCACATTAAAGGAGTTTTTATGAACCCAGAACAGTTTAAAACTGCCCTAGCTGATCACGGGATTACCTTAACAGATCAGCAACAGGATGCTTTTGATCAGTATTTTAATTTACTGGTCGAAACCAATAAAAAATTTAATTTAACCACGATTACGGCTGAGTCAGACGTTTATCTCAAGCACTTTTATGACTCCATCACAGTCGCACTGTTTGTGCCGGAGTTGCAAACACAATCTGTGACTCTATGTGATGTTGGCGCGGGTGCTGGTTTTCCATCGATTCCGCTGAAAATCTTGTTCCCACAGTTGAAGGTCACCATTGTTGATTCGTTGAACAAGCGGATTAACTTTTTGCAAGAATTAGTGACCACTTTGGGATTGCGTGACGTCACGTTGGTCCATGATCGTGCAGAGACGTTTGGTGCAAGAAAGTCGCCGCAACGCGAGCAATTTGACTACGTTACAGGGCGTGCGCTGGCTCGAATGAGTGTCATGAGTGAGTTGTGCTTACCGCTGGTTAAAGTTGGTGGACAAATGTTGGCCATGAAGGCTAGTGGTGCCAACGAAGAACTGACGGATGCGACGTACGCGATTCACACGCTTGGTGGGAAGGTTGGTCAAAGCCATCAGTTCGAGTTACCAGTTTCTGGAGACCCACGGGAAATCATTGTTTTGGATAAGGCTCGGGCAACGCCTGGACGTTATCCACGTCGTCCCGGAACGCCAAACAAAGAACCGTTACACGCACACTAATGGTTGGTGAAAGGAAATTAACGGATGCCTTTTTCATTATTTGGGAATCGAAATAAAAGCGATGAAAAACCGCAACAGAAAATTGAACAGTTAGCGTTGACTGCCATTGAACCGAACCGTTTTCAACCACGGCAGGTGTTTGATGAGCATGCTATTGCTGAGTTGGCTGAAACGATTAGGGCACATGGGTTGCTTCAGCCGATTGTCGTTCGTGAATACGAGACCGGCAAGTATGAAATCATTGCTGGTGAACGTCGTTTTCGTGCGGTGACTTCGTTGAATTGGGACACCATTCCGGCCATTGTTGAAAAGATGGACGATCATGAGACAGCTTCATTAGCGTTGATTGAAAACTTGCAACGCGAAGAGCTGTCAGCTGTTGAGGAGGCTCAGGCCTATCAACAATTAATGGCGCTTAACGATGTTACTCAAACCCAACTGGCTAAAGGTGTCGGCAAGAGTCAATCGGCGGTTGCCAACAAATTACGTTTGTTGAAGCTCAGTCAACCAGTCTTGGATGCCATCAGTGCCAAGAAGATTTCTGAGCGTCACGGGCGGGCGTTACTGCCGTTAAATGCCGATCAGCAGCGACACGTGTTAATGCAGATTGAAGATCGCGACATGAACGTTAAGGCAACTGAACGGTTGGTTTCAGAACTAACGACAGAAAAGCCAGTCACGCCACAGCGGCCCAAGAAACGGTTGCGCGGTTTGACCTCCGATACTCGTATCGCGGTTAACACGATTAAAGAGTCGGCCAAGATGATCCGCGACACTGGTTTGTCCGTTCACGTGCACGAAGAAAACACCGATGACGGTTATCGCATCGTTATCGATTTACCAAAAGATGGTCATAGTAGCAGTAAGAATTAAGCAAAGGGATATGAGGAGTTAACGTTGATGGGATATGTAATTGCGCTCGCAAATCAAAAGGGTGGTGTTGGTAAAACAACAACCAGCGTCAACCTTGGTGCGTGCCTGGCTAATCAGGGTCAAAAGATTCTATTAGTCGACACAGATGCTCAGGGTAATGCAACGAGTGGGATTGGGATTCAAAAAGCTAACATTCAAAAAGATATTTACGACGTGTTGGTTAATGAAACGCCAATTTCAGAAGTTATTTTACCGACTAATCATCCAGGCATGGATATTGTACCCGCAACGATTCAGTTGTCCGGTGCTGAAATTGAACTGACTAACTTGATGGCCCGTGAAACACGGCTTAAGGATGCCCTTCAAGAGGTGCATGACGACTATGACTTCATCTTAATCGACTGCCCACCGTCACTTGGACTGCTTACGATCAACGCCTTTACGGCCAGTGATTCCATTTTGATTCCCGTTCAAAGTGAATACTACGCTTTGGAAGGGCTTAGTCAGCTATTAAACACAATTAAACTGGTTCAGAAACACTTTAACCGTAGTTTGCGCATCGAAGGGGTATTACTAACCATGTTTGATGCTCGGACTAATTTGGGTGCTCAGGTTAACGCCGAAGTTCAAAAATACTTTGGTGATCGCGTCTATAAGACAATTATTCCGCGTAACGTTCGTTTGTCAGAAGCGCCTAGTCACGGACTCGCCATCATTGATTACGATCCGAAGTCACGAGGCGCCGAAGTTTATTCACAATTAGCAGAGGAGGTCCTCGAAGCGCATGGCAAGTAAGAAAACGACTGGAAAAGGCCTCGGCAAGGGAATTAACGCGTTGTTCGAGGAAAACGGATTGGCGGACAGTCTCAATGATGTGACTGCTGAACAAGTCGAGGATGTTGCACTTTCAGACATTCGACCTAATCCGTATCAACCACGGCGCACGTTTGACCGCAAGGCGCTAAAAGAACTCGCAAGCTCAATTGAAAAATCAGGGGTCTTTCAACCAATTATTGTTCGACAACCTGATGAAAAATTAAATCGTTACGAAATTATTGCCGGTGAACGTCGTTTTCGGGCGTCCAAGTTAGCTGGCAAGAGTAGCATTCCTGCCATTGTTCGGACTATGAACGAACAGGAAATGATGGAAGTTGCTGTGTTGGAAAACCTGCAACGTGAGGATCTGACCCCGCTTGAAGAAGCTGAGGCCTACCAAACGTTGATGAGTAAGCTTAACCTGACACAGGCTGAGGTATCTGCGCGTTTAGGTAAAAGTCGGCCATATATTGCTAACTACATTCGTTTGCTCGGATTACCAGATGTCATTAAAAAAATGTTGGCTGATAACGAGTTATCGATGGGTCAAGCAAGAACATTGCTTGGTTTGAAAGATAAGCGTAAAGTGGTTGCGCTGGCTCGCCGGGTCGTTAAAAATGGCATGACCGTACGTGAGTTGGAAAAAGTGGTTGGTGAGATGAACGGCGACAAGCAAAAAGTTGCCAAAACACCGGTAAAGAAGTCTGCCTATGTGCGGGCTTCTGAGGATCAGCTACAAGAGAAGTTTGGCACGAAAGTCCAAATTTCAAACGCCAACAATGAGGGGCAAGGACACATCGAAATTGACTATATGTCAAATGATGATCTTAGCCGGATCTTAGATATTTTAGGCATCTCATTGGATTAACTGTTAACACAAAAACAGCGGAGGTTAAGCGATGTACGACAAAGGCGACGTTGTTGAAATGAAAAAGCCACATCCGTGTGGCACGAATGAATGGGAAATTTTGCGTTTAGGCGCAGATATTAAGATTAAATGCCTCGGTTGTGGGCACATGATTATGATGCCACGGCGGGAGTTTGAAAAGAAACTCAAGAAGATTCTCCGCAAGGCATCGGCAGCCGAATAAACAAAGAAAGTGTGAAGGGTTAACATGGCTTTAACAGCAGGAATTGTTGGACTACCAAACGTTGGTAAGTCCACGCTTTTCAACGCAATTACCAAGGCGGGTGCCGAAATGGCAAACTACCCGTTCGCAACGATTGAACCAAACGTGGGGATGGTGGAAGTGCCTGATTCACGGCTTGACCGGATTCAAGAAATCGAACCAGCCGACAAGGTTGTACCAACAACGTTTGAATTCACCGATATTGCTGGGATCGTTAAGGGTGCCAGCAAGGGTGAAGGACTAGGAAACAAGTTCCTTGAAAACATTCGTCAGGTTAACGCGATCGTTCACGTGGTCCGGGCCTTTGATGATGACAACATCACCAGTGTTACAGGCACGGTTGAACCATTGGAAGATATCGACACCATCAACACTGAGCTGATTATTGCCGACTTGGACGCTGTGAACAAACGGTACGCCAAGGTTGAAAAGGCGGCGACGAACGCTAAGGAAAAGGATGCCATTGCTGAATATGGTGTGCTGAAGCGCATCAAACCAGTTTTGGAAGCCGGTAAATCCGTGCGGACGTTGGACTTTGACAAGGATGAACAGAAGATTGTTAACGGTTTGTTCTTATTAACTTCCAAGCCAGTTTTGTACGTGGCCAACATTGCTGAAGATGACATGGCTGACCCAGAAGCTTCCGAGTACGTTAAGCAGATTGAAAAGTTTGCGGCAACAGAAGGTAGTGGTGTGGTTGCTGTTTCGGCGAAGACTGAAGAAGAAATTGCCGAAATGGACGATGAAGACAAGCCGGAATTCCTTGAAGCTGAAGGTGTTGACGAACCGGGTTTGAACAAGCTGATTCGCGCTTCATACAAGTTACTCGGTTTGGAAACCTTCTTTACTGCTGGTGGTAAGGAAACACGTGCTTGGACTTATCGTGCTGGCACAAAGGCACCACAAGCTGCCGGAATCATTCACTCTGACTTCGAACGTGGTTTTATCCGTGCTGAAGTTATGTCCTTTAATGACTTAGACAGTCTCGGTAGTGTCCAAAAGGTCCGTGAGGCTGGTAAGCTCCGTCTTGAAGGTAAGGACTACGTCATGCAGGACGGTGACATCGTTGAATTCCGGTTCAACGTTTAGAAATTGACACATAAGGAGATTTATTGTGACTGAAGAAAATCGCGAACGTAACGCGGGTGCTAAACAAGAGCACCATGGTCAAATCCGTACCGACACAACTCGATTTAATGATCAAGGGTTGACCAAACGTAACGAAGAATTTATGTACCAGTTAAACAAGATCTTAGACCAACGTGATTATACTGGCGAACAGCGTAACGTTAAGGTGGATGATACGTTAAACAAGTTGAAGGAAGGTCAAAAGACTGGTCAAACGGCTAAACAACTGTTTGGTACACCAACGGCCCACGCCGATGAACTGATTAACGGGCCTGCCAAGAACACGAATGGTGATGGGGCCGAACCAGCTGGTTTCTGGCCAACTGCCGCTGATAGTGCGCTGAGTATCTTAGCCATTTTCACGGCGATGTACGGAATCTTGGGCTTCTTCTCCAAACAGCCAGCGCAACAGTCTGGTCAAATGGGCATTGTCGGTATTCTGATCGTGTCAATTGTCTTTGGCCTTGGTTGGTCATGGTTAACGCCAATGTTGAATCCAACTGATCGTCGCAAACGTTTGCCACTATGGCGGATTTTATTGGCAATGGCAGGGTTATTGGTACTGATTCTGGTTCTCTTCATGGGTGTCAGTTTGTTACCACCAGTCGTTAACCCAATCTTGCCTGCATGGTTGTACATCTTGTTGGCCTTGGCGGCATTTGGTGCCGATTTGTGGCTCCGTCGCCGTTTCAACATCATTGGCGGGATGTTTGCTAACCCTAACAATGCGCGGAACAGACAGAATCAACGTAAGTAACATTGGAAATTCTAAAGCTGCCATAAGTATGGTGGCTTTTTCCTTTGCTCTTTCTTAATTTGTCCCAGCCGTCAATGTCTAGTAGAATAGACCACAGGTATTTCGCTCCGTAGTCGACTTGATTACGTTGAGCGCACCACGTGTTCCAATAATGGAGGAAAATGTCGATGAAGATTTTAGTGGTTGACGACGACAAAGAAATCGCACAGTTGTTAGAAATTTACATTAAAAATGAAGGTTACGAACCAATCTCAGCCTACACTGGTAAGGATGCTTTGACTAAGCTGAACACCAATCCTGATATTGGCTTGATGATTTTGGACATCATGATGCCTGAAATGAACGGGATTGAAGTGGTTAAACAAGTTCGTAAGGACTCACAGATTCCAATCTTGATCCTATCAGCTAAAACCGGTGATATGGACAAGATTCAGGGATTGATCTCTGGAGCTGACGACTACGTTACTAAGCCATTCAACCCGCTTGAAGTGATGGCGCGGGTAAAATCATTGTTGCGCCGGTCTGAAGATCATGTTACCAGCGATACACCTGACGTCTTAGACATTGGCCCATTGACCATTAACAAAGACTCACATGAAGTCAAAACGATTGATGGGCAAACGATTCAATTGACAGCCCTGGAATTTGGTATTTTATACCTGTTGGCGAGTCATCCAAACCGTGTTTTCTCAGCTGATGATATCTTTGAACGTGTTTGGCAACAAGAATCCGTTGTGTCCGCCAAAACGGTTATGGTTCACGTGAGTCATTTACGTGACAAGATTGAAGAAGCAACGAACGGCGAGAAAGTCATCGAAACCGTTTGGGGCGTTGGTTACAAGATTGAGGCACACTAATGATGAAACTAACTCCACGCGAAAAGTGGTCGTTAATTTTTGAAGGGGTAGTAACCATTGTGTTGCTGCTCCTTTTAAATCTATCGCTGGTTGTGATTTTGAACGATCTGTTGCACTCTAATCCGGGGATTGCCGGTGGAGTGTACATGATCAAACGGTCACTGGTGATTGGTGGACGGTACATTTGGAGCTATCAAAATATTTTTATTGCAGTCATGATTCTTATCGACTGTGCTGTTTTGTATTGGCGCTTAATCAGACGCTATCACCTTTACCAGATGAATCATATCATCGATGAATTGCACTATATTTCAGACGGTCACTTGGAGCACCGTATTTCATTCAAACTGAATCATCGTTTGCAGCGGGTCGTGGATTCGGTCAACTCATTGGTTGATTCCGCCACTCAGTCGATGAATGATGAGCGCCAGGCAGAACGTTCGAAGGATGAATTGATTACAAACGTCAGTCATGATATTCGAACCCCATTAACGTCCATCATTGGCTATTTGGGCTTGATTGAGAATAATCAGTACCAGACAGACGAAGATTTGGTCAAATACTCTCACATTGCCTATTTGAAGGCCACCCAGATGAAATCGTTGGTGGAAGATCTGTTTGAGTACCTGAAAATGCGCGGTACTGAAGCTGAGTTGACCATTAATGAAATCAACTTCAGTCAAATGCTCGAACAGTTAGCTGCCAGTTATGAACTGGAAGCGAGTCGGAAACAACTAACAATTACGTCGACGACTGTTCCTGACAATATTATGATGGAAGCTGATGCTGAGAAGTTGGGGCGTGTGTTCAATAACCTGATTTCAAACGCGCTTAAGTATGGTGAGAACGCTACGTTTATCGAACTGAATGCCAAGCTAAAGGGCAACGAAGTTATCGTGCGTGTTTCCAACGATGGTCGTGAAATTCCAACGGCGGCGTTAAATCAGCTGTTTGAACGTTTCTACCGCGTTGAAGAATCACGTTCGAAGGAAACTGGCGGGACTGGACTAGGCTTGGCCATTGCGCAGAGTATCGTTGAGCGTCATGGTGGCTATATCTTTGCTGAGTCCGATGAGAACCTTACGAGTTTCGTGATCCATCTACCGATTCATCATGATCAGCCTTTGCAACAACCATAAATAATAGATGTTATATAGAAGAGATAATCCGTTTCAACGATTTTTTTTCGTTTGAAACGGATTTTTTTGTGCTTTTAAAGTGCTGCAGAACCGCACCGTTAAGCGCTCTCAATGAAGTAGAATAATTAAGAAAACGTTTTAGTGCGCTGATAAATGGTTGAGGTTTGTTAACAATCGGTGTATATTGTGGACTTGTAATGTCCGCAATGAAAAGCTTATTTTTTTGTGGGCACGGTCGCATAAAAACGTTTGTATGTAACTTAGAATGACGAGAGAAAAAGAGGTGGCACCACGTGAAGATGATTGCGAATGAATGGAAATTTATTGGAAAGAATCGGTTAATTCTGATTTCCGTTCTTGCTATTATGATTATTCCATTCTTGTACAGTATTTTCTTCTTGAAGTCTGTTTGGAACCCATATGGGGAAACACAGCATTTGCCTGTTGCCGTTGTTAACAACGACCAACCGGTAAAATATCAAGGCCAGACGATGAACGTCGGGGACCAAGCAATTAAATCCCTGAAGAAGGATCATCAGCTTGGTTGGCGGTTTGTTTCTGAAAAGAAGGCTAAGCAAGGGTTAAAGGACAAAAAGTACTACACGATTGTTACTTTCCCAAAGGACACATCTAAAAATGCTGCATCCGTGCTGAGCAAGAACCCCAAAAAGATGGATATCCAATACGAAACCAATGGATCGTTAAACTACATTGGTGAAGTTATCAGTCAGATTGGTGCCACCGGGTTAAACGAAAAGATTCGTCAAACAATCATCAAGGCTTATGCCGATGCAACTTTCCAACAAGTTAAAAAGGTTGGGAAGGGAATGAATACCGCTGCTAAGGGTGCTAAGACCTTGTCTAAGGGTCAAAAGACACTTGGTACTGGTATCGATACCTACACGGCTTACGTGAGCCAGGTGAACGATGGTGTCCAAACCATGAAGATGAGTGTCGGACCATTATCATCTGGTGTCGGTAAGTTGGCTGATGGTGGTAAGACGCTGAACAATGGCTTGCAGACGTTGAACGGCAGTACCGGTCAATTGGCTGGCGGTGTTAATCAGCTTGCCAGCGGTTCAGGCCAATTAGCCAGTGGTGTGCAAACGTACACTAACGGTGTTGGAACACTGAACTCTGGTATTCAGACGTTGAATGGTAGCACTGGTCAATTGGCTGGTGGTGTTAGTCAACTTGCCAATGGTGGAAATGCTTTGAATTCTGGCATTCAAACATTGAATGGTAAAACTGCACAATTAGCTAGTGGTGCTAATCAGTTATCAAACGGTGCTAATCAAGTTAATAGCGGCGTTCAACAGTACACGAATGCTGTTTCCCAGTTGAATTCTGGGTTAGGTGAGATTTCTCAAAACAATGGTCAAATAACTGCTGGATTGCAGAAAATCAAAGATTCATCCGCTCAGTTATCTGAACTACCAGACATGTTGAAAGCGATGCAATCGGTTCATGATCAAACACCAGCTTTACAGAAGAGCATGGCGGATTTACAATCCCAGATGGGTACTTTAAGCACACTTTCTGATTTGCAAAAGACTGTTTCTGATGCTCATCTTGGTAGTATTAATACTGGCGATGCCACCAAGGGACTTCAAGTTGCGAAGGACAGTGCTGGTGCAGCCAGCGCTTCGTTTGACAAGATTGTTGCCGACATCAATGGTTCTAGTTTAAGTGATACCGATAAGCAAACTGCAATTAATGCAATTCAAGGTGATGTTGCAGCTGGTAAAACTTCTGCATTAACTGCTCAGGGTGCAGCCGACAAGGTTAATGCCGGTCTTAGTGGCATGACTGATGTCTTGACTAAAATTCAGCCTGCTCTCAATCAGTTAAACGGGGTTGACGTTAACGCGCTGAGTAAATCAGCAGCTTCCACATTCCAACAAGCAGATCAATTATTAGGGACTGCGGGTTCACTGACTTCTCAAGACACGATTAATAAGTTACAAAATCTAGCCGCTCAAACATCGAGCATGTCGACACAGTTAGATGGTATTCAAACGTATGTTAATAGCGTTGCTAAAGCGTCTGCTGGTGCCTCACAGCTGAACAGTCAATCAGGGGCACTTATTTCTGGAACTTCCCAATTGTCAGGTGGTTTAGCACAGCTTAACAGTCAGGTTCCTGCACTGACTGGTGGTGTTAGTCAACTGGCTAATGGTTCCGAACAACTCTCTGGTGGTCTTAATCAGTTGAATACTCAGGTACCAACATTAACCAACGGTGTTCAACAATTGGCTAATGGTTCATCACAATTGAATGCCAACTCTGGTGCACTTGTATCAG
This sequence comes from Furfurilactobacillus cerevisiae, assembly GCF_048961765.1. Taxonomy (GTDB): domain Bacteria; phylum Bacillota; class Bacilli; order Lactobacillales; family Lactobacillaceae; genus Furfurilactobacillus; species Furfurilactobacillus milii_A. The sequence goes on from NZ_CP185253.1 coordinate 538,006, forward strand.
GTGCTAACCAATTGAATGGTGGTATCGGTCAGTTGAACGCTCAGGTACCTCAATTAGTCGGTGGTGTTCAACAATTGGCAAATGGTTCTTACCAGCTTTCTGGTGGTTTGGATCAACTGAACAGTCAAATCCCAGCCTTAACAGATGGTGTTAACCAGCTTGCTGATGGTACTTCTCAATTGAACAGCAACTCGCCAGCCTTGAAAGACGGCACGAAGAAGTTGGTTACCGGTTCTGTTAAACTATCAGACGCACTTGGTAAAGGTGCTGATCAAGTTAATGCAATGCCATTAACTTCTAAGACTTCTGACATGTTTAGTGCGCCAACCAAGTTGACACACAAGAGTTACAGTAAGGTTGCTAACTACGGGCACGCATTGGCACCTTACGTACTATCAGTTGCCTTGTATGTTGGGGCAATCGTCTTCAACTTTGCATACCCAATTCGGAAGGTTTCAATGTCTGGGCAAAGCGCAACGGCTTGGTTCTTCAGTAAGAGCACGATTGGTTTAGTTGTTGCCGTGGTTCAAGCAGTTGCTGAAACTGGTTTGATGATGTTATTCGGCTTGTCAGCTGATCATCCTGGTCAGATGTTTGCCGTTTCAATTAGTTTCTCGATAGCGTCGATGTTCCTCGTCATGTTCCTATCCATGTTACTGGATAACCCTGGTCGTTTCATCGCCATGGTTCTTCTGATGTTGCAACTTGGTGGTTCAGGCGGTACATTCCCAATGCAAGTAACAAACGGCTTCTACAATGCCATTCATCCATACTTACCAATGACGTACTCAATTCTTGGCTTACGTCAGGGATTAACGTCCGGCTTGGGTAATGACACGGTTACACAGGCAGTTGGCTTGTTACTGCTGATGGCAGTGATCTTCGCAGTCCTGTTATGGTTGTCGATGTTGTTATTGCAACGCATGCATCTACAAGGCTTCTCGCAGCTTGATGATAATCAGAAGTTACAAGATGTTGAAAAATAGTTTTTAATAAAGAAGTCGTCACGGCCAAACTTGGCTGTGACGGCTTTTTTTGGTGGTTTACTTCGAAAAAAGATGAGTAATAATTCCCGTAATAAAAATAAATAAGTGCTCGTTTATGCAATAATTTGATTGTGCGTGATATACTTTGAATATAAATTAATCCCATTGACTATAAACGTCATATAAAAGTAAATGTTTAATCGATTGACGGGATTGACATTAAACTATTCTTGTTAAAAATGGTTGCGCAAGTTACGGATATATTAGGAGAAATCAAATGCAAAATGAGCAACAACTTGAAATGGTGATTACAATGATGTCAGAAGGCTATTTGGCGAGTTTCCGTTCGATAGAGAAAACGTTAAAGCGAGTTGCAAAAAAATTCGGGTTAGGGTGGAGCAGTCTGTCTATTTTGAACCAGATTGCTAATGATGCTAGTGTCACCACAGCTGACTTGATTCAGCAAAATCACATTTCTAAGGGCGCTGTCTCACTTCAAATTACTGAGTTACTCAACCGTAATTTGATCAAAATTAGCGAAGACGAAAATGATCGGCGCCGCCATCGAATTGAACTGACCAAACGTGGGGAAAAATTGGCTGATCGGGTACATACTCAAGCCAATGAAATTGCTCAAAGTGTTCTGGACAATATGCCACTGAACGAAATGCGGCGTCTGCATCAAAACTTTGCTACGTTTGCAGAGACATTGAGCAATACACCAATCAAGTAGTCAATTTTAAAAGCTATGTACAGGAAATTAAACGCAGAAAATTCTGCGTTTTTTATTTTGACTTGGCAAATTACAAGTTTAATCCGAACAAGCCCGGAATCTTTCAATGGCAGTCTGTTGATGATGTATTTTTAATGGTCGTTGATTAATTAGTTCAAGTGCTGCTAGGATCTCATCAGTCGTTACTTGGCTAAAATTGGTCTTTTTCGGGAAGAACCAGCGTAACCGTCTATTAAAATATTCATTGGAACCTCGCTCCCATGGTGAATATGGATGGCAAAAATAAACTTTGATCTGATAATCCTGTTCTAAGGCCTGATAATTGGCAAACTCTTTACCATGATCAACAGTAATGGATTTTACTTGGGGACCGAAGGCCCCCATAAACTTGCCAAAGGCGGTGTTTAGAGCCTTAGCCGTTCTATTAGGGGCTTTGATGGCCCATAGAAGTCGGGTCTTACGTTCTACGAATGTAACCAGACATGATCGTGACTCACTTCGACTAGAAAGCACCGTATCTACTTCCCAATGACCAAAAGCTAATCGTTGATTAACAGTTGTTGGCCGTTGTTCGATGGAAGTCCCACTTGTAAATTTCCCACGATTTTCGCTCACTCGGTGCTGGCGGACATTCCGATTGGGTAGATCAGTCAATTTGAAGGGGAGCCAGCCACGATTAAGCCAATTATAAATTGACGCAGTGCTCAAGTTATAAGCGGCCGCAATGGTTTCTGGTGACCAGGTTAATCGTAAGTGATTGGTAATTAAAGTCGCTAATGCTGCCGTCAGCATCGAACGACGACCGCAATTCCGCCTTTTGCGATCTGCATCTTGCTGAGCTAATTCTGGATCATAAGGTTTAACCCGGTCCAACTCATAGCTAATCGTAGCTTTGGCGACGCCTAAGGCGTCAGCCATTACTTGGTAAGATTTATTCCCCTCATTGACCAGTTGTGCTAGTGCGCCACGTTGAAAACGTGATAAAGTAGATGTACCCAAAGTAATCACTCCCTATATTGGTTGGAATTAGCTACTACCATTGTAAGTGATTACTTTGGGCTTTTTAATTTCTGTTCGGATTAATTATAGAATTTGCCACTTAAAACAAATATTAGCCATTCTATTAATGATTGCATCGAGTAAACTATTAATGGCGCGAATCGTTATTTAATAGGGAGGGTCTCTTATGACATATAATGTACAACCATTACGAACAGCTACAGAAATTCAACAGTTTTTGCACGCGGTCAGCGTAGGAAGGTATAGTAAGCGGAATTGTAAAAGGCACCCGTAAAATGTAGGAAAACGGCAGGTTAGAACTGTTGGTTTTCCTACATTTTTTGTATCATGAATCACATCAGAGTGTAGGAGGAATTTGATGTGAGACGTGATTTAAGAGAAGGAGTGACGATTTACGTGACTGAAAATATTAAGCCTAACTTCGCCGAGATTGCCCGGCAATATAATGTTGATTATCGAACCGTTAAGAAAGCCTATGAGGAAGTCAAAGCTGGACTTAAGGGCCGACCAAGTGGTCGACCGAAACGGCCAAGTTTACTGGATCCATTCAAGCAAACCATCGATTCAAAGCTTGAACTAAATTGTTCGGCTGCTTCAATTTTTAAATTTATCCAGAAGAAGGGCTTTACCGGCAGCTATACCCTCGTGAAAGATTATTGTCGCCAAACCCGCCGAGAACGAGTTAAGAAAGCTACCATTCGGATTGAACATTCCCCTGGTCTCTCTGCTCAAGTTGACTGGAAAGAAGAAATGGCCCTAGTGAGCAGCGAGGGTGAGCTGTTTAAATTCAATATTTTCTTGTATGTATTGCCTTATTCAAAACTCAAATATATGACACTAACCTTTGATCGGAGCCAAGATACCCTCTTTTCTTGCTTACACGACGCTTTCCTTCATACCGGAGGTATTCCGACGGAAATCTGGTTTGATAATATGAAAACCGTTGTGGATCATACAAAATCCCAGTTTGGCCACGCTGTCTTTAACGAACGGTTCCACGAATTCTGTAAAGATGCCGGTTTCACACCAATTGCTTGTCGACCATTCAGACCACAAACTAAAGGTGCAGTTGAAGCCCTTGCTCGCACGGTTGAACGTTTACGGCCATACAATACTGAATTTGCTGATGGAACTGAGCTAATCGAACTAGTTCATATGCTCCGAGATGATCTAAATCATGAAACTTCGCAGGCCACGGACGAAGTCCCGTACCTGAAATGGTTAGACGAAGAAAAAGAGTACCTTCATCGCGTTCCAGTTAATCTCCTTGAACCATACTTCGAAGAAAACATTACCCGTGTCGTTTCGAAGGAGGCCATGATCAATTTCCGCAAATGTAAGTACTCAGTAGATCCGCGATACATTGGTTGTACGGTTGCTGTTGAAATCTCCAATGATGAGCAGCGCATTCACATTTATTATAACGGAGAAGAAATTCGTACGCACTCCATAACTACCAATTCGCTGAATTATGACCCCCAAGATCAGTTCAATATCCTCAAATCTGATTTGCTTAAAGGGCGGACAGATGAAGACATTTCAGCTTACATTCGTGAACATATGACTGATTACGACAACTTATAGGAGGCTACCATGACCACTAATAATCAAATTCTTTTAAATAATCTTGAGCGCTTAGGGTTAAACAAAATCCGTGAATACTTGCCGAATTACCTTGATCAAATTCACACTGATAATCTGTCATTAACTGAGGCGCTAATTGATTTAACTAATTCGGAACTCCAGAATCGACACGAAGGTCAGATTGCACGGGCCATTGGCCGTGCTCGGTTCCCCAATACAAAATCCCTAGATACATTTGATTTTAGCTTTCAACCCAGTATGAATCGCCAAGAGGTTCTGGAATTCCAGAATCTGGCTTTTATGGAAAAGTCTGAAAACTTAATCTTTATTGGCAATCCGGGAGTCGGTAAAACCCACTTGGCAATTAGTATTGGGATTGAGGCCTGTAAACAGGGCTGTCGGGTTCTCTTTATTAATTGTCATGAGCTGTTGATTAGATTGAGAGCAGCTTACGAAAAAGGACTGCTTGATCGATCTCTAAGCCGCTATTCGCGCTATGACCTATTAATTATTAGTAGATTGTAAAATTAATCCGAACGCTGTTCGGACAAAAAAGATCAGCTTCCTTTAAAATGGTGTTTACAACAAACCCATCTTTTAGGAGCTGATCTTTTGTCTAGTATAACCTATTCCGAACGAATTAAAATCGAAACCTTTTGTGAACTAGGGCTGTCCAATATCCAAATGGGCGTTCGGCTGAACCGATCACCGTCAACAATTTCTTATGAATTATCTCGATGTCAACCTTATCAGGCTGAATTAGCACAAACAGATGCCGAATACAAGCGATCACGATGTGGTCGGAAAACTAAGCTGAGCGATGAGTTAAAGCAAACAATTCTCAACCATTTACATCTAAGCTGGTCACCAGGAATGATTGCTCACGAATTTAAACTAGCGACTAAATCTATTTATAATTGGCTAAATCAGGGGAGAATTGGTTTCTCCTTGAATGATCTACCTGAACATGGCGTACGCCAACGGCGTAACGTTGACCAACGATCCAAATATAATCAATCTTTGGGGCGATCGATTGAACAGCGTCCCATGATGATTAATCAACGTAATCGCATCGGTGATTTTGAACTAGATACCGTCGTTGGCCCTCGTGGGCATAGTAAGGCAGTTTTATTAACTTTAATCGATCGCAAATCACGGTTCCTTTGGGCATATCGGTTAAAGGACCGAACGACAGCGAGTGTTAATGAAGCACTGACTAAGTTCCTAACAACTTTTAATGGACCGGTGCACAGTTTTACTGTGGACCGTGGTACTGAGTTTAGTGGGCTAGTATCATTTGAATCACAATATGGTATTAAGACCTATTACTGTCATGCTTATACGCCAGCTGAACGTGGTAGTAATGAACGCTTTAATCGGAATTTACGTTATTTTTATCCTAAGGGGACTCGTTTTGAGCACATTAGTGCTCAAGATTTAACGACGACGTTACTCCAAATTAACCAGAGACCGCTTAAAATACTTGACTGGAAAACACCGTATCAGGTTATGCTGACCAATTTGTCCAAAAATTCGGATTAAATTTGCAATCTACCTATTGATGAAATTGGGTATTTGCCAATTGGTCACCAAGAAGCTAACCTCTTATTTCAGCTAGTCAATGCCCGCTATGAAAAGCATTCAACGATCATTACCAGCAATAGTGATCTATCCGCTTGGGTTGATATTTTCCAGAACCCAACTGTGACAGCAGCCATTCTCGATCGCTTGGTTCATCATGTTCACGTAGTGAAGATCACTGGTAAATCTTACCGATTACGTGGCCTCAAGTAACTGCCGAAAACCTACATTTCTTTCTGCCGAAAACCTACATTTTTAAACTGCCCTTGACAGAATCGTTTTCTAGTATTGCTGGGTATGAGCACGGGACTGCGAATGAGTGATATCGTTCGTTTGCGAGTCGCTGACGTGAAGCAGATTTATAATTGTACAATTACGGAACAGAAAACGGGTAAAAAAAGATTGCTATATTTGGCCAGTATCCGTGAGGAAGTGCTGACCTATATTGATGGTTTGTCGGACAGCAATTATCTATTTATCAGTAACTATGGTCGACCGCTACGAGTTAACTCAGTTTATAAAATATTTCAGAAAGCAGCCTTACGAATGCATCGTCAGGACATTGGGACACACACATTGCGGAAAACATTTGGCTACCATTACTATCAGCAAACACATGATATTGCGACATTAATGATTTTGTTAAATCATTCGAGTGAATCTGTTACAAAGCGCTATTTGGGCATTGAAGAACTAGACATTCAGAATGCGTTGAAGGGATTTCGGCTGGGTAAATAAAAGTCACGACTCTAGCAAGAATCGTGACATATAGTAGGCAGAAGGTTGGTATATCGGCGATCTATTATTCATAGACGATAGTTAAATAAAGTGACCAATTGAATACAGCAGGGTATTATGTGTGATAGCACATATCGTTAACAAAGAATTTCTAAATGATCACACTTTTAAAATGTTGATATATGAAGGATAGACAAAGTATTTACCACTTTAATAGTTCATCCTGTTAATGAACGTATGTTATACTTTTATTAGTGGAATATATTGAGCCATGTCACGATTCTTGCTATTTTAGTGAATTGCATTTAATTTATTGTGAATTGTGCGGCCCAAAAGTGTTCCCATCAACTAATAAGGTGGTGTCACTCGTGGATAATCAAAAAGAAGAACAAAAATTGGTCGTTGATATGATGACAGAGGGGTATCTGTCGAGTTTCCGCCAGATTGAAAAGGTTCTTGGTCGAGTTTCAACTACGTTTGGTATTGGGTGGAGCGGCCTATCGATATTGAATCAACTCGCTACAAATCCGAATGTGAACGTATCTGACATGGCAGCGAAAAACCATGTGACTAAGGGTGCAATTTCTATTCAAATTTCTGAATTGATGAAGGATGGCCTGATTGAGATGGCTGAAGATCCAAACGATCGTCGTCATCACATCATAAAGCTGACCAAAAAAGGTCAAAAAATGGCTGATCGCGAAGTTGCCCAAGCAAAAGCCATGGCAGCGAAAGTCTTAAATAATATGGGTGAAGCAGAAATGATGCGGCTACATACTGACTTTGCTGCTTTTGCTCATCTTCTTGAAGATACTAAACTTGAATAATTTTTTTGTGAGATAACAATGTATCTGAATTCTTAAACATTTCAGATATATTGTTATCTTTTTTAACCGAACGTTCCATCTTTGTTAAATAAAAACGCTTTCATTCGTCTTGATGTTCGTCAATCTCCGTCTGCATGGTTACAAAGACATTTTAATCATGGTAAAATATACTCGCATTGTTTCGAGATATTCATTGAGTCTTACTTGTTTCTAAAGCGAACCGCTCAGTTTCATTCAAACGAACGGTGAGGATTTAACTGAGCGTGCTTTAATGACGGAGGATGCATTTTGAAAAAGGAACCGGCGAACTGGCTGGCAGTGCTAAAAATTGCGATGCCGCTATGTTTAAGCTATATTCCCATTGGCTTGGCTTGTGGTGTGCTATTGCATGCGGGCGGTTTGAATACATGGTTGGTGGCACTTGTGTCATTGATCGTGTATTCAGGTGGTGCGCAATTTTTGATTGCCACTATGTTAACGATTCATGCACCAATTTCCCAGATTGTAATTATGCTGTTTTTCCTTGAATTACGGTATGCACTCTTGGGTTCTAGTTTGTCACACTATCTCAAAAAGTCATCCCACAGATTTATTTTGGGGTTCGCGTTTTCACTAAACGACGAAAACTACGCGGTTAACTATTTGAAGTTTGCCACGGATAAATATTGGACACCAGGTAATGCTTTATTGGTTGAACACTATGCGTTGTACACCTGGGCATTTTCAAACGTGGTTGGGAGTTTGATCGGGTCATCATTGCACATTAACTTAGTGATTGTTGACTTTGCATTAACTGCTTTATTCTTGTTTATGGTTACGATGCAAGTTAAGCGCCGTTTAACGCTGCTGACAGCCATTTTAGCAGGTGTGCTGTCTGCTTTCTTCTGTGTTGCGTTAAAGAGTACCTTAGGGATTGTGATCGCGACGTTGCTCGCCTCGACAGCTGGATTCTTGGCTGATCGCGTGATTCGTTCGATGGCACAGGGCAGTTCCCTACTGTACAAAGTTCGTGGTCCCTCGGGGACGCGCGAGACGATTAACGAGCAGGAGCTGACTAAAGAGCGACTGTTGAAGGAAGAACAAGAGAAAGACAAGGATCACGACCATGAATGATTTAGCCTTAGTATTATTGGCGGGAGTGGCGGCCTTTATTCCGCGGTACTTCCCGATGTTGTTTTTTTCCAAACGTAAAATTCCAGACTGGTTCAACGAGTGGATGGGCTTTGTCCCTGTGTCGTTGTTCACCGCGTTAATTGTGAAGCAAATTTTCGTCACCTCGACGTATGCCTTTTCTGTAGGCAACATTGCCGCCATGATTTCCGCGGTGCTTGTTATTGTTATCGCGTACTTCACGCGTTCAATGACATTGTCCGTTGTTTTGGGATTGTTGCTCATGTGGGCATTAACAACTTTCTTATAAAATTGAATGAATTAACAGCTGACTATCATTTTTTGAGGGTCAGTTTTTTTGTGCCTGCCAGTTACTTGCTCACATCGTTATACTGAATAAAGTTATCACCTGGTAACTTTCAGACTGTTGTTGAGTAATGGGGTCTTGCCTTGCACTTACATTGCTCCAGCTGACGATAATATACAATGTGAGTGAAGTCGGGCAGGGATAGAATTCCGTGAAGGCAACACTTGGTGGCGGGGCTTGGCCACGTAGTGTTGCGGGACGACTTTTGAGACGGTTTGTGGCTCAAAATCGAGGTTAAAGACTCCGGTTTGGGGAGGCTGAGACCGGTCTCACGGAATGACATCCCAGCCAGACGGAACGGGAATTTACGTGTAGGCCTCCCATTTTTTTGACTGCTGTAACTTAGCTTGACTAGAAGTAGAAAAAACAACCGTCAAGAAATTGACAGTTGTTGGTGTGAAACATTATTTGTACATATAATCCCGTGTCATTGGCAACACGCGACCAGATGCACCCTTAGTGAGCAGGAACTGAATGACGTCGATGTTGCCAGACTGGAACGAAGCCGCACATGCCTGCAGGTACAAGTCCCACATGCGCATGAAGCGTTCGTCGAATTGTTTGGCAATTTCGTCACGGTGCTCATTGAAATTCTTGTCCCAGATTTCCGTGGTCCGTTGATAATGACGACGTAGTGGTTCCATGTCGTCGACCTGCAGACCAGCGTCGATCATGTGGTCGATGTTTTCCGTTAAGCCGGGAACATAACCACCTGGGAAGATGTATTTGTCGAGCCAAGCGTTTGTGGCACCGCCTTGTTGACGAGTAATGCCGTGAATTAAGGCGACACCGTCTTCAGTCAGGTATTTGGCCACACACTTGAAGTAGGCGCCCAAGTTTTCCTTACCAACATGTTCAAACATCCCAACTGAGGTGATGTAATCCCACGTTTCGTTACCCAATTCGCGGTAGTCTTCCAAACGAACTTCGGCAACGTCTTGTAAGTCTTCATCGATAATCCGTTGTTTAACCAAGTCATATTGTTCTTGGCTTAGTGTGATCCCAGTGACCTTTAAACCGTATTCTTTGGCTGCTGTGAGCATTAAAGTACCCCAGCCACAACCAATATCCAACAGACGTTTGCCAGGCTGAGGGTCAAGCTTCTTGATAATGTGATGAACCTTGTTCAACTGTGCTTGTTCCAAGGTGTCATCGTCATGTTCAAAGTAAGCACATGAGTACGTCAACGTCGGGTCTAACCACAACTTGTAGAAGTCATTACCAACATCGTAATGTTTTTGGATATCTTCTTTAGAGTGTGACTCACTGTGCGATTGCTTTGGCATGAACCGTTTGAACTTACTGTTGTTAAAGAAGCTACCAGCACTTTCGTAGGCTGATTCAATTAACTTTTGAATACTACCGTCGATTTCAATCCTGCCATCCATAACAGCTTCGCCAAGGGCCAACGACGCATTGCGCGTTAATGACTTAATTGGCACAAGTTCATGAAAGGTAACTGTCACCTGTGGTTCGCCGTCACCACCATAAACATCGCTGGTGCCGTCCCAATAATTGACACGCACAGGGATGTTGAATGAGTGACTGAGAAATGTCTTGTAAAATGTCTTATCCAGCATGAATCCTTCTGTTCCTTTCTCGTTAACCGTTTGATGGTAGTGCCCGTATGGCAAAAACGCCATCATGTTTTTTAAAAAATACAATCTTTAGTATAACGCTGTTTGTCAAAACACCCAACGCTTTAAATGCGGCTGAAAATGACTTATATAAGTCGATTTGTTCAGAATGCAAACAAACCTGATTTAGATTGTCAGTTAATTTACCAATTGTTTCTAACAAAAGATTTGCACGAATTTTCGTCAGGATATAAAATTCAGTAGTTTATAAAAGCCGGATGGTTGCATTGGTATAGACTATAATCTCTTGCTATACTGGTTGTGTAATCATCTTTTGATCAATTGGTTTTTAAATAGTAAGGGCCTTACTTATTGTTGAAACGTCACTCGAAAAGCATCGGTTAGTTAGTTTGTAAAGCGGACACGAAAGGAACTAGACAAAACATTGGTCAATATGGGGCTAAAAATGCCTATTTTGTGTACATTTACGTACTAGCATTTTATTATAAATATATAAAGATGTTTATAGGCGACGTTAGGAGGGTAGAGATAACGACCTGAATCTAACCGTTCTGTTAAACCACTTGATGAACGAATGGATTTAGCATGTTTGTTATCGCGTTAAAATGATTATAAATAAGCACATTATGCGCAGCACCAATGAAAAGCAGGTGCTCCAACAAATTATTAATGAAGGGCCGATTTCACGTAGTCAGATTTCACGTAATCTGGATTTAAATAAGGTGACTGTTTCTGATATTTATAACCAGTTATTGAAGTCCGGCGTCATTCGTGAGGTAGGTCACGGTGTTAGCACTAAAAACGGCGGACGCCGACCAGTAATGGGAGAACTTAACGTTGGCAAAAACTACGTTATGGCAATTAACTTAGGCAGCAGTAGTGTTGCTATCTTAATTAGTCGTTTTAACGCGTCTAAGTTAAGCGCCCAAACGATTGATACGGATGGCATTAATTTAACGACTGTAATGGACATGATTACGGCGGCGATTGCTAAGACGGTTGGTCAGTTAAATGACGAATCATTGGCTGGTATTGCGTTTGTGATTGATGGAACTGTTTACAATAATCACATTATTAGTACAGAGTTGAAAGGTCTGGAAAACTTTGACTTGGCCAAATACTTTGCAGATAAGTTCCAAGTTCCGGTATTGATTGAAAATGCTGCTAACCTGTCAGCTATTTATGAGCGTGATTTCCATGACAATGAGCTGTTTAAGAACCTGGTTACATTGATGATCGGCAAACATTTGCGGGCAGGTATTGTCGCCGATCAACACTTGTATACCGGTCATGAGGGGCACGCTGGTGAAGTTGGCGAAGCCTACCTAGTTGATCGTTATGATCACAGTAAAATGGCGGCTGCCGACGTTTATGCATCTGAACCTGCCTTAAACAAGGCGATTCGGGACCGCATGGGTTGGCAGGAAATGGACTTTGCAAAGCTTACCGAGGCCTATTACCACAAGGATGAGCGGGTGATGGAACCGATTGATGATTTTGCCTACTACCTGTCACGAGTATTGACGAATCTTTCCACGAGTTTTGCACCAGATGTTGTGATTTTGAATGGTGATATGTTCAAACGATTCCCGCAGATTTTGCAATCCGTTCGTAACGCGCTGGTACAAATGATGCCTGACGGCGATACACCGGTTATCCTGACAAAAGGGTACACAGAATCCGCTTTGCTTGGTGCAACTTCCTACATTATTCATCATGCCTTAGGGCTGGATGATTTGAAGCTAGACTTTCAGGCCAAAGCAGAGGGTGTAGCCGAATAGTTAGGTCTCTTTTGAGGGGGATAAGGTAGCTAACACATTGTGGGCTGCCTTTTTATTTTGCCAAACATTAAGTTCTTCATGAGTTTGTGGTGCTGTGAGTGGCTGAAAAATGGGCAGTGAGTTACAGTTAGAGCAGAGAAATTATTGGGGGATTTGGTTGTGACAACATACTATCAACGATTCGTTAAAAACGTTTCTTTGCGACGTTGGACGGTGTTAGGATTCATTGTGCTGGCACTTTGGTTAATGCGTTCCATGATCAGCATCGTATTGCTCACGTTTGTGTTTACTTTTTTGGTTACTCGGCTGACGCAGTTTATTCGTCGGTTTGTTAAAATACCGGCAGCTGTCATCGTGATTGCCATCTATTTATTGGTGATTCTGGGGTTATATTCGGGGATTACGAACTATATTCCTAAGTTGATTGATGAAACGGTCAAGATGGCGAATACCGTTTATAATTTTTATCGCAATCCGTCGCATGATACGAACTATGTGGTGAACTTTATCAATCAGTATGCCAAACGGCTAGATATCATGAACCAGCTTAAAAATTGGGCGACGATTATTTTGAATTATGTGGGGTACATCGGGCAAATGGCGCTCACATTGTTCTTCTCGCTGATTCTGAGCTTCTTCTTCACTGTCGAGAACAAGCGGGTGCGCGAATTTTCACACCTGTTCTTGGATTCTACATACGGGTGGTTTTTCCAAGACGTTTCCTATCTATTTAAAAAGTTCATCAATACGTTTGGTGTCGTTATTGAGGCGCAATTCTTCATTGCTATCTGCAATACAGTGATTACAACTGTCACGCTGGCCTTCATGCGGATGCCACAGTTACCAACCCTAGCGTTAATGATCTTCATTCTCAGTTTGATTCCGGTGGCAGGGGTAATCATCTCGGTGGTTCCGCTTGGCTTAATTGGTTATTCTGTCGGTGGTTTGGATTACGTCATTTATATTTTGGTAATGATCCTCGTAGTGCATACATTAGAAGCCTATGTGTTGAATCCACAGTTTTATGCTAGTCGAACCGAGTTGCCCATCTTCTATACGTTTGTCGTGTTACTAGTTGGCGAGCGGTTATTCGGTGTTTGGGGACTGATTTTCGGCGTGCCACTATTTACATTTTTCCTTGATCTACTGGGCGTTAAGTCAATTGGTCGCGAACGACCGAGTATCAAACGAATGCGGGAACGCCGTCGTGCCAAACGTGAGTCCAGCGCGAATGACGGAAAGTAGCGTGAACTATGTAATTTGTGTCGGATTTCGGTTATAATGAATTGATAATTACATTTAAGGAAGAGGTTATTAGAGATGGCTAAATTAGTATTGATTCGTCACGGTCAATCACAATGGAACTTATCTAACCAGTTTACTGGCTGGGTTGACGTTGACTTGAGCGACAAGGGTGTTGAAGAAGCAAAGCATGCTGGTCAATTGATCAAGGAACATGGTTTGGAATTTGACTACGCCTTCACTTCAGTTTTGACACGTGCAATCAAGACCTTACACTACGCCTTGGAAGAATCCGACCAATTATGGGTTCCTGAAACCAAGACTTGGCGTTTAAACGAACGTCACTACGGTGCTTTACAAGGCCAAAACAAGGCTGAAGCTGCCAAAAAGTGGGGCGATGACCAAGTTCACACTTGGCGTCGTTCATACGATGTTTTGCCTCCATTGTTGAGTGCTGATGACGAAGGTTCTGCATCAAAGGACCGTCGTTATGCTAACTTGGATCCAAAGATCGTTCCCGGTGGTGAAAACCTGAAGGTCACTTTGGAACGTGTTATGCCTTTGTGGGAAGACGAAATTGCACCTAAGTTATTAGATGGCAAGAACGTTATCATCGCTGCCCACGGTAACTCATTACGTGCTTTGTCCAAATACATTGAAAACATTTCTGACGAAGACATCGTCTCATTGGAAATGGCAACTGGTGAACCAGTTGTTTACGACTTCAACGACAAGTTGGAAGTTCAAAGCAAGACTAAGTTAGACAAGTAATTATTGATATAAAATGAGGCCCTCAACCGATTTGTGGTTGAGGACCTTTTTTGAAATAGTATATGCATGACCTCAAGAATCAGATATAATTTGGATTCTCCAGATCGCATATGATTTGCTCGGAATTGAAAAGTTGATGGAAAATAGATTCAGTGATGACATACGTGACAGGCCATCAATGACAGAGTAAGATATGTCAAAAAATTGTAGTACAATAAAATTACTTCAAAATACAATGTAAACACTGAAAAGGTTGACTACTATTTCAGTCAATTCATTCAAAAGCAGGAGGTCTAACAATGAGCACTGAAAATGTTTTTGAAAAAATGTTGGTTGAAGCAGAGCGTACAGACTTACAAACGTTGAGAGCTGATTTCTTAAATGAAAAGGATCCGGCTAAACAACAAGTTTTACATGCGCCTTATACGTACGTGCTCGATAAGCGGCAAGAAAAAGTGATTAATCATCAGGAGTTCAGTAGATGATTAGACCTCAATATTTGATTGTTGGTGGTATTAATGGTGCTGGAAAAAGTACACTTTATGACACTTCGTCAGATTTGTTTGCTGGGACTAAACGCATTAATGCTGACGAATTTTAAGAGCAAGTGGCGGAGATTGGCATAAAACTAGTGACAATCTGAAAGCAATTGCATAAAGCTTTTGAAACGAAGACTAGTGTTCATGTTGAAACTACATTAGCTGGAGTTGGAAAGACACAGGTTGAACTTATCAATCTAGCGCACAAATATGGATTTGAAGTGACATTGTTGTACGTCACACTTGATAGTCCTCAAACTACAATTGATAGAGTTAACGTACGTGTTCAAAAGGGCGGTCACCGGTCACGGTGTACCTGCAGAGCTAATCAAGAAGCGTTATGTACAGTCACTTAATAATTTAGAAGATATTGCCAGTCATGTAGATAATGTGTTCATATATGATAACTCTGATCGATTCGTTAATATTTATAACCGGTTGGATGGTGTAGTGTTGCTGAATGATTTAAAGAACTATCCATGGGTTCTACCTATTCTTTAGAGTAGTAAACGAGACGTTTAGTGATAATCTAATGATATTGGAAATGACAATAGGTGAACCGATTGTTTATGATTTCAACGACAAGTTGGAAGTTCAAAACAAGACTAATCTTTACGAGTAAATTTTGAACAATTTTTAAAGAGCAACTGTCGTCGGTCAGTTCATTTTTGCACAGTTGGTTGGAAATGAGTGATGATGTGAGTAGTGAAGTTGCGAATGATATTAAGGAGCATTAATGTCAGAATTAATGAATTATCTGAACATTCATGAGAAGGGCATTGATCAGGATGTAGATACAGTGGATCTTAATCCAGAAGGTAAATATTATGACCCCGATTCATCCAGTTTAAAGCTTTACAAAGACTTTCAAACAATATTTTCAAATCGTACTTTTCCAAGTGGTGATGAAATAACAAAAGTAAAAATCATGAAACCATATGGGCTACAACTTACAATAGCGACAAAAGAAGGTGAGATAGTCTATAAAATGGGTATGGCAGCCGATTATTTTGGTATTTAGTAGATTGTAAAATTAATCCGAACGCTGTTCGGACAAAAAAGATCAGCTTCCTTTAAAATGGTGTTTACAACAAACCCATCTTTTAGGAGCTGATCTTTTGTCTAGTATAACCTATTCCGAACGAATTAAAATCGAAACCTTTTGTGAACTAGGGCTGTCCAATATCCAAATGGGCGTTCGGCTGAACCGATCACCGTCAACAATTTTGTCAAGGGCAGTTTAAAAATGTAGGTTTTCGGCAGAAAGAAATGTAGGTTTTCGGCAGTTACTTGAGGCCACGTAATCGGTAAGATTTACCAGTGATCTTCACTACGTGAACATGATGAACCAAGCGATCGAGAATGGCTGCTGTCACAGTTGGGTTCTGGAAAATATCAACCCAAGCGGATAGATCACTATTGCTGGTAATGATCGTTGAATGCTTTTCATAGCGGGCATTGACTAGCTGAAATAAGAGGTTAGCTTCTTGGTGACCAATTGGCAAATACCCAATTTCATCAATAATTAATAGGTCATAGCGCGAATAGCGGCTTAGAGATCGATCAAGCAGTCCTTTTTCGTAAGCTGCTCTCAATCTAATCAACAGCTCATGACAATTAATAAAGAGAACCCGACAGCCCTGTTTACAGGCCTCAATCCCAATACTAATTGCCAAGTGGGTTTTACCGACTCCCGGATTGCCAATAAAGATTAAGTTTTCAGACTTTTCCATAAAAGCCAGATTCTGGAATTCCAGAACCTCTTGGCGATTCATACTGGGTTGAAAGCTAAAATCAAATGTATCTAGGGATTTTGTATTGGGGAACCGAGCACGGCCAATGGCCCGTGCAATCTGACCTTCGTGTCGATTCTGGAGTTCCGAATTAGTTAAATCAATTAGCGCCTCAGTTAATGACAGATTATCAGTGTGAATTTGATCAAGGTAATTCGGCAAGTATTCACGGATTTTGTTTAACCCTAAGCGCTCAAGATTATTTAAAAGAATTTGATTATTAGTGGTCATGGTAGCCTCCTATAAGTTGTCGTAATCAGTCATATGTTCACGAATGTAAGCTGAAATGTCTTCATCTGTCCGCCCTTTAAGCAAATCAGATTTGAGGATATTGAACTGATCTTGGGGGTCATAATTCAGCGAATTGGTAGTTATGGAGTGCGTACGAATTTCTTCTCCGTTATAATAAATGTGAATGCGCTGCTCATCATTGGAGATTTCAACAGCAACCGTACAACCAATGTATCGCGGATCTACTGAGTACTTACATTTGCGGAAATTGATCATGGCCTCCTTCGAAACGACACGGGTAATGTTTTCTTCGAAGTATGGTTCAAGGAGATTAACTGGAACGCGATGAAGGTACTCTTTTTCTTCGTCTAACCATTTCAGGTACGGGACTTCGTCCGTGGCCTGCGAAGTTTCATGATTTAGATCATCTCGGAGCATATGAACTAGTTCGATTAGCTCAGTTCCATCAGCAAATTCAGTATTGTATGGCCGTAAACGTTCAACCGTGCGAGCAAGGGCTTCAACTGCACCTTTAGTTTGTGGTCTGAATGGTCGACAAGCAATTGGTGTGAAACCGGCATCTTTACAGAATTCGTGGAACCGTTCGTTAAAGACAGCGTGGCCAAACTGGGATTTTGTATGATCCACAACGGTTTTCATATTATCAAACCAGATTTCCGTCGGAATACCTCCGGTATGAAGGAAAGCGTCGTGTAAGCAAGAAAAGAGGGTATCTTGGCTCCGATCAAAGGTTAGTGTCATATATTTGAGTTTTGAATAAGGCAATACATACAAGAAAATATTGAATTTAAACAGCTCACCCTCGCTGCTCACTAGGGCCATTTCTTCTTTCCAGTCAACTTGAGCAGAGAGACCAGGGGAATGTTCAATCCGAATGGTAGCTTTCTTAACTCGTTCTCGGCGGGTTTGGCGACAATAATCTTTCACGAGGGTATAGCTGCCGGTAAAGCCCTTCTTCTGGATAAATTTAAAAATTGAAGCAGCCGAACAATTTAGTTCAAGCTTTGAATCGATGGTTTGCTTGAATGGATCCAGTAAACTTGGCCGTTTCGGTCGACCACTTGGTCGGCCCTTAAGTCCAGCTTTGACTTCCTCATAGGCTTTCTTAACGGTTCGATAATCAACATTATATTGCCGGGCAATCTCGGCGAAGTTAGGCTTAATATTTTCAGTCACGTAAATCGTCACTCCTTCTCTTAAATCACGTCTCACATCAAATTCCTCCTACACTCTGATGTGATTCATGATACAAAAAATGTAGGAAAACCAACAGTTCTAACCTGCCGTTTTCCTACATTTTACGGGTGCCTTTTACACAATTTCTTATGAATTATCTCGATGTCAACCTTATCAGGCTGAATTAGCACAAACAGATGCCGAATACAAGCGATCACGATGTGGTCGGAAAACTAAGCTGAGCGATGAGTTAAAGCAAACAATTCTCAACCATTTACATCTAAGCTGGTCACCAGGAATGATTGCTCACGAATTTAAACTAGCGACTAAATCTATTTATAATTGGCTAAATCAGGGGAGAATTGGTTTCTCCTTGAATGATCTACCTGAACATGGCGTACGCCAACGGCGTAACGTTGACCAACGATCCAAATATAATCAATCTTTGGGGCGATCGATTGAACAGCGTCCCATGATGATTAATCAACGTAATCGCATCGGTGATTTTGAACTAGATACCGTCGTTGGCCCTCGTGGGCATAGTAAGGCAGTTTTATTAACTTTAATCGATCGCAAATCACGGTTCCTTTGGGCATATCGGTTAAAGGACCGAACGACAGCGAGTGTTAATGAAGCACTGACTAAGTTCCTAACAACTTTTAATGGACCGGTGCACAGTTTTACTGTGGACCGTGGTACTGAGTTTAGTGGGCTAGTATCATTTGAATCACAATATGGTATTAAGACCTATTACTGTCATGCTTATACGCCAGCTGAACGTGGTAGTAATGAACGCTTTAATCGGAATTTACGTTATTTTTATCCTAAGGGGACTCGTTTTGAGCACATTAGTGCTCAAGATTTAACGACGACGTTACTCCAAATTAACCAGAGACCGCTTAAAATACTTGACTGGAAAACACCGTATCAGGTTATGCTGACCAATTTGTCCAAAAATTCGGATTAAATTTGCAATCTACCATTTCACGAAGGCGTCTTAAGAAAAAAGGAAAGTTTTCTATTGATGAAGTCCGGAAAGTCTTGAAGATTTCACGTCTTATTGGTGGGCATATGTTATTTCCCAAAAATGTAGAAATAGTAAAAAAGGATACCTTTATTTCCGGTCAGGGTCGAAGCATCAATGTTAATCGGGCCAATACGATGTATGACAGACCGGATTTGTTTCTGCTGGATTTGTCAAACTACTATGAAAAGAAGCCATATCGAATTAAAGCATTTGATTGTTTTTCAGTCTTTTTAGACCTTTTTGTTAACTTCTCTGGTTTTATTAACTTTTATGACCTGAATGGGTTTGTCGATGAAAATCAGCATGTTATTAATCTATTAACAGGTACCGCTTTTAACTCATCGGCAGACTTAATTAATAATGTGGAATTAATAACTTTTCCCGAAAACAAGGTGAACGCGGAAAGGCTAGTACAACAGTCTAATAAACGAATATTTGAAAGATCCAAGTATTTAACAAATAAGTACGGACTGGCTAGGGCTTAGAAATAGTAAGTTAGTAGCAATTGTGAATTATCACAAGTTTAATCATTTTTTTAAATAATATTTTCAAATCAGAAACATATAAAATATTTCAACCAATTCGAAGCGAAGAAAACGTAAGAAATATTCTGTTAGTGAATTTAAACAGTATCCTGAATGATTAGATGAGGGGGGGTAAGATGAATGCAATTACACAAGTAGTATTGTAATTGTTTTTTGCTGTAAATATACAAAGCGTATAGAAAAAAATCCTGAATAAAGTGAGGTTCTCAGTTATCAAATAGAGACTGAGAGCTTTTTTTGTGCACTTTATCTTTATATGGTGATCAATCGTTAAGCTAAATAATTGCGAGGCTTCGAATGCGTCAGGCAAAATAGAGGTTCACAAGACTGTTCCGGAACGGTTCATAGAACCTTTCTTTACAAGTGAAAGTATGAACATTCGAAAAGAGATCTCGCTGATGTTTTATGAAATTGTCCCTTGCAAAGGACACTATCTTGTGAAAGCGGATACTTTTTCTAGCCTATTATATTAAAAGGGGTGGGGCGTTTATGCAGTTAAATGATCAGCAACAAGGTTTGATTGATATTTTGATGCGACAAAACGATTACATCACTGCCCACAAGCTTTCTGAGGTCACCAACACATCTACTAAAACGATTTATCGAAATGTCCGTAGCATTAATGATAGTTCAGAGTCTGGTGATGTCATTGAGGCAGTACGTGGAAGGGGGTATCGCCTAAATTACGATCGGTATATTTATGAACGGAATACCAGCGTGGATAATACCTTGGACTATTCACCAATCGAACGACGTAACCGGATTTTACTGGAGTTATTGTTCAACGCTCCGTTTGATTTAAATGTTGACCGCTTGTATGAGCATTATTACGTGAGTGAAACGGTGATTGAAAACGATATTTCCTTGATGAATAAGTTAGCGTTGTCGTTTGGACTGGTACTAAAGCATCGCTATCGTCGTTTATCAATAACTGGTCCCGAACCAAACATTCGTCAGGCAATTCGAAATACGATTAACAAGGGTGACCTCATGGACAAAGAAAGCATCGATGATTTTATCGACGATTTCCATGAGCTGTCATCGTTTGATGAACGGTTTTTAATCGCTCAACTTGAATACTTGGAGCGTTCATTGAAGCTAACGATTCCTTACCCGTATAACATAAATATTTTTTCGCATCTCTATATTTTGATGAGTCGTTTTCGTGAGGGGAAGGTAGTTGATGATCCGGAGCAGAATCGATTAACTACTGACCAAAAAGCGTTGACGGAGCGCAATCCTAAGTTTGCAGAAGTGGCTCGAGAAATCATCGGTAAAATTGGCCGCTATCTCAACACAACATTGCCTGCCATCGAAGATTTTTACCTGCTTCAGTACATGGTCTCAATGCGGTACGATCGTGAATTGCCGAGTACGACGCATGAAGATCAGTTGGTTGATCAACTTGTTGTGTTCTACGTTGATGGCTTTGATTTTAATGGTCGCGCCGTGGATCGAACTGCATTGGTTGCGGATTTACGGAACCATATCAAACCAATGGTCAATCGTTTGAAAAACGGCATTTCGGTAGCCAACCATTTATTGAAGGAGATTGGGTCTGAGTATCCTGAGGAGCTCGCTCAAGTTAAGCAGCTGTCCAGTGAGGCGCAAACGAAATTTGCTTTGCCAGCCGCGATTAGTGCTGACGAAAGTGGTTTTATTACCTTGTACTTTGCGAAGTATCTAGAACAGGCCAAGCCGGCCAAACGAATCCTCATCATGTGTGCCAGCGGTGTTGGGACGTCACAACTGATCCGAGTGAAAGTTCAGAAGGCCTTCCCAGACTTGGATGTGGTGGCCGTTGTTTCAAAAGACGGGTATTTAAAGCATGCTGCTGATTACGGGCACATTGACCTTATTATCACGACAGTCAACGTAACACCGGCCGAAGACACTAGTGTGGTGATGGTTAGCGCAATGTTTACCAAGGCCGATCGGGATCAGGTCGCTAATTGGATTGAACGGAGGGACAGCTGATGATTGATTCGCAAGAGCTATTTTTCATGTCACTATCACCCTCGGCCAGTTCTCTAGACACGTTTCAAACAATGGCGCAGCGATTGGTCCAGTTACAGCGTGTCAGTGATGTTGACGCGTTTACGGATTTAATCGTTAAACGCGAGGCACAGGGGATGACCATGATTGCGCCACAAATTTTGATGCCACACGCTGTGGGGTCCGTTGTTCTTAGGAACACGGTTCTAATTGGTTGGCTGCAAACGCCACAACATTGGCGGCAGCTACCGACCATCAGACTGATCGTTATGCTAGCAACGCCGACAGCCTCAGCGGCGCAAACAGATCCACAGTTCACGACATTATTGACGCGACTAGCCGACGACGAAGTGACGAAAAAGTTAGTAAAACAAAACTCATTGATTGATGTTCGAGCATTACTGCAATGAGAAGACATGAAAGGGGTAGTCGCACGTGTATTTTGATAAAGATGTGATTTTATTCGGCCAGTCGATAGCTGATCAAACCACAGCCTTAACAACGTTAGCCGATGCATTACAAGAAGCTGGCGTAGTTAAATCAAGTTTTAAAGAAGGTATTTTAAGCCGTGAAAAGCAATTTCCAACGGGATTGCTTGCACCATCGATGGGGGTAGCCATTCCACATACGGACGCGGTTCATGTGATTAAACCACAAATTGGCTTTCTTCAATTGAAGGAACCAGTTCATTTCAATCAAATGGGTGATAACGCTGATGTATCAGCCAAATTGATTTTTATGTTGGCATTAAATGATCCTGATTTGCAGTTAGCGATGCTACAACGGTTAATGGGATTATTCCAGAATGATGACCTAATGAAGAAGTTGACGACGATTAGTACTACTGCTGACTTCAAAGACATTATGAAACAAGCAGAGATTGATTAATTATTGGAGGAATTGTAATGGCAGCGTTACAGTGGTTTGTTAATTTAGGAGCGAGCGTTATGCTCCCAGTTTTATTATTTATTTTTGCACTTATTTTGCGTATCAAACCCGGTAAGGCATTTAAGGCTGGATTAACGGTCGGAGTTGGATTTGTTGGTCTGAACTTGGTCATCAGTCTGTTGACTAAAAACCTGGGACCAGCCGCTCAAGCGATGGTTAAAAACTTTGGTTTACATCTGACATCTATTGATATTGGTTGGCCTGCAGCATCTGCCATTGCCTACGGAACTGTTTTAGGTAGTTTGGCGATTCCAGTTGGTGTTATTGCAAACGTCATTTTGCTACTAGTTGGTTTGACGAAAACATTGGACGTCGATGTTTGGAATTACTGGCACATTGCCTTTACTGGTTCACTTGTCTATGTTGTGACACATGATTTTGCTTTAGGATTATTCACCATGATTGTTCATGTCATGCTGATTTACTTGTTGGCGGATTTAGCTGCGCCGACAGTTCAAAAATACTACGGGCTGGAAGGCATTTCATTTCCTCAAGGGGCCTCAGCACCTGGTTTCTTGATGGCCTTACCATTAAACTGGTTGTTTGACCGTATTCCTGGAATTAACAAGGTTAAGATCACACCGGAAACTGTCCAAAAGCGGATGGGAATCTTTGGTGATTCAACGGTGATTGGTTTGGTGATTGGACTAGTTATTGGTGCTTTAGCACATTACTCAGTTGCTAAAACTCTTCAACTCGGAGTTAACACCGCGGCTGTCTTGTTATTGATGCCGCGGATGGTTTCCTTGTTGATGGAAGGTTTGAGGTAGATTGCAAATTTAATCCGAATTTTTGGACAAATTGGTCAGCATAACCTGATACGGTGTTTTCCAGTCAAGTATTTTAAGCGGTCTCTGGTTAATTTGGAGTAACGTCGTCGTTAAATCTTGAGCACTAATGTGCTCAAAACGAGTCCCCTTAGGATAAAAATAACGTAAATTCCGATTAAAGCGTTCATTACTACCACGTTCAGCTGGCGTATAAGCATGACAGTAATAGGTCTTAATACCATATTGTGATTCAAATGATACTAGCCCACTAAACTCAGTACCACGGTCCACAGTAAAACTGTGCACCGGTCCATTAAAAGTTGTTAGGAACTTAGTCAGTGCTTCATTAACACTCGCTGTCGTTCGGTCCTTTAACCGATATGCCCAAAGGAACCGTGATTTGCGATCGATTAAAGTTAATAAAACTGCCTTACTATGCCCACGAGGGCCAACGACGGTATCTAGTTCAAAATCACCGATGCGATTACGTTGATTAATCATCATGGGACGCTGTTCAATCGATCGCCCCAAAGATTGATTATATTTGGATCGTTGGTCAACGTTACGCCGTTGGCGTACGCCATGTTCAGGTAGATCATTCAAGGAGAAACCAATTCTCCCCTGATTTAGCCAATTATAAATAGATTTAGTCGCTAGTTTAAATTCGTGAGCAATCATTCCTGGTGACCAGCTTAGATGTAAATGGTTGAGAATTGTTTGCTTTAACTCATCGCTCAGCTTAGTTTTCCGACCACATCGTGATCGCTTGTATTCGGCATCTGTTTGTGCTAATTCAGCCTGATAAGGTTGACATCGAGATAATTCATAAGAAATTGTTGACGGTGATCGGTTCAGCCGAACGCCCATTTGGATATTGGACAGCCCTAGTTCACAAAAGGTTTCGATTTTAATTCGTTCGGAATAGGTTATACTAGACAAAAGATCAGCTCCTAAAAGATGGGTTTGTTGTAAACACCATTTTAAAGGAAGCTGATCTTTTTTGTCCGAACAGCGTTCGGATTAATTTTACAATCTACTAATCTTCATAACAAACTAGTTAACAGGAGAGAAATATGGAAGATGTATTACGTTCTATCGGTAAAATTTCACGTGCATTAGATGCGATTTCTAATATTGATTTCCAGAACATCGACCTTACCAAAGGCCAGTATCTGTATCTTGTGAGAATCTGCGAAAATCCCGGCATCGTTCAGGGGCGGTTGGCGGAACTCGTAATGGTGGATCACACGACGGTGTCACAGGCGATAAAAAAGCTGGTTAACAATGGTTTTATTACACGTCAACACAGCGAAACAAACCTTAAAAATTATGAACTTTACCCAACGGCAAAAGGAACGGCCGTTTATCCACGACTCAAACGGGAAAATGCGTATTCGACTGACAAGGCCCTGCAAGGCTTTTCAAAAGCAGAGGCCCAACAGTTGGCCACTCTTTTAGAACGCATGACCGTTAACGTTAACGAAGACTGGAAGTCTGTCAAAGCGGGCGTCCCACGAGATTACTAACAACCATGGAGGATTTATGACAGTACAAATAGCAGCAGTCACACCACAAGACGTAACAACGCTACGTGAGGTCAGTTGCGCAACGTTTCAAGATACATTTGGCTCTGAAAACAGCTCGACCGATTTACAAGACTATCTTGACCGCGCTTACTCAGTTGATCAATTGTTGACAGAAATCAATAATCCGGAATCCTGGTTCTACTTTATTAAAGTAGATCAGGCGGTTGCGGGTTATCTCAA
Source organism: Furfurilactobacillus cerevisiae (assembly GCF_048961765.1). Taxonomy (GTDB): domain Bacteria; phylum Bacillota; class Bacilli; order Lactobacillales; family Lactobacillaceae; genus Furfurilactobacillus; species Furfurilactobacillus milii_A. Next base: position 563,155 of record NZ_CP185253.1, read on the forward strand.
ACTGAACGTTGGCGAGGCACAAACGGAGAAAATGGGGGCAGATGCGCTAGAAATACAACGGATTTACATTCTGCCAACGTTTAAGCGTCAAGGATTGGGCACGCAATTATTCAATCAGGCAGTTACCACTGCCGAAGATTTGCACAAAAGTGCACTGTGGCTAGGCGTTTGGGAACACAATGATGCAGCTCGCAAATTCTATCATAAAATCGGGTTCCAACTAGCCGGCGACCACGTATTCCAACTCGGTTCCTCCGTCCAGCGCGACCTGATTATGAAACGCACGCTGTAACCTAAACTAAGCGAGATCTTCTGGCTCAATTTCAAGCGTTGGCCAGTGGGATAGAGTCGATAAATCCGTATCATAAGGCACACTGTAAACCATATAGTAATGTTCCGGGTTCTGTTTGCGCAGGTGAGTGAGCTGTTGTTGGGCCCGCTGAACGTCAGTTGTGACATAAAGCAAACCGACCACGCCAACCTTTTGACCATCTGTGTTCGACTCAGTCCAGCCGGCCAGGATTACTTTTAAGGGAGCTTTACCAGATAAGCCAAGCTGGATTAGTTCTTCATCGTTCATAGTTATAGCCGCCTTTCATCAAAAAATTTAAATCAGTCTAATGGTCACCTTTACCTGGCATATCATCAGCATTGTCCTGACTTTCAGGAGTCGGTAAACTGTTTAGAAATTCGATGGCCTGCTCACGATAATGATGTTCTGCGTTGACCTTAGTTAGGGTAGCGGCATCATGAGTTGAGGCGTGCCCGGTGAACATCAGTTTTTGATATAAATCGACATATGGGAAGTGCAGGTCTTTGGCACGCTGCAATTCGCCGTCCATGTCATACGGGACACGGCGAAAATCAACGTCTTCAATGCCTTTTTCTGAGATTGTGAGTAATAGGTAACTGGCTGCACGATTGGCCAACAGTTTATCGCGGGTAAACCAGATTTGACCGATGGAACCGGGATTCAATACCATCTGACCATTTGAGGTATATCGCCAAACGGGCGTATGCGTGTGCGCGTAAAGGGCCACATCTGCGGCGGGATTATTTTCGGTGAGGACGTCGAAGTTTGCTTGTGTTTCAGTAGGAAATAGCGAGTGACCGTGATTCTTAGTCGGGAGATTATGTGACATCGTGAAAACGAGATTATCAAGAACTTTTCGACCGGTCATAGGTAGATTACGTAACTGCGCCTCTCGTTGAGGCGTGTAGCGGGCATGCTCATACTGGGCCAAAATGGTGAAGTAAACATCAGTGGGATCGTCAAAGTTCACACCTTTTTTCGGTTTGCCCATGATAAAGTTGTAGTCACTTTCCCAGTTGCCCATAAGGTACTGAGTAGCGCCAACTTGTTCCAATAAGTCATAACATTCCGCTGATGTCGCGCCGCCAAGTGCAATATCACCCAGTGACCACACTTCATCGACACCATGCTTTTTCGCGTCACTGAGGGCAACACTCAATGCCGATGCATTACCATGACTGTCTGATAACACCGCAATTCGATAATCCATGTCATACCTCCGTCTCTCTTCAAATGTCTGATTATGGAGTGCCTGTTGGATCTTTACACTCTGCCTTTAGTTTACTGACCGTTTGCAAACTTGCAATCAAAAAGTTGCAACGAGGTAGACGAATAATCAAGTTAAGTGTAATCTTAACATTAAAATTCGATGAGGGGATGAGGACGATGACAGAATCACCATTATTTAACTTTGACACAAACCAGGTGGGCGTCACCGATCCGCATGAAGACCCCGAAATCATTGCGGAAACGAAGTGTCTATTTGCATTTGTAGAAACCGCAGACTTGGTAACTTTTTTACGACCATATCATCCAGCCGAGATAGGAACGTTTAGCTGTATTACCAGAGAATTTCCGATTTTGCGAATTGCAGTTAATGGTCAGCAATTGACAGTGATGCAGGCGCCACTCGGAGCTCCCGCTGCGACGCAGATTTTGGATTATTTGATTGGGCACGGTGTTAAGCAAATTATCAGTATGGGCAGTTGTGGCGTGTTAACAGATCACGCTGAGGGTGCCTTCTTGTTGCCAATGAATGCGTTGCGCGATGAAGGGACATCCTATCATTATTTGCCTGCAGACACGACGGTAACATTGAATCCGGTAATGCAGCAGGCAATTGAGACAACTATCAGCCAGCACCATGAGACGATTACCCGCGTGAATACGTGGACGACAGACGGGTACTTTCGGGAAACTGAAAAGTTGGTTGATCAATACCGCGCTGCAGGCTATCAAACGGTGGAAATGGAATGTGCTGCGTTGGCCGCTTGCGCCCAGTTTCGCGGTGTCGATTTTGGTCAGTTTTTCTTTACGGCTGATTCGTTAGCTCATGCCGATGCCTATGATAAACGTGATTGGGGCCGTTCGGCTCGACAAACGGCGCTACGTTTGGGATTAGCGACATTACTAGCATTACCTGATCCATTAAATTAGTGGACATGCATAAAATGATTTCGCAATAATGAAATTAATAAGAAGTTCGGAGGTCACTATCTATGGGGTGTGACAAACGTAAAACTGCACTTTGCTGAGACGTTAAGTAAAGTGGAGGACAATTAAATGATTAATATTAAAACCGTTTCGACGATGGACGAACAGGCTGTTGTAACACTGTACAAAGCGAACGGATGGATTGCCTATACGCAAAATTCGGAAGCACTGATGACAGCGATTGCGCATTCAGTCAACCTTGCGGCGTTCGATGGCGAAAAGCTCGTGGGGTTGCTACGCTATGTGACTGATGAGGTGTCGATTGCCTTTATTCAAGATGTTTTGGTGTTGCCTGAATACCAACGACAGGGGATCGGCCGACAGTTGATGATGACAGCGATGGCGCGACTGAAGAATATCGGGCAGGTCCATTTGCTGACTGAAAACGAGCCGAAGACCGTCGGGTTTTATACCGCAGTTGGTTTTCGCGATGCGGCTGATGCAAACTTGGTCACGTTCACGATGGAGAATCGGTATTAAATTTATTCGACGCATGCATTGCGATTACAGAGGAAAAATGATGATGATTTGGACTTATAAATTATAAAATATTAAGCGATTAAAAAGCGGGGCAGTCACGATATGTGGCCGTCCCGTTTCACTGTAGATGGTTTTTGGTCTTAAACTTTTAGCGAACATGATGTAACTGCAATGTTGAAAGAACATCATGGCAATGAACATCCCCTGCCGATCCGCAAAAGTGGTGGTGGAAACGACAAAAGAGCAATCGTCACCTTATCAAAGGTGAGACGACTGCTCTTTTTTATGGCTCAATTTTGATGAGGTTTCCGTACCGTTTTCGTTAGGATTTTATGGTGTCTTGATTAAGTTATAAATCCTTTAATATCAATACTTTAACGCACGCTTTATAGTCCGCCACTTACCATGCGGTCAAACATTCGGTAAGAAAGTTTGCGAGCTGCAATGACCATCCATTTATCGCGCATTGTGGCTTGATAACGAGTTTTTGGGTGCTTGATTTGAGCAACTTTGAGCATTAAAGCGCCGATTTGATCTGCCGTTTCTAGACCAGATGGTGTTGCGCTGGTAAAATCATCGACCATCTTGCGATACGCTGAGTTGGCTGGTGTAGCCGCGATGAGGTGGTCCGCGGAAATTTTCAGCCAGTTCGTATTGGTACCACCGGGTTCGGTGATGATAACGTCGATACCGAACTGTTTGACCTCCAAACGAAGTGAATCACTGAGCGCCTCAAAAGCGTGTTTTGAAGCAAAGTACCAGCCACCAAGTGGTGCATAAATTTGACCAACGATGGATGAATTGTTGATGATCCGACCTGAATGTTGAGCCCGCATCGTTGGCAATACCAGTTGGGTTAGGTTCATGGCCCCAAAAACATTCACATCGAATTGTTGCTTGGCTTCTTCGGGGGAGACATCTTCCAGCGCGCCAAAAGAGCCATAGCCAGCGTTATTAATTAGGATATCAATCCGACCAGCGTCTTTTAGTACCTGATCGACAAAAGCCTGGTTAGATTGGGGGTCGGTGACGTCCAAATGAAAGGTGTGGATACCTAATTTAGACAAGTGCGCCATTTTTTCAATGCGGCGGGCGCCGGCGTAAACAGTATAACCAGCGTCAAAGAATTGTTTGGCCGCGGATTCACCCATGCCTGAGGATGCACCAGTAATGATCACAACGGGTTTAGTCATGTTAATAATCTCCTTTAAGGAATATAAATTCTTTTATTGAGCAAAAAAATAAATGAGTAACTGGATTCAATTGAACGTGTTTTAATATAAAAGAATTTTTATTCTTTGTAAATCATTTATTTAAAAAGACTTTTTATCTTGACCAGGAATCTAAATTCTTTTATAGTGACAACATGAGAGAAAAAGATGAAAATCGTCGGCAGCATATCCTCGACGTGACGACAAAGATGATTATTTCAGAGGGTATTAGTGGCGTGACCCTAACCAAAGTAGCGAAAGCGGCAGGCATTTCGCAATCTAATATTTATATCTACTTTAAGGATAAGGCAGATATCGTTAAGCAGACCTTTTTAAGCCGTAAACAGCTTATTGGGGATTACTTAATGACTCATTATTCGCCCAAGGGCAGTGCTACTGAAAACCTAACGCTGTTTGCACGAGCGCTTTATCAGTTTGCTATCGAGGATCCTGATGACATGGCGCTTATTCAGCAGTTTAATGCCTCACCTGTATTGGCAACGTTAGATCTATCACAGGAAGAGGCCGAACTGAACTTTGATCAAATTTTTAAAGAGCTAAAGAAGGGCGTTGAAGACGGTGAGTTACGTGAGATGGACCCTGACGTTATCTTGACCATGGGGTTTGTCACGATTACGACGTATGCACAGCGGGTGGCCGCTAAAACGATCGATCCTGTTACGACGCCTTTGAGTGCCGTCATTGATATGATTATTGCGGCTAGTAGAAAGCCGGATTAAATATCCAAACGAGAAGGTAGATTGCAAATTTAATCCGAATTTTTGGACAAATTGGTCAGCATAACCTGATACGGTGTTTTCCAGTCAAGTATTTTAAGCGGTCTCTGGTTAATTTGGAGTAACGTCGTCGTTAAATCTTGAGCACTAATGTGCTCAAAACGAGTCCCCTTAGGATAAAAATAACGTAAATTCCGATTAAAGCGTTCATTACTACCACGTTCAGCTGGCGTATAAGCATGACAGTAATAGGTCTTAATACCATATTGTGATTCAAATGATACTAGCCCACTAAACTCAGTACCACGGTCCACAGTAAAACTGTGCACCGGTCCATTAAAAGTTGTTAGGAACTTAGTCAGTGCTTCATTAACACTCGCTGTCGTTCGGTCCTTTAACCGATATGCCCAAAGGAACCGTGATTTGCGATCGATTAAAGTTAATAAAACTGCCTTACTATGCCCACGAGGGCCAACGACGGTATCTAGTTCAAAATCACCGATGCGATTACGTTGATTAATCATCATGGGACGCTGTTCAATCGATCGCCCCAAAGATTGATTATATTTGGATCGTTGGTCAACGTTACGCCGTTGGCGTACGCCATGTTCAGGTAGATCATTCAAGGAGAAACCAATTCTCCCCTGATTTAGCCAATTATAAATAGATTTAGTCGCTAGTTTAAATTCGTGAGCAATCATTCCTGGTGACCAGCTTAGATGTAAATGGTTGAGAATTGTTTGCTTTAACTCATCGCTCAGCTTAGTTTTCCGACCACATCGTGATCGCTTGTATTCGGCATCTGTTTGTGCTAATTCAGCCTGATAAGGTTGACATCGAGATAATTCATAAGAAATTGTTGACGGTGATCGGTTCAGCCGAACGCCCATTTGGATATTGGACAGCCCTAGTTCACAAAAGGTTTCGATTTTAATTCGTTCGGAATAGGTTATACTAGACAAAAGATCAGCTCCTAAAAGATGGGTTTGTTGTAAACACCATTTTAAAGGAAGCTGATCTTTTTTGTCCGAACAGCGTTCGGATTAATTTTACAATCTACTAACAAACAAAGTAGAAATAATTTGCGTTTCATCGCCGTTAGGGTATGTATAGAAATACTTATCGAAGACACCGAGTGTTTGGTTCACTGTAACCGATAGCCCGGTGTCTTCTTTAAATTCACGCACCATCGCTTCCTTGTACGACTCGCCGAATTCCAAATAACCGCCTGGTAGACACCAGCCGCCAGTATCCGCGCGTTCTTGGAGTAAAATTTGTTGTTGATCGTTTAGCAAACACCCAGTTGAAGAATTCAAAATTAATGGGCGATGACCGGTAAGTGACCGAATCTCTTTAATATAATTTGCCATGTCAAACACTCCTTTTCGATTAGATAGATGACGGAAATTTAATGTTTCGACCAATCACATTAATCATAAAACGGAATGTCGAATTGTTGAAGATGTTTCCAAATTATTTCAGCTTGACTGTTGAACAATTGGGGATGATCTTTTAGCGAAAACCAACGTAGTGAGCTGGTCTCATCGCTGTCTGCATTAAGTTGACCGGATACTAGCTGCATTTCGAAAATGATGCCAACTGTCTGCGCCACATCACCATTGTGATAGTGGGCGATGAAATCAGAAGTGGTGCCTAACAGTCCTGTTACTTTAGTTAGGAGCCCCGTTTCTTCTTGAAATTCCCGAATGACCGCGTGGCGAGTCGCTTCACCGTACTGAAGCATGCCGCCGGGGAACCCCCACAGTCGTGAGTCTGATCGTTGTTGCAATAAGATTGCACCGTCCTTATTTCGAAGAACGCCACCAGCGAAGACTAGAATGAGTGGTTGATGGCCAATCACTTTACGTAAACCTTGTATATAATTTTCGTTCACTTTGTTTCCTTCTCTTCTGAAAATTAAGTGCGTTATCAGCGACTTGTTAAATACGAAGCGGTTAAAAAGTATCTTACTTGAATGAGTGGTGTAGCAGTAGCCACAGACTAATCAGTAATAAAAAGACGGCGCACCCAAAATACAATTGTTGAACCGATAGCCAGTTTAAGACAACGTTAGCTAATATGGTGCCTAATGTCACACTACCTACGTTTATCAAACCTTTGAAAACATACATGCGCCCAATTTCACTGTGAGGGCTGGCATTTTGGAATAGCAGATTGTTTTCAACGTCAAAGATAGCGGAAAGCAGTCCAATTAGCAGAAACCATAGGATTAGCAAATAAAGCTTAGTGGTCATACTAATTAAAGCTAATAATCCCGCGATGAAAAGCACAGTGCATAAATTTCGCTTTAACAGATTAGTCTGGTGCACGGGTTTGTGGGCGAGGTGCGCAGCCATTAGGATAAGTCCGATTGACTGACTGGCGGTCAACAACGTGTAATTAAAATTAGCATGTGGACCAAATCGTTGGATGAACTTAAGCAACACGGGCACTACGGTCCCGATGAATAGCGTATTCAGTAAAAACATCAGACTGGCGCTGTGGCGTAGAGCTGATGAGTGAATAAACGTACTGAGGCTGGTTTGGAGTGAACTAACTGGAATCTTGTTTTTGCCAACTGTACTCGTGGGCATCATTAATACGATGATGACAGAGCTAAACAGGATAACTGACATTACGGTCAGCGTAAACCGAGCGTTAAACCAAGTTGTGAGTAACGTGGCTAAGAAGGGTCCGATAATCGTGGTGGATTGGCCTGACAACTCGAGAATTGCGTTAATTTGAACCATTTCCGTTGGGCTAAAGGCTTCTGTTAGCAAACGGACTTCTGCTGGGTGGAAAATTGGTTCAACAATACCTAGGAGACAGACAATGATGACAAGATTCAATGGCCGATTGAAATTGCCATTAACAAGCAACGTAGTGACAATCAGCCAGCGAGAAACCTCTGACCCCAGCATTAGAAATCGGCTTGTTAGGCGATCTACATAACTCACCATCACTAAGTGGCTAACAAAACTGCCACCGTAATAACTGGCCCAGAGAAGACTAAGCCAGTAGGCAGACTTTTGCTGACCAATAATTAAGGTAAATAGAAAAATAAGGGTGGCGTTTGAAAAATCGGTTAGAAAAGTGCTGACGATTAATAATCGTTTGAGATTCAAGAACCGTCGATAAATGTGTCAATGATGAGTTAACCGGATCAGATGCTTAAACATGGTTCGTTTCATGTCCATCGCACTCCTTTATAAAAATTACCGTCAGTTTACCGCAAACGACGCGCCAACTCCAATAAGGAGCCAACGCGTCGTTTTGTTATCGCATATGAATATTTTAGAATGCTTGATCAATCGGTGTGTCACCGGAGCCAATCGTATAGGACTGACGAATTGTGTCGGGAGCGTCGATCAACTCGGTAATGGTTGCAGCGACGTCCGCACGGGGAATTTTAACGCCCTTTTCGTCAGCTGGGTTAATGGTGATCTCACCGGTACCGGCGTCATTAGTTAAATATCCAGGACGAATGATAGTGTAGTCGAGACTCGTTTGTTTCAGCATTTCGTCCGCGTAACGTTTAGCAATCATGTATGGCTTGATGCCGCTTGCGTCCCACGCTTCACGGTGATTGCTGAAGATGGAGCTGACCATGATATAACGTTTGATGCCAGCCTGCTCAGCGGCTTCCATCGTTTTCACGGCACCGTCCAGATCAACAATCAGGGTTTGATCGTCACCAGTTTTGCCGCCTGAACCGGCGGAGAAGACGATGGTGTCGGCGCCAGTGGCCTTGAACTGGTCAGCCATTTTATCTGGCAGAGCGTTGAGGTCAAACTCAGTTGGGCGAACAAACGAACTGTCTGGGAATACGTCAGCCTGTGCAAGGTCACGAATGCCAGCAAAGACTGTAATACCTTTCTCTGCCAAATCGGCAACAATCTGTTGCCCAATATGACCGTGCGCACCAACTAGAAATACAGAACTCATAGGAATCCTCCTTAAATTGTAACCGAAATAATTTCAATAACAGCAGTGTAGCGACAATAAACAAAGATTACAAACATTTACGGCCGAGTTTTCTGAATCCCTTTTGTTTAGGTGAGAGAATTGCTATACTAAATGAGAGCTTTAACCATTTTCTAATCAATATGAAAACGAGGCAGTATATATGACAGTTAATAATCACATTGCAGCATTAGTCGGCGGCGCTACTAGCTCAGACGAGGGTACTGCAGATGTTAAAGATGATTTGTATTTAGGCGTTAATGGTGACTGGCTAAAGACGGCCAAGATTCCAGCTGACAAACCTACTACTGGTGGTTTTGCGGACTTAGTTGAAAACATTGAAAAGACATTGATGAGTGACTTTGGCGACATGTTGGATGGCAAAGTGGAACCAAACAACGTTTTACTGGCTAACTTCATTGCTTTCTACCACCAAGCTCGTGATAAGGCTGGTTTCGAGCCATTAAAGCCACTGGTAAAACAGGTTCAGGATTTAACAAGTTTTGAAGACTTACAAAAGCAGTTAGTGACTTTCATTAAGCAGGGGAGTGGCGCCTTAGTTCCAATCGACGTTGAACCTGACATGAAGGATACCAAACATCGTGTTGTAAACGTTGACGCACCAAGTTTGATCCTGCCAGATACAACCTATTATGCGGAGGGCAATGAAGCAGCACCTAAGCTAATGGCTGCGTTCCGTGGCATGATGACAAAACTGTTCAAGGCTACCGGTTTTAGTGATGACGAGATCAAAACAACGTTGGATCAAGCCGTTGCTTTGGATGCGAAGTTTGCTCAACACGAAAAGAGTAGCGAAGAAAAGGCTGATTATCCCAAGCTGTATAACCCGCAAGACTTATCAGAGTTTGGCAAACACAGTTCTGTGCTGGACTTAAAAGCTTACGTGGATGAAGCACTTGATAACCGGGTTAACCGCGTTATCGTTGCTGATCCTAAGTTCTATGAAGCGTTTGATAGTCTTGTAACGGCTGATAACTTTGATGAAGTAAAGAGCTGGTACTTAGTTAAGGTGGTCCGCAACTGTGCTGGCTACTTAACTAACGATGCTCGTGTAATTGCCGGTGAGTACAACCGTGCGTTGACGGGAACTAAGGAAGCACCTGACAAACAAAAGGGTGCTTACCGCTTAGCCTACAGTCAATTCAACATGGTCGTTGGTGATTACTACGCTCGTAAGTATTTCGGTACTAAGGCAAAGAATGACGTCATGGACATGGTTCACCGAATGATTGACGTCTATAAAAACCGTTTAGCCAACAATGACTGGTTAAGCAAAGATACGCGTGACAAGGCTATTTTGAAGTTGAACACATTGATTCCAAACGTTGGTTTTCCTGACAAAATTGATCCTGTGTTTGCGCAGTTTGTGGTCAAGACGGAAGCAGATGGTGGCTCCTTATTCAGCAATGCATTGAACTTTGCGAAGATTGCGGCTCAGGCTAACTTTGATGACATCGATAAGCCAGTTGACCGGACGATGTGGAACTACATGGATCCAGCGATGGTTAACGCCTATTACGACCCATCGAACAACATCATCGTGTTCCCAGCTGCCATTCTGCAGGCGCCATTCTACAGCTTGAAGCAAACGAGTTCTGAAAACTTTGGTGGGATCGGTGCTGTTATGGCACATGAAATTTCACATGCTTTTGACAATAATGGTGCTCAATTCGACGAGTACGGGAACATGCATAACTGGTGGACCGAAGCCGATTTGAAGCATTTCCAAGGGTTGACGCAAGCGATGATCGATGAATTTAACGGTCTTGATTTTGCAGGTCAAAAAGTTAACGGTAAGCTGGTTGTTTCTGAAAACGTTGCGGACCAAGGTGGCCTGAGCTGTGCGTTAGAAGCGGCTAAGGAAGATGACAGCTTCTCTGGCAAGGAATTCTTCACCAACTGGGCTAAGGTTTGGTGCATGAAGGCCAGCCAAGAATATGAACAAATGTTGTTGAGTATCGACGTCCACGCACCACATAAGTTGCGTGCCAACGTTCAGGCGCAAAATCTGGACGACTTCTACACCGCTTTCGATGTAAAGGAAGGCGACGGCATGTGGTTGGCACCGGATAAGAGAGTGCATATTTGGTAAGAGCGTGAACACCCCCGGGTTGCGAGCCGAGCAATAACATGAAATAAGCACCGTGAAGGTGAACTTTGCCTTTACGGTGCTTATTTCGGGTTATGCACAGGCTCGCGGGGGTGTGAACGCGTTTTGACTATATAAAAGTAAAAAACAAAACCAAGTTGACTAAATTGCGGCAACAGACGACCACTCACAATGGACGAGATTCGTTTGGTCATCTAGCTTCAGTTCAAAAATACGATTTAAAAAGGATTTTCTCATGCAAATTCGCGATTACCACCTCACAGATGAACTATCTTGGCTCCAATGCCGAGTCCTATCTTTCATGGATTCTAGCTATTTTCAAGATGTCCAACAGCACCGCCAAACGTTTGCACGACCCAGTGTTGAATTAATAGTCGTTCAAGAAAATAAAATTATCGGCCTGATTGATGCAGAAATCGACAGTAAGAGCATGACGGACAAACAAGAATCCGGTGCAATGATTTGGAATTTGGCGGTTTTGCCAGAATATCGTCGACAAGGTGTTGCCAAGGACTTATGGCAAGCAATGCGCAAACGACTGTTGGATCAAGATATTCATTACTGCGAACTGTGGACGCAAGAGGATGTGCCGGCTAACCGTTTTTATCAACACAACGGGTTCAAACTGGATGCTAATGCAACGTATTTACGGTGCAAAATTAATGGTCGAAAACTGCCCCTAGCATTATCTAAGCGGCTCAATAAAACTGCTTATGTTGAGGACATGACGTTTGAAGCGCAAGTTAGCGAGCGGGAACAATTACAACCATTATGTGATGAAATTATTGAAACGCGAATGTACACACAACACTTTTAATTGCCGCCAAGGACTAGGAATTTATCCATCAGACTTATACACTGGAATTACAATATAAATAAAGAAGGCTTTTTGATGAAAACGAATCATTCTTCATGCACGGCCATTTTAGTTGGTAAGAAAGCAACCATGGACGGCTCGACAATCATTGCACGCAACGAAGATGGCTATGGTGCCATCGGACCCAAGAAGTTCATCGTTCATGCGGCTCGTCATGGTCAACCGGACACGTACACGTCCGTCACCACTGGGGTTAAAATCGACTTACCAGCTGACGCATTAAGGTATACGGCTGAGTCCAGTGTGCCAACAGATGACGGTTTGTATGAAGAGGCCGGAATTAACGAAAAAAACGTTGCGATGAGTGCCACTGAAACCACGTTTACCAGTCCACGGGTGCTTGGTTTCGATCCTCTGGTTCACGACGGTGTTGATGAAGAAGCGATGGTGACATTAGTGTTGCCATACATCAATTCTGCGCGTGAAGGGGTTCAACGTCTCGGCGATTTCATCGAAGATTACGGGACTGGTGAAAGTAACGGCATCGCTTTCTCTGATAAGGATGAAGTGTGGTACATGGAAACGGCTGGTGGTCATCACTGGGCGGCCGTTCGTTTGCCAGACGACGCTTACGCCGTTGCACCAAACCAAATCAACATTCAAACAATTGATTTTAATGACACTGACAACTTTATGTGGGCTAAAGACTTGCAGGAATTTGTGGCTGATAATCAGTTGAATCCAACACCAGACACGTTTAATTTCCGTGAGATTTTTGGCACTCACACGGAAAGTGATGCACATTACAACACACCTCGTGCTTGGTATGGTGAAAAATTATTTACACCAGATTTGGAACAGGACCCAACTAGTCAGCAGATTCCGTTTATTCAACATGCTAACCGCAAACTAGCAGTGGAAGACGTTGAATATTTCCTCACGTCTCACTACCAGGAAACACCGTTTGATCCGTTCGGCGACGGCACACCTGCTCAAAAGAAAACATTCCGTTCAATCGCACTGGATCGGAACCAGATCTCACATATCTTACAGATTCGGCCAAACGTTGATGCGGCGCATGCCGCAGTTGAATGGATGGCGATGGGGTTCTTTGCCTACAGCCCATACGTGCCATTCTTTACGAATGTTAACGACACGCCGGTCAACTATAAGAACACAACTGTGGCCGTTTCGTTGGATAATGCGTACTGGTTATACAAATCACTCGGTGTGTTAGTTGAACCACACTACCACGACTTTATTGTTGAGGTTAACGAATATCGTGATGCCTGTCAGGCCTACGCCCGTTCACGCGTGATCGCGACAGATGCAGAAGCAGGGTCACAGGCCGATGCGACGGCATACTTAACGAAGCAAAACGACGTTACGGCCGCTGAGATTACCAAACGGACGAAAACGTTGATGGATCACTTAGTGAAAGAAGCATTGGAACTGTCACCGGTTACGTTTGAACCTGGCGACAACCTGTAGAAATGGATTGTAATTAGAAAGGTGAAAATCCGATTATGGGTTTTCGCCTTTTTAAATGCTTTAAGCGTTACTTTTGAAGGTAAAACGCGTATGTTATCTCATGTGTCTGATATTGTAGTTTGTTCCTAAGCCTGTATAATTGATAACGCACTAATGGTTAAAACTGCCATTAAAAGAGGATAAACATGATTGAAATAACAGTTCAAACATTGAACGCAATGCTGCCGGATATTGAACACTTAATCGATGTCCGGGAACCCGACGAGTATGCGGAAGGTCACGTCGATCGAACGGTTAATCTACCACTGAGTACAATTGATCAGTGGCTGCCAACGTTATCAAAAGATTCGACGTATACAGTGATTTGTCGTTCTGGACGGCGGTCATCACTAGCGATTGAACAAATGAAACGACGTAGCATCACCGGAGTTAACGTCAACGGCGGTACGCTTGCATGGCAAGGCGCAGGTTACCCAGTTACTAAGAAATGAGGAGCACATGACTGAGACAGCACTTAAAGTATTAAAGGACAAATTTGGCTACGACAGTTTCCGACCGGGCCAAGATGAAATTATTAATAAAATTATGGATCACAAAAATGTCCTTGCTGTCATGCCAACCGGTGGTGGGAAGTCTTTGTGCTACCAGATTCCAGCCTTGATGTTACCGGGGTTAACGGTTGTCGTATCGCCACTAATTTCGCTGATGAAGGATCAGGTTGACGCCTTATCTGAAAATGGGATTCCGGCGACGTTTATCAACAGTACGTTGGATTACCAAGAGATTGAACATCGTTTGCAACAGGCCGCAATGGATCAGGTCAAACTGATTTATTTAGCGCCTGAACGATTAGACGACGAACGCTTCTTAAGCGAGCTGAGTGACCTGAACATTTCTCAATTGGCGATTGACGAGGCGCATTGTATTTCCCAGTGGGGCCATGATTTTCGACCGAGCTATCTAAACTTGATGAATACCGTTCACCAGTTTCCGTCACATCCAGTAGTTGTTGCATTAACGGCGACGGCGACAAGCAAAGTGGCCAGCGACATCATGCAACGGCTCAACATTGATCCAACAAATGAAGTCAGTACTGGATTTGCACGAGATAATTTATCTTTTCAAGTCGTCAAGAACCAAAACAAAGAAGCTTTTCTGTTAGAATATCTGAAAGTCAACGCTAACGCCGCCGGAATTATTTATGCCAGCACCCGTAAGGAGGTTGAACGTTTAACAGGCTTATTACAGAAGAAGGGCATTAAAGCAGAAATGTACCACGCTGGTCTCAGTGAAGACGTCCGTAATAAGAACCAGGAAGACTTTTTATATGACCGTGTGCAAGTTATGGTAGCCACGAATGCGTTTGGGATGGGTATTGATAAAAGCAACGTTCGGTTTGTTATTCATTACCAAGTGCCAGGCAACTTAGAGGCCTACTATCAAGAGGCTGGACGTGCTGGACGTGACGGTTTACCTAGCGAGGCAATTCTGATGTATCAGCCATCGGACTTACAGATTCAGCACTTTTTTATTGATCAGTCCGACATGGAACCAGCCTTTAAAACACGTGAGTACTTAAAGCTTCAGGAAATGTCTAAGTACGCCAATACTGAAGGCTGTCTACAGCAGTTTATTTTGAAATACTTTGGTGAAGCTTCACCTGCTTGTGGCCATTGTGGTAATTGCTTAGATGAACGGGATCAGATCAATGTGACGGTCGATGCGCAAAAGGTTTTATCCTGTGTTTTGCGAATGCGTCAACGCTATGGCAAGTCACTTATCGCGCAGGTGCTGACAGGTTCGCACGTCAAACGGATTCGCGACGAGCACTTTGACCAGTTATCGACCTATGGTTTGATGAAAGGTCGCCCACAAAAAGAAGTCAGCGACCTGATCGATTTTTTGACCAGTAGTGGTTATTTGCAGCAAGTTGGTGGTGAATACTCAACACTGCACGTGAGTGAGATGGGCGGCAGCGTGCTGAAAGGTAAGGCAAAAGTGCTTCGTCGTGGTGCTGTGAAGGCCAAACGGACAGTTTCGGTGGACGATGGCTTGTTCGAGTCACTCCGTCAACTACGTTTGAATTTTGCTGAGCAACAGCACGTGCCACCATACGTTATTTTTTCTGATAAGACGCTTCAGGCTTTTTGTGAGGAATTACCTCAAAGTACATTGGATATGTTGTCGATCAAGGGTGTTGGACAAAATAAATTGGATAAGTACGGGGATGCATTCCTCAATGTTATTCAGGAATATGAGGCCGACGCAAGCGAGACTGCGCAATAGAGCAACTTTTAGGAGGCTTCATTATGAACAATCGATGGGTAAAAGTATTTGTTACTTGGTTGGCCGTGATTATCATCGCACTTGGTGGTGGCTTTTTTACAACACACATTGGGATCGGCCGTGAATTTGGTATTATGTCGTATGAAATTGTGATGTTTGCAGTACTTTTTTTGCTGAATCGATTGTGGTTGCACCAAACAGTGTATTTAAAGCCAACTGAATGCTCATGGCGATTGATTCCGTTAAATTGGGTGGCCATCGTTTTATTGGCTCAAGCAATTTTGCTTCTGTTCAATAGTTCGGGTAACTTAGCACTCGGCGTCACAATGTTGCTTTTTGTTGGGCCAACTGAAGAGTATGTTTTCCGCGGCCTGCTTTTACCGTTAGCTAGCCAACTAGGTCATGGACGTAATCAATTGTGGACTGGTGTTCTGGTATCTAGTGTGCTGTTCGGACTCGCCCACGGTGTTAATGCCGTACATCAACCTGTGATGGCAACGGTTGTTCAAATGCTGTCAGCGATTTACCTGAGGACGGGAAGTTTGTTATTCCCAATCATTTTGCATGGACTTAACGATTTCGTTCCGTCGTTTCACAACAACACTGTTCAGGAAAGCAGCAATATTGTCAATTTTACGGAGATTGCACCCATTCTGTTGTTCCTAGTTGTTGGTATTTTTATGTTGAGAAAATCAAAACGCGCCACAATTAAACATGTGATTCCGCAATTATAAAAACCAGGTTGCAAGCTGATGTGCTTGTGGCCTGGTTTTGTGCATCAAATGAACATGTGTTTAAGCCTGTGATGACTCAGCCTCACGATGAGTGGTGTTATAGTAACGACCCCATTTTTCCATGGCAATGATCACTGGAACAAGGGTTTCACCGAATGAGGTTAGACGATATTCAGTCTTGGGTGGCATAACAGGGTAGATGGTTTTAACCAGCACGCCATCGTTTTCAAGTTCTTTTAATTGCAGCGCCAGCATTCGATGAGAGCAATCTTTCATTTGACGCTGCAGGTCCCCAAAGCGTTCGGTGCCGTTTTTGATAAGGTGAAATAAAATAACACTTTTCCATTTTCCCGAAATAATCTGTAGCGTGCTTTCAACTGGACAGCCATCCTGACAATCGTATGTGTGACGTACCATAACTACCTCCAAGTCGCTAAATTCCTATCACTAAAGTATGTATTAGTGCCAGAATACCGCAGTCACGTTAAAATTAACAACAAATCATCGTCCACTGGGGCTGCTAGTGAAAAATTTGTAACTAGGTGATTAAAATTTCATGATTGTGGCTTTTTTTGACGATATTAGAATGGAGTTGTTGTTAGAGCAGTTGTCATAGGGAGAGGGAGTCATCAAAATGGCTAAAACAATGAATGCAATCGGTTTTAATGATCATTTGCCAATTACGGATGAGCACAGCCTGCAAGACTTTACAGAAGCAGTTCCTGTTGCCAAGGGTCACGATTTATTAGTACATGTCAGTGCGGTCTCGGTTAATCCAGTAGACATTGGCGTGCGTCGTGGTGGCCACGGTCACTTGAGTCAGCCCCGTGTGATTGGCTGGGACGCAGTTGGCGAGGTCGCTGCAGTTGGTGGACAGGTACAGTTGTTTAATGTCGGTGACCGTGTTTATTACGCAGGTTCATTTAAACGGGCGGGTAGCGATAGTGATTATCAGCTCGTGGACGAACGCATTGTTGGTCGCGCACCACAGCATTTAAGTGATGCAGAAGCAGCGGCAATGCCATTAACGACGCTGGCTGCATGGGAGGCGTTGTTTGAACAATTGCCAATTGATCCAGATGATAAAGAAGATAACGCAAAACACAATTTGTTGATCATCAATGGTGCCGGTGGAGTTGGATCCATTGCAACCCAACTTGCGCATTGGGCTGGCCTGCATGTGATTGCGACAGCTTCGAGACCGGAAACAATTGATTGGACGTTAGCTCATGGTGCTGATGAAACGGTTAATCATCGTGAAGATCTGGTTAAGCAAGTGCGTAATCTGGGATATCACTATGTAGACTATATTTTGGAACTGAACAATTTGGACGCCCATTGGAATGAAATGGCTGAACTGATTGAACCAAGCGGTTGGATTGCCTCAATTACCGAAAATCATCGGCCAGTGGATCTCAAACGTCTGACTCAAAAACGCGGCCACTTTGCCTGGGAGTGGATGTACACAAAATCATTTTTCCACACCGCAGATATGCAAACGCAACATGATATTTTAGAACGAGCCGCGAAGATGTTTGATGATGGGACGTTGAAAAGCACGTTGACCAAACAATTGTCACCATTTGATGCAGTAACATTACGTCAGGCTCATTCTCTAGTAGAATCCGGTCACATGATGGGAAAAGTTGTCGTTACTCGGTGATTAGGAGTTGATGATGGCACCGATTTTTATCATTTGCGCGTATAATGGCGGCAAAAAGTATAATCAGGTGAATGTCATGAAATTAGATCATCTGTTCACTCGGATTAAAATGGTGCGGGTATTAAATATCTTCGGAGGCAGTTTGGGTACCTCCATGGCGATGAGAATGATTCAAAGACGGATTACGCATGATATGCTGTCTTTGCGATTAACGCCGGCTGATTTGAATAAAATGCTGAATTTGCCGCCATATACGATTACTGCACTGGCATCCGGAAACCCAGATTTCTTTCAGGTTAGTTATAAACAATTGCAAAGACTGGCTAGAATGTTGGACGAACGGTTGAATGCCCTCCATTAAATGAAGGCGTTTTTTCCAGCATAGTTGCACTGATAACTGGATGAGGTGTGACTGATAAAAATTGATGAGATATGGTCTACTTATCGTTTGTCGATGTAGCAGCTATGTGGTATATTATTGGCGAAGCGAAGCATGGAAGCATCCGACCCCTTACTAGGTACGACTAGTAAGGGGTCTTTTTTCGAATAATATGCAATTAGACGGGACACTTTAGGTTGAATTATGGTCAACTACGGCCGATTATGGTGATCATCCAACCAGTGGTCAAACATCTTTAAAAGCATGCCCACAATCAGTGGTTCTAAAAATAATTGAAGCATGGTTGCATCCCCCTTTCATCCAGATTCTCGATGAATCGAGTCCACCACGCGTTTAAGAATACCAAAACTAGTTCATTGTTTCGCTTACATGTTTATGAGAAAAAGCAGGCGATAAATCCCGTTATATTAGGATTTATCGTCTGCTTGTTTATTTTGATTTAGGATAGCAACTCGGTTATCAATGTGCAAATTACGTTTTTAATTAGATGACTGGCTAGTAATCTTTAGTTATCTGACACCGAGGCCGTGGTGTGTTCTCGAGCAAGTTTGACGAAATGCCAAGTCAAGCCGATAACGGCGCCAACCAAGGCGGGCACGACCCAGTCCATACCGTACTTGGCGAATGGCAGATAGCTCATTTGAAAACTGGTCATGGCTTTACCAAACGCACTTTGGCTAACGACTGGCGGAAAGGCGGCAATCATGTCGAAAACAGCGGGAACACATGTGAACAGCACGACGAAAGCGTACACGACTGAATCACGTTTGAATAGAGGTGAAGTGATGGATAACAGAATTAGTACCATCGCAAGCGGGTATAAGAACATCAACATTGGCGTGGACCATGAAATGATTAGGTTAAGGCCGATGTTAGCCGTTAAGAAGGATGCGATGGTTGTGAATCGTAGCCAAACACGGTAGCTGACGCTTGGAAAATGCTTGTGGAAATCTTGAGCAAACGCAGCAACTAAGCCGATGGCGGTCGTGAGACAAGTGACCGTGATTAGGACGGCCAGAATGGCTTGTCCGGCGACACCGAGATAATGGTTGACCAGCTGATCAAACGTAATCCCCCCATTAGCGGCTAGTTTGAATTGACCTAGTGACATGGCACCAATCACGATTAGCAACAAGTAAATGATGGCTTCGAAACCCATTGAGAAGAAACCGGCACGAGCCGTAACTAATGCGATGGCGTTAGGATTGCGTTTACCAAGGGAGCGAATGGCAGTGACGACGGTGACCCCGAAGGCTAATCCGGCTAGGGCATCCATTGTGTTGTAACCCTGCAAGAAGCCGTTAAAGAAGGCATCATTTCGGTAAGCAGTGGTGATTGCTTGATGTGCAGGACTACCAAGTGGTTTCAAGAAGGCGAGGAAGAAAACAAGCGCCAGCAAGACTAGGAAGATAGGATTTAATAGTTTACCGATGTTGGCGACGATTTTACTTTGTTCAACAGAGAAGAAGTAGGCTAAACCGAAGAACACGGCGGAGAAAATAACCAGTCCTAAAGTTTGAAATTGAGCGGGCACTAATGGAGCGACACCGACAGTGTATGAAACGGTTGCTGTCCGCGGTGTACCAAACAATGGTCCGATGGTACCGTGAATTAGGACCATAAACGTGAGGGCAAACCAAACGCCGAGTGGGCGGCCTACGTCGTAAACACCGCCAGCACGAGTGATACTGATTGCAAGCACTGATAGTAATGGTAACAGTACGGCTGTTACTAAAAATCCTAGAGCCGCACTCAGCCAATGAGCACCGGATAATTGACCTAAGTGAAGTGGAAAGATAAGGTTACCTGCACCAAAGAATAGTGCAAACAACATTGAGCTAACGAGTGCATATTCGCGTTTGGTTAATTTGTGTTCCTGTAATTCCATATAATTGCCTCTTTTCCTTCTTGTTGTCTCAACCAAAATTTCTTTGATAAAAAAACGTCCCTAGCCGAATTGCTTCAGCTAAGGACGTTTACACGTGTTACCACCTTTGTTTATAGATCTCTCGCGAGAACCTACCTCTTCGGGTACGCGGCCTTACGCCGGATACCCTAGCTCTGTAATGGGAGCACCCATTGACTACTGTTGTCGCAGTCAACGCTCAAAGATGATGTTCACTTGTGGTTGATCGGCGCCCTTTCACCAATCGGCGCTCGCTTAACGATCTTTTCGCAGGTTACTTTTCTTTTCAACGCGTGTTTTATTCATCAAATTTTAATGTGTTTATTATGATATCTTAGTCGAAAATTGTCAACGATTTTTGGAAAAAGTTTTATTCGCTACAAATTATGTTTAGAAAAGTTTGATCAACAACACACCAACGATCATGATTAATAGGCCAATGATTTTAAGGGGAACGATAGGATTTCGTTTGGCCCCGAACCAGCCGAACTGATCGACAATGAGACCACCAATAATCTGTCCAAACAGCACGATCACAACGGTTAAGCCAGTTCCAATGATAGGCACTAGGTAAACATTGCCAAGCACAAACAGCGCGCCAATGAAGCCGCCAAACCAGATCCACCACGGATTGTGTGAAATGGCACCGACTGGGAACCGCAAACCGTGGTTTTGAATCAGAACCACAATCAATAAAATGAGGGTGCCAACCAAAAAGCTGACGTAGGCACCCTGAATGGGCGATTTCAATAAGTGTCCCAAGTGACCGTTAATCGCAGTTTGTCCCGCGGCAAACGCACCAAACAGGATACCCAACAATTGCCAAAAGCCGCGGTGGGGGACGTGATGAGTTTCAGTAGCTTCCGCTGAACCTTGGAACGTATTTTTACGAGCACGTTCTGGCAGAACGACCGCAAAAACGATACCGACAATCATTAGGATCGCGCCGAAAGCACGCAACCATGTGATTGAATGTTGAGCACTGGCAAACCAACCAAAGTTATCAAT
This sequence comes from Furfurilactobacillus cerevisiae, assembly GCF_048961765.1. GTDB lineage: Bacteria > Bacillota > Bacilli > Lactobacillales > Lactobacillaceae > Furfurilactobacillus > Furfurilactobacillus milii_A. The sequence continues at coordinate 584,509 of NZ_CP185253.1, forward strand.
TAGCAACCCCATTAGGATTTCCCCTAAAATGGGCATTAAGACCGTTTGAATACCACCTAGTTTAGGAAATAACAAAATATTCCCGGTGAGGTAGACGACAGCGAGCACGCCACCAAGCCAGATCCACCAGGGATGGCTAGTAAAGAAAGCGCCAGGGATTAATAAACTGCGTCCAGTCGCAAGCAAAAGTGCAGTTAAAAGGACGGTTCCCATGAAAAATGACATTAATGAAGCAAAGTAGGGCGACTTGAGCGTCCCTTGTAAACGTGAATTAATGGCGGTTTCCATCGGTAAGGCGACACCAATAGCGATGGCAATCGTAATGGCAAGCATATAATACCTCCTACAGCATTTGAATAACTCGCTTAATGTTACCACTCTGAACGGGATGTATGGTAAATTAAAAAGTAATGAGAGTATAAGCGTGGTGATAATATTGGTATTTAGTAGATTGTAAAATTAATCCGAACGCTGTTCGGACAAAAAAGATCAGCTTCCTTTAAAATGGTGTTTACAACAAACCCATCTTTTAGGAGCTGATCTTTTGTCTAGTATAACCTATTCCGAACGAATTAAAATCGAAACCTTTTGTGAACTAGGGCTGTCCAATATCCAAATGGGCGTTCGGCTGAACCGATCACCGTCAACAATTTCTTATGAATTATCTCGATGTCAACCTTATCAGGCTGAATTAGCACAAACAGATGCCGAATACAAGCGATCACGATGTGGTCGGAAAACTAAGCTGAGCGATGAGTTAAAGCAAACAATTCTCAACCATTTACATCTAAGCTGGTCACCAGGAATGATTGCTCACGAATTTAAACTAGCGACTAAATCTATTTATAATTGGCTAAATCAGGGGAGAATTGGTTTCTCCTTGAATGATCTACCTGAACATGGCGTACGCCAACGGCGTAACGTTGACCAACGATCCAAATATAATCAATCTTTGGGGCGATCGATTGAACAGCGTCCCATGATGATTAATCAACGTAATCGCATCGGTGATTTTGAACTAGATACCGTCGTTGGCCCTCGTGGGCATAGTAAGGCAGTTTTATTAACTTTAATCGATCGCAAATCACGGTTCCTTTGGGCATATCGGTTAAAGGACCGAACGACAGCGAGTGTTAATGAAGCACTGACTAAGTTCCTAACAACTTTTAATGGACCGGTGCACAGTTTTACTGTGGACCGTGGTACTGAGTTTAGTGGGCTAGTATCATTTGAATCACAATATGGTATTAAGACCTATTACTGTCATGCTTATACGCCAGCTGAACGTGGTAGTAATGAACGCTTTAATCGGAATTTACGTTATTTTTATCCTAAGGGGACTCGTTTTGAGCACATTAGTGCTCAAGATTTAACGACGACGTTACTCCAAATTAACCAGAGACCGCTTAAAATACTTGACTGGAAAACACCGTATCAGGTTATGCTGACCAATTTGTCCAAAAATTCGGATTAAATTTGCAATCTACCATTTTAATAATGAATAATTTTATTTCGTGGAAGCGCGTTTGGTAATACTCACGCGTTAATCCTTCGAAGATAGTGTGCATTTAACCGCACTATCTAAAACAAAACTAAATAGATATAAAAGCAGGTGGTCGAATGAGTACCATTCAAATTGACCAATTAACGTTCCGTTATCCTGGCGCTGATGCGCCGGTATTTGATAAGTTATCGCTCAATCTCGATACAACTTGGCGATTAGGTTTGATTGGCCGTAATGGCCGTGGCAAAACGACCTTCATGAATTTATTGCGAGGTCAGTTGTCCGGTCATGGCTTGATTAAAAATCCGGTGACGTTCAATTATTTTCCCGATGCAGCGATTAATCGGTCGCAAACAGTCATGGCAATCATGACATCAACTGGTGCCGAAGAATGGCAGGCCAGCATGGAGTTGGATCGGATTGGGCTAGATGAAAGCTATGAGCAACGTTTGTTTGATACGCTCAGTGGTGGCGAACAAACGCGGGTGTTACTGGCTCGTGGATTCGTTAACGAAAACGACTTTCCGTTAATTGATGAACCGACAAATCATTTGGATATTGAAGGTCGTCAGGTCGTCGGCGCTTATCTGAGACAAAAACAAGGTTTCATTTGTGTCAGTCATGATGAAAGTTTTTTGAATCTGTTCGTGGATCACGTTATGTCATTAAATCGGAGCTCAGTGGATTTAGTGGCGGGCAATGTCGAAAACTGGCAGGTTGATAAAGAGCGACGTGACAATGCAGCGATCACGCAAAACGAGCATTTACAGCATCGCATCAAGCAGTTATCGAGCCGTGCCAATATTCAGCGTGAATGGGCTGAGAAGCGTGAACGTGAGTCAAATGATTCTTCCAGTCGGCGGATGGCTAAGAAGTTAATGTCCCGCGCGAAGGTGTTTGAACACCGAACAGATATCGCAATTGAGCAGCGGAAAGGTTTAATGAACGATGTCGATCAGGTGGATAGATTGCGAACCAATGTTCAACAAACTTCAGGCGGACAGTTGTTGTTCAGTTTGCGGGACTTCAGCGTTAAACGGCAAAACGGACCGCTATTTCAACCCGTTTCGTTGGATTTTCACAGGGGCGACCGCTTAGCAATCATTGGCCCCAATGGCGTGGGTAAAACTAGTTTTCTGAATTTGTTACGAGGACAGGAAAAATTAGCTTACGATGGCTATTTGATGAATGACTTGCCTCAGGACATTGGTTATTTATCTCAGTAGTTTACGGACTTTATCACGGACGGTTCATTTGACCAATGGCGTGATCATCATGATGAAACGACCGTTTGGAATTTAATGCATCAGTTAGGTGTGTCACGTCCAAGATTAAAAGCCCCGACCAGCGAATGGAGCATGGGCGAAATGAAGAAGGCTGCATTAGCAGTGAGCTTGAGTGAACCACATGAAATGCTGATTTGGGATGAGCCGACTAACTATTTGGACATTGATGCTCGTGAACAGTTGCAAACGTTGATTCAGCAAGTACGACCCACGATGGTTTTGATTGATCACGATCGTCATTTCATTGAGGAAACATGTACGCAGCAAATGACGCTGAACAAGTTCGAAAACATTCCTCATGCTTATTAATGTTATTGCTTGTCATTCAACCAGCAGTGCTAACACACGTGCGGTATATTTCGTTACGGCGCTCAGCAACGCCGTTCCGTGGGGAACGTTTCAGCCCGCTGGAAATCGCGGTCCTCAACATCGACTTTGAGCCCTAAAGGTCTCAAAGCTCGTCCCACACAACTAAATGGCGAAAATCATGCCATTAAGTTGTGTTAACACGAAACTCTGTTGCTGGTCGCCTTCACTCAAGTGTCAAATCACTGACTAGTGTGATTGTTAGAACGAGTGTTCAATATAAAAAACCAATGTGAGCTGGAGGGCGTCAAAATTGAATACAAGCCGTGAAGGTGGTGTTAATTGGGCGTTTTTAAGCCCAATTTACAGCACGGGACGGTCGTGAAGACGTGGGTTTCGGCTTCGCGGCGAGGTGAACGACTCCGAACTTTAGGAGGCGTGAACTGGTCCCACGGCGGTATTCAATTTGGACAACCGCAAGCGTAAGCAAACAGGCGACAAGTCCCAATGTAAGGGATTTGCCGCCTGCTTGTTTATTACTATTGAATTTAAAAATTAATCGTTAAAGTTGCCACTTTCAACATCCTTGATGAACTTGGCCAAGTGATCGAAGTAAACAGGAGCGTTATCGATCATGTGGTGGTGACCACCATCTGGCGTTGTTTCAAGACGAGCGTGAGGGATCAGCTTTTGCATGGTCCGCGCTGTGTCTAATGGCATAGTTTCGTGCTCACCAAACGTTAATAGCGTTGGGACTTTGATGTCCTTAAGGTGATCACGGAAATGCCAGTCCTTCAACTTACCGGTAATAACGAATTCGTTGTCACCTTGGAAGGCGTTGTAAACGGGCGTTGCCATCGTTGAAATCAAATGAGCGATTGCCGGTGGCTGTTTGCGGTCAACGTAGCCACGGTTTAAGACATCAACATCTGCCTGGTAGCGGTCGTTGTCATAGTCATTTTTAGCTTCGCAAGACTGCATGAACTTAACTTCTTCTGCAGGTAATGCTTCTTCACGAACCTTGTTAATGTGGGTGACGTATTCATCAATTTCATCAACCATTGATGAAACAATCGCGCCCTTCAAGTGGTCGCCGTATTTAGCAGCGTATTCTTGAACTAACAGGCCACCCCAGCTTTGACCGATAAGGTAGAAGTTGTCGATGCCAAGCTTTTGACGTACTTCTTCAACTTCATCCAAGAAGTATTCGTAAGTGAGGTATTTGTCAGCAGTTGCCTTGTCTGAGTAGTCGGGTTGGTCTGAGTAAAATGAACCTAGTTGATCGTACATGTGAACGGTCACGTTCAAGCCTTGTTTGCCAAGTTCCTCAGCAAAGTTTTCCCAGTATTCGTGTGTGCCACCAGGGCCACCGTGCAGACATAGTAAGTGAATGTCGCCCGTGCCTTGAGTGTTAGTCCATAAGTGATACCCGTTGTCGAGTGTCATGATGGTGGTTCCTTGTTTCATGGGGTCAGCCTCCTTCATGTAATGTCACTAGTTTATCACGTTTCTGATGGTGTTCATCAATTTACTAATAAATGGACGTGAAATCGGCGAATATTTGTGCAAACAGGTCTATTTTTGGTTAAACTTAAAGGTAATGCCGATAGTTTCGTGTTTTACGAACGGTTAAGGCAATAGGCAAATGTTTATTAAGAAGTAGATTGTAAAATTAATCCGAACGCTGTTCGGACAAAAAAGATCAGCTTCCTTTAAAATGGTGTTTACAACAAACCCATCTTTTAGGAGCTGATCTTTTGTCTAGTATAACCTATTCCGAACGAATTAAAATCGAAACCTTTTGTGAACTAGGGCTGTCCAATATCCAAATGGGCGTTCGGCTGAACCGATCACCGTCAACAATTTCTTATGAATTATCTCGATGTCAACCTTATCAGGCTGAATTAGCACAAACAGATGCCGAATACAAGCGATCACGATGTGGTCGGAAAACTAAGCTGAGCGATGAGTTAAAGCAAACAATTCTCAACCATTTACATCTAAGCTGGTCACCAGGAATGATTGCTCACGAATTTAAACTAGCGACTAAATCTATTTATAATTGGCTAAATCAGGGGAGAATTGGTTTCTCCTTGAATGATCTACCTGAACATGGCGTACGCCAACGGCGTAACGTTGACCAACGATCCAAATATAATCAATCTTTGGGGCGATCGATTGAACAGCGTCCCATGATGATTAATCAACGTAATCGCATCGGTGATTTTGAACTAGATACCGTCGTTGGCCCTCGTGGGCATAGTAAGGCAGTTTTATTAACTTTAATCGATCGCAAATCACGGTTCCTTTGGGCATATCGGTTAAAGGACCGAACGACAGCGAGTGTTAATGAAGCACTGACTAAGTTCCTAACAACTTTTAATGGACCGGTGCACAGTTTTACTGTGGACCGTGGTACTGAGTTTAGTGGGCTAGTATCATTTGAATCACAATATGGTATTAAGACCTATTACTGTCATGCTTATACGCCAGCTGAACGTGGTAGTAATGAACGCTTTAATCGGAATTTACGTTATTTTTATCCTAAGGGGACTCGTTTTGAGCACATTAGTGCTCAAGATTTAACGACGACGTTACTCCAAATTAACCAGAGACCGCTTAAAATACTTGACTGGAAAACACCGTATCAGGTTATGCTGACCAATTTGTCCAAAAATTCGGATTAAATTTGCAATCTACCTATTTTTATCCTAAGGGGACTCGTTTTGAGCACATTAGTGCTCAAGATTTAACGACGACGTTACTCCAAATTAACCAGAGACCGCTTAAAATACTTGACTGGAAAACACCGTATCAGGTTATGCTGACCAATTTGTCCAAAAATTCGGATTAAATTTGCAATCTACCAGAGAGTGAACTTGCAAATAACTAAGTAAGTGCACGGTTAAGAGAGGATAAACTGACATGAATATTTGGGCGAACTATATTGCCAGTTGGCAACAAATTTTTAATTATCGCGGTAAGACACGCCGACGTGATTTCTGGGCCGCCATTATTGGCATGGTGGTTGCCAGTATCGTGGTTAGTACAATCTTATCAGGTGCAACGGGATTGAGTGACGGAATTGCGCTTCCGGCCCACTGGTTGGAAAACTTCTTCTTTCTGGCTCAGTTTTTACAATATTTAAGTATGTCGGTTCGTCGGTTACATAGTTTAAGTTTGTCTGGTCACTATCAGTGGTTGATGCTGGTTCCTGGTGTGCACATGATTGTTTTACACGCATTACCAGAAGTTGAAAAAGACCCACGTGCGCCATGGTACAACATGATGAGCGTCGATAACGGCCCAGCAAGTTTAGAGGTTAACCATCGCGGACATGTAAGCGGCATTTTGAGTAATGCTTTTGGGTACACATGGCGTAATATGTTTAATTTTCACGACACAGTGTCACGAGGCAACTACCTATGGGCGAGAGTGACATGGAGTATTTTCAGCTTGATTGCAGGCGCTTTGCTTTCTCTGACCATCTTTTTAATTGTCGCCGTGCGCATTTTTGTTTCATTACTCGTAAACCGTGGGAATACGCTGCAATTAAATCCAAGCATACAATCACCGACGTTTGATCCAAGTGTGCTGAACGGATTGGGTCTTTTCATTATTCCAGTTGGTCTAGTAGTCGGTTTCTTGATTGTATTTCCAATCGTTTCACTAACGGCACGACGCTTACACGATCAAGAATTAAGTGCTTGGTGGGTGTTCTTATACTTGGCCGGTTCTGTTGGAAGTTTGATCTTACTCTTGTTGTCACTACTGCCGGCTAAGGACGGTCAAACGAAATATCCCGCCGCAGATGGGCGCCCAGCAGTGCCTACTGCTAGTATCGATAGCCGCGCTGAAAGTGAACAAACGGCTAGTGGTTCGGCGGCTCTTTCACAGGCTTCAGTAGAGGTCTTTTATCCACAGTCTGCCACAAGTGCGGCGCAAGTTGAAGTTTTCTATCCACAACCATCGACCGTTGCTTCTAGTGAGTCCACAGCCACAAGTGAAACTAGCGTGCCATCAAGCGATACATCCGAGGATCGTGATGATCATGTCTAAGCGTCGACATAAATCGTGGCTGACCATGGTCACTTTAACGGCTCTCGCTACGTTACTCGTAATTGTTTCGGCATGTGGTCGTTCAACACAAAGGGTCAGTGCACCAGCGACAAAACCAACCAACATTAATTTTGCTGTTGGTCAGTCGGTGGACGCCTTACCGCTCTATGTGGCGGAAGAGCGCGGTTATTTCACGCAGGCCAAATTGCGCGTGACTTTGACTAATGTTTCGGCGGCTGACGATCGGGTCAGCGGCATCAGCACGCATCAGTTTGAAGGCGCCATTAGTGGCTTGCCAGAGCTAATGATGACTAGTGGTACACACCCGACGAGTCAGGTAGTTGGCAACGCCACGAATTACACGGCGTTGATGACGACGGATGATAACGTGACTAAATTGAAACAACTGAAAAATAAAACAGTCGGGACATTGGCCAATTCAACGCAAGCTTATGCGACGGATCTGCTTCTAGCACAGGCTAAATTAACGGATAAGAACGTCACGTTGAAAACGACTGGTAGTGAAACTGAGCTGATGAGTGCCGCTAATAACCATACTGCGAGTGCAGTTAGCTTAACAGATCCCAATGCAAGCTTGTTGCGACGGCAAGGGGCACGAACGCTGGCCCAGACGACTGCCGATCAGGCCGATACCGGAATTGTGTTTGGTAATAGCATGTTGAAAAATCATGAGGCGGCGGTTCAAGGATTCATGCGGGCTTATAATCAAGCGGTGGATTACATCAATGCACATCCCAGCACCATGGATTATCAAGAGATTTTGGTTACCAAGCTCGGTTATCCAGGGGATGGTCTAAACGCTTTGGCACTGCCACATTTTGCCACAGCAACGACCGTCAGCAACCAATCCATCGGCAATGTGCGCAGTTGGTTATTAGCTAAGAACCAAGGACTACGATTAGCGACTGTTGGGCGTTATCGTTCGACCTTATTAGCTGACAAATAAAAGTGTGCTTGGCACACAACGAACGAGGAAAACTATGTTAATGAAAGTTTTGAATTTCATCACAACGTTTGCCGTGGCAATATACGGTATTTGGATTATTATTGCGGCACAACGAAAGAAGACCCGCCCTTCACGTGAATATCAATTATGGCTGTTAGTCGGCGGTATTTTCATCTTGTGTCAGGTTTTATTTAGTGACAATCGCCTGTTAGGCGCCGCACTGCTGTTTGTGGGGTGTGTCGTGGTATCGACAGTCTATTATCTGATTGACCGCAAACAGCATGATACGATTAACTGGCGGTCCCATGTTTTGCGCGGTTTACTCGAGCTTGTATTGGTCGTGTGGGCAGCGTTTGTTGGATAGTGGCATAATGAGATCAATTAGTTTGGAACAACAAAGTGAGAATGATTGGGAGCAAACTTAAATGAGTAAAAGTGTCTTGATTACTGGTGCGACTCGCGGTATTGGGTTGGCACTGGCACAGAAGTATGTTGAAGATGGTGACTTGGTTCTGGTGGGAACCCGGGACCTAAATCGTGGGTTGGATGTTGTCGACGAATTACGGGCCGATGGCGGTCAGGCACGGTTATTGCAGATTGATTTGATGGATCATGGCAGTGTTATGCAAGCGGGGCAGTGGATTGGTGAGCAGTTTGGCAAACTGGATTTGTTGATTAACAACGCTGGCGTGTTTGACGATCACGATATCCAGGCCAGTCATGAAGACTCCGAAAGCCTTCATCAAACATTCGATGTGAACGTTCTGGGGACCTATTTAGTTACGCAACAGATGCTACCTTGGCTCAAGGCAGCTGATGATGGCATGGTGATTAGCATGTCAGACGAACTGGCAACGTTTGCTAATTTTGCTGCCAGCACGCCAACAACTGGATTAGGGCAACGGATTTCCCGAATGGGTGTCAATGCGATGACGGTTTTGCTTCAAAATGAACTTCAAGGTGAGGTTCATTTCCGTGCGGTGACCCCAGGACCAATTGCCAGCAACCCAGCACGAAAGGGTGCGCCGGTTGCAACCGCCGTTGATTTAATTCAAAAAATTGATCAACATAAGGAATCCGATTGGGACGGCAAGCTTATTGGCGCTGACGGTGTCTTACCATTTTAAAGTCTGTTTGTAACTGATTGAGGTGATGAGGATGCCAAAACACAGTCGGTTATGGTATCAAATTCGCAATGCACGTCACGCTGGTGAAGGTGAACTGCCTGGCGATAAGTGGCGCACGACAAACGCATATGTATTAGCAACAGCGTATTACCAAACGTTGATGGCGTTATCAAAAGCGGATTTAGCTACCCTTATAGATGTGTATCCGGAAATGATTCCGACCATTGTTGATGGTCACGCAGTTAATGTCGATGGGGCCTATTTATCCATGGACGAATGGCAGGCATTAGCAACCGCACTAGAACAGAAAGCGCGCGCTGCTGGGGTGGCACTGTACAAAACTGTTTAACCATTCTGGATGCAAAATAACAATTGATTTAAAGATAGAAAACGTGGCGTTTATTTTATGCCACGTTTTTTGTGTAGAACGGGTTGAGTCGTTTCAGGTCAGACGCTAGTTGTTTCATTGTCGATAACCGTAAAGATCCGTGCCTGTGATCATGGTAAAGTAACTTATTGAACGGCCTTCACGTCGCATTCGGCATAACAAAATGAATTTAAAATAAGTATCTTTGTAAGCGATTACAAAACGTGTAAAATTAAAAGCATAAGACTGTTAATATTTGATTGACTTATAGGGGGTTGTTGTCAATGAGCATCACAGTAACGGGGCACGATTTTAATTTGCAAACAATGCATACCAGCTATTTGATGGGAGTGTTGGAAAACGGTGAAATAGGCCAGTATTATTACGGACCGCGACTAGGTGACGAGGTGAATTTCGCGGATTTTCGTCATCGCGAATTTCGTTCCATCACACCGACACTGACGGCGGAACAGCCTGAAGTTACGCTGAGTATGATTAAGCAAGAATATCCAAGCTACGGTCACGGCGATTTTCGGTATCCTGCCTATCAGGTCACCTACGATAATGGCGCTCGCATTTCTGAATTTGCCTACCAAGATTATGACATTATTGATGGGAAACCAAAATTAGGCACCTTGCCATCTGCCAGCGCTGACGTCGATGACAAGCACGTTCAGACGTTGCGAATTCATTTACTTGAACGGCAGAGCGGTTTGCAAATGACCTTGAATTACAGCGTGTTCGAAGACGAGGACGTAATTGTGCGAAGCACGACATTTGAAAACAAGGGGACATCGACGGTCAAACTCGATGCGGCATTAAGTGCGAGCGTTGATTTTTCTGACGATCAGTATGACATGATTCAATTGTCTGGTGCGTGGGCGCGGGAACGTCATCTGTATCGGCGACCACTAACGCGTGGTGTGCAAGCAATCAGCAGTACTCGAGATGCCAGCAGTGCGCAACAAAGTCCGTTTTTAGCACTTGCCCGTAAACAGACCACGGATCAAAACGGCGACGTTTATGGCTTTAATTTGGTTTATAGTGGTAATTTCTTAGCGCAGGTCGAAGTCGATTCCTATAACGTCACGCGGATGACGATGGGCATTAATCCGTTTGAATTCGGCTGGCAACTCAAAGCACATACGCAATTTCAAACGCCTGAGGTAATGATGACATTTGCCAGTGACGGTCTTAACGGCATGAGTCATCAATTTCAACGCTTCTTAACCAATCATTTGATCTCAAAACGGTGGGTCAAAGAACCACGGCCAATTCTCATTAACAATTGGGAGGCAACCTATTTCGATTTCAATGAGCAAAAACTTTTAGCTATTGCGAAATCGGCAAAGTCGTTGGGAATTGAACTGTTTGTGCTCGATGACGGTTGGTTTGGCAAACGAAACGATGACAAGACTTCCTTAGGCGATTGGCAAGTCAACCTTGCCAAGCTGCCAAACGGATTAAGTGGGTTGGCCAATAAAATTCACGATTTGGGCCTTCAATTTGGTCTATGGTTTGAACCGGAAATGATTTCTAAGGAAAGTAAGCTATATGCGGCTCATCCAGATTGGACCATTCATGTGCCGGATCGGCGAATGACACCGGCCCGCAACCAGTTTGTGCTCGACTTCTCTCGTCAGGAAGTAATCGATTATCTGTTTGACCAAATGGCGGCGGCAATTCGTGAGACGCACCTCGACTATATTAAGTGGGATATGAACCGCCACATTACTGAAATGTTTAGTTTGGCGCTGTCAGCGGACCAACAGGAAGAACTCCCTCACCGCTACATTCTTGGCGTCTACCAATTGTATGAACGGTTGACGTCGGCATTTCCTGATGTCCTGTTTGAATCCTGTTCGTCTGGCGGTGGCCGTTTTGACGCTGGTATGTTGTACTATGCGCCACAAACATGGACGAGTGATGATACAGATGCCATTGAACGACTCAAAATTCAGTGGGGCACTTCAATGATCTATCCGTTGAGTACGATGGGGGCCCACGTTTCTGCTGTACCAAACCATCAGGATCGCCGCGTGACCTCACTGGCAACCCGTGCAGCTGTTGCTTACTTTGGTGTACTTGGCTATGAACTGGATATTAGTAAAATGAGTCCGGCTGAAAAGGCGACTGTGGTTGATCAGATCAAGTTTTATAAACGGTACCGGCTACTATTCCAGCAAGGCACGTTCATCCGTTTACAGAGTCCGTATGCTGGCGACGGTAACGTGACATCTTGGATGGTTGTCAGTGACGATCAAAAGACGGCTATTGCAGGGCGTTATCAAGTTTTGGCAGAGCCTAACCCAGCCTACCGTCGCTTGAAGTTTGCCGGCTTGAATCCTGATTTTCAATATACAGTAGACGGCTTTGAGGGTGAATTTTCAGGCCGCCAATTGATGAACGCCGGGATTTTTATTCCAGAATTATTTGCGGAACGCGGTGATAATCGTGATCAAACTTTCGATTTTCACGCGGATCTATACGTTGTACATGCTAAATAAATGAGTCAATTGAGAAATTACTGGAGGGATCAAATGTCCGTTTGAGCACTGTTTTAACCCGAGGGGGCGGTATTGATGATTCGAAAACAATCGTGGGTAGCCAAGTTTGCTTTATTGTCGATTTCGTTAGTCTTAACTTCCGCATATGTGATTTCAGTTAGTTTGCCAGCCATGGAAAAGGCGTTCCCAAACGTTAGTCAGGCGTCAATCGAATTATTAGCAACATTGCCAGCGTTTTCCGTCATGATTATGGTATTGCTGAGTGGATCGATTGCCGCCAAAATTGGCAATAAGAGTACGACCTTGATCGGTCTAATTATTGCTGGTGCGGCGGGGATTGTGCCAGCATTCTCGAATAGTTATCCTGTGATTTTTGGATCACGTTTAGTGCTAGGCGTTGGTTTGGGGATGTTCAATTCATTGGCTGTTAGTATGATCGGGTTTATGTACGATGGAAAAACAAAGGCCAATTTGATGGGCTTTCGCAGTGCATTTGAAAACCTGGGTCAATCATTGTTGATTTTTATCGCCAGTTATTTAATTTCGATTAGTTGGCATGCCACGTTTTGGGTTTATGCAGCGGCCTTTATCGTTGCGATATTCTTTTACGTAGTGGTCCCTGAACCACAAAACCCGCAGGCAGTTTCAGCTAAACAACAAGGTGACAAGATTCATCAACACATTAACCGGCAAGTCGTTGGCCTAGCCATCTTTTTCTTCTTTTTGTTGATGATCCACATTGCCATTCTTGTTCACTTGCCGTTTATTGTCACCGGTGTCGGTTATGGCACCGCTGGTCAGGCGGGACTTATCACCGGCTCCATGACGATTATTGGCGTCCTCGCTGCCATTTCATACGGGCAGATTTACAAGGCGTTGAGTCGTTATATTTTACCGATTGGGTTAGCCTGTTTGAGCATCGGCGTGCTGGTCATGGCAATTTCACACACATTCTGGCTAACATTATTCGGTGCTTGGGTGTTTGGAATTGCATATCCATTAATTGCCGCGCACATGTTCAATAGTGTTTCAACAGTTTCATCGCCAAACTCCGAAACGTTGACTGCAGCCGTATTGCTAGTAGGCACTAATTCAGGCGCCTTGCTCGCGCCATATGGCATCAAGGTACTGAGTGCAATTACACATGATTCGGTGGGGACGAAGACATTCTTTTTACTTGGGTCGCTCTTAGTCGTGATAACGATTGGCGCGTTTGCGATTGCAATAACGGCGAGTCATCGTCGTCAAACTTCTTCCAGAACATCGCGTTAAACCAATTAAAGGATCTCCATTGAGCCTTCTAAACGCTGACATGACAGGTGTCTAGGATTCTTAGCCCAGTAATGAACACGGATTACTGGGCTTTTTTAGCGGCCGAGAATACACTAATCTCACGATAAGAAAAATAGTGAGGGGATGTTTACAATGCTCAAAAATAAATGGGTCCAATTGTTGGCACCAGTTTTAGTCCTTTGGCTGGTATTGGGAATTTCAAAATTTGCGGCAAGCCCGCATTCGATTGTGGGAGCGACGATGTGGGAAGTCATCCTTTTAGCTGGTCCACTATTACTGAATCTGGGGTGGCTAAATCAACCGATTGGACTGACATCGACTCTTTCGCCGCATAAATTAATGTGGATCAACTGGTATGGTATTTTTCGCGCTTTGCTGGCAATCGTGGTGATTGGGTTTGCAATCAGAGATGGTCGCGTCACTGCTGTTTTAAGTGCTTTTGTTTTAGCGATGTTTGTGGGTCTCACTGAAGAATACATTTTTCGCGGTATGCTATTGCCGTTGGCCATTAGAGCTTTTTCTGGAAAACATCAAATCTTTTTTGGCGTAATGGTTAGCAGTATATTATTTGGTTCGACGCACCTTTTCAATTTAACGCAACAATCATGGCTGGCAACATCAGAACAAATGCTTACTGCGACAGCTGTAGGCGCCCTTTTTGCGGCAATATATCTGAGAACAGGAAATCTTTGGTTTGCCATCGTAACGCATGCGTTACAAGACTTTCCGGGCATAGCAGGTCCCAGTCATGGCATGCAACTGGAGACGACAGTTGTTCCTGTAATAATTGTTACTTGTCAAGGGCAGTTTAAAAATGTAGGTTTTCGGCAGAAAGAAATGTAGGTTTTCGGCAGTTACTTGAGGCCACGTAATCGGTAAGATTTACCAGTGATCTTCACTACGTGAACATGATGAACCAAGCGATCGAGAATGGCTGCTGTCACAGTTGGGTTCTGGAAAATATCAACCCAAGCGGATAGATCACTATTGCTGGTAATGATCGTTGAATGCTTTTCATAGCGGGCATTGACTAGCTGAAATAAGAGGTTAGCTTCTTGGTGACCAATTGGCAAATACCCAATTTCATCAATAATTAATAGGTCATAGCGCGAATAGCGGCTTAGAGATCGATCAAGCAGTCCTTTTTCGTAAGCTGCTCTCAATCTAATCAACAGCTCATGACAATTAATAAAGAGAACCCGACAGCCCTGTTTACAGGCCTCAATCCCAATACTAATTGCCAAGTGGGTTTTACCGACTCCCGGATTGCCAATAAAGATTAAGTTTTCAGACTTTTCCATAAAAGCCAGATTCTGGAATTCCAGAACCTCTTGGCGATTCATACTGGGTTGAAAGCTAAAATCAAATGTATCTAGGGATTTTGTATTGGGGAACCGAGCACGGCCAATGGCCCGTGCAATCTGACCTTCGTGTCGATTCTGGAGTTCCGAATTAGTTAAATCAATTAGCGCCTCAGTTAATGACAGATTATCAGTGTGAATTTGATCAAGGTAATTCGGCAAGTATTCACGGATTTTGTTTAACCCTAAGCGCTCAAGATTATTTAAAAGAATTTGATTATTAGTGGTCATGGTAGCCTCCTATAAGTTGTCGTAATCAGTCATATGTTCACGAATGTAAGCTGAAATGTCTTCATCTGTCCGCCCTTTAAGCAAATCAGATTTGAGGATATTGAACTGATCTTGGGGGTCATAATTCAGCGAATTGGTAGTTATGGAGTGCGTACGAATTTCTTCTCCGTTATAATAAATGTGAATGCGCTGCTCATCATTGGAGATTTCAACAGCAACCGTACAACCAATGTATCGCGGATCTACTGAGTACTTACATTTGCGGAAATTGATCATGGCCTCCTTCGAAACGACACGGGTAATGTTTTCTTCGAAGTATGGTTCAAGGAGATTAACTGGAACGCGATGAAGGTACTCTTTTTCTTCGTCTAACCATTTCAGGTACGGGACTTCGTCCGTGGCCTGCGAAGTTTCATGATTTAGATCATCTCGGAGCATATGAACTAGTTCGATTAGCTCAGTTCCATCAGCAAATTCAGTATTGTATGGCCGTAAACGTTCAACCGTGCGAGCAAGGGCTTCAACTGCACCTTTAGTTTGTGGTCTGAATGGTCGACAAGCAATTGGTGTGAAACCGGCATCTTTACAGAATTCGTGGAACCGTTCGTTAAAGACAGCGTGGCCAAACTGGGATTTTGTATGATCCACAACGGTTTTCATATTATCAAACCAGATTTCCGTCGGAATACCTCCGGTATGAAGGAAAGCGTCGTGTAAGCAAGAAAAGAGGGTATCTTGGCTCCGATCAAAGGTTAGTGTCATATATTTGAGTTTTGAATAAGGCAATACATACAAGAAAATATTGAATTTAAACAGCTCACCCTCGCTGCTCACTAGGGCCATTTCTTCTTTCCAGTCAACTTGAGCAGAGAGACCAGGGGAATGTTCAATCCGAATGGTAGCTTTCTTAACTCGTTCTCGGCGGGTTTGGCGACAATAATCTTTCACGAGGGTATAGCTGCCGGTAAAGCCCTTCTTCTGGATAAATTTAAAAATTGAAGCAGCCGAACAATTTAGTTCAAGCTTTGAATCGATGGTTTGCTTGAATGGATCCAGTAAACTTGGCCGTTTCGGTCGACCACTTGGTCGGCCCTTAAGTCCAGCTTTGACTTCCTCATAGGCTTTCTTAACGGTTCGATAATCAACATTATATTGCCGGGCAATCTCGGCGAAGTTAGGCTTAATATTTTCAGTCACGTAAATCGTCACTCCTTCTCTTAAATCACGTCTCACATCAAATTCCTCCTACACTCTGATGTGATTCATGATACAAAAAATGTAGGAAAACCAACAGTTCTAACCTGCCGTTTTCCTACATTTTACGGGTGCCTTTTACACAATTTCTTATGAATTATCTCGATGTCAACCTTATCAGGCTGAATTAGCACAAACAGATGCCGAATACAAGCGATCACGATGTGGTCGGAAAACTAAGCTGAGCGATGAGTTAAAGCAAACAATTCTCAACCATTTACATCTAAGCTGGTCACCAGGAATGATTGCTCACGAATTTAAACTAGCGACTAAATCTATTTATAATTGGCTAAATCAGGGGAGAATTGGTTTCTCCTTGAATGATCTACCTGAACATGGCGTACGCCAACGGCGTAACGTTGACCAACGATCCAAATATAATCAATCTTTGGGGCGATCGATTGAACAGCGTCCCATGATGATTAATCAACGTAATCGCATCGGTGATTTTGAACTAGATACCGTCGTTGGCCCTCGTGGGCATAGTAAGGCAGTTTTATTAACTTTAATCGATCGCAAATCACGGTTCCTTTGGGCATATCGGTTAAAGGACCGAACGACAGCGAGTGTTAATGAAGCACTGACTAAGTTCCTAACAACTTTTAATGGACCGGTGCACAGTTTTACTGTGGACCGTGGTACTGAGTTTAGTGGGCTAGTATCATTTGAATCACAATATGGTATTAAGACCTATTACTGTCATGCTTATACGCCAGCTGAACGTGGTAGTAATGAACGCTTTAATCGGAATTTACGTTATTTTTATCCTAAGGGGACTCGTTTTGAGCACATTAGTGCTCAAGATTTAACGACGACGTTACTCCAAATTAACCAGAGACCGCTTAAAATACTTGACTGGAAAACACCGTATCAGGTTATGCTGACCAATTTGTCCAAAAATTCGGATTAAATTTGCAATCTACCATTTCACGAAGGCGTCTTAAGAAAAAAGGAAAGTTTTCTATTGATGAAGTCCGGAAAGTCTTGAAGATTTCACGTCTTATTGGTGGGCATATGTTATTTCCCAAAAATGTAGAAATAGTAAAAAAGGATACCTTTATTTCCGGTCAGGGTCGAAGCATCAATGTTAATCGGGCCAATACGATGTATGACAGACCGGATTTGTTTCTGCTGGATTTGTCAAACTACTATGAAAAGAAGCCATATCGAATTAAAGCATTTGATTGTTTTTCAGTCTTTTTAGACCTTTTTGTTAACTTCTCTGGTTTTATTAACTTTTATGACCTGAATGGGTTTGTCGATGAAAATCAGCATGTTATTAATCTATTAACAGGTACCGCTTTTAACTCATCGGCAGACTTAATTAATAATGTGGAATTAATAACTTTTCCCGAAAACAAGGTGAACGCGGAAAGGCTAGTACAACAGTCTAATAAACGAATATTTGAAAGATCCAAGTATTTAACAAATAAGTACGGACTGGCTAGGGCTTAGAAATAGTAAGTTAGTAGCAATTGTGAATTATCACAAGTTTAATCATTTTTTTAAATAATATTTTCAAATCAGAAACATATAAAATATTTCAACCAATTCGAAGCGAAGAAAACGTAAGAAATATTCTGTTAGTGAATTTAAACAGTATCCTGAATGATTAGATGAGGGGGGGTAAGATGAATGCAATTACACAAGTAGTATTGTAATTGTTTTTTGCTGTAAATATACAAAGCGTATAGAAAAAAATCCTGAATAAAGTGAGGTTCTCAGTTATCAAATAGAGACTGAGAGCTTTTTTTGTGCACTTTATCTTTATATGGTGATCAATCGTTAAGCTAAATAATTGCGAGGCTTCGAATGCGTCAGGCAAAATAGAGGTTCACAAGACTGTTCCGGAACGGTTCATAGAACCTTTCTTTACAAGTGAAAGTATGAACATTCGAAAAGAGATCTCGCTGATGTTTTATGAAATTGTCCCTTGCAAAGGACACTATCTTGTGAAAGCGGATACTTTTTCTAGCCTATTATATTAAAAGGGGTGGGGCGTTTATGCAGTTAAATGATCAGCAACAAGGTTTGATTGATATTTTGATGCGAC
This sequence comes from Furfurilactobacillus cerevisiae, assembly GCF_048961765.1. Lineage (GTDB taxonomy): Bacteria > Bacillota > Bacilli > Lactobacillales > Lactobacillaceae > Furfurilactobacillus > Furfurilactobacillus milii_A. The sequence goes on from NZ_CP185253.1 coordinate 602,824, forward strand.
AAAACGATTACATCACTGCCCACAAGCTTTCTGAGGTCACCAACACATCTACTAAAACGATTTATCGAAATGTCCGTAGCATTAATGATAGTTCAGAGTCTGGTGATGTCATTGAGGCAGTACGTGGAAGGGGGTATCGCCTAAATTACGATCGGTATATTTATGAACGGAATACCAGCGTGGATAATACCTTGGACTATTCACCAATCGAACGACGTAACCGGATTTTACTGGAGTTATTGTTCAACGCTCCGTTTGATTTAAATGTTGACCGCTTGTATGAGCATTATTACGTGAGTGAAACGGTGATTGAAAACGATATTTCCTTGATGAATAAGTTAGCGTTGTCGTTTGGACTGGTACTAAAGCATCGCTATCGTCGTTTATCAATAACTGGTCCCGAACCAAACATTCGTCAGGCAATTCGAAATACGATTAACAAGGGTGACCTCATGGACAAAGAAAGCATCGATGATTTTATCGACGATTTCCATGAGCTGTCATCGTTTGATGAACGGTTTTTAATCGCTCAACTTGAATACTTGGAGCGTTCATTGAAGCTAACGATTCCTTACCCGTATAACATAAATATTTTTTCGCATCTCTATATTTTGATGAGTCGTTTTCGTGAGGGGAAGGTAGTTGATGATCCGGAGCAGAATCGATTAACTACTGACCAAAAAGCGTTGACGGAGCGCAATCCTAAGTTTGCAGAAGTGGCTCGAGAAATCATCGGTAAAATTGGCCGCTATCTCAACACAACATTGCCTGCCATCGAAGATTTTTACCTGCTTCAGTACATGGTCTCAATGCGGTACGATCGTGAATTGCCGAGTACGACGCATGAAGATCAGTTGGTTGATCAACTTGTTGTGTTCTACGTTGATGGCTTTGATTTTAATGGTCGCGCCGTGGATCGAACTGCATTGGTTGCGGATTTACGGAACCATATCAAACCAATGGTCAATCGTTTGAAAAACGGCATTTCGGTAGCCAACCATTTATTGAAGGAGATTGGGTCTGAGTATCCTGAGGAGCTCGCTCAAGTTAAGCAGCTGTCCAGTGAGGCGCAAACGAAATTTGCTTTGCCAGCCGCGATTAGTGCTGACGAAAGTGGTTTTATTACCTTGTACTTTGCGAAGTATCTAGAACAGGCCAAGCCGGCCAAACGAATCCTCATCATGTGTGCCAGCGGTGTTGGGACGTCACAACTGATCCGAGTGAAAGTTCAGAAGGCCTTCCCAGACTTGGATGTGGTGGCCGTTGTTTCAAAAGACGGGTATTTAAAGCATGCTGCTGATTACGGGCACATTGACCTTATTATCACGACAGTCAACGTAACACCGGCCGAAGACACTAGTGTGGTGATGGTTAGCGCAATGTTTACCAAGGCCGATCGGGATCAGGTCGCTAATTGGATTGAACGGAGGGACAGCTGATGATTGATTCGCAAGAGCTATTTTTCATGTCACTATCACCCTCGGCCAGTTCTCTAGACACGTTTCAAACAATGGCGCAGCGATTGGTCCAGTTACAGCGTGTCAGTGATGTTGACGCGTTTACGGATTTAATCGTTAAACGCGAGGCACAGGGGATGACCATGATTGCGCCACAAATTTTGATGCCACACGCTGTGGGGTCCGTTGTTCTTAGGAACACGGTTCTAATTGGTTGGCTGCAAACGCCACAACATTGGCGGCAGCTACCGACCATCAGACTGATCGTTATGCTAGCAACGCCGACAGCCTCAGCGGCGCAAACAGATCCACAGTTCACGACATTATTGACGCGACTAGCCGACGACGAAGTGACGAAAAAGTTAGTAAAACAAAACTCATTGATTGATGTTCGAGCATTACTGCAATGAGAAGACATGAAAGGGGTAGTCGCACGTGTATTTTGATAAAGATGTGATTTTATTCGGCCAGTCGATAGCTGATCAAACCACAGCCTTAACAACGTTAGCCGATGCATTACAAGAAGCTGGCGTAGTTAAATCAAGTTTTAAAGAAGGTATTTTAAGCCGTGAAAAGCAATTTCCAACGGGATTGCTTGCACCATCGATGGGGGTAGCCATTCCACATACGGACGCGGTTCATGTGATTAAACCACAAATTGGCTTTCTTCAATTGAAGGAACCAGTTCATTTCAATCAAATGGGTGATAACGCTGATGTATCAGCCAAATTGATTTTTATGTTGGCATTAAATGATCCTGATTTGCAGTTAGCGATGCTACAACGGTTAATGGGATTATTCCAGAATGATGACCTAATGAAGAAGTTGACGACGATTAGTACTACTGCTGACTTCAAAGACATTATGAAACAAGCAGAGATTGATTAATTATTGGAGGAATTGTAATGGCAGCGTTACAGTGGTTTGTTAATTTAGGAGCGAGCGTTATGCTCCCAGTTTTATTATTTATTTTTGCACTTATTTTGCGTATCAAACCCGGTAAGGCATTTAAGGCTGGATTAACGGTCGGAGTTGGATTTGTTGGTCTGAACTTGGTCATCAGTCTGTTGACTAAAAACCTGGGACCAGCCGCTCAAGCGATGGTTAAAAACTTTGGTTTACATCTGACATCTATTGATATTGGTTGGCCTGCAGCATCTGCCATTGCCTACGGAACTGTTTTAGGTAGTTTGGCGATTCCAGTTGGTGTTATTGCAAACGTCATTTTGCTACTAGTTGGTTTGACGAAAACATTGGACGTCGATGTTTGGAATTACTGGCACATTGCCTTTACTGGTTCACTTGTCTATGTTGTGACACATGATTTTGCTTTAGGATTATTCACCATGATTGTTCATGTCATGCTGATTTACTTGTTGGCGGATTTAGCTGCGCCGACAGTTCAAAAATACTACGGGCTGGAAGGCATTTCATTTCCTCAAGGGGCCTCAGCACCTGGTTTCTTGATGGCCTTACCATTAAACTGGTTGTTTGACCGTATTCCTGGAATTAACAAGGTTAAGATCACACCGGAAACTGTCCAAAAGCGGATGGGAATCTTTGGTGATTCAACGGTGATTGGTTTGGTGATTGGACTAGTTATTGGTGCTTTAGCACATTACTCAGTTGCTAAAACTCTTCAACTCGGAGTTAACACCGCGGCTGTCTTGTTATTGATGCCGCGGATGGTTTCCTTGTTGATGGAAGGTTTGAGGTAGATTGCAAATTTAATCCGAATTTTTGGACAAATTGGTCAGCATAACCTGATACGGTGTTTTCCAGTCAAGTATTTTAAGCGGTCTCTGGTTAATTTGGAGTAACGTCGTCGTTAAATCTTGAGCACTAATGTGCTCAAAACGAGTCCCCTTAGGATAAAAATAACGTAAATTCCGATTAAAGCGTTCATTACTACCACGTTCAGCTGGCGTATAAGCATGACAGTAATAGGTCTTAATACCATATTGTGATTCAAATGATACTAGCCCACTAAACTCAGTACCACGGTCCACAGTAAAACTGTGCACCGGTCCATTAAAAGTTGTTAGGAACTTAGTCAGTGCTTCATTAACACTCGCTGTCGTTCGGTCCTTTAACCGATATGCCCAAAGGAACCGTGATTTGCGATCGATTAAAGTTAATAAAACTGCCTTACTATGCCCACGAGGGCCAACGACGGTATCTAGTTCAAAATCACCGATGCGATTACGTTGATTAATCATCATGGGACGCTGTTCAATCGATCGCCCCAAAGATTGATTATATTTGGATCGTTGGTCAACGTTACGCCGTTGGCGTACGCCATGTTCAGGTAGATCATTCAAGGAGAAACCAATTCTCCCCTGATTTAGCCAATTATAAATAGATTTAGTCGCTAGTTTAAATTCGTGAGCAATCATTCCTGGTGACCAGCTTAGATGTAAATGGTTGAGAATTGTTTGCTTTAACTCATCGCTCAGCTTAGTTTTCCGACCACATCGTGATCGCTTGTATTCGGCATCTGTTTGTGCTAATTCAGCCTGATAAGGTTGACATCGAGATAATTCATAAGAAATTGTTGACGGTGATCGGTTCAGCCGAACGCCCATTTGGATATTGGACAGCCCTAGTTCACAAAAGGTTTCGATTTTAATTCGTTCGGAATAGGTTATACTAGACAAAAGATCAGCTCCTAAAAGATGGGTTTGTTGTAAACACCATTTTAAAGGAAGCTGATCTTTTTTGTCCGAACAGCGTTCGGATTAATTTTACAATCTACTAATCTTCATAACAAACTAGTTAACAGGAGAGAAATATGGAAGATGTATTACGTTCTATCGGTAAAATTTCACGTGCATTAGATGCGATTTCTAATATTGATTTCCAGAACATCGACCTTACCAAAGGCCAGTATCTGTATCTTGTGAGAATCTGCGAAAATCCCGGCATCGTTCAGGGGCGGTTGGCGGAACTCGTAATGGTGGATCACACGACGGTGTCACAGGCGATAAAAAAGCTGGTTAACAATGGTTTTATTACACGTCAACACAGCGAAACAAACCTTAAAAATTATGAACTTTACCCAACGGCAAAAGGAACGGCCGTTTATCCACGACTCAAACGGGAAAATGCGTATTCGACTGACAAGGCCCTGCAAGGCTTTTCAAAAGCAGAGGCCCAACAGTTGGCCACTCTTTTAGAACGCATGACCGTTAACGTTAACGAAGACTGGAAGTCTGTCAAAGCGGGCGTCCCACGAGATTACTAACAACCATGGAGGATTTATGACAGTACAAATAGCAGCAGTCACACCACAAGACGTAACAACGCTACGTGAGGTCAGTTGCGCAACGTTTCAAGATACATTTGGCTCTGAAAACAGCTCGACCGATTTACAAGACTATCTTGACCGCGCTTACTCAGTTGATCAATTGTTGACAGAAATCAATAATCCGGAATCCTGGTTCTACTTTATTAAAGTAGATCAGGCGGTTGCGGGTTATCTCAAACTGAACGTTGGCGAGGCACAAACGGAGAAAATGGGGGCAGATGCGCTAGAAATACAACGGATTTACATTCTGCCAACGTTTAAGCGTCAAGGATTGGGCACGCAATTATTCAATCAGGCAGTTACCACTGCCGAAGATTTGCACAAAAGTGCACTGTGGCTAGGCGTTTGGGAACACAATGATGCAGCTCGCAAATTCTATCATAAAATCGGGTTCCAACTAGCCGGCGACCACGTATTCCAACTCGGTTCCTCCGTCCAGCGCGACCTGATTATGAAACGCACGCTGTAACCTAAACTAAGCGAGATCTTCTGGCTCAATTTCAAGCGTTGGCCAGTGGGATAGAGTCGATAAATCCGTATCATAAGGCACACTGTAAACCATATAGTAATGTTCCGGGTTCTGTTTGCGCAGGTGAGTGAGCTGTTGTTGGGCCCGCTGAACGTCAGTTGTGACATAAAGCAAACCGACCACGCCAACCTTTTGACCATCTGTGTTCGACTCAGTCCAGCCGGCCAGGATTACTTTTAAGGGAGCTTTACCAGATAAGCCAAGCTGGATTAGTTCTTCATCGTTCATAGTTATAGCCGCCTTTCATCAAAAAATTTAAATCAGTCTAATGGTCACCTTTACCTGGCATATCATCAGCATTGTCCTGACTTTCAGGAGTCGGTAAACTGTTTAGAAATTCGATGGCCTGCTCACGATAATGATGTTCTGCGTTGACCTTAGTTAGGGTAGCGGCATCATGAGTTGAGGCGTGCCCGGTGAACATCAGTTTTTGATATAAATCGACATATGGGAAGTGCAGGTCTTTGGCACGCTGCAATTCGCCGTCCATGTCATACGGGACACGGCGAAAATCAACGTCTTCAATGCCTTTTTCTGAGATTGTGAGTAATAGGTAACTGGCTGCACGATTGGCCAACAGTTTATCGCGGGTAAACCAGATTTGACCGATGGAACCGGGATTCAATACCATCTGACCATTTGAGGTATATCGCCAAACGGGCGTATGCGTGTGCGCGTAAAGGGCCACATCTGCGGCGGGATTATTTTCGGTGAGGACGTCGAAGTTTGCTTGTGTTTCAGTAGGAAATAGCGAGTGACCGTGATTCTTAGTCGGGAGATTATGTGACATCGTGAAAACGAGATTATCAAGAACTTTTCGACCGGTCATAGGTAGATTACGTAACTGCGCCTCTCGTTGAGGCGTGTAGCGGGCATGCTCATACTGGGCCAAAATGGTGAAGTAAACATCAGTGGGATCGTCAAAGTTCACACCTTTTTTCGGTTTGCCCATGATAAAGTTGTAGTCACTTTCCCAGTTGCCCATAAGGTACTGAGTAGCGCCAACTTGTTCCAATAAGTCATAACATTCCGCTGATGTCGCGCCGCCAAGTGCAATATCACCCAGTGACCACACTTCATCGACACCATGCTTTTTCGCGTCACTGAGGGCAACACTCAATGCCGATGCATTACCATGACTGTCTGATAACACCGCAATTCGATAATCCATGTCATACCTCCGTCTCTCTTCAAATGTCTGATTATGGAGTGCCTGTTGGATCTTTACACTCTGCCTTTAGTTTACTGACCGTTTGCAAACTTGCAATCAAAAAGTTGCAACGAGGTAGACGAATAATCAAGTTAAGTGTAATCTTAACATTAAAATTCGATGAGGGGATGAGGACGATGACAGAATCACCATTATTTAACTTTGACACAAACCAGGTGGGCGTCACCGATCCGCATGAAGACCCCGAAATCATTGCGGAAACGAAGTGTCTATTTGCATTTGTAGAAACCGCAGACTTGGTAACTTTTTTACGACCATATCATCCAGCCGAGATAGGAACGTTTAGCTGTATTACCAGAGAATTTCCGATTTTGCGAATTGCAGTTAATGGTCAGCAATTGACAGTGATGCAGGCGCCACTCGGAGCTCCCGCTGCGACGCAGATTTTGGATTATTTGATTGGGCACGGTGTTAAGCAAATTATCAGTATGGGCAGTTGTGGCGTGTTAACAGATCACGCTGAGGGTGCCTTCTTGTTGCCAATGAATGCGTTGCGCGATGAAGGGACATCCTATCATTATTTGCCTGCAGACACGACGGTAACATTGAATCCGGTAATGCAGCAGGCAATTGAGACAACTATCAGCCAGCACCATGAGACGATTACCCGCGTGAATACGTGGACGACAGACGGGTACTTTCGGGAAACTGAAAAGTTGGTTGATCAATACCGCGCTGCAGGCTATCAAACGGTGGAAATGGAATGTGCTGCGTTGGCCGCTTGCGCCCAGTTTCGCGGTGTCGATTTTGGTCAGTTTTTCTTTACGGCTGATTCGTTAGCTCATGCCGATGCCTATGATAAACGTGATTGGGGCCGTTCGGCTCGACAAACGGCGCTACGTTTGGGATTAGCGACATTACTAGCATTACCTGATCCATTAAATTAGTGGACATGCATAAAATGATTTCGCAATAATGAAATTAATAAGAAGTTCGGAGGTCACTATCTATGGGGTGTGACAAACGTAAAACTGCACTTTGCTGAGACGTTAAGTAAAGTGGAGGACAATTAAATGATTAATATTAAAACCGTTTCGACGATGGACGAACAGGCTGTTGTAACACTGTACAAAGCGAACGGATGGATTGCCTATACGCAAAATTCGGAAGCACTGATGACAGCGATTGCGCATTCAGTCAACCTTGCGGCGTTCGATGGCGAAAAGCTCGTGGGGTTGCTACGCTATGTGACTGATGAGGTGTCGATTGCCTTTATTCAAGATGTTTTGGTGTTGCCTGAATACCAACGACAGGGGATCGGCCGACAGTTGATGATGACAGCGATGGCGCGACTGAAGAATATCGGGCAGGTCCATTTGCTGACTGAAAACGAGCCGAAGACCGTCGGGTTTTATACCGCAGTTGGTTTTCGCGATGCGGCTGATGCAAACTTGGTCACGTTCACGATGGAGAATCGGTATTAAATTTATTCGACGCATGCATTGCGATTACAGAGGAAAAATGATGATGATTTGGACTTATAAATTATAAAATATTAAGCGATTAAAAAGCGGGGCAGTCACGATATGTGGCCGTCCCGTTTCACTGTAGATGGTTTTTGGTCTTAAACTTTTAGCGAACATGATGTAACTGCAATGTTGAAAGAACATCATGGCAATGAACATCCCCTGCCGATCCGCAAAAGTGGTGGTGGAAACGACAAAAGAGCAATCGTCACCTTATCAAAGGTGAGACGACTGCTCTTTTTTATGGCTCAATTTTGATGAGGTTTCCGTACCGTTTTCGTTAGGATTTTATGGTGTCTTGATTAAGTTATAAATCCTTTAATATCAATACTTTAACGCACGCTTTATAGTCCGCCACTTACCATGCGGTCAAACATTCGGTAAGAAAGTTTGCGAGCTGCAATGACCATCCATTTATCGCGCATTGTGGCTTGATAACGAGTTTTTGGGTGCTTGATTTGAGCAACTTTGAGCATTAAAGCGCCGATTTGATCTGCCGTTTCTAGACCAGATGGTGTTGCGCTGGTAAAATCATCGACCATCTTGCGATACGCTGAGTTGGCTGGTGTAGCCGCGATGAGGTGGTCCGCGGAAATTTTCAGCCAGTTCGTATTGGTACCACCGGGTTCGGTGATGATAACGTCGATACCGAACTGTTTGACCTCCAAACGAAGTGAATCACTGAGCGCCTCAAAAGCGTGTTTTGAAGCAAAGTACCAGCCACCAAGTGGTGCATAAATTTGACCAACGATGGATGAATTGTTGATGATCCGACCTGAATGTTGAGCCCGCATCGTTGGCAATACCAGTTGGGTTAGGTTCATGGCCCCAAAAACATTCACATCGAATTGTTGCTTGGCTTCTTCGGGGGAGACATCTTCCAGCGCGCCAAAAGAGCCATAGCCAGCGTTATTAATTAGGATATCAATCCGACCAGCGTCTTTTAGTACCTGATCGACAAAAGCCTGGTTAGATTGGGGGTCGGTGACGTCCAAATGAAAGGTGTGGATACCTAATTTAGACAAGTGCGCCATTTTTTCAATGCGGCGGGCGCCGGCGTAAACAGTATAACCAGCGTCAAAGAATTGTTTGGCCGCGGATTCACCCATGCCTGAGGATGCACCAGTAATGATCACAACGGGTTTAGTCATGTTAATAATCTCCTTTAAGGAATATAAATTCTTTTATTGAGCAAAAAAATAAATGAGTAACTGGATTCAATTGAACGTGTTTTAATATAAAAGAATTTTTATTCTTTGTAAATCATTTATTTAAAAAGACTTTTTATCTTGACCAGGAATCTAAATTCTTTTATAGTGACAACATGAGAGAAAAAGATGAAAATCGTCGGCAGCATATCCTCGACGTGACGACAAAGATGATTATTTCAGAGGGTATTAGTGGCGTGACCCTAACCAAAGTAGCGAAAGCGGCAGGCATTTCGCAATCTAATATTTATATCTACTTTAAGGATAAGGCAGATATCGTTAAGCAGACCTTTTTAAGCCGTAAACAGCTTATTGGGGATTACTTAATGACTCATTATTCGCCCAAGGGCAGTGCTACTGAAAACCTAACGCTGTTTGCACGAGCGCTTTATCAGTTTGCTATCGAGGATCCTGATGACATGGCGCTTATTCAGCAGTTTAATGCCTCACCTGTATTGGCAACGTTAGATCTATCACAGGAAGAGGCCGAACTGAACTTTGATCAAATTTTTAAAGAGCTAAAGAAGGGCGTTGAAGACGGTGAGTTACGTGAGATGGACCCTGACGTTATCTTGACCATGGGGTTTGTCACGATTACGACGTATGCACAGCGGGTGGCCGCTAAAACGATCGATCCTGTTACGACGCCTTTGAGTGCCGTCATTGATATGATTATTGCGGCTAGTAGAAAGCCGGATTAAATATCCAAACGAGAAGGTAGATTGCAAATTTAATCCGAATTTTTGGACAAATTGGTCAGCATAACCTGATACGGTGTTTTCCAGTCAAGTATTTTAAGCGGTCTCTGGTTAATTTGGAGTAACGTCGTCGTTAAATCTTGAGCACTAATGTGCTCAAAACGAGTCCCCTTAGGATAAAAATAACGTAAATTCCGATTAAAGCGTTCATTACTACCACGTTCAGCTGGCGTATAAGCATGACAGTAATAGGTCTTAATACCATATTGTGATTCAAATGATACTAGCCCACTAAACTCAGTACCACGGTCCACAGTAAAACTGTGCACCGGTCCATTAAAAGTTGTTAGGAACTTAGTCAGTGCTTCATTAACACTCGCTGTCGTTCGGTCCTTTAACCGATATGCCCAAAGGAACCGTGATTTGCGATCGATTAAAGTTAATAAAACTGCCTTACTATGCCCACGAGGGCCAACGACGGTATCTAGTTCAAAATCACCGATGCGATTACGTTGATTAATCATCATGGGACGCTGTTCAATCGATCGCCCCAAAGATTGATTATATTTGGATCGTTGGTCAACGTTACGCCGTTGGCGTACGCCATGTTCAGGTAGATCATTCAAGGAGAAACCAATTCTCCCCTGATTTAGCCAATTATAAATAGATTTAGTCGCTAGTTTAAATTCGTGAGCAATCATTCCTGGTGACCAGCTTAGATGTAAATGGTTGAGAATTGTTTGCTTTAACTCATCGCTCAGCTTAGTTTTCCGACCACATCGTGATCGCTTGTATTCGGCATCTGTTTGTGCTAATTCAGCCTGATAAGGTTGACATCGAGATAATTCATAAGAAATTGTTGACGGTGATCGGTTCAGCCGAACGCCCATTTGGATATTGGACAGCCCTAGTTCACAAAAGGTTTCGATTTTAATTCGTTCGGAATAGGTTATACTAGACAAAAGATCAGCTCCTAAAAGATGGGTTTGTTGTAAACACCATTTTAAAGGAAGCTGATCTTTTTTGTCCGAACAGCGTTCGGATTAATTTTACAATCTACTAACAAACAAAGTAGAAATAATTTGCGTTTCATCGCCGTTAGGGTATGTATAGAAATACTTATCGAAGACACCGAGTGTTTGGTTCACTGTAACCGATAGCCCGGTGTCTTCTTTAAATTCACGCACCATCGCTTCCTTGTACGACTCGCCGAATTCCAAATAACCGCCTGGTAGACACCAGCCGCCAGTATCCGCGCGTTCTTGGAGTAAAATTTGTTGTTGATCGTTTAGCAAACACCCAGTTGAAGAATTCAAAATTAATGGGCGATGACCGGTAAGTGACCGAATCTCTTTAATATAATTTGCCATGTCAAACACTCCTTTTCGATTAGATAGATGACGGAAATTTAATGTTTCGACCAATCACATTAATCATAAAACGGAATGTCGAATTGTTGAAGATGTTTCCAAATTATTTCAGCTTGACTGTTGAACAATTGGGGATGATCTTTTAGCGAAAACCAACGTAGTGAGCTGGTCTCATCGCTGTCTGCATTAAGTTGACCGGATACTAGCTGCATTTCGAAAATGATGCCAACTGTCTGCGCCACATCACCATTGTGATAGTGGGCGATGAAATCAGAAGTGGTGCCTAACAGTCCTGTTACTTTAGTTAGGAGCCCCGTTTCTTCTTGAAATTCCCGAATGACCGCGTGGCGAGTCGCTTCACCGTACTGAAGCATGCCGCCGGGGAACCCCCACAGTCGTGAGTCTGATCGTTGTTGCAATAAGATTGCACCGTCCTTATTTCGAAGAACGCCACCAGCGAAGACTAGAATGAGTGGTTGATGGCCAATCACTTTACGTAAACCTTGTATATAATTTTCGTTCACTTTGTTTCCTTCTCTTCTGAAAATTAAGTGCGTTATCAGCGACTTGTTAAATACGAAGCGGTTAAAAAGTATCTTACTTGAATGAGTGGTGTAGCAGTAGCCACAGACTAATCAGTAATAAAAAGACGGCGCACCCAAAATACAATTGTTGAACCGATAGCCAGTTTAAGACAACGTTAGCTAATATGGTGCCTAATGTCACACTACCTACGTTTATCAAACCTTTGAAAACATACATGCGCCCAATTTCACTGTGAGGGCTGGCATTTTGGAATAGCAGATTGTTTTCAACGTCAAAGATAGCGGAAAGCAGTCCAATTAGCAGAAACCATAGGATTAGCAAATAAAGCTTAGTGGTCATACTAATTAAAGCTAATAATCCCGCGATGAAAAGCACAGTGCATAAATTTCGCTTTAACAGATTAGTCTGGTGCACGGGTTTGTGGGCGAGGTGCGCAGCCATTAGGATAAGTCCGATTGACTGACTGGCGGTCAACAACGTGTAATTAAAATTAGCATGTGGACCAAATCGTTGGATGAACTTAAGCAACACGGGCACTACGGTCCCGATGAATAGCGTATTCAGTAAAAACATCAGACTGGCGCTGTGGCGTAGAGCTGATGAGTGAATAAACGTACTGAGGCTGGTTTGGAGTGAACTAACTGGAATCTTGTTTTTGCCAACTGTACTCGTGGGCATCATTAATACGATGATGACAGAGCTAAACAGGATAACTGACATTACGGTCAGCGTAAACCGAGCGTTAAACCAAGTTGTGAGTAACGTGGCTAAGAAGGGTCCGATAATCGTGGTGGATTGGCCTGACAACTCGAGAATTGCGTTAATTTGAACCATTTCCGTTGGGCTAAAGGCTTCTGTTAGCAAACGGACTTCTGCTGGGTGGAAAATTGGTTCAACAATACCTAGGAGACAGACAATGATGACAAGATTCAATGGCCGATTGAAATTGCCATTAACAAGCAACGTAGTGACAATCAGCCAGCGAGAAACCTCTGACCCCAGCATTAGAAATCGGCTTGTTAGGCGATCTACATAACTCACCATCACTAAGTGGCTAACAAAACTGCCACCGTAATAACTGGCCCAGAGAAGACTAAGCCAGTAGGCAGACTTTTGCTGACCAATAATTAAGGTAAATAGAAAAATAAGGGTGGCGTTTGAAAAATCGGTTAGAAAAGTGCTGACGATTAATAATCGTTTGAGATTCAAGAACCGTCGATAAATGTGTCAATGATGAGTTAACCGGATCAGATGCTTAAACATGGTTCGTTTCATGTCCATCGCACTCCTTTATAAAAATTACCGTCAGTTTACCGCAAACGACGCGCCAACTCCAATAAGGAGCCAACGCGTCGTTTTGTTATCGCATATGAATATTTTAGAATGCTTGATCAATCGGTGTGTCACCGGAGCCAATCGTATAGGACTGACGAATTGTGTCGGGAGCGTCGATCAACTCGGTAATGGTTGCAGCGACGTCCGCACGGGGAATTTTAACGCCCTTTTCGTCAGCTGGGTTAATGGTGATCTCACCGGTACCGGCGTCATTAGTTAAATATCCAGGACGAATGATAGTGTAGTCGAGACTCGTTTGTTTCAGCATTTCGTCCGCGTAACGTTTAGCAATCATGTATGGCTTGATGCCGCTTGCGTCCCACGCTTCACGGTGATTGCTGAAGATGGAGCTGACCATGATATAACGTTTGATGCCAGCCTGCTCAGCGGCTTCCATCGTTTTCACGGCACCGTCCAGATCAACAATCAGGGTTTGATCGTCACCAGTTTTGCCGCCTGAACCGGCGGAGAAGACGATGGTGTCGGCGCCAGTGGCCTTGAACTGGTCAGCCATTTTATCTGGCAGAGCGTTGAGGTCAAACTCAGTTGGGCGAACAAACGAACTGTCTGGGAATACGTCAGCCTGTGCAAGGTCACGAATGCCAGCAAAGACTGTAATACCTTTCTCTGCCAAATCGGCAACAATCTGTTGCCCAATATGACCGTGCGCACCAACTAGAAATACAGAACTCATAGGAATCCTCCTTAAATTGTAACCGAAATAATTTCAATAACAGCAGTGTAGCGACAATAAACAAAGATTACAAACATTTACGGCCGAGTTTTCTGAATCCCTTTTGTTTAGGTGAGAGAATTGCTATACTAAATGAGAGCTTTAACCATTTTCTAATCAATATGAAAACGAGGCAGTATATATGACAGTTAATAATCACATTGCAGCATTAGTCGGCGGCGCTACTAGCTCAGACGAGGGTACTGCAGATGTTAAAGATGATTTGTATTTAGGCGTTAATGGTGACTGGCTAAAGACGGCCAAGATTCCAGCTGACAAACCTACTACTGGTGGTTTTGCGGACTTAGTTGAAAACATTGAAAAGACATTGATGAGTGACTTTGGCGACATGTTGGATGGCAAAGTGGAACCAAACAACGTTTTACTGGCTAACTTCATTGCTTTCTACCACCAAGCTCGTGATAAGGCTGGTTTCGAGCCATTAAAGCCACTGGTAAAACAGGTTCAGGATTTAACAAGTTTTGAAGACTTACAAAAGCAGTTAGTGACTTTCATTAAGCAGGGGAGTGGCGCCTTAGTTCCAATCGACGTTGAACCTGACATGAAGGATACCAAACATCGTGTTGTAAACGTTGACGCACCAAGTTTGATCCTGCCAGATACAACCTATTATGCGGAGGGCAATGAAGCAGCACCTAAGCTAATGGCTGCGTTCCGTGGCATGATGACAAAACTGTTCAAGGCTACCGGTTTTAGTGATGACGAGATCAAAACAACGTTGGATCAAGCCGTTGCTTTGGATGCGAAGTTTGCTCAACACGAAAAGAGTAGCGAAGAAAAGGCTGATTATCCCAAGCTGTATAACCCGCAAGACTTATCAGAGTTTGGCAAACACAGTTCTGTGCTGGACTTAAAAGCTTACGTGGATGAAGCACTTGATAACCGGGTTAACCGCGTTATCGTTGCTGATCCTAAGTTCTATGAAGCGTTTGATAGTCTTGTAACGGCTGATAACTTTGATGAAGTAAAGAGCTGGTACTTAGTTAAGGTGGTCCGCAACTGTGCTGGCTACTTAACTAACGATGCTCGTGTAATTGCCGGTGAGTACAACCGTGCGTTGACGGGAACTAAGGAAGCACCTGACAAACAAAAGGGTGCTTACCGCTTAGCCTACAGTCAATTCAACATGGTCGTTGGTGATTACTACGCTCGTAAGTATTTCGGTACTAAGGCAAAGAATGACGTCATGGACATGGTTCACCGAATGATTGACGTCTATAAAAACCGTTTAGCCAACAATGACTGGTTAAGCAAAGATACGCGTGACAAGGCTATTTTGAAGTTGAACACATTGATTCCAAACGTTGGTTTTCCTGACAAAATTGATCCTGTGTTTGCGCAGTTTGTGGTCAAGACGGAAGCAGATGGTGGCTCCTTATTCAGCAATGCATTGAACTTTGCGAAGATTGCGGCTCAGGCTAACTTTGATGACATCGATAAGCCAGTTGACCGGACGATGTGGAACTACATGGATCCAGCGATGGTTAACGCCTATTACGACCCATCGAACAACATCATCGTGTTCCCAGCTGCCATTCTGCAGGCGCCATTCTACAGCTTGAAGCAAACGAGTTCTGAAAACTTTGGTGGGATCGGTGCTGTTATGGCACATGAAATTTCACATGCTTTTGACAATAATGGTGCTCAATTCGACGAGTACGGGAACATGCATAACTGGTGGACCGAAGCCGATTTGAAGCATTTCCAAGGGTTGACGCAAGCGATGATCGATGAATTTAACGGTCTTGATTTTGCAGGTCAAAAAGTTAACGGTAAGCTGGTTGTTTCTGAAAACGTTGCGGACCAAGGTGGCCTGAGCTGTGCGTTAGAAGCGGCTAAGGAAGATGACAGCTTCTCTGGCAAGGAATTCTTCACCAACTGGGCTAAGGTTTGGTGCATGAAGGCCAGCCAAGAATATGAACAAATGTTGTTGAGTATCGACGTCCACGCACCACATAAGTTGCGTGCCAACGTTCAGGCGCAAAATCTGGACGACTTCTACACCGCTTTCGATGTAAAGGAAGGCGACGGCATGTGGTTGGCACCGGATAAGAGAGTGCATATTTGGTAAGAGCGTGAACACCCCCGGGTTGCGAGCCGAGCAATAACATGAAATAAGCACCGTGAAGGTGAACTTTGCCTTTACGGTGCTTATTTCGGGTTATGCACAGGCTCGCGGGGGTGTGAACGCGTTTTGACTATATAAAAGTAAAAAACAAAACCAAGTTGACTAAATTGCGGCAACAGACGACCACTCACAATGGACGAGATTCGTTTGGTCATCTAGCTTCAGTTCAAAAATACGATTTAAAAAGGATTTTCTCATGCAAATTCGCGATTACCACCTCACAGATGAACTATCTTGGCTCCAATGCCGAGTCCTATCTTTCATGGATTCTAGCTATTTTCAAGATGTCCAACAGCACCGCCAAACGTTTGCACGACCCAGTGTTGAATTAATAGTCGTTCAAGAAAATAAAATTATCGGCCTGATTGATGCAGAAATCGACAGTAAGAGCATGACGGACAAACAAGAATCCGGTGCAATGATTTGGAATTTGGCGGTTTTGCCAGAATATCGTCGACAAGGTGTTGCCAAGGACTTATGGCAAGCAATGCGCAAACGACTGTTGGATCAAGATATTCATTACTGCGAACTGTGGACGCAAGAGGATGTGCCGGCTAACCGTTTTTATCAACACAACGGGTTCAAACTGGATGCTAATGCAACGTATTTACGGTGCAAAATTAATGGTCGAAAACTGCCCCTAGCATTATCTAAGCGGCTCAATAAAACTGCTTATGTTGAGGACATGACGTTTGAAGCGCAAGTTAGCGAGCGGGAACAATTACAACCATTATGTGATGAAATTATTGAAACGCGAATGTACACACAACACTTTTAATTGCCGCCAAGGACTAGGAATTTATCCATCAGACTTATACACTGGAATTACAATATAAATAAAGAAGGCTTTTTGATGAAAACGAATCATTCTTCATGCACGGCCATTTTAGTTGGTAAGAAAGCAACCATGGACGGCTCGACAATCATTGCACGCAACGAAGATGGCTATGGTGCCATCGGACCCAAGAAGTTCATCGTTCATGCGGCTCGTCATGGTCAACCGGACACGTACACGTCCGTCACCACTGGGGTTAAAATCGACTTACCAGCTGACGCATTAAGGTATACGGCTGAGTCCAGTGTGCCAACAGATGACGGTTTGTATGAAGAGGCCGGAATTAACGAAAAAAACGTTGCGATGAGTGCCACTGAAACCACGTTTACCAGTCCACGGGTGCTTGGTTTCGATCCTCTGGTTCACGACGGTGTTGATGAAGAAGCGATGGTGACATTAGTGTTGCCATACATCAATTCTGCGCGTGAAGGGGTTCAACGTCTCGGCGATTTCATCGAAGATTACGGGACTGGTGAAAGTAACGGCATCGCTTTCTCTGATAAGGATGAAGTGTGGTACATGGAAACGGCTGGTGGTCATCACTGGGCGGCCGTTCGTTTGCCAGACGACGCTTACGCCGTTGCACCAAACCAAATCAACATTCAAACAATTGATTTTAATGACACTGACAACTTTATGTGGGCTAAAGACTTGCAGGAATTTGTGGCTGATAATCAGTTGAATCCAACACCAGACACGTTTAATTTCCGTGAGATTTTTGGCACTCACACGGAAAGTGATGCACATTACAACACACCTCGTGCTTGGTATGGTGAAAAATTATTTACACCAGATTTGGAACAGGACCCAACTAGTCAGCAGATTCCGTTTATTCAACATGCTAACCGCAAACTAGCAGTGGAAGACGTTGAATATTTCCTCACGTCTCACTACCAGGAAACACCGTTTGATCCGTTCGGCGACGGCACACCTGCTCAAAAGAAAACATTCCGTTCAATCGCACTGGATCGGAACCAGATCTCACATATCTTACAGATTCGGCCAAACGTTGATGCGGCGCATGCCGCAGTTGAATGGATGGCGATGGGGTTCTTTGCCTACAGCCCATACGTGCCATTCTTTACGAATGTTAACGACACGCCGGTCAACTATAAGAACACAACTGTGGCCGTTTCGTTGGATAATGCGTACTGGTTATACAAATCACTCGGTGTGTTAGTTGAACCACACTACCACGACTTTATTGTTGAGGTTAACGAATATCGTGATGCCTGTCAGGCCTACGCCCGTTCACGCGTGATCGCGACAGATGCAGAAGCAGGGTCACAGGCCGATGCGACGGCATACTTAACGAAGCAAAACGACGTTACGGCCGCTGAGATTACCAAACGGACGAAAACGTTGATGGATCACTTAGTGAAAGAAGCATTGGAACTGTCACCGGTTACGTTTGAACCTGGCGACAACCTGTAGAAATGGATTGTAATTAGAAAGGTGAAAATCCGATTATGGGTTTTCGCCTTTTTAAATGCTTTAAGCGTTACTTTTGAAGGTAAAACGCGTATGTTATCTCATGTGTCTGATATTGTAGTTTGTTCCTAAGCCTGTATAATTGATAACGCACTAATGGTTAAAACTGCCATTAAAAGAGGATAAACATGATTGAAATAACAGTTCAAACATTGAACGCAATGCTGCCGGATATTGAACACTTAATCGATGTCCGGGAACCCGACGAGTATGCGGAAGGTCACGTCGATCGAACGGTTAATCTACCACTGAGTACAATTGATCAGTGGCTGCCAACGTTATCAAAAGATTCGACGTATACAGTGATTTGTCGTTCTGGACGGCGGTCATCACTAGCGATTGAACAAATGAAACGACGTAGCATCACCGGAGTTAACGTCAACGGCGGTACGCTTGCATGGCAAGGCGCAGGTTACCCAGTTACTAAGAAATGAGGAGCACATGACTGAGACAGCACTTAAAGTATTAAAGGACAAATTTGGCTACGACAGTTTCCGACCGGGCCAAGATGAAATTATTAATAAAATTATGGATCACAAAAATGTCCTTGCTGTCATGCCAACCGGTGGTGGGAAGTCTTTGTGCTACCAGATTCCAGCCTTGATGTTACCGGGGTTAACGGTTGTCGTATCGCCACTAATTTCGCTGATGAAGGATCAGGTTGACGCCTTATCTGAAAATGGGATTCCGGCGACGTTTATCAACAGTACGTTGGATTACCAAGAGATTGAACATCGTTTGCAACAGGCCGCAATGGATCAGGTCAAACTGATTTATTTAGCGCCTGAACGATTAGACGACGAACGCTTCTTAAGCGAGCTGAGTGACCTGAACATTTCTCAATTGGCGATTGACGAGGCGCATTGTATTTCCCAGTGGGGCCATGATTTTCGACCGAGCTATCTAAACTTGATGAATACCGTTCACCAGTTTCCGTCACATCCAGTAGTTGTTGCATTAACGGCGACGGCGACAAGCAAAGTGGCCAGCGACATCATGCAACGGCTCAACATTGATCCAACAAATGAAGTCAGTACTGGATTTGCACGAGATAATTTATCTTTTCAAGTCGTCAAGAACCAAAACAAAGAAGCTTTTCTGTTAGAATATCTGAAAGTCAACGCTAACGCCGCCGGAATTATTTATGCCAGCACCCGTAAGGAGGTTGAACGTTTAACAGGCTTATTACAGAAGAAGGGCATTAAAGCAGAAATGTACCACGCTGGTCTCAGTGAAGACGTCCGTAATAAGAACCAGGAAGACTTTTTATATGACCGTGTGCAAGTTATGGTAGCCACGAATGCGTTTGGGATGGGTATTGATAAAAGCAACGTTCGGTTTGTTATTCATTACCAAGTGCCAGGCAACTTAGAGGCCTACTATCAAGAGGCTGGACGTGCTGGACGTGACGGTTTACCTAGCGAGGCAATTCTGATGTATCAGCCATCGGACTTACAGATTCAGCACTTTTTTATTGATCAGTCCGACATGGAACCAGCCTTTAAAACACGTGAGTACTTAAAGCTTCAGGAAATGTCTAAGTACGCCAATACTGAAGGCTGTCTACAGCAGTTTATTTTGAAATACTTTGGTGAAGCTTCACCTGCTTGTGGCCATTGTGGTAATTGCTTAGATGAACGGGATCAGATCAATGTGACGGTCGATGCGCAAAAGGTTTTATCCTGTGTTTTGCGAATGCGTCAACGCTATGGCAAGTCACTTATCGCGCAGGTGCTGACAGGTTCGCACGTCAAACGGATTCGCGACGAGCACTTTGACCAGTTATCGACCTATGGTTTGATGAAAGGTCGCCCACAAAAAGAAGTCAGCGACCTGATCGATTTTTTGACCAGTAGTGGTTATTTGCAGCAAGTTGGTGGTGAATACTCAACACTGCACGTGAGTGAGATGGGCGGCAGCGTGCTGAAAGGTAAGGCAAAAGTGCTTCGTCGTGGTGCTGTGAAGGCCAAACGGACAGTTTCGGTGGACGATGGCTTGTTCGAGTCACTCCGTCAACTACGTTTGAATTTTGCTGAGCAACAGCACGTGCCACCATACGTTATTTTTTCTGATAAGACGCTTCAGGCTTTTTGTGAGGAATTACCTCAAAGTACATTGGATATGTTGTCGATCAAGGGTGTTGGACAAAATAAATTGGATAAGTACGGGGATGCATTCCTCAATGTTATTCAGGAATATGAGGCCGACGCAAGCGAGACTGCGCAATAGAGCAACTTTTAGGAGGCTTCATTATGAACAATCGATGGGTAAAAGTATTTGTTACTTGGTTGGCCGTGATTATCATCGCACTTGGTGGTGGCTTTTTTACAACACACATTGGGATCGGCCGTGAATTTGGTATTATGTCGTATGAAATTGTGATGTTTGCAGTACTTTTTTTGCTGAATCGATTGTGGTTGCACCAAACAGTGTATTTAAAGCCAACTGAATGCTCATGGCGATTGATTCCGTTAAATTGGGTGGCCATCGTTTTATTGGCTCAAGCAATTTTGCTTCTGTTCAATAGTTCGGGTAACTTAGCACTCGGCGTCACAATGTTGCTTTTTGTTGGGCCAACTGAAGAGTATGTTTTCCGCGGCCTGCTTTTACCGTTAGCTAGCCAACTAGGTCATGGACGTAATCAATTGTGGACTGGTGTTCTGGTATCTAGTGTGCTGTTCGGACTCGCCCACGGTGTTAATGCCGTACATCAACCTGTGATGGCAACGGTTGTTCAAATGCTGTCAGCGATTTACCTGAGGACGGGAAGTTTGTTATTCCCAATCATTTTGCATGGACTTAACGATTTCGTTCCGTCGTTTCACAACAACACTGTTCAGGAAAGCAGCAATATTGTCAATTTTACGGAGATTGCACCCATTCTGTTGTTCCTAGTTGTTGGTATTTTTATGTTGAGAAAATCAAAACGCGCCACAATTAAACATGTGATTCCGCAATTATAAAAACCAGGTTGCAAGCTGATGTGCTTGTGGCCTGGTTTTGTGCATCAAATGAACATGTGTTTAAGCCTGTGATGACTCAGCCTCACGATGAGTGGTGTTATAGTAACGACCCCATTTTTCCATGGCAATGATCACTGGAACAAGGGTTTCACCGAATGAGGTTAGACGATATTCAGTCTTGGGTGGCATAACAGGGTAGATGGTTTTAACCAGCACGCCATCGTTTTCAAGTTCTTTTAATTGCAGCGCCAGCATTCGATGAGAGCAATCTTTCATTTGACGCTGCAGGTCCCCAAAGCGTTCGGTGCCGTTTTTGATAAGGTGAAATAAAATAACACTTTTCCATTTTCCCGAAATAATCTGTAGCGTGCTTTCAACTGGACAGCCATCCTGACAATCGTATGTGTGACGTACCATAACTACCTCCAAGTCGCTAAATTCCTATCACTAAAGTATGTATTAGTGCCAGAATACCGCAGTCACGTTAAAATTAACAACAAATCATCGTCCACTGGGGCTGCTAGTGAAAAATTTGTAACTAGGTGATTAAAATTTCATGATTGTGGCTTTTTTTGACGATATTAGAATGGAGTTGTTGTTAGAGCAGTTGTCATAGGGAGAGGGAGTCATCAAAATGGCTAAAACAATGAATGCAATCGGTTTTAATGATCATTTGCCAATTACGGATGAGCACAGCCTGCAAGACTTTACAGAAGCAGTTCCTGTTGCCAAGGGTCACGATTTATTAGTACATGTCAGTGCGGTCTCGGTTAATCCAGTAGACATTGGCGTGCGTCGTGGTGGCCACGGTCACTTGAGTCAGCCCCGTGTGATTGGCTGGGACGCAGTTGGCGAGGTCGCTGCAGTTGGTGGACAGGTACAGTTGTTTAATGTCGGTGACCGTGTTTATTACGCAGGTTCATTTAAACGGGCGGGTAGCGATAGTGATTATCAGCTCGTGGACGAACGCATTGTTGGTCGCGCACCACAGCATTTAAGTGATGCAGAAGCAGCGGCAATGCCATTAACGACGCTGGCTGCATGGGAGGCGTTGTTTGAACAATTGCCAATTGATCCAGATGATAAAGAAGATAACGCAAAACACAATTTGTTGATCATCAATGGTGCCGGTGGAGTTGGATCCATTGCAACCCAACTTGCGCATTGGGCTGGCCTGCATGTGATTGCGACAGCTTCGAGACCGGAAACAATTGATTGGACGTTAGCTCATGGTGCTGATGAAACGGTTAATCATCGTGAAGATCTGGTTAAGCAAGTGCGTAATCTGGGATATCACTATGTAGACTATATTTTGGAACTGAACAATTTGGACGCCCATTGGAATGAAATGGCTGAACTGATTGAACCAAGCGGTTGGATTGCCTCAATTACCGAAAATCATCGGCCAGTGGATCTCAAACGTCTGACTCAAAAACGCGGCCACTTTGCCTGGGAGTGGATGTACACAAAATCATTTTTCCACACCGCAGATATGCAAACGCAACATGATATTTTAGAACGAGCCGCGAAGATGTTTGATGATGGGACGTTGAAAAGCACGTTGACCAAACAATTGTCACCATTTGATGCAGTAACATTACGTCAGGCTCATTCTCTAGTAGAATCCGGTCACATGATGGGAAAAGTTGTCGTTACTCGGTGATTAGGAGTTGATGATGGCACCGATTTTTATCATTTGCGCGTATAATGGCGGCAAAAAGTATAATCAGGTGAATGTCATGAAATTAGATCATCTGTTCACTCGGATTAAAATGGTGCGGGTATTAAATATCTTCGGAGGCAGTTTGGGTACCTCCATGGCGATGAGAATGATTCAAAGACGGATTACGCATGATATGCTGTCTTTGCGATTAACGCCGGCTGATTTGAATAAAATGCTGAATTTGCCGCCATATACGATTACTGCACTGGCATCCGGAAACCCAGATTTCTTTCAGGTTAGTTATAAACAATTGCAAAGACTGGCTAGAATGTTGGACGAACGGTTGAATGCCCTCCATTAAATGAAGGCGTTTTTTCCAGCATAGTTGCACTGATAACTGGATGAGGTGTGACTGATAAAAATTGATGAGATATGGTCTACTTATCGTTTGTCGATGTAGCAGCTATGTGGTATATTATTGGCGAAGCGAAGCATGGAAGCATCCGACCCCTTACTAGGTACGACTAGTAAGGGGTCTTTTTTCGAATAATATGCAATTAGACGGGACACTTTAGGTTGAATTATGGTCAACTACGGCCGATTATGGTGATCATCCAACCAGTGGTCAAACATCTTTAAAAGCATGCCCACAATCAGTGGTTCTAAAAATAATTGAAGCATGGTTGCATCCCCCTTTCATCCAGATTCTCGATGAATCGAGTCCACCACGCGTTTAAGAATACCAAAACTAGTTCATTGTTTCGCTTACATGTTTATGAGAAAAAGCAGGCGATAAATCCCGTTATATTAGGATTTATCGTCTGCTTGTTTATTTTGATTTAGGATAGCAACTCGGTTATCAATGTGCAAATTACGTTTTTAATTAGATGACTGGCTAGTAATCTTTAGTTATCTGACACCGAGGCCGTGGTGTGTTCTCGAGCAAGTTTGACGAAATGCCAAGTCAAGCCGATAACGGCGCCAACCAAGGCGGGCACGACCCAGTCCATACCGTACTTGGCGAATGGCAGATAGCTCATTTGAAAACTGGTCATGGCTTTACCAAACGCACTTTGGCTAACGACTGGCGGAAAGGCGGCAATCATGTCGAAAACAGCGGGAACACATGTGAACAGCACGACGAAAGCGTACACGACTGAATCACGTTTGAATAGAGGTGAAGTGATGGATAACAGAATTAGTACCATCGCAAGCGGGTATAAGAACATCAACATTGGCGTGGACCATGAAATGATTAGGTTAAGGCCGATGTTAGCCGTTAAGAAGGATGCGATGGTTGTGAATCGTAGCCAAACACGGTAGCTGACGCTTGGAAAATGCTTGTGGAAATCTTGAGCAAACGCAGCAACTAAGCCGATGGCGGTCGTGAGACAAGTGACCGTGATTAGGACGGCCAGAATGGCTTGTCCGGCGACACCGAGATAATGGTTGACCAGCTGATCAAACGTAATCCCCCCATTAGCGGCTAGTTTGAATTGACCTAGTGACATGGCACCAATCACGATTAGCAACAAGTAAATGATGGCTTCGAAACCCATTGAGAAGAAACCGGCACGAGCCGTAACTAATGCGATGGCGTTAGGATTGCGTTTACCAAGGGAGCGAATGGCAGTGACGACGGTGACCCCGAAGGCTAATCCGGCTAGGGCATCCATTGTGTTGTAACCCTGCAAGAAGCCGTTAAAGAAGGCATCATTTCGGTAAGCAGTGGTGATTGCTTGATGTGCAGGACTACCAAGTGGTTTCAAGAAGGCGAGGAAGAAAACAAGCGCCAGCAAGACTAGGAAGATAGGATTTAATAGTTTACCGATGTTGGCGACGATTTTACTTTGTTCAACAGAGAAGAAGTAGGCTAAACCGAAGAACACGGCGGAGAAAATAACCAGTCCTAAAGTTTGAAATTGAGCGGGCACTAATGGAGCGACACCGACAGTGTATGAAACGGTTGCTGTCCGCGGTGTACCAAACAATGGTCCGATGGTACCGTGAATTAGGACCATAAACGTGAGGGCAAACCAAACGCCGAGTGGGCGGCCTACGTCGTAAACACCGCCAGCACGAGTGATACTGATTGCAAGCACTGATAGTAATGGTAACAGTACGGCTGTTACTAAAAATCCTAGAGCCGCACTCAGCCAATGAGCACCGGATAATTGACCTAAGTGAAGTGGAAAGATAAGGTTACCTGCACCAAAGAATAGTGCAAACAACATTGAGCTAACGAGTGCATATTCGCGTTTGGTTAATTTGTGTTCCTGTAATTCCATATAATTGCCTCTTTTCCTTCTTGTTGTCTCAACCAAAATTTCTTTGATAAAAAAACGTCCCTAGCCGAATTGCTTCAGCTAAGGACGTTTACACGTGTTACCACCTTTGTTTATAGATCTCTCGCGAGAACCTACCTCTTCGGGTACGCGGCCTTACGCCGGATACCCTAGCTCTGTAATGGGAGCACCCATTGACTACTGTTGTCGCAGTCAACGCTCAAAGATGATGTTCACTTGTGGTTGATCGGCGCCCTTTCACCAATCGGCGCTCGCTTAACGATCTTTTCGCAGGTTACTTTTCTTTTCAACGCGTGTTTTATTCATCAAATTTTAATGTGTTTATTATGATATCTTAGTCGAAAATTGTCAACGATTTTTGGAAAAAGTTTTATTCGCTACAAATTATGTTTAGAAAAGTTTGATCAACAACACACCAACGATCATGATTAATAGGCCAATGATTTTAAGGGGAACGATAGGATTTCGTTTGGCCCCGAACCAGCCGAACTGATCGACAATGAGACCACCAATAATCTGTCCAAACAGCACGATCACAACGGTTAAGCCAGTTCCAATGATAGGCACTAGGTAAACATTGCCAAGCACAAACAGCGCGCCAATGAAGCCGCCAAACCAGATCCACCACGGATTGTGTGAAATGGCACCGACTGGGAACCGCAAACCGTGGTTTTGAATCAGAACCACAATCAATAAAATGAGGGTGCCAACCAAAAAGCTGACGTAGGCACCCTGAATGGGCGATTTCAATAAGTGTCCCAAGTGACCGTTAATCGCAGTTTGTCCCGCGGCAAACGCACCAAACAGGATACCCAACAATTGCCAAAAGCCGCGGTGGGGGACGTGATGAGTTTCAGTAGCTTCCGCTGAACCTTGGAACGTATTTTTACGAGCACGTTCTGGCAGAACGACCGCAAAAACGATACCGACAATCATTAGGATCGCGCCGAAAGCACGCAACCATGTGATTGAATGTTGAGCACTGGCAAACCAACCAAAGTTATCAATTAGCAACCCCATTAGGATTTCCCCTAAAATGGGCATTAAGACCGTTTGAATACCACCTAGTTTAGGAAATAACAAAATATTCCCGGTGAGGTAGACGACAGCGAGCACGCCACCAAGCCAGATCCACCAGGGATGGCTAGTAAAGAAAGCGCCAGGGATTAATAAACTGCGTCCAGTCGCAAGCAAAAGTGCAGTTAAAAGGACGGTTCCCATGAAAAATGACATTAATGAAGCAAAGTAGGGCGACTTGAGCGTCCCTTGTAAACGTGAATTAATGGCGGTTTCCATCGGTAAGGCGACACCAATAGCGATGGCAATCGTAATGGCAAGCATATAATACCTCCTACAGCATTTGAATAACTCGCTTAATGTTACCACTCTGAACGGGATGTATGGTAAATTAAAAAGTAATGAGAGTATAAGCGTGGTGATAATATTGGTATTTAGTAGATTGTAAAATTAATCCGAACGCTGTTCGGACAAAAAAGATCAGCTTCCTTTAAAATGGTGTTTACAACAAACCCATCTTTTAGGAGCTGATCTTTTGTCTAGTATAACCTATTCCGAACGAATTAAAATCGAAACCTTTTGTGAACTAGGGCTGTCCAATATCCAAATGGGCGTTCGGCTGAACCGATCACCGTCAACAATTTCTTATGAATTATCTCGATGTCAACCTTATCAGGCTGAATTAGCACAAACAGATGCCGAATACAAGCGATCACGATGTGGTCGGAAAACTAAGCTGAGCGATGAGTTAAAGCAAACAATTCTCAACCATTTACATCTAAGCTGGTCACCAGGAATGATTGCTCACGAATTTAAACTAGCGACTAAATCTATTTATAATTGGCTAAATCAGGGGAGAATTGGTTTCTCCTTGAATGATCTACCTGAACATGGCGTACGCCAACGGCGTAACGTTGACCAACGATCCAAATATAATCAATCTTTGGGGCGATCGATTGAACAGCGTCCCATGATGATTAATCAACGTAATCGCATCGGTGATTTTGAACTAGATACCGTCGTTGGCCCTCGTGGGCATAGTAAGGCAGTTTTATTAACTTTAATCGATCGCAAATCACGGTTCCTTTGGGCATATCGGTTAAAGGACCGAACGACAGCGAGTGTTAATGAAGCACTGACTAAGTTCCTAACAACTTTTAATGGACCGGTGCACAGTTTTACTGTGGACCGTGGTACTGAGTTTAGTGGGCTAGTATCATTTGAATCACAATATGGTATTAAGACCTATTACTGTCATGCTTATACGCCAGCTGAACGTGGTAGTAATGAACGCTTTAATCGGAATTTACGTTATTTTTATCCTAAGGGGACTCGTTTTGAGCACATTAGTGCTCAAGATTTAACGACGACGTTACTCCAAATTAACCAGAGACCGCTTAAAATACTTGACTGGAAAACACCGTATCAGGTTATGCTGACCAATTTGTCCAAAAATTCGGATTAAATTTGCAATCTACCATTTTAATAATGAATAATTTTATTTCGTGGAAGCGCGTTTGGTAATACTCACGCGTTAATCCTTCGAAGATAGTGTGCATTTAACCGCACTATCTAAAACAAAACTAAATAGATATAAAAGCAGGTGGTCGAATGAGTACCATTCAAATTGACCAATTAACGTTCCGTTATCCTGGCGCTGATGCGCCGGTATTTGATAAGTTATCGCTCAATCTCGATACAACTTGGCGATTAGGTTTGATTGGCCGTAATGGCCGTGGCAAAACGACCTTCATGAATTTATTGCGAGGTCAGTTGTCCGGTCATGGCTTGATTAAAAATCCGGTGACGTTCAATTATTTTCCCGATGCAGCGATTAATCGGTCGCAAACAGTCATGGCAATCATGACATCAACTGGTGCCGAAGAATGGCAGGCCAGCATGGAGTTGGATCGGATTGGGCTAGATGAAAGCTATGAGCAACGTTTGTTTGATACGCTCAGTGGTGGCGAACAAACGCGGGTGTTACTGGCTCGTGGATTCGTTAACGAAAACGACTTTCCGTTAATTGATGAACCGACAAATCATTTGGATATTGAAGGTCGTCAGGTCGTCGGCGCTTATCTGAGACAAAAACAAGGTTTCATTTGTGTCAGTCATGATGAAAGTTTTTTGAATCTGTTCGTGGATCACGTTATGTCATTAAATCGGAGCTCAGTGGATTTAGTGGCGGGCAATGTCGAAAACTGGCAGGTTGATAAAGAGCGACGTGACAATGCAGCGATCACGCAAAACGAGCATTTACAGCATCGCATCAAGCAGTTATCGAGCCGTGCCAATATTCAGCGTGAATGGGCTGAGAAGCGTGAACGTGAGTCAAATGATTCTTCCAGTCGGCGGATGGCTAAGAAGTTAATGTCCCGCGCGAAGGTGTTTGAACACCGAACAGATATCGCAATTGAGCAGCGGAAAGGTTTAATGAACGATGTCGATCAGGTGGATAGATTGCGAACCAATGTTCAACAAACTTCAGGCGGACAGTTGTTGTTCAGTTTGCGGGACTTCAGCGTTAAACGGCAAAACGGACCGCTATTTCAACCCGTTTCGTTGGATTTTCACAGGGGCGACCGCTTAGCAATCATTGGCCCCAATGGCGTGGGTAAAACTAGTTTTCTGAATTTGTTACGAGGACAGGAAAAATTAGCTTACGATGGCTATTTGATGAATGACTTGCCTCAGGACATTGGTTATTTATCTCAGTAGTTTACGGACTTTATCACGGACGGTTCATTTGACCAATGGCGTGATCATCATGATGAAACGACCGTTTGGAATTTAATGCATCAGTTAGGTGTGTCACGTCCAAGATTAAAAGCCCCGACCAGCGAATGGAGCATGGGCGAAATGAAGAAGGCTGCATTAGCAGTGAGCTTGAGTGAACCACATGAAATGCTGATTTGGGATGAGCCGACTAACTATTTGGACATTGATGCTCGTGAACAGTTGCAAACGTTGATTCAGCAAGTACGACCCACGATGGTTTTGATTGATCACGATCGTCATTTCATTGAGGAAACATGTACGCAGCAAATGACGCTGAACAAGTTCGAAAACATTCCTCATGCTTATTAATGTTATTGCTTGTCATTCAACCAGCAGTGCTAACACACGTGCGGTATATTTCGTTACGGCGCTCAGCAACGCCGTTCCGTGGGGAACGTTTCAGCCCGCTGGAAATCGCGGTCCTCAACATCGACTTTGAGCCCTAAAGGTCTCAAAGCTCGTCCCACACAACTAAATGGCGAAAATCATGCCATTAAGTTGTGTTAACACGAAACTCTGTTGCTGGTCGCCTTCACTCAAGTGTCAAATCACTGACTAGTGTGATTGTTAGAACGAGTGTTCAATATAAAAAACCAATGTGAGCTGGAGGGCGTCAAAATTGAATACAAGCCGTGAAGGTGGTGTTAATTGGGCGTTTTTAAGCCCAATTTACAGCACGGGACGGTCGTGAAGACGTGGGTTTCGGCTTCGCGGCGAGGTGAACGACTCCGAACTTTAGGAGGCGTGAACTGGTCCCACGGCGGTATTCAATTTGGACAACCGCAAGCGTAAGCAAACAGGCGACAAGTCCCAATGTAAGGGATTTGCCGCCTGCTTGTTTATTACTATTGAATTTAAAAATTAATCGTTAAAGTTGCCACTTTCAACATCCTTGATGAACTTGGCCAAGTGATCGAAGTAAACAGGAGCGTTATCGATCATGTGGTGGTGACCACCATCTGGCGTTGTTTCAAGACGAGCGTGAGGGATCAGCTTTTGCATGGTCCGCGCTGTGTCTAATGGCATAGTTTCGTGCTCACCAAACGTTAATAGCGTTGGGACTTTGATGTCCTTAAGGTGATCACGGAAATGCCAGTCCTTCAACTTACCGGTAATAACGAATTCGTTGTCACCTTGGAAGGCGTTGTAAACGGGCGTTGCCATCGTTGAAATCAAATGAGCGATTGCCGGTGGCTGTTTGCGGTCAACGTAGCCACGGTTTAAGACATCAACATCTGCCTGGTAGCGGTCGTTGTCATAGTCATTTTTAGCTTCGCAAGACTGCATGAACTTAACTTCTTCTGCAGGTAATGCTTCTTCACGAACCTTGTTAATGTGGGTGACGTATTCATCAATTTCATCAACCATTGATGAAACAATCGCGCCCTTCAAGTGGTCGCCGTATTTAGCAGCGTATTCTTGAACTAACAGGCCACCCCAGCTTTGACCGATAAGGTAGAAGTTGTCGATGCCAAGCTTTTGACGTACTTCTTCAACTTCATCCAAGAAGTATTCGTAAGTGAGGTATTTGTCAGCAGTTGCCTTGTCTGAGTAGTCGGGTTGGTCTGAGTAAAATGAACCTAGTTGATCGTACATGTGAACGGTCACGTTCAAGCCTTGTTTGCCAAGTTCCTCAGCAAAGTTTTCCCAGTATTCGTGTGTGCCACCAGGGCCACCGTGCAGACATAGTAAGTGAATGTCGCCCGTGCCTTGAGTGTTAGTCCATAAGTGATACCCGTTGTCGAGTGTCATGATGGTGGTTCCTTGTTTCATGGGGTCAGCCTCCTTCATGTAATGTCACTAGTTTATCACGTTTCTGATGGTGTTCATCAATTTACTAATAAATGGACGTGAAATCGGCGAATATTTGTGCAAACAGGTCTATTTTTGGTTAAACTTAAAGGTAATGCCGATAGTTTCGTGTTTTACGAACGGTTAAGGCAATAGGCAAATGTTTATTAAGAAGTAGATTGTAAAATTAATCCGAACGCTGTTCGGACAAAAAAGATCAGCTTCCTTTAAAATGGTGTTTACAACAAACCCATCTTTTAGGAGCTGATCTTTTGTCTAGTATAACCTATTCCGAACGAATTAAAATCGAAACCTTTTGTGAACTAGGGCTGTCCAATATCCAAATGGGCGTTCGGCTGAACCGATCACCGTCAACAATTTCTTATGAATTATCTCGATGTCAACCTTATCAGGCTGAATTAGCACAAACAGATGCCGAATACAAGCGATCACGATGTGGTCGGAAAACTAAGCTGAGCGATGAGTTAAAGCAAACAATTCTCAACCATTTACATCTAAGCTGGTCACCAGGAATGATTGCTCACGAATTTAAACTAGCGACTAAATCTATTTATAATTGGCTAAATCAGGGGAGAATTGGTTTCTCCTTGAATGATCTACCTGAACATGGCGTACGCCAACGGCGTAACGTTGACCAACGATCCAAATATAATCAATCTTTGGGGCGATCGATTGAACAGCGTCCCATGATGATTAATCAACGTAATCGCATCGGTGATTTTGAACTAGATACCGTCGTTGGCCCTCGTGGGCATAGTAAGGCAGTTTTATTAACTTTAATCGATCGCAAATCACGGTTCCTTTGGGCATATCGGTTAAAGGACCGAACGACAGCGAGTGTTAATGAAGCACTGACTAAGTTCCTAACAACTTTTAATGGACCGGTGCACAGTTTTACTGTGGACCGTGGTACTGAGTTTAGTGGGCTAGTATCATTTGAATCACAATATGGTATTAAGACCTATTACTGTCATGCTTATACGCCAGCTGAACGTGGTAGTAATGAACGCTTTAATCGGAATTTACGTTATTTTTATCCTAAGGGGACTCGTTTTGAGCACATTAGTGCTCAAGATTTAACGACGACGTTACTCCAAATTAACCAGAGACCGCTTAAAATACTTGACTGGAAAACACCGTATCAGGTTATGCTGACCAATTTGTCCAAAAATTCGGATTAAATTTGCAATCTACCTATTTTTATCCTAAGGGGACTCGTTTTGAGCACATTAGTGCTCAAGATTTAACGACGACGTTACTCCAAATTAACCAGAGACCGCTTAAAATACTTGACTGGAAAACACCGTATCAGGTTATGCTGACCAATTTGTCCAAAAATTCGGATTAAATTTGCAATCTACCAGAGAGTGAACTTGCAAATAACTAAGTAAGTGCACGGTTAAGAGAGGATAAACTGACATGAATATTTGGGCGAACTATATTGCCAGTTGGCAACAAATTTTTAATTATCGCGGTAAGACACGCCGACGTGATTTCTGGGCCGCCATTATTGGCATGGTGGTTGCCAGTATCGTGGTTAGTACAATCTTATCAGGTGCAACGGGATTGAGTGACGGAATTGCGCTTCCGGCCCACTGGTTGGAAAACTTCTTCTTTCTGGCTCAGTTTTTACAATATTTAAGTATGTCGGTTCGTCGGTTACATAGTTTAAGTTTGTCTGGTCACTATCAGTGGTTGATGCTGGTTCCTGGTGTGCACATGATTGTTTTACACGCATTACCAGAAGTTGAAAAAGACCCACGTGCGCCATGGTACAACATGATGAGCGTCGATAACGGCCCAGCAAGTTTAGAGGTTAACCATCGCGGACATGTAAGCGGCATTTTGAGTAATGCTTTTGGGTACACATGGCGTAATATGTTTAATTTTCACGACACAGTGTCACGAGGCAACTACCTATGGGCGAGAGTGACATGGAGTATTTTCAGCTTGATTGCAGGCGCTTTGCTTTCTCTGACCATCTTTTTAATTGTCGCCGTGCGCATTTTTGTTTCATTACTCGTAAACCGTGGGAATACGCTGCAATTAAATCCAAGCATACAATCACCGACGTTTGATCCAAGTGTGCTGAACGGATTGGGTCTTTTCATTATTCCAGTTGGTCTAGTAGTCGGTTTCTTGATTGTATTTCCAATCGTTTCACTAACGGCACGACGCTTACACGATCAAGAATTAAGTGCTTGGTGGGTGTTCTTATACTTGGCCGGTTCTGTTGGAAGTTTGATCTTACTCTTGTTGTCACTACTGCCGGCTAAGGACGGTCAAACGAAATATCCCGCCGCAGATGGGCGCCCAGCAGTGCCTACTGCTAGTATCGATAGCCGCGCTGAAAGTGAACAAACGGCTAGTGGTTCGGCGGCTCTTTCACAGGCTTCAGTAGAGGTCTTTTATCCACAGTCTGCCACAAGTGCGGCGCAAGTTGAAGTTTTCTATCCACAACCATCGACCGTTGCTTCTAGTGAG
Source organism: Furfurilactobacillus cerevisiae (assembly GCF_048961765.1). Lineage (GTDB taxonomy): Bacteria > Bacillota > Bacilli > Lactobacillales > Lactobacillaceae > Furfurilactobacillus > Furfurilactobacillus milii_A. Next base: position 636,205 of record NZ_CP185253.1, read on the forward strand.
TCCACAGCCACAAGTGAAACTAGCGTGCCATCAAGCGATACATCCGAGGATCGTGATGATCATGTCTAAGCGTCGACATAAATCGTGGCTGACCATGGTCACTTTAACGGCTCTCGCTACGTTACTCGTAATTGTTTCGGCATGTGGTCGTTCAACACAAAGGGTCAGTGCACCAGCGACAAAACCAACCAACATTAATTTTGCTGTTGGTCAGTCGGTGGACGCCTTACCGCTCTATGTGGCGGAAGAGCGCGGTTATTTCACGCAGGCCAAATTGCGCGTGACTTTGACTAATGTTTCGGCGGCTGACGATCGGGTCAGCGGCATCAGCACGCATCAGTTTGAAGGCGCCATTAGTGGCTTGCCAGAGCTAATGATGACTAGTGGTACACACCCGACGAGTCAGGTAGTTGGCAACGCCACGAATTACACGGCGTTGATGACGACGGATGATAACGTGACTAAATTGAAACAACTGAAAAATAAAACAGTCGGGACATTGGCCAATTCAACGCAAGCTTATGCGACGGATCTGCTTCTAGCACAGGCTAAATTAACGGATAAGAACGTCACGTTGAAAACGACTGGTAGTGAAACTGAGCTGATGAGTGCCGCTAATAACCATACTGCGAGTGCAGTTAGCTTAACAGATCCCAATGCAAGCTTGTTGCGACGGCAAGGGGCACGAACGCTGGCCCAGACGACTGCCGATCAGGCCGATACCGGAATTGTGTTTGGTAATAGCATGTTGAAAAATCATGAGGCGGCGGTTCAAGGATTCATGCGGGCTTATAATCAAGCGGTGGATTACATCAATGCACATCCCAGCACCATGGATTATCAAGAGATTTTGGTTACCAAGCTCGGTTATCCAGGGGATGGTCTAAACGCTTTGGCACTGCCACATTTTGCCACAGCAACGACCGTCAGCAACCAATCCATCGGCAATGTGCGCAGTTGGTTATTAGCTAAGAACCAAGGACTACGATTAGCGACTGTTGGGCGTTATCGTTCGACCTTATTAGCTGACAAATAAAAGTGTGCTTGGCACACAACGAACGAGGAAAACTATGTTAATGAAAGTTTTGAATTTCATCACAACGTTTGCCGTGGCAATATACGGTATTTGGATTATTATTGCGGCACAACGAAAGAAGACCCGCCCTTCACGTGAATATCAATTATGGCTGTTAGTCGGCGGTATTTTCATCTTGTGTCAGGTTTTATTTAGTGACAATCGCCTGTTAGGCGCCGCACTGCTGTTTGTGGGGTGTGTCGTGGTATCGACAGTCTATTATCTGATTGACCGCAAACAGCATGATACGATTAACTGGCGGTCCCATGTTTTGCGCGGTTTACTCGAGCTTGTATTGGTCGTGTGGGCAGCGTTTGTTGGATAGTGGCATAATGAGATCAATTAGTTTGGAACAACAAAGTGAGAATGATTGGGAGCAAACTTAAATGAGTAAAAGTGTCTTGATTACTGGTGCGACTCGCGGTATTGGGTTGGCACTGGCACAGAAGTATGTTGAAGATGGTGACTTGGTTCTGGTGGGAACCCGGGACCTAAATCGTGGGTTGGATGTTGTCGACGAATTACGGGCCGATGGCGGTCAGGCACGGTTATTGCAGATTGATTTGATGGATCATGGCAGTGTTATGCAAGCGGGGCAGTGGATTGGTGAGCAGTTTGGCAAACTGGATTTGTTGATTAACAACGCTGGCGTGTTTGACGATCACGATATCCAGGCCAGTCATGAAGACTCCGAAAGCCTTCATCAAACATTCGATGTGAACGTTCTGGGGACCTATTTAGTTACGCAACAGATGCTACCTTGGCTCAAGGCAGCTGATGATGGCATGGTGATTAGCATGTCAGACGAACTGGCAACGTTTGCTAATTTTGCTGCCAGCACGCCAACAACTGGATTAGGGCAACGGATTTCCCGAATGGGTGTCAATGCGATGACGGTTTTGCTTCAAAATGAACTTCAAGGTGAGGTTCATTTCCGTGCGGTGACCCCAGGACCAATTGCCAGCAACCCAGCACGAAAGGGTGCGCCGGTTGCAACCGCCGTTGATTTAATTCAAAAAATTGATCAACATAAGGAATCCGATTGGGACGGCAAGCTTATTGGCGCTGACGGTGTCTTACCATTTTAAAGTCTGTTTGTAACTGATTGAGGTGATGAGGATGCCAAAACACAGTCGGTTATGGTATCAAATTCGCAATGCACGTCACGCTGGTGAAGGTGAACTGCCTGGCGATAAGTGGCGCACGACAAACGCATATGTATTAGCAACAGCGTATTACCAAACGTTGATGGCGTTATCAAAAGCGGATTTAGCTACCCTTATAGATGTGTATCCGGAAATGATTCCGACCATTGTTGATGGTCACGCAGTTAATGTCGATGGGGCCTATTTATCCATGGACGAATGGCAGGCATTAGCAACCGCACTAGAACAGAAAGCGCGCGCTGCTGGGGTGGCACTGTACAAAACTGTTTAACCATTCTGGATGCAAAATAACAATTGATTTAAAGATAGAAAACGTGGCGTTTATTTTATGCCACGTTTTTTGTGTAGAACGGGTTGAGTCGTTTCAGGTCAGACGCTAGTTGTTTCATTGTCGATAACCGTAAAGATCCGTGCCTGTGATCATGGTAAAGTAACTTATTGAACGGCCTTCACGTCGCATTCGGCATAACAAAATGAATTTAAAATAAGTATCTTTGTAAGCGATTACAAAACGTGTAAAATTAAAAGCATAAGACTGTTAATATTTGATTGACTTATAGGGGGTTGTTGTCAATGAGCATCACAGTAACGGGGCACGATTTTAATTTGCAAACAATGCATACCAGCTATTTGATGGGAGTGTTGGAAAACGGTGAAATAGGCCAGTATTATTACGGACCGCGACTAGGTGACGAGGTGAATTTCGCGGATTTTCGTCATCGCGAATTTCGTTCCATCACACCGACACTGACGGCGGAACAGCCTGAAGTTACGCTGAGTATGATTAAGCAAGAATATCCAAGCTACGGTCACGGCGATTTTCGGTATCCTGCCTATCAGGTCACCTACGATAATGGCGCTCGCATTTCTGAATTTGCCTACCAAGATTATGACATTATTGATGGGAAACCAAAATTAGGCACCTTGCCATCTGCCAGCGCTGACGTCGATGACAAGCACGTTCAGACGTTGCGAATTCATTTACTTGAACGGCAGAGCGGTTTGCAAATGACCTTGAATTACAGCGTGTTCGAAGACGAGGACGTAATTGTGCGAAGCACGACATTTGAAAACAAGGGGACATCGACGGTCAAACTCGATGCGGCATTAAGTGCGAGCGTTGATTTTTCTGACGATCAGTATGACATGATTCAATTGTCTGGTGCGTGGGCGCGGGAACGTCATCTGTATCGGCGACCACTAACGCGTGGTGTGCAAGCAATCAGCAGTACTCGAGATGCCAGCAGTGCGCAACAAAGTCCGTTTTTAGCACTTGCCCGTAAACAGACCACGGATCAAAACGGCGACGTTTATGGCTTTAATTTGGTTTATAGTGGTAATTTCTTAGCGCAGGTCGAAGTCGATTCCTATAACGTCACGCGGATGACGATGGGCATTAATCCGTTTGAATTCGGCTGGCAACTCAAAGCACATACGCAATTTCAAACGCCTGAGGTAATGATGACATTTGCCAGTGACGGTCTTAACGGCATGAGTCATCAATTTCAACGCTTCTTAACCAATCATTTGATCTCAAAACGGTGGGTCAAAGAACCACGGCCAATTCTCATTAACAATTGGGAGGCAACCTATTTCGATTTCAATGAGCAAAAACTTTTAGCTATTGCGAAATCGGCAAAGTCGTTGGGAATTGAACTGTTTGTGCTCGATGACGGTTGGTTTGGCAAACGAAACGATGACAAGACTTCCTTAGGCGATTGGCAAGTCAACCTTGCCAAGCTGCCAAACGGATTAAGTGGGTTGGCCAATAAAATTCACGATTTGGGCCTTCAATTTGGTCTATGGTTTGAACCGGAAATGATTTCTAAGGAAAGTAAGCTATATGCGGCTCATCCAGATTGGACCATTCATGTGCCGGATCGGCGAATGACACCGGCCCGCAACCAGTTTGTGCTCGACTTCTCTCGTCAGGAAGTAATCGATTATCTGTTTGACCAAATGGCGGCGGCAATTCGTGAGACGCACCTCGACTATATTAAGTGGGATATGAACCGCCACATTACTGAAATGTTTAGTTTGGCGCTGTCAGCGGACCAACAGGAAGAACTCCCTCACCGCTACATTCTTGGCGTCTACCAATTGTATGAACGGTTGACGTCGGCATTTCCTGATGTCCTGTTTGAATCCTGTTCGTCTGGCGGTGGCCGTTTTGACGCTGGTATGTTGTACTATGCGCCACAAACATGGACGAGTGATGATACAGATGCCATTGAACGACTCAAAATTCAGTGGGGCACTTCAATGATCTATCCGTTGAGTACGATGGGGGCCCACGTTTCTGCTGTACCAAACCATCAGGATCGCCGCGTGACCTCACTGGCAACCCGTGCAGCTGTTGCTTACTTTGGTGTACTTGGCTATGAACTGGATATTAGTAAAATGAGTCCGGCTGAAAAGGCGACTGTGGTTGATCAGATCAAGTTTTATAAACGGTACCGGCTACTATTCCAGCAAGGCACGTTCATCCGTTTACAGAGTCCGTATGCTGGCGACGGTAACGTGACATCTTGGATGGTTGTCAGTGACGATCAAAAGACGGCTATTGCAGGGCGTTATCAAGTTTTGGCAGAGCCTAACCCAGCCTACCGTCGCTTGAAGTTTGCCGGCTTGAATCCTGATTTTCAATATACAGTAGACGGCTTTGAGGGTGAATTTTCAGGCCGCCAATTGATGAACGCCGGGATTTTTATTCCAGAATTATTTGCGGAACGCGGTGATAATCGTGATCAAACTTTCGATTTTCACGCGGATCTATACGTTGTACATGCTAAATAAATGAGTCAATTGAGAAATTACTGGAGGGATCAAATGTCCGTTTGAGCACTGTTTTAACCCGAGGGGGCGGTATTGATGATTCGAAAACAATCGTGGGTAGCCAAGTTTGCTTTATTGTCGATTTCGTTAGTCTTAACTTCCGCATATGTGATTTCAGTTAGTTTGCCAGCCATGGAAAAGGCGTTCCCAAACGTTAGTCAGGCGTCAATCGAATTATTAGCAACATTGCCAGCGTTTTCCGTCATGATTATGGTATTGCTGAGTGGATCGATTGCCGCCAAAATTGGCAATAAGAGTACGACCTTGATCGGTCTAATTATTGCTGGTGCGGCGGGGATTGTGCCAGCATTCTCGAATAGTTATCCTGTGATTTTTGGATCACGTTTAGTGCTAGGCGTTGGTTTGGGGATGTTCAATTCATTGGCTGTTAGTATGATCGGGTTTATGTACGATGGAAAAACAAAGGCCAATTTGATGGGCTTTCGCAGTGCATTTGAAAACCTGGGTCAATCATTGTTGATTTTTATCGCCAGTTATTTAATTTCGATTAGTTGGCATGCCACGTTTTGGGTTTATGCAGCGGCCTTTATCGTTGCGATATTCTTTTACGTAGTGGTCCCTGAACCACAAAACCCGCAGGCAGTTTCAGCTAAACAACAAGGTGACAAGATTCATCAACACATTAACCGGCAAGTCGTTGGCCTAGCCATCTTTTTCTTCTTTTTGTTGATGATCCACATTGCCATTCTTGTTCACTTGCCGTTTATTGTCACCGGTGTCGGTTATGGCACCGCTGGTCAGGCGGGACTTATCACCGGCTCCATGACGATTATTGGCGTCCTCGCTGCCATTTCATACGGGCAGATTTACAAGGCGTTGAGTCGTTATATTTTACCGATTGGGTTAGCCTGTTTGAGCATCGGCGTGCTGGTCATGGCAATTTCACACACATTCTGGCTAACATTATTCGGTGCTTGGGTGTTTGGAATTGCATATCCATTAATTGCCGCGCACATGTTCAATAGTGTTTCAACAGTTTCATCGCCAAACTCCGAAACGTTGACTGCAGCCGTATTGCTAGTAGGCACTAATTCAGGCGCCTTGCTCGCGCCATATGGCATCAAGGTACTGAGTGCAATTACACATGATTCGGTGGGGACGAAGACATTCTTTTTACTTGGGTCGCTCTTAGTCGTGATAACGATTGGCGCGTTTGCGATTGCAATAACGGCGAGTCATCGTCGTCAAACTTCTTCCAGAACATCGCGTTAAACCAATTAAAGGATCTCCATTGAGCCTTCTAAACGCTGACATGACAGGTGTCTAGGATTCTTAGCCCAGTAATGAACACGGATTACTGGGCTTTTTTAGCGGCCGAGAATACACTAATCTCACGATAAGAAAAATAGTGAGGGGATGTTTACAATGCTCAAAAATAAATGGGTCCAATTGTTGGCACCAGTTTTAGTCCTTTGGCTGGTATTGGGAATTTCAAAATTTGCGGCAAGCCCGCATTCGATTGTGGGAGCGACGATGTGGGAAGTCATCCTTTTAGCTGGTCCACTATTACTGAATCTGGGGTGGCTAAATCAACCGATTGGACTGACATCGACTCTTTCGCCGCATAAATTAATGTGGATCAACTGGTATGGTATTTTTCGCGCTTTGCTGGCAATCGTGGTGATTGGGTTTGCAATCAGAGATGGTCGCGTCACTGCTGTTTTAAGTGCTTTTGTTTTAGCGATGTTTGTGGGTCTCACTGAAGAATACATTTTTCGCGGTATGCTATTGCCGTTGGCCATTAGAGCTTTTTCTGGAAAACATCAAATCTTTTTTGGCGTAATGGTTAGCAGTATATTATTTGGTTCGACGCACCTTTTCAATTTAACGCAACAATCATGGCTGGCAACATCAGAACAAATGCTTACTGCGACAGCTGTAGGCGCCCTTTTTGCGGCAATATATCTGAGAACAGGAAATCTTTGGTTTGCCATCGTAACGCATGCGTTACAAGACTTTCCGGGCATAGCAGGTCCCAGTCATGGCATGCAACTGGAGACGACAGTTGTTCCTGTAATAATTGTTACTTGTCAAGGGCAGTTTAAAAATGTAGGTTTTCGGCAGAAAGAAATGTAGGTTTTCGGCAGTTACTTGAGGCCACGTAATCGGTAAGATTTACCAGTGATCTTCACTACGTGAACATGATGAACCAAGCGATCGAGAATGGCTGCTGTCACAGTTGGGTTCTGGAAAATATCAACCCAAGCGGATAGATCACTATTGCTGGTAATGATCGTTGAATGCTTTTCATAGCGGGCATTGACTAGCTGAAATAAGAGGTTAGCTTCTTGGTGACCAATTGGCAAATACCCAATTTCATCAATAATTAATAGGTCATAGCGCGAATAGCGGCTTAGAGATCGATCAAGCAGTCCTTTTTCGTAAGCTGCTCTCAATCTAATCAACAGCTCATGACAATTAATAAAGAGAACCCGACAGCCCTGTTTACAGGCCTCAATCCCAATACTAATTGCCAAGTGGGTTTTACCGACTCCCGGATTGCCAATAAAGATTAAGTTTTCAGACTTTTCCATAAAAGCCAGATTCTGGAATTCCAGAACCTCTTGGCGATTCATACTGGGTTGAAAGCTAAAATCAAATGTATCTAGGGATTTTGTATTGGGGAACCGAGCACGGCCAATGGCCCGTGCAATCTGACCTTCGTGTCGATTCTGGAGTTCCGAATTAGTTAAATCAATTAGCGCCTCAGTTAATGACAGATTATCAGTGTGAATTTGATCAAGGTAATTCGGCAAGTATTCACGGATTTTGTTTAACCCTAAGCGCTCAAGATTATTTAAAAGAATTTGATTATTAGTGGTCATGGTAGCCTCCTATAAGTTGTCGTAATCAGTCATATGTTCACGAATGTAAGCTGAAATGTCTTCATCTGTCCGCCCTTTAAGCAAATCAGATTTGAGGATATTGAACTGATCTTGGGGGTCATAATTCAGCGAATTGGTAGTTATGGAGTGCGTACGAATTTCTTCTCCGTTATAATAAATGTGAATGCGCTGCTCATCATTGGAGATTTCAACAGCAACCGTACAACCAATGTATCGCGGATCTACTGAGTACTTACATTTGCGGAAATTGATCATGGCCTCCTTCGAAACGACACGGGTAATGTTTTCTTCGAAGTATGGTTCAAGGAGATTAACTGGAACGCGATGAAGGTACTCTTTTTCTTCGTCTAACCATTTCAGGTACGGGACTTCGTCCGTGGCCTGCGAAGTTTCATGATTTAGATCATCTCGGAGCATATGAACTAGTTCGATTAGCTCAGTTCCATCAGCAAATTCAGTATTGTATGGCCGTAAACGTTCAACCGTGCGAGCAAGGGCTTCAACTGCACCTTTAGTTTGTGGTCTGAATGGTCGACAAGCAATTGGTGTGAAACCGGCATCTTTACAGAATTCGTGGAACCGTTCGTTAAAGACAGCGTGGCCAAACTGGGATTTTGTATGATCCACAACGGTTTTCATATTATCAAACCAGATTTCCGTCGGAATACCTCCGGTATGAAGGAAAGCGTCGTGTAAGCAAGAAAAGAGGGTATCTTGGCTCCGATCAAAGGTTAGTGTCATATATTTGAGTTTTGAATAAGGCAATACATACAAGAAAATATTGAATTTAAACAGCTCACCCTCGCTGCTCACTAGGGCCATTTCTTCTTTCCAGTCAACTTGAGCAGAGAGACCAGGGGAATGTTCAATCCGAATGGTAGCTTTCTTAACTCGTTCTCGGCGGGTTTGGCGACAATAATCTTTCACGAGGGTATAGCTGCCGGTAAAGCCCTTCTTCTGGATAAATTTAAAAATTGAAGCAGCCGAACAATTTAGTTCAAGCTTTGAATCGATGGTTTGCTTGAATGGATCCAGTAAACTTGGCCGTTTCGGTCGACCACTTGGTCGGCCCTTAAGTCCAGCTTTGACTTCCTCATAGGCTTTCTTAACGGTTCGATAATCAACATTATATTGCCGGGCAATCTCGGCGAAGTTAGGCTTAATATTTTCAGTCACGTAAATCGTCACTCCTTCTCTTAAATCACGTCTCACATCAAATTCCTCCTACACTCTGATGTGATTCATGATACAAAAAATGTAGGAAAACCAACAGTTCTAACCTGCCGTTTTCCTACATTTTACGGGTGCCTTTTACAGTTACTGGAGTATTCTTTATCTTTGCATGGTTATTGTTGCGAAAAACAAAAGTGAAAACATTGGATTTGAAGCGACTTGGGTTGACTCCGATGATCTAGTTTTTAATTGCGGTAGCTGTGACATGGGCGTTAGATTCATATAAGAGAAAAAACGATCACACTTGAAGATTTTTACTTCAGGTGTGATCTTTTTGATGATGTATTTTGTTTAATAGTAGCGTTTATTTTTTGCGAATGCTTTTTGTCCAAAGGCCACTGAATGAGTGAAGTGGCCTGGTGACAGAGTTCAGTGAAAGTCATACTAGCTGGCAGAAGCCAGCTAGTATGACGGGGCGACTTCAGAGACGAGCGGGTTATGCGGCTCTGAATCGAGGTTGAAGACTCCGGGTTTGGGAGGCTGAGACCGGTCCCATGGAACGGCGTCGCCAGACCGCGTAACGCAATCACGCAATCACATATATCGTACCGAATTAGTCCTTGAACGGAACATCCACAAAACTGTGATCCAAACTAATGGAGTATTGTAAATCTTGATTGCCACGTACCGTCATCCCAAAGTCGGTTGCATAAACAACCAATCCCAGTTGATGACCAGCTAACAGTCGATGGAACGTTGGCTGGAGTTCAACGCTGACCTCGTAGAATTGATTTGGCTTTAGTTCATCGTTTTGCCAAGGATGCTCACGGTTTTGCAGGTTAATGTGGCCCTTGGTAATCATCTTAAACGCAGTCTTATGACTGGCCAACATGAATTCTCGCAAACTATCTTCACGCCAGTGGTAGCCCAGATCCAGACCGTGTGCATTAATCGTCGTTGGCGAAATATTGAAACGTTTGGCCTCACCGTAGTCAACCAATTGGAAGCTCAGCATGCCTAACGGTTGGTTAACAGCGACTGCGGCGTGGACGATAACTTTCCCATCAATGATTTTCGTATCATCAAACTGGGCAGATTTCATTAATAGTCGATTATTACTCAAAGCATTTTTATCAGCAGTTAAGAGTTCTTGTTCCCAAACGTCATTATGCGCGGCGTATCGGTCAAACGTTTCTTGGGGAAGCTGATCGCTAAACGATTTGGCCCCGTGATTAGCAGGCGTTGCAACCAGTTCGTCGTTTGCAAAATAGTAACGTGATTTCGGTAACGTTGGTTCAGACCAGTCTTTGTATGCCGTCCAGGTTTCTGGCGTGACATTGTCTTGAATAACGACGTTTGGTAATTGTTCCTTAGCGCCGTTATCAACGCCGTAGAGTTCATGACTGAGCCAGAGGTTCATCATGTCGGTATAGTCGATTGACCGGAAAGCGTTGATATAGATATGTTGCCCTTGGTGAAGAATAATTTTTTTGGTAACGGGTAAGTCACGTAATCCGTCCCACAAACGTTCCACGTTGCGTGGTTTAACGTTCCAGTCGTTTAAACCGTGAACCATTACGATATCGGCTTTAATATTTTTAATGTTTTTGCGATAGTTTCGTTCATCCCAGAATGTATTGTAATTGCCGCTCTCACGGTCCATTTGTTCTTGCATTAACTTCATTTGTGCATCGAAGAATGGTTTGATGCCATGGTAATCGGCGGGTTTCATCATTCGACTGAATGTTTCAACGGCCAGAACGTCCGCGTCCTCACCAGGGAAGCCACCAGGCGCAATTACTAAGCCGTTATCGCGATAATAATCGTACCAGGAAGAGATGGCGGCTTCTGAAATAATGGTCTTCAAACCGTCGACACCAGTCGTAGCAGCCGCAGTTGCCAATGTGCCCAGGTAGGAACGACCTGTCATGGCAATATTGCCATTGCACCACCAAGCCTTAATGGCAATATTATCGGTACGGTTGGTGAAGGCACGCCGTGATCCGTTAAGCCATTCGATGATGGCAACAGTCGATTTTGTTTGTTCAACGGAACCACACGTTTGAACGCCATCGGAATCGACCGTGCCAATGCCCGCCGCGTAGACAGCTGCGAAGCCACGGGCCAGGAAGTAGTCGTTTAATGTGTAACTTGCTTCGCGACCAAATGTTTCTTCGGTTGTTGTCGTCTCACCAGCAACGGTGCGTTTGTCCGGTAAAGTTTGGTCATTTTCGTGGTATTCAATGTCAGCATAGCTAGTATGATTGGGCTCTTTGGCTGTTAGCGGCACGTTGACATTGTGTGTTTGTGCCTCGCCGGCTTCGTCGTTAATCCCCTGATTATAGGGGCTCGACGTATAGAGCGCTGGAACTTTCAAACCATCGTTTGTTTCGCGCGGGCGGATAATCTCTGCCTTTAATAAATCGAGCTTGCCGTCATGATCGGAATCAACGTCACTTTCGACATAAACCACTTCACGAATCAGATTGTTTTGATCAAACACAGGCTGTGCTTTCCCGTTAAAGAATAACGGTTTTTTGCTGGCAGGGAGGGCATATAAACTAGTGAAGTAGCCATTAACGGCCAGTTTGTCCAAATATGTTTGCCCATTTTTAGTGTGCGTAGTTAACAAAAGATACCACGCTGCCAACACGTCATCTTTAGACCATTCGTCATGATCCGTGTGGTAAACCGGCAGTTGGATCTTAGCCATGGCAGCCAATGGATCGGTTAAGTCGTAGTCGACGGTTTCCAGGAAGTCTAACAATTGCAAGGCCACGCGATAGAAAATTGACGCAGTCACAGGTTGTTCTAAATCCAACCAGTCGGCTAGGTTAGTCTCTGGGGTCGCCAGGTAGTTAGCCAGTTTGATGTCAAAGTTGCTGCCAGTAGTGGCGTCCAAAAAGGCCTTGCGCAGTAACAAACGGTATGTGAAGACACCATTTGTCGCATTAGCAACGCTGGCATCGTAAAAGCTGATTGTCTGCATTTCACTGATTGCCGTTGTTAAATCGGTATCCAGACGAGCAAACTGATTATTTTTCATAATAAACTCCTTTATGTCTGCAAACCGATTTAGAGTGCATCACTTGATTTGCAAACTCAAACACAATTTAAAAATAATTATACCGCTTTCTTTCATGCGATAATGGCAACAAAATGAGAAACTTTAGAAGAGAAAGTTTAGTTGACAAGGCTACTTATTTTCAGTAAGTTTATCAAGAAGGAATAACGGATGGAGGCTATCACATGTCATTCACGACAAAAACAGTCGAACGTGTTTGTTGCACACATAAACAGTGTGTTTGTTTTGTTGTGGCTCAACGTGTGGTTAGTTAACAAGTCTAGTTATCGATAATCTTTGATGATGACAGCGGGCCTGACCACAATGTTGGTTAGGCTCGCTATTTTTGTCAATAAACTAAGGTTGGTGGCAAACGTGCGATGTTGGATTTACGGGCTATGGAATAAGTAAGCATACATTGGGAGTCAAATTTAAATTAAACGGGGCGATAAAAGTGAAACACTTTAAACATTATCTTCGAACGGTTGCGTTAGTTTCGGTTGCAACAGTTACGGCCATTACGTTGGCTGCCTGTGGTAATAAAAAGACCACCGCTAATAAAAATAATTTTCGCGTAGGTACCGTTGACGCCTTAGCGACGTTGAACAGTAGCCGTTACTCCGACATTAGTTCTGGTGAAGCCATTCAAAACGCAATTGAAGGACTTTACAGACTTAATCAAAAAGGCAAGCCAGTATTGGCTGGAGCGAAGTCCGTCACCGTGTCCAAAGATCAAAAGGTATATACATTTAAACTGCAGACAAATAAATGGACAAACGGCGATCCTGTAACAGCACAAAACTACGTTTACGCATGGCGGAAGCTTGCTGATCCAACAACGGGCTCACCGAATTCGCAAAACATTGACCCATTGCAGAATGGTCAGGATGTCCGTTTGGGCAAGAAACCAATCACTGATTTAGGTGTAAAGGCGTTAAACAAGACGACACTTCAAGTTACACTAGCCAATCCAATCACTTACTTGAACGAATTGCTGGCCACCGCCCCATATGCGCCTCAAGATGAAGCCTATGTTAAGAAGCAGGGACAGGCGTACGGTACGAGCGCTGCTCATGCTATTTACAACGGTCCATTTAAAGTGACTGAGTGGACGGGAACGAATGACAAGTGGGCCTTTGTAAAGAATTCAAAATATTGGGACGCTAAGTCGGTTCATATCAATAAAATTTCGTTGACGACCGTTAAGTCTGAAAGTACAGCGGCAAACCTATACCAGTCCGGTAAGTTAGACTTTATTGATTTGGACAATGAGTATGTCAAGCAGTATAAGGGCCGGAGCGGATATCACGTTCGTAAGATCCCGGCAATTGGCTACTTAAACTTCAATACTAAGCGGGAAGCGACGGGCAATGTTCACATTCGCCGTGCCCTTGCCACTGGTTTCAATAAGACACAATTAACAAAGAATGTTTTGCAGGATGGGTCAACACCACTAAACGGGATTGTGCCAGCAAACTTTGTTAAAAATTCGGTCACTGGTGAAGATTTCCGGAAGTATAGCGGCAATTTAGTTCCTTATGACCGTGCTTACGCGCAAAAGGAATTCAAGGAAGGGCTGAAAGAACTTGGTAAAAAGAGCCTGACGCTGGAATTCTTATCAGCGGATACACCAGAGGCGAAGGCTGTCGCCGAGTTCATGCAAAGCTCATATCAAAAGAACCTGCCAGGGCTGAAGATTTCGGTCCGCGAAGTACCATTGAAACAACGCTTGAATTTTGGTCACAACTATCAGTTTGATATTGTTTACGGTATTTGGAGTCCGGATTATCAAGATCCTTACCAATTCATCACGGATGGTGGGGCTTACCACTTGAACACGGACTACAAGAATCCAACGTACCTGAAGGATGTGGCTGACGCCAACTCAACGTACGCCACAAACCCAACCAAGCGTTGGACAGCCTTGAAGGATGCTGAATATCAGATTGTTAAGAAGGACGCGTTTACTGCACCGGTTTACCAAGGCGCTTACGTTTATATGCAACGCCCGAGCGTTAAGGGACTGGCCATTGATCCAAATGGAACAAGTTTGTTCTTCCGTGACGTGACAATCAAGTAATAGCAGATTTATAAAGTGCAATGACGGTTACGAATCGTTGTTGCACTTTTTGTTTTGTATCGATGGCCGCTTACGGTTGTCAACAGTGACACGCTCGCCGTGGGACCGGTTCAGGCCTTCTGAAGTTCGAAGTTCTTCACCTCGCCACCAAGCCTCGTGAGAACTGCGAGTCTTGGTGGCCCGTCCGTGGTGTAAATTCGGTAAAACCATCCCGAATTAACACCACTTTCACGGCTCGGTATCACTGTTGACGCCCTTCAGTTAACATAGTGATAGTAATTTTGCAGTAGTAGGGAACAAACTGCTTAACTACCTGTCACGACATGGAGGATAGTCTAAAAAATTTGCGTTAGCTATCACTTATCAATCAGAACTGGACTGCCTAGTTGACGTGGATTGGACTTTATTTGAATGAATTAATGCGCCAACGTTTGATTTGACTGCTAGCAAAGTGAATGTGAGCGAGAGGGCGGCAGCGTTGAAACCGACTGTGAGCGTGTTGAAGATTCGGTGATCTGTCCGAATCTTCAACACGGGATGATCTTAAAGACGGTGGGGTGTGCCGGCTTTAAGGCGAGGCGAAAGACTGTGGTTTTCAGGCTCAAGCCGGTCCCAACAGGAGGTTTCAAAAGCAGCCAACCGTTAGCGGACTTTTATCCACCTAACGAAGAAACAAATCGGTAAGCAAACCTAACAAACACAATAAAAATAGGTAGTTTATTACAACCAAGTGACACTTCCACAAGCTAGGTAAATTTGCTAGTTATTTGGTGCTATTTCGGTTACTATTGAAACCAATGTAAACCGCATGAGAATGCAGATTTAATGGTGATGGAGGGACGTTAGATTGGCGAAAACCATTATTGAGTTTAAGGACATCGTAAAGCGTTACGGTGAGACCGAGGTGCTCAAGGGTATCAACTTTCAAATAGAACAGGGTAAGTTCTACACTTTGTTGGGCCCGTCTGGATGTGGGAAGACCACAATTTTACGTATTATTGCAGGATTCACGGATGCCTCTGAGGGGGACGTGATGTTTGATGGCAAACGGATAAATAACGTGCCGGCCAACAAACGGAAGGTAAACACTGTCTTCCAGGATTACGCGTTGTTTCCGCATATGAATGTGTTTGACAACGTTGCGTTTCCACTGACACTACGCAAGGTCAACAAAAAGGATATTCGTACCCGCGTTTTGGATGCGTTAAAGATGGTTCAATTGTCTGGCTATGAAGACCGGGAAATTAATGAAATTTCTGGCGGTCAACAACAACGGGTTGCGATTGCACGCGCCATCGTGAATGAGCCTGACGTGCTGCTACTAGATGAACCACTGTCTGCACTGGACATGAAGTTGCGCAAGGAAATGCAGTACGAATTAAGAGCGTTGCAGCAACGATTAGGGATTACGTTTATTTTTGTGACCCATGATCAGGAAGAAGCATTAGCCATGAGTGACGAAATTTTTGTCATGAATGCGGGACAAGTGTTGCAAACTGGTTCACCGGTCGATATTTATGATGAACCAATCAACCATTTTGTGGCTGACTTCATTGGTGAGAGTAATATCGTGCGCGGTTATATGGTTGCTGATTATCTAGTTTCGTTTGCTGGGCATGAATTTAAATGTGTGGACGCTGGAATGCGGCCAAACGAACCGGTTGAAGTGGTTATCCGACCAGAAGACTTGGATATCACAACGGTGGATAAGGGGTCGTTAACAATGACTGTGGATACGCAGTTGTTCCGTGGCGTGTTCTTTGAAATCACGGGTCACGATGACACCGGCAACAGTTGGCGGATTCGCTCCATTCATCGCACAGAAGTGGGTGCCCAGGTTGGTGTGTTCTTCGATCCTGAAGATATCCATGTGATGCGGTTTAACGAATCTGAAGAAGATTTTGATGCCCGTTTGGAAACGTATGAAGGGGAGGAATCTGATCGGTGAAACAAGGCAAACTGTTCTACTACATTCCGTACGGCTTGTGGATTGCACTGTTTGTCATTGCACCAGTCGTACTGATTGTTTATCAATCATTCTTTAATATTGCAGGGCACTTCACCCTAAGCAACTACGCGACGTACTTTCATTCAGGCGTTTACCTGAAAATGACGTTTAATTCTGTCTGGTATGCGTTTTTGATCACAGCAATTACGCTGCTGATCAGTTATCCAACGGCGTATCTGTTGAATCAATTAAAGCATAAGCAATTATGGTTACTGCTGATTATTTTGCCGACATGGATTAACTTACTGTTAAAGACGTATGCCTTTATTGGGTTACTATCACGTAGCGGCTCAGTGGACAGCTTTTTGACTTTTATTGGTATTGGGCCTAAACAATTGCTGTTTACCGATGCGAGTTTTCTATTCGTTGCAACTTACATCGAAATTCCGTTTATGATTCTGCCCATTTATAATGCCATTGCGGAATTGAGCCCGTCCTATGTCAACGCTAGTCGGGACTTGGGCGCCAGTGGCTGGCAAACGTTCAGCCGGGTAATCTTTCCATTAACGCTGGATGGGGTGAAATCCGGGGTTCAGTCCGTTTTCATTCCATCGTTATCACTCTTCATGATTACGCGCCTAATCGGTGGTAACCGAGTCATTACCTTGGGGACCGCTATTGAACAACATTTCTTGGTGACACAGAACTGGGGAATGGGTTCAACAATCGGAGTCATCTTGATTGTGGCAATGGTGATTACGATGTTGCTAACCGGCGAACGCAAAAAGAAGGGGAGGACACGTCATGCAAAGTAAACTGTCTGGCTGGTCCAAAGCCTACCTCATCATTGTATTTATTATTTTATATGCGCCAATTTTATTTTTAGTCATGTATTCCTTTAGTAAGGGCAATACGATGAGCAATTTTCATGGCTTCACGTTTGCCCATTATCAAACATTGTTTCATGACCCACGGTTGATTCAGATTGTGTTAGATACACTCATTGTGGCGTTGCTGTCATCATTGTTTGCGACAATCATCGGCACGGCAGGGGCGTTAGGAGTGTACGAAACGCGTCACCGTGCAATCCGACAGACTGTGCTGTCCTTGAATAATATTTTGATGGTTTCTCCCGATGTTATTATCGGGGCCAGTTTCCTGATTTTCTTCACGATGTTGGGGTTGCGCCTGGGCTTTATCTCAGTATTACTGAGTCACATTGCCTTTTCGATTCCAATCGTTGTGTTGCTGGTTTTGCCCAAGCTGAATGAAATGAATGCATCTATGATCGACGCCGCTGCTGATCTGGGTGCCAATCCGTGGCAAACGTTGACACGGGTGATCTTGCCGGCGATCATGCCGGGTATCTTTTCCGGTTTCTTTATGGCCGTCACATATTCACTGGATGACTTCGCGGTTACGTTCTTTGTCACTGGAAATGGCTTCTCAACGTTGTCTGTAGAAATTTACTCACGTGCTCGGCAAGGGGTCGATCTGGAAATCAACGCGTTGTCAGCGCTGTGGTTCCTAGTTTCACTGTTACTGATTGCGGGATACTATTTCCTGGAACAGTACAATCAGGGTCGCAAAACCAAAAACCGTCAACAAGTTGAGGCGGTGATCAAATGAAGCGATTAGTCAGTTTGGTTGTTGTTATCTTAGCAGTCAGTTTGGGACTTGGTCTGACTGCGCATCATTTACAGCGTGTTGAAGGCGTCGTTGGTTCTGGCAACAACGTGCTGAACCTTTACAACTGGGGCGATTACATCGATCCAGCGTTGATAACGAAGTTTGAGCACGAAACAGGTTATCATGTCTCCTACCAAACGTTTGATAGTAATGAATCCATGTACACAAAAATCAAACAGGGTGGCACGTCATATGATCTAACGGTTCCCAGTGAGTACATGGTTCAGCGAATGAAGGCGGACCATTTACTCAGGCCATTGGACAAAAGTCGATTAACGGGGATGAACAACATTTCGCCCCAGTTTAAAAACTTGGCTTTTGATCCTCACAATGAGTATTCTGTGCCTTATTTCTGGGGTACATTGGGGATTGTTTACAATGATAAGTTTGTCAAAAAGGGTGAATTGACGACCTGGGACGATTTGTGGAAGCCACAGTTTAAGGACAACATCATGTTAGTCGATTCTTCCCGTGATATTTTAGGGTTGGCATTGATGTCGCAAGGCCACTCGGCGAATACGCACGACCAAGCTCAACTGGACGAAGCAGAGCAGAAGCTCACAAAGTTGACGCCTAATGTTAAGGCGGTGCTCGATGATGAAATCATGATGTACATGGAGCAAAATGAGTCAGCGGTGGCCGTAACGTACTCTGGCAATGCGGCTGAGATGATCAGTAACAACAGTCATCTTCATTACGTCATTCCGAAGCCAAGTACCAATCTGTGGATCGATAACCTGGTTATTCCGAAGACGGCCAAACATTTGAAGGCCGCTTACGCTTTCATTAATTTTATGAACCGTCCGGAAAACGCCAAACAGAATGCAGAGTACGTGGGCTACTCAACGCCTAATGCACCAGCGGAACAGTTATTGCCCGCAGATGTTCGCCAGGACAAGGAGTTTTATCCAAGTGCTAGTGTCATTAAAGATACACAGGTATACCAAGATCTTGGTGTAAAGGAAACGGGTACGTACAACGATTTATTCTTGCAATTTAAGATGTTTAGAAAGTAAGCGAAACAGGCTTGTGGATTTTTTCCACAAGCCTGTTTTTGCGAGGTACTATTTATTTAGCAGCATTAGCAGTCGGGACATCCGCTAGTGTCCAAGAAATGGTGGCAGAGTAATGCCCGCTGTTAACCGCATGGGTGGGGTCAATTGTCAGTGTACTGCCAGATAAAAGGCTGTGAACATTAGTGTTCGGTGTTGTCGCGTTGATGACTGAAACTGGTTGGCCGTCATCTTTTAAAGTAGCCAACGATTTATTTTGGTCATTAATCAAATTCAGACTAATACCGCCTTTGTCACCTATTGGCTGTTGCGTCGCCGTGTTTGTAAAGGTAGCCATCGCGGCTGTGAGTGACCAACCGGAGCTGTGTACACGCGGATCATAAATCGATAGTAATTGTTGATTATTGCCGTCATAAGTTAGGGACGTTCCTTGGGAGACGTTACTAACTGATCCTAGTGTCACACCTTGAACGATGTTATTAACGGTGAGCGGCGTGCCGTCAGTTTTACTGAACGTAAAGTTTGGGATAGCATCTAGCGTTAATTGACCACCGGGATTCACAAACAGACGTGCTTTGTTTGTATTCGTTTGCTGATCAGCCCCACTGAATCCGATAACTGCGTAATACTGTGTTTGAGTCTGTGAAGCGCTAGTGTTTTTGACCGTTAACATACCATTCTGCATGCCGTCTGGAGACGCTGAAATACTTGCATTTGGTCCGTTAGTGATGGGCTTGTCTGATCCATGAGGCGGTATTTGATACCATCCGACGACATAGGCCGATTTAGGAAATCCTTTGATGATGAAAGAAGCGTCTGATCCCTCATTAACAAGCTTGTCCTGTAATGCGCCGACATAAACAACAGTACTAGCAGTAATGCCATTTGAAGTGGTGGCGGTAACCGTTACCTTGCCATATTGATTCAAATCTGAGGTTGCAGTTAGCTTACCAGAGGTGGCGTCGATGGTGGCTAACTGTGAATTATCAACAGACCACTTAATTGAATCCGTTGCATTAGCCGGTGTTAGCGTTGCCAGAATGTTTTCTGAATTAGCATTTGGGAGCGTATCGCTTTCACCGGCGATGGATAAGGCAGTGGCATGCACTTCCTGCGGGGAGATTGTTACCTTGGCAACTTTGGACCAGTAAACGGAAGAAGTCCAAAATCCATGAATTGTCACTGAAATTTGATAATAAAATGTCGATACGTGATCGACGTGCTGACGGGTTTTAAGGTTACCCGACAATGCATTGCCATCATCCTGGGCTTTTTTCCAATTTTGTCCGTCTTCACTAACATACCAAGATGCTGTTACGTTATCGGTCCAAGGATCAAAAAGAGATTTAATGGCCGTAAATGAAAGTTGGTAGTCTTTGTCTGATACTGTGTTTAGACTGACTGGCTGTTGTGTGAAACCGCCGACAAGCACAAACTTGCCGACTGAAAATGGATCGCCACTGGGTGTGCCCTTGGGGACAATGTTGTCGTCTGCATGAACAGTAATGGGTAACAATAGTGACACTAATATGAACAGGATGATACTCAACCACACGTGTTTAAACTTCATGTTGATTTACAGTCCTTATCCTTACTTTTTCGGGTGGCGACGACTGCCCATAAGATAACCAACGATTATGAGAATGAGCGCGCCCAGTACACTAAGCAAAATGTATAGCCACGTCCAATTGTGTTGAACGCGCACATGCCGATTGACTTGACGCGCTGTTTGGCTGGTGACTGTGAAGTGGCGGCTCAAATGCCAAATGTGTTTGCCTGATTTAGCGGTGAGCTTAAACGTGTAGTGACCTGGTTTTAACTGGTGCCTTGTAACCGGAACACCAAAATTAAAACTTGTTAGCGGCGCCATTTCGTAATGCTTCTTGGTAGTCTCATAAAGTAGATGCGAATGGCCACGACGATACACCTGTCCTGTGAGAGTCATTTCGCCAAACATTACTGGTTGTGTATTAGCCACGCTCGCGGTCACCTGCGATTGATAATGGTTTGTGTTTGTTTTGATTTGGGTCAACTTTAAATCTGGGGTCAGTGACAGCGAGTCCGTTTGCTGTAAATTAACCCCCAATGTCATGGCGTAACGGTTATTAATGCGAAAGTTTTTACCACTGGACGGGTGTTGCACGTGCCTATCTGTTACATAGAATGCGCCGACAATTTGACCCTTGAACTGTTTGGCTGGTGTTTTAAGGACAAACGTAACGGGTTTGGCTTCATGTGCGTGAAGTTCCACATTGACACCGGCGCTGATTAAATCCGTAAAATTATTATGTCCTGTGGGTTGCCGTTTTTTGTTAGGACTGTAGCTAATCTGACCGTTATCGCCGGTCCATGCATTTGTCGGTGTCACGCTTAATGTGCGTGTTTGCGATGAGGTATTAGCGACAACTAGTGTCAAACGTTGCTCTAAGGACGGGTGAACCTTTAGATCGAAGTAGCTGACACTTTTATCGATTTGGTTATCGGGAATTTCTGCGCGGATAGTAAAACCGGCGCCATTGCCGTTAGATGCTGCATTGACCGACTGCAGCGATAGGAAGAGAACGGTGAATAATGAAGCAAGTAATAATCCGAAATAATGTGTTCGATTGGAGGATAAACCGGACATACAAACACTCCTTTAATATAGTTGGCATTGCACTGAAACCCGTTTTGTCTGAGGACAAAACGGGCACGGTGAGTTGTTTAAGAGGTAGTGTAAATAAAAAGGTTATGCTTTTGGCGCGGTAGCAGTAGGAACGTTAACCAAATTCCAGTATAAAGTGCCTTGGTAAACACCTGTTGCGACATTGGTTTGCTTGCTGATGGTGAGACTAGCACTCTTGGTATCTGCGTAAAGGGCCTCGTTGAAGCCTTGACCGGTACCCTTGTCAGCCGTCCAAATGGCGGTTTCTTGAGTGCCAGTGCCATTATCGTTTGTTGATGAGGCAGTCAGTGTGATTGCATTTGGTTTGGCAACGTCGCTATCGCTCTTTGAACTGGTTGCATTCAGTGCCAGTTTTGCATTTGTAATTGTGTCGGAACTTTTAGTGTTTTTGAATTGGCCCAGTGAGGTCATCAGCTTCCAGCCATTGTTTGTGCCGGTATAGTCGGCAATGTCGAGTTTACCGTTGTTGTTACCATCAAAATTGTTGGTGCTGTTCACGGTGTTATCGCTGTAGTTGACAGTAACATCACCGTTGATAATGTCTGCGACTTTGGCGGTTGACAAATTTAGGTTAGGTACGTGGTCAAGTGTTAAATCGCCAGGCTTCACTTCAAATTGTGCGGTGGAATGAGCTGAGGCGCTGCTAGTGCCATCAGCAATAAACCCTTGACCAACAGTCGTGACATTAGTGATGTTATTTGTGGCAGTGCCTGGGCCATGGCTGTTGTCTGCTCCACGATCTGCGCTTGCCGTGGCAGTGCTAAGTGTTAGTACTGCGAGGGTTGAAAAGAAGAATAAGGTTACCTTATGCATAATCGATAAATCCTCCGTTGGGTTTGCTGTGATGGTTCTTTAGCCATTAGAAATCATTATCTTGGCCGTCAATTAGTGTCGCTACGTAATTGAGACGCAAAATAATCAACTTTTTTTGTAATGTTAGTATAGTGAGCAACTTAAGACGCTTCAAATGAGGGCACAAGGTGATATCGATTAGAGAATAATCATTAAATCTGCTTTCATTTGTTTTTTTGACAAACAAAAACGCAGGCTTCGATGGTGAAGTCTGCGTTCCGATTGATGACAAAATAATGTGAAAAATGTTTGTTAAATGGCTTTGCATCAGCTTTTATAAGTGAATAAATTGTCGTTTATTTATTTTGTAATTTGCTGGCTTGATTATCACCGGCGAGTACATTTGGATAATGGCTGGTACTTACGGTTGTCAACATTGACACACTCGCCGTGGGACCGGCTCAAACCCGAAGTTCATGGTCTTTCACCTCGTCGAAAAGCCTCGTGAAGACCGCGAGTCTCTACGACCGTCCGTAACCTAAATTCGGGAACCCACCGAATTAACGTTATCTTCACGTTTCGGTATCAATGTTGCCACCTCCAGCTCACATAGTAGCCAGTTTAAGCAGATATCATTTAATGGCAAACTGTGCTTACAAAGGTTTACTGATTTGTGAAAGGAGTGGAGCTGACGGGAAACAGAGAGTCCCGTGTCGGCAACACTTGGCGGCGAGAATTTGGCCGCTTAGTGTTGCGGGATGACTTATGAGACGTGGTTTTCGGCTCATAATCAAGGACGAAAACCGTGACTTGTGCGGGTTGAGACCGGTCCTCATGGAACGGCGTTTCCCGTCAGCGTAACGGCATTAAGCTGTTGAGACTATGTTATTTGTTCACTAGTTTGCTGTGACGAATCCCGTAGCTGAAGTAAATGAGCATTCCGAACGCAAACCAAATCAAGGAAGCAACCCAAGTTTCCAGCGGCAACCGGAATAGCAACAGCATGCAGGCCAAGCCGGAAATAATCGGTAGAACAGGATACCATGGAACACGGAAGCCGTCTGTGTGATTAATATCTTGTCGGCGACGAAGTGGGATGACACCGAATGAGACAAAGGTGAAAGCAATCAGGGTACCGATGTTAACTAAGTTTGTCAATTGTTCCAGTGGCACCAGACCACCCATAATCGCGATAAGAACTGTAACGGTCGTTAAGCTAGCAGTGGGATTACCGTTACTTTTGTTAACGTTGCCCAGCCATTTAGGCAGAAGGCCATCACGGCCAATAGAGTAGACCAACCGTGAAGAAGAGTAGATCATGGCCAGCATCATCGTGAACATACCGGCGAGTGCGCCTAATGAAACGAGGGCGGCGCCCCAGTTTTGACCGACCTGTTGCAGAGCAAACGCAACTGGATCAGCGACGTTTAAACGTTTGTAAGAAACTAGGCCAGTTAAGACAACGGAGACAGCAATATATAGAATAGAAGCGACAATCAAAGTTCCGATAATTCCAATTGGCATGTTTCGTTTGGGATTCTTAACTTCGGCTGCAGAGGCAGCGACCACGTCAAAACCTAAGAAAGCGAAGAATACTGCTGAGGCTCCCGCTAGTACACCGCCCTTATAAGGAAAGAATGGGTGCCAGTTAGCTGGTTTTACATAGAATAGGCCAACTAGGACGAAGATTAGGATGATGACAATTTTAACGGCCACCATAATGTTTTGAACGCGTGTCGAGGTTTTCATGCCATTGCTGAGTAGCCAGGCAACGAACAGAACAATGAGGACGGCAACCAGGTTAATATAAGTGCCGTGTGCCGGGTCAAACGCACCAGACAATGCAGTGGGCATGTGAATGCCAAAACCTGAAATCAACGAGTTGAAATAAGCAGCCCAGCCAGTGGACACGGCGGCCACAGACAGCATGTACTCTAAGACTAGCGCCCAGCCGAGAATCCAGCCGATAAACTGACCATAGACGACATTACCGTAAGAATAGGCGGAGCCAGCGATTGGCAGGGCAGATGAAAATTCAGCGTAACACATAGCGGCTAGGCCACAAACGATGGCGGCGACCACGAAAGATAAGATAATGGCTGGACCAGATTTAGTTGCGGCGACTGTCCCGGGTAGGATAAAAATCCCGGTACCAATTACGGCACCAATGCCGAGTGCGACAAGATCCCACGCTGACATGGATTTAATTAGCCGACTGTCAGCATCAATATAGTTATCTAGTGATTCTTTTTTCAACATTTTGTCTAATATGGACATGGCGTTTCTCCTTTTTAATAAAAAACTGGTATTTTCAGCCCCTCGCCGAAAATACCAGTTAAATCAGTAATCAACCTCAAATAGATTGACACTAAAAAACCGTTTAGACGAAGGTTGTACAATCATCCAAACGGTATGAGTTCATTTTAAATAAACGTTAGCCGAATGGATGCAAACCGGAAGTTTACCGTGCTTGCATCCAACAGTCGATGCAAGCACTAGCCAAACAGACTAAACGCAAATGCGTATATGTTGTGAGTTAGTGATTGTGTCATAAACGTTCTCCTTGAAGTATGAGAAATATTCTCATTTGATGACCATAACTATAACGATTTTTTTAGACATCGTCAACCGTTAATTTTTAAAGCAAAAATGAAGGATGAACCTAATGTTTCGATTGTGGAGCATTTTTAAACTCTGCGCTGATGGTGTAAACTTAACATCTGTGAGAAATTGAACGGAGGAAAACCATGAAGAAACGTGTCTTTGTCATTACCGGAGCAACCGGCACTGGCAAAACCACCGTCAGTGATTATTTGCGTGATTATTACCATATGCCTAAGGTAATCACACATACAACACGGCCACCCCGAAAGGGCGAAATGAACGGTGTCGATTATTATTTTGAAGATGATGCATCGTTTGATAAGAACCATTATTTAGAGCAAGTTGCGTATTCAGGTTACCGCTATGGCTCTTCCCATGAGGGGATCGATGCTGGCTTTGAAAAAAATCCTTACATCACGATCGTCTTAGATACGAAGGGCGCCATTACTTATGCAAAAGAGCTCGGTGATGAAGCGGTCATTATTTTCCTGACTGTTAGTCAGAATGAAGATTTGATTGATCGAATGACCAAACGTGGGGATGACACGGTGATGCTACAAGAACGGCTGGATAGTCCTGAGTATCGGCGTGACCTGACCTTGCCGGCGGAATTAAAAGATGTGGCGCATGTCATTGTAAATGACGATCTGGATTCAACAAAGAAAAAAATCGATACCTTGGTTACTGAAACCTTGAACTAGAAACTATTGTTTTGACTGATTTTCTGTTACACTACTTAATAGTAATCGTTACTTTTTAAAAACAATACAGATTGAAAATGTCATCAATGTACTGGAGGTCTTACCATGGCAGAAGATGTGAATACCGCGGTTGAAGTTTTGCAGAAACATCATCTAAAAATCACTAAACAACGGCGAACGATGTTGTCGTTTTTGTGTCAACGTCCAGATCATTATACGGACGTGACGAGTTTAGATGCGTACATGCGGGACTTTTATCCAGGAATGAGCCATGCGACCATTTACCGGAACGTCAAGGAACTTGAAGACCTCGGCTTAGTTGAACAACAGGTAAACGGTGACCAAGCGCGTATCAAATTTCAGTGCGACTTCGCTAATATGCACCATCATCACTTTATCTGTCGTAATTGCGGAAAAGTGACAGAATTGACCATGTGTCCAATGGACTTTTTTGCTAACCAGTTGCCAGGTGCACAAATTGAGGGCCATCGTTTTGAAATGTATGGCTTGTGTGCGGACTGTGTCGCTGCTGGTGTAGAGTGATATTGGTCCGAAGCAGACAAAATGAAAATCTTAAGTTCCATGTAAATCGAACCCGCCGACGTTTAACGCTGACGGGTTTTGTCTATACTATATGGTTGAATTGGTCTAACAGCCAATGAACAAAAAGATTTCGTTTCAATGAGTAAGTTTTATAAATAAGGAGTTAGCTATGGATCATCGAATTCCGCCGTTTGTGACCCCCGTTGCTGTTGTGTCGATTATTTTGGCGCTGTCCGCAACTAATATTGTGGTTAACAAAGTGACGAACACGTCTGAAGGGGCGCCGGTCACAAGAACGGTAACCAATTCATCCGGCAGTTCAATCCAATCGTCGGATGATTCTAAAAAAGATAGTAATTCAAGTTCAAATAGTGAAAGTTCTAAGACTGACAGCACTGCTGACGAAAAATCTAGCAGTCAAACCACTGATGAGTCGACGCCAAGCACAACGACGAAGAGCAATAGTACGACTGACAACAGTGATGGCGGGACCACGACCCGTCAGAGTAGCTCATCGGTCACTGAATCAAGTGCGGCCAGTTCTTCTACAACTGCCAATTCTACGAACAATAATAGTGCTACAACAGGCAATACGGGTGCTAATACAGGCTCGTCTACCGCAACCACTACATCAAGCAGTCAATAGACGGTTATTTTTGATTTAGCAACTCTCATGAAAAAGTAAGTAGGTGACAACATGCTTAGTTTGCTCGACATGGCAAACCATTTTCTTGGTTATTTTAATGTCAACACAACGTTAAAGGGACGCATTTACACCATCTTGGGCTTTTTTGGTGATTGGTATTTGCTCTACATTGGGATTCGGTTTATTCAAAACCAGGGATACTTGCGTGGCGCATTGCTCATCTTGGTTTTCTTTGCCCTGATGTACTTTACACTGGTCAACTTCTTCTTTTATTTTCTCAAACGTCGGTTTGTACTCGACCCATCTGAAAAGATTGCGGCCTTACTGGGCGATGAACGTTTAAAAGAACAGGAAAGTCGTTTCAATGAACACGATCGATACGATCATTTTGCTCCGGCCACGGGTTTATATGATGAAAAGCAGGTCATTCCGGCTAAGGTTGAGTTGAATGGTACCAATCATAAGAACCTGGCTCAGATTGCCGCACAGTTACAGGCGGCTAACCTGTTACCTCAAGATTATGAAGGCCATAGTGACCAAGAAGTTTTAAACCAGGCTAAGGAGACCAATAAGCCAGTGTTTGCAATTGGCGAGGGAACACCGTTACCTTATTTTGATCTGCGACAACAGGACGGTCATTTTGTAGTCTATGCGGGGATGAATCAGATGACGGCATTGCCAGTCGGTCGGATAACACGGGTCGGCTTGTCGGATATTAAGCAAGCGCATAAGCAGTTCAAACTATTTTTAGCCACTGCTGTTTTGCAAGGCGGGGTAGCTAAATCAGCCGGACGCTCCGGTGTCATTGAGCGACGTTTGCCATACACGGTCAAAGTTGAGGTTGCTTTCAGTGAAAAGAATACGGCCTCCAATGCGACTAGTCAGAATTCGGCTGCCTTTTCTGAAAGTCAGACGTTTACTGAGGAACCAATGCGTTCTTTTGCAAAATCTACTGAAAATGTAGATTCAGCTAACAACAGTTTGTCAAACAAAACGTCTCAAAATCGTCGAGAAAATCGATAATTTTGAGAGATTAGATTATCAATAAGAAAATATCGTGAAAACGGGCGTGTCGGAGCACAGTAGCTTTGACACGCCCTCTTATTAGGGTCTAAACTTAGTTAATGACCTTGAGAATTACACAACTTGTAATTCAACAGTTTAGGTTGAGATTATTTGAGGGTGAGGAACCGATTATGTCAATGATTGAATTTCACGACGTACAGAAGTATTACGGTGACTTTCATGCGTTAAAAGACATTAATTTAACGATGGAAGCAGGAGAAACGGTTGTGCTCATCGGGCCGTCAGGTTCAGGGAAGAGTACATTGTCCCGAACAATTAATGGTTTGGAACGGATCCAGAGTGGTCAGTTAATTGTTAATGGGCAGGATTTGGCTAATCCAAAGACGGATATGAACCGGATTCGGAAGAATGTTGGAATGGTATTCCAGCACTTTAACTTGTATGAAAACAAGTCTGTGTTGGAAAACATCATGTTGGCACCTCGAATCGTGCTACATAGAAAAGAAGATGAAAACAAGAAGCTAGCCATGCAACTGTTAGACCAAGTTGGTTTGGCAGACAAAGCTAACAACATGCCATCTGAAATTTCTGGTGGGCAGGCACAGCGTGTGGCCATTGCGCGTTCACTAGCCATGCAGCCAAAGGCGTTGATTTTTGATGAACCAACATCTGCGTTGGACCCAGAAATGATTGACGATGTGCTGGGTGTTATGAAGACAATTGCAAACGACTCAAGTATGACAATGCTGGTTGTGACTCACGAAATGGGCTTCGCCCGTGAAGTGGCCAACCGGGTTATCTTTATGGCGGACGGTCAAATTCTTGAAGATGATGCAACGAAGGAATTCTTCGATCATCCAAAAGAGGAACGTGCCCGTCAGTTCTTGAGCAAGATCATTAACCACTAATTAAAGAAGAGTGATGCCGAAGCCCGGGAAAAGCCGAGCAATAACGTGAAGGTGACAGTGGACAAGCGGGGTTTGCTTGTGCAATGGCAACTTTGGGTTATGCACAGGCTTTTGGGCGTCAGGTGCACGTTTAGAAAGTGTTGCCGAAGACCGGATTCCGAGTTTTCGGCGCGCAATTATGGAGGCACTGTCATGAAGAAACAATTCAGACTTGCGACCTTATTAGTGGCGTTGGGCGCGTTGATGTTGACGTTAAGTGGTTGTGGAAAATCACTGTCAAAGCAAGACGTTCTGCAAAATGATCGCAAGGCAAATACAATTACATGGGGTGTTAAGGCCGATACCAAACTGTTTGGTTTGATGGATGTTCGTGATAATCAAATCAAAGGGTTTGATGTGGACATGGCTAAGCACATTACCCGGCACATCCTCGGCAAAAAGGGGAAAGCTAAGTTTATTCAAGTGACGTCACAGTCACGGATTCCATTGTTGAAAAATGGGAATATTGATGCCATTATCGCCACGATGACGATTACGCCACAACGTGAAAAAGTTGTTAGCTTCTCGAATTCGTACTTTGATGCCGGTCAGTCGCTACTGGTTCCAAACGGCAGTAAAATCAAAAACGTCAGTGACTTAAACAAATCTGGGACAACTGTTCTGGGGGTTGTCGGTGCGAACTCAGTTCAAAACATCAAGAAGTTTGCGCCCAAGGCTCGTGTCTTGGAACTTCAAGATTATGCTCAGGCATTGACGTCTCTGAAAGCTGGTCAAGGGGTTGCCTTAACTACTGATAACGGGATCCTTTATGGGATGGCCGTTCAAAACCCTGGCTTTAAAGTTGTCGGCGGGACATTCACCAGAGAGCCTTATGGGGTTGCCGTTAATAAAGGTCAAAAGCCATTTACTAACGAGGTCAACAAGGCCATCAAGGAAATGGAAGCTGACGGCGAATATAATCAATTAATTAAGAAATGGTTCGGTAACGTGCCTGGATTTAACTACAAGGAGCTGGAGCGATAATGATTACTATTTTATCTGATCATTGGCAAGAGCTGTTGACCGGTCTGGGTTGGACGCTATTATCCAGTGTCCTGGCGTTAATTTTCAGTCTGATTATCGGTTCATTATTTGCCATCATGGAAGTTACGGAAAGCAAGGTTGCTCGGACAATTGCCCGCATCTACATTGAAATTTTCCGGAACATTCCGTTACTGGTTATTACAAGTTTCTTCTATCTTGTTATCCCGATGTATATCGTTAAAGTTAACGGCTTTACTGCTGGGACGATTGGGCTAACAATTTATACATCAGCGTTTATTGCTGAAACGGTCCGGTCAGGGATTCAATCTGTTGACCCAGGCCAAATGGAAGGTGCTCGGGCAAACGGATTGACATTCTGGCAGGCCATGTCAAACGTCATCTTGCCACAAGCATTCCGTTTGGTTATTCCCCCACTTGGTAACCAGTTCGTTAACTTGGTTAAGAACTCATCCGTGTTGGCCTTCGTTGCCGGGTTTGATTTAATGTATCAAGCCAACAACATTGCATCCATCACGTTTGATACGATTAACAGTTATATGGTTGTCGGGGTGTTGTACCTGATTATCACGATGCCAATCAGTTATTACATGCGTTATCTAGAGAAACGCTTAGCGTAGAAAGGGGAGCTAACAGATGAAATCATTTATTGATGCCTATTCATGGATCAACCTCCGTTACCTCCTCGAAGGGCTGTGGATTACTGTTGAAGTGTCCGTTGCATCCGTGATTTTAAGCTTTATTCTCGGTTCATTTTTAGGAATTATTCGATACACAAAAATTAAGTATGTTTCGGCGATTGTCGGTTTTATCATCGACCTTATTCGGAACTTACCACTGTTGCTGATCATCTTCTTTACTTACTTTGGATTGCCAAACTTCGGATTCAAACCCGAAATTATTCCAGCGACAATCTTAGCGATGACCATTTTCGAATCCACCATGTTGGCCGAAATCATTCGGTCCGGGATTCAGGCGGTTCCAAATGGTCAGATGGAAGGTGCCCGGGCAAACGGATTGACGTACTGGCAGGCCATGTTCCAGATTATTCTTCCGCAAGCCTACAAAAAGATGATTCCTGCGTTGGTTAGTCAGTTTATTTCACTGATTAAGGATACGTCGTTGGCAACGATCATTGTGTTACCAGATTTGACGTACCACGCACAAATTATTTACGGACAGAACGCCAACTACATTATTCCAATGTTCTTAGCACTTGCTGTGATGTACTTTATTGTATGTTACGGATTGTCTGTTTTGGCCAATTACATCGACCGTCGATTAGCTTAATTCAGTTCAAATATCATTTTTGCCATCAATCAACTGTTCTATGACGGTGATTGATGGTTTTTTTGTGCCTTAAGGGACCTGCCGCTTCCGGTGGTCAGCATTGACACGCTCGCCGTGGGACCGGTTCCAGCCTCCCAAGTTCGGAGTCTCTCACCTCGCCGACAAGCCTCGTGAAGACCACGCGTCTTGTCGACCGTCCGTGTTGTAAATTCGAGAAAACCATTCGAATTAACAACACCTTCACGGCGCGGTATCAATGCTGACCGCCTACCGCTTCGTTCAGTCTCCCCCCCAAAAAAAGATTTGAACCATAAACAGTTGACGTCGAAAAAGTTAAAAAATATTTTTTCTGTGAAAAAAGTGCTATTCTAATTGAAAATTAATCTTTAGAATTCGTACATATTATTTTTACTTAAGGGAGTGACGGGGATGGAGATTCAATTAGATCAGGTTCGCAAAGATTATGGTCGTACGGAGGTTTTACATGGTGTGTCTTTTTCATTGCTGTTGGATACTGGCAATGTCTTTGGCTTGATTGGACCAAACGGGGCAGGTAAGTCAACTTTGATGCGGTTGCTCAGTGGGATTACGACCATCAATGGTGGACAACTGAGGCTTGATAATCAGGATGATTCACACTATGAAAAGTGGGCTCAGCGCAATTCACTGTATATTCCGGCTGGTGATCGTGGATTACGAAATAAATTAACGCCAATGGAGAATCTACGTTATTTCAGTGCTATTCGATGTGTACCATTTAGAGATACACAGGCCAGAATGCTGGCCAATGTCAAGCTGTTTGATGCGGAAAGTCTGATGAATAAAGAGTTTGATCAAATGTCGACTGGTCAAAAGAAAAAGGCAACATTACTCGTCGCCATTTCGTTTGATACACCGATGTTATTGTTGGACGAACCCTCAAATGGTCTGGATATGTCTGCACAAGTCGATTTAATGAAGCTGGTCGACTCTGTTGCTAAAAAGTCGCAGCATACGATTATTCTGTCTTCCCATGATCCAGTACTAATGAGTGAAGTGACCACACAGTATATATTTGTGAATGAGGGGACTGTGATTAAAACGGTCGATCACAGTTTGTCGGAAGCGGAATTGCGGCAAATGTATGAACAGCTTTATCAAAAGGCGGTGATTCGATGAGCGCACGTGAATTGGGCACCATGATCTGGGTTGAAGTAACGATGCAAATGAAGACGGACATCAAATACTTATCATCGACTGTGAGTGAGTTTATTCTTTATACTTTTGCATATTTAGCGGTAGTGATCTTTGGGGCAGTGAAGGGCATGAACGCTTTTTATCACACAAATCTTGGTGTTGTCATGATCCTAATTGGTTTTATGTTTTGGAATATGGGCGTGGTGGCAATGGACGAGTCGACTCTGTTTATTGAGACAGGGGCACGAACGGGTATTTTAGAAACGGAAATTCAATCCCGCTTTTCGCTGTGGTTCATTGCACTAGTTCGAAGCTGGGTCAATGATATTTATTACTTTGTGTAGTAGATTGTAAAATTAATCCGAACGCTGTTCGGACAAAAAAGATCAGCTTCCTTTAAAATGGTGTTTACAACAAACCCATCTTTTAGGAGCTGATCTTTTGTCTAGTATAACCTATTCCGAACGAATTAAAATCGAAACCTTTTGTGAACTAGGGCTGTCCAATATCCAAATGGGCGTTCGGCTGAACCGATCACCGTCAACAATTTCTTATGAATTATCTCGATGTCAACCTTATCAGGCTGAATTAGCACAAACAGATGCCGAATACAAGCGATCACGATGTGGTCGGAAAACTAAGCTGAGCGATGAGTTAAAGCAAACAATTCTCAACCATTTACATCTAAGCTGGTCACCAGGAATGATTGCTCACGAATTTAAACTAGCGACTAAATCTATTTATAATTGGCTAAATCAGGGGAGAATTGGTTTCTCCTTGAATGATCTACCTGAACATGGCGTACGCCAACGGCGTAACGTTGACCAACGATCCAAATATAATCAATCTTTGGGGCGATCGATTGAACAGCGTCCCATGATGATTAATCAACGTAATCGCATCGGTGATTTTGAACTAGATACCGTCGTTGGCCCTCGTGGGCATAGTAAGGCAGTTTTATTAACTTTAATCGATCGCAAATCACGGTTCCTTTGGGCATATCGGTTAAAGGACCGAACGACAGCGAGTGTTAATGAAGCACTGACTAAGTTCCTAACAACTTTTAATGGACCGGTGCACAGTTTTACTGTGGACCGTGGTACTGAGTTTAGTGGGCTAGTATCATTTGAATCACAATATGGTATTAAGACCTATTACTGTCATGCTTATACGCCAGCTGAACGTGGTAGTAATGAACGCTTTAATCGGAATTTACGTTATTTTTATCCTAAGGGGACTCGTTTTGAGCACATTAGTGCTCAAGATTTAACGACGACGTTACTCCAAATTAACCAGAGACCGCTTAAAATACTTGACTGGAAAACACCGTATCAGGTTATGCTGACCAATTTGTCCAAAAATTCGGATTAAATTTGCAATCTACCGTGTACTTACTTATTTTGAGTGTGATCACAGCATTTGTTATTTCTGTTCCAGTCCTGCAATTAGTTAAGGCTGACGTCCTCGTATTTGTCATCGCCATTATTTCAAACGTCGGCATGCTGGGGATTGGATTGCTATTTGGAGCCGGTTCGTTGAGATTTAAGCGAGTGGGTAACTGGAGCAGTATTCTTCAGTCAGCAATATTATTCGTGGCAAACGTTGCGATGCCAAATTACTTTGGTGCCCAGTTGTTATTGCCGTTTGGTGCTGGCATTGAAATTACGAGGCACTTGTTCCTCGGACAATCAGTATCACTTAACCTAATTGGGATTTATTTTGGCGTAAACGTCATCTGGTTTGTTTTGGGGTTAGTCGTTTTTTGCCACGCAATGCAGAAAGAACGACGTATTGGCAGTTTTGACCGATTTTAAAATAAACGAAATGGATGCGGACATTAAAAAATGTCCGTATTTTTTTGAGTTATCACTTGCAATTACTTTGTTACGCACTATAATAATGGTATACAAATTACTCAAACACAAATAGTAATGTAATTGAAAGAAGGATGACGTTTATGTGGAATGATGAAATGAGAGATATGCAGCTAATCAGTAATGGCGGTGTTTGGTCTGAACTGGAAATTGAGGAGCTGAGCCGCCATCAACGGGGAAGAAATCAATACAAGCGTTGGTAAAAAGAAAAATGTGGGTTTGATGAAAACTGAACAACCGTGCAAAATTAAAAATTTTTAACTTGAATCATTCACTGACTGTTTGAAAGGCAATCAGTGAATGATTTTTTGTTTACTCAAAATGCCGTTGTATTAGCATTTGTTTAACATCCCGTTCATTGAAAGTGTTGCTTACTATTAGTTACTGATGATGTGGGGATAAACAGGGGTGCATTTCTGCTTGTAAATTAGAATTTGATTAGTTATACTCTGTCTAATGACTTTTTAATCTTACGAATAAGACTGTGTTCATCATACATAACAGGCAATGTTTGATGCACTTGAATGCGGTTGAAGAAATGAGGGAGTAGCATGGCAGATGAAGAGAACCATTTTCTAAAAATCGAAGACGTCAGTACAGCCTTTAAAATTCAGGGTAAGTATTACCCGGCTGTATCTGACGTCTCTTTAGATATCCACAATGATGAAATTGTTGCCATTGTGGGAGAGTCCGGATGTGGTAAAAGTACCTTGGCAACGACGATCATGGGCCTGCATGATCCTGCTGAAACAAAAATTGGTGGGAAAATTGAGTTTGAAGACCAAGACCTGTTAACACTCAATGAAGACCAGATGAACAAGATTCGTGGTGCCAAAATTGGCATGATCTTCCAGGACCCGTTATCAGCGTTAAACCCACTGAAACGAATTGGTGATCAAATTCAGGAAGGTTTGGATTACCACACCAAGATGACTGAGGCTGAAAAGAAGGCCCGCGTGCTTGAGTTGGTTAACCAGGTTGGGATTCCTCATCCAGAACGGGTTATCCGTCAATTTCCACATGAATTGTCTGGTGGGATGCGTCAACGTGTGGTTATCGCCATTGCGATTGCCTGCAAACCTGACCTGATGATTGCTGACGAACCAACCACCGCCTTGGACGTTACCATTCAAGCTCAAATCTTGGACTTGCTTAAAGATATTCAAAAGGAAAACCATGCTGGAATCATTTTGATCACGCATGATTTGGGTGTTGTCGCCGAGACGGCTGATGAAGTTGCTGTTATGTATGCTGGTCAGGTCGTTGAAAAGGGCTCAGCCAAACAGATTTTTGACAATCCGCTACATCCTTACACGCGTTCATTGCTACGTTCAATGCCACAAAAAGACAGTGAAAACGATGATCTGTATGTCATTGAAGGTTCTGTTCCTTCATTACAGAAGATGCCTCAAGACGGTTGTAAGTTTGCCCCACGGATTCCATGGGTTCCCGCAAGCGAACATGAAGAACATCCAACGATGCATGAAGTTGAACCGGGACACCGCGTCCGCTGCACCTGCTACAAAAACTTTAAGTTCCAAGACGAAGCTTAGAATGGGGGAGAGTAAATGAGTTTAATTGAAGTTAAAGACCTAGAAGTTCATTACCCAATCCGTTCTGGGTTTTGGAACCGAGTAACAGATGAAGTGCTGGCTGTTGATGGGATTAGTTTAGATATTGAAGCTGGTGAAACTTATGGACTTGTAGGTGAATCAGGGTCCGGTAAGTCAACGACTGGTAAATCCATTGTGGGATTGGAAAAGCCAACAAAGGGTCAGATTCTATATAAGGGCAAAGATATTACCAAGCCTCGTAACCGCCATGAATTGGATTACAACCAAGATGTACAGATGATTTTTCAGGATTCACTGTCTAGTCTGAATCCACGTAAACGAATCGAAGACATTATCGCTGAACCATTGCGGAACTTTGCACACCTGAGCAAAGACGATGAGAAATTACGCGTATTGCAATTATTAGATATTGTCGGCTTGGATGCTGATGCGTTATATAAATATCCTCATCAATTTTCAGGTGGGCAGCGACAACGTATTGGGGTTGCGCGTGCTGTGGCAACTAATCCTAAATTAATTGTCGCTGATGAACCTGTTTCTGCATTGGACCTATCTGTACAAGCTCAGGTTTTGAACTTTATGAAGAAAATTCAAAGGGACTTTGGCGTTTCATATTTGTTTATCTCGCATGACTTAGGTGTTGTTCGTCATATGTGCGACAACATTGCGATTATGCATAGAGGACGAATTGTTGAAATTGGGACTCGAGATGACATTTATAATCATCCAATGCATATTTACACTAAGCGTCTTTTGTCCGCAATTCCCGAGACCAGCGTTGAACATCGTGAAGAAGCGCGTGAGCACCGTGAAGCTGTCGAAAAAGAATTCCAAGAAAATCAAAGTCGCTACTATGATAAAGACGGCAAAGTTTTGCCATTACTCGACGTGACTGACACACATAAAGTCGCCATGCCACAGGATGAAGTCGATGAACTTCAAAGGGAGGATGATTAGATATGTGGAAAACAATTTTAAGACGTCTTTTAATCATTGTTCCTGAGATCATTGCACTGAGTATCTTAGTGTTTTTATTAGCAAAAGCAATGCCTGGTGATCCATTCACCGGTTCAATCAATCCACATGCCAGTTTGGCTCATATTCATCACTTGATGCGGATTAACGGATTATATGACCCTTGGTATCAACAATACTGGAACTGGGTTGTTCACTTGTTCCATGGAAACTTGGGAATGAGTTATGAGTATCAAGAACCTGTTACTCGTATTGTTGGTGAACGTGCGATTAACACATTATGGCTGGCTGTATTTGCAACAGTTATGACTTACGCAATTGGACTTCCTTTGGGACTTTATGCCGGGCGTCATCAGAACTCCCGTGCTGATCATGCAATTCGTGTTTATACTTATGTAACTTTTGCAATTCCTTTCTTCGTTATATTGGTCATGGGTTTATGGATTTTTGGCTATGTTTTGGGTTGGTTCCCAACTACTGGTTCAATTAGTGCTAATGCCACTGCTGGAATGTCATCTGTGATTTCAAGGCTTCAACATATTATCTTACCTGGTTTGTTGCAGTCCCTTTTTGGGTTGGTAGGTATTGTTCAATACTTACGTTCAGAAGTTATTGATGCAACTCATTCGGATTATGTACGTACAGCTCGATCAAAAGGAGTTCCTGTTAGAGATGTATTCAGGCATCACATTTTTCGTAACTCATTGTTGCCAATCACTGCGACAGCAGGGTACTCCATTACAGGTCTATTGGGTGGGGCAGTTTTCACCGAAACTGTCTTCTCTTATCCAGGTATGGGACTCTTATTCATTAGTGCTATCAATTATCGTGATTATACTGTTATTACTGCCTTGGTCCTTCTTTTTGGATTCTTAAATATGCTGGGCACTTTACTATCTGACATTATTATGGCTGCTGTAGATCCACGAATCCGAATTGAATAGGGGGAGAAAATAAATGGCTCAAAATGATAACTTGCAAAAGAAATCTTCAATTTCTGCTGAAGATTTAGCACGCTTGTCTAAAGAGGCGGAAGAGGAAGCTACACCATCTTCAAGACAAATTATTTGGAACGAGTTTAAGGCCGATCGAGCTGCAATGGTTTCTGCTATTATCATTGTTGCTTTCATACTTTTTGTGGTTATCGCTGCATTCTTCATTCCAGCTCACGAATATAAAGACGTTAATATTTTGGCATATTTTAATAAACCATTTACAAACGATTTTTGGCTTGGTGCTGATTCGTCAGGACGATCTATCGCTAAATTAATGATTGTAGGTTCTCGTAATTCTATTGGCATTGCAATTGGTTTAACGTTAATTTCTGGTACTTTTGGTATTGCCTATGGCTTAATTTCAGGATACTTTGGTGGAATTACAGACATGGTCATGTCTCGTATTTACGATTTTATGATTATGTTGCCACAGTTAATGTTCATCATCGTTTTGGTAACCATTATTCAAAACTATAATGCCGTTACATTAACACTTATACTAAGTTTATTTCAGTGGATGGGAACGTCGAGACTAATTCGGTCTCGTGCGTTGGCGGAATCACGTAAAGATTATGTTGCAGCTTCTAAAACCTCTGGAACCAGTAACTTTAAAATTATTTTTCGTGAGATTATGCCGAATATCTCATCTTTGATTATTGTTGAAATGACGCTGTCTTTCTCTGGAAACTTAGGTGTTGAAACTGGTCTTAGTTTCTTGGGATTTGGATTACCGAATGGAACACCATCTCTTGGTACATTAATTGCCAATGCCACTGATCCGACAAATATTACTCAATACTGGTGGACTTGGATTTTTGCCGCTATTGAAATCATTGTGCTTTGTTTGTCTGTAAGTTATGTTGGACAGGCGTTACGTCGCGCAGCTGATTCTTCTCAAAGACTCGGATTGGATTAAAATGATAAATCAAGAAGTTCTCATTTAAAATAATGAGAACTTTTTTCATTTTATTCTTTACATTTCTTAATGTTAGTTTTAAACTCAAAGTCGTTATATTAATTCTGCAATTATTTTATTGGGGATACATATCGAGGAGGAAGACACATGCAAAAATCAAAACTTGCTCTAGCTGGCATGGCAGTTTTGTCAGTGGTTACACTTGCTGCTTGTTCTAACGGCGGTAGTAATGGCTCTGCCGATAAAACGGTAAAGCTACCAAAAACGTATAATAATACAAAAAAAGCACAAAAAGGCGGCACCTTAAAGATTGCCGAAGTTAACGACGCTCCGTTCCAAGGGATTACCGATCCAGCTTTAGCGTCTAACGCTGAAGACCAAGATGTTTTTGCCCCTATGCAACAGGATTTAATGAATTTTGACAATAATCATAAATTCGTTGACGGTGGTCCCGCTAATCTTAAAATTGATAAGAGTGCTAAGACTGTCACAATTACACTACGCGATAACTTGAAATGGTCCGATGGTAAACCGGTCACTGCTAAAGATGTCGAATATGCACAGGAAGTTGTTGGGTCTCCAGATTCTACCTCGCAGCAATATTCGGATTCGATGGGTGAAATGGTTGGTATGGATGCTTTCCACTCCGGCAAAGCGAAGACAATTTCAGGAATCAGCATGCCTGATGGCGAAAATGGTAAAAAAGTGGTTATGCACTTTAAACACATGGCTCCAGGCATGCAGTATTCTGGACAAAGTTTCTTCTGGGAATATGCAGAACCATATCATCAGATTAAGAACATTCCGATTGCTAAGTTAGCGTCATCCGCGGCTGAACGTAAGAACCCAGTCACATATGCACCGTATACGTTAAAGAAGGTTGTTGCCGGTGAGTCAACGACTTTTGTGCCTAACAAGTATTACTGGGGCTCAAAGCCTAAGATTGACAATGTGACCTTTCAGGTTGTATCCACGTCTGCTATTCAACAAGCATTAAAATCACATAAGTATGATTTTGCTTCGGGTGGTCTACCAAGTGCCAAATATCCGCAAATCAAAAAGACGAGTGGTTATAAGGTTGTCGGTGCTCGTAGTCGTAGTTTAGGTTACTTTGGTTTTAACTTAGGCCATTTTGACACTAAGAGTGGTAAGAACGTTATGGATTCCAACATGAAAATGTCTAATAAGAGCCTAAGGCAAGCCATGGGATATGCTTTAAATCTGGATGAAATTAATAAGAAATTTGGTAATGGATTACAGGAAAGAGCAACTACGTTACTGCCGAAGTACTTTTCACAATTCCACGATAAAAGTGCTAAAGGGTTCCCACTGAATATCAAGAAAGCCAATAAACTTCTGGATGATGCTGGATATAAGAAACATGGGAAGTATCGTCAAACACCAGACGGGAAGCCGTTAGTAATCAAAGTTGCTGCAATGAAGGGATCCTCAGTGCTTCAGGCTGAAGAAGATGATTATATGCAACAGTGGCGTAAAATTGGTCTGAATGTGAAATATGTAAGTGGTAAGCCGATGGAAATGAACAGTTTCTATTCAATGTTGCAAGCTCCAAAATCTAACAAGTACGACGTTTTTGAGGCTGCATGGTCATTGGGAACTGAGCCATCTCAACAGCAAGGCTATGGTGAAGGATCACAGTTCAACATGGGACACTTCGTCACAAAGAAGAATACCGAATTATTGACTAACATTGATTCTGCAAAGGCATTTAACACTAGCTACCGTAAGCAACAGTTTAACAAGTGGCAAGAATACATGAATCAACAGGCAGCCTACATTCCTGATAGTGAAGGAATCGGCTACAATATGATTAACAAACGTGTTAAGAACTATACTTTGAATCCAAAGGATAGCAACGAACAATTTGCTAAGTTGGCGTTGACGTCAAACTCATTAGCTACTAAGTAGTTCTATGATTAGCACTTTGTAATAGTTGAAGAATTTTAGTCTATCACTGAAATAAATCTCCTCTAACTCTAACAGGCAGACGCAAATGTCCGCTTGTTTTGTTAAAGGAGATTTTTTTAATTAGAGTTTATTTATGAAGGTTTGATTTTCAATTGGGCAAAACTCGTGAACAATATCATTTACCAAAAATGAGTATAAATAAAATTATTAAAAGAGTTTCAAAGGCTTGCACAACTTCAAACTCGCAGACAAGCGTAAAATATAAACAAAAATTGAAGGTGAATTCAGTGGCTGTTAACAAGTTAAAGCAAAATCTGATAAAGTTGCACAGAAACAGCTCTCGATCAATTGATATTAATTTATTGTCATCGATGTTAGATAACATCGGTACTTTAGATTCTAAACTACGAGATCAACTTATCTACAGTTCCTTCGCTGAGTGGACTGGCAATAATGTCATTACAAATGAACAGACAGTGTGGTTGACTAGTCAGGTCCGACAACGCAATCTGCTTTTCAAACAGATTTACGAACCGCAAAATGACGCAGTCTATACGAGAACATTTACGGCGTTATTACTAACGTCACTTATTGCTCGTGATGCAGAGTCACCGTTTATGACGGCAAATATGCGAATGCAACTTTTTGAAGACGCAACGCAGTATTTGCAATTAGAAAAAGATTTACGCGGGTTGACCGAGCATGGCTGGGCACATGCATTTGGCCATGGTGGCGACCTGCTGTATTACGTTTGTTATCATCCGAAGTTTCCAACGCGGCTTATTCCACAGGTGTTGGCAGGTATTTATCATGGCATTATGCTGTCTAGCGGTTTTACTGCAGGTGAAGGCAGTCGCTTGGACAACTGTCTTGTTGCGTTACTGGCGCAGGATCGCATAACGGAAAGTCAGCTACTCAACTGGTTGCGAGGGGTCAAGGGCGTTATTGCCTTAACTGCTGACCAGTCGCTACAGTTCAATCAAAAAAATAAGTTAATTAACCTGTGCGTCTCATTGTCTTACAAACTGCGCTTTGAAAGTTTGGCTACCCCAAGGCTATCGGCATGGCTAGATGAGCAAATTCGTGACTTTTATGAAGCCAATGGGACAGTGGCCTGATCTGGAGATGGTCTCTATATGAATATTGAATTAAAACAATACTTTGATACGATCCAGTGTCAACAGTTGGTGGAGAACTATCAATTGAGTGATTTAACCTTCACAGGTTCGCCGCAGTCGGTGATTGAAAAAGCAAAGCGTGATCATGATCGGGTGCCAGTGATGATTATGAATGATGACCAGTTAGCCGGCTTCTTTTGCCTTCACTTGCACCAAGGTCCATTGGAAATTGGTGGCCGTGCTGACTCGGATGTGTTATTGCGTGCCTTGTCGATTGACGAACGATTCAGGGGACAAGGTATTTCGCTTGCCGCGATGAAGTTGGTACCGGCATTTGTTAAAGCTCATTTTCCGTATGTGACTCGTATTATTTTGGCCGTGAACTACCATAATATACCCGCACAACACCTTTATCAGAAGGCGGGTTTTCACGATACCGGCATTCAGCGTGTTGGCAAGATTGGCCCGCAGTATGTCCTGTTTAAAAAGATAAATGAGTGAGTTACTGCCCGGGAGGGATAACGATGAATAAAATTCTAGTGATGATTTATGATGGCTTTTCGATGTATGAAATTAGTCCGTTAACCTCGATTCTTGCCTGGAGTCAAACGGATTGGCAAATTGATGTTGTAGCCGCTGAGCACAAGCCATATCAAACTGAAGATGGGTTTGAGGTAATACCACAAATGACATTTGAAGATGTTCAGAATATTCAGGCGTACCAGATGCTCGTTATGCCAGGAATTGCGAATTATCATACCGTTTTACCTGATCAAAGGAACATTGCCTTTCTCAGTCGTTTTAAAATGCGGCCACGACCAGTTATCGCGGCAATTTCGGCTTCACCCATTCTACTGGCAAAAGCTGGGTTATTGGACGACACCAAGTTTGTGGCGGGACTATTCGAAAGTGCATACGAAGAGGAGCGTTTCATTCCCAAACGTAATTTGGTGCGTAAACCAGTTGTATCAGATAATGGTATCGTGACTTCCACTGCGTTCTTCCCTCGTGAATTTGGCGTCACTGCGGCACATGCGATTGGCGTCAATGTGCCGAAAAACATTTTTGAACAGTTTGGTACAGATGCAAGTGCCGAAGATTTAACTTTTCGAGATAATGGTTAGTTCTGCAATTTTATTGTGAGGTCGGTTTGCTGCAAATTTGTACGAAAATATGTATACTAATGCTGAGAGGTGATGGTGATGGTTAATCCACAAAAAAATCTAAATATTCGACCTGTTTCAGAATTGCGTACTTATAACAAAGTGTTAAATCAGGTTGGACCAGATAGCCCCGTTATTTTGACAAAAAATGGCTATGGTAAATATGTTCTACTTGATTTAGAAGATTATGAAAAGTATGAGACGTGGCGAATTAGTGAACAATTGTTAGCTGATATTGAAAAATCTGAACAGGGAAGAAGACACAAGATTGAGGACGTTCGAAAGGAATTTTTAGATAAATGGTAGATTGCAAATTTAATCCGAATTTTTGGACAAATTGGTCAGCATAACCTGATACGGTGTTTTCCAGTCAAGTATTTTAAGCGGTCTCTGGTTAATTTGGAGTAACGTCGTCGTTAAATCTTGAGCACTAATGTGCTCAAAACGAGTCCCCTTAGGATAAAAATAACGTAAATTCCGATTAAAGCGTTCATTACTACCACGTTCAGCTGGCGTATAAGCATGACAGTAATAGGTCTTAATACCATATTGTGATTCAAATGATACTAGCCCACTAAACTCAGTACCACGGTCCACAGTAAAACTGTGCACCGGTCCATTAAAAGTTGTTAGGAACTTAGTCAGTGCTTCATTAACACTCGCTGTCGTTCGGTCCTTTAACCGATATGCCCAAAGGAACCGTGATTTGCGATCGATTAAAGTTAATAAAA
This sequence comes from Furfurilactobacillus cerevisiae, assembly GCF_048961765.1. Classification (GTDB taxonomy): domain Bacteria; phylum Bacillota; class Bacilli; order Lactobacillales; family Lactobacillaceae; genus Furfurilactobacillus; species Furfurilactobacillus milii_A. The sequence continues at coordinate 679,782 of NZ_CP185253.1, forward strand.
CTGCCTTACTATGCCCACGAGGGCCAACGACGGTATCTAGTTCAAAATCACCGATGCGATTACGTTGATTAATCATCATGGGACGCTGTTCAATCGATCGCCCCAAAGATTGATTATATTTGGATCGTTGGTCAACGTTACGCCGTTGGCGTACGCCATGTTCAGGTAGATCATTCAAGGAGAAACCAATTCTCCCCTGATTTAGCCAATTATAAATAGATTTAGTCGCTAGTTTAAATTCGTGAGCAATCATTCCTGGTGACCAGCTTAGATGTAAATGGTTGAGAATTGTTTGCTTTAACTCATCGCTCAGCTTAGTTTTCCGACCACATCGTGATCGCTTGTATTCGGCATCTGTTTGTGCTAATTCAGCCTGATAAGGTTGACATCGAGATAATTCATAAGAAATTGTTGACGGTGATCGGTTCAGCCGAACGCCCATTTGGATATTGGACAGCCCTAGTTCACAAAAGGTTTCGATTTTAATTCGTTCGGAATAGGTTATACTAGACAAAAGATCAGCTCCTAAAAGATGGGTTTGTTGTAAACACCATTTTAAAGGAAGCTGATCTTTTTTGTCCGAACAGCGTTCGGATTAATTTTACAATCTACTAAATGACCTTTTCTGTGGAAATAACAGACGTAGTTCATGCTCAGCTGGATGAAATTTATGTACAAGTTTCATCTAACTTTGGGAAGGCAATTGCTAAGAAAAGTATTGATAAGATCATTGAACAGATTATGAATCTTAGTGATTTTCCTAGAATGGGACACAACGGAAGAAAAGCAGGGCTAAATATACCCTCGAACTATTACTTGTTATTTCTAAAAAGGAATACACTTGTATACCAGATTATTGATGACGAGAAGATTATTCTAATCGAAGAAATTTACGATGCTCATCAAGAAATCGCTACAGCTATACAGAACAAAATTGGAATTCAGAGAATACAGCAAAAACCTGAGTTATAGGTATAGTAGATAAATTTGTGACTATTTTTTATTTGTGTGGAACCATTTGCATCTTGGTTGGTTTAAGTTAGGCTTCTTTGGAGGATGAAATATGAAAGATAATCAGACCTCGTCAAATCGGGAACCTGTATCAGAATTACAAACATATGAAAAAGTTTTATCACAAGTTTTTCCAGGAAAGCCGGTATTCTTAACACGCAATGAAGAAGATACTTACGTATTGTTGGATTTTCATGAGTATAAAGAACAAATGCTTTCGCTAATTTCAATGGAGTTAACGGCGGCAATTACAGAATCTAAAAAAGAAAAAAGGTACAGCTTTAAAGAAGTTCGAAAAGAACTTTTAGAAGATGAAGGTATTAATGAGACAGAATCACTTGATAGTGATAAAAAGCATTAAGTAAAAAGATCTCTTTAGAAATTGCCATTGAATTGTTTGGCGTTCATTATGATTTTTTGAAGTGTTCAGACACTAGATAGTTGTTTCAGTTTAAATATAAAATATGCCGATAAGTCAAAACCACTGATACAGTGCTTTTGACTTATTTTTTTATGAGATGATTTAGTGCATTCTCACCGTTTTCTAACAATTGACGACATTCTGCGCTATACTTAATCAACGAGTGATTTTCAGAATGGGGGATCAGTTTGCATGGCCACATATGGGGCAACGTTTCGGCAGCTACGAATCGGTAAGAATATGACTTTAAAGGAACTGGCTGACGAACAAGTGAGTGTTGGTTTCTTGTCTAAGTTTGAAACGGATCAATCGAAAATTAGTGTAGACCGGTTGATGCATTTACTGGATAAGATGAATGTGACTGCTGATGAATATTTCTTTGCCCAACATGATGGTTATGCCAAGCCCCAAGTACCTAAAGTATGGTCTGAAATGAGTGTGCCAAACGCTGTGGCAGCATTAGGCAGCGGTTTTTATTACACCGCCGGATTATCGAATCGCGGGCAATGGGAAAAATTAGCACGGTGGCAACAGCACTTGGCCGAACAGGCCTCCTCAACACTGACAATGGGTCATTGGTTAAACTTGGATTTTGCGCAACTGCTTCTGGCACAACATCAGCAGTCAGAACCTTATCCGTTTGCTCAACGGGCGATCACGTACTTACAACAAATTGATGAGTGGAGTATTTACGAATTGATCGTGTTTAACGTTTTTCTGCAGGGGATGAGCGTACCCGATGCACAGCAACTAGCCCTGTCCGCCAAGCATAAGTTGGTTTCACAGGCGCCACTTAGCGAGATTGCAGGGATGCACCGTGGCTTTTTGGTCACTAGTTTTTGCTTTTTTATGAACCGCACTCGTTTCGATATAGCGGAAGAATTGCTTGGGCAGATGCACAGTCTGCACAAAGAACAATCACCACAACAAAGTACTGGCGATTTCGGAATGTTAATTCTGTGGTGTCAGGGATGGCTGACCTATCGCCGTGACAGTGAGGAACGGGGGCAGTCACAGATGAAGGATGCGCTGACAATTATGCGATTGTGTGAAGAGGAAAGCCTGTGGCGTTTGTACGCTGCTTTTAGTGATCGAATTTGGCAAACGAAGGATGATCATTTACTTTATCATTCACGGTTAATGGCCTAGAAAGGGGAATGACATGGCATCGTATGGCGAAACGTTCCATCAGTTGCGCGTAGGTAAAGGATTAACGTTAAAAGAACTTGCAGATGAACAGGCGAGTGTCAGTTTTCTCTCAAAGTTTGAACAAGGCCAATCGAAAATCAGTGTTGATCGACTGATGCATTTGCTTAAGAAAATGAACGTGACTGCTGATGAGTATTTCTTCCTACAGCATGATCGTTATCTGAATTCCCCGATGCCAGTCGAATGGCGTGAAATGGGTTCCGCAAACGCACTAACAGATTTAACGAACATTTTCCTGATTAGTTCGGGTTTGGCGATGCGACATCAGTGGAAAAAACTTTACGCGCGGCTCGATGTATTGAAAGAAAACGCTAAAAAATCTCCGACGGTTAATAATGTGTTGGGATACGACTATGGTCGAATGATGCTGGCCAATCATACCGGGAAAAGCATCGAGCACAGTTCGGATTATGCTGTGAAATATTTAAAGCAGATTGACGATTGGGGCATTTATGAAATTTTAGTCCTCGAATCCTTTTTGACCGCCATGCCATTGGCCGATGTTGAATTATTTACTAATATTGCTGAACGTAAACTGACGGCGAATGAGTCGATTATGTATGTCGCGGGCATGCATCGCGGATTTTTAGTCAGTAGTTTTGCATATTTTATGTCGTTGGATCAGTTTGCGTTAGCCAATGAAACTTTATCGAAGATGGAAGCTTTACATAAAAAGCGTGATGGTCGTGATTTGACTGCTAATTTTGCAATGACGATATTATGGTGCGAGGGTTGGTTCAAATATCGCGTTGACGACAAGGTACTGGGCAGGTCCAAGATGAACGATGCCACCACCATGATGAGGTTATGTAAAGAAGATCGTATGTTTAGGATTTATGACGATTTTACGGCAGAAATTGTGAGTGCACCAAATGATCACGATTTTCATTACGGGACCGTTATTTCTTAGGAGAGGTCAATATGCAATCGTTAGGACAAACGTTTCATGCATTTCGGCAAAATAAAAACTTAACGCTTAAAGAAATTGCTGATGAACAGGTTAGTGTGGCTGTGATTTCCAAATTTGAACATGATCAAACGACATTGAGCATTAATCGGTTTCTTCATCTTTTAGGGCAGATAAATGTCACGACGACAGATTTCTTTTATCACTATTTTGATCGTTTTGAAAATGAAAAGGTTCTGAATATTTGGGGCGTTCAGGCTTCTTTTGAGGGGATATTAGCCAATTTTTACGAAGGCAATCATATTGCTAGTATGACGAATACAACAGATATTGATGAAATGGACGCACTGAAAACATATACGAAGGCTATGCAATTAAAGGCACGTCAAGATCCTACGCTGATCAATCGAGTAATCGCTGCGTGGATGGCCAGTATTTTAGATGCTCAACAGTTGCATTTTGACGATAGCGCCAAGACCATACAACCAGTGGTGGACTACTTAACCAGTGTTGGTGAGTGGAACGAACTTGAACTTATTATTTTTGTTTTCATTATTCCGACAGCAGATCCCGATGTTTTGATGCAACTTTTCCGTCGTTATTTGAATCAAGCGGAATTGTATCAAGGATTACCCGAGGCAAATAATCTGGTTTTTTCTGCTTGTTTCTCGTTGTTTACATGTATGATTGCCAAACAAAAAGGAAAATATGCAGTACAGGTATTGAAGAAGTTCGATAAATTAGTTACTAAATTTGAAAGTGCGCGGTTTGCCATTCTTAGAGAATTTCTGCATGGCTGGTTGAAAGTGTTTCAGGGCAATCGTCAAGCTGGGTTGGAACAATGTCAGACCGTTTTGGACCTGACACAAACGCTGGGATTAGCCAAGACACATACCTATTATCATGAGTTGTATGAGCATCTTTCTGCACCCACGCCGACCTTGTTAATCTTTCTGCGTTTTTTTTAAGGAGAGTTTTTATGCAATCGTTAGGACAAACGTTTCATGAACTACGCAAAAGTAAGAATCTAACACTTAAAGAAGTCGCGGACAATGAAATCAGCATGGCCGTGATTTCCAAGTTTGAGAATGATCAGACGATGTTGGGCGTGGACCGCTTTTTGCATTTGTTGCAACAAATCAACGTGACCACGACAGACTTTTTCTATCGTTTTCGACAGTCGGACGAGCAAAATAAAAATGCATGGTCGCAATTTTCAGAAGATGGCAGTCCGTTGCCAGAAATCTTTGATGTTTTAGCACCCTATGCGGATGTATTTCAAATCTCCAGCGATGAAAGTCAAAGTACGGCACAAAAGATTTCAAGTTTTAAAACTTACATCGAGTTGATGGGACAAGAATTAAAGAGAGATCCGAGCTTAACCAATCGTTTGAAGATATCTTTGGCAAAAGCAGCACTGAAGATACACCAATCCAACATGAAAGATCACTTCTCGACACATCAAGAAATGTTACCAATTATTGATTATTTAGGCGGGGTATCCGTCTGGACTGCTTTTGAATTACTGTTCTTTATTTCAACTTCGATTTATATGGATGTCGAGGACGCTATGATGCTTTTTTCTCGGTTTATGAAGCAGGCAGATTTTTATGTTCGTTTAACGGATTTGAGGAACTTAGGGTATTCCGTTTGTTTCACGCTTTTTTCGATTATGGTCGCACACAGAACGTATGATAACGCTAAAATAGTGCTGGAGAAATTCGACGATTTACTGAGCAAGGATACTGACGTAGAAGCACAATTTGCCATCATGAGTTTGTTTTTACATGGTTGGTATCTGTATGTAACTGGACAAGAAGCTGTTGGCAAAGATAAATGCAATACTGTATTGCAACTCTGCAAAACTCTGCATTTAAATGTAGATTCACGTTCTTATCGCGAAATTTATGTGAACATGCAGGACAAGAAATCGGCCATGATTTACTCAAGAATCTTTGATTAGGGGGATATTCTATGTCATCACTGGGACAAACATTTCATGAGTTGCGCAAAAGCAAAGGACTAACCCTTAAAGAAGTCGCTGACGAGCAAGTCAGTGTGGCCGTGATCTCGAAGTTTGAAAATGGCACTAGTATGCTTGGGGTCGATCGTTTCTTACATCTGCTGGATCAAATTCACGTGACAACAAGTGAATTTTTCTATTGGCAAACAGATCAGTATGCCGCTGATTCAAGTTCATACTTTAATGAAGCCGGTCACTCTTCGCCAAGCTGGAAGTTAATAGAACCATTTCAGGAAATCATCGTTTTAGTTAATCACGCTGATCCGCCAAAGAACGTTACACCGATTGACCAGTATCAACAGAGACTGTCAAAGACGGTTAAAGATCAGCCAACACCGATGAATTTATTATTAATGGCGTACGTTAACAGCAGTGCCGATTTAATGCATTTTAACTTGGATAAGGCAGCTCAAGATATTTTGCCAGTGGTTAACTATTTGAGTGCCGTTGGTCAATGGGGCGAATTTGAAGTTTATTTGCTCATTTTTTCGTTATCCTTTCTTGAGGCTGAGGACGTGTTGCGGTTGTTTAAACGGGCAATGCGACGTGCAGATTGGTATCAATGGCTGTCTGATGATCGCCATATGCGTTTTAATTTGTGTTTTGATGCTTTTTCTGTGTTGGGCGAATTGTCAAACTAAGTGCAACGGTTTGTCAAAAAATACTTCATATGGGGTTTCATAGTTTAACACTTTGCGAGGACGTTGATTTAACTGCTTTTGGCAGTGTTCAACGTCCTGTTCTGTATAATTATCAATATCTGTTCGCTTGGGAAAATATTCCCGGATTAATCCATTTGTATTCTCATTTGTTCCACGCTGTTCAGGCGAATATGGATCGGGCCAATAGACAGTAACACCTAACCTTTCGCTGATTTCATCAAGATGAAGAAATTCGGTCCCATGATCTGGTGTAATAGAATGAACAAATTCTTTAGGAATGGCCCCTAACAGTTCAACTAAGCCTTTATTTATCTCCTGCGAGTCCTTTTGCACAACCTTTTTGATAAGCGTAAGCCGACTAAGCCGATCGACAATCGTTAAAAGGATGGAGTGACCCGTTCGACCAATCACAGTATCAATTTCCCAGTCACCTATACGTTGACGCTGGTTGATAAAACCAGGGCGCTCATGGATCGAGATATAGTCGGTCTGTACTTCTCGATGTCGTCTAGTATTCTTTGAATGCCGAGTCCGATGTTTATGTCTGAGATGGCGCTGAATACCGGTATCACCACGTGAGGAGTACTTCTCACCTAAATTGTGTTGATAGATATGACGGTAAATTGTGTTGTAGCTAACACACCATTGATGTTCCTTATTAAAGCGAGCGGTAATCTGCTCTGGTGACCAGTGCAGATCTAAGATGTAATGAACAATTTGACGGCGTAATTGTGGATGGCTGTCTAATAGCCGCTTCTTGTGACAATTCTGCCGCTTTTGATGATAGTCATTATCTGCTTTGCTTGGGGAATAATTACCTGCACAACGTTTTAACTCCCGTGAAATAGTGCTTGGATTTCGCCCCAGCCGTAACGCAACAGCCCGGATAGATAACCCCTTAGCTCGTAAAAACATAAGTATTTCACGTTCTTTTATAGTAAGATGTTTATAGCTCATACCGGATACCTCGAATTGTTTGATTTGGTCGTTAAACATATTCTACCCGGTATGGGTTTATTTTTTTACTTTGTGTTGCATTTCAATTGTAAATTCGCCTGACAGGAAAACAACATTACGCCGAAGCAAGCGAAGTACTGAAGATAATGGACAAACTCGTTCACGACAAAGACAGCTCAGATGTGCGGTATGCGGTTCAAAACCTCTTTATGCACGGTTGGCTAGACATCGTCACTGGTGCAAAAGAAAAAGGTAAACAGCAGTGTGAGAATGCACTGTCTGTTTACCGAATTTTGAATGTTAGCGGGGATGACGATCTATTGCGCCCGATTTATGAGCACATTTTGAAATATGATCCGAGCGATTTGAAACACATGATGATTATGATGACACTGGGTTAGTTTACCCGACACTTTTCAAACCGTTGCGCTGATTCATCCGTCAGCTCGACGGTTATTTTAGTACCTTCGGCAACATATTCGGTTTCCAAAATATGTGCCTTTTCATTCAAGAAGTTTAAAATGTTGCCTTGATCAAACGGAATCAACAGGGTAACTGTCTGGTAGTTCTTAAAGACTTGTTCCCGAATCATCGTAATCAATTCGTCCAATGAAGCGTCGTCGCGAGCCGAGTAAACGAGTTGCATACCCTCGCGTGACGGATATTTGGCCTCCGTTTTGTCGGCTTTGTTGAACGCAACAATCATTGGAATATCAGTGACACCAATTGCCTTCAAGGCTTCATTAGTCGTAGCCATCATTTGCTCACTGTTCGGGTCACTATAATCCACGACCTGAATGAGCAAATCGGCGTTAGCAGCTTCAGCCAGCGTAGAACGGAATGCTTCGACTAATCCGTGAGGCAGCTTGCTGACAAAGCCAACGGTGTCTGAAAGTAAGAACTGCTTTTGATCCGGCAGGTTAATCTGTCGAACACTGGTATCAAGCGTTGCAAACAACATGTTCTTTTCAAATACCTGTTTGTCTTCGTTTAAACCATATTTGCGGACAAGACCGTTCATGGTGGTTGATTTACCAGCGTTGGTATAACCGACTAATGCTACAGTTGGGAGTCCATTCTTTTCCCGTTGCGTACGTTGGGTGTCGGCAGCTTTGGTGATGTCTGTTAGCTCGCTCTTCAGATGTTTGATCTGATTGTTGATGGTTCGGCGATCCATTTCTTGTTGTGTTTCACCAGCACCACGGTTAGTGAATCCGCCACCACCGCCGGCACCAGTTTGCTGGTCCAAACGTTGGTTAACGCTGGTATGCAATCGTGGCAGTTGATACTGGAGTTGTGCAATTTGAACCTGTAGCTTAGCTTCCCGTGTCTGAGCACGGTTGGCAAAAATATCCAGAATCAAAGCAGTTCTGTCCAGCACACTCGCTTTAGTAGCCGATTCGATGTTACGAATCTGTGAAGCGGTAAGTTCGTCGTTTGTCACGATGGTATTCACGTTTTCACTGGCCACAATTTCAGCCAGTTCGGTAATTTTTCCCTTACCAAAGTAAGTGCCTGGATGCGGCCGTTCAAGTTTTTGACGAACTTCTTCCTTAACAATCATATTATTGGCGGCAACTAGGTTGGCAAGTTCTTCCATGGAATATTCAAAGTTGCCAGCACCGGTGTTGAGACCGGCAATAATAACTTCTTTTGGTGCAATTGCAGTTTCGTCCAAATGTGTGTCCTCTTTTCTAAGCCGAGACTTGTAATGATTTAATTATACCATTTCGCGCCTTGCGCTGGCCGGTTCGGTGTTTGCGAGAGGCGAAGGGCAATTCGTTTTAGGAATGAATGTTGAAGGCCAGTTAGATTTGAGGAAAATATCTGAAATCAATGGGCCCGTGAGCATGACAAACCTTCAACGGAATTAACAAAATTCAGACCAATTGTTCTATACACGAAATATTTCATGCTAAAACATCTGCTACGAACGGACTAATGCAATACATAAGTAACTTATACCGTTTTTAAAATAATTAAAATAAAATTAGCAAAACACGTTGGCTTTAATCTTATTTTAATCTATTATCATCACAACTTTTCAAAACATAAGTTGCCGCGAAAAGTACATAGCTTGGAATGCATCACCATAATAAGGTGAATTCCACAAGGAGTGTGGTTGAATGAAGGTTCGTAAAATTTTAGCAATGGGTGCAACAGCGACGTTATCAGTATTAAGTAGATTGTAAAATTAATCCGAACGCTGTTCGGACAAAAAAGATCAGCTTCCTTTAAAATGGTGTTTACAACAAACCCATCTTTTAGGAGCTGATCTTTTGTCTAGTATAACCTATTCCGAACGAATTAAAATCGAAACCTTTTGTGAACTAGGGCTGTCCAATATCCAAATGGGCGTTCGGCTGAACCGATCACCGTCAACAATTTCTTATGAATTATCTCGATGTCAACCTTATCAGGCTGAATTAGCACAAACAGATGCCGAATACAAGCGATCACGATGTGGTCGGAAAACTAAGCTGAGCGATGAGTTAAAGCAAACAATTCTCAACCATTTACATCTAAGCTGGTCACCAGGAATGATTGCTCACGAATTTAAACTAGCGACTAAATCTATTTATAATTGGCTAAATCAGGGGAGAATTGGTTTCTCCTTGAATGATCTACCTGAACATGGCGTACGCCAACGGCGTAACGTTGACCAACGATCCAAATATAATCAATCTTTGGGGCGATCGATTGAACAGCGTCCCATGATGATTAATCAACGTAATCGCATCGGTGATTTTGAACTAGATACCGTCGTTGGCCCTCGTGGGCATAGTAAGGCAGTTTTATTAACTTTAATCGATCGCAAATCACGGTTCCTTTGGGCATATCGGTTAAAGGACCGAACGACAGCGAGTGTTAATGAAGCACTGACTAAGTTCCTAACAACTTTTAATGGACCGGTGCACAGTTTTACTGTGGACCGTGGTACTGAGTTTAGTGGGCTAGTATCATTTGAATCACAATATGGTATTAAGACCTATTACTGTCATGCTTATACGCCAGCTGAACGTGGTAGTAATGAACGCTTTAATCGGAATTTACGTTATTTTTATCCTAAGGGGACTCGTTTTGAGCACATTAGTGCTCAAGATTTAACGACGACGTTACTCCAAATTAACCAGAGACCGCTTAAAATACTTGACTGGAAAACACCGTATCAGGTTATGCTGACCAATTTGTCCAAAAATTCGGATTAAATTTGCAATCTACCATTAACGTTGGCTGCGTGTGGTAACAAGGGTGCGTCAGGACATAAGGGCGAGTTGAACTTAATGGAAACAGCCGAAATGCCGACATTGGATCCTTCGATTGCGACGGATGATGTCTCAATGACAGCGTTATCGAACACATTTTCAGGAATTTACCGAATTGGTAAAGACGCTAAGCCACAAAATGAGTTGGCAACGAAAACAACTGAATCTAAAGATGGCCTTCACTGGACATTTGATTTGCGCCATGGAACGAAGTGGTCAAACGGGGATCCAGTTACTGCTCAAGATTTCGTTTATTCCTGGCAACGCACAAACAGTCCAAAGACAGGATCGCAATATGCGTATCTGTTTGAAGGCGTGAAGAACGCGGATGCTGTTCAAAATGGCAAGATGAAGCCCAGTGCATTAGGAATTAAGGCTGACGGCAAGTACAAACTATCCGTTACGTTGTCCAAACCAATTCCATATTTTAAACTGTTACTTGGTTTCCCAAGCTTCTTCCCACAAGACAAAAAGGCCGTTGATAAATATGGCAAGAAGTATGGGCAAACCTCTGCCACCCAGGTTTACAACGGACCATTTAAGGTTCAAGGATACAAAGGAACTAATGCAAAGTGGGACTGGGCCAAAAACAACACATACTGGGATAAAAAGAACGTTAAGTTAAACAAGATCAATTTCCAGGTTGTTAAGGAAAGCAGTACGCAACTAAATATGTACAATTCTAAGAAGGCTGACCTGACTCAGTTGAGCGGAGACCAAGTTGCCCAATATAAGAACAACAAGAATTACATTTATCGTCCTGGCTCATCAGCTGCTTATCTTGAATTGAATGAAGAAAAGGTCCCAGCATTCAAGAACCAAAAGATCCGGGCTGCATTATCATACGCGGTTAGCCGGTCACAATTGACTAATAACATTTTGCAGGACGGTTCCAAACCTGCAACAACGTTTACACCTGCCAAATTGGCCAAGGATCCAAAGACTGGCGAGGACTTTGCCAAAGAAGCCGCAGTTAAGGGCGCTTTGACACAGAACCTGACTAAAGCTAAGCAACTCCTCAAGCAAGGGGAACAAGAAGCCGGGATTTCTGATTTGAAGTTCACGTTGATGGCTGATGACACTGACACTGGTAAGAAGAATGCTGAATTCTTGCAGTCTGAATTCCAGAAGTTACCAGGTGTTAAGGTGACGGTTCAAAACGTGCCTTATAAGACACGGTTAACGCGTTCCGCTGCTCACAACTTCCAGTCTGTTGTAACGCTTTGGGGCGCTGACTACAGTGACCCTTACACATTTGCCCTGTTCACGTCAGATGGGACTTACAACGATGGTTTGTGGAAGAATGCCACTTATGATCAGAACGTTAAAGATTCTGCCGGTAAGAATGCGTTGAACAAGGAAGCACGGTTCAAGAACTTAGTAACCGCTGATCAAACGCTGGTTAAGGATTACGGTGTCTTGCCATTGTACACAGGCTCGTTTTCTGGCTCTGGTCCATTCCTGCAACGTCCATACGTTAAGGGAATTATCTACAATTCAGCTGGCATTAACTGGAATTACAAGTACGCGTACGTGAAATAAAAGTTCGTTGAATTGGATAGGGACAAAAAAAGAAGCGGTCGGTGCCACTTCTTTTTTTGTCTTTTCTATTAGGCAATAACATGGGATAAAATATCATCTGCCACTGCAGCCACGGCTTGACTGTTGTTACGTGGGTAGTTCAATGCATTTTGTTCTTGCCATGCAAGCCGATGATTTTTGATTACAAACACTTTGTTCGCCATCCGGGCTGCCTCTGTAACATCGTGTGTCACTAAAATGACAGTTAGATGTTCTTGTCGCCAGATATCGAGAATCAGATCCTGCATTTTACGACGCGTGAGAGCGTCCAACGCGCCCAGCGGTTCGTCTAACAACAGTAGTTTTGGATGCGACATTAGTGCTCGAGCTAAGGCTACTCGTTGCTTTTGACCACCTGACAGGTCCGTCGGGTAACGCTCTGCAAAGCTGCTGAGATCGACGCGGGCTAAGAGCTCGTTTGCGTGCTCAATCGACTGCGGCGTATGGTTGCCAAAAGTGAGGTTGTCACGAACGGTCATCCATGGTAAAAGACGGTCGTCTTGAAACATGGTTCGGCTATCTGTATTTAGTTCTGTTACTATTCGATCTTGTTGACTGACTTGACCGTTTGTTGGCGATTCAAGACCGGCAATTAAGCGAAGCAGGGTGCTTTTTCCACCACCACTCATTCCAACCATGGCCACAAAATCGCCTGATGCAATGGTTGTTGAAACATCGTTTAGTACAGTTTGATCGCCATATTCTTTGGATACGTGTTCCAGTCGTAATAAAGGATTATTTTGTGTCATGCGACATTTCCTTTCTGCCAAGAAAGTAGCTGGCGTTCCAAGGCTTTAACCATTGTGTCTGATAATTTACCTAGTAATGCATAAATGATGATGCACAGCAGGATGGTTTTCATATCCAAGAAATCTTGAGCATTGGTGGACATATAACCGATGCCAGAACTGGTGGAGACAGTTTCAGCAACGATTAACGTGGTCCACATCACACCAAGTGCGTAACGAATACCGACGAGAATAGTTGGCAAAGCACTTGGGAAAATAATTTGACGAAATTGCTGCCAGCGCGTTAGTCCGTATACGTGCCCCATTTCCAGTAGTTCAGGGTCGACACTGGCAAGACCGTGGAAGGTGTTGATATAAACTGGAAAGAAGACACCAATAGCAACTAGCGTGATTTTTGCCGGTTCACCGATTCCAAACCAGATAATAACGAGCGGAATCAGGGATAAATGGGGGATGTTGCGAACCATTTGAACAGAGGAGTCTAGTGCCAAACGCCAAGTGGTGGATAGACCAGTCAGCAGTGCAAGGACGAAACCGACAATAGCGCCGATCGCAAAGCCAGCAGTGGCTCGAAATAAGCTAACCGCTAGATTACGCGGCAGCTCACCAGATTGAGTTAGTGCGATGCCATCCTGCAAAACAGTTGTGGGTGCAGGCAACACAGAGGCCGATAGAACGCCAGCCTGCGCAGTGATTTGCCAAACGATGAGGAGCATCAGCGGTACCAGCCACGGAATCAATTGGCGGCCAATGTGATGTCTGCGACGGGATGGCAGTGCTGTTTGATGTTTAAGCTGGGTGGTTGATAATTGCATAGAAAGTCTCCTTTCAGAGAAACAAACGGTTGGATGGGGAAAGATTACTGGCTTGTAGTCAACACGGCCTTGCTAACATCAATATCTCCAGAAATGTCGTGTGCTTTTGCAAGCGTATCAGCGATGTCTTGTTGTTCCTTAACGATGGCTTGTGTCATACCCGAAACGCTGTAGCGTCGTCGGTCAACCATCTTTGTAACAACTTTCTTGTCTAACGATAGGGCCGAGGATAAATCCTTAATCAAGGTGGTGTGATGGCGGTTTGCCCATTCCATCGAGGTTTCCAATTCACTAAGTAAGGTGCTGGAAGTCTTGGTATGCTTTTTGGCATAAGTACTGGTAGCTAAAATGAAATCGCGATCTGTTGTGTTTACAGAAGAAGCGGATTCAATGAGTTTCGCGTTTTGTGTGACTTGTGCAGAAGCGACATAAGGATCCCACACAACCCACGCGTCAACTTTTCCTTGGCTGAAGGCGGTGCTTGCGGCACCTGGATCCAGATCGACCCACTTAATATCGTTGGCGGACATTCCGGCCTTAGCTAACAGCTTTAACAATAAGTATTGCGAACTAGAACCCTTGGAATAAGCAATCTTTTTGCCTTTTAAATCTTTAATCGTTTTGGCGGAACTCGTTTTGCTGACCAAAAGGCCACTGGAATTGGCTCTAGAAGAAGCCGCACCAACGTACACAAATTTGCTACCACTGGCCTGTGAAGTGATTGGCGGAGTGTTACCAGTACGGCCATAATCGAGCTTGCCACTGTTAAGTGCCGTGAGTAACGCTGCACCTGTTTGGAACTCTTTCCAAACAACGTGATAACCTTTTTGCTTCATCCGTTTGGCAAACCCACCTTGGATGTGAGCAATGTCGAAGATGTCACCTTTTTGATAACCAATGCGGACGGTTTTGGTACTGCTTGATGTCTTGGCGTCAGTCCGTGTGTCCATATACCCCACGCCTGCCACGACTAACCATAGGGCCAAAACGATCCACCATAACCAAGCATGATGTTTTTTCTTCATTTATCAGCCTCCAAGTAATGCTTTAACCTTAGTCCGTTGAATCTTACCAGTAGCACCAGTTGGCAAGTCTCGCCAAAAGATAATTTCTGACGGTACTTTAAAGCGTGACAACTGTTGCTGAACATGCTGTTGAATGTCCTTTGCTAGCACTTCGCCAGCTATAAGATTAGGTTGCAGGACCACAACCGCTACAACCTGTTCACCATAAATGGCATCCGGCTGACCAACAACCGCGACATCCCTAATGTAGCCAAGGCTTAAAATGGCATTTTCAACTTCTAATGGACTAATTTTATCACCTGAACGGTTGATGATTTCACGTTTGCGACCAACTAGAAAGAGGTAGCCATCGGTGTCAACGTAGCCCATATCACCAGTCAAAAACCAACCGTTGATGAATTCTGCCTGATATTGTGGGTCGACGTATTGATGAATAATGTGTGAACCGCGCAAAGTCACCTGACCAATTTGATTGTCTGAAACAGGTTGATGTCGGTCGTCGACAATTTTCATTTCTGAATTAGTGACCTGACCGACCGAACCTTGGCGGGGCGCAGTTAATGGATTAACGGTAATTTGGCTGGCTGCTTCGGTCATACCGTAGCCTTGAATGACTGGAACACTAAATAGGTGTTCAAATAATTGTTCTTGGCTGGGCGGTAGTGGGGCAGAGGCACAACGGATAAAACGCAATTTGTTGAAAATTGTTTCTGGTTGTGGACTTCTTAATAATATTGCGATGATGGCCGGCGCGGCTGACACCCAAGTGATTTGTTCATCATTAATTGTTTGCCAAAACTTGTGCGCGCTGAACTTGTGCGTAATGACGAGTTGACCGCCTGAAATGATGGTGGCCAATAACGAAATGACCTGGGCATTAATATGAAAGAGTGGCAGCATGACCAATGTGCGATCTTCATCGGATAAGTGTTGAGAAAGTGCAACATCCTTGGCAGCAGATAATAATTGTGGCGCCGTTAATGCGACGGCCTTTGGTGCGCCGGTTGTACCAGAAGTGTATAGAAGCGAGGCTAACTGGCCATCAGTACGTTCATTAAAGGTATCTAGCTGATCATTAGCAAGATGTTTTTGGCCGGATAGACGGTAAAACGACACTGTTTTATGAGGCGCTAAAATGCAAGGGTTGTCGGAGAAAAAGGTGCCCGTTTCTGCTTCAATCCTAGGTAGATTACCTGTGTGTTCATTGCCGAAGAATGCAGCAGCATAATGATTTTTCTGAATTGTTTTTGTCAATTCAGATGTCGGCATTGTCGGGTTGGCCGTGTAGGCGATGGCCTTTAAACGGAAGCAGGCAAGCAGGGTAATGACATAATCGACGGAGTTAGGTAACGTGATCAAAATTAAGTCACCTTGTTTTACACCTGATTGGGCCATTAAGACGGTTAGCTGTTCAACCAGTTGGTCGACTTCACCTCTAGTCAACCAGCGTTCATCACCGAGATCTTTGACGAGGTTGTGGTTCGGTTTCTGCTGAAGAAGATTTGAAATTGAATCGTTGAGTGAGAAAATTGAGTTTTTCATGGGCAAAACCTGCCTTTCCGGAATTTGTGTGTCGTCGTGGTCGGCCGATAAGACGGCCAGTCCACGGTAATTTATAAAGTAAATAACTAATGATAAACGCAGTGCTAAAGATAATTAGATTGTAGATTGGTAACGCGATGAAATAGGTCTTAGTGTTAGGCATCATCGGTAAAATTGATGGCCAGAACCAGAGCGCTAGCGTTTGAGTTAAGTAAATACCAAAACTCAGTTTGGCACCCAAGGCAACAAAGCGAGCGGGCAGGCTGTGAGGATGTCGATGCTGGTAGTTTGCGTAATGTAACCCCAGCAACAGAACAGACAGAATAATCAGCGAACTGTACACGACCATCAGCGGTTGATGCATAAAGCTGGATGCGGAAATGTTAAGTCTGAAAACGTTGTAGTCGAGATAGTAATACAGCCAAATAATGGGGATGAAGACTACTGTGCTGATTAGAATCGGCCGCTCATGCTGTTTGACAAACGCAATTACTGACTTGTAGTGAATACTGAGTAATCCACCAGCTAAAAAGTAAAATTGGTATGTGGTAGATTGCAAATTTAATCCGAATTTTTGGACAAATTGGTCAGCATAACCTGATACGGTGTTTGCCAGTCGAGTATTTTAAGCGGTCGCTGGTTAATTTGGAGTAACGTCGTCGTTAAATCTTGAGCACTAATGTGTTCAAAACGAGTCCCTTTAGGATAAAAATAACGTAAATTCCGATTAAAGCGTTCATTACTACCACGTTCAGCTGGCGTATAAGCATGGCAGTAATAGGTCTTAATACCATATTGTGATTCAAGTGATACTAGCCCACTAAACTCAGTGCCACGGTCCACAGTAAAGCTGTGCACCGGACCATTAAAAGTGGTTAGGAACTTAGTTAGTGCTTCATTAACAGTCACTGTCGTCCGATCTTTTAACCGGTATGCCCAAAGGAACCGTGATTTTCGATCGATTAAAGTTAATAAAACTGCCTTACTATGCCCACGAGGACCAACGACTGTATCTAGTTCAAAATCGCCGATGCGATTACGTTGATTAATCATCATGGGACGCTGTTCAATTGATCGCCCCAAAGATTGATTATATTTGGATCGTTGGTCAACGTTACGCCGTTGGCGTACGCCATGTTCAGGTAGATCATTCAAGGAGAAATCAATTCTCTCCTGATTTAGCCAATTATAAATAGATTTAGTAGCTAGTTTAAATTCGTGAGCAATCATTCCTGGTGACCAGCTTAGACGTAAATGGTTGAGAATTTTTTGCTTTAACTCATCGCTCAGCTTAGTTTTCCGACCACATCGTGATCGCTTGTATTCGGCATCTGTTTGTGCTAATTCAGCCTGATAAGGTTGACATCGAGATAATTCATAAGAAATTGTTGACGGTGATCGGTTCAGCCGAACGCCCATTTGGATATTGGACAGCCCTAGTTCACAAAAGGTTTCGATTTTAATTCGTTCGGAATAGGTTATACTAGACAAAAGATCAGCTCCTAAAAGATGGGTTTGTGGTAAACACCATTTTAAAGGAAGCTGATCTTTTTTGTCCGAACAGCGTTCGGATTAATTTTACAATCTACCTAACTTCGATGTTTTATCAGTGAACTGCTGAACATGATTCTTAGTTAAAAGTCGTACAATTCCAAACTGTAGTAAATGCCAAAAGTTCAGTTTATATTCACTTCCTCAATTGTCAAATCAAGTGCAACACTAAGAATCTATTCTTAGAAGTGGTCTAGTTGCTAAGCTAGTTCAGGCATTAGATCGGCTGGGCAGCGATAGTTCAATGACCGCCGTAGCCGGTTGTTTAAGGTATCTTGAGCCAGCTGAATGTCAATGAGTGAGGCCGAAGCCAAGGATCTGCCCTTCGGGAAGAACTCGCGCAAAAGGCCGTTAGTGTTCTCATTGGTTCCACGTTCCCATGGTGAATAAGGATGGGCAAAGTAGATGTCAGTTCCCTTGACTTGACTCAAGCTTGAGAACTCAGCACCATTATCAAAAGTAATGGTTTTAAAGTGCTCGGTTCCATAGTCATATAAGGTATTCTGGAGGGCTTTCAAGCAAGTGTCGGCATGATAATTGGGAAGTTTAACGATGATCTCTAAGCGACTAACACGTTCAGTCAAAGTCATTAATGCTGGCTCAGATTCAACCCGTTTGCCTTTGACCAAGTCACCTTCCCAGTGTCCAAGCTCTTGACGCGCTTGAACCATGGCGGGACGCTCTTCGATTGAATGGCCCAGATTTTTCTTATTGATTCGATGATGCTTTGCCCCGGGGCATTTAATCCGGCGACGTAGTTTAGCTGGTAGGTCTGAATTGCGGATAGCTAAACGCTGGTCATCAATATACCGGTACACCGTCGGTGTTGAGGGGCAGACAAGCCTTGGGTGATCAGTCTTGAATTGGTGGACAAAAGTATCCACACTATGCATCCTGGGACGCGCTTTTAAAGCTGTCACCAAAGCATTACAGAAGGTTTGACAATGATCAAAGAGTCCACGATAACAGCTATTTAGTCGGTGCTTACGATAAATTGCTTCACCAGTTTCTGCCAGATATGACTGTTCAAAGATATGAGTACTAGCGTTAATCTGTGTCGTTGTCCCACGTTTTAATTCACGTGAAATCGTGCTGGGATTACGATGAAGGGCCTGGGCAATCCGGCGGATAGACCAATCTAAGTCCCTTAGGGATTCAATTCGACCACGTTCAGCTAAATTGAGTTGGTGATACTGATTAGATATGATATTCTTAATTCGGGTCATGAAGATACCTCTTTCTTGTTTGTGGTGAATTAAGAATAGGTCTTCATGGCCTTTTTGACTAGTCTGAATAAAGAACTGGTCTATTAGAGCAGGTGTTGCACTTCAATTTTAAATCGAGGGTTTATATTCACTTTAAAAACAAACATAATTTCGACGACCGTATAACGTTAACAAACAAAGATAGTTTCAATTTACGCTGCTTACGGCCAAAGCATAGCAAACGCTCAAGGAGTGCGATGTGGCGCTTTTTTTCAAAATCAATACTCAGTTAACTACTGGTATTCTGAGTATTTAGTGACCATTTAAAAATCAAATAAATTGACGTACGTCATAGCGTACGCTAAAATGCTATTATTAATTCTAGGAGTGTGGAAAAATGAAAACATATACACCAACTAAATTACGCAAAGAGCTTTACACGGTCGTCAATGACGTCGTTGCTCACAATCAACCCGTTGAAATAACGCTCCAGTCAGAGAACCATGTTCATAACAATGGTGCGGTAATCATTAGCAAGGATCAGTATGAAGAGTACGAGAAAGACAGAGAGTTGGCTTTCTTGAAAGAAAATGGTGTTTTAGATGTTGTCAAAGACAGAATGGATCATGAAGGCCCAAGTGATTTTGATCCCCAAAATGCTTACTAACCGTGAATGCATTTACTGTTATTCCTCATAAGAAAGTTAAAAATGATGATGAACCAGTGCTTATTGCAGCTGGTCTGTTTGAAAACTACATGGCCATTGTTAAAATCTTGAAAGAAAACCCGTATAGTCGTGAACTCAATGGTTGGGAATTAATGGTTCCTCACAACAGAAAAATTTATTCTTGTCGTATAAACAATCAGCATCGTGTTGTATATACGGTCAGTAAACGTGAGCACATTGTCAAAATCTGGTCGGCGTGGTCCCACTATGAGAAGCGCCTGCCACGTAATTGCAAACCGACAGATTGATTTTTTAGAAAATTTGTAAAATATAGGCAGGCTAACGCGATGAGTGTTAATAACAATGGAAACGATGACGCTGCCATTATTCCAAGTAAAAACTGGTATTCAGTTGCTGAAACGCTGTATCTCGAAAACAATGGACCGATGACTAAGGTGCGCGTAGTCGTATTAATGATGACAGTGGGTATACGAGCGTTGACGATATTGTTTGGAATCAATTGTGATTGCCTTATTTAGTATTAAAGGTCTAATTATGACGGCGTTTGTCACTCGCAACGGATGCGGAAACAGCATACGCCAAGAGTGCAATCACTAAACCAACACCTAAATCTATTAGTGCGTTGAAGGGGAGGCGATTAACGCTGGTGTCGCCAGTTATTGGATTGAGAATTAGAGTTAATAAGAAAAAGAAGATAGCTAAATCAATCCCGGCAAACGCCGATCTTAGAATGAGCCAACGGCGTGTCTTGTTTTGATTTTTAAGCGTGCCATTTGGATCTTGGCTGCGAATGAGCTTTCCAATTGAAACCCCGCCAAACATATAGATTAAAATAGTTAATAAAGCTAAGAGACTGGTGCCGTGGCCGAGACTACCAGCAGGCCAATCTAACGCCAAACTGACTAGTGTGAAGGGAAGACTTAACACCGCGGCCCACAATAGTCCATTTAATAGGCGATTGTTTAGCGTTTGTGTCTGTGAGGATTCTTTAGGGTATACGAGATATTGTAAAAGTTTTAGCATGGTCTACATCTCCCTTGTTGATTTGTTCTAATAATAGAGTAAGCTTGTTTCCAATGACAAGAAAGTGTTTTGCTTTGACGACGTGTCGCACCACGATTAAAGGCGTTTGATTCACGCATACGTGAGAGAATCAGTGTTGTTAATCCTTTTAAGGTAGAAGACAAACCGCATGCATTGTCTGATTCAGTTAATTAAAGTGTACAAAACAACAGGTCAGTTGGCTCGAATATTTGAGCCAACTGACCTGTTGTTCGTTATGACAATGTTATTTGGATCACGGAGATTTTTCCCTGTAAACAAGCGAAAAAAGAAATAATATGAAACATTTTGTTTTAATTACAACAAAATACTGTATAATCGGTAGATTGCAAATTTAATCCGAATTTTTGGACAAATTGGTCAGCATAACCTGATACGGTGTTTTCCAGTCAAGTATTTTAAGCGGTCTCTGGTTAATTTGGAGTAACGTCGTCGTTAAATCTTGAGCACTAATGTGCTCAAAACGAGTCCCCTTAGGATAAAAATAACGTAAATTCCGATTAAAGCGTTCATTACTACCACGTTCAGCTGGCGTATAAGCATGACAGTAATAGGTCTTAATACCATATTGTGATTCAAATGATACTAGCCCACTAAACTCAGTACCACGGTCCACAGTAAAACTGTGCACCGGTCCATTAAAAGTTGTTAGGAACTTAGTCAGTGCTTCATTAACACTCGCTGTCGTTCGGTCCTTTAACCGATATGCCCAAAGGAACCGTGATTTGCGATCGATTAAAGTTAATAAAACTGCCTTACTATGCCCACGAGGGCCAACGACGGTATCTAGTTCAAAATCACCGATGCGATTACGTTGATTAATCATCATGGGACGCTGTTCAATCGATCGCCCCAAAGATTGATTATATTTGGATCGTTGGTCAACGTTACGCCGTTGGCGTACGCCATGTTCAGGTAGATCATTCAAGGAGAAACCAATTCTCCCCTGATTTAGCCAATTATAAATAGATTTAGTCGCTAGTTTAAATTCGTGAGCAATCATTCCTGGTGACCAGCTTAGATGTAAATGGTTGAGAATTGTTTGCTTTAACTCATCGCTCAGCTTAGTTTTCCGACCACATCGTGATCGCTTGTATTCGGCATCTGTTTGTGCTAATTCAGCCTGATAAGGTTGACATCGAGATAATTCATAAGAAATTGTTGACGGTGATCGGTTCAGCCGAACGCCCATTTGGATATTGGACAGCCCTAGTTCACAAAAGGTTTCGATTTTAATTCGTTCGGAATAGGTTATACTAGACAAAAGATCAGCTCCTAAAAGATGGGTTTGTTGTAAACACCATTTTAAAGGAAGCTGATCTTTTTTGTCCGAACAGCGTTCGGATTAATTTTACAATCTACTTGACTCCAATTTCTGAAGGGGCCAACACTTTTGTTCAGAAACGTTTTCCTGGTCGTGACTTATACATTGGGATGGATAGTGCTTTAGCCGTTGGGCAACAGGCTGTGTTATCCTCAGCATTAATTTTGGTTCCACTGACACTGTTGATTGCCGTTATTTTACCTGGTAACACTGTGTTACCGTTTGGTGACTTAGCGACGATTCCGTTCATGATTGCCGTTATGGCCGCTGTTTTCCGTGGTGATATTTTACGGACCATCCTCGGTGGGATCGTCGACATCGTGGTTAGTTTGTACATTGCGTCATGGGTTGCACCGTTGGTTACCGCTGCTGCAAAGGGCGCACACTTCAGTCTCCAAGGTAACTCATCCATTTCTGTATTAAGTGATGGTGGGACTTGGACCACATTGTTAATTGTTGGTTTAGGCAAACTGATCAGCTGGGGTGGTATTGGTTTAATTGGTGTTGTGGTATTAGGCTTGATGATTTGGCAAAACAAGTTTCGTAAAACTGCATCGACAGTTGCAGATAAGAAATAGCATCTTTTAGATAACTCGACATTGGAGGTCGAAAACATGAAAACTTTAATGGTAGTTTGTGGTTCTGGTGTGGCAACGTCAACGGTCGTTTCAGGAAAAATCAAAAACTGGTTGGCTGACGAAGGCTTTGATGGTCAAGTCAAAATGTTGCAAAGTAAAATTTCTGACGAAGTTAACCACATCGATGATTACGATGCTGTTGTTAGCACGACGTTAGTACCAGATAACGTCAAAGATAAAATTATCAACGGTGTGCCATTGTTAACAGGGATGAATACTCAGGCCGTCTATGACCAGATTGCAACTAAGCTAGAACTTAAATAATTACGAATAAAAAGCGGGCACTTAGAATCTTCTAAGTGCTCGTTTTTACTGTTCTACGTTGTTTAATAAGACACTTGTGGAACGGATAAAATTGAAGATTGGTTAAAAGATTCTTATAATGGCTGATGCCAATAGTGTCGTAACTACTTTCAGTGGCTAAAATAGTGATTTTTGGTGACATACTTTAAAAGGTTTGAGTACTAGCGCAAAGCCATTTAAGAGTGGAAGCCTGATTCAAATGACAGAATAAAATCAAACAGGGCATCACATCAATCGAGCTGACTGATGTGATGCCCTGTTTACTTAAAAAATCTGCCTTATTTCTTTTCGACTAAGCCCATTTCAATTAAACGTTTGGCAGCATCGAGAACTGTTTCTTCCGGTTTATGTTGTTGCCAACCAAGGTCGTTTTCTGCCGCGGCGGTGGTGTGGTGATAGCGACGGTTCAGCATGGGCACCAAAGTGCGGAGACTAGGCACAAATCTTGATAACACCCGGGTCGCCCAGTTTGGCAGGGCACGAATGTGTAAATGAAGTTCTGGAAAGGCTGATTGATATATTTTGCCAACTTGAAGCATAGTCAATGTTTGAGACGAGCCAATATAACGTTGACCAATGGCCTTAGGATTTTCAAACGCCAATCGATGTAGTTTAGCCAAATCGCGTACATCACTGATTTCAAGTGGCACTTTCGGTAAGGCAGGTTGACCCTTAAGCATTTGCAGTAAAATTTGGTTTGTACTCAGATTGTTGGTGATAACTGGACCAAAAATTGCGCCTGGCAGAACGGTCGTCAAATTCATGTCATGTTTATCCGCAAAGTCCCACGCGGCTTGTTCAGCTTTCACTTTTGAAATTCGATAAGGGTCCAATTCAGGATTGTCTGGGTCCGTCCAAAAACTACCATCAAAAGTCCCTGTGGCGTGGCTGTCAGGCGTTGAAGCGGCTTGCGAACTGGTCATCACAATTCGTTTAACGCCAGCTTTATCAGCTGCTTGCAAAACGTTTAGGACACCACCACGAGCGACACTAACCATTTCTTCAGTGGATTCTGTACCGTTACCTAGAGGTGAAGCAACATGGATAACGCCGTCTGCGCCATTCATTGCCTCTTGCCAGCCAGCTTCACTGGTCAAATCAGCTTTGAAGAAACTCAGATTTTCTAAATCTGTAGAATCGACCTGGTGACTTAGGCCTTCTTTGATAGCGTTGGCTTTGTTAAGTGAACGCAAACTTGTTGCAACCGCATAGTGCTGATTTAAAAACTCAGCAATCACCCATGCTGCAACGAATCCAGAACCACCAGAAATAACAACTTTTTTCATTTAATGGTAGATTGCAAATTTAATCCGAATTTTTGGACAAATTGGTCAGCATAACCTGATACGGTGTTTTCCAGTCAAGTATTTTAAGCGGTCTCTGGTTAATTTGGAGTAACGTCGTCGTTAAATCTTGAGCACTAATGTGCTCAAAACGAGTCCCCTTAGGATAAAAATAACGTAAATTCCGATTAAAGCGTTCATTACTACCACGTTCAGCTGGCGTATAAGCATGACAGTAATAGGTCTTAATACCATATTGTGATTCAAATGATACTAGCCCACTAAACTCAGTACCACGGTCCACAGTAAAACTGTGCACCGGTCCATTAAAAGTTGTTAGGAACTTAGTCAGTGCTTCATTAACACTCGCTGTCGTTCGGTCCTTTAACCGATATGCCCAAAGGAACCGTGATTTGCGATCGATTAAAGTTAATAAAACTGCCTTACTATGCCCACGAGGGCCAACGACGGTATCTAGTTCAAAATCACCGATGCGATTACGTTGATTAATCATCATGGGACGCTGTTCAATCGATCGCCCCAAAGATTGATTATATTTGGATCGTTGGTCAACGTTACGCCGTTGGCGTACGCCATGTTCAGGTAGATCATTCAAGGAGAAACCAATTCTCCCCTGATTTAGCCAATTATAAATAGATTTAGTCGCTAGTTTAAATTCGTGAGCAATCATTCCTGGTGACCAGCTTAGATGTAAATGGTTGAGAATTGTTTGCTTTAACTCATCGCTCAGCTTAGTTTTCCGACCACATCGTGATCGCTTGTATTCGGCATCTGTTTGTGCTAATTCAGCCTGATAAGGTTGACATCGAGATAATTCATAAGAAATTGTTGACGGTGATCGGTTCAGCCGAACGCCCATTTGGATATTGGACAGCCCTAGTTCACAAAAGGTTTCGATTTTAATTCGTTCGGAATAGGTTATACTAGACAAAAGATCAGCTCCTAAAAGATGGGTTTGTTGTAAACACCATTTTAAAGGAAGCTGATCTTTTTTGTCCGAACAGCGTTCGGATTAATTTTACAATCTACTTAATAAGTACCTCTTAATTTATTTTATACAAATAGTACGACTAATTGTCTAAAATGTAAAGCCGTGTTATTCTAATCATTGAAAATGCTATTAGCTGAGGTGAACAAAAATGATTGATCAAACGGAACTAACTATCAAATTAAATCGCGTCATTTTAATAGAAGGATTTCAAAAGCTTTCAATGAGTAAACTTGCTCAGGCGGTCGATGTCAGTCGTGCGACACTGTATTTGTACTTTAAAAACAAAGATGAAATTGTTCAAGCTGTTGTTGGCCGCCATTTACGTTTTATTTCAGAGCGCCCAATTCCTGCCGAATTTGACGCTTCATCGTTTATAACCGTTTGGTTGAATTCGTTGCTTTTGATGGGCTCAACAACTGAAACATTTACCACTGATTTGCAACGTGCATATCCTGAGTTGGCACATGAACTGCGAATGGCTGATCACGATTATTTTACTCACTTGATTAGTTACGTGGCTAAGGCACAACAGGCCGATGTGGTGTTGCCGATTTATACACCTGATTTTGTTGTTTTTCAGGCTGATACTTTAATTACTTCTGTCTTGCAACAGGTAAAGGCACATCGCATTACGTTGGAACAAGCCGAACAATATCTGTCAGACGGCATTAGTTTGGAATTGCAGGCGTTACTGTCTAGCACTGTACGAAAACAGTTAGATATATCTAATTTTGAGCCGATGAAAACGCTGATTTTTAAAGAGTTTAGGGCAACGTACGCATTGATAGCTTAGTGTTGCAAGTGTGATCGTGTAAACCAATCTTTGTATTGTGTGACTAACTGAACAGAAAGCGAATTGGTTTGATTTGTCATTTCGCAAAAAATGTATATGCTCAAAAAGATTAGTTTGATCAATAGGTTCATGTGATACAGTGATTATTGTTTTTGAGGGTATAGTAGGCTAAATTTAGTAATAGAAAGACGGCCAGGTGTGTTCATGACTTGGCGGCAATACTTAAAAAAGAGGTCACATATCAATGCTAAAAGATGATCAGATTGTTTGGGCAATTCATCAAATGGAAGACGAAATTGGTCCAGTTGGGCCATCGCTTGATACGAGGACACCTTTTCAATATTTGATTTCAGTCATTCTCAGCGCGCAGGCCACTGACGTATCTGTGAATCAAGTCACGCCAACATTGTTTGACAGATATCCCGATCCCAAGGCATTGATGCATGCCAATGTTGAAGATGTAGAAACAATCATTAGGCGCGTTGGTCTGTTTCATAACAAGGCGAAGAACATCATCAAGACCGCCGGTATTGTGCATGAAGAGTTGAATGACACGATTCCAAACGATCGAAAGGGTATCATGGCGTTGCCAGGAGCGGGTCGAAAAACGGCCAATTTGGTGTTGAGCGATGTGTTTGGGAAACCAACATTTGCTGTGGACACGCATGTTTCGGCGATTTCAAAACGACTTCACTTTGTTAAACAATCAGCATCACCTTTGCAGGTGGAACAAAAGATTGTGAGTGTCGTTAAGCCGGAGGAACTGTATCAAGCGCATCACACAATGATCGAGTTTGGCCGGAAGTACTCGATGAAATTGACACCGGACAAAGAGGTTTGCCAACTGATTATTGACTGTGATAAGTTGAATGAAGAAAATGAAGGTGCTATTTGAGAGGTTACCTTTGGAAACGTAACGGTTGGTCGATAAATGACTGTGAGCCAACAGAGAATTGTTTTAAAGCACAACGCCACATCCTATTTGATGAAGCTTTTTTGTTTCGCATTAAAAAATTCTTAATCAGAAATCGATTAAGGATTTTTTTAGATCAGCATAACGAAAAATCATTTAGCGATATACGTCTCTTTCCAGTCGTAAGGTACACCGGAGGGATTGTAATTGACGTCTTTAACTTTGGTATTGAGCAGTTGTGCTTGAACCTTTTGGAAAAGTGGGGCGGTACCTTGTTGCGTCATAAGTAGCTTTTCGGCTTTGACTAAGTTATTCCAACGGTCTTCAGGCTTGTTTGCTAAGCTGTTTTCAGAAGCGCTGAGTAACGTGTCATATTGTTTGTTGTTCCAACCGCTGAAATTGTAAGGACTGGTGCTTTCCCAAATGTCCAAGAAGTTAATTGGGTCTGCAAAGACTGATTGCCAGCCACCAATGATAAGTTGGAAATTGCCGGACTTTTCACGCGCAAGTTGAGCAGTTTTAGGCAAATTAACGACTGAAACTTTGACGTTTGGCAGCTTTTCAAGCTGCGATTGGATGAATTCGCCGACGTTTTTACCAGCGTCGTCATCAGTGGTGAGCACTTCTGTCTTAATCGACTTGGTGCCGGTTTGCTTGTAACCTTGTTTCAGTAACTTTTTGGCTTCACTTAAATTATAGGTGACGCCGGATTTAACATATGCTGACTTGGCAAAATCTTTGCCGCTCTTTGGATTGGTGCCGATGCCAGTTGGTGCAAAACCTTGTGGAACGACCGAGCCGTCTGACAGGACATTATTGACAAGATCTTTACGGTTCAAAGCTAGCGAAAAGGCTTTGCGAACGTTAACATTCTGGAACGCCTTAACCTTCTTTTGATTGAAGTCGAGGCGGTAACCATTCGAGGATTTACGAGATACAAAATCTTTGTGTCCTTTAAAGTTAGCGACTTGTTCGCCGCTAAGAACCGTTTCGTCGATCTTATGAGATTGATATTCGTTTAAACCAGTTGAGGGATCTTTAACAACTTGTTCGTTGATTTTATTAAGGTGAACATGTTTGTTGTCCCAGTACTTGCCATTCTTAGCCAACGTCCATTTGCTGTTCGTGCCGGTCCAGCCAGTGAGTTTAAAGGCACCGCTATAAACGTTATTTTTCGCACTGGTGCCAAACTTATTACCTTCTTGCGTGGCGACCTTTTTATTTACGGGGAAGAACAACGGCCATGCTAACAGTTTCTGAAAATATGAAACTGGTTTGGTGAGATGAATGGTGAGTTGGTATTTACCATCTGCTTTGATGCCAAGGGCGGATAACGGCTTTTGACCTTTGTTGACTGCTTCGGCGTTTTCAACCTGGTACATATAGAAGGCATCTTGAGAAGCTGTTTTAGGATCTAGCGTGCGTTGCCATGAATATACAAAATCTTGAGCCGTCAGAGGGTCACCATTACTCCACTTAGCGTTGTGCCGCAATTTAACAGTATAAGTTTTACCATCCTTGCTGATTTTTGTGCTAGTGGCGAGATCATTGACAATTTTATGGCCGGAATCTTTCAAACGGTAGAGGCCGGATTGCGTATTAAGCAGAACGTTGAAGCTTTCGGTATCCGTGGCCTTCGCTAAGTCGTTTGTTGCCAGTTCTTGGCTTTCTGTCCAGTTCAACGTTTGATTTTTGGCGTACTTACTTGATGCATTAGCGTTTGTGACAGTGCTATTGGCTAAAAAGAGTGCCGATAGCAGAGTGACTGTGCCCAATGTGATCGCACGTTTAAATTTCATAAGTCATTACCCCCGAAAAGTTTTGTTGATGTGGTAGATTGCAAATTTAATCCGAATTTTTGGACAAATTGGTCAGCATAACCTGATACGGTGTTTTCCAGTCAAGTATTTTAAGCGGTCTCTGGTTAATTTGGAGTAACGTCGTCGTTAAATCTTGAGCACTAATGTGCTCAAAACGAGTCCCCTTAGGATAAAAATAACGTAAATTCCGATTAAAGCGTTCATTACTACCACGTTCAGCTGGCGTATAAGCATGACAGTAATAGGTCTTAATACCATATTGTGATTCAAATGATACTAGCCCACTAAACTCAGTACCACGGTCCACAGTAAAACTGTGCACCGGTCCATTAAAAGTTGTTAGGAACTTAGTCAGTGCTTCATTAACACTCGCTGTCGTTCGGTCCTTTAACCGATATGCCCAAAGGAACCGTGATTTGCGATCGATTAAAGTTAATAAAACTGCCTTACTATGCCCACGAGGGCCAACGACGGTATCTAGTTCAAAATCACCGATGCGATTACGTTGATTAATCATCATGGGACGCTGTTCAATCGATCGCCCCAAAGATTGATTATATTTGGATCGTTGGTCAACGTTACGCCGTTGGCGTACGCCATGTTCAGGTAGATCATTCAAGGAGAAACCAATTCTCCCCTGATTTAGCCAATTATAAATAGATTTAGTCGCTAGTTTAAATTCGTGAGCAATCATTCCTGGTGACCAGCTTAGATGTAAATGGTTGAGAATTGTTTGCTTTAACTCATCGCTCAGCTTAGTTTTCCGACCACATCGTGATCGCTTGTATTCGGCATCTGTTTGTGCTAATTCAGCCTGATAAGGTTGACATCGAGATAATTCATAAGAAATTGTTGACGGTGATCGGTTCAGCCGAACGCCCATTTGGATATTGGACAGCCCTAGTTCACAAAAGGTTTCGATTTTAATTCGTTCGGAATAGGTTATACTAGACAAAAGATCAGCTCCTAAAAGATGGGTTTGTTGTAAACACCATTTTAAAGGAAGCTGATCTTTTTTGTCCGAACAGCGTTCGGATTAAATTTACAATCTACTTTAAACGTGCTTGATAGCAAAAGCCACAAATATCAACTTTAGCAACCATGTTGTCCATGTGTTGACTAAAAGATATTTGTGGCTTTTTTAAACGGTAGTTAATGCTGTTCAAGTTGTTTTGCTAATAGTACTGGCATTGACAGATTGACTTGACGGGCATGCTCTGCAGGATCAACTGGGCGAGCACTTTGCAACCAGGTTAAAGTAGATTCAAAACAGCCGCTTGTGTAAAAATCTAACGCAAATAAAGTGTCGTTGGATAATTTGCCTGAGCCTGTCAGCTCTTTAAATAATCTCGTGTAAAGTTGGACGTCATAATCGTGCAGATAATCCCGTAACGAGTTTTGGCCCTGAATAGTGAGTGCTTCTCGATAAAAATCGTGCCGTGAGTACACTTCGTTAAAAATTGCGGTAATGGTGTCAAGCCAGTCGTGGCGATGCTTTTTCTGTAAGCCGCGTTCACTGTCCTGTTTAAAAATCCAAGTAATGAGCTGATATTTGTCATGAAAATGATTATAAAAGGTTTGACGTCCTAACTGACTCGCTTGGATGAGACTAGAAGTTGAAATTTTGGCTAGTGATGTTTGCTCAGCCTGAGTTAATAGTGTATTTGCAAATTGTTGTTCGACGAGTGGTGGCATACTAGATCCTTTCACAGATGGATAATATTATCTAACTGTCTATATTATAGACATATTGCTTAGTTTATCTCTTACTTTTAGTAACTATCTTCTTAAAATAGGTTTTACAGATACTTTTAGGAGGATACAAAATGACATTATCATTAACTCAATTATTAAATATTAAGTACCCTGTGATTCAGGGAGCAATGGCTTGGTTAACAGATGCCAAGCTCGTCGCCGCAGTGAGCGAAGCCGGTGGTCTAGGTGTATTGGGGCCAAACGCAGGCCAAACAACGGTGACTCGTGATCCCATAGAAACCGCCCAACGGTTAACAACAGAAATCGAGAAAACGCGGACGCTTACAAGCCAACCCTTTGGCGTCAATTTGATTTTACCAAAGGAAGGTTTAAAAACAACGAATGCCTACTTTAAGCCAATCTTTGATGCGATTATAGCCGCTAAAGTGCCGGTCGTTGTGGCTGTTGGTGATGCAAATCAAGAGGTCTTTCAGCAAATTAAGACAGCGGGGATTAAACTATTGTTTCGAGCATTGACACCTACCGTTGAGAATACCAAGGAGGCGGTTTCGTGGGGCGCAGATGCGATTATAGCCACTGGTTTTGATGAAGGCGGCGAATTACCAAATGAAGCAATTGGAACGTTCTCGATTTTGCCAACGTTAGTTACTGCGGTTGATGTGCCGGTGATTGCTGCAGGTGGTATAACTTCAGCAGTACACGCACGGGCAGCCAGAGTTTTAGGGGCGGCCGGTCTTTATGTGGGAACAAGGTTTATCACCAGTGAAGAGAATCCAGCGGCCGACAGCACCAAGCAATTAATCGTTAATTCGACTCAAAAGGACTTAACACTCTTTGATTCTGACCCGACAGCATGGCGGTCACTGCCAACACCACTGGTAAACGAGATTGTTGACATGCAGAAAGCCGGCAAGACACCGACCGATGTTGCCAAACGAATCGGTGGATTAACTGGTATTCGGCTGGGCATGTTAGAGGGCAAACTTCAAAATGGCATTGTAACGGTAGATACAGCGATTGATGAGATTCACAATGTATTACCAGCACAGGCTATTGTTGAAGAATTAATGGCAGGTTTCGATGAAGAAAGGTAGAGTCGAGGCATTTAGCGATGGTGTGATTGCCATAATCGTGACAATTATGGTTCTGGAAATCAAAGCACCGTCAACATTCAAATTTTCAGCTGCATTGTCGGACTTAACGTACCTGAGTGCTTATGCGCTAAGCTATTTCGTTATTTGTAATGGTTGGTACAATCATCATTATCTGTTAGCTATCACAAAATGGTTTTCACGACGGGCGTTTTGGGCAAACAACATTTGGTTGTTTACAATGTCATTGATTCCCGTGGCAACTGCGTGGGTGAGCCGATTTCCGTTTGCTAAGGGACCAGAATATCTATACTTCACCGTTTATGTTCTATGGGACGTGGCCTATTACGGCTTGAGCTTTGTACTATTGCGCGACCAACGGCGTACTTATCCGGTTGTACAGGACGAAATTAAAACGATAAAACTTTTTCGGCCGTGGATGAGAGCCTTACACTTTGTTCTACCAATCACCGGGTTTATTTTGATCAATTGGGTGCCAATTCTCGGTGTGACGTTCACGTTCATTGAAACGATTACGTGGTTTATAAACGTGCCGGAAAATGGGGATCAGCTGGAGCGATAGCCTGGCGTTTTAATATGAAAGGGGCTTTAATTTGTCGATGCGTGAACCTGTGGTGCTGACTCTAACTGATCTCGTTCTTTCTTAAAACGGGCAACTTTATGATCTAAATAGACTTGCTGCTGTTGTAGTTGCTTAATCTTTTCATCCGTTTCACGTTTCAAACGATTTAATAGTGTAATACCTTCGTCATAGGCATTAACGGTTCGGTTATCAGGATCTAATAGTGCACTCATGTGTTTGATTTCCTCGATGGTGGCACCAAGTTGACGCAAGTGGATGATCTTATCCAAGTCATCTAAATCTTGATCAGAGTATTCTCGTTGACCGTTTGCATTGCGGTGGATGCTGTTAAGAAGCCCTTTTTTTTCATAGAAACGTAGGGCATCGTACGTGATATTAAAATGGGTCGCCACATCGCGAATTGTATGCATAAAAATTTCTCCTGAAAAAGTTTGTTAAATATCTTGCGCTAGTCTAACACCAGCGGAGTAACATAACAATCGTTCAGTCGAGGACGTTCAATTATGGACATTTTGACAGTAGATACTTCGCTAGGAGGATTTTTAAAATGGCAAACACAGATAATGAAATATTAACGTTAGTAACTGGTGGCAATCGTGGCATGGGTTTGGAGATTGTCCGTGAGTTGGCAGCAAAGGGACAGCATGTAATTTTGGGATCGCGTAATTTAGTTAAGGGGCAACAGGCAGCGGATCAATTAGAAGGTGAAGGATTACACGTTGACGTGGTTGAGATTGACGTCACAAATCCAGAATCTGTGACTGAGGCCGCCAAACAGTTAACAGATAAGTTCGGCTATTTATCAGTGCTGATTAATAATGCTGGTGCCGCCTTTGACTACGGCCAAAATCCATCCGAAGTGTCACCTGATATCCTCCAGAAGGATTTTCAAATCAACTATTTTGGTTTGATCGATGTGACGCAAAAGATGTTGCCACTGTTAAAGAGTGCCAAACAGGCCAAAATATTGAATATTTCCAGCATGATGGGTTCCAAAACTGAAGCGCTGAACCCAGATTCCGTTGTATATCACGCAACGGCAGTGGGCTATCAATCAGCCAAAGCGGCCGCCAATATGTTTACCGTTCAGTTGGCTAAAGAAATGCAACAGTCGGGCACGAATATTACAGTGAATGCGATTGACCCCGGGATGGTAGCCACTGCATTTGGTGGTGCGACACCGGAACAGGCCAAGGCGATGGGCGCTCAACCCGTTACGCACGGAGTGGCGCGAACAATTGAATTAGCTACTGACTGGAATAACCAGGACAATGCCACATTTTCGAATACCGAAGGACCTGTTGCTTGGTAAAGCGGCATTTATAAAACATTTAGTGTTAATAAAAGCACGCAACTATCGCAGTATTTTTAAAATTGCGATAGTTGTGTGCTTTTTGTTTTTATTGGAATTTTAGAAGATTCAGGGTTGATGAAGTTGTAAATCCAATTAATAATTGGGATGGATACAAAGACATAATTATTCTCGTTTCAATGATTTTGTAAAAGTATATCATGAAAGCAAATGTGATAATAAACGTCATTTTAAAGGATGGAGTGAAGCATATGAAAATTTATTTTGCAGCATCAATTCGTGGTGGCAGAGATGATGTGAAAATTTATCAACAGTTGATCAATCATTTGAATCAAAATAATGAGGTACTTGTAAAAGGCACCCGTAAAATGTAGGAAAACGGCAGGTTAGAACTGTTGGTTTTCCTACATTTTTTGTATCATGAATCACATCAGAGTGTAGGAGGAATTTGATGTGAGACGTGATTTAAGAGAAGGAGTGACGATTTACGTGACTGAAAATATTAAGCCTAACTTCGCCGAGATTGCCCGGCAATATAATGTTGATTATCGAACCGTTAAGAAAGCCTATGAGGAAGTCAAAGCTGGACTTAAGGGCCGACCAAGTGGTCGACCGAAACGGCCAAGTTTACTGGATCCATTCAAGCAAACCATCGATTCAAAGCTTGAACTAAATTGTTCGGCTGCTTCAATTTTTAAATTTATCCAGAAGAAGGGCTTTACCGGCAGCTATACCCTCGTGAAAGATTATTGTCGCCAAACCCGCCGAGAACGAGTTAAGAAAGCTACCATTCGGATTGAACATTCCCCTGGTCTCTCTGCTCAAGTTGACTGGAAAGAAGAAATGGCCCTAGTGAGCAGCGAGGGTGAGCTGTTTAAATTCAATATTTTCTTGTATGTATTGCCTTATTCAAAACTCAAATATATGACACTAACCTTTGATCGGAGCCAAGATACCCTCTTTTCTTGCTTACACGACGCTTTCCTTCATACCGGAGGTATTCCGACGGAAATCTGGTTTGATAATATGAAAACCGTTGTGGATCATACAAAATCCCAGTTTGGCCACGCTGTCTTTAACGAACGGTTCCACGAATTCTGTAAAGATGCCGGTTTCACACCAATTGCTTGTCGACCATTCAGACCACAAACTAAAGGTGCAGTTGAAGCCCTTGCTCGCACGGTTGAACGTTTACGGCCATACAATACTGAATTTGCTGATGGAACTGAGCTAATCGAACTAGTTCATATGCTCCGAGATGATCTAAATCATGAAACTTCGCAGGCCACGGACGAAGTCCCGTACCTGAAATGGTTAGACGAAGAAAAAGAGTACCTTCATCGCGTTCCAGTTAATCTCCTTGAACCATACTTCGAAGAAAACATTACCCGTGTCGTTTCGAAGGAGGCCATGATCAATTTCCGCAAATGTAAGTACTCAGTAGATCCGCGATACATTGGTTGTACGGTTGCTGTTGAAATCTCCAATGATGAGCAGCGCATTCACATTTATTATAACGGAGAAGAAATTCGTACGCACTCCATAACTACCAATTCGCTGAATTATGACCCCCAAGATCAGTTCAATATCCTCAAATCTGATTTGCTTAAAGGGCGGACAGATGAAGACATTTCAGCTTACATTCGTGAACATATGACTGATTACGACAACTTATAGGAGGCTACCATGACCACTAATAATCAAATTCTTTTAAATAATCTTGAGCGCTTAGGGTTAAACAAAATCCGTGAATACTTGCCGAATTACCTTGATCAAATTCACACTGATAATCTGTCATTAACTGAGGCGCTAATTGATTTAACTAATTCGGAACTCCAGAATCGACACGAAGGTCAGATTGCACGGGCCATTGGCCGTGCTCGGTTCCCCAATACAAAATCCCTAGATACATTTGATTTTAGCTTTCAACCCAGTATGAATCGCCAAGAGGTTCTGGAATTCCAGAATCTGGCTTTTATGGAAAAGTCTGAAAACTTAATCTTTATTGGCAATCCGGGAGTCGGTAAAACCCACTTGGCAATTAGTATTGGGATTGAGGCCTGTAAACAGGGCTGTCGGGTTCTCTTTATTAATTGTCATGAGCTGTTGATTAGATTGAGAGCAGCTTACGAAAAAGGACTGCTTGATCGATCTCTAAGCCGCTATTCGCGCTATGACCTATTAATTATTGATGAAATTGGGTATTTGCCAATTGGTCACCAAGAAGCTAACCTCTTATTTCAGCTAGTCAATGCCCGCTATGAAAAGCATTCAACGATCATTACCAGCAATAGTGATCTATCCGCTTGGGTTGATATTTTCCAGAACCCAACTGTGACAGCAGCCATTCTCGATCGCTTGGTTCATCATGTTCACGTAGTGAAGATCACTGGTAAATCTTACCGATTACGTGGCCTCAAGTAACTGCCGAAAACCTACATTTCTTTCTGCCGAAAACCTACATTTTTAAACTGCCCTTGACAGGTACTGACCGAGCACATTGGTGACTATAGTTTATCGGTGGCCGGGCAGAAGCAACTTGATGATGTTTATATTCGTGATCGTGACATGAAATGGCTGGCGGAAAGTGACGCGGTAGTCGCGGAAACATCTAATCCAAGTCTTGGTGTTGGTTACGAACTTGCCTCCGCAGAGCGTTTAGGTAAGCCTGTCATCATTTTGCATAATTCTAAACGTAGTCAGTTATCAGCAATGATAGCAGGAACGAAATATTTCGATCACGTCTTTGAATATGAAACTGTGACAGATGCCATTCAAATTTTAAATCAAGAAATGAAATCACTTGAGAACAAATAGCTTACAAACGCAAAAACGGTGAAACTTCAATTATGAAGTCTCATCGTTTTTGTGTTTAGACCTATTTTCTTGGCCAAACTATAAAAGTATTTATTGGATTTAGTCCGTTACAACCAATGACTTAATCGCTTCACGGTTAGCCATGGCCTTGTAAGCGTCATCGATATCATCCAGTTTGAATGACTTAGTGAAGACTTTACCAGGGTGAATTTCACCATCCAACACGGCCTTCAATAGTACACTCTTGTCGTAGGTTGTAACAGAAGCAGGACCACCGGCGATAGAGATGTTGTTATAGAAGGAAGGTGTCATGTCCATCTTAGGTTCATGTGGCAAACCAACACGGCCAACAACTGCACCGGGACGGGCAA
Organism: Furfurilactobacillus cerevisiae; assembly: GCF_048961765.1. Classification (GTDB taxonomy): domain Bacteria; phylum Bacillota; class Bacilli; order Lactobacillales; family Lactobacillaceae; genus Furfurilactobacillus; species Furfurilactobacillus milii_A. The sequence continues at coordinate 716,453 of NZ_CP185253.1, forward strand.
CTTGCATGGCAGTCTGGTTTGATAATTCCGTACCAACACATTCCAGCACGGCATCTGCACCGTCATTGTTCGTGAGTGTCATAACCTTCTTAACAGCGTCGTCACCACGTTCAGCAACAATATCAGTGGCGCCGAATTCAGTAGCTAATTTTTGACGGTCTTCATGACGGCTCATCGCAATGATCCGTTTGGCACCACGCATTCTAGCGGCAATGACACCACATAGACCAACGGCACCATCACCGACGACAACGACTGTGCTGCCCTCATGAACATTTGCTACTCTGGCGGCATGATAACCGGTTGCCATAACATCGGCTAATGTTAGCAGTGAATCCAACATGGCTTCACTGTAATCTTCTGGTTTACCAGGAATTTTAACCAATGCCCATTCGCCATGTGCAAACCGAATGTACTCAGCTTGGACACCAGAACTGAAATTGTCATCGTGGTCTTGGCAGTCACCATCAAAACCAGCACGACAAGCGGCACAGTGACCACATCCGTGAGTGAATGGCGCGATAACGAAGTCACCAGGGACAACGGTGGTAATCGCACTACCAACCTCTTCAACGACACCGATTGCTTCATGGCCGGTGTTTTCTGAATTGGCAGCCTTGTCTTCTAAGCCACGATAAGCCCATAAATCGGATCCGCAAACACAAGTCCGCACAACCCGGATGATGACATCATCTGACGCCTGAACTGTTGGTTTCTCAACGTCTTTAACTTCAACTTTGCCTGCTTTTACAAATACAGTAGATTTCATTATGTAGAACACTCCTTTCGAGGTTATTTTAAGACTTTTCGTGTTTGTTTGCGTACTTTACGGATTGAAAATTTAAATTTGTCATGTTGTTTGAAAAAAACGCATATAAGTGTTTAAGAAAGAATGAAGTTGTGAAACAATATTGTAACCTGAGTAACACTAGCGTAACATTTGGATTGTAGAGAGCGCATGAATTTGGGAGGTCAATGACATGACAATGAAAGGGTTTAAAATTGCATCGGTTGGTTTATTAACGCTTGTTGTGTTGGCTGGTTGCTCAGCGTCAGCAACGGCGAAGACAAATGCGTCGAGCGATAGTGTACATACTACGTCACAAAAAGTCGTCAAAGGTAATGCGAGTCAGTCTCGTCAGAAGACGAGTGCCTCAAATGACACTACAGCAGTGAATAGCAGTGCTAAGACTGTTGCGGACAGCTCGGTAGAAAATGTGCAGCCATCGACTCAAACGGTCAATACTGCTTCAGGCAGCACTGTTAGCTCACAGCCAGCAACCGGTACAACGACTGCCAGCTCATTGACTCCCACAATTCAGTCGTCAAGCGTTAGTGAATCCACGAAGAGCTCGACACCGGTTACACAATCTGTGGCGACAAAGACTGCAAGTGCGACAACTGATCAGTCTTCTGTAGCGCAACAATCTTCGGCCAACGGTAACTCACAAGCCACTCAACAAACCTCAGCAACTGCCAGTTCACAGGCACCACAGCAATCATCAACTGCTCAAACGGCAGCGGCTATTCTATTGGCAAGCGGTCAGGATCGTAATGTGGCAGATATGAGTCAGTTATCCATTGTTAACGCAGATCCCAAGTGGGGTAACATAACGCCTGGTGACGATGGGCAAGTTCATGTTCTTAACACCAATAACGGTGTTTCCAACGTAGGCTATACCATTACTGGTGATACAGTTAACATGTATACGATGCCTTCTGCAGTGAGTGGTGCTGATTGGGTTAATCAATCAACGGGTTCATTTAGTTTGCAACAAGCTGTCAATCAGTCTCAAACGAACCCAGCAGCCTCATCAATTGCACAGAAGTTTTCAAAATAATGAATGATAATAAAAATGGTTGGCTAGAAAAAAATCTGGTCAGCCATTTAATTTGTCAGAAAATAATTTTTTTAATCTAAATCAAACAACTTAAGTGCGTTTTGAAGATAGAGCTGTTGCCGTTGTGTCTCTGTTAACCAGTACGTGTGCGCCAAAGTATTGTTAAGTCCAAGGACTACGGGCTCCGGCGTATATGGATAATCTGAGGCATACAACAGTTGATTCGGCTTTACAATTTGTAGTAGCGCGGGCAACTGGCTGGGTAAAACACGGCCAGCAACATCGAAATAAACATGTTTCATAGCTGCAGTCACGTCAATTTCATCCGTTTGTAAGTGATGATTGAGCATCTTGGCACCTAAAGTGCGCGGAGCCAATACAGAAAGAGCTGCGCCACCATGTGGAATGATAAACTTAATGTTGGGATAACGAATGAAGATTCGATTTTGCACTAAATTCAAAAAGGTTCGCGTTGTTTCAGCGAAGAAATCATAAATTGGGTGCGGGAATTTTTCATCAACGTGATATGGTGTCTTCGGTGGGTCGTTTGGATGAATCAATACGATTGCAGCGGTATCATCCAACAACTGCATAACAGCATCAAAGTGGGGATCCCCAAGGTAGATGCCTTGTGCTGAGGTGGGTAATACGACGCCAAGGGCCTGCTGATAAAACAGTGCGTTTTTGATAATCGCGATACTTTCTTTTACAAACGGCAAGGGAACGGTGGCAAAATAGCCTAGTTGGTTCAGGTGCTCTTGATGCAGGTGGCACCCAAAGGCGTTGATCTCAGCTGCCAGTTTTGTGGTGGCACGCGCATCCTGATTGTATGAAATATGTGGCATGGAAACGGATAGCACAGAGTAGTCAATGTTCTCAAGTTTCATGAGCGCTAGCGTTTTTTCAACCTGCCAATTGGGCTCGGCTACGTCACCGGCTAATCCGCCGAATTGTTCCTGGCAGAATCTGGTATAGCCGGGAGTTAGGTAATGACTGTGGATATCAATTTTTTGATAGGACATAATGGAACTTCCTTTTATAGATGAAGTTAACCTTAAAGTACCACCGATAAGGATGACTCACAATTGGCTCATTATGAGGAGCCATTTAGGTACGTGAAAACAACGAAGCGAGGCCAAAACCGGCCGTATAATTATGGTAACTGTACATTATCGCAATTGATGGAGAACGCAGATGAATGAAGAAAGTATTTGTAATTTATCAATAGTTACTACGAGGGGGATAATTCGTCCCTTTTCGGCTCAGGAAATCGATGCCTTTTTGAGCTATCATAACAACCTCGACTGGATGCAGTATCAGGAATTTAAAGGACTGAGTCGAGCGGAGGCCGTAGAGGCACTATTATCCAATTCAACACTCACGCAGGGAAAACAATTCGCATTTGTAAAACCTGAAATGGATCAGTTATTAGGTGATTTTTATCTGCAACTGGAGGGTGACACAATGTGGCTAGGCTATACAATCAATCCGCTATTTGCACGGCATGGGTATGCATTTGAAGGCGCTAAAGCATTGATTGAGTTTTTGTCACAGCAGCACGTCAGGGTGATAAAGGCAGATGTTGACCCAAATAACCAAGCCTCGAGAAGGTTATTGGAAAAGCTAAGTTTCAAACTAATCATGCAAAATGATGAAACGCTTATTTTTGAACGAAAGTTGACCAATTTTAATAACTAGAACAATTAGTAGTGAATTGTGAGGTAATTCCTTATGATTCACTACTTTTTTGACGGCAGACATATTTTTTGAAAGGTTACTTATGGATTGGATAACATGTAGACAATAAAAGGAAAGGAGGTTAGGCAATGAGAGCGGCAACAAAATGGTTAGTGGGACTAACAGGTTTCTTGACGTTGGTGATTGGATGTCTGTTAGTCGTCATGAATGCAAACATCGGTTTTGTCTCTGACTGGGTTGTTAGCATCATGAATCGTAACGCAACGTTAGCCATGACTATTTTGATTGTGGCTGGTGGCTTTATTGCGTTGGTCGGGTTAATTATTCTGTTGATTGGTTTATTTAAGCCACGGACAGTCGGTATGATCGAGTTTCATGGCTCTCGTGGTGTCGTGCGACTACCCGTCCATACAATTGAACAGGATTTGAAACTTCGGATTGAAGATGCTGTTGATGTCGGCAATCTTGAGGTAAATATTCGTGCACACGCCAAACAGCGTCGGGCGGATGTTAAAGTGCATGGCACTGCGTTAGCGCAAGGTACACCAAGGTATGATGATTTGGGTGAAACAGTGCTGGCAGTCGTTAATAAGTATCTTAAGGTAGATTGCAAATTTAATCCGAATTTTTGGACAAATTGGTCAGCATAACCTGATACGGTGTTTTCCAGTCAAGTATTTTAAGCGGTCTCTGGTTAATTTGGAGTAACGTCGTCGTTAAATCTTGAGCACTAATGTGCTCAAAACGAGTCCCCTTAGGATAAAAATAACGTAAATTCCGATTAAAGCGTTCATTACTACCACGTTCAGCTGGCGTATAAGCATGACAGTAATAGGTCTTAATACCATATTGTGATTCAAATGATACTAGCCCACTAAACTCAGTACCACGGTCCACAGTAAAACTGTGCACCGGTCCATTAAAAGTTGTTAGGAACTTAGTCAGTGCTTCATTAACACTCGCTGTCGTTCGGTCCTTTAACCGATATGCCCAAAGGAACCGTGATTTGCGATCGATTAAAGTTAATAAAACTGCCTTACTATGCCCACGAGGGCCAACGACGGTATCTAGTTCAAAATCACCGATGCGATTACGTTGATTAATCATCATGGGACGCTGTTCAATCGATCGCCCCAAAGATTGATTATATTTGGATCGTTGGTCAACGTTACGCCGTTGGCGTACGCCATGTTCAGGTAGATCATTCAAGGAGAAACCAATTCTCCCCTGATTTAGCCAATTATAAATAGATTTAGTCGCTAGTTTAAATTCGTGAGCAATCATTCCTGGTGACCAGCTTAGATGTAAATGGTTGAGAATTGTTTGCTTTAACTCATCGCTCAGCTTAGTTTTCCGACCACATCGTGATCGCTTGTATTCGGCATCTGTTTGTGCTAATTCAGCCTGATAAGGTTGACATCGAGATAATTCATAAGAAATTGTTGACGGTGATCGGTTCAGCCGAACGCCCATTTGGATATTGGACAGCCCTAGTTCACAAAAGGTTTCGATTTTAATTCGTTCGGAATAGGTTATACTAGACAAAAGATCAGCTCCTAAAAGATGGGTTTGTTGTAAACACCATTTTAAAGGAAGCTGATCTTTTTTGTCCGAACAGCGTTCGGATTAATTTTACAATCTACTTCTTGCAATCTGCCATAGTTAAAGCATTAGTTAGCAAATTTATTCTGCGCGGTGTGCTGCTTTGGCTGGTTGATTATCTAAGTCCGTCCGTACGACGATGACGTCACAAACTGCTGTCCGTGTGACGTATTCCGTTACAGACCCGATTAATAGCCGTCCAACTGCGTTTAACCCAGTAGCACCAATCATAATCAAATCGGTGTCATTACCCCGAGGAACATCTCCAATGATGATCTTCGGTGCCCCGTATTCAATGGCGTAATCAATCTTGTCAAGACCATCTGCCTTGGCATCAGCCACGTACTTGTCGAGGGTCTTCTTGGCCGTTTCTGTGACTTGTTCAACCATGCTGGTATCAAGGCTAGAAAAGTTTTGGAAAGCCCGTGTATCAACAACGTGAACGAGATGTAAATCAGCATCGTTACGTTTAGCCACAGCGACTGCTTTCTTGAAAGCTAATTCGGCTTCATAGGAACCATCGACTGGGACTAAAATGTGCTTGTATTGTTGTAACATAATATTCACCTCTCATTATTTTATACTCTTATCATACGTTATTTATCTGCAAATAAAAAGCGATATGGTAGATTGCAAATTTAATCCTAATTTTTGGACAAATTTGTCAGCATAACCTGATACGGTGTTTGCCAGTCGAGTATTTTAAGCGGTCGCTGGTTAATTTGGAGTAACGTCGTCGTTAAATCTTGAGCACTAATGTGCTCAAAACGAGTCCCTTTAGGATAAAAATAACGTAAATTCCGATTAAAGCGTTCATTACTACCACGTTCAGCTGGAGTATAAGCATGGCAGTAATAGGTCTTAATACCATATTGTGATTCAAGTGATACTAGCCCACTAAACTCAGTGCCACGGTCCACAGTAAAGCTGTGCACCGGGACCATTAAAAGTGGTTAGGAACTTAGTTAGTGCTTCATTAACAGTCGCTGTCGTCCGATCTTTTAACCGGTATGCCCAAAGGAACCGTTATTTTCGATCGATTAAAGTTAATAAAACTGCCTTACTATGCCCACGAGGACCAACGACTGTATCTAGTTCAAAATCGCCGATGCGATTACGTTGATTAATCATCATGGGACGCTGTTCAATTGATCGCCCCAAAGATTGATTATATTTGGATCGTTGGTCAACGTTACGCCGTTGGCGTACGCCATGTTCAGGTAGATCATTCAAGGAGAAACCAATTCTCCCCTGATTTAGCCAATTATAAATAGATTTAGTAGCTAGTTTAAATTCGTGAGCAATCATTCCTGGTGACCAGCTTAGACGTAAATGGTTGAGAATTTTTTGCTTTAACTCATCGCTCAGCTTAGTTTTCCGACCACATCGTGATCGCTTGTATTCGGCATCTGTTTGTGCTAATTCAGCCTGATAAGGTTGACATCGAGATAATTCATAAGAAATTGTTGACGGTGATCGGTTCAGCCGAACGCCCATTTGGATATTGGACAGCCCTAGTTCACAAAAGGTTTCGATTTTAATTCGTTCGGAATAGGTTATACTAGACAAAAGATCAGCTCCTAAAAGATGGGTTTGTGGTAAACACCATTTTAAAGGAAGCTGATCTTTTTTGTCCGAACAGCGTTCGGATTAATTTTACAATCTACCTTAAAGACAGTTTGCAATTTAAGTTGCGTAAGCGTCAGGTGACAATTGAGGCAGTTCGCAATCCTGATCAGAAGGCACGGGTGGTTTAGCGAAAGGAGGTGGTGTCATGAGCCGTCCGATGTTTGGCACCATAATTGGACTAGTACTTGGCCTGGCGTGGGTACTGGCCGGGTTTTGGAGTATGATTTTGGTCGCGGTACTGGCTCTGATTGGTATGTTAATTGGTAAGTACAGTCGGGTAGTTGATCGACAGAGTATCAAGCGGCGCATCAATCAATTTTTATCTAGTTAGGTTAGGTCTGTTTTGTTATGGAGGGAATCGATAATGGAAAACACTAAACAAGCTACACAATCACAGTTAAAGCACACATTAAGTTACGACGATGGGGTTATTGAAAAGATTGCCGGATTGGCCGCACGAAATGTTGATGGTGTCTTGTCACTAGATGGTGGCATGCTTAGCGGCATTACTGATCGTTTTCGAAACCAAGCCGATCCGACACAAGGAATAGATGCAGAAGTTGGTCAAAAGCAAGTGGCCCTCGATATGCACGCTACCGTTGAGTATGGAAAAGATATCCGCCAATTATTTGAACAGGTTACTCAGCGCGTTGTTCGTGACATTCAAAGTTTTACCGGCTTGGATGTTGTGGAGTTGAATCTACACATCAATGATGTGATGAGCAAACGAGAATGGCAGGATCAAACAAAAGGCAAACCAAATTCATCACATTCGACAGAAACAAAAGAAGTTGAATAAGTAGTTTGAACATCATCTATGACATCACGCGTGACTAACGGAGGTTATAAATATGGCTGAAGCGATGACAAAAAAGGAACTTGTTTTTGATAACGATGTGTTAGAAAAAATTGCAGGTAAGACTGCGCAAGAAGTTGATGGGGTCCTGGAATTAAAGGGTGGCCTATTCGACAACATTTCAAACCAGATGGGCGTCAATAAACCTGAACAGGGCGTTTCTGCCGATATTGATGAAGACAAAAAGACGGTCGAATTAGAGTTAGACGGCACGCTTGAATATGGTAAGGATGCCAACGATATTTTCGATAAAATCACGCGTAAGATTACTGCTGCTGTTCGTTCGATGACTGGTTACACGGTGACATCAATTAAGTTGCACGTTAAAGATTTATTGACAGCCGAAGAGTGGCGCGACCAGACGAAAACGGATAAGAAAAAGTAACTAGTTAGCGCTGTTGAATCTGATTAGAATGGTAAAAATGCCTGTCACACTTCTGCCTCAAGGCAAGCGGTGTCGACAGGCATATTTTTTGAATGTAATATCAGGTTTAGCTAAGCTAATGATAGTAGGATACTTCAGACAACCTTTAAGGAGCGATTAGATGAAGAATTTATTACTCGGTTTTAGTGTTGCAGCTAACATTGCTTTGGCTTACATGATCTTCCAGGATAAGGATCAGATGGAGGACATTAAGTCACGTTTTGATGCCTTAACTGATCAAGCAGAAGGCAAGGCTAAGCAGGTCAAAGGTGCCATCACTGGCGATGCTGGTGACAAAGTTAGTGGCAATATTGATGAAGGTAAAGGCAAGGTCAAAGAAGGCGTCTCCGATTTAAAGGATAAATTGACTAACGACTAAAGTTGCGTTGATGGATCATCCCTCACACATTAGATTACTAACCTATGAACATCAGAAAGCACCAACTAACTGTTATTCAGCTAGTTGGTGCTTTCGTTTACATCGTGGGCAAGCCTTGTTAAGGCGTCCGAATTGGCGATTTTGTAGTGATGTTTCTGTTTGATGAGGTAACCATCTTTCACGAATTGCGCGAGAACGTACAGTAAGTGACGGTAGGAGATACCTAGATATTCAGCCACTTGAACGTGTTTCTCGCTGTAGAGACCATCGTGAGCGGTTAATAAAATAAATGACGCCAAACGTTGAGCAACTGGAAAGGCCGCGTTGTTGCCAGCAGTCTTAACGGTTCGGTAATTTTTGTGAACGAAGTAAAGACAGATTTGCCGCAGAAAAACTGGATCAGCAAGTAGCTTTTCCTGCAATGGGCGGATGGGTAGTGCCAGACACCAACAGTCGGTGATAGTCTGCATGCTGAAAGCCGTTTCTGGTCGCTGTTCGATAAGTTCCATTTCGCCAATAAAACAGGGTGGTGTAAAGAAATCGATTAGTGAAACCTTGCCGTTTGCCAACACGTCGTATAATTTCGCTTTTCCTTTAACCAAATAAAATAAGTATGTTAACGGAGCGCCCGCCTTGACGATGAAATCATTCGCCGCAATGTGGAAAAGCTTGGTGTCTTGTTGTGGATCAAACGAAAATTGTCCATCGTACCCTGAAGTGGCGATGAAATTGCTAATAACGTCGTGATTATAGATTCCCTGCATGTTTTTACCTCAATTGTGAGATTTCTCATACTTATGATAGCAACCGCTTACATATAATACAAATTGTAGCAGAGTGATGCCGAAGCTCGGGAAGGCTCGAGCAATAACGTAAAGGTGACAACGTGCAAGCGCACTTTGCTTGTGGGTTGACGGCTTTGGGTTATGCACAGGATTCAGAAGTAAGGTGCACGTTTAGAAGAGTGATGCCGAAGCTCGGGGACATCTGAGCAACACCCAAATTCGAGGAGGAAGTAAAAATGGCAGGACGTAAAATTATTCTTGATTGTGATCCAGGCCACGATGATGCGATTGCATTATTTATGGCAGCAGCACATCCAGCAATTGACTTGTTGGGTGTGACGATTGTGGCGGGTAACCAGACATTGGCTAAAACCGTTCGTAATGGGCTAAATGTCGCGCAGTTATTGGACATTGATACGAAGATATATGCGGGGATGCCACAACCAATGGTTCGCCAACAAGTGGTTGCCGGCAATATTCACGGCGAAACAGGTTTGGATGGTCCGACGTTTGGCCCATTGCATCGGGAAGCTGAGAAGCAGAACGCGGTTGATTTTATTATTGATACCTTGATGGCCAGTGACGGTGACATCACGTTGGTACCAACTGCACCGCTAACAAACATTGCCGTTGCCATGCGCCGTGAACCGCGCATCATCCCAAAGATTCAGGAAATTGTTTTGATGGGTGGCGCATATGGGACTGGTAACTTTACGCCATCTGCTGAATTCAACATCTTTGCTGATCCTGAAGCAGCCAAGGTTGTCTTCGGTGCTGGAGTACCCATTACCATGATGGGGCTGGACTTAACTGAACAGACGATTTGTACGCCTGACATTATCAAACGAATGGAAGACGTGGGCAATACTGCTGGTAAGTTGTTTAGCGATATGATGAACTCTACGTTGAAGACTCAGTTTGAAGCGTTTGGCTTGAAGGCTGGTCCCGTTCACGATGCCACTACCATCGGCTACTTGATTGAGCCAGATATTTTCAAGACAGAATCCGTGTATGTCGATGTCGATATCAACCGTGGACCTTGTTATGGCCGGACTGTTTGTGACATGCACCATGTGATGAAAGAAGAGCCAAATACTAAGGTCGGCATTACGCTGGACCTAGATAAATTCTGGGATCTGGTCGAAGAATGTGTACGAATGTATAAATAAACAAACTATTTTGAAAAAAGACTCAATGTAAAAACGCTTCACTGTATGGTGCAAACGTTTGTCTTGCTTGCCAAAAAAGTTTCAATTTTTGCAACTCACGATCTGTTCGTGATGAAGCAAAAACTGAAACTTTTTTATTTTGATTGAAGCGGCAAGAATTCATTCTATTCAATGAAAATGGGAATTGACGGCACAGATTTATTAAAACGCCGGCGCTTTAAGGTTCTTTTATTGTCTCCTTGGTATAACTTACGGTAAATATTTTTAACACTGAAATAATTGATTAATAAATTAACATAGTATCAAAAATGCGCAATAATTAAATCTTTCGCAAACAATTTAAAAAAGTGAGTGTAGCACTTTAATTTAGTTAGCAAAGGTGTTAAAACAATCAATTGAGTAGAGTTATTTAACTTTTTTGCAACTTAATTATTTATTTGAATTAATTTTGAGTGAAATTTTAGTTTAGTGGTAGATTGCAAATTTAATCCGAATTTTTGGACAAATTGGTCAGCATAACCTGATACGGTGTTTGCCAGTCGAGTATTTTAAGCGGTCGCTGGTTAATTTGGAGTAACGTCGTCGTTAAATCTTGAGCACTAATGTGCTCAAAACGAGTCCCTTTAGGATAAAAATAACGTAAATTCCGATTAAAGCGTTCATTACTACCACGTTCAGCTGGAGTATAAGCATGGCAGTAATAGGTCTTAATACCATATTGTGATTCAAGTGATACTAGCCCACTAAACTCAGTGCCACGGTCCACAGTAAAGCTGTGCACCGGGACCATTAAAAGTGGTTAGGAACTTAGTTAGTGCTTCATTAACAGTCGCTGTCGTCCGATCTTTTAACCGGTATGCCCAAAGGAACCGTTATTTTCGATCGATTAAAGTTAATAAAACTGCCTTACTATGCCCACGAGGACCAACGACTGTATCTAGTTCAAAATCGCCGATGCGATTACGTTGATTAATCATCATGGGACGCTGTTCAATTGATCGCCCCAAAGATTGATTATATTTGGATCGTTGGTCAACGTTACGCCGTTGGCGTACGCCATGTTCAGGTAGATCATTCAAGGAGAAACCAATTCTCCCCTGATTTAGCCAATTATAAATAGATTTAGTAGCTAGTTTAAATTCGTGAGCAATCATTCCTGGTGACCAGCTTAGACGTAAATGGTTGAGAATTTTTTGCTTTAACTCATCGCTCAGCTTAGTTTTCCGACCACATCGTGATCGCTTGTATTCGGCATCTGTTTGTGCTAATTCAGCCTGATAAGGTTGACATCGAGATAATTCATAAGAAATTGTTGACGGTGATCGGTTCAGCCGAACGCCCATTTGGATATTGGACAGCCCTAGTTCACAAAAGGTTTCGATTTTAATTCGTTCGGAATAGGTTATACTAGACAAAAGATCAGCTCCTAAAAGATGGGTTTGTTGTAAACACCATTTTAAAGGAAGCTGATCTTTTTTGTCCGAACAGCGTTCGGATTAATTTTACAATCTACTTCTTGCAATCTGCCATAGTTAAAGCATTAGTTAGCAAATTTATTCTGCGCGGTGTGCTGCTTTGGCTGGTTGATTATCTAAGTCCGTCCGTACGACGATGACGTCACAAACTGCTGTCCGTGTGACGTATTCCGTTACAGACCCGATTAATAGCCGTCCAACTGCGTTTAACCCAGTAGCACCAATCATAATCAAATCGGTGTCATTACCCCGAGGAACATCTCCAATGATGATCTTCGGTGCCCCGTATTCAATGGCGTAATCAATCTTGTCAAGACCATCTGCCTTGGCATCAGCCACGTACTTGTCGAGGGTCTTCTTGGCCGTTTCTGTGACTTGTTCAACCATGCTGGTATCAAGGCTAGAAAAGTTTTGGAAAGCCCGTGTATCAACAACGTGAACGAGATGTAAATCAGCATCGTTACGTTTAGCCACAGCGACTGCTTTCTTGAAAGCTAATTCGGCTTCATAGGAACCATCGACTGGGACTAAAATGTGCTTGTATTGTTGTAACATAATATTCACCTCTCATTATTTTATACTCTTATCATACGTTATTTATCTGCAAATAAAAAGCGATATGGTAGATTGCAAATTTAATCCTAATTTTTGGACAAATTTGTCAGCATAACCTGATACGGTGTTTGCCAGTCGAGTATTTTAAGCGGTCGCTGGTTAATTTGGAGTAACGTCGTCGTTAAATCTTGAGCACTAATGTGCTCAAAACGAGTCCCTTTAGGATAAAAATAACGTAAATTCCGATTAAAGCGTTCATTACTACCACGTTCAGCTGGAGTATAAGCATGGCAGTAATAGGTCTTAATACCATATTGTGATTCAAGTGATACTAGCCCACTAAACTCAGTGCCACGGTCCACAGTAAAGCTGTGCACCGGGACCATTAAAAGTGGTTAGGAACTTAGTTAGTGCTTCATTAACAGTCGCTGTCGTCCGATCTTTTAACCGGTATGCCCAAAGGAACCGTTATTTTCGATCGATTAAAGTTAATAAAACTGCCTTACTATGCCCACGAGGACCAACGACTGTATCTAGTTCAAAATCGCCGATGCGATTACGTTGATTAATCATCATGGGACGCTGTTCAATTGATCGCCCCAAAGATTGATTATATTTGGATCGTTGGTCAACGTTACGCCGTTGGCGTACGCCATGTTCAGGTAGATCATTCAAGGAGAAACCAATTCTCCCCTGATTTAGCCAATTATAAATAGATTTAGTAGCTAGTTTAAATTCGTGAGCAATCATTCCTGGTGACCAGCTTAGACGTAAATGGTTGAGAATTTTTTGCTTTAACTCATCGCTCAGCTTAGTTTTCCGACCACATCGTGATCGCTTGTATTCGGCATCTGTTTGTGCTAATTCAGCCTGATAAGGTTGACATCGAGATAATTCATAAGAAATTGTTGACGGTGATCGGTTCAGCCGAACGCCCATTTGGATATTGGACAGCCCTAGTTCACAAAAGGTTTCGATTTTAATTCGTTCGGAATAGGTTATACTAGACAAAAGATCAGCTCCTAAAAGATGGGTTTGTGGTAAACACCATTTTAAAGGAAGCTGATCTTTTTTGTCCGAACAGCGTTCGGATTAATTTTACAATCTACCTAGTATTTATCGGCATTAAGTGAGAGAAGTAAAAGGAGAGTTATGCCTGAACTGTATCAAAATCGAAAGTTACATTATCGAATGTACAAGGCAGGAAAACGCTGGGTGTTTGCTGGCGTCGCCGTAATTACGTTTGCTACCGGGATGACACTGACAACGGTCGCTAATGCTGATAGCGACAATACGACATCAACCGTTCAAACAACTGCTGTTACTTCGACGGCATCAAAATCGGTACAGGCGTCAAACGGCGATACGAGCAATGCTACGGCAAGTGCTGATCAAAATTCAGCAGTTAGTAGTTCAGCGTCGAGTACTGCACAAAGTCAATCGACAGTCTCATCGACTAGTACGTCGGTAACATCAAATAAAACAAATAGTGAAAGTTCGGCCAGTGAATCAGGCCAACAAACAAATAGTCCAAGTAATACAAACAATAGTGAGCAACCTCAGACCAGTGTTGCATCAAAAAACAATAGCGAGTCGGCTGCTTCTAGTGCTATTTCGGTCACTCAAAAGAGTGTTTCTAGTACGGCTTCTCAGTCAGCGACAAGTGCGCAGACGACTGAATCAACAAGTGCATCGACCGCGCAATCAACGACCAGTCAGTCCAGTACTGAAAGTTCGAGTAATGTAGCCAGTGCCAACGACGCAGTTTCAGCAACCAACGAAAGTCAGAGTACATCGTCAACTACCGATAGTAACGTTACGGTGACCTCTATTTCGGATACAGGCACTGACAGTGACGTTGCAACGGCTAAATCGGCAGCTACTAGTGTTTATCAAGCAACTGGGACAGCCCAAGAAATTGTCCGGATGGATGCGACTGGATTCGTCACTGGCTATCAAGAGGGTGTCGGTGACTCGATTCAGTATGATGGTTGGACGATTTTGTACAAACAAGGAACGACGTTTGGTGGATTTGGACTTATTCCAAACAGTTATGTATCGCCTGTGTACTACTTGCCAGGAAGTTATTCTGAAAGTACCACATCTTCCGATGGCGTTTTGGGTGTTACGAAGCATTTCACTATTTTCACGTTTGACAGTTTAACAGCACAAAATATTGGTAGTACCTATCGAATTGCTGCGGGTGGCAATTTGACCCTGTCAGGATCATCCGGTAGCAGTGCTTCAGAATACGCTGATTATCCCCAAATCATTGTTGGTGGTGATCTGGTTGAATTAGACAATGCTAATCCGACTGGGAAAATTTATATCAACAATGATGCGAGTGTTTACAGTAACTATTGGTCTAACACACATCAAATTTATAAAATTGATACGACAGATTTTTTCACCGCTGCTAAAGCATATTTGGCAAGCGAATCCAATGAACTGAGTGCCTTACAGCAAACGGCGGGCGCAAAAGTGATTACACCAAGTTCTTCAAATCCTAATCTGACGTTGCAAGGCGTCGATGGCGCTGATGAAGATGTGTTTGTACTCAACAGTTCAGACTTTCCTGGTACTACTTACGGGAGTGGTGCGATTAATATTACCAATGTGACAAATAGTTCCGGTGGAACAGCTAAAATCATCATTAATGTGGTTGGTGATTCCGTTGCGATTGCTGGGACCACTATTACAGTGAATGGTAAGACCGATGCTGCTACTGCTGCAAACGTAACTTGGAACATGCCCGATGTCGTTAGTTTAGTTACCCATAATGCTGCTTTAACAGGGAATATTTTGGCACCTAACGCAACGTTTTATACAGATGGTTCCATTTCAACATCTGGCAATATTGCTGTTAAAACGTTTGGCGAGGCCGCACTAAATAGTTTCACCACCAAGTATGTGGATGAAAATGGTAATGCAATTCATCAAAGTATGTCATGGGCGGTTAACAACACGACTGATGGCAGTACCAAAACAGTGTCACCATTAGCGATTGACGGGTACGAAGTGACTGGTACGCCGACCGTCTCAATCAGCAGTCAGGATGTCGTTAACAGCGATGGCTCTGTGACCGTTACCTATGATCAAAGTTCTTGGGCAACCAATACGGTGACCTTCCACTATAAAAAGGTTTCTACACCGGTGAAAACGGCAGCGTCATTAACGGTAAATTATGTAGACGAAGATGACTCTTCGAAGACATTGGCAGCCAGCAAAACGATTTCCGGCTTACAGGATGACACATACAATGTCAGTGATTATGAACCAACTATCCCAGGTTATACTCTGGATGCTGATGATGCATCGTTACTGTCAGGTAAACTGAGTTCTGATGGGCAGACTGTTACGCTTCGTTATAAGGCCAATAGTCAAAGCGTAACGGTCAGCTATGTTGATCAAAATGGTCATCCAATTCACACCAGCGACACAGTGACCGGCAAGACCAACACTAGTTATGATGCGACTAATAAAGAGATTAGCATTCCTGGTTATTCGTTTGTTAAAGTTCAACAAGGTGATCTTAAAGGCACATTTAGCGTTGATAATGCTGGTAAGTCTACGGCGAAAGATATTGTTCTGCAGTACCAGGGTGACAGTCAAACATTGGCGGTACATTATATCGACAACAACGGCAAAACGATTCACACAGACAATACTGTGACCGGTGCTACCGGTGACTCCTACGACGTCAGTGATGAGCAACTCACAATTCCTGGTTATACATTCTCAGCAGTGACCACTGGTTCTTTGATAGGAACGTACACGGTTGACACTACAGGCAAGGCGACGACACCAGCCGTTACTTTGATGTACACGGCCAATCCACAGTCAGTGACAATTCATTATGTCGATGAAAACGGTAAGTCTTTGGCGAGCGACGGTAGTTTAACCGGTGCAACAGGGACAGCGTATGATGCCAAGAACAAAATTCTCAGTCTCGACGGTTATACGTTTGACAAGGTCACGGCCGGTTCATTAACAGGTACGTATGATGCGAACGGCACGCCTGCCATCACCCTTATGTATGATAAGGTCGTGCCAAAGAGTGGCAGTGTCATTGTCCGCTACGTTAATGGCAAGACAAATACTGAACTTGCCAGCGCACAAACGCTAACAGGCACTGTCGGTGATGCCTTTACGACTGCTGCCAAAACGTTTGACGGATATACTTTGGAAGGTTCATCAAGTGCTACAGGTAACTACACGGATGCTGGTCAAACCGTAACGTTTACCTATCTGCCGAAGAGCGAAACGAAGACCGTTAACTATTATTTGGTTAATACGGATAAAGTGCTGGCACCATCAACTACTTTAACGGGTGATTATGGTACAAGCCAAACTACGGATGCTGCTACAATTGCCGGATATACGGCACTGTCAAACAGCCAAGTCGTTAACTTTACAGATGATACGTCGGCCATTAACTTCTACTATCAACCAAAAGATGCGGCGACCGTAACGGTTAAAGACGTTTTAACTGACGGGACGGTTATTTCTACACGGACGCTTCCCGCCGGCAAATATGGTCAAGCATACACAACATCGGCAGATACGTTAACAGGTTACGTTTGGAATCAGGCGACTCCGGCTAATGCTACGGGCACTTACTCGTTAACACCACAGACCGTGACGTATACTTATGACCTTGAGGACGGCCAACCGGTTACGGTAAATTACGTGGTTAATGGCACCACAAAAGTATTAGGTACAACTCAGCTGACCGGTCACTATGGTGATAGCGTAACGGCTCAGACTGCAACTTTTCCAAACTATACGTTGGTTGGCACACCAGCTCAAACGACTACAACACTGACGGATCGTCCGCAGACGATGACGTTCCTTTATGACGACACTGGTGATCGTTTTGTCAACGTATCATATGTGCGTCGTGTCACCGTTGGCGATGAGCAAGAGCTATTAACAATGTCAGCACCGACAGTCACGACGGTTAATTATGATAGTCAGTACACGACGGCGCCAGTGAATATTACTGGTTATTACGTTAGCGCAACCAGTGTGGCCGGTCCTGCAAACGGCAGCTGGTCAGATTTGTCGACAGACTCAGCAAAAAATCAGGTTGTGTACTATTACAATGCTGATCCTGAATCATTTAAGGTCACATACACTGACTTACAGGGAAATGATCTGTTTAGTCAAACACCGGTTAACACTGTGCAACTTGTGAATGCCTACTATGGTCTTGGCTATAGTTTTACGGCACCGGCAATTGCGGGTTATACACTTGTCAGCGATGCGACCATTAAGGGTACCGTGGGTCTTAAGCCAAGCGATATTAATTTCACATATGCTAAGGATCAAACTGTGACAACGCATTATGTGGATAATAATGGCAATGTTATTGCCACACCGGTTTCACAAACATTGACCTATGAAGGTACTTATACGACACAGCCGGCAACGGTTAGCGGTTATACGTTAGTAGCAACGCCTGCCAATGCGAGTGGTCAGTATGACCGCACGAATACGGCCAATAGTGTGGATGTCACCTACGTTTATCAGAAGGTTGCGGCAAGTGAAACGCCGACAAGTGGTCCATCGACATCAACGGCACCAAGCCAAGCACCTTCGACGTCCTCGACAGGAACTTCGGTGGTTACCTCACAAACGACTTCACAAACATCAACGCCAACGAGTGGTATGTCAGTAACGCCATCACAGGCTTCGACAACGAGTATGCCATCGACACCAAATCAGGGTACCGAAACAGTGCCACCACGTGCGGTGCCAGTGAATCCAGTTAGCACATCACCTGTTATTCCGGTTGTGACACCAACTGGAAATCGGCCTACTAATGAAACGCCGGCTAACGAAGCTGGGACGTCAATCGTTCGTCAAATGACGGGTGATCCAATAACGTTGCAATCAAATGCAGTGCCAGTAACAGGCGGTTCACAATCGACACGAACAACTGTTGACGAGCCAAGTTGGGATCCTATCAGGTTAGTCTTGATGGACGTTGATGGTCATATCATTGCCGTTCATGAAGTCAGTGGCTACACGGGCACATGGGTGTATATTGGTGATTTGGTTCCTGCAGGTTACCATCTTGCTCCTGGTCAAAGCGCTTGGTTGTTACTGAATGATGTCTCACCGCAAACGTTGCGTTTAGTAAAGGATTCTGATGGTACCATGGTTGCAGCAACATCTGCATCAACCTTGGCAAAGAATCAAACATCGTCAACTGCTCAAACAGTGGCCGGTTCCGATACACAGACCACTGTGACAGACACGACTTCAAGGGCTGCAGGTAATTCAGCAGCTAGCCAGAACCTGTTGCCACACACAAACGAGGGGCAGCAGTCATGGTTACAAGCTTTGGGACTAGGCCTATTGTCAATGCTGTTTGGTTTTCTAGGTTTATTTGGCTGGCGCAAACGCCGCCACAACGCCGATGATAATCAGGATAGCGATATTTAAGATAGCAAAAATAAGCGTTAATCATTTGATTGTATAAACATACAGTCGAGTGCTTAGCGCTTTTTGTGATTGAGGCTAATATGTCTGGCGTGAGCAAATGATATGCTATTTTGTCGTCATGCGGTGATAATAATAGACAGAATATTTCGGTGACGCGAAGGGGATGAAATCGTGAGGACCATAACTGAGCAGGACTTGAGCACTTTTTATAATTTATTGTTAGAGCCGGGCACCCGCGATTGGGAGCGGCAACAACTGATGACGGCCAAACAAAGTCTTACGGATGGTCAATCGTCGGCTAAAGTTTTCGCCGAATTGGAGTACAATTTGCGGCCGCTTGCTGTCCGCAATAATTTAACGCCAGCGGTAGCCGATTTTTACCAGTCTATAACGTCAGATGTCGAACAATCGCAACAGTACGATTACGCTCGGCATCAGACGGCCTTAGCAGATCCGCGGTATGATCATGCCATCTTTGCTGGTGGCTGTTTTTGGTGCACGGTTGAACCGTTTGAACTGCGACCTGGAGTCATTTCCATTTTGTCAGGGTATACAGGTGGCCATGTGGACTCGCCGACTTACGATCAAGTCACTTCGCAAACGACGGGTCATGTGGAAGCTGTGGAGATTGTGTTTGATCCGCAACAGCTGAGCTATGCAGAATTACTGGATATCTATTGGCAAATTATCGACCCAACGGATGATGCAGGTCAGGTTAATGATCGTGGTGAGTCATATCGACCAATTATTTTTGTCCATAATGAGCAGCAACGCGAACTTGCTGAAGCGTCCAAACAGGCTGTTGTTGATTCAGACCAATATTCAAAACCGATTGTGGTAGCAATTCGTGATGCAGAGCCATTTTGGCCAGCCGAAAACTACCATCAAGAATTTTATAAGAAACAACCGAAACGTTATCGGATGATGGAACGGAGCCGCCGCCAATTCTTTTGGTTTCAGAAAGTTAAACGACAATTTAGCCACCACAAAAAATAAATTATTATTTTTCCTTGCCTTAAGCCTACTCGAACCCACTATACTGTTCAGTAAGCTGAACGTGAGCTCAATACTGCAGGGGATGCCTGTCATTAGTGAATGAGACGTTAGCTTAGCAGGGGGATTTTGTCTTGAAACAAAAAATAATTGATCGTGGTTTCTGGGCCCTATTAGTGGTGGTCATTATTGTTGTCATTGGTGGTGGCGCGTTACATGCGCATCACATGGCGGAAGCAAAAACAAAATATGTACAGTCGTCGACGCCGACGTTATTCTTTCACGGTGGTGGCAGTAACTATCATGCCGAAGAACACATGACGAGTGTGGCCAAACGGGAAGGTGCGACGAATACAATCATTCGTGCATTTGTGTCTAAAACTGGTCATGTTCGTTTGGATGGTACCATTGGCAAAAAGGCGGTTAATCCAATTGTAGAGGTCAATTACGCTAATAACCGACAACTCGATTTTAATAAACATGGTCAATGGGCCAAAAATGTTGTTGTCGCATTACAGAAGCAATATCACATCACTAAATTCAACATGGTCGGTCACTCATTAGGCAATATTTCGTTGATTTACTACATGTTGGAATACGGCCAGGATAAACATTTGCCCAAACTACAAAAGCAGGTCGACATGGCGGGTCATTTTGCTGGATTGAATTTCAAACGTGTACCGGCATCTGTCCGCCAGCCAGCCGGTTTAAAGCTGGCCAAGAATGGTAAGCCAAACAAGATGAATGCTACTTATCGGCAGATGACAAAACTGCGCCAGACATTTCCTAAAAATCAGGTGGATGTGCTAAACATCTACGGTGACATTGGCGGTCAAACGGATGGGACGGTACCTAATGTTTCGTCATTATCATTGAAATACTTGGTGGCAGACAGAGCTAAATCCTACCGTGAACAGAAAATTTCTGGGAAGCGTGCCAAACACACGTTGTTGCATAATAACGCCCAGGTTGATCGCATCTTGACTGATTTCTTGTGGGCCAAATAAATATCAAAAACCACGACCTTTTGTAAAAACTGACAGGTCGTGGTTTTGTGTTTAAACGGGTCTTCCTCATATGCATAAATAAAATTCAACATAGGGTTGTCCGACACCTGACAACGTCATAGTAATTGTAGATTTGCATGAAGCAGGCGTTCGTTCGTTTGAGTGACTTGTGAATAACTAATATCCTTTGGGTGGGCGAACCAGTAAACGTAATTGTCGACGGTGCCAGTGCTAATATATTGCAAAATCAGTTGTTGTGGCCCGGTTGGGGTTCCTGGGATTAGTGAGGTTGTCATTGCTTGGAACAACATGTCTTTAAGATCGTTTACGAGAACATGGTGTTTATCGTTTAAGCAGAGGGCTCTAAAACCGTCGAAGTTTGACATTAAGATATGATCAAAGAGCAAAACGATTCGTTGTGGATTTGGCGTAGGCGTGGACAGCGTTTGCTGGACCTGTTGCGACAAATAAAATTCATATTCTTCGAAAATATCGGTAATCTTTTCATAATGAATATAGAATGTACGGCGATTAATTTTTGCTTGACGACACAGTGAGGCGACGGAAATTTTTGTAATTGGCTTTTTTTGCAATAACGTAAAGAGAGCAGCCCTTAATGCTAATTTTGTTTTTTTAATTCGAAGATCCATTATATTTTCCTTTTAAATAATGCACACTTTTACCAGAAATGACGCTAAATGATTGATTTATAACAATATAATAAACCTCAGTTTAATAAGAATAAACGGAGGCGAAACAATATGGATGGTTTATATAACTCATATTTTGCTAATTATACGGTTAGTCAATTTATTCACGCTTTTAGTTTTAATAATCCACATATCGGTTTTAATTTGACGATTGCTGGACTAACGTTTTTGTTCGGATATCTAGAGTACATGTATAGTTTCGCGCTAGTTATCAAGGAGCGAAGTGCACCATATCCAATTTGGATGCATACTTTTTATTTTGCCCATGATTCGATGGGTGCAATTGTGTTTGCAATCGCAGCCATGCAGAATCATAATTTTTGGTTGTTTTGGGGCGCCTCTGGTGCATTGATAGTCTGGAATCTATTTGAAGTTTTCAACTTATATAAAGCAATTTATGTAGAGCGAAACGCTATTTGGGGAACACTTTATCCAAATGGACGAACGCCCTTGAAGAGTGCTTGGCTTCGAGTTTTGGCCCAAATTTGTGCAATGATAGGTGTCGTTAATGTCAAGGGCAGTTTAAAAATGTAGGTTTTCGGCAGAAAGAAATGTAGGTTTTCGGCAGTTACTTGAGGCCACGTAATCGGTAAGATTTACCAGTGATCTTCACTACGTGAACATGATGAACCAAGCGATCGAGAATGGCTGCTGTCACAGTTGGGTTCTGGAAAATATCAACCCAAGCGGATAGATCACTATTGCTGGTAATGATCGTTGAATGCTTTTCATAGCGGGCATTGACTAGCTGAAATAAGAGGTTAGCTTCTTGGTGACCAATTGGCAAATACCCAATTTCATCAATAATTAATAGGTCATAGCGCGAATAGCGGCTTAGAGATCGATCAAGCAGTCCTTTTTCGTAAGCTGCTCTCAATCTAATCAACAGCTCATGACAATTAATAAAGAGAACCCGACAGCCCTGTTTACAGGCCTCAATCCCAATACTAATTGCCAAGTGGGTTTTACCGACTCCCGGATTGCCAATAAAGATTAAGTTTTCAGACTTTTCCATAAAAGCCAGATTCTGGAATTCCAGAACCTCTTGGCGATTCATACTGGGTTGAAAGCTAAAATCAAATGTATCTAGGGATTTTGTATTGGGGAACCGAGCACGGCCAATGGCCCGTGCAATCTGACCTTCGTGTCGATTCTGGAGTTCCGAATTAGTTAAATCAATTAGCGCCTCAGTTAATGACAGATTATCAGTGTGAATTTGATCAAGGTAATTCGGCAAGTATTCACGGATTTTGTTTAACCCTAAGCGCTCAAGATTATTTAAAAGAATTTGATTATTAGTGGTCATGGTAGCCTCCTATAAGTTGTCGTAATCAGTCATATGTTCACGAATGTAAGCTGAAATGTCTTCATCTGTCCGCCCTTTAAGCAAATCAGATTTGAGGATATTGAACTGATCTTGGGGGTCATAATTCAGCGAATTGGTAGTTATGGAGTGCGTACGAATTTCTTCTCCGTTATAATAAATGTGAATGCGCTGCTCATCATTGGAGATTTCAACAGCAACCGTACAACCAATGTATCGCGGATCTACTGAGTACTTACATTTGCGGAAATTGATCATGGCCTCCTTCGAAACGACACGGGTAATGTTTTCTTCGAAGTATGGTTCAAGGAGATTAACTGGAACGCGATGAAGGTACTCTTTTTCTTCGTCTAACCATTTCAGGTACGGGACTTCGTCCGTGGCCTGCGAAGTTTCATGATTTAGATCATCTCGGAGCATATGAACTAGTTCGATTAGCTCAGTTCCATCAGCAAATTCAGTATTGTATGGCCGTAAACGTTCAACCGTGCGAGCAAGGGCTTCAACTGCACCTTTAGTTTGTGGTCTGAATGGTCGACAAGCAATTGGTGTGAAACCGGCATCTTTACAGAATTCGTGGAACCGTTCGTTAAAGACAGCGTGGCCAAACTGGGATTTTGTATGATCCACAACGGTTTTCATATTATCAAACCAGATTTCCGTCGGAATACCTCCGGTATGAAGGAAAGCGTCGTGTAAGCAAGAAAAGAGGGTATCTTGGCTCCGATCAAAGGTTAGTGTCATATATTTGAGTTTTGAATAAGGCAATACATACAAGAAAATATTGAATTTAAACAGCTCACCCTCGCTGCTCACTAGGGCCATTTCTTCTTTCCAGTCAACTTGAGCAGAGAGACCAGGGGAATGTTCAATCCGAATGGTAGCTTTCTTAACTCGTTCTCGGCGGGTTTGGCGACAATAATCTTTCACGAGGGTATAGCTGCCGGTAAAGCCCTTCTTCTGGATAAATTTAAAAATTGAAGCAGCCGAACAATTTAGTTCAAGCTTTGAATCGATGGTTTGCTTGAATGGATCCAGTAAACTTGGCCGTTTCGGTCGACCACTTGGTCGGCCCTTAAGTCCAGCTTTGACTTCCTCATAGGCTTTCTTAACGGTTCGATAATCAACATTATATTGCCGGGCAATCTCGGCGAAGTTAGGCTTAATATTTTCAGTCACGTAAATCGTCACTCCTTCTCTTAAATCACGTCTCACATCAAATTCCTCCTACACTCTGATGTGATTCATGATACAAAAAATGTAGGAAAACCAACAGTTCTAACCTGCCGTTTTCCTACATTTTACGGGTGCCTTTTACATCGTTAATTTATTTAGAGTATTCATGAATGATCCATATATGTTTAAGTGGTTTATTTTCACGAATATTGTTATGGCTATTGCTCCTGGTATGTACTGGGAGCGTCGTCAAACACAAGTTGGGGCGTCAAGGGGTTTGGCCATTGTGATTATGCTTGGGACAATCAATAGCTTTATTCCTAATAACATGTGGGCCATTGCTAGTCCAGCATTCAGTATTCAGCAGAACCCATGGTTTTATCTCATTGGGGTGGTGGCCATTCTGTATTCCGTTCACACCATTTTCGTGTACAACCGCTTGTCCAAAAAACCGAAGACAATCGGATCTCATAAAACTGTTTGGTAAACAGGTTTGCACTTGCACTAAAAGCTGAGCCTAATCATTACTATATTTGCGACTAAGTTGCCTATACTGATGGTGAACGATATTTCTAATCGTAAGCAGGAGGGCAACATGAATATTTGGTAGATTGCAAATTTAATCCGAATTTTTGGACAAATTGGTCAGCATAACCTGATACGGTGTTTTCCAGTCAAGTATTTTAAGCGGTCTCTGGTTAATTTGGAGTAACGTCGTCGTTAAATCTTGAGCACTAATGTGCTCAAAACGAGTCCCCTTAGGATAAAAATAACGTAAATTCCGATTAAAGCGTTCATTACTACCACGTTCAGCTGGCGTATAAGCATGACAGTAATAGGTCTTAATACCATATTGTGATTCAAATGATACTAGCCCACTAAACTCAGTACCACGGTCCACAGTAAAACTGTGCACCGGTCCATTAAAAGTTGTTAGGAACTTAGTCAGTGCTTCATTAACACTCGCTGTCGTTCGGTCCTTTAACCGATATGCCCAAAGGAACCGTGATTTGCGATCGATTAAAGTTAATAAAACTGCCTTACTATGCCCACGAGGGCCAACGACGGTATCTAGTTCAAAATCACCGATGCGATTACGTTGATTAATCATCATGGGACGCTGTTCAATCGATCGCCCCAAAGATTGATTATATTTGGATCGTTGGTCAACGTTACGCCGTTGGCGTACGCCATGTTCAGGTAGATCATTCAAGGAGAAACCAATTCTCCCCTGATTTAGCCAATTATAAATAGATTTAGTCGCTAGTTTAAATTCGTGAGCAATCATTCCTGGTGACCAGCTTAGATGTAAATGGTTGAGAATTGTTTGCTTTAACTCATCGCTCAGCTTAGTTTTCCGACCACATCGTGATCGCTTGTATTCGGCATCTGTTTGTGCTAATTCAGCCTGATAAGGTTGACATCGAGATAATTCATAAGAAATTGTTGACGGTGATCGGTTCAGCCGAACGCCCATTTGGATATTGGACAGCCCTAGTTCACAAAAGGTTTCGATTTTAATTCGTTCGGAATAGGTTATACTAGACAAAAGATCAGCTCCTAAAAGATGGGTTTGTTGTAAACACCATTTTAAAGGAAGCTGATCTTTTTTGTCCGAACAGCGTTCGGATTAATTTTACAATCTACTATTTTGATTTTAGGCGGCTCAGGCAAGCTTGGACAGGCCGTTTACAAACAGCTGGCACCATTTTCTGATGTGACATTACGTTTGTTTGATCGTGGCAAATCCAGTCATAATGACACACCGTTAGCGGAGCATATAATTGGGGATGCCACTTCGGTTGATGATTTGAAACGGGCACTGCAGGGTATCGATGTTGTTTTTTCGACCTTGGGACCATTTCACGTTGAAACATTTGCTAAACCATTAACCGAAGCCATGAATGCAACCGGTGTTAAACGGTTGTTTTGGACCACTCAATTTCAGATTGCGGCCCCAACAGTCACCAAAGAAAATCTAGTATTGGCCCAAACATTTGGCTTTGACGAAAAAACAGAGCGGGATTACGTTGCCAATCAAACGCTTGGGGCCAAAATCATTGAGGCTGGGCACTTAGACAGTACACTGTTACTGTGTCATTTCTTTGATTATAACGATGCAGTTCAGCGTGTCATTGTTGAACCAGCCGCCCCAAAGGTCAGTGGTGGACCAATTAGCATCGGTAGTATGGCCATCGTGATTGCAGATATGCTTAGGCACGAGGAACGTTATCGTCAGCCTCAATTAATGATTTCAGCATTAAAATAGACGAAAAGAAGATTCACTCCAACCGTGAGATGTAAGGGTTGAGGTGAATCTTCTTTTCGCCAGCTTGTTTTGTGATTAAGTAACGCGTTTTGGTTAGTTTGTCGTTGGCATTACTTTCTAAAGGCGACGTCAATTTTATCCGTATCCACAGACTTTGTTTCAGTTTCATTGACGTCGAATTTTTGATCAGCTCCGGCGGCGTTCATGTTCTTTAAAAACTCAAAGAAAGGTGTTTTGATACCTAATTCTTCCAGATCTGCAAGTGAAAGACTGTAACGAATGGACTGTTCTGTACCGGCTTCAACTTTTTGAACCCAGTGCGGTTCACGGATACTCTCGCGGCCAATTGCGACAAAAGTAATGCCCGCATCCATTACCTTTTCAGCATCGGCAGGAGTATTCACGCTTCCGACCGAGATTAGTGGTGTGTCCGGTGATACGCGTTGAATCTTCGTGATTAATGGTTCCTTGTCATCGTGATTGTTTAACGATGGTCGCCAAACGTTGCCCATTGAGATATGCAAATAGTCTAGTTTCATGTCGTTCAGTTTAGCAACAAATTTCAAAGTGTCCTCAATGCGGATACCGGGTTCTTCAATTTCTTCCGGAGATAAACGGTATCCAAGGATGAAGGGTGAGGTAGCTGTATCAGCAATAGCCTGTTGAGCAGCCTGAATAACGCGAATTGGAAATCTCATCCGTTTTTCCAATGAACCACCCCATTGATCCTCACGACGGTTACTGTGTGGTGAGAAGAATTGTTGGAGTAGATACGTGTTCGCACCGTGAAGTTCGACACCGTCAAAACCAGCTAAAATAGCACGTTTAGTCGCCGCACCAAAGTCGGCAATTGTTTGCTCAATTTCATCTTCGGATAGGGCACGTGGTGTTTCAGCGTTTGGTCGCAAGGCGGCAACTGCGCTGGCAGAAACTGGCTGATGTCCTCGTAGAATTTGTGAATTTGTCATTCGACCGGCACTAAAAATTTGTAAGATTGCTTTTGTGCCATTTTGCTTAATCGTGGCCGCCAATACTGGCAATAAGGGTGGTTTGGGTTCAATGTCATTATTGGGACGTAATGGTCGTCCAACCGAACTTGCGGCTGCAGCATTATTTCTAGCAAGTGATGATGCTTCATATATAACAGGTTTGGATATCCCCGTGGATGGCGGTTTATACAGTGCTGGTTCGTATGGAGCCATTAAAGCTCAGATTGCGAATGCAATTAAGGCAAAAGAAAACGACAACGATTAAACAGAGGTGAACATCATGACAGAAGTCATTAAAGTTGCTAACCTGAAGCAAGGTTATGGCAAACGAATTATTTTGAACGATATTAATCTGGATATTAACAATGGCGATATTCTCGGTTTGATTGGACCCAGTGGTGCTGGCAAGACAACCTTAGTTAGCACGATTATGGGGATGTTAAAGCCAAAGCAAGGTACTGTAACCGTGTTAGATACGCCAATGCCGAACCGAAAGCTACTCGGTAGAATTGGCTACATGGCGCAAACAGATGCCTTGTACTCAGTCTTAACAGCCCGTGAAAATTTAACCTTCTTTGGCGAAATGCAGGGAATGAGCCGGGCAGAGCTGAAAAAGCAGATTCCCTATGCAGCGGGTATCGTTAATCTAAACGATGACTTGGACCAGTACGTGAAGGACTATTCAGGTGGGATGAAACGGCGGTTGTCGTTAGCAATCGCACTGTTAGCTGATCCTGAACTGCTCATCTTAGATGAACCAACAGTCGGGATTGACCCTGAATTGCGGCAACAGATCTGGAAAGAATTGCATCGCTTGGCAGACGAAGGTAAGACGATCTTGTTAACGACGCACGTTATGGAAGATGCTGAACAATCCAGTTATCTGATGATGATTCGCGGTGGCCGCGCCATTGCGCAAGGCACACCTGATGACCTAATTAGTCAGTATCACGTTAACTCAGTTGAAGAAGTCTTTTTACAAGCAGGGAGGGATCAAGATGCGCACACTAGCAATGATTAGAAGAGTTTTCCGGGAAATGTTGCGTGACAAACGCACGTTAGCCTTGATGTTTATCGCACCGTTGTTTATTTTGTCACTGGTCTACTTCCTGTTTCAGGGGAATACAACAACGATTGCCTCATTGGCAACACGCAACGTTGACAGCAGTATGGTGACGGCCATTAAGAATAAGCACATTACAATTCATGATGTTAATTCCGATAAATCTGCTAAGACAATTATTCGTGAACATGACTATGCCGGCATGCTTAGCCAAAATGGCGACAAACTAACGTTGACGTTGGCTAACACCGACCAAAGTAAGAGCGCTGTGATCAAACAGAGTTTGCAAGCGGCTCAAGCTAAATTAAAAGGTCAAGCAGCAGCGACAACCATTAAGACGCAGGCCCAGGCATTACAAAGGATGCAGGCTGCCCTTGGTGCAGCGACGCACACGCCGGCTAATGCGACTGCTAATGCTGGCAACCTGAAAGCTAAGTTAGGGAGAACTAGTTATACGACCAAAACGCATTATCTTTACGGCAGTAAGGATTCCACCTTCTTTAATACACTGTTGCCAATCATGATGGGCTTCGTTGTTTTCTTCTTCGTGTTCTTGATTTCAGGGATTGCGTTGTTGAGGGAACGGACGACTGGTACTTTGTATCGATTGTTAGCGACACCCGTTAAACGTGGTGAAATCATTTCGGGTTATCTGTGTGGTTATGGCACGTTTGCCTTCATTCAAACCCTGTTGATCGTGTTATTCACAATGTATGTTTTCAAGATTCAAATTCTTGGCAGCATCTGGCTCGTTCTGTTGATCAACGTGCTATTAGCGATGGTTGCGCTGACGCTGGGACTCTTGATTTCAACGTTTGCATCCAGTGAATTCCAGATGATTCAGTTCATTCCAATCGTTGCCATTCCGCAGATTTTCTTTGCCGGGATTATCCCAATCAGTTCCTTACCAGGCTGGTTACAGCCGGTATCCTACATCATGCCGCTATACTATGGTGCTTCAAGCATGAGTGCCGTGGTACAAAAAGGGGTTGGTTTCATGGACGTGTTACCAAACCTAAGCATCCTGCTGTTGTTTGCCGCTGTCTTCCTTGGATTGAATTTGCTGACCATGCGCAAATATCGTCAAGTTTAATTTGCCGGAATGGCTGGTATTTAACTCAATGTGCGGTTAAATTAAAAGGTAGATAAAAAATTTGGAGTAAAGACACATGGAAATTAGTAATGTTGAAACACTGTTTGATAAAACACTCCAGGAATCAAAGCTGACGGCTAAACAACAGTCAGTTCTCAAAGTGAGCCTAAATCTTTTCGCAGAGAAGGGCTTTGATGGGACAAGTACCAGTGAAATTGCCAAACAGGCCGGTGTTTCCGAAGGTACAGTGTTCAAACAGTTTAAAACGAAAGATGGTATTCTGGCAGCATTATTGAATCCGTTTCTGGATCAGGTCGTGCCGATGGCGGCAACTGAATTCTTGGCAGAAATTAAGGATCAACGTTTTGATGATTTAACGGCGTTCTTTAACTATGTGATTAAAGATCGAATGATGTTTGCCATTGCTAACCAAAAGCAGCTGAAGATTTTGATTCAAGAGATTATTCGAAACAGTGATATGATTCAATCGTTTGTCGGTAAGATTGTGTCACGAATTCTGAATGTGTTTGGCGGGAGTCTGCAGACATTCAAGGATCGTGATGCATTGGTTGACTGGCCCACAGAACGAATTATTCGGTATTTCCTTGGTGTAGCAGGCAGTTACATCGTTCCTGCCGTTTTAATTGGTAAGGCGGATCAATTGGATATCGAAAAATCATGTTCAGAAGCTACCGAATTCCTAGTTCGTGGTTTGACACCAATTAAATAGTTTTACTCTAAGTCGCATTCCATCAAGGATTGCGACTTTTTTTAAAAATAATAGTTAGTTTTTTATTGCATAAAGCTAACAAAAGAACTAACATAATCCTCGTTCGAAAATTTCCAGTGGAAAGAATTAAGACTTAAACGGAAACAGCAATCAAGGAGGCAAAATTATGGCAGACGAAAGTCGTGATTTATTAAATCATTTTGGCGCACTCATGCAAAACCGACTGTTTATGATGGCGGTATTGCATCAACGCGATATTGCTAGCCGGCGTGAACTTAGTGAAGGCCGGGGACAATTACGGTTGCTACAACTGTTGTATCAAACACCAGCGGGTTTAACGAATGCGGAAATCGCACAGTTATTAGATATTCGGCCGAGCTCTGTCAGTGCAATGGTTAACCGTTTGGAAGCCGTTAATATGGTTGAACGGGTACCTAGTGAAGCAGATAAACGAACGGTCATCATCAAACTCACACAGGCTGGGATGGATAAATTTTCTCAGCAAGATAATCAGGTGGATGAGATGGCCGCTCAGGTTTTCGGCAGTTTAACTGCTGAAGAACAAACTGAATTAAACCGGTTGCTAGACAAACTGAATAAGGGAACTGCCGATTTAGATTGGCATGACTTTATGGGCGGTGAGCAGGGATGGCCGCACCATCACGGATTTAGTCAACGGTGGTTTTAAGCAACTAAATTAAAGGCCTGATTTGATTAAACCAGACATGAATTTTGAAAGAGAATTGATGGAGGCAACATTATGGATCGTAGAGCAGGCGGGCCACGCGGTGGCGGCCCACAGGATGCACAATACACACGGACAAAGTTTGACTTTAAGGGGTTCTTAAACCTGATTCGTCAAACGAAACCTAAGTATTGGCAGTTATGGTTGGGCTTAATCTTAGGCTTTATTGCGACTGGTGCGCAGTTGGCGGTGCCGAAGATGGCTCAAAGTATTATCAATGGACTCAAATCAGGATTTAATTCTACATTGCTGATTGTCGCGATTGCACTGTTTTTGGCAAGTGCACTAATTAGTGCGTTTTCTGGTACGATGCTGGGTTTCTTTGGTGAAAACATCGTCGCCAGATTGCGACGTACCTTGTGGCAAAAGTTGATTCGTTTGCACGTTAACTATTTTGATAACGTGAAAGCCGGTGAAATGACCTCACGGTTGGTGAACGATTCAACGCAGATTAAGGATTTGTTAGCAAACGCTTTTCCACAGATGGCTAATTCACTCTTGCAGTTAGTTGGAGCGCTGATCATTATGGCATTGATGGACTGGAAAATGACGTTGGTCATGATTGTTGCCATTCCGTTGGTCATGATCGTGATGCGACCAATTATGCGTCAGTCCAGCAAGATTGGGCTGCAGCGGCAGGATGCATTGGCATCGTTTAACGGTGAAACTGGCGAATCACTGGGCGAAATTCGGTTGGTAAAATCCTCAAACGCTGAGGAATATGAAACGACAACTGGGTACAAACAGATCGACAAGTTGTATCACATCGGAATGCGGGAGGCTATTTTTGATTCCATCGCTAGTCCGGTCATGAACACGTTAATGCTGGCCATGTTTATCGGTTTGCTGGGTTACGCGGCCGTCCGAGTCGCTGATGGCACAATGTCGATGGGGACATTATTGTCATTCATGATGTATTTGTTCCAAGTTATCGGACCAGTTGGGACACTTGGACAATTCTTCACAACATTAGCGAAGACAAACGGTTCGACACAACGGGTTCAAGATTTATTGAAGGAACCTGAAGAATCATTTACTGATGGCGACAGTGAGTCTGTAACTGACCAAACAGTGGCTATGGAGCACGTTGACTTTGCTTACGACGATGACGACCCAGTTTTACATGACGTTAACTTTGAAGCAAAGCCAAACAGTGTCATTGCGTTTGCTGGACCATCTGGTGGCGGGAAGTCTACCATCTTTAGCCTACTAGAACGTTTCTATCAACCTACTAGGGGGAAAATTACGATTGGTGGCAAGGATGTCGCAAACGTCAACTTGAAAGATTGGCGTTCTCAAATCGGTTATGTGAGCCAGGATTCTGCGATTATGGCTGGTACGATTCGTCACAACTTAACTTATGGCGCGGACAAAACGTATACTGATGATGAACTTTGGCATGTACTAGAGCTGGCTTTCGCAGACAAGTTTGTTCATGAAATGCCAGATGGTTTGGATACGCAGGTCGGTGAACGAGGCGTTAAAATCAGTGGTGGTCAACGACAACGATTAGCCATTGCGCGCGCCTTCTTACGTGACCCGAAGATTTTGATGCTGGATGAAGCTACGGCGAGCCTAGATTCCGAATCCGAGGCCATGGTCCAAAAGGCCTTGGGCGAATTAATGAAGGGTCGCACAACGTTGATCATCGCGCACCGATTGAGCACAATTGTTGACGCCGACGACATTTACTTTATTGAAAATGGTCATGTCAGTGGTCACGGCAAGCATCAGGCACTCATGGCTGAATTGCCACTTTACCGAGAATACGTGAGGATTCAGTTTAAGGAATAAAGCGTGAACAACCCCGTTTAAAGACCGAGCAACAATGGAAATAAGGCACTGTGCAAGCGAACTTTGCTTGTGCGGTGTCTTATTTTAATTGTGCGTAGGGCTTTGGGGTTGTGAACGCGTTTGCGATAATATGGAAGGATAGTTTGGTTTAGTAAAATTCGTGTTGTGCGCAGTGAGTCAGGAATTAAGAGCGCGTTTGCGACAATATAAAAGCGAGAATTGGGTGCTTTTGCAGTTCGTTGAAAGAAAGCAATCTCCAAAAGTGAAAGGTATGTCCTAACGCCATGAATTTCCGCACACCAGTTTCTTCTATTATGTGCGCGTAGCATTAATGCTATGCTAAATACACGACTTAAACGCAGAAAAGAGAAACTATACAATATATGGATACTTTATTTACTAAGACGTCAGTTCCACGCGCGTACTTCACACTAGCCATGCCTGTTGTCATCAGTATGATTGCCAGCATGATCTATAACCTGGTAGATACATTCTTCATCTCACAAACGCAGAATCCCAACATTGTAGCCGGGGTAACCGTTTGCACGCCACTTTTTTTCATTATGTTAGCGATTGGGGATGTCTTCGGTCTTGGCGGCAGTGCGCTGGTGTCCAAAATGTTGGGTAGCAAACAGCATGAATCGGCCAGTCAGGTAAGTCGCATTTGTTTTTATGCGGCGATTGTTGTCGGTATTCTGACGGCAGGCATTTTACTGATATTTGAAGCACCCATTCTCACTGCGTTTGGGGCTAGTAGCGGCATTCGTCCGTTTGCAAGTGCTTTCTATCGGATTATGGCGATTGGTGGGCCACTGATTATTGTGTCGTTGGTGCCTAGCAACTTGATTCGTACAGAAGGACTGGCACGTGAATCGATGATTGGTAGCGTCGCCGGCTTGGTCGTGACGATTCTGCTTGATCCATTACTGATTTTTGGCTTTCATTTATATGCTGCTGGGGCTGCCTTGGCGACAGTGATTGGGTATCTTGTAACTGATCTGATTTTGGGTGCCTACGTCATCAAACGCTGTCGGGTCATTAGCCTAAGTTGGCATATTAAAAAGTCGACCTTTGCGTTTGCTGGAGCTATTTTAGTGATTGGGATTCCTGCCTCAATGACCAATCTTATGCAGGCGTTTGGAACCGCCTTACTCAATAATTTTTTGGTGCGGTACGGCGCCGCTCAAGTAGCTGCCTTCGGTATTGCCACGAAAATTTACATGATTGTGATGTTGGTGATGGTCGGTTTTGCATTTGGTGCTCAGCCCTTGGTTGGTTATAACTACGGCGCTCATAATCAGAAACGCTTTCGCCAAATCGTGAATTTTGACTTGTTGGTAGAAGTCGTCTTTTCAGTGATTTTTGCCGCTATCTTAATGTTATTGGCACCGTTTATCGTTCGTTTGTTCATGACACAAAAAACGATTGTGACTGCCGGTGTGTTACTGCTGAGGGCATTGCTAAGCACGACTCCATTCATTGGTGCAATTCTGGTATTTACGACGGTTTTCCAGTCGACGGGCAAGGCGTTAGGTGCTTTTTTACTGGCCATTTCGCGACAGGGTGTCATCTTTGCCATCGTGATTTATGTTGCTCACATGTTGTGGGGCTATCTCGGAGTTGTTTGGGCACAACCGTTGGCGGATGTACTGACTTGTTTATTAGGATTTGTCATTTATCGGCAGGATTTTCGAAGGATGAAATAGTCTGAGCAAACAACAACTTTCTTATTAGTTCGCTGACCGTCCATTTCAAAATGAATTAATCGTTTTCTACGTATTTCTGTCCGATAATGTCGTGTATTAAAAACATGATGATGTGGAGGCGGAATTATGAAGGCTTTTGGATATCAAACGGACGGCACAGCAGCTGATGCTTTTACGGAACTTGAGTTGCCAACACCGAAACCAGCTTCGGATGAGGTCGTTATTGATGTCGCTGCGTTTGGTTTGAATCATGTAGATGCATTTCGACGTAGTGGCTTTAGTGGCGGCAAGGCAACAATTCCTGGATTCGATGTCGCCGGTACCGTTTCAGCAACTGGCAAGCGGGTGACTAACTTTCAAGTGGGCGACAAGGTTGTCGCTCACATTGAAGGCGGTGGTTACGCGGAACAAACTGTTGCGCCAGAGTCGACGACGATTAAATTAACTGAGGGGTTCCCAATTACTGATGCTGCCGGGTTACCAACTGTTGCGATGACGTCATATGATGCGCTCACCGTTTTTGGTCAAGTTCAAGCGGGACAAACAGTGGCAGTGTTAGGCGCCAGTGGTGGCATTGGTGCGATGGCCGTTCAGTTTGCGAAAGCGCTTGGTGCCAGCAGAGTTATTGGGATTGCGAGGGCTGAGGATTTGGACTATGTTCGCCAAATTGGTGCCAATGATATCGCAACGTATGCACAAGTGACCGAAGACGGTGCGTTTGCCGATTCAGCGGATGTGGTCATTAACGTGAACTTTATGGGCGGTCATGCCGATGCTATGATGGCACTAGTTAAACTGGGGGGCACCGTGGCGACAGTTGGTCGTGAAGACAGTGCCGGGAATAAGCCAAATGTTGAACAGGTTCATATTCATCCAGTAGATGCGAGCCATGTACATCAAGCAATGCAGGCGCTTAAGCAACTCATGGATGCCGGCTCACTGTCTGTACGAATCGCAAAGCGGTTTCCGTTTACCTTAGCCGGCGTTGTGGCTGCCAGTGAGCTGAACGAAACAGGGCACACGGACGGTCGGATTATTGTCGAACGTGATGTGAAATAGGACATCAAGAAAGGCTGTTGTGCATTGAAAAGTGTGCAACAGCCTTTTGTTATGAGTTGATTACATTCATGTTAGCGGTTGCGATATGGTAAACTATCATCAACACAGAAGGTCCGTAGGTGGCATTTCAGTGTGGGGAGAAGTTGTAGAAAACATACATGCAGAGGAGTGAAACGAATGGCAGAAGCAGTGTTAACAGTTAAGAATCTGAATAAGTCGTTTGGCCGCAAACAGGTCTTACATAAAATTTCATTTTCGTGCCAATCCGGACGAATCGTTGGTTTGGTCGGTGCAAACGGGGCAGGGAAAACGACAATTATGAAGGCCGTTTTGAGCCTGACGTCATCGACAGGTGAGGTTACGATTGACGGTCAGAAGAGTACATTTGACCACCATCCAGTATTGGATGAGGTAGGCGCTTTGATTGAATATCCTGGTATTTATCCATATTTAAGTGGCCGTGACCACTTGAAGTTATTTGCCATGGGTAACAAAAATACTCAGGACATTCAGGCATTAGTTGACGCGTTGAATATGAATAAATACATTGATACGAAGGCTCGCAGTTACTCGCTGGGAATGAAGCAAAAGTTGGGTATTGCCATGGCTTTCTTAAATGATCCAAAGTTAGTTATTTTGGACGAGCCAATGAACGGGTTGGATCCGCAAGCGACGAAGGAACTTCGTGATTTGATTATTGCTAAACGTGATGAAGGCGTCACTTTCTTGATTTCGAGTCATATCTTAAGTGAACTGCAGAAGTTGGCCGAGGACTTGATTATTATCGATCACGGTAAAATTGTTCAGGAAACAACAATGGATGCTTTACTGGAGTCCAACAATCATTTTGTCGTGGTCTCAACAACTGATGATGTGAAAGCCAAACAGGTCTTGTCCGAGGCAGGTTATAAGCTGGTTGGTGACGTTGAAGTGAAGATTCAAACCAAAACGGATGACGCAGTTGCAGATGTGTTGAAAACATTATCTGACAATCAGGTTACCGTGACTGATGTTCAACATCAGGATGAGGATCTTGAGGGATCGGTTTTAAAGTTGCTTGAGTCAGAGGATCAGAAATAAGGAGGCGGTAGTATGTGGACGTTATATAAACAGGAATCGTTTAAATTATTGAAAAAGAAAAGTACCTTATGGATTTCCATTGTACTGGCGCTGATTGTTTTCGGGTTTGCACTGACTAGTCGATTGCAACCGAAGTATTTCTCAGCATCAGGTTTGTTTACAACTAATTTTGCTTCTACAACGTTTATCATGTTTTTCTTAATTGCGGCTGCTGCCTCAATTGTCACGATGGAATTTCAGTATGGCACAATTAAAACAGTTGTATCACAGCGTTATTCGCGAAGCATGATTCTAGTTAGCAAGTGGCTTGTCATTTTAACTTACTCACTGTACTTGTATGTCATGACTGCTGTATTATCGTTGATTGCCAAACTCGTTTTTGTGAACGATAAGTTTTCATTGACGGGTACTGGTTATAACAATGATATTTGGCAGGATTGGTTGGCTAACCTTGGGGCTGGATTGTTAACGTTATGGCTTCTGATTAGTTTGGTATTTTTGTTAGCCACATTGTTTAAGAGTTCGGCCGTTGCCATTTCTGTTGGTATTTTGGGGTACTTTGTTTTAAACATTGTAAGTAGCGTGATGTTTATTTTGATTCATAGTCACGAATGGCTGAAGTGGAATCCCATCAACTTTTTAAACTACGGTTCACAGGTTCTCGAACCGAGTCTGTCCAAACTGACACGCTTGTCAGATGTACAGTTGTTTTGGGGCAATGTCGGATATATTGCATTATTCTTGTGCATTGGTTTACTGCTATTCCGGAAGCGTAATGTTTAAGCTGAAATAGAATTAATTAAAAGGCTCAGAGATTATCACTGGTTATAACACCAGTCAATAATCCCTGAGCCTTTATATTGTCTTTTAATGGAACTGCATGCCACCGTCCACTTCTATCGTTTGCCCAGTAATGTAATCTGAATCCGGACCGGCGAGAAATGATACCGCTGCTGCAACATCTTCAGGTTCAGACAACCGGCCTAGGGTAATATCTTTTGCAAAGGTTTGCATTCCCCATTCATCGTCTTTACCAGCGTTCTGACCAACTTGATGGGCAATGTCCATCATCATCGGCGTTTTAACGATTCCTGGCGCATAAGCGTTGACCGTAATGTTATCCTTGGCTAAATCACGCGCCGCAACCTGTGTAATACCACGGACGGCAAACTTTGTACCACTGTAAAGTGCAAGGTTAGGGTTACCAACGACACCAGCTTGCGAGGTAGCATTGATGATTTTACCGCCATGACCCAATGATCTAAACTGTTTGATAGCGGCTTGAATTCCCCACAAGTCACCGGCAACATTGACGTGATATACAGTGTCAAATTGTTCAGGTGTGATTGTTTCGATAGGTGTTGTTGGTCCAAGCCCAGCGTTATTAACAAGAACGTCAAAGCCGCCAAGTTGACTATCAACGTCATTAACAGCCTGTGAGAATTCGTCACGTTCTGCGACATTTAATTTAACTGCGATTGCTTTACCACCGCCGTCGTTAACATCATTGGCGACTTTTTGTGCGCGTTCTAGGTTTAAATCAGCTACAGCAACCGAGAAGCCATCGTTTGATAGTCGTTTTATGATTGCCTCACCGATTCCTTGTGCCCCACCCGTTACCATTGCAACCTTATTAGCCATGATAATGCCTCCTTAAAGTATGTTACACAGGCAGAATACTGAATAAAGTCGGGAAAAGCAAACAATTGCATCGACGGTGTGACGTTTGCGAACAAACCGAGAATATGCGGGAAATTCACCTTAGTGTGCCTTGAAAATGTAACTAAAATCAGCTGTGGTTTTTTGTGTGATTGTAGACAATTACTGAAAAGAAATTAGTGATGTCTGCGTTTTTATTCGTGTTTAACTCGTGTAAAACGCTTATGATTAATTTATCTTGGAGGATGACTATATGAACAAGAGTCGGGTTGAAGCATTTATTGATGCTATTATTGCGATTGTATTAACGGTACTGATCTTGGAAATTAAGGTGCCAGATGAGCCAAGTTTAAAAATGTTTTTCAGTGAGTGGCGGATGGCGTTTTCGTATTTGATGACGTTCATTTTGGTCATGTTCAGTTGGTATGTGCAACACGGGATGTTTTTGGCAATTAAACGGGTCAAACTTGGTGGTTTCATTGGCGTTTGTGTGTGGCTCTTCGTGCTCTCTTTTCTACCAGTGACCACGGCGTTTGTTGGCCGTTTTCCACGTTACTGGGGTGCAGAGCTCGTCTACTTAATGGTTGCGCTATTGTGGCTACTTTCTGCCCAGTTAATGTCGTTTCTCATTATTCGTGAGAACCGAGACGTCCCAGAAATGAAAGAGTTTATCAAACGGCAGGCTGGTAGCGTGATGTTGACGAGTAATATCATTTGGACAGTTGTGGCGACCGCGTTGATTTTTGTGATTCCAGAGATTGGCATGTTGACGCCGATTGTGACAGTGATAATCCAAATTATATCCAACCGTCATCGGAGTCGGCAGTTATCAGCTTAAATATATGGGACTGAACGAAAGCACACTTATTTTTTCCAGTGGTTAAACGATGGTTTGGTACTGGTCGTTAAGAATTTTCAGTTGCAATGTTTAGTTATGAGTGGTAACTTACAAATCAAGGAAAAAACGATGAGGAGGCGCCAAAATGAAATATTCAAACTTAAATCAAGTTAATGGCGCTAACCTCAACACAACTACCACAACCTCAACCACAATGACGTGGCTGGGGCTTTTGTGGTAGTTGTTGATTATCGCAAAAGTGGCCAGCCAAGGTGTCTGTCAAAGGACATCGTGGCTGGCCTTTTTTATTAAAGTGGTGCAGTAACACGGTAAAAGTTCGACCAAATCAGGAGGAGATTCATATGAGTGAGTCAGAGCCAAAAGGTGAGTTAAAACGATCGTTATCGTCGAATCAAATGCAGATGATTGCCCTTGGGGGAACCATCGGCGTTGGGTTGTTCTTGGGATCAACGTCAACTATTAAATGGACTGGACCGTCCGTTGTGTTTGCATATGCATTCGTTGGACTGCTGTTATATCTAGTTATGCGTGCACTTGGTGAAATGATCTATGTGAACCCCACGACTGGTTCGTTTGCTGACTACGCAACGAATTACATTCATCCGTTGGCTGGCTATTTGACCAAGTGGAGCAATGTCTTTCAGTACATAGTCGTCGGAATCAGTGAAGTGATTGCGGTCGGTCAGTACTTGCATTACTGGTGGCCGAACCTGCCTGATTGGATTGCTGGGGTAGTTGTGATTGTTCTTTTGACGTTGGCAAACTTAGCATCCGCACGCGCGTACGGCACTTTGGAATTTTACTTTGCGATGATTAAAGTGGTCACGATTATTTTGATGATCGTTTTGGGCGTGCTTGTTATCTTCGCTGGCCTGGGAAACCATTGGCACCCACTAGGTTTAAGTAATCTGTGGTCTCATGGTGGGTTCTTTACTGGTGGTATTCGCGGCTTCATTTTTGCCATGTCTGTGATTATTGGATCGTATCAGGGGATTGAGGTCCTAGGAATTACTGCTGGTGAGGCCGCTGATCCGCAAAAAGCCATCGTATCCTCTGTTAAGTCGATTGTTTGGCGGATCCTGATTTTCTATATCGGCGCAATCTTTGTTATCGTGACGATTTATCCGTGGAATCACTTGGCTGCATTGGGATCACCGTTTGTTGAAACGTTTTCTAAGGTCGGAATTGCCGGTGCGGCAGGAATTATTAACTTTGTTGTGCTGACGGCGGCGATGTCCGGTGCCAACTCAGGTATTTATAGTTCCAGTCGAATGTTGTATAAACTAGCTCGCGATGGTGAAACGTATCGTGGACTGGGTAAATTATCACGTCGTCAGGTGCCATTACGCGCAACCCTGTGTATTTCCGCTGGTATTTTGATTGGCCTGATTTTGAACACATTATTGTCTGTTGTGAATCATGCGACGGCTAACATCTTCGTTTTGGTTTATAGTTCAAGTGTGTTACCAGGGATGGTGCCATGGTTTGTTATTCTGTTATCTGAATTGCGTTTCCGCCACGCCAACCCAGAAGTGATGGCGACTCATCCGTTTAAGATGCCATGGTATCCATATTCAAACTACTTTACGATTTTTGCGTTGATTCTGGTGGTGATCTTTATGTTCATCAACCCAGATACACGCATTTCTGTCAGCATTGGTTTCGGCGTGTTAGGCTTGCTCAGTCTACTATTTTTTGTACGTCGCTGGACAGGCAAGTCGAAAACTGAACCAGGTGAATATAAACATGCGCCATATGAGAATAAAAATAAGTAAAGTTCATATGATGTTTTATTAAAAATCAAAAGCGTCTCAATTCGCACATGTTGCTGAATTGAGGCGCTTTTAAGTAATATCTTTCAAAAAAGGTTGAGCAAAACACTTGTATAAAAATACCTTATTGGGTATAACGATAAATGTATTCAATAACTTACTTTTTACAAGGAGATCATCACATGACAACAAAAGCATATTTACAAGTCACAATGCATGTCGCTAATGAAAACCGCGAGGCTGCAGCGAATGTGTACACCAAATACAAGGAACCATTTTTAAACAACATCAAGGGTGCTACGTCATCAAAGGAGCTGTTGATCCGTGACGAGGATGTACAAGTTCAGCACGGTTTTGACAATGCGGAAGATGCTGCCGCTTACCTTAAAAGCGATTTATTTACCCAACATGTATTTAAGGAACTGAGTGCTCAGTTCGAAGGCGATCCTGAAGTTCGAATCTATACAATCGCGTAAGCAACGAGATTTAGGGAGAGAGAAATGAAAACTTACGATTATATTTTTATTGGTTCTGGACCGGTCATTACAGGTGCTCAGCCTGATTTAATTGCGAGCCATAAGCGTGTTTTAGTGATTGAATCGGATACTTATGGGGGTACATGTCCAAACACAGGGTGTGAACCAAAGATTTTTCTTGAAGGTACAATCAAGACAATCTTAACCGCGCGAAAGCTTGCTGATCGTGGTGTTGCTGGTGAACCAACTGTTGATTGGAAACAATTGATGGCCGCCAAACAGGCAGCTTTTAAACCCTATTCAGAAATTGCTAAACGTGATTTTGAACGTTCTGGGTTCGATGTCGTTCATGGCACCGGTTCATTTGTTGATGCACATACGGTTAGTGTCAATGATGAGACATACACGG
This sequence comes from Furfurilactobacillus cerevisiae, assembly GCF_048961765.1. Taxonomy (GTDB): domain Bacteria; phylum Bacillota; class Bacilli; order Lactobacillales; family Lactobacillaceae; genus Furfurilactobacillus; species Furfurilactobacillus milii_A. Next base: position 758,229 of record NZ_CP185253.1, read on the forward strand.
CTAAAACGATTATTGTTGCAACTGGTGAACGTGCTAACTCACTACCAATACCCGGTGCTGAATATTTAAAGACGAACGAGGATGTGTTTAACCTCGCAACATTGCCTAAGCATGTTGTCTTCATTGGTGCGGGTTACATTGGTTTAGAACTGGCAACGGTCCTCCACACAGCTGGTGCACAAGTAGATATCGTAGAAGGCTTGGATCGTGCACTCGGAGCGTTTGATGCAGAGCATGTAAAAGTCGTAGTGGATGAGATGGCTAAGCGCGGTATTAACTTCCACTTCAATGAGCCGGTTAAGGCGGTCACAAAGCAAGGTAATAGTTATCGTGTAGAAACCAGCACAGGTAGTCATTTTGACGCGGATTATGTGGTTAATGTCACCGGGCGTGTGTCAAACGTAGAGTCGTTGAATTTGGACCAGGCCGGGATCAAGTTTGATCGCCATGGAATCCTGGTGGACGATCACATGCGGACCAATGTGTCTGGTGTTTATGCGGCTGGTGATGTGGTATCAAAAGACCCCGCTGTTGCGCTAAAACTGGCACCGTACAGTAATTTGGAGGGACGCTATATTGTGAAGCAGTTAGAAGCAGGGACAGACGAACCACTTGTTTATCCGTTGGCTGCATCCATTGCGTTTACGTATCCTGAAATTGCGCAAACGGGTGTTAGCGTGGCGACTGCTAAAGCTAATCCAGCAAAGTACAGTGTTAAGGAAGTGAAGTTCGATCAGAACTTTGACTATCTCGGTGCTGGGGATGACTTAGCACGGGCTACCTTAGTGTTCGATGAAAAACATCAATTAGTTGGCGCATCAGAAGTCGGTCAACAGGCGGCTGACGATATTAATGATTTTGCGACGGTCATTGGATTCAAACTTAATGAAGCAAAGATGAAAGAAACAGTGGCGTATGCTTTTCCGAGTTTAATTGCGAAGATACCGGCTCTGTTAGTTTAAAAATTAAAGTAGTTAAAAAAGTTCACATACAATCTAAAAGACGCTGTGTCTAGTCATTTTCCATTTCGACAAGATACAGTGTTTTTTTGAATAATTTTGCTTTCCTTGATGTATATCAACTTAATTTTGCACAATTTAGTTTAATAATAAAGGTGTTCTAACAAACAACATTAATATGGAGGGTGTTAAAGATGGCAAAACATTACGCAGCGAAGATTGTTTCTCTAAATGAAGCAAAGATTGGTTCTGCACCACACGGGACAGCAGAGTTTACAGAGAACGAGGATACATTAACAATCAAAATTGAAATGTTTGATACGCCGGCTAATACACAACATTGGGAACATTTCCACGGTTTTCCAGAAGGCAAGATAGCCGCCATTGCGACGGCGGCACAGGATGCCAATGGTGATGGTTTCGTAGATTTACCTGAGACGGAACCAGTATCTGGGACAACAATGGTGCCGTTTGATGCTGCACCCGAAAAGATGGCAATTCCAAACGATACGTATCCCGTATCAGATGGCGATGGTCACTTTGTTTACGAAAAGACGGTTCCACTTGACGAATTACGGCAACAGTTTAAGTCAGCGTTTGGCACAACCGACTTACAGTTAGACAAACGGGTCATCTACGTTCATGGTGTGCCAGAAAGCCTTGAATTACCAGACACAGTTGCTGGTGTGGTCGGCCCTTACGATGCACACGTCACCTTGCCGATTGCGGTCGGTAAGATTGAAGCGACCGACTAATCAATTGAAATGTGGATGAAGAAACGCACACCGAAGTTTTCCTGTAATAGGATTCTCGGTGTGCGTTTTGTATTCTGATAATCTAAATTGATTAAAACACTAATCTTAGAAAGATAATTGATAAGTGATTTCATGCGTCTGAGGTTTTTCTGGTGTCAGCATAACGTCACCAAACTGTGGGTGGTTCATGCTGTCTGGCAGTGCCTGAGCCTCCAGAGCCACGCCAAGATAGGGGGTGCCATACCCGCCTGTTCTCTTGAAGTTCATATTGTCATGAGTAAAACTATTGGCGGTAAAGACAACTAAGCCGTTTCTTGCTGAATGTAGAGTTACTGATCGGTGAGTTTTAGGATCTGTCAATGTCGCAATGACTTGGTCATTACGCGTTGGTTCCACTTTGTAGACATCATCCAGTCCACGTTCAGGGATTGACTGAAGACCATTGATTGCTGCCTTAAGAGGCGTTGGTCTTTCAAAATCATAAGGTGTGTTGGCTAATTCCTCAAATTCACCGGTTGGGAGTTTTTCGGAATTCAAGACCAATCGCTGTGTACTGTTGATTTGAAGAAAATGTTCTTCAATCGAATTTTGATCGCCAAGATTGAAATAAGTGTGGACAGTTGGATTGAACGGTGTAAATTGATCAGATTGACCAGTGAAGCTTATTTTGACACGGTTGTCATCCGTTAGTGCGTAATGAATTGTAACATCTGAGTCACCTGGGAAACCGTCGTCTTGTGAAGTAAACTTATGATGCATGGCAATCGTGGGGGTTGTCGATGAGTAATCGAATTGCCCATCCCAAATGACCGTATTAAAGCCATGAGGTCCTCCATGTAATGTGTTATGGCCCTCGTTGGTTGGTACTGTGACAGGGCGACCATTGATTGAAAATTGTCCTTTTGAGATTCGACCCGCTGTGCGCCCAATCGCCATGCAAACGTAAAATGGATTGGCTAGATAGTCTTCACTATGTGGGTAGTTTAAGACCAGATTATGTGGCTGGTCTTCAGTATCAGGAACATTGATTTCATATAAAGTGGCTCCTAGTGTTAAGACTGACAGAGTTACACCGTGACTATTTGTGAGTGACAACTTTTGAACACGTTGACCACGACAGTTATCAAAATCAGTAAGTAATGCTTTTGTAGATTGTGTCATATTGCAGTCCTCTTTTTAGTGTATTTATTGATAATGCACAAAAGAGGCCATTATCCTCATTGAATGGTGATGATTGGCCTCTTCGTGTATCTCATTATTTTGTTTCTGGTAACTCTTTATAGTCAAAGTCATTGAATGTTGCTGGTTGTTCATAGCCAGCATAATCGACGGCAGCGAGTCCAACGAACGCACCAGTGAAGAAACCACCATAAGTTTGAAGAACATAGTCATCCGATAATACAGCAGCGTCTAACTCAACAGGAATGTTATGCCAAGTCGTGCCGTCAAATGAGTAGTCATAACTGTAATGGTCCTTACGAACCTGAGTACGGAACCAAACAGCTTCTGTGCCGTCAGGAATTACGATGGCATCGTCCTTAAGATAAGATGTGTACGTGTCGCGGTTGTTTTCGGCAACTTCAATAACACGTCGCTTCTGATCGTCGAGGGTCACGAATACCCAAGACCAGTGGTTATCATTGTAGAAGTTAGTTAAACCAGCCATTTGTTGCTAAGTGAATGGATCAAACGTCACTTTTACCTGAGCGTTGAAGTTAAACGCTTGCCAACGGCGGGCAATCATTGACACATTGAAATCGCTAGCTAGTGAATCATGACCAATCAGGGTGAGTTTACCATCGCCGACAGTCCCCATATTGGCGTCGAATGGAATTCGCAGCGTGTTCCAGTTTAAGTCAAGCTTCTCACTTGAGAAGTCATCATGTTGTGAGTTGTCAGCGGGTGCTTCAGTTGGAATGGCATCTTTTGGAGCATTGACTTCAACTTGGCCACCATGTCCGCCAACGACTCGAGGCCAGCCATTTTCATCCCATGAAACTTGCTGAATAGAAGTTTCGCGACCTAATGTGCTCCACCCGCGTGGGTCATGACTAGATTCGTTTTTGTGGTTCCAAGGACGGGATACTAATGATGCGTAATACCATTCGCCACTTGGCGTGTTTACAAGTGCGCCATGGCCTTGTTTTTGTAGATAAAAGTCTGGTGTATCAAAGTTAGTGATGAATGGACCATCTGGTTCAGATTCAAAGCTATCCGCATCGAGTGTTTGAGAGCGTGCGACAACTTCTTCATGAGTGAAGACAGTTCCACCTTGAGCGGCAAACAGATAATATTGATTGTCGATGTTGTACAGGTGTGGACCTTCGACCAATTTCACATCAGTGCCACGATAGATGGTACGAGCCGTTTTAGGCATCAGTTTCATTGTTGAAGTATCAAATTCTGTCAGGGTGATCCCGTTAAATGGATGACGGTATTCGCGGTGATCCCATGTTTGTTGAACAAGATATTTCCGACCATTTTTGTCGTGGAATAGAGATGCATCAAAGCCAACACCATTAACCTTGATTGGATCAGTCCATGGCCCACGGATATCCGTTGCCGTGGTGAGGTAATTGGTCATATCCTTGAAGGCACCTTCAGTGATTTTTACGTCTGTATAGATGAGCCAGAACTTGCCATCAGCATATGATAAATCTGGTGCCCAAATACCGCCTGAAGCAGGGTTGCCTTTCATATCCAGTAAAGTCGTTGTGGATAATGGAGATGGTAACAAGTTCCAGTGCACCATGTCTTTTGATTCGTGTAAACGAACACCGGGAAACCATTCAAACGTTGAATTGGCAATATAGTACGTATCACCGACACGAATCATGCTAGGATCGGCATTAAAGCCAGGCAGTACAGGATTTTGAATTTTCATGATGTTTTTGCTCCTTTATTTTTTAAATACTAATTTTTAATTCGGATTAGTTTTGGTGATGCAACGCATCAATCTCTTTATTGATTTTTTCAACTTCAGGATCTGATAACGGGTATTTGCTCATAATCCACATTGCAACGACGGCCAAGATAATTGGTAACCAAATCATCGACCATTGAATCCCAGTTAATGCCGAAGCACTTTGGGTGGCATGCTTTCCGTTAAAGTTAGTAAATGCGTTGATATAGCCGGGGATAATACCACCGAGGGCTAAACCGATTTTGAAGAATAGTCCCATGATTGCGTTGATAATGCCGGCAACCCGTTTGTGCGACGTATATTCACCGTATGAGACAACTTCCGGAACCAATGACCACATATAACCAGTGGCGGCAGTAATGCCCCATTGCATCAAGAAACGACCTACATAACCTAATAAGACGGCGTTCTTAAATGCTGGGAAGCTCCATACCCACAAAATTAATTGGCCGATGATGAATAAGGTTAAGAAGAGATAGAAGAATTGTTTCTTACCAATGTGTTTACGAACGATTGGCCAGAGAAAGACAAGGAAGATACCAGGAATTGATCCGATTAGGTTAATAGATGCCATCCATTCTGGATGACCAATGTTGTACTGCATGTAAAATGGCCATACAGTATTGCCAAAAAACATGAATGTAAAACCAATCAGGAAGAATAAACCAAGAATCTGCAAGGGTTTGTTACGTTTGATTTCAGCAAACAAATCTGAATATTTAACGGATGCAGTTTCTTTTTTAGTGGGCAGGACCCGTTCCTTAATCCCAAAGAAAGTACACATTAACAAAATGAACCCAATCACCATGTAAATGCTCATTACTTTAAAGTAGGCGGGACCAGCACCAGCGGCGGCATAGTTACCTAAATTCATGTGAATGCCGAAGAATCCGATATCCTTAGATTGTGGATTAGGAGAGGCGAGTTGAACAAAGAGCGGCAGGAAAGTGTAAACCAACAGGTTACCAATGTTAGCTTCTGTCATCCGGACTGTCGTCAAGGTTGAAACTTCTTGATTGTCCCGTGTCAATGATGCGTTCAGCGCGCCATAGGGGATGTTAACAAACGAGTAAACTAACGCCGTTGCTAAGTAGGAAATAAACGCGTAGGGGATGTTTCCTCGCAGAGAAGGGATAGGCAGGAATAAAAGCGCTGCCAAAATCGTTAGTGGGATACCAAAGTAAATGAGGTAGGGACGGTATTTACCAAGCTTCGGATTACGTTTGTCGACGAAAGCGCCGACCCAAGGATCCCAAAAGACATTAACCCAACGAACGACCAGGAAAATTGTTGCACCGACGGCAGCAGAAATACCGTAAACAGTTGTTAAGTAGAACAGCAACATGGAACCGACTGTCCCGAAAATTAAGTTTTGCGCTAAGTCACCAGCACCATAGCTGATGCGCCCACGCCAGGAAAGCTTCGCAAACTCATTGTCATGCGAGTTTTCCTTATTTTGTGTATCCATTCGTTTATCCTCCATTGTTTTTTGTATTAATACAGAAAACGGTTGTTACAAAGAGAAGCTCGTATTGGATCCCGAGAGAGTAAAGGTTTTAATAACACCATTTTCATGAACATTGATGGTTGAATCACCATGCAGGCCAGTTGCGGAAACTTTAAAATTATTACCTTTACGCTCGACGGTTACGGAACCTGCTGTATTTCCAAGGTGGTCAACGACAGCTGTTGAAACTTCACCATCTTCAATTTCGTAGAGGTTGATGTCTGGAGCGTCTGTGTAGTCATAATCTGCATGTTGAACGTTTGGCTTTCTTAATAAAATACTGTTGCCACGAACAAGTAGCGGTAAATTCAAGTGATCAAATGTTTCATCGACCCACTGACCATTTTTATCGGATACATAGCGTTTTTCGTTTAACAGGCTAGTCCATTTTCCTTCAGGAATATAGAAGTGAACTTTACCTTGGTCGTTAAAGACTGGTGCGACCAACAGCTTACTACCAAACATGTACTCTTTATCAAGATAAGCAGTGTTTGGATCTTCCGGAAATTCAAGAAAGACGGGTCTCATTAAAGGTGTGCCTACAGTCGATGTGTTAACTGCTTCTTGGTATAGATAAGGCATTAACGATAATTTTAAATCGACAAATTTCTTAGTAACAGCGACCGCCTCATCATCGAATAACCATGGGACACGATATTGGACACTGCCATGGTAACGGCTGTGTGAGGACAACAAACCAAATTGAGTCCAACGTTTGTAAATGTCTGGAGTTGCTTTTTCTTCAAACCCACCAATGTCATGGCTCCAGAACCCAAATCCGGAAACTAGGAAGGACAAGCCGCCACGAAGTGAATCAGCCATGGAATTATAGCGAGATAAGTTATCACCACCCCAGTGAACTGGTAGTTTTTGCGATCCAACGGTGGCTGAACGTGCAAAGACAACAGCCTCGTGTTCGCCTTTTTCTTGGGCGAGCACATCGTAAACGGCCTGATTATATTGCAGTGTGTAATAGTTGTGTTCTTGCTGTGGATTGGAGCCATCGAAGAAGACTGCATCATCGACAGGAATTCGTTCACCAAAATCGGTCTTGAAACAGTCCACACCCATATCCAGAAGAGATTTTAATTTGTCCTGATACCACTTGACTGCGTCAGGGTTGGTGAAATCGACAAATCCATTGCCGGCTTGCCATAAATCCCATTGCCATACATTGCCGTCTTTTCGTTTGATGAAGTAGCCATTCTTTTTGCCTTCCTCAAATAGCGGAGATTTTTGAGCGATATACGGATTCAGCCAGACACAAACTTTGATGCCACGATCGTGAATCTTTTTGATTAGGCCAACTGGATCAGGAAACTTTTCTTTGTCCCACTCCAAGGTGCACCACTCAAATCCCTTTTGCCAGAAGCAATCAAAGTGAAAAACATCCAATGGAATGTGATGTTCTGCCATCCCATCGATAAACTTCATGACAGTCTCTTCAGAATAGTCCGTTGTAAATGAAGTCGACAACCATAGTCCGAATGACCATGCTGGCGGTAATTTAATCTTGCCGGTTAAACGTGTGTATTTATTCAGGATCTCTTTAGGCGATGGACCGTAGATAACATAGTAAGTTAATGACTGGCCTTCAGTACTGAACTGAACCCGATCAACGTTTTCTGAGGCAATTTCAAAAGAGACGCGTTGAGATTCATCAACGAAAACGCCATAGCCTTTGTCAGTGATATAGAAGGGAATGTTTTTGTAAGCCTGTTCGCTACCGGTACCACCGTCTTGATTCCATGTATCAACTGATTGGCCATTCTTAACAAATGGCGTAAAACGCTCACCCAATCCATAAACATGTTCATCGACATCCATTGATAGTTGTTCGCGCATGTAATGTTTGTTATGAACAGTATCGGTTATTTCACCTTGGGCATTTGGCATTGATTTAGTGATTAGGTTTCCTTTGTCATCAGTGAAATTAATGGAAAAATCAGACCGCAATGGCAAAGTGGCTGTCAGTTTACCTGATGTAAAAGTAACTTTCTTTTGATCTTGATTAATTTGAACATCAGGATGTTCATCATTTAGTTGGTAATCAGGGCCGTCATCGTTTACGTCAAAATGAGTGAGTTTAACGCCAATCACGTTTTCAATTGGTGAGGTGAACTTGATGGTTGTCATACCTAGGTTTAATTCATCGTTACGTGTGTTGATCTTATTGTAGGGTGAATAAGCTGTTAAAACGTTGCCATCAATTTTTGTGTCAAACACTTCTTTAGGTGAATTAATGGTGTAGCCATTTTTTGTCAGCCAATAACCATTGGTGAATTTCATAAAATTGATTCCTCCTAAAATTTAATTACCACCATAGTGGTGTATAAAAGTGGTGTTCCTTTTGAGGGCGGGCGGCCCAGTTAAATAGTCGATTAAAGATTTTCTTGAAGAACATCGTTTCTGCCTCCAAAACTATTAAATAAGCTATTACTTTACGCTTTCACGTGCCGTAATTTCTTCATTCATCTTTTCAACTTTGTCATCTGTCAGGTGATAGAAAGCAAAGACAACCATTGCTAGGACGGTTAGGATAATTGGTACGATTGTGGTTGTTATCCGAATACCTTCAAGCGAATGAGCTGTTTGTGTTTTATTAGCAGCAAAACCGAAGGCTGCCAATACATATCCTGGAATCACGCCACCAAGCGCCATCCCGAACTTGAAGAAGAAACCAATGACGGCATTGATAATTCCGTTCTCACGTTTTCCAGTTTTCCATTCTCCGTAAGTAATTGTTTGTGGTACTAGAGCCCACTGAAAACCAGTTGATAGGATAATGCCGGCCGCTTCAATAACACGGGCAATAAATGTACCAGTAATATTGGTTGCTGGAATAAAGTACAACATGACAAAGCCGACGATTGATAATGCTAAACTGCTTTGCATTAATACTTGTGTGCCTAACTTGCGGTTTAGCCAAGGAGTTAGCGGCACCACAATGAAGGCTGGTAATGTGCCGAGGAGGTTATACCATTGCATCAAGCCAGGATTACCTGCGTTATAAGTCATGTAGTAAGCCCCAACGGAATTTACGACGGACATCAAGCCAAACGTAATGATAAAGAAGATTGCTAGTGTGCGTAACGGTCCATTAATAACGAGCTGGTGAAATAAATCTGAAACGTGAACATTATTTAATTGATCTCCACTCATGGTGATACGTTCAACGGATTCGTGGAAACAATAAATAAGAATTAAAGCACCGGCGATGCCATATACGACCATCGTCCAGAACCAACCGATTTGAGAGGAAGGACCTGAATAACTTCCGCCTGAGAACAATTTGACACAAATAGGCACACCGAAACTAACGGTGAGTGAACCTAAATTGGCTAACACCATGCGTAATGATGTCATGGAAACAATTTCCTTGTTGTTTCGTGTCATAGCGGCGTTCAGCGAACCATAAGGGATGTTAACGGTCGTGTATAAAACTGATAGGCCAACGTAAGTGACATAAGCGTAAACAAGCCGACCCATTGCAGAAAAGCTGGGAACAGTGAAGCAAAGGATTGCTAATCCGGCTAAAGGTACTGACATATACAATAGATAGCCACGATATTTACCAAATCGGGTTGTATGCTTGTCAACAAATGTTCCAACAATAGGATCATTGATGGCATCAATAAGGCGAACGACTAAAAACATTGTTGCCGCAGCGCTGGCACTTAGGCCAAAAACGTTGGTATAAAAGAACAACAGATAAGTTGAGATAGTTGTGTAAATTAGATTTTGAGCAAAGTCACCTGTGGCCCACCCAAATTTTTCACGGAAAGGCAATTTACCATCTGCACTTATCTGTGTTTTTTTTACAGAATTTTCCATTTTATTAATTTCCTTTTTGATTTAATAGAGTAGCTAGAAAGACCGCGGTATAAGTAGTGGACGAAGAGAGCAGGGATCTCTTTGAAAAAAGCTAACGGTACATTTCACAATGCAGGTTGCGTTTTGAACTATTCATATCACGGCCTTATATTATTAATTTTCTGTATTTGAATTATTTTTGACGTCAGCGGAAGCGGTTTCAGTTTCGCCGGAACGTGAACGCAATGTTGCTTCGATTTCCTCAAGAGAACGGTTACGAGTTTCGAAGACCTTTGAGTGAACGAACCAGATGGCAACGAAACAAAGTGCCATGTAGCCTAAGAACAGACTCCCAGTGCCGAAGAAATTAAGCAATGGTGGGAAAGTAAGCGAAACAATCATATTGGCACCCCAGTTAATGACACTACTGAAGGAGTTTCCTAAACCACGAATGTTTAATGGGAAGACTTCACCAATCATGACCCACATAACTGGACCCCAAGTGGCAGAGAAGAAAGCAATGTAGATAGTTAATGCAAGAACACAGACGACAGCGGCGGCAAATGATCCATGTGAGAATTTCATTGCAACGCTCATAACGAGCAATGAGACACCCATCCCGATACCACCGCCGATTAGCATCTTTTTACGGTCAATTTTATCCATAATGGCGACCGCAATAGCAGTAACGATAACGTTGAAAATTCCGATTCCAATGTGAGCAAGTAAAGCGGCCGAAACACCAAAACCAACGTCGGTGAAAATAGTTGGCGCATAGTAGAGCACGGTGTTACACCCCATAACTTGTTGGAAAATAGCTAATCCAACACCAATGACTAAAGCTGGACGCACTGTTTTGCCAAACAACTCGTGCCAACCACCACTCTTGATAGCGGCTTGTTGTTTGATCTGAGCGAGTTCTTTAGAGACAGCGTCCTGGTCGTTATGGTTCATTTGATTCAGAACGGCAGTCGCAGTTTCTAAGTCACCATTCTTAACTAAGAAACGAGGACTTTCAGGCAGTAACAAACCACCAAGAAAGAGAATAGCGGCTGGAATAGCAGCAAAACCAAGCATCCAGCGCCAACCAGTATAGAAGCCAGAGAAACTGTAGTTAGTGATGTAGGCTAGCAAAATCCCAGTCATAACCATCAACTGGAAGAGGCTTGAAACAGTACCACGTTTATCAGCAGGTGCCAATTCAGCTAAGTAAGTAGGGATTAAGGCTGATGCGGCACCAACACCCATTCCTAAAATGATCCGGGAAAGGATTAATGTCCAAAACTCTGGGGAAAACGCAGATCCTAATGCCCCGACAAAAAAGATAATTGATGAAAGCAAAACCAGTTTGCGACGGCCAAAGCGATCTGACATTGGCCCAATAATAGCGGCACCAAGAACGGCACCTAACAGAACGGCACTAACGACCCACCCTTGTTGCCATGAACCGAGGTGCAGTTGCCGTTGAATAAATAGAATGGCACCTGAGATAACCCCAGTATCATAACCGAAGAGCAAACCACCAAGTGCTCCGAAAAAATAGACGAAGCCTGTTGATACTTTTCTCATGTTATTTCTCCTAATTAATATGTTTTGAAAGTTTGTAAGTTGATTATTAGTTAGAAGATTTGAGTTAGTGTTCTTAAACAACTAACAGTGCAGAGTATAAATTCGATTGACGATAATTGCAAGCGCTTTCCAAAAATATTGTGAAAAAAGTGCATGTTGTTTTTATGAACTACAGTGATCCTTGCTATATTTGAATTTAGGGGATTATGACGGAATTGACGGTCTTTATAAGGAAAACAATTTGATAAAATGTTTTACTTAACAAATATTACTTTAAAAAGTTTCGTGAAAGGGCTTGCATTTTCAAATTTGAGGAGCTATGATTCAAATCGTAAGTTGGTTGTTAGCAAAAACTATCTCAAACAAATTCATTTGGAGGAATTCATTCATGGCTTATTGGAATGTTGATAAAGTACCTTATGTTGGTACTAGCGATTTGAAATCAGGCTTAGGTTTCCACTATTACCAACCAGACAAAGTGGTTGCCGGCAAAAAGATGCGCGACTGGTTACGGTTTTCTGTAGCCTACTGGCACACATTTGATCAACGCTTAGTTGACCCATTTGGTGATGGGACTGCCCAACGTCCTTACGACAAGTACACTGACCCAATGGACCAAGCCTTGGCTAAAGTTGATGCAGCGTTCGAATTTTATGACAAGTTAGGCGTTGACTTCCTATGTTTCCATGATCGTGACCTTGCTCCAGAAGGTAACACATTGCGTGAAACAAACAAGAATCTGGACAAAGTTGTTGATAAGATTGTTGAATACCAAAAGACATCTGGTATGAAGGTTCTTTGGAACACATCAAACTTATTTACAAATCCTCGTTTCGTTGAAGGTGCTGGTACTTCTCCATACGCTGACATCTTTGCCTACTCAGCTGCTCAATTGAAGCACAGTTTGGAAATTGGTAAGCGGGTTGGTTCTGAAAACTATGTCTTCTGGGGTGGTCGTGAAGGTTACGAATCACTTTGGAACACTGATATGAAGAAGGAACAGGAACACGCTGCTAAATTCTTCCACATGGCTAAGGACTACGCTAACGAAATTGGTTTTGATGCTCAGATGTTACTTGAACCAAAGCCAAAGGAACCAACAACTCACCAATACGACACAGACGCAGCAACAACTATTGCCTTTATGAAGGAATATGGTTTGGATAAAGACTTCAAGTTGAACCTTGAAGGTAACCATGCCAACTTGGCTGGTCACACTTACCAACATGAAATCAAGACTGCTGTTGATGCTGGCTTGCTTGGCTCATTGGATGCCAACCAAGGTGACAAGTTGATTGGCTGGGACATTGATGAATACCCATCAAACTTGTACGAGACCACTGCTGCTATGTATGAAGTTCTTTTGAACGGTGGTATCGGACCTCGCGGTGGTTTGAACTTCGATGCTAAACCACGTCGTTCATCATTCGAACCAAACGACTTATTCTACGGTCACATTGTCGGCATGGACAGCTTTGCTGCTGGTCTGTTAGTTGCTGACCGGATGTACCAAGACAAGGTTTTGGAAAACTTGAAGGCTGAACGTTACAGCTCATACAAGTCTGGTATTGGTGCTGAAATCGAAAGTGGCAAGGCTGACTTCAAGTCCCTTGAGGCTTATGCTGTCGACAAGCCACAATCAGAATTGATTGCTGCAACGCACTCAGATCACCTTGAACAAGTTAAGGACACTATCAACCACTACATCGTTGACACTTTAGGTAAATAATTGTTAGTCAAATAAGCTTCACCGGTGTAATCAAACGGCGGCACTGCGGAAAGTTCTCCGTGATGCCGCCGTTTGTGTCAAAATAAACAACGTACTTCTTGTTATACAAAAGTATGTGTTGTGGAGGATTTACTATGAGTTATGTATTGGGTGTGGACCTCGGCACTAGTGCTGTTAAGGTTTCTGCCATTGATAAAACGGGAACAATCAAAGCCCAACAGAGTTATGATTACCCACTTAGCCAACCTAAACCTGGTTACAGTGAACAAAACCCCGAAGATTGGGTGATGGGAACGACGGTCGCTATTGTACGTTTGATTCTTAACGATGGCATTGCGGCTGCAGATATTGACGGGATCAGCTATTCGGGTCAAATGCACGGGCTTGTTTTACTTGATGCTAACAATCAAGTTTTACGACCAGCTATTTTGTGGAATGACACACGAACAACTAAACAGTGTGAAGAAATTTCCGCCAAAATGGGCGATGATTTTATTGAAATCACCAAAAATAAGCCATTAGAAGGTTTTACCTTACCCAAGTTACTGTGGGTGAAGGAAAATGAACCGGAAACCTTCGCTAAGGCAGCAACATTCTTGCTTCCTAAGGATTACGTTCGGTACCGGATGACAGGAAAATTAGGGATGGATTACTCAGACGCTTCCGGAACTGTGCTTGAAGATGTGATGAATCATGAATGGAGTACCAGAATTTGCAAGATGTTTGATATTCCTGAGTCAATTTGCCCACCACTAATGGACTCAATTGACTATGTTGGTAACATTACGCCAAATTATGCAGAATTTTCTGGATTGGACACCCATACCAAAGTGTTTGCAGGTGGTGCAGACAACGCTTGTGGTGCCGTGGGTGCCGGCATCTTACATCCCAATATGGTGCTGTCCAGTATTGGTACATCAGGTGTTGTCCTGAAGTATGAAGAAGATCCAAGCATTGATTATAAGGGCACACTTCAATTCGAGAATCACGCCATTCCAAATGCCTATTATTCGATGGGTGTGACACTGGCAGCCGGATACAGTCTGAACTGGTTTAAAAAGACATTCGCTAAAGATACTGATTTTAGCGCATTTGTGGCCTCAGCTAATGAATCACCAGTAGGCGCAAACGGATTGCTATTTACGCCGTATATTGTTGGTGAACGCGCACCGTATGCTAACGCAGATATTCGCGGAAGTTTCGTTGGTATTGACGGTACTCAAACGCGTAGTGACTTTGTGCGTTCTGTGTTGGAAGGAATCGTGTTCTCGTTCCGTGATATTTTAGATTTGTTCGAACAAAATGGTAGCCAGTTTGATACCGTTGTTTCAATTGGCGGGGGCGCCAAGAGTCCACTGTGGTTGCAGATTCAAGCCGATATTTTCAATGTTGATGTGGTTAGCTTAACAAACGAACAGGGACCCGGATTGGGTGCTGCCATGTTAGCCGCTGTTGGTCTCGGATGGTTTGATACTGTTCAGGATTGTGCTGCCCAGTTCGTTCACTTTGGGACTGTTTATCATCCAATTGAAAAGAATGTGGCAAAGTACAAGGAATTGCACAACATTTATCAAACAATCTATCCGTCAACGAAAGAGCTGTCCTCACGCTTGCTGGCGTTTAGACGCAAAAATTAGGGACGACATTGTATCTGTTTGGGAACACTCTTGCTATTTATGCATACTTACCGCCGTCTTTATGCATTATACTAATTGCATAGAATTGATAAGGTGGGGTTGAAGGTGAGTAGCAAAGTTTTAAATCAGGACGTCATGCGCAGTGTGAATCAAAAATTAGTTCTTCAGCAGATTTTTAATGAGGGGCCAATATCGCGGATTGACGTTTCTAAGAAAATTAAATTAAATAAATCAACGGTGTCTACCTTATACAACATGCTAAAAGAAAACTCTTTAGTGGTGGAATTGGGCCAGGGTGAGTCAACTAGCAGCGGTGGTCGCAAACCGATTTTTACGCAGGTGAACGCTCACTGGGGTTATACAGTCAGTTTTGAAATTGGGTACCGTCATCTTCATATGATGACTAACTACTTAAATGGTGACATTATTTCGTTTCGTAATTTTGATATCGTCGGGATGGATATTCATCAAATTATTGATGCAATGCGTGCTAAAGTGCGGCAGATTAATATTCCGGGAACCTTACACGGGTTACTAGGTATTGGAGTAGCTGTTTCTGGAACTGTTTTGGATGAACACGTTGTGCATGCACCGTTTATCGATATGAAGGATGAAAATATCGTTCGAAGTCTTACTGGCGAATTTCAAGTGCCAGTTATGATGGAAAACGAGGCCAATTTGTCTGCTATTTACGAGCGTGATTTCAATGAAGCAGGCCTGTATCTAAATACAATCACAGTCAGCATCCATAAAGGGATTGGTGCCGGGATCATTATTGATAGTCAGCTTTACCGCGGCTTAAATGGTGAGGCCGGTGAAATTGGACGAAGTATTATGATGGATGCAAACGTAGGGATGTTAGACAATTTTCGTAAAGTGGAAGATTTCTGCTCTGAAGATGCCATTATTGGGTTTGCTCAGGGCGTTAAAGAGGATCCTAGCCTACAACGAGATGATTTAGTGGATCTATTTCGTAGTGACGATAAAGATATTAAGAAAATTCTGGATGAATTTACGACTGCCATTGCTAAGATTATTTTCAACGTAGCCAGTGAGTTTGACCCAGAAGCAATTTTCATTAATTCACCATTAATTGACGAATTGCCGTCATTGCTTGAACAAATTCGTCAGAAGTATCAACTGATTTCTCGGAATCGCACCCGCATTCGGCTAGCAAAGGATTCACAGCATGCAACATTACTTGGTGCATGTTCCCTGATTACGCATCGCGTTCTTAAAATGGATGATTATGCCCTAAAGTTTGTGTAAGGCTAGATCCAGATTTATTTATTTTTAATGTGTCATTTTAAATTCGATTGATAAGAGGGCAATGATTCAGTAATTTTCTGAATGGTTGTCCTTTTCTTTAGGCGTAAATGATCAAAAAAAGTATGCAACGTGAAAGAAGAGAAATTATGGAAAAAGTGACGTGGCCGGAAGCTGGCAAAAGGATGCTAGCAGGCAAGGCTTTTCGACAGACAGATGAGTTATTGGAAATTAGGTTACAAACACGTCGGGAAGTGAAGTCGTTTAACGACATTGATCCCGCAGATTTAAAATCGCGAGAACAGATTATTCGTCGTTTATTTGGGACCATTGGCAAAGATTTTTACATTGATTCACCGTTTCACTGTGACTATGGCGTCAATATCAATGCAGGCGACAATTTAAAAGTAAATATGGGATGCACATTTTTAGACTCCAATGTTATTAATATTGGTAATGATGTTTTGATTGCGCCAAATGTTGGCTTGTATACGGCAGGTCACATCGTGGATCCAGAATTACGTAAAAAACCATCCGCGTTGCAATATGCTTTACCAATTAACATTGGTAATAACGTTTGGATAGGCGCACAGAGTATTGTGTTACCTGGTGTGACGGTCGGTGATAATACGATTATCGGTGCTGGTAGCGTTGTTACTCGCGATTTGCCAGCAAACGTTGTCGCAGTCGGGAATCCTTGCCATGTATTACGTCAGGTGAATGACCGAGACAAGCATGAGTTTTTAGACCGACCGTTTAGTGCAGCGATGGATGATTAAATTTTAATGATTTCGATGGTGAGGCCGGCTCTGCAATTGGGTTGGCCTTTTGATGTCCTCAAATGGGATTAAAACGGAAAACTTACGATTTGTTGGTTCAAAAATGACGATGACCTTTTCTCCCTGGGCACCTTTGTTAGCGCGAATATCACGAACTGATTATGATTAAACGTAAATAATTGGTGTACGGAAATGTTTTATACTCAATCTTTGTGCTAAACGAGCACGTAATCGGTTGAATCAAAAGAGAGAAGGCAGCCGCATGAAAAATATGAATAAGGATAGTCATGCGTCAATGGATATGAATAATGACAGTGACCTGATGCAGCACGGCGGTGAAATGATGCATATGGGCAACATTACGCAAAAATTTTGGGTGTCGTTAGTTGTTTCAATTCCGGTTGTAATTTTGTCACCCGTATTGATGAATCGCTTTTATCCAGGACTCGCTTTTCCTGGATCAGAATGGTTATTGGTGATTCTTGCGTCGTTTATGTACTTTTACGGTGGTGCACCATTTCTTCGTGGTGCACGTGCTGAACTAAAGGATCGTCATCCTGAAATGATGACACTAATTGCCATCGGGATTTCCGTTTCGTATTTCTACAGCATTTATGCGTTTATCATGAATACGTTTGTTGGCGGCTCAAACGTTATGGATTTCTTTTGGGAGCTGGCGACGCTGATTGATATTATGTTGTTGGGACATGTCATTGAAATGAATGCCGTGATGTCTGCAGGTAATGCCTTGCAGAAAATGGCCGCATTGTTACCAAATGATGCAACACTAGTGAATACTGACGGCACCACAAACGACGTGCCATTGTCAGAAGTTCAGGTCGGTCAAACAGTGCTAGTTAAGGCTGGCGAGAATATTCCGACTGATGGCATGATTGTCGATGGGCAAACGTCAGTTAATGAAGCGATGGTCACTGGTGAGGCATGTGACGTCACGAAAGACGTTGATGACGAGGTTATTGGAGGCTCGACAAATGGTGCCGGCGTTATCCAAGTAAAGGTTACTGGGACTGGAGAATCAGAATATCTGTCCCAAGTGATGCAGTTGGTCAATAATGCGCAGAAAGAAAAGTCGAACGCTGAAGGTGTTGCTGATCGTGTCGCCGGGTGGCTTGTCTATGTGGCTGTTGGCGTTGCCTTAATTGCGTTTGTCCTCTGGTGGATCATTAACAAGAACTTTAACTTTGCTTTGGAACGAATGGTGACAATTCTTGTGATTGCTTGTCCTCACGCCCTCGGCCTCGCTATTCCGTTGGTCGTTGCTCGTTCTACATCCATTGGAGCTAAAAACGGGTTGTTGACGCGCAAACGGCAAGCACTGGAGGATGCACGTCATTTGAACGCGGTTATGATGGACAAAACAGGGACGTTGACAGAGGGCAACTTCGCAGTTTCGGATGTTGAAAGCTTCACACCAGACTATGATGGCGACAGCGTTCTTGCTATCATGGGTGGTCTAGAAGCTGGCTCCTCACATCCGCTGTCGGTTGGTATTATTAAAGAACTCGATGCTCGACACAAAGCGAGTGTCCCTGTAGACAATATCAATAACTTGCCTGGAACAGGGATTGAAGGTGAGTATCAGGGCCATCATGTCGCAATTGTGAACGAACGCTTTGTGAATGAAAACAAGATCGATTATGATCAGAGCAAATTTAACGAATTGTCTTTGCAGGGGAACACGGTGAGTTTTTTGATCAGTGATAATCGTTTACTCGGTTGGGCTGCTCAAGGTGATCAATTGAAGGAAAGCTCAAAAGCCTTGATCGATGGCTTGAAGGCTCGCGGCATTCGTCCAGTTATGCTGACAGGTGATAACAAGCAGGTTGCTGGACTGATTGCCAAGCGTTTGGGCATTCCTGACGAAGACGTGCATGGTGAACTGAAGCCAGAAGATAAGGAAGGGATCGTTAAACAATATCAGGATCAAGGCCTGGTCGTGGCAATGGTGGGCGATGGTGTCAATGATGCACCGAGTCTGGTTCGCGCGGATATTGGCATTGCTATTGGCGCTGGCACAGACGTTGCCGTTGATTCTGCCGACATCGTGCTGGTTCGAAGTGATCCATCCGATATCTTGCACTTTCTCGATTTAGCGCACAACACAACACGGAAGATGGTCCAAAACTTATGGTTTGGGGCCGGTTATAACATCTTCGCCATTCCCTTGGCTGCAGGGATTCTAGCATTTGTCGGCATAATTCTCAGCCCAGCCGTTGGTGCGTTGCTCATGGGGCTCAGTACGGTGGTCGTGGCGATCAATGCGCAAACGTTGAAAATTTAAGGTGACTTAATCAAGGTGTAATTGGCTTTGTGGATAGGATGGCAGCCTCTGTGATCAAGGAAAGCGGCACAATCACAAAAAAGGTGAAATCTAATGCTACGTTTGGTAAACGTAATGTCAGATTTCACCTTGTTTTGTGATTACAATTCTTTCATGGGTTGATTGTATCCACGGTCGCCAAATGGTTGTAATTTTGTCAACCACTCTTTTTTGAGTTCCTTGAGTGTATGCCGCATATTTAACACGTCGGTGGCATCCTTTCGATACAATTCGCTAAACTCAAAGTTTTCTGCACCATACTTTCGCCAGTCGGCTAACAAGTCTGGATTGGGAAAGCTACCATTGTTTAAATTTTGTTGGTAAAAGGACCACCGATTTTTGAGGTTGGGCACAGCGGCAATGTATATTTTACCGTTCGCTTTATTTTTCAGTTGAATCACACCATAATCGATTTCAATTTTTGCATATTGATCCAACAGTTCTTGTCTTCGTTTGGGATTCATGAGTTACTCCTTTGTTACTTTTTTTGCTGGCCTCGGCATCACGCTCATACGAACCTCATAACGACGTGCACCAAATTGGTGGCTAGTTTGTTGAGGTCTGTAAAATCGAGAAAGCGCTGGTTACCATAAATGTCTTTCAACGTCTCAGCGTCATCACCAAGGGCGGCGGAGAGCACGACAATGCCTTCGCGTTCGGCCTCATGGACGACTTGTTGCAAATCGTCCTTGGCTAAATCACCCGTATAGTTAGGCATGGCCTTTGGCTGACCATCGCTAAGATTGATAAGCAGTTTTGTTTGCTCAGTTCGTGCAGCAAGTTTGTCCGCCAGAATTTTGAGGGCGCTACCATCACGATTGTTATTCAACGCTTTGATGGTCGTCAAACGTAGCAAGGCGGTATCATAATCTTCGTCAAATTCTTTATAAGCGTAAATGGAAGTGCGTTCACGTTCACTAACATCTGCCGTATCACCATTAATAGTCAGCGGAATATTTAGATCTCGACAAAAGGCGGTGAGGGCAAAGATTGCTGTTTGTTCATGCTTGATGCGGTCATCCTCAACCATTGAAGCAGATTGATCAACACGGATGGCAATTGCCAGTGATGGGTCTTCATCAGGAGTCCGCTTTTTTGTGAAGTAACCGAAATCTTGATTAACAACTTTACTAGCATCGAATTGTTGCCCAAACACCTTACCCTTAGCGACATCGCTAGCGTGTTCATTCTGAAGAATTTCACGCATTTGTCGCACTAGTTGATCTGTAATAAGGTGGTTGGATTGTAGCTTTTTATTGGCCAGCTTAACATCGGCAGGCGTAATCTTAGGCACGTGAACGATAAGGCCTTCACGTGCATGAATAGTGCTTTTCAGACTTTCGCGAGCTGATTGATTCAACGCTTTTCGCGTTTGTTTGGCGGCTTCAGTATCTATCATTGGCATCGAAAGTGTTTCGCCTTCGTGAAAACTTTCTTCTTGCTGCTCAGTACCAATCGTACTGGTTACGTCGAGGCTAGCGTCACGCTTGGCATCTTCGGCTGTGATCTTATCGCCATCTGGTTGGACGTTATCATCTTCACTCTTAGTTTTTTCATTGTCAGGTGAGACAGTTTGTTTATCAGCTTCTGAATCTCGTTCAGGCTTATTTTGGCCAGCAACAGCAGGCGTGGTCGGTTCACTGACCGGCGGCTTAACGTCTTGTTGTGTATGAGTAGCAGGAATAGTCCGTTTGACAGCTGATTGGGTGACCAAACTGACGAGTTGATCCCAAAGGCCGGCATCCGCAATTGCCTGCTTTAATAGGTCAATTTCGAGTTCGTCAGTCGTGACTTTATAAAGTACCATCTGATCAAACGATTTAAGAATATCCGTAAACGCAGCGCTGGCAGACCAATAAAGGTAGCTTCGCATTCCAGCGACACCGTGAATACCGTTGGCTTTTGCCGTTTCATCAAGTAAACGAATAATGTTTGCCATCACGGTCAGCAATTTTTCGTCATGTAGACCACTTTTTGCGGAAGCACGGGCAACCATGACTGGAATGGTCGGTAAGTCCATCTTTTCGGAATACTGCATCCGGTCCCGTAGAGATTCGTTTAGTGGTCGGTTACCTTGATAGTTTCTGTTAGTTGTTAACACCACGACCGTGTCAGGATGCCGTTGAATTCGACCTTGCAGGGTTTCCAACGTTCCGTTAGGTTCCAGAACTGAGTTTAACGCGACTAACACGGAGGCGTCACGGATGACGGTCGGTTCTTGGATTTCTAGCAAGTAACCGTTTTGAACGGCCTTAACGATTTCCGAAGGGTAGAAACGATAGCTAATGGATTGGTGACTATCTTGATAATGTTGCAAATAGGTTTTTGCGTTCTTCTCAGACAGCTTCAAGTGGCCAGCCAAACGTGAAATAACTTCTGCTTGTGACTGACTCTCATCAAATATGGTTTGTAGTTCGGAATCTTCGTCCAAAACGGGCAGCAGAGAACCGAGGATATCGGATTTATCCATGTCAGCAAAACAAGTGATTTTTGTGTAGGGCAGTTGTAAATCGGCAGAAAGGGCCTTTGCCAGTTGCGTTTTGCCGGAACCAGCGTCACCTTCCAATAGTAAATTTGTAATGCGCATTTCCAGCATTTGCCAGGTGGCGATGATGGTATTAGCAATGCGGCGTTCTTGTTCACTGGTCACGTGAGAAGCCGGTTTCTGCCAGATCATCGCTTGTTCCACGGTGGAATAGTCGGTGCGCTGTTTTTGTAATGTGGTACTCATGGTTCTAACTCCTTATTTTTTGTGTTGTTTATTGCTCGCACCTTACCGAGCTTCGGCAGCACTTTCGTAAACGTGCACCTAACTTCTGAATCCTGTGCATAAGCGGTAAGTCAAATCATTCGGAAAATCACCGAATGGCTCGCTTTATTTCTTATTGCTCGGATTCAACTCGAAGTTGTGCAACACTCTGCTCTTAATATCCCAATTTTTTCAATTCGTCGGCAAGTAGGCGGTAACGTTCGCCGTACAGCTCGCCGTCACTTTGCAGCTGATCATAGAAAAATTGGATGTCGTGTGCAATGGTTTCGTTATCAGCATCAACATTGATTTCGAACCCGGTTCCTTGTAACGCGTGTTTGATGATTGCAAGGTGATCCGGATCGTATAGATCGTCCATTTTGTAGGCGGCCTCCATAAAGTAGGCGTTGGTGCTGAGAATCAGCAACGCTAAATCTAAAATGCGCGTTGCGGGGATAGTTTGTGCGTTATCATGATTGAGTTGCACCATGAGTTCGCCAGTCGTTGGCCGTGAACCAAGGTTGTCACCATAAGTTGCGTTTTCAACCTCATGGGTGCCAGTACTACGGCCATCCGTTTGGTCAAACTTGGGGTTGATTGAAATTGATTTGTAAGTCATGTTAATTTCCTCGATTAATTTGAGCGGGAAAATCAGTCCTTAACAATCCAGTAACGTGAGCCATCTCGAGTACGATCCATAAAGCCGTATTCAATGAGGTAACGGCGCAGCGTTACGGGGTCATCGCTAATTTTCTTTAAAATTGCAGTAATTTGTAACTCATCCCATTCACCATCTGCTGGCAAACTTTGTGTGATGCGGTCGAGAACGACCACGATTCGCTTTTGTTTACGCGGCAAACGCTTTAAGGTCAGCTGTCCATTCGTTTCTGATAAATATTCTGCGACAGTGTTCTGCCATTCAGCGTTGGTAATTGCGAATCGGTCATCCGGTCTGGCAACGTGACCAGGAATGGGGATGAGGGTGTCTGATTGATCATGATTAATCTCAAAGACATTGTGGTACATCGCCAGATATTGCTTAGCTTGTTTGGCTTTCTCTCGAAACGTAAATTTTTGATGGCGAATCGTAGAAGCCGAAACATTCATATCGCGCGCAATCTCGGCATCTTTTTGACCAGTTGCAAACGCGGTTAGTAAGGCTTGTTGCTTCTCTGTTAATTGATTGTATTTTGAATCATCATGGATTAGTTGGTACGCATTTCCTTGATGAACGTTTTGAATGTGTTGCTCAATTGCCGCTGCAGCAGCAAAAAAATGATCATTAATTTGATAAACTTGGTCGGCTTCAAACTTGGCATCGCAGTAGTTACAGTAAAAAGTGTCTGCTTGACGATGCCAACCTTGTTCCAACTCTTGTTGCGAGTAATTCGAAAGCATATTATCACCTCAATCAATAAACGTATCATAAACATGTTCACTATATTCGTCAACACTTTTATTTTTTGTTTATTGCAGTATCTGATTTTCGCCGGATTTGAGTACGGATGTTAACAGTGTTTTGTCACTGATCATCATGGCATCAACGCTCTGTCGCGGAGTCGATTTAATGCAAACACTTAGAGTCATTGTTAGCGAAATCAGTGATCAAAAAAAATAGGAATCAATATTCGAACATAATTGTCCGAATATTGATCCCTATTTGTAAGCCAGTAATTAAATTAGAATCCCGTCGCAATGATCGATTTCATGTTGAATAATCTGCGCAGTGAAATCGGAGAATGACGCCGTCTTTGTTTGCCAATCTGTTGTTTGGTAACGGACGGTAATGTTGCGGTAGCGGGTTGTTGGTCGTTGACCTGATAAGGACAAACAGCCTTCGGTAGTCTGATAAACAGCTTGTTTTTGAGTAATCACTGGATTAATCATCGGTACCAGCATTGGCCCGAGTTGGTAAGCAATGATGCGTTTTGTCTGCCCAATCATATTTGCCGCCATGCCAACACAATTGTCTTGGTGGGCCCGCAGCGTGTCGACAAGGTCAGCAACGATTTGTTGGTCAGCAGGTGTTGCCAGTTGGGAGACTTTTTTTAAACTATTGATGTTTTTATTGATGGGTTGAATCATAACGAACCTCTTTTAAATGACGAAGTAGCAGGTTAACAGCATTATTAGTCGTGACGACAGTGCGTTACTCATTGTGCTTTTTACCACGCACTACATGGTCCGCATGTTCAAGGGTCTCTGTGACGATGTCAAGAATGTGAGGATCGTCTAGCCGATAATAATTCGCCTTACCAACACGTTTGGCTGTGACCAACTGGTGCTTTCGAAGTAGCGCAAGCTGATGCGAAACGACCGATTGTTCTAAGTTAAGCAACGTGCTCAAGTCATTAACGTTTAATTCCTGTTGTTCCAAGACGTATAAAATTTGCAAACGTGAGGGGTTGCTGAGCAATTTAAAGATACGCGTCGATTCACTTAAATGAAATGAATCGATCAAGTTCGGTTTGTTGGAGTTTGTCATAACAATTCCTTTCATTTCATATGTTGAGTCTAGCATGTTCAGTTAATTGCGTAAATGTCAAAAGTCATTCAAAGGCGCGGTTTAAAGGTGAAAATGTTCAAATCGAGACAAACAAAAATGGCAAGTCTGACGCAATCGTCAAACCTGCCGTTTTGTTATTTTACAGAAGTTCTTTGTTAGTCCTTACCACGACCTGCTTGGAAAGATTCCCATCCCTCACTGGCGATAAAGTAAACCAGCACAAGTGCAGCCACAGAGTCGGCCCACCACCAACCGAACAGTGCGGTTAAAACGCCGCCAACTAATACAGTAGCAGCCATATAAGCACAGGTGATATTGCACATACCATCTTCCACTAAGGCATCTGAGTGAAGTGATTTACCTAACGCGCGTTTGCGTAAAGTTAGAAATGGCATCAAGATAACGGAGGCAATGGCGATTGCAATGCCGGAAAAGCTTTGGTCAGCAGCTTGATGTGTGACTAAATTAAAAAGCGAAACGCCAATGACATAGATGGATAGTAGCAGGAGAACCGAGCCAACGATTAGTGAGGAGCGACGTTCAGCACGATTAATTTCGCTCTGACTTGCGCCATTTGCTTCTTTACGTAAACGCCAAATCAGTGTGCTACCTGAAATGATTTCTAAAAAACTGTCCAATCCAAAAGCAATTAATAATATTGAATGTGCCGTAATACCGGAGTAAAGACCGACTAGGAATTCAAATGCCATCCATCCGGTCGAAAAGTATTCCGTATGAATGCTTCGACGAACAAGCATGTTTGAATCGGTATTATTTTGCATATTCTTTCTCCTCAATCGAGCAACCTAATCTGAAATCCTAATAAAGTTATTTAAGCATGTTATTCAATTCATATGTTGATAATAACATTATAACTTTGATTCGTAAATAACGATGTTAAGTGCTGAAAATGATCAAACAACGAATTCTCCGAAAAGAAGGAGGTAGCGCCTGAATTAATTTTATTGGTATGGCAAATTACAAGTTTAATCCGAACAAGCCCGGAATCTTTCAATGGCAGTCTGTTGATGATGTATTTTTAATGGTCGTTGATTAATTAGTTCAAGTGCTGCTAGGATCTCATCAGTCGTTACTTGGCTAAAATTGGTCTTTTTCGGGAAGAACCAGCGTAACCGTCTATTAAAATATTCATTGGAACCTCGCTCCCATGGTGAATATGGATGGCAAAAATAAACTTTGATCTGATAATCCTGTTCTAAGGCCTGATAATTGGCAAACTCTTTACCATGATCAACAGTAATGGATTTTACTTGGGGACCGAAGGCCCCCATAAACTTGCCAAAGGCGGTGTTTAGAGCCTTAGCCGTTCTATTAGGGGCTTTGATGGCCCATAGAAGTCGGGTCTTACGTTCTACGAATGTAACCAGACATGATCGTGACTCACTTCGACTAGAAAGCACCGTATCTACTTCCCAATGACCAAAAGCTAATCGTTGATTAACAGTTGTTGGCCGTTGTTCGATGGAAGTCCCACTTGTAAATTTCCCACGATTTTCGCTCACTCGGTGCTGGCGGACATTCCGATTGGGTAGATCAGTCAATTTGAAGGGGAGCCAGCCACGATTAAGCCAATTATAAATTGACGCAGTGCTCAAGTTATAAGCGGCCGCAATGGTTTCTGGTGACCAGGTTAATCGTAAGTGATTGGTAATTAAAGTCGCTAATGCTGCCGTCAGCATCGAACGACGACCGCAATTCCGCCTTTTGCGATCTGCATCTTGCTGAGCTAATTCTGGATCATAAGGTTTAACCCGGTCCAACTCATAGCTAATCGTAGCTTTGGCGACGCCTAAGGCGTCAGCCATTACTTGGTAAGATTTATTCCCCTCATTGACCAGTTGTGCTAGTGCGCCACGTTGAAAACGTGATAAAGTAGATGTACCCAAAGTAATCACTCCCTATATTGGTTGGAATTAGCTACTACCATTGTAAGTGATTACTTTGGGCTTTTTAATTTCTGTTCGGATTAATTATAGAATTTGCCGTATGAAAAAACAAATGTGACGAAATTTTTTTGACGTGAACTAACGTAAAACACGAACTTTATTGGAAACCTAAGCCTAAAATAAAATAAAATCCTTTTTCTGGTATGAATCATTATAATTAGCTGTTAAAAGGACAAAAAGTGATTGCATTTTGATTTTGCAATGAGTACGATGTCTGTATTGAATACGAACGAATTAACCACTAATCGGTTTAATAATCCGTATTTATAAAAACATTTATGATGAGGTGACATAGTGGAACGGTTATTCGGATTAAAAAAGGCAGGAACCACGGTCAGTACAGAAATTGGTGCAGGTTTGACAACGTTTTTCGCCATGTCATATATCCTGTTTGTTAACCCTCAGATTCTTGGACAGACTGGAATGCCTGTTCAAGCTGTGTTTTTGGCAACAATTATTGCTTCTGTTGCCGGAACACTGGTTATGGGACTTGTTGCAAACGTTCCTTATGCGCTAGCGCCAGGGATGGGGCTCAATGCTTTCTTCACGTATACCGTTGTTATGAGTTTAGGCTTTAAATGGCAAGCTGCGTTAGCGTTAGTTTTCTTTTGTGGCATTATTAATATTCTGATTACCGTAACCAAAGTCCGTAAAATGTTGATTTCAGCAATTCCGATGAACCTACAAT
Organism: Furfurilactobacillus cerevisiae; assembly: GCF_048961765.1. Taxonomy (GTDB): domain Bacteria; phylum Bacillota; class Bacilli; order Lactobacillales; family Lactobacillaceae; genus Furfurilactobacillus; species Furfurilactobacillus milii_A. The sequence goes on from NZ_CP185253.1 coordinate 785,417, forward strand.
TGGCAATTAGCGGTGGGATTGGTGCCTTTATTGCTTATGCGGGTTTGAAAAACGCTGGTTTTTTAAAGTTCACTTCAGACGCTGGCAATATTTTATCGATTAACAATAAAGCATTTTCTGGAACACAAGAAACATTCCACCACGGCATTGAGACAGTTGTGACTGGCGGTGGCATCGTACCAGCATTACAAAACTTCAATAATGCCAGCATTGTGTTAGCATTGATCGGCTTAGTCATTACAGTTTTACTGAAGGTTCGCAAAGTTCCGGGCGCTCTGTTGATCGGGATTTTTGCAACAACGCTTATCGGCATTCCAATGGGCGTTACCAACTTACACTTATTTAGTGCCTTTACTTTCGGTGCGTCGGTGAAACAGTTAGGAACAACTTTCTTAGCAGCATTTTCGTCACAAGGAATGGGATCGTTATTTTCTGACAGTCACCGGATTATTTTAGTGTTAATGACCATTCTGTCGTTTAGCCTGTCTGATATTTTTGATTCACTAGGTACCTTTATTGGGACCGGCCGTCAAACCGGTATTTTTTCAGGTGAGGAAGAATTACGTTTGGAAGCCGAACCAGGTTTTAAGTCCAAACTGGATAAGGCATTGTTCGCCGATTCGATTGCAACAGGGGTTGGTTCTTTGTTTGGCACATCAAACATTACGACGTACGTGGAAAGTTCTGCCGGCATTGGTGCTGGCGGTCGCACGGGTTTAACAAGTGTCGTCATTGCCATTCTTTTCTTGGCTAGTTCCGTCCTTTCTCCCTTGCTGTCAATTATTCCTACGGCTGCAATTGCGCCATCGCTGATTTTAGTCGGCATCATGATGATGAGTTCATTCAATAAGATTCCGTGGGGCGATCTAGAAGAAGCAATTCCAGCCTTCATGACGTCATTGATGATGGCCTTTGCCTATAACATCACCTATGGGATTGCAGCAGGATTTATTTTCTACTGCTTGATTAAAACTGTAATGGGCAAGGCGAAGACGGTTCATCCATTGATCTGGATTGTGTCATTACTCTTTGTCATTAACTTCACGGTGTTGGCATTTATTTAACGGTTAAAAATTGCCTGAAGATAGATTAACAAAACATCTGAGTCAGTATGGTGTAAAAGGCACCCGTAAAATGTAGGAAAACGGCAGGTTAGAACTGTTGGTTTTCCTACATTTTTTGTATCATGAATCACATCAGAGTGTAGGAGGAATTTGATGTGAGACGTGATTTAAGAGAAGGAGTGACGATTTACGTGACTGAAAATATTAAGCCTAACTTCGCCGAGATTGCCCGGCAATATAATGTTGATTATCGAACCGTTAAGAAAGCCTATGAGGAAGTCAAAGCTGGACTTAAGGGCCGACCAAGTGGTCGACCGAAACGGCCAAGTTTACTGGATCCATTCAAGCAAACCATCGATTCAAAGCTTGAACTAAATTGTTCGGCTGCTTCAATTTTTAAATTTATCCAGAAGAAGGGCTTTACCGGCAGCTATACCCTCGTGAAAGATTATTGTCGCCAAACCCGCCGAGAACGAGTTAAGAAAGCTACCATTCGGATTGAACATTCCCCTGGTCTCTCTGCTCAAGTTGACTGGAAAGAAGAAATGGCCCTAGTGAGCAGCGAGGGTGAGCTGTTTAAATTCAATATTTTCTTGTATGTATTGCCTTATTCAAAACTCAAATATATGACACTAACCTTTGATCGGAGCCAAGATACCCTCTTTTCTTGCTTACACGACGCTTTCCTTCATACCGGAGGTATTCCGACGGAAATCTGGTTTGATAATATGAAAACCGTTGTGGATCATACAAAATCCCAGTTTGGCCACGCTGTCTTTAACGAACGGTTCCACGAATTCTGTAAAGATGCCGGTTTCACACCAATTGCTTGTCGACCATTCAGACCACAAACTAAAGGTGCAGTTGAAGCCCTTGCTCGCACGGTTGAACGTTTACGGCCATACAATACTGAATTTGCTGATGGAACTGAGCTAATCGAACTAGTTCATATGCTCCGAGATGATCTAAATCATGAAACTTCGCAGGCCACGGACGAAGTCCCGTACCTGAAATGGTTAGACGAAGAAAAAGAGTACCTTCATCGCGTTCCAGTTAATCTCCTTGAACCATACTTCGAAGAAAACATTACCCGTGTCGTTTCGAAGGAGGCCATGATCAATTTCCGCAAATGTAAGTACTCAGTAGATCCGCGATACATTGGTTGTACGGTTGCTGTTGAAATCTCCAATGATGAGCAGCGCATTCACATTTATTATAACGGAGAAGAAATTCGTACGCACTCCATAACTACCAATTCGCTGAATTATGACCCCCAAGATCAGTTCAATATCCTCAAATCTGATTTGCTTAAAGGGCGGACAGATGAAGACATTTCAGCTTACATTCGTGAACATATGACTGATTACGACAACTTATAGGAGGCTACCATGACCACTAATAATCAAATTCTTTTAAATAATCTTGAGCGCTTAGGGTTAAACAAAATCCGTGAATACTTGCCGAATTACCTTGATCAAATTCACACTGATAATCTGTCATTAACTGAGGCGCTAATTGATTTAACTAATTCGGAACTCCAGAATCGACACGAAGGTCAGATTGCACGGGCCATTGGCCGTGCTCGGTTCCCCAATACAAAATCCCTAGATACATTTGATTTTAGCTTTCAACCCAGTATGAATCGCCAAGAGGTTCTGGAATTCCAGAATCTGGCTTTTATGGAAAAGTCTGAAAACTTAATCTTTATTGGCAATCCGGGAGTCGGTAAAACCCACTTGGCAATTAGTATTGGGATTGAGGCCTGTAAACAGGGCTGTCGGGTTCTCTTTATTAATTGTCATGAGCTGTTGATTAGATTGAGAGCAGCTTACGAAAAAGGACTGCTTGATCGATCTCTAAGCCGCTATTCGCGCTATGACCTATTAATTATTGATGAAATTGGGTATTTGCCAATTGGTCACCAAGAAGCTAACCTCTTATTTCAGCTAGTCAATGCCCGCTATGAAAAGCATTCAACGATCATTACCAGCAATAGTGATCTATCCGCTTGGGTTGATATTTTCCAGAACCCAACTGTGACAGCAGCCATTCTCGATCGCTTGGTTCATCATGTTCACGTAGTGAAGATCACTGGTAAATCTTACCGATTACGTGGCCTCAAGTAACTGCCGAAAACCTACATTTCTTTCTGCCGAAAACCTACATTTTTAAACTGCCCTTGACAAGTATGGAAGGTACGAAGTAGATTGTAAAATTAATCCGAACGCTGTTCGGACAAAAAAGATCAGCTTCCTTTAAAATGGTGTTTACAACAAACCCATCTTTTAGGAGCTGATCTTTTGTCTAGTATAACCTATTCCGAACGAATTAAAATCGAAACCTTTTGTGAACTAGGGCTGTCCAATATCCAAATGGGCGTTCGGCTGAACCGATCACCGTCAACAATTTCTTATGAATTATCTCGATGTCAACCTTATCAGGCTGAATTAGCACAAACAGATGCCGAATACAAGCGATCACGATGTGGTCGGAAAACTAAGCTGAGCGATGAGTTAAAGCAAACAATTCTCAACCATTTACATCTAAGCTGGTCACCAGGAATGATTGCTCACGAATTTAAACTAGCGACTAAATCTATTTATAATTGGCTAAATCAGGGGAGAATTGGTTTCTCCTTGAATGATCTACCTGAACATGGCGTACGCCAACGGCGTAACGTTGACCAACGATCCAAATATAATCAATCTTTGGGGCGATCGATTGAACAGCGTCCCATGATGATTAATCAACGTAATCGCATCGGTGATTTTGAACTAGATACCGTCGTTGGCCCTCGTGGGCATAGTAAGGCAGTTTTATTAACTTTAATCGATCGCAAATCACGGTTCCTTTGGGCATATCGGTTAAAGGACCGAACGACAGCGAGTGTTAATGAAGCACTGACTAAGTTCCTAACAACTTTTAATGGACCGGTGCACAGTTTTACTGTGGACCGTGGTACTGAGTTTAGTGGGCTAGTATCATTTGAATCACAATATGGTATTAAGACCTATTACTGTCATGCTTATACGCCAGCTGAACGTGGTAGTAATGAACGCTTTAATCGGAATTTACGTTATTTTTATCCTAAGGGGACTCGTTTTGAGCACATTAGTGCTCAAGATTTAACGACGACGTTACTCCAAATTAACCAGAGACCGCTTAAAATACTTGACTGGAAAACACCGTATCAGGTTATGCTGACCAATTTGTCCAAAAATTCGGATTAAATTTGCAATCTACCACGAAATGATCATTAAAAGCAGAAAGGTCGGCAATTCAATTACTTTGACCCTTCCCGAAGAATTAAATGTGCCAGGAAATGTCGAGTTTGAACCTATCGTAGATAGTAAAGGCAATGTTTTTCTAAAAAGAATTTCGGAGCTCAATGAAGAGAGGGTTCGAGATATTCATCAGTTTATGGATCAGTTCAAACCGTTGATGGACAAACTCAAGGATAAATAATGCAATGTTATTTAGTTTGGATGCTAAGAATTTCATAGATAATAATTAAGTCGTGAACGTTTATTGATAGAAGTTAACTGGAAATAAAGGAGCGTTTGATGTTTTTAGCATTTATTTTGTTTTCGTTGGTGTGACTGGAGTGACCATGTATATTTTCGCGAAGATTAAATGAATAATATTTTGGGAGTGTTCTTGATAGAAATAACGCGATTGACCAGATTTTCTTTAGTCAGTTTGCCCAGTTACCGCAAGCGTGCTATATTAGGCTTACAAATTTAATGAATTCAAACCACCGCCGGGTGGGCACAGGGTGCAATTACTGATTTCGACAGGCTATAGAGAAATCAGCAGTCGCACTCTTTTTGTTTTCACGAGGAAATCAGGAGGATTTGGATATGGCATGGATTGAATTAATGATCGCAGGTTTGTTTGAAGTTGTGTGGGCGACGGCGATGAAATTGAGCAACGGTTTGACCAAAATGAACTATACGGTGGCGACGGTAGTGGGGATGATCATCAGTTTCTTGTTGCTGGCACGGGCCACGAAGAGTTTACCACTTAGCCTGGCTTATCCAATTTGGACAGGTGTTGGTGCTGTCGGTTCCATTATCGTTGGTGTTCTTTTCTTTGGTGATAAGATTCCGTTAGCGACATGGTTTTTCGTCGCACTACTGCTGATTGGGATTATTGGCATTAAAGTGACAGTGAGTGATTAGTTCATCGTTGATGATAGAGATTGTTTTTGAATAAAGGCCAAAAAAAGTGATGGTCACGTGAAGGGCCATCACTTTCTTGTATGCAGCTTCGTCAGCAAATTATTAATTTGAAAGTTTTTCTAGGAGGGGTCTAAACGATGCTTTGAAGCGTTGTAACTGTTGGGGGTTGGTGTGATTCAAAATCCCCATGATTTTATCTAATGTATTATCTTCGAGTGAAGGTGTGAACACATACATGTGTAAGTCAGTGTTGTCACCGACGATGAAGTTTGTTTCATCAAAATGAACCTCCCCGGTGTCTGGGAAGATCATTGTTTTACCGCGTTCAGCTTCAGGTACGATATCATGTTGCGTCCACAGTTGACTAAATATTGCGCTGTCATGACGAAGAGTGGCTACGAAAGCGGCTAAATCCTGGTCATCCGTTTGACTAGCATACATTTGACGGAAGCGGCCAACCATATTATGGGCAACAATTGGCCAGTTAGTAATTACCCGAGCAAACGCATCATCGGTAAACATTTCGCGCAATAGGTTTTCATGGACCAATGGGTGACCGACTACTTGAGTAGCAAACACATCTGCCAACTGGTTAACCGCGACAAAATTCCATCGTCGATCAATAACGATGACGCCAGAAAGCGGCCAACTATCAATAGTACGTTGTAGCATCGGGTTGATGGTTTCGGTAAAGGGTGCAGTTGTGTCTGGTTGAGCAACGCCAGCTAACGTATAAAGGTGGTTAGTTTCACTTTCCGTGAGTTTGAGTGCGTTAGCTAAACTGGCAACGACTTGGTCTGAAATATGAATATCGCGTCCCTGTTCCAGCCACGTATACCACGTTAGACTGATGCCGGCTAATGTAGCAACTTCTTCCCGTCGTAATCCAGGTGTTCGACGGCGACCAATAGTGGGAAGACCAACTTGGTCGGGTTGCAAACGTTGGCGACGTGTCACTAAGAAATCCGCCAGTTCCTGTTGTCGGGTTGTTGTCATATCTCAAGTCTCCTTAGCTGTTAGTTTATATACTAGTATAAACTAACAGATTAAACTATTATATAAAGTCGTTATAATTATTTTTGTAAATGAGATGAGTGACATGGGTACATGAATTTGAGGTTCATGAAGCGAACTAGTGCCGACGTCAATTTTACCCAAGCAAATAAATAATCGGCATATTACACGGAGGTATAACAAATGAAACAAGCATTTGTCACAGGTGGTAACAAGGGACTGGGCTTTGAAATTGCTAAGCAGTTAGGCAAACAAGGGTGGCAGGTTATTATTGGGTCACGCAATGCAATGCGTGGGCAAGAAGCGGTCGACCAATTACGTGCGGCTGGTTTAGAAGAACCACAATCTGTTGAGTTAGATCTCAGTAATTCGCAAACAATTCAGGCGGCTGCTAAAACAGTTACTGATAATTATCCCGAGTTACAGTTACTTGTTAACAACGCCGGTATTCCGGGCGATATGAGAGTTACGGGTATTGAGGCGACGATGGCAGATTTGCGAGAGACAATGGAAGTCAACTTTTTCGGAACGTTCGAATTAACCCAGGCACTGTTTCCACTGTTGAAACAAAATCACGGGCAAGTTGCCAACATCACGATTCCTACGACACCGAACAAATTGTTTAATCCGTTTGCCTATCAAACGAGTAAAGGCGCTCAAAATGTGATGACAACGTCCTTAGCTACTTCGTTTGACACAACTAGTACACCAGTGGAAATCTTCAGCGTTCATCCAGGACCGGTTTCCACGGATTTGAACGGCAACCTGCAGGCCGACTTTATGCAGACCGCTGAGGAAGCGGCCGCTGGCGTTGTCCGTTTGATTGCGAGCGAAAAACCTAAGCAAGGGGCATTTTTAGAGGTTAAGCCTGTGATTGGGTAACTAGCAAAGGTTAAGTGGCACGGACCAAATTTAAAAATATAAAGAAGACCTCTCGATACTCAAACCGGTGTCGAGAAGTCTTTAGTTTGGCCCTTTAACATCACGATTCTTTTGATGTAATGAGTCAATCATTCATTAATGAGCACTCTGTCATCTTATTAGCGAAAAAGAATAAAGCTGATAAGTGTACACAAGTATCACGTTTAAAATTTGTTTGTAATTAGCTAATTATCAAAGCTTTAACAAATTTTAGAGGTGAACTATGAAAACAATTACAGACACGAAACTGCGAAGTTCTGACAAAAAAAGAGCACGTCAATGGTTAGTCAATGGGGTATTGCTGACGATGGCCGGTGCAGGAACAATTGCAGCAACGGTCACAACAGGGCATGCCGATACCAATACTAGTCAGGCAGCCGGTACGGAAATACCAAGTAGTGCAGCTACTTCTGTACCTCTATCTGTAGTGCTGTCAGCGGGCAGTGCCGCATCAAATCAGTCCGCAAGTGCGGCCACCAATTCAAATAGTGAATCAAAAAATAGTGATCAATCGATTCCTTCTCAAGCCAAATCGGTGAGCCAAGAAACGCAATTGAGTTCAGCAAATGTTGAGCAGCAATCAACGGATAGTTCAGCGGATGCTCAGAATCAGGCGGGCACGACACAAAAAGTAACAGTTCAGACAGCGGTTAATGTTGATTCAATACTAGCTAACACAGGCACCCAAGCAACGATGCGTGCGGCACGTGCTGATATTGCCGTCCCGACGGCAGCTTCTGAAGTTGTTCAAGCGCCGTCAGAGAACGCCGCTATATGGATGCCTGATGCCACATTGCGCGCATTTGCAGAATCCCAAGCCAATCACGAGTTTGGTGTCGCGGTTAACGACGATAATCTCTACCAATACATTGGCCGTATTCAAAATCTGACATCTCCAGAAAGTGCTAACAATGGCATTAAGAGTTTAGCAGGCTTAGAGTACGCGCAGACATTGCAGACGCTTCAGCTATATAACAGTGAACTGGGTTCAGACGGAATGGTTGATTTAAGCAATTTAGCTAAACTAAATTTGATTTCAATATTCAATGATCAAACGTTGACGGGAACTGTCGATGATTTTATTAATAAACACCTCGGCGCTGGCAACGATCTTTGGAAAATCCAACTTGTTAACGACAGTCTGTCAGGTACAATTCCAGACTTGCATAATTTCTTAAAATTACGAACGCTCATTTTAGCAGAGGATAACCTTACCGGTACAATTCCTGATTTGAGTTATTTACCCAATCTTTTGGTTGTCCAATTTTTTAATAATGGCAAATTCTATAATTAATCCGAACAGAAATTAAAAAGCCCAAAGTAATCACTTACAATGGTAGTAGCTAATTCCAACCAATATAGGGAGTGATTACTTTGGGTACATCTACTTTATCACGTTTTCAACGTGGCGCACTAGCACAACTGGTCAATGAGGGGAATAAATCTTACCAAGTAATGGCTGACGCCTTAGGCGTCGCCAAAGCTACGATTAGCTATGAGTTGGACCGGGTTAAACCTTATGATCCAGAATTAGCTCAGCAAGATGCAGATCGCAAAAGGCGGAATTGCGGTCGTCGTTCGATGCTGACGGCAGCATTAGCGACTTTAATTACCAATCACTTACGATTAACCTGGTCACCAGAAACCATTGCGGCCGCTTATAACTTGAGCACTGCGTCAATTTATAATTGGCTTAATCGTGGCTGGCTCCCCTTCAAATTGACTGATCTACCCAATCGGAATGTCCGCCAGCACCGAGTGAGCGAAAATCGTGGGAAATTTACAAGTGGGACTTCCATCGAACAACGGCCAACAACTGTTAATCAACGATTAGCTTTTGGTCATTGGGAAGTAGATACGGTGCTTTCTAGTCGAAGTGAGTCACGATCATGTCTGGTTACATTCGTAGAACGTAAGACCCGACTTCTATGGGCCATCAAAGCCCCTAATAGAACGGCTAAGGCTCTAAACACCGCCTTTGGCAAGTTTATGGGGGCCTTCGGTCCCCAAGTAAAATCCATTACTGTTGATCATGGTAAAGAGTTTGCCAATTATCAGGCCTTAGAACAGGATTATCAGATCAAAGTTTATTTTTGCCATCCATATTCACCATGGGAGCGAGGTTCCAATGAATATTTTAATAGACGGTTACGCTGGTTCTTCCCGAAAAAGACCAATTTTAGCCAAGTAACGACTGATGAGATCCTAGCAGCACTTGAACTAATTAATCAACGACCATTAAAAATACATCATCAACAGACTGCCATTGAAAGATTCCGGGCTTGTTCGGATTAAACTTGTAATTTGCCTAATCAATTGACTGGTGGCTTAGATGGATTAATTAATTGCTCGAATGTATTTGATATCAGAGTTCAAAATAACAATCTTTCAGGTGAACTACCCGATTTGAGTGGCCTTGATTTGAGTACTCGTTTTGACTTTCGATATAATCACTTCACAAGTAGCGCGACGGGGTTACAAAGGAATGTTGGTTGGACCTATGGTGTGGGGCAGGGTGTTCAGGCAGGAACTTATCAAATTGGTAAGGGGACAAAAGGATTTGACCCAATTACTGGCTATTTGTTTGGTGCTACCGACTATTCGAATGGTGCAACGCCGGTAGCGGATTATCACTATACCGTCCGAAACTGGACGACAACGGCCGCTGGTACTTATGTTTATCGGGTAGAGAACGGTAAACTTACCGACGTTTCAAGTGCTTTCGATATTGTTGCGGATCCAAATGATCCTAGTGGCTTTAAATTAGTGCCAAACACGGATTTACCAGATGGCAGTTATATGGTTTATGTAACTGGTTCAGATATCGCGCCTGAAGTAACTCCTGCGGCCGGATACTCAGCATTTCTATACTTTAATTTGGTGAATGTTAAGCCCACTGACCCTGACAATCCGGACCAACCAGATAACCCTGATCAGCCGGAAAATCCTGGTAATCCCGAGCAGCCGGACAATCCAAATGAACCGGATCAACCAGAAACACCGCAGATTCCTGATAAACCCGGTGTTCCACAAACACCAGAAAACCCTGATACCAACGAAACAACGACACCTGAAAATTCGGCGGTGTCACAACAATCCAATGGGACTTCTGATGTAGTCATGAGTGCTAACAATGAGCAAACTGCTAGTGCTGCTAATGATAGTTTGGCGAGCTCAACAGTGACATCTGTTGCGAAAACCGCAGCAGTCCAGAGTTCAGTTACGCCGGCTCATACTAATTCATCCCAGCATTTGGAACAGTCGAAGACTGACCAGCGGCGTGAGTTGCCAGCAACATCGCAGCAGTCGTCTTCCATTTGGGCTGCAATTGGACTGAGCATTTTATCACTGATGTCGTTTGGTTCACTGACTGGTGGTTATCGTCGCCGGCACTAACTTAATTCGACTACATTTTCGGGATTTAATTTCACTAGACAGATACTGCGTCATCCCGTATTCTAGGGTTGTAATGGGTACAACTCGGGGGAGGGGTTATTATGCAGCGTCAGCAACATCAAAGATCGAATTCAAAATGGTGGCTTATTGCACTGGTGGTTATTTTGGTCGCAGTCGGTGGCTACTTTGTTGGCAAGGCGATGAATGGTGGTTCCGAGAATGGAAGTACTGCTAGTAACGCTTCCTCATCAACAAGCTCTGCCAAACGTAGTGACTCAGAGGAGGCGTCATCTTCTAGCTCAGCATCTGGGAGTCACACGTCAATGATGTCACACCATTCAGGGATGATGAGTGACCACTCCAGTATGATGAATGATGATCGCTCATCCAGTAAAAATAATGACACCACGACTGCGGTCGGTCCGTACTCCGTTTCGACAGAATCGATGAATGCAGTGAGTTCGTTTCAATATCGTGGCGCGAACGTCCCAGCATCACTAGATTTGTCATTTAACAATCAGTCGGGCGCTGGAACCGCGACATTTACGTGGCGTGGCCCAGACGGAAGCCAACCTGCTGTTTACAACGTGATGTATGAAGAAATTCCGACGACGCCAATTCGTGTGTTCGGCGCTAGCAATAATGCTGTTCGGACAGTCAAGGTGAATACCCGTATTCATATCGAAGGATTGAAATCGGGGGACAGCAGCGAGATCGATACGGCTGGTGACCTGTATGCGTTTAAAAATCGTGATGGCGGTATCTCAATTGCAACGCCAAACTATGCCGGCAACGTTGAACCGGATGAACATGATGTGATGCAGGAAATCGTGCACCGTTAATTAAATTTCTGAGTTCGTTTGCGCACCAACTGTTTAATCAGTTGATGCGTTTTTGTTTGATTTTGGGGATTCCCTTAATAAAAAGTTAAGAACTATCACTGAACTTAAAATTAGCGCAATAAAAACTTAATCGTCCCTAAACTCTGAAAAAATTTCGTACACTCATACCAGTTTATTAATAGAGCAATTATTCAGGGGGAACCATTTATGGACAGTGAATCACAAGACAACCGCATGAAGCGTCACCAATCGAAGCACCGCACACGAAACATCATTCTGGCAGTCGTTGCTGTGATTGCGCTCAGTGTGGGCGGTTACGGTTATCACGTGTTTAGTAGCGTGGAACGGTCAACTAGCAAAATGTACAGCGCATCGGGGATTAAGAAGAGTCGAAATGTGAGCCAGTTAATCAAGAAACAAAAGCCAATTTCAATCTTGTTATTGGGTACAGACGTTGGCGCCCTGGGACGTGATTCAAAAGTGTGGGCCGGTGGTCGCACGGATTCAATGATGTTGGTGACCATTAATCCCAAGACGCAAACGACGACCATGATGAGCATTCCACGGGATTCTTTAGCTGTGATTAGTGGTCATGAGGACGAATTTCCGACGAAGATCAACGCAGCGTATTATTTTGGTCAAACGAAAAGCACGATTGCGACTGTCCAAAATATGTTTAACGTTCCTGTTGATTACTACGGCCTGTTGAATATGGGTGGCATGGAAAAGTTGGTCAATGAAGTTGGCGGCGTCGACATTGTGCCACCACTGACATTCACCTATGAAAAACAACATTTTACTAAAGGCAAAGAAATTCATGTTAACGGTTCACAGGCACTGAAGTTTACCCGGATGCGCTATCAAGATCCCGAAAGCGACTATGGTCGGACGTTGCGACAACGGATTGTCATTCAAGCACTGTTGAAAAAGGGAAGCAAGTTAAATAATCTGTTGAATGATAAATTTATTGATTCTTTGGCGAGTCAATCACGGACAGATTTATCCCTGAGTGACTTAATGGAATTAGCCAAATCGTACAGAACTGCCACCAAACACGTTGTCTCAGATCACGTTCAGGGTGTGAGCGATGACATCGCCGGGCAGAGTTTTGAAATCTTGCCTCAAACGGAAAAGCAGCGTGTCACAAACAAGTTACGTAAAGGACTTGAAATGAGCGCTGCTACAACGGGTCCGCGTTTTGGTGAAGAAGTACCAGCTGGCATGGAAGCCTATGTGCCTGCCGCCGATTTTGGCGAAACAGCAGATACAAAATCGACCTGGGGTCACGATACGAATACCTCAAGTCAGTATAATAAAGCCTATGATCGTGATAATACAGGTGACTTAAATCCAAATTACGATGCTAACAACTAATTACTAGACATGCTTTTATTTGTGTTTGACATGAGATTACGAACGTTCATAAACCTTGCTATCATGGGAATGCAACCATCAGTTGCCAGCCATGCTCGGAGGTATATCGTGCATCTTTGGCGTTAACCATTCACAATATAGTTAACGAAAGGGGAGCGATTATTATGATGCTGGGGCAACGAATTAAAGAGGAACGGGAACGGCGTGATTGGACGCAAACACAATTGGCAGATACATTGCATGTTAGTCGTCAGGCCATCTCTAAATGGGAGTTAGGAACTGCGTATCCGGATATTGAACGGTTAATTCAGATTAGCAATTTGTTCAGTGTCAGCTTGGACAGCTTAATTAAAGGTGATACGACTTTTCAAGAAAAGATCGTCGTGACAGATAAACATCATCAAAGAAGTTTTTGGGATTTCGTGGCTCACTACTGGTGGATGATTTTTCCAATTGGCGGGTTTCTATACTGGTTTGTTCCTGCCATTATTCATGGGATTGTTATTGCACTTCGATAAGGTAAATAAATATGATAAAAGAAAACCAACTTCCTCTTTATTTTTGAGAAAGTTGGTTTTCTTTTTGACGTATAAATGAATTCGTCTATTTATTTTACTTTAATCCACCAAATGTAGAGTCACCATGCGGTCCGCAGAATCCGTGATGGTGGTATGTGGATTGCGTGGACGCCAACCGAGATCATTTTCTGCCTTGGCAGACGTGTAGTGAAATTTACGGCCGAGTAAACCAACAAAGACTGCTACATTAGCATTGAAACGGGCAATTGCTAACAGCACCCAATTGGGAATCGTCAATGTGCGGATCTTTTTACCATGGTCGCCGAGATGTTCTTTTAGGGTCTCAGCAATGTCATGCATGGACATACTGCCAGCGGCGGCTAAATACCGTTGCCCACCGGATTTATCGCTCTTCATAGCAAGAATTTCAAGGTCAACAAGATCGCGAACGTCCACGATATCAAAGTTGATTTTGAGTGCGCCAGGGACATGTCCTTTGATCATTTGTTCAATTAAGATTTGGGAACTATCATTTTGTGGCATGAGGACAGGACCAAAAACGGCAGTTGGTAACACGGTAGATAATTGCATGTCACCGTTGTAATTTTCCATCCAAGCCCAGGCTGCTTTTTCAGCAATGGCCTTTGAACGCTGATAAGGGTTTTGAACAGGGTCATTTGGCTGAGTCCAAACGGTTTCATCGGAGTCTGCTCTACTATCGTCTGATGGTTTGGCAGCAGCGGCTGCAGAAGTAATGACAACATGTTTGACATTAGCAGCGGCAGCAAAACGAAGTACACGTTCGTCACCTTCACGTTGTGGTTTCAAGAAGGTTTCGATATCCGCGGAGTCATCTGTATGCATGGGGGAAGCCACGTGCAGCACGCGGTCAACGCCAGCCATGGCCTCAGTCCAGCCAGCGTCACTGGTCAAATCTGCTTGGATGAACGTTAACCGTTCACCAGGGTCAACTTGGCTGGCGATTGCGTCGCGCACCATACTGGTTTTCTTTAAGTTACGAATCGTTGTTTTAACGTTATAGCCTTGTTCTAGCAAACGAACGATGGCCCATGCACCGACAAATCCTGTGCCGCCAGTGACTAAAATAGTTTCCGGTTGTGTTGACATAATTATCCTTCTTTCAGTGAATCATCAAATTTATTATGAAAATTAGTTTGCGACAGCGGCCAGCATATTTAAATGTTTGGGCCGTTCCACTTCGTCCATCAAGGCAACGGCAAGGTCAGCGTATGAAATCACTGATTTACCTGCTACATTATTGAGTACTACGTCACTGCCAATTTGATAATGGCCAGTTCGTGGGCCACTCGCTTCATAATTAACTGCTGGTGCAATGAAAGTCCAGTCAAAACCAACAGCATTTTCTTTCATTGTGAGATATGCACGTTCTAGGACAAGAGAACCAGAACGTAAACCGGCTGTGCGCATCCATAACGTGTCGTAAAGTTTTTTAGTGCGCTTTTCATCGGTATAAAGGTAGCTAGCAGCCCCAACCAATAAAATCCGTTTGTGCGAATTCTTTAGAATTTCAAGGTAGTGTTTTACGATATCCACGTGAGCCTCACGGGTTTCGCCAGCAACGTTACCAAACGCGCTGATGATCACGTCAAATGGTGCCAAATCTTCAGCAGTAATACTGAAAGCATCTCGCTGAATAATTGGGACGTTAGCAGACAGCTTTTCGGGTGAACGAACGATTGCCGTTACATCTAGATGCCGTAATAGCGCTTCATTTAAAATCATGTTACCAGACTTGCCAGTGGCGCCGATAATTGCTAATTTCATTTTGACCCCCCTCCACTTTGTTTAAGAAGATGACAGTAATTGTTTTGATTGTGGAATAAATAATAACATCATTCAAATACAAAATAAACAAAAACACGTTAAAACTGTCTAAAAATATATTTTTTAATTCTTATTGGGTTTGTTCATGAAGTGAAATATACTGGATTTGTACATAAAAATGCGAAGGGCGATGAGTGTGATGGCAGAAGAACGAACATTGATCCTAGTTAAACCAGATGGTGTAGCAAACGGACATATCGGGGATGTTATCGACCGATTGGAGCGTAAGCAATATCAGATTAGCGCATTAAAAGTGGTCCAGAAGGCAACTGATGCGCAATTGCGGGCGCACTATTCAGACAAGGTCGACAAACCTTACTTTTCTGAGATCACTGATTATATGCAGTCTGGTCCGATTGTCGCAATCGTGGCGACTGGCACGCATATTGTTGATGCATTTCATCAAATGGCGGGTAAGACGAATCCTGATGAAGCTGAACTAGGCACCATTCGTGGTGACTATGGTCGTGCTTGGGAAGACGGTGCCATTCGTAATGTCGTTCACAGCTCTGACAGTCCTGCGGCAGCTGAACGGGAAATCAAAATTTGGTTTCCGGAGCTGTAGTGTCGGTGTGCAGAAGTTGTTTAACTTGAATTCTGATCAATAAAGAGAGACAAATGATTCAAGTGCTCGGCGAATCATTTGTCTTTTTTACTGTGAAGAGACTGCTACTGTTTTAAATTATTATATATTCGAATTGGCGCTGGAGGCCGCTTGCCGCTTACGGTTGTCAACATTGATACGCTCGCCGTGGGACCGGTTCAAGCCGGAAGTGCACCGTCTTTCACCTCGCCGTCAAGCCTCGGAAGCCCGCGAGTCTAGACGACCGTCCGTAACCTAAATTCGGAGAGCCCACCGAATTAACGTTACCTTCACGGCTCGGTATCAATGTTGACGCCCTTCAGCTGACATAACAGTAATTCGACATAACGCCGTAGTATCGCAGTAAATTATTACTGATCAATGATTTAGGCCACAGCGAGACTATTAATTTCATCATAAAGCAGACAATTTATTTATTATCCATGATAGCAAGTTTGCATCGTAATCCCTTGTCCCCCAAGATGTCTACGATACTTAGCTTGCTGAAAATCTATATTCGACTGATACTTTGAGCGAGGCGATGAGGGGATGCAAATTGGAATCAAGTTGAAGCAATTGCGACAGCATCAACAGCTGACTCAAGCTGACGTGGCTGATGAATTGAAGCTGTCGCGTAAAACTATTTCTAGTTGGGAAAACGATCGTAGCTATCCTGATGTTGCGAGCCTGATTACCTTAAGCGACATCTACCACGTAACGGTAGATGAATTACTCAAGGGGGATCAGAGCATGATTAATCATTTAGTGGAGATAGATCGACAGGCAAAGCGGACTAGAAGAGCACGGGGGTATTACTATTGGCTTAACCTGATTTTTCTGTTAGCAAACATAACGTGCTACGTGCTAACTTTTAAAATTCAGGTACCAAATTGGATTCAAAATGTTGCGCTTGTTGGGTGGATCGTCACGGTTATCACAATGTTGGTCAGTTTGTCGGAAAACTACGAGAGCGTTAAAACTAAAACAGTCGTTAGTGCGGTTATTATTTTCGTGTTTATGATGGTGTTCTTAGACCCATTTGTTTTCCCTGAGATTACGGTGCCCAATATGCCTCATATCAACGTCGAGGCATATCACATTGGTGTGATATTGCGCCAACTAACAACGGCAATTTTCTTTAACTTAAGTGTCATCCTAGCAATTCTAGCCCGACCGTCTTACTTGCGCTTTGGTCGTCACGACTAAATAAATAACACGTTGACCAAACAAACGCGATGACTGATTTTCATGTTCAGTTATCACGTTTTTTATTTTGTTCTTGCGCGATGCGATTAAAGTATGTAAACTCTAAATGGTAATCGTTACCATTTACATATTTTTAGAAAGAGGGATTTCGATGAAGTATTTTCGGCAGGTTTCATTAAGTTTGGTTGCGTTGTTGGCAACGGTAGTGATGTTGGCCTGGTTGGCGCCACGACCGACGCAAGCCAGCAGCGATAAGAAACCGATTCACGTTGTCGCAAGCGTTGATTTTTACGGGGATGTGGCTAAAGCAGTGCTGGGCGATCATGGCACGGTAACCTCGATTATCAATAGTCCTAGCGTTGATCCACATGATTTTGAACCAACGACTAAGGATGGGATTACAGTTTCCAAGGCCAATTTTGTTTTGTACAACGGTATCGGCTACGACACTTGGATGCACAAACTGAATAAAAGTAGCGGTGCTCACAAACAGACAGTGGTTCGTGTTGGTGAAGATGTGCTTCAGAAGAAGACTGGTGACAACGAGCACGTTTGGTATCAACCGGAGACGATGTCGAAACTGGCGAATTACTTGGCCAAAAAATTTGGTAAGCAAGCACCGCAATACAAGCATCAGTATCAAGCAAACGCTAAACGGTACATTGCCAGCCTGAAACCATTGCAGCATCAAGTGACTAAATTGAAAGCTAACAGTAAGGGGCAACACGTGGATGTGAGTGAGCCAGTATTCGATTATACGTTAGATGCTTTGGGGTATAAGCGAAACAACTCCAGGTTTGAACTGGCCGTTGAAAATGGCACAGACCCCTCGCCGAAATCAATTAAACAAATGCAGACGGATATTACGCATCATCGCATTGCGTTCTTCGTTAACAACAGTCAAACTAGCGACAAAACGGTTAGTGCAATGGTTAATCTAGCCAAAAAGCATCATGTACCAGTTTTGAATGTCACTGAGACGTTGCCGAAAGAACAAACGTATCAGAGTTGGATGATGAAACAATACCGGGCGCTTGCTAAGATTCAGAATCAAGAAAAGTAGTATTTGAGGAGGATTTTTTGAAAGTGTGCTCAGGTTCCAGTAAGCTTGGTTTGATAGGTTTAACGCTTAGCAGGTGACTTAAGCTGATTGGAGGCAACACAGAATGAAAGTTGTTGTGATTGGTGCAGTGGCGGGCGGCCCTTCGTTTGCGACGCGGTTGCGGCGAATTAATGAACAGGCCGAAATCGTTATGCTCGAACGTGGCCCAGAAATTTCGTACGCTGGTTGCGCTTTACCATATTATTTGGGAGGTGTGATCAACGATCGTGATGCGCTGATTGAACGGACGCCAGAAGCTTTGAGGACCAAGAATAATATTGACGTTCGTGTGCAGAGCGAAGTCACGGCAATTGATCCGGATGCTCAACTGGTTACGGTGCAAACGGCTACAGAAACATATCAAGAAAGTTATGATGAGCTGGTCATTGCTACTGGGGCGCGGCCAACGCTACCCGCTATTCCGGGACTGGCCGAAGCCGATGATTGTTTTACACTGCGAGCCGTAACTGATGCGGACAAAATTAAGGCGTATATGGATCAAAAACATCCGCAACGTGTGGCTATTATTGGTGCGGGTGTCGCTGGACTGGAGCTCGCTGACAACCTCACGTTGCGTGGCCTGAAAGTGACGCTCATCGAACAGTCCGCTCATGTAGCGTTTCCGTATGATTCCGAAATTGCGACGGTGATTGAGAAAGAATTGACTGATCATCATGTTGCGCTACGTTTGGACAAAACCGTGACGGCCGTGCGCAATCACGGCCATCAACTAATTATGAGTGATGGCACACAATTAACAACGGACATGCTACTGGTGACGACAGGTGTGACGCCAAATAATGAAGTGGCCGCAGCGGCTGGTATCAAACTAGCAACGGATGGTCACATTATCGTGAATAATCGATTGGCGACCAACTTGCCACATGTTTATGCGATTGGTGATGTCATTGAAACAACGAGCTTAATTACAGGTTTGCCAACTCCGAGTATGTTGTCGACGGCGGCTAATCGACAAGGTCATCTTTTAGCGGACATTATCAACGGTGAACCGCTCACTTACGCGGGTTTTGTTGGTACTAGTGTGGCTAAAGTATTTGATTTAACCGTTAGTTCTGTCGGCTTTACGGCCAATACGCTCAACCATTTGGGAATTGACAGTTACGACAGCGCTTTTATCACTCCTTATGATATTGCCTACTTCTTCCCAGACGCTTCACGGATTAATTTTAAATTAATTTATGCACCCAACACAGGCCGCATTCTTGGTGGCCAAGCAGTTGGTCAACATGGTGTGGACAAACGGATCGGTCAATTATCTGCGGCTATCACTGGTGGCTTAACGGTTGCGGACTTGCCAGACATTGAGGTGCCATATTCACCGCCGTTTTCTTCAACGCGTGATGTCATTAACATTGCCGGCTATGTTGCTCTGAACCAGATGCAACAGGTTGGTCAAACGATTAAGCTGGATCAACTGACGCATGAGATGAAAGAAAAGGGCGTTTTTCTAGACGTTCGTGAACCAGGTCGTCCGGCAACAGGATCGGTTTCTGCAACATTGACCATCCCACTCAGTCAGCTTCGAGATCGCATTCATGAAATACCGGCTGGCCAACCAGTTTTCCTTACCTATCGTCCTGGGTTGAGCAACTATACGGCCGCCAGGATTTTAGCTGGCAATGATATCGAGGCCAAGATAATTGAAGAAATTGATTAAGCCTAAGCCCAGCTGACTAACTGTTTTGTGGACAGAAACATCGTGTTGTGGGGGTTAATGACTCACATTCCAGTGAACATTTCATGACATTAAAACGGCCGGGCTCACACCGTTAGTCATTATCGTAGTTGCGCGCTGTTTGCAAAGTGCGCTATACTTTGGAAAGTTAAATATTGATGAGTAGACTGTGACGAGATGAGTAACTTTGAATTAATGCTAAGAGAGTCGTGTTTGGTGTAAACGATGATTGTTCAAAGCAAAGATGGTCTTGAAGAAGTCAAACTGGTGACATTTGAAACCAGTTTCGGTGCACACCGTTAACGTGATGAAGAAGCCTGGATAACCATTTGTTGGTGAGCCGGCTTAAAGTTGGGTGGCACCACGCGACAGCGTCCTTACATTGATATGTAGGGACGCTGTTTTTTTCATAACTATTTTCATTCATTGCTATTTATTTTTAAGCGGGCAATCATTAAATTTGCAATTATTGCGCACACTGGGTGATTACGTATGGCATACGTAAAGGGGAAAGGGAGCTGTTTTATGAATAATAAGAATCAGTCGTCAAATTCAATTCGAACTGTCGTCGCTACTGGGATTGGTGCAGCGGTCATCTTTGTATTAATGAAGTTTGTCGCCATTCCAACGGGAATTCCTAACACTCAGTTTAATGTTGCTGAAGGTTTTCTAGCCTTGTTGGCAGCTTTATACGGACCGGTTGCTGGCGGTCTTGCTGTATTTATTGGTCACAGTTTGAACGATTTTGTTACCTATGGGTCACCTTGGTGGACTTGGGTAATTACGGATGGTCTAGTCGGCGTTGCCCTTGGGCTGATCAAAAATCGACTGAACGTTACTGGTGGGGCAGTTAAAACGATGAAACTAGTTTGGTTTAACCTTTACCAGATTGTGGTTAATTTTGTCGCATGGGTGTTGATTGCGCCAACTGGCGACGTATTGGTTTATCATGAACCAGCGGCAAAAGTATATCTTCAAGGGGTTACTTCATGGATTGTTAACAGTGTGTCTGTTGCCATCATCGGAACCATCTTGATTGTGTTGTACTCACGGACTCGTGCCCAGCATGGCAGTTTGAAAAAGGAAAAGTAATTCATGGTTGAACCAATCATTTCGTTTAAAGATTTTGGCTTTCAGTATGACAGTCAATCGGAACCAACATTGAAGCATATTAATTTAGACATTTTTCCAGGTGAGAAAGTGTTACTAGCTGGTCCATCCGGATCAGGAAAGTCGACGTTAGGTCGTTGCATTAACGGTTTGATTCCGCAATCATATCCTGGTGAAATAACCGGTTCGGCTATAGTGGCCGGTCACGATATTAAGGACAGCTCGATTTTTGAACTGTCCTTTAGTGTGGGCACGGTGCTACAGGACCCAGACAGTCAGTTTGTCGGTTTGTCGGTGAAAGAGGATATCGCTTTTTCCCTCGAAAATGATGAACGGAGTCAAACGGAAATGAGGGCTGCCACGAAGAAGTGGGCTGAACGACTGGATCTTAAGCCACTATTAGATCATTCTCCGCAAGGAATTTCAGGCGGTCAAAAACAGCGGGTGGCGATGGCTGGCGTGTTGATTGATGAAAGCAACATTCTGTTGTTTGATGAACCACTGGCCAGTCTGGATCCTGCGTCTGGAAAGGCCTCGATTGAGCTCATTGATCATTTGGCACGACAACAGAATTTGACTGTTGTTATTATTGAGCATCGTCTGGAAGACGTGCTTCAACGGCCAATTGACCGGCTAGTTGTCCTTAAAGATGGCGAAATTGTCGGCAATGACAAACCATCTGCCATCCTAAAAGATTCGTTGATGCAACAGTTAGGCTTACGTGAACCGCTTTATTTGACCGCACTACAACTTGCAGGTGTTAAACTAGCCGACTGTAACAACATTGATTCTGCTGAAACCGTTGCCGGGGACAACATTGAATCAGCTCTCCAGAGATGGACTGCAGGGGTTTCGTTGCAAGAACCCGTTTTGCCGAAACAACCATTACTAACATTGAAGAATTTGAAATTTAGCTACAATCGCAATCAACCTGTTATCCATGGTCTGAACTTAACCATTAATCGTGGTGACATGTTGAGCTTAGTCGGCCGTAACGGCACGGGTAAATCAACGTTGAGTAACATCATTACCGGTTTTCTTAAGTTAGATGATGGTGAAATGAAACTTAACGGTCAGGATTTGACGCAACTGTCTGTCAAGGAACGCGCGGATCATATTGGTTATATCCTGCAGGATCCAAACCAGATGATTTCCAAAGCGATGATTTTCGATGAAGTTGCTGCGGGCTTGCGTTTGCGTGCCCTAACTGACGACGAGGTTGAGCGTCGGGTCAACGATACGCTCAAAGTTTGTGGTTTGTACGAATTTCGCCATTGGCCAATATCAGCGCTCAGCTTTGGCCAGAAGAAACGGGTGACCATTGCTGCCATTCTGGTATTGAATCCGGAGATGATTATTCTTGACGAACCAACGGCCGGCCAGGATTTGCGGCATTATACCGAGATGATGAATTTCCTCGAGACACTGAACCGTGAGCAGCAAGTGACGATTATGTTAATTACTCATGATATGCACTTGATGCTGGAGTATACGCAACGCGCAGTTGTGTTAGCTGATGGCGGTGTGCTGATGGATGCACGACCAGCTGATGTGTTGACAAATGAGGCCGTAATTGAAAAGGCCGCGTTGGCTAAAACAAGTTTGTTTACGTTGGCCGAACGATACCACTTACCGTCAGCATTAGATTTTGTCGCTAAGTTTGTCCAAACGGAACGGGAGGTACGCAGCCATGAATAGTCAGCTCTTAATTGGTTACACGGCCCGTGATACGTTTCTGAACCGGTTGAGTGGTAGTACAAAATTGATTGGTTTCGTTGCCTTATCGATTATCGGCATGGTGACGTATGATACGCGATTTCTACTTGGGGTTTTGTTAATATCATTAATACTGTTTCATTTTTCCAAGATTAAGTACCATGAAGTTGCCTTTGTTTTGCAGGTAATCGTTGCGTTTGCCATTTTGAATCTGGTTATGGTCTATGTTTTCGCGCCAAGTTATGGAATTACCATTTATGGTACGCATCACATGATATTAGGTAGCCCAGATCATTATTTCAACTTATCTTGGGAACAACTTTTTTATGAATTTAATTTGTTATTGAAGTACATTTTTGCCGTGCCGCTAGCGTTGATTTTTTTGATGACGACGAATCCGAGTGAATTTGCGGCCAGTTTGAATAAAATTGGCGTTTCCTACCGGATTAGCTATTCAGTAGCAATTGCGCTGCGATACATTCCGGACGTTCAAAATGATTACCGAACCATCAGCTTGGCTCAACAAGCTCGTGGTTATGAAATTTCACGAAAGGCTAAGCTCATGACACGGGCTAAGGGCGCGGTCCAGATTATTATGCCGTTGATTCTTTCTAGCTTGGACCGGATCGAAATCATCAGCCAGGCGATGGAGCTGCGCCGGTTTGGGCATAATAAGAAACGAACGTGGTACATGGCACAACCTTTCAAACGAAACGACTACTTGGCTTTGATTATAATTGTGTTGATTGTGCTCGTCGGCATTGCGTTATTTAAAGTCAATGGCGGCCGATTCTGGAATCCATTTAAATAGTTTATTGGAGAATACGCAATTTTGGGCTGAAACCAAAATTGCATATTTTTTTGCATTTTCTGCTTGACCTAAAACCCGTTTCAGAGAATACACTGCGTTTGTAAATGAAATCTAACCAATGAACATAGTGGAGGGCGACAATGATGAAATTATTCCAAGAAAATGTTTATACTGACGTCGAATTAGCAGATAACAATGAAATTGCAGCGTTGAAGCTGATTGCACAGACAGCCGCAGACAAATTAGGGGTAGATGAGCAGGAGCTGAAGAGCGGTTTGATTGTTCGCGAGGCCATGTCCACTAGTGCCATGGGGGATATCGCAATGCCACACGCGAACGCTTCGGGCATCGAGAACCCCACAGTGCTGGCGTTTACGTTTGCCGAGCCAATCATTTGGGGTGAAGCGCCGACCCATTCAGTGGATACAGTGATTGCGCTGATTATGCCACGCAATGAACATCAAGAGGATTACCACGATGTGCTGGATAGCTTCGCCAAACATATGACGCAGCCAGCGGATGTTGCGGCAATGACGGCAAGTAAAAAAGATGCGAACGGACTTGTAAACGTTATTAACAATTGGTTGCCGGTAACGGTTTTTGCTTAATCATCAATGATAAAGGAGTGGGCATGAATGGGACACATTAAACACATTTTTTCCGATATGGACGGTACGTTGTTGGATCGTGATGGCAATATGAGTCCGGCTAATAAGATGGCTATCGAACATAGTCACATTCCGTTTACGTTAGTCTCTGCGCGAGCACCGATGGAAATGATGACAGTTATCAACGCATTGAAATTGACGGCACCACAAATTGCGTTTAACGGTGGCCTGATTTTCAAAATGCAGGGGCATCGTTTGATCCCAATTCAGGCCAGTAGCATTCCCGCAATGGATGCCCAACAAATTTTGCACCAAGTCACGCGACGATTTCCAAATGTCAGCGTAAGTTGTTATAGCATGAATGCTTGGTATGTAGAACGAATTGATGCTGGTATTGAATTGGAACGTCACATTACGCACCAAACGCCAACGCTGGTACCGTTTGGCAAACTGATTGAACAACGTGATCTTCGTCTATTCAAAATTATGATGATTACCCGTGATCCCAACGAATTAACCCGTTTACAGGCGTATCTGCGTGCCATGCAGTTGCCAACTGTAGCGATTCAGCAATCTGGTCGAACTTTTGTCGAAGTGACGAGTAAACGGGCACGTAAATCCACAGGCATTGCGTTTATCCGTCAACAGGAACGTTTGCAGGCAAACGAACTGGTTGCTTTCGGTGATGGTCATAACGATCTACCCATGTTTGAAAGTGTCGGTCACGCGATTGTGATGGGCAATGCGTTACCGGAAATTAAAGCTGTTGGTGAGCGAGTGACGTTAAGCAATAATGAAAATGGTGTCGCATATGGCATTCATCAACTGCTGGTTGAATCGTGATCTAATTGCTGCTAACATGCTGGCCGAAAGTTTGCTATGCTAAAGCCAACGATAAAGCGGGAGGTGACAGACGGTGGCGAATATTCATGATATTGCTAAAGCAAGTGGATACTCAGTATCGACCGTGTCACGGGTAATCAACCACCGCAAATATGTCACAGACCAGGTTCGGCAACGTGTTGAACAGTTGATGCGGGATTTAGATTACGTTCCTAATGCTGTCGCCCGCGATTTGAGCACTGGCAAGACCCACAATATTGGTGTTGTACTGCCACACAGTCAACATCCATACTTTACTCAAATCACGAATGGTGTGATGGAGGCGGCATTTGCAGCGGGGTATCGTGTGGTACTGTTGCCGTCAAAATATGATGAACGTGTGGAACGCCATTATTTGGAACAGTTGCGACAGCGTGCTTTTGACGCGGTCATTTTTACCTCTCGTGGTGTTCCGTTAAGCGAACTCGCGCGTGATGATGCGCATACAAAAATGGGACGCATCGTTTGTTGCGAGAATCCAGGTGACTTGCCGTTATCAGCGGCCTTTACCGAACGCAATTCTACCTATGAAACAGCGTTTGAATGGATTAGGGCGCATGGCTACAAACGAATTGGGATGTTGCTCAGCCGTGAATATGCGTTGAGTGCGACCAGTCAGGCGATGATCGAAGCTTACAAAGACGTATTTCATGAGTTGCCACGTCCTGAATTGGTGCGGACAAGCGTAGTTAATAATCAGGACGGCTATGATTCGGCTCAATATTACATTGATCATGATTTACGCCCAGATTTTATTTTTGGCAATGGTGACGACATCGTGGCTAATGCACGACAATGCTATTTGGATCATGGCCTTGCTGTCCCAGGCTTGATGGGACAGGAACATCAGTTATCTAGCACTTTGCTCCACATACCGACGATTGATCATCACTTTAACGAAGTTGGTCGCCGGGCCTTTGAACTAGCTGTCAGTGACCACGTCGCTCAACGACCAGTTGCTTCCACGTTCATCGATATTGATG
Organism: Furfurilactobacillus cerevisiae; assembly: GCF_048961765.1. GTDB lineage: Bacteria > Bacillota > Bacilli > Lactobacillales > Lactobacillaceae > Furfurilactobacillus > Furfurilactobacillus milii_A. The sequence continues at coordinate 811,290 of NZ_CP185253.1, forward strand.
AATAATAGCTTTAAACATTACAGTATCAATACTTTCAATACTTCCGCTTACGGTTGTCAACATAGGAACGCCCGCCGTGGGACCGGTTCAAGCCGGAAGCCCACAGTCTTTCACCTCGCCGCCAAGCCGCGTGAAGGCCCCGCGTCTTTGCGACCGTCCGTACTGTAAATTCGAAAATCACGAATTAACAGTACCTTCACGGCTTGGTTCCTATGTTGACGCCCTTCAGCTACCTTTGCAGTTAAGCAGAATCGTCATTTTGATCGATGGCGTTCGGTTCGCGGTAATGGCAGTGCAAGTTCTGTTATATGAGTGGAGTCGACCAGAGGCAGAGTTCAGTGTCGATGCTACTTAATGGCATGGGGTTGGTCATTTAGTAGCATGGGACGACTTCAGAGATGTGGTTTTCAGCTCTGAATCGAGGTGGAAAACCGCTGTTCTTGCGGGTTGAAACCGTTCCTCACAGAACGGCGCCTCTGACTGACGAAACGGTTATGAAAAACTAAACTAAAGCGCCCGCACATCATTGAAGAATGCGCGGGCGCTTTAGCTATTCGATTGTGACAGTAAACGTGCGTTGGTCGTGAACCAGCATGCGTTGCAATGTTTGTAGTAGTAATAGCATCCAGCTAAACGACATGATGAAGGCAACCAACTCGTAAGCGGTGAGGGACAGGTAGCCTACTGGCTGAAAGAGAATTGTCGTTACCACTAGTAAGCCACCAATAATGTACGATAACGTCAGAAACTCTGGTGTCACTTTGGGTAGTAAGTAACGGATAGCGACGATCGTGATGATCATGAAATAGACTAGGAAACTGGCCGTTTGGTCATGAAGCTCGTGCATTAAACCACGGCCGTTGTTAGCAAACGCACCGACACCGCCCAGACAAATAGCAGTTAACGTTAATAAGATGCGCAGTGTCAACATGCGTTTGCTGCTGCCAAATTGCTTGCGCAAACTGGAAAAAATGAAATCGACTAACGCGACGGTCAGCAATGCAGAAACGATTAAGGTCAGGTTGAATTGCCAACTGTAAGCCGCCTTTTCCGTGCCCAGGAAGCTGATGTTATGCTCCCACCACCGTTTGTTACTATTGGTGATCATTGACGACAACACACCCGCGACAATGACCGACACCAATAAAGAAAAAATCATGGTTATTGATAGCGCCGAGACTGACAGGATCATCAGGTAGTTAATCAGACTGATGAATAGGAAGAACATGAACGTCGACGTAAATTGATCAAACGTCGCGCCCTTAAATAAAATGCCGGCAAACCAGAAGAAACCTAACAGACAGGTGGTTAGGATAATCATGAACGACAGCCAAATGGTCGGAAAGCTGCGCCAATAAAGTGATCCAGTCAACCATCGCTGGATGTCATGTTTTTGTTTAAAGTGGCGAATTTACAATTGAAATGCAACACAAAGTAAAAAAATAAACCCATACCGGGTAGAATATGTTTAACGACCAAATCAAACAATTCGAGGTATCCGGTATGAGCTATAAACATCTTACTATAAAAGAACGTGAAATACTTATGTTTTTACGAGCTAAGGGGTTATCTATCCGGGCTGTTGCGTTACGGCTGGGGCGAAATCCAAGCACTATTTCACGGGAGTTAAAACGTTGTGCAGGTAATTATTCCCCAAGCAAAGCAGATAATGACTATCATCAAAAGCGGCAGAATTGTCACAAGAAGCGGCTATTAGACAGCCATCCACAATTACGCCGTCAAATTGTTCATTACATCTTAGATCTGCACTGGTCACCAGAGCAGATTACCGCTCGCTTTAATAAGGAACATCAATGGTGTGTTAGCTACAACACAATTTACCGTCATATCTATCAACACAATTTAGGTGAGAAGTACTCCTCACGTGGTGATACCGGTATTCAGCGCCATCTCAGACATAAACATCGGACTCGGCATTCAAAGAATACTAGACGACATCGAGAAGTACAGACCGACTATATCTCGATCCATGAGCGCCCTGGTTTTATCAACCAGCGTCAACGTATAGGTGACTGGGAAATTGATACTGTGATTGGTCGAACGGGTCACTCCATCCTTTTAACGATTGTCGATCGGCTTAGTCGGCTTACGCTTATCAAAAAGGTTGTGCAAAAGGACTCGCAGGAGATAAATAAAGGCTTAGTTGAACTGTTAGGGGCCATTCCTAAAGAATTTGTTCATTCTATTACACCAGATCATGGGACCGAATTTCTTCATCTTGATGAAATCAGCGAAAGGTTAGGTGTTACTGTCTATTGGCCCGATCCATATTCGCCTGAACAGCGTGGAACAAATGAGAATACAAATGGATTAATCCGGGAATATTTTCCCAAGCGAACAGATATTGATAATTATACAGAACAGGACGTTGAACACTGCCAAAAGCAGTTAAATCAACGTCCTCGCAAAGTGTTAAACTATGAAACCCCATATGAAGTATTTTTTGACAAACCGTTGCACTTAGTTTGACAATTCGCCGTAGAAAAATAAGAATGATAATGAGCCGCTAACGATCCCTAAGATAATAACGGCACTCGCGATAGAATTAGTGCCGGCCAAGGCGATTTGATTGATCCCTTGGTTTGATAGATAGGCGAAGAATAAGACACTGGCTAAGATGGATGGCAGCAGAAACCACCGAGTCGGCAATGTCTGATGTTCACGCGCCGGCTTGTCCGGGCGAATGGTAACCTGTTCGTTATCGTCATCTGGCAGTGTCAATTGCAGTTTGTCACCCGGTTTGACATTCAAATGTTCCGCAACTTGTGTGGGGATGTTGATGTGGTGAGTTGTTTCTGATTTCATAAAGCTTCCCTCTAGAAAGATAATCCGTGGTGGTTATGTAGGTATTGTCGACGTAAAATAATTGTGACTATGTCCCATTTTACAGAACTTTAGTAAAAATCACAGGCTATAAATCGTTTTGGAAAGGAATGTTTGCATGAAAACGACGGATACGATTGATGAATGGTGGGATCAGTATGACGAGCATGGAAATATCGTTGGCAAACAGCAGCGTCGAGACCGTGTGCCTGCTGGACGTTACCACCTTGTCGTTAATGCATTTATCTTTGATCAAGATGGGGCGGTGTTGCTGCAACAACGAAGTTTGAGCAAACTGAATCATCCCGGAGCGTGGGATTGTTCTGCTGGTGGTTCTGCTTTGCGCGGAGAATCAGCATTAACAGCAATTAAGCGAGAAATAGCTGAAGAATTGGGACTGACATCGGTGGTCGATTTAAACTGGCATGATAGGTTTCGAGGATCGGATTGGGTGGAGGATTGGTTTGCCTTTCGTGGACAGTTCAAATTGACAGCTGTGAAACCACAGATCGCCGAAGTCGCTCAGATTGCTTTGTTTTCTCCAGAACGGGCGGTAGACAAGTTACAGCAACAAGGTATTGTGAATACAAACAAGCAGTTACAAAAAGCGCTTAATTGGTTGGCGCTCCAACAAAGACGGTAATTACCCCAGTGGGCATGTTACCGTTTTTTTTGTTTGATTGAGTCCTGTTAGTAATGAAACTAAATCATTTTTTGTCGAAAATGAGCGTTATGGTTGACGTAAAATACATATGGGGGTATATTGATATTCGCTCTTATTTAAAGTAAGCAAACGGAGGTCATTTAACATGGTGACAGAAATCAGTGATCAAACATTTAATCAAGAAACAGATAAGGGACTCGTTATTACAGATTTTTCAGCAACATGGTGCCCACCGTGTCAGATGCTAAAGCCGGTAATCAATAATCTGGCGGAACAATATGATGGCAAAGTGAAATTTACATCGATGGATGTTGATGAAAATCAACAGGTTCCGGCGGCGTTTGGTATCCAAGGGATTCCTACACTCATTGTTAAAAAGGATGGCAAGGTTATCGATCAGTTGGTTGGTTTTCGGCCAGAGCCATTGTTGAAAGCGCAGTTAGAAAAGTATTTAGCAGAATAGTAACAAGTGACTCAATTCGTTAAGTTAAAGGTGACAAAGGAGTTTTAAAAATGGAAACACATGCAGCAATCTATGGTCGTCATTCGGTTCGAGATTTTAGTGATCGGCCCATTGATTTAGACACTGTTAAGTCAATTATTGAGGATGCCAGTCAGGCACCTTCGTGGGCTAACTCTCAGCCGTGGTCAGTTTACGTCGCCACTGGTGATACACTGGCCCAAGTTCGCACGGTTAATCAACAACGCGTACTGGCCGGTCAGAATGGCACGCCTGACATGGCCATTGCTCACCGAGAGCAATGGTCATCACGTAGTCAGCAAGCAATGGCCGATTGGAACGAAAAGATGGCGGAAACAATTGCTGACACACCAACGGATGTTGAAGAGCAGACGACACAAGCAGCCGCCAACTTGTTCAATGCGCCCGTAGTTGTGTATTTTACCGTTCAGAAAAACGCCACGGGGTATTCATTGTTTGATACGGGGTCGTTTGCGCAAACGTTGATGCTCAGTGCCACGGATCGTGGTGTGGACAGTATGCCGGCGTATGCACTGATCGCATATCCCGATGTGTTACGGACAGCTTTAAATATTCCAAGTGATCAAGAAATTGTCATGGGTGTAGCTTTAGGACACGCCAAGGTAGATGATAAGATTAATACGGTTACGCCAGGAAGGTTAGCGTTGGCTGATTTTGTTCACATTGCAGAGTAGACGGCTTCAATGAACGGGAACCTTTTGATTAGCAATCATTATCCCTGCTGGGGTATAATGGACGAAATTAATTTGGAGGTTTTTGCTCATGATGAATGTGCCAGACGTGGCTCAAAAGACGGTAGCCAGCAAGCAGATCACTAATCGTTTAAAGCGTTCGCGTGGTCAAATGGATGGCGTGTTGCGCATGATGGATGAAGGCCGTGAATGTCAGGATATTTTGGTTCAGCTCGCTGCTGTTCGTTCCAGTGTGGACAAGGCGATGAAATTAGTGGTTGCTGAAAACATCCGCCAAACAGTTGAAAAAATGGGCGTTGCTGCTGACAGTGAGGAAGCTGCGTCGCTACAGAAGTCGTTGGATCTGATGATGAAGACGCGTTAAAACAGAGTTGAATATATTGTGCCTTAAGCCATTTCGTTAATGAAATGGCTTTTTTGCTGCCTCAAGAAAAGAAAAAAACAACTTGCTTAGAAACTAATGAGAATGCTAAACTGTTTATAATTTAAGAGTGATGCCGAAGCTCGGGAAGGTTCGAGCAATAACGTAAAGGTGGCAGCGTGCAAGCGCACTTTGCTTGTAGGATGACAGCTTTGGGTTATGCACAGGACCTTGAGCGACAGGTGCACGTTTTAGAAGAGTGATGCCTTACTTCGGGTTGAATCCGAGCAATAAGAAACAAGGCGAATGATTCGGTGATTTTACGAATGCTTTGACTTGTAGCTTATGCACAGGATTCAGAAGTAAGGTGCCCGTTTAGAAGAGTGATGCCGAAGCTCGGGAAGGTTCGAGCAACTGTCGGTAAATTATGTGAGGGAGGACATTGCAATGTCTGCATTAACGTTTGCTAACTGGTTTGCCAATGCATTTACAATTTCGTATGTATCTGCGTTTAAGGGGACCAGTGTGCACTTTTTTAAACGTTAACGTAGGACTGAATGTCGTCATGGTGGTCATGCACTCGGCAAGCAGCTGGGTGCTTTTTTTATAGAGTGATGCCGAAGCTCGGTAAGGTTCGAGCAATAACGTAAAGGTGGCAGCGTGCAAGCGTACTTTGCTTGTAGGATGACGGCTTTGGGTTATGCACAGGACCTTGAGCGATAGGTGCACGTTTTAGAAGAGTGATGCCGAAGCCCTGGGAGAAGTTGAGCAATAACGTGGAAGCCGTCACATTTGGTGGTTTTCCGAATGAGACGGCTTTCGGGTTACGCGCAGACTTCTGGGCGATAGGTGCACGTTTTAGAAGAGTGATGCCGAAGCCCTGGGAAAAATTCAGTAAGAACCGAGCATCCCTTAAAAGCATTCACCATATCGACATTCCAACAATGGAGGGCTCCACATGAAGCAAACTAATACAGCAGTAAAAAGATTCTGGGAAGCATACTGTCAGTCAATCGGTCGGCAATTGCCACAGCCGGACGCATGGTCGTTTGGGATGACAACGTCAATGGCAAACGAATTAGCCGACTTAGTGGTTAAAGGTAAAAAGACGGCGACGACATCCGCTTTTATTGAGGGTGAGACGGTTACACAAGTTGGTGACTATGACATTATTTTAAACGGTGACGATCAGCCAGTTGCGATTATTCAGAATGTCGTTTCGGAGATAATGCCTTATCAACAGGTATCCGCGGAACATGCCTATCACGAAGGCGAGGGTGACCGGACGTTAGCTTATTGGCGCAGGGTTCACGAAGCGTTCTTTCGTGAAGAAGGTGCTCAGGACCACTATCAATTTAGTAATCAGTTATTAATGAGTTGTGAGGTGTTTGAACTAAGGGCAACGCAGGCAAGTTTGGCAGACAATCTGGAGGCAAACGAATGATGAGTAATTTTATGAGTGGAGAGTTGGTTCATTTAACCGAACTACGTCAGGGCGATACAGAATTATTCGCGCAAGAACAATGGACTGATGGCTGGTTCAGACAACTGAGCATGGACATGTCACGCGTATGGTTGCCAGAGGACTATAAAGAAGATCTTAAAGGTGAACACTGGGGCACCGATGAGTTCGTGTACGTGGTGCGGGCCAACGATACGGAAGCGACGGTTGGCTGGATCTCACTTGGGGATGTTCAACTGAAGAATCGTGGTGCAGAAGTGGGCATCGCCATCGTGGAAAGTCAGCAGGGCCACGGTTACGGCACGGATGCGTTGCGGATTATTTTGAAGTTTGCGTTTGACGAGTTGAACATGCACCGGGTTCACTTAGAAGTGAATGGCAATAACGCCGGGGCTATCCACATTTATGAACGGGTGGGCTTTAAACGTGAAGGAGTTAATGTTGGCGCACTATATCAAGATGGTCAGCGAATTGACCGGTACAGTTACGGAATTTTGCAAACGGAGTGGCGTGCATTAACGGAGGCAACAAAATGAAAGATGTGCTAAAAGGACGATTAGTGAACCTCACGGAAGCACGTGAAGGAGATGCAACTTATCTACAAGAGCATCAATGGGCTGGTGCGTTTGCACGGAGTAGCGAGTGGGATTTAGCCACGGTTAGAACACACAAAAGCTTCGTTAAAATGTTGGCTAACAACGAGCCAGATGGCATGATGCTGATTGTTCGCAAACAGACCGATGACAGCCCAGTTGGTTGGGTCGAGTTAGACGAGATTCAGTTGAAAAATCAGGTGTGTGAACTAGGAATTGGCATCGTTGACCCGGCCGAACGTGGTCACGGTTACGGGACTGACGCGATCAATTGTATGTTGGCCTATGCCTTCTTTGAAATGGGTCTGTATAAAGTTCGTTTGGGTGTGAACAGCAATAACTTGGCAGCTGTGCACACTTATGAACGTGTCGGATTCAAACGTGAAGTTGTGAACCGCGGGGGCCTTTATCAAGATGGCAAGTGGTTTGACCAATATGAATATGGCATTATGGGGTCGGCATGGATGGCTGCTCACCAAGATTGGCCGGAGTTTTAAGCTTATAAATGAACGTAAAGGAATGTGATTAGCTTCATGACAGATGAGCTCGATATAAGAACAGCAATTAAGGATACGTTGCCAACTGTGTTTGGTTATATTGGCATTGGCTTAGCGTTTGGCGTGGTGAGTCAGTCCGTGGGTTTGAGTGTGCTCATGGTAGTGTTGATGTCCGCCATTACATATGCTGGGTCCGCCCAATTTATCATGGTGAGCATGCTGGTATCCCATAACCCAGTGGTGTCGATCATGGTCGCCGTCTTTTTGGTGAATGCGCGGATGATCTTAATGAGTACGGTAGTGGCACCTTATTTCAAAAAAGACAGCATGTTGAAGAATATTTTCATTGGCGCGTTATTGACCGATGAAAGTTTTGCGCTGAGCATGAATAAGGTGAATTATACGGACCACAAAATGTCATTTGAGTGGTTTAATACTGCTAATTTAATTGCGTACTTTACATGGATGATTGCGTCAGGTGTCGGCGCGTTGCTTGGACAATTGGTTGCCCATCCAGAGCGACTCGGTCTGGATTTCGCATTAGTCGCCATGTTTATCGGGTTACTGTATTTGCAAGTTATCGCGGATCGTTCGTTGGCTAAGTCACTGCAACTGATCGTGATTCTGGCTGAAGCAGTCATTATTTACTTGGGGCTTATTTTCATTCCGGGAAATCTGTTACTTGTTGTGGGCACGCTGTTGGGCTGTGCGACGGGGGTGGTTATCAAACATGCTTTCTACTAGTTATGTACTTTTAACCATTGTCGGCTGTGGCATTGTGACTTTGCTATCACGAACGTTGCCCTTTGTGCTGTTAAAAAATCATAGTTTGCCGCCGTTAGTGGTCGAATTATTGAGCTTTGTGCCCATCACGATTATGACTGCGCTGTGGGTAACAAATTTGTTCACGCAACATTTGGGTCATTTGCCGAGTGTGAACTATGAAAACTTGTTTGCGTCGGTTCCCACTGTGATTACGGCCGCTGTTACTAAAAGCTTGCTGTGGATCGTAATCGTCGGGGTAGCGTCGTTAGCAATATTAAGAGCGGTCATGTAAACGGATTCAAAATGTTTATGCAAAACATTAGGTGTTTGGTGTGAAGCATGATATACTCATACAAAATCACTGACAAAGCGAGGGTGATTATTTATGGAAACCTTGTTAGCAATTGGATTATTAGCTGTTACAACCGTTGGATTAGTTGTTTGTGATGTGAAGCTTGCACGTTGCATGTCGGACACTGACACAACTGTTAAAGAAACAACCGAACTATAACCAATTATGATAAGTTTTAGAGCGTTCATTTCAAATTGGGATGAACGCTTTTCTTTGCCTAAAAAATGAATTTTGAAAAGGGAAGTGTCCGTGTGGAAGTGTGGCAGGTAGTATGGTTAATTATTTTAGCGATTGTTGTGTTGGGCATAGCCGCCATAGCTGTCACTCTTTGGCTAGTCAAACGGCGGTTAGTTCGCTGGCACCAAACGGCGGATAAAATGGCGACACCGACTCAAATTGCCGGTGCACAACGCTTTTATGTCCGGACGATTTATCGCCGGCAACACATAATGTACCTTCGGCGGATTATGATTGGACTATTTGTGCTGGCCGGCTTCATGGCATTGTGGGCCTTATGTGAGCAGTTCAACCTGTATACGACGTTTCCAAACGGCCGGGTGGCAATGAACTGGTTTCTCAGTGACCACACGTCGACACGAAACGTGGCCTTAGTCTTGCTGTTTTTAAGCGTCTTAGGCGCATCGTTACTGCGCTTTTTACTGCTGAAACGAGTGGACGAAGTGCAAGTTGAAGAGGCAAATGAATCGGCTCATGATATTTACGCAATCCCTGCAGTCATGCGGCGCCAGTTGTTTGGCCTGCGGCGTTTGTTACTTATTGGATTGCTAATCATTTCACTCTGGCTGGGTCTAGGCGCCATCACTAAGGCAGTTCCACGGGCAACTAGTCCGTTTGAAACGAGTCATTCAATCACCCAACCGATTCAAACAAATTCAGCGACTAGCGAGTCTAGCAGTGATGAGACAGGATATGATGATTCAGGCGATAGTTCTTCATCAACGTCGTCAAGTTCAGCAACTAGTAACGCTGCGGGCAGTTCAAGTAGCAACGATACTACGGATGATGACCTGCCAATGCCATCCACGCCAATTGCAGATGTCGTAAAAGCGAAGCCTGCCGATAACGCGACGATGAAACAGTTATCGGAAGCCGATCAGGCCAGCCTAACATTCATGGCATATTGGGCCATGGAAGGGCAGGATCCGGCAACTTTATTTGCTACCCAGAATAGCACTGGTGGCGCAACGTTTTATTATCATTGGATTGCTAACAATGGTCATCCAATCATTATGTTTAACAGCTACAGTCCAGTGGCTAAAGCCATGGATGATATGTTTACTGCCAATATTGCAGGCAACGATGTCAATTTCTATTCATTACATGACGAGACTGCGCAAACGAGTAAGCTGGCTAACATCATGGGTTTGACGATAAGCAACGGATACGCAATACCAAGTCAAGATCAATTGGATCATCGTTCGTATGACTTGCGAAAAATGACGACTGTTTACTATCAACAAGCGGGTTATCAAGCTGTTCATGACACCTTAAAGCCAGGCTATGCAATGACCATCAAATAGTAAAAGTTAGGGAACTATAACATAATTATCTAACTTAATTAAAAAACGCTCAGAAATGGGTAGGTTCGCTTGAACTTTTTTGGGCGTGTCCCCTATAATGGGTTTGTAGCGATAACTCAGGTCAACCTAGGAAAGGCAGGTGGGTTTTATGTCAGACGCAGATTATCATATATGTTCAACGAGTGATGACGGTCCCGCGTGTTCGCAATTCATAACTGGATATTTAACCCATGCTGTGAACTTTGCCGCACGTGAAATTTAGCATTTACTGAGGTGTTTTAGTCTAATGCAAGAATTGAACGGCACGGTTTACTGTCTCGTTGATCATAAAGAATATGATCTCGTAGACGGTGTTTTCCTAGGAGATTTGGATGGTCCGTTGAAGGCGTTGATTCGTCTCGACTTTCCAAAGGCGACAAACCAAGATTTTATCTGTAGTGAGCATTTGGTCCACTACCGTTTATTAAAGATGGATCAGATGATTGCGAAGGACTATCGCCAAAATCATAAGCTGAACCAAAAGCTTACACGGGTACTTCAAAAAGATACCTATCAGGTGGTTGATGTCCGTCAGCAATTGGAACACTCACTAACAGTTGGTCAGCGGGTTGCGGATGCTGTTGCCCACTTCGGGGGTAGCTGGCCTTTTATTATTTCCTTTGTTCTCATTATGTTATTGTGGATTACTAGTAGATTGTAAAATTAATCCGAACGCTGTTCGGACAAAAAAGATCAGCTTCCTTTAAAATGGTGTTTACAACAAACCCATCTTTTAGGAGCTGATCTTTTGTCTAGTATAACCTATTCCGAACGAATTAAAATCGAAACCTTTTGTGAACTAGGGCTGTCCAATATCCAAATGGGCGTTCGGCTGAACCGATCACCGTCAACAATTTCTTATGAATTATCTCGATGTCAACCTTATCAGGCTGAATTAGCACAAACAGATGCCGAATACAAGCGATCACGATGTGGTCGGAAAACTAAGCTGAGCGATGAGTTAAAGCAAACAATTCTCAACCATTTACATCTAAGCTGGTCACCAGGAATGATTGCTCACGAATTTAAACTAGCGACTAAATCTATTTATAATTGGCTAAATCAGGGGAGAATTGGTTTCTCCTTGAATGATCTACCTGAACATGGCGTACGCCAACGGCGTAACGTTGACCAACGATCCAAATATAATCAATCTTTGGGGCGATCGATTGAACAGCGTCCCATGATGATTAATCAACGTAATCGCATCGGTGATTTTGAACTAGATACCGTCGTTGGCCCTCGTGGGCATAGTAAGGCAGTTTTATTAACTTTAATCGATCGCAAATCACGGTTCCTTTGGGCATATCGGTTAAAGGACCGAACGACAGCGAGTGTTAATGAAGCACTGACTAAGTTCCTAACAACTTTTAATGGACCGGTGCACAGTTTTACTGTGGACCGTGGTACTGAGTTTAGTGGGCTAGTATCATTTGAATCACAATATGGTATTAAGACCTATTACTGTCATGCTTATACGCCAGCTGAACGTGGTAGTAATGAACGCTTTAATCGGAATTTACGTTATTTTTATCCTAAGGGGACTCGTTTTGAGCACATTAGTGCTCAAGATTTAACGACGACGTTACTCCAAATTAACCAGAGACCGCTTAAAATACTTGACTGGAAAACACCGTATCAGGTTATGCTGACCAATTTGTCCAAAAATTCGGATTAAATTTGCAATCTACCTACTGTTAATTCATTACACCTATTTGGTGTGCATTTCGATCCATATCCGTTTATTCTTTTGAACTTGTTCTTGAGTATGGTTGCCGCAATCCAGGCACCACTCATTATGATGAGTCAGAACCGGTCAGCAGAGTATGACCGGATGGAATCGGCTAACGATTATCACGTTAACCAAAAATCGGAAGAAGAAATTCGGGTACTGCACTCCAAGGTTGACCATATGATTCAACAGGATCAGCCGAACATGTTGCAGATTCAAAAGATTCAAACAGAGATGTTGGGTTCGATTGAATCGCAGGTTAATGAACTACGGCGGTTGCAAACGTACTTCGATGATCACATCAATGATCAAGAAAGTAAGCAACCGAAACAACAGAAATCGTCTCAACCGGCACGTCGGCAAACGGATTCGCCACAATCGGTTTCACATAATGAGCAGGGTCACAAACAATCAGATCACGGTTCACTTCATGTGGATAAATAAGTGATGATTGGGAAGACAAAACCACAATTGATTAATGCTTAAATCGGACCAAAAATTTATCAGGAGGCCACCCTCGTTGCGGGTGGCTTTTTGCTTTACATCGGTTTTTTTTAGCGACATTATGAGGGTCGAGACAAATTTTTTGCGGGGTGGTCACAATGGGGTATGTATATCTGGCTTTAGCCATTGTTGGTGAATTGATTGGCACAAATTTATTGAAGGCATCATCTGGATTTACACTATTATGGCCCAGTTTAGGGGCCTTAATTGCTTATGGTACCTGCTTTTACTTTCTGGCGGTGTGCATGAAAACAGTCAATCTCAATATTGCTTACGCATTGTGGGCTGGCATTGGCGTTGTGCTGTCAACGTTAGTGGCCGTTTTGTTTTGGAAGGAACCAGTCAATTTGGCCAATGTGATTGGGATTGGATTCATTCTGGTTGGCGTTGTGATTTTGAACTTGTTTGGTGCCAATGGCTAGTTCATCTGACACAATAGTGGACAAGACTGTGGGCTATGAGTTAAAGTCGACTTTAACTAATGTGAATATCAACTTCTGGAGGGAATGTTAATGGCGACAAAGACAGTTGTAACAGAAAAGCGCTATCGAATCGGTGAATTTGCAACTAAAACCGGGTTGTCAGGCCCAACGCTTCGTTATTATGAAAAGGAAGGTTTGGTCAAACCACATCGTTCGGACAATGGACTGCGTTACTATACGGATGCAGATGCTAGCTGGATCAAATTCTTGTTACACTTAAAGGGTACAGGAATGACTATCGAACAGTTGAAACAGTATGTGGCTTGGCGCGCTGAAGGTGATGCGACGATCACTAAACGGTTGCAGTTATTGAAGAATGTACGGCGTGGTTTTCTTCAGGAGTTTGAGGAATTGCAGCATAGTATGACGATTTTAAACGACAAGATTGATTGGTATCAGGGAAAAGTAGACGGGCATATTAGTGATAACGAAGGTTTTGCTAATTACCTTGCCAGTTTGAATCATGAAGAATAAATGATAGCGGTGAATGCCGCTTGCGGTTGTCTCCATTGACACGCTTGCCGTGGGACCGGTTCAAGCATCTTGAGTTCGGAGTCTTTCACCTCGTCGCAAAGCCTCGTGGAAAACCGAGTTTTTTCGACCGTCCGTATTGTAAATCCGGCAAAATGTATTCCGGATTAACAATACCTTCACGGTTCGGTATCAATGGGGACGCCCTCCAGCTAATATAGTCGGGACTTCATAATCAACGGAATAACGATTAATTCGGGCGATACCGCAACGAGTGTTTCAGGCAGTGTAGGCATTTTGAATTTCTATAATTTTGATTTAGAGCGACTTAGCAGGTTATGTACATGTTAAGTCGCTCTTTTTAGTTTTTATGAAATTTAGGGCTTTACTTAAAGTGTACTTTAAGTGTTTTAATGAATTCAATCGCGTTAATCACTTTGTTTTTAATCGAGGAGGAATTTAACATGGCTAAAAAACAAACAGCAGGTCGCAAACAGTTGGGTGATTTTGCCCCACAATTTGCTGCTTTAAATGATGATGTTTTATTTGGTGAGGTTTGGTCCAAAGAAGACGCTTTGTCTGCTCATGACCGTTCCTTAATTACGATTGCTAGCATTATTTCGGCTGGCAATACAGAACAATTGGAAGCTCATTTACGAATTGGCAAACAAAACGGCATTACAAAAGACGAGATTGTTGCTGAAATTACCCACCTTGCATTTTACGCTGGGTGGCCTAAGGCATGGTCGGCGTTTAACCGTGCTAAGGAAATTTGGTCAGATGAAGAGGAGACACATAAGTAATGGCAAACGAAAAATTTGAAACACAAAATGTTTTTGGCCAAGGCGATAAGAATGAAGCCTATGCGCAGTATTTTATCGGTCAAAGCTACTTAAAAAATTTAGTTAGCGCAGATGATAATGTCAATGTAAATGTTGGCAATGTGACATTTGAACCAAGATGCCGCAATGACTGGCATATTCATCACAATGGTTATCAAATCTTGCTTGTTACCGGTGGTGAAGGTTGGTATCAGGAGGATGGCAAGCCAGCACAACTACTGCACCCAGGCGATGTGGTTACCATTCACGATGGCGTTAAGCATTGGCACGGTGCGACAAAAGACAGCTGGTTTAGTCATGTCGCAATCACTACGGGGACTTCTGAATGGTTGGAACCGGTCAGTGATGCGGCGTACGATGCATTGTCAAAGGATTAATTAGTAAGTTTAAAGGAGAATTTGAATGACAGTTAAAAATAAAGTTGTTGTAATTACTGGTGCTTCATCTGGGATTGGTGAAGCAACCGCTAAGCTATTGGCTAAAAATGGTGCAAAAGTTGTCCTTGGTGCTCGTCGCGAAGACCGTTTGGAAAAACTCGTCGCTGATATCAAAGCCGATGGCGGGCAAGCAGCGTATCAAACGGTTGATGTGCGGGATGCCGAACAAGTAGCCGCGTTAATTGCATATGCCAAAACCACGTTTGGTGGCCTGGATGTCATTTTCAATAATGCCGGAATTATGCCAACGTCGCCCATCAGTGCCTTGCACACGCAAGAATGGGATGACATGATCGACATTAACATCAAAGGCGTGCTTAACGGGGTGGCTGCTGTAATGCCAGATTTTGTGGCAAATAAGGGTGGTCATATCATTACGACCTCATCTGTTGCCGGACTGAAGAGTTTCCCAGGATCTGGTGTGTATGGTGCCACTAAGTTTGCTGTCCGTAACTTGATGGAAGTGATTCGGACGGAAAGTGCTAGTGAAGGCACCAACATTCGCACGACAACCTTGTACCCAGCGGCGATTAATACGGAACTGTTGAATACGATTTCCGATAAGGCAGCACGCAAGGGGATGGACGCTTTATACGATGCCGTGGGGATTAACCCTGACGCCATCGCCCGGGTCGTGAACTTCGCTATTGACCAGCCAGAAGACGTTAACGTCAACGAATTTACGATATATCCAACGAAGCAGGCTTAGAGCGATACGAAGCCTGGGAGAAGTTGAGCAATAACTGAAAGATGCGGTTGTACGAGCGAACTTTGCTTGTATGACCGCATCTTTTGGTTATGCACAGACTTCTGGGCGACAGTATCGCGTTTTCGCTATGTAAAATTAAAAAAGCCGATAATGAATAGACTTTAGGTGGTGTGAGCGCGTTTGCGACAATGTAAAAGGACAAGAAGGTTATTATGCACAGGCCTCTGATCTTTGACCTCGCGTTTACGCTATGAAAAAGATCCACAAAAATCAGTTTGTGCCCCCATTTTCCTCGTCACATGCTGCATTTTGACCATTTTCATCCCTATTTAATTAAGTTAGCCAACTTGCCAAAGCAACCGAGCAGTTATGTTCGCTGATCTACATTAATTGGCTTATTTTTTAAGTCAATTAGTAGTTATGATTTTAGGCTACTGATCGACTTCAAACATAGGAATGAAAGGAAGAATGTCAAAATGACTAGTATGGCAAAGCGTTCTGCAACTGATGATGAATTACTCAATCCGGAGAACAGTGTGTTTGCGTTGATTGATTTTCAGCCAACGCAAATCAATTCAGTTAATTCAATGGATCGAGCCCAGCTAATTCGTAATATTGTGGCGACACAATCGTTGATTAACACCTTCAAGATTCCAACAATCTTGTCCACCGTCAACGTGCAAACGGGGCGCAACCAAGATACGATTCCACAACTGAAGGCATTGTTGCCAAATGTGCCCAGCTATGACCGAACGTCCATTAACGCGTGGGAGGATGCGGATTTTAACCGAGCGATTAAGGCGACGGGCAAACATCAGATTATCATCGCGGCATTGTGGACAGAAGCGTGTTTGACCTTTCCAGTATTGGATGCACTAAAAGAAGACTATGGGTAGATTGCAAATTTAATCCGAATTTTTGGACAAATTGGTCAGCATAACCTGATACGGTGTTTTCCAGTCAAGTATTTTAAGCGGTCTCTGGTTAATTTGGAGTAACGTCGTCGTTAAATCTTGAGCACTAATGTGCTCAAAACGAGTCCCCTTAGGATAAAAATAACGTAAATTCCGATTAAAGCGTTCATTACTACCACGTTCAGCTGGCGTATAAGCATGACAGTAATAGGTCTTAATACCATATTGTGATTCAAATGATACTAGCCCACTAAACTCAGTACCACGGTCCACAGTAAAACTGTGCACCGGTCCATTAAAAGTTGTTAGGAACTTAGTCAGTGCTTCATTAACACTCGCTGTCGTTCGGTCCTTTAACCGATATGCCCAAAGGAACCGTGATTTGCGATCGATTAAAGTTAATAAAACTGCCTTACTATGCCCACGAGGGCCAACGACGGTATCTAGTTCAAAATCACCGATGCGATTACGTTGATTAATCATCATGGGACGCTGTTCAATCGATCGCCCCAAAGATTGATTATATTTGGATCGTTGGTCAACGTTACGCCGTTGGCGTACGCCATGTTCAGGTAGATCATTCAAGGAGAAACCAATTCTCCCCTGATTTAGCCAATTATAAATAGATTTAGTCGCTAGTTTAAATTCGTGAGCAATCATTCCTGGTGACCAGCTTAGATGTAAATGGTTGAGAATTGTTTGCTTTAACTCATCGCTCAGCTTAGTTTTCCGACCACATCGTGATCGCTTGTATTCGGCATCTGTTTGTGCTAATTCAGCCTGATAAGGTTGACATCGAGATAATTCATAAGAAATTGTTGACGGTGATCGGTTCAGCCGAACGCCCATTTGGATATTGGACAGCCCTAGTTCACAAAAGGTTTCGATTTTAATTCGTTCGGAATAGGTTATACTAGACAAAAGATCAGCTCCTAAAAGATGGGTTTGTTGTAAACACCATTTTAAAGGAAGCTGATCTTTTTTGTCCGAACAGCGTTCGGATTAATTTTACAATCTACTTATGACGTGTTTCCAGTTGTTGATGCGGTTGGTGGCACATCAACTGTGGCTCATGAAACGGCAATTGCTCGAATGACTGCCAAGGGTGCTCAACCTGTGACAATTGCACAATTAGCCTGTGAACTACAACGTGACTGGAACCGACCGGACACGGTTCCGGGATTTACGCAAAGCCTGTTTGATATTGGTGCATTTTTAAAATTAAGCTAACGACGATTCAGTTAGGGTGGCGGAAGGTCACTCATAGTAAGGAGAGCGACAAACATGGTAGATGTTCAGGATTCAGTCAATCGTTTAATGGCGACTGCCAACGATCATTTTACTTATATTCAAGCAGGTCATGATTTCATTCGGGCGTGGGCCATTCAATTCGAGTTGGCCTACACCGATTACAGAACGATTGATCTGGCACTGCAATTTGATGGAACAGACAGTAACAAACTAAGAAAGGACTTTGTTAGCGCTTATCAAGCCGTTTACCGATTCGAATATCCGTTTGCTGTCGGCGGTTTGGAACAATTCGACGAACAGTGCGAGAATCAAATGCCGGATTATGAAGTCGCGGTTAATCAGCTTGATGAGGTGCTAGAGAAAGTTCGGCAGGTCGACAATTCAGTTGCCTAAGTCATTTGGTGTTTCGTTTCAGACAAAGTTGCAGGGCTCAGCAGATTAAGTGTATTCTGACTTTGTAAGTAAAATCGCAAAGGAGTTTACACATTATGATGAGTGTTTTTGGCAGTCCTGCAACGTATGTTCAGGGCAAGAATGTGTTATTTGATAGTGCTTCATACATTACCCGTTTAGGCCGCAAAGCATTGTTATTAGCTGGCTCAACGGCGTACAAAATTGCCGGTCAGAAATACGTTGATTACCTGAAAGACAATGACGTCAACGTGGAATACGTACCGTTTAACGGTGAGTCGTCAGTTGGCGAAATTGACCGGGTGACCGAAAATGGCAAAGAATTTGGTGCTGACTTGGTTATCGGTCTCGGCGGCGGGAAGGCGTTGGACAGCGCTAAGGCGATTGCTGACAACCTCCACGTTAAAGTTGCCATCTTGCCGACGCTGGCCTCGACAGATGCGCCTTGTTCACGACTCTCCGTGTTGTATACCGACGAGGGTACCTTTTCCGCTTACCGGTTTTATGCGCAGAATCCCGATCTAGTGCTCGTCGACACCAAAATTATCGCCAGTGCACCAGTGCGGATGCTGACATCCGGTATCGCTGATGCGCTGGCAACTAATGTGGAAGCCCAAGCTGTGGCACGTGGCGCTGGTAGCACAATGTTGGGTGCCAAACAAACGATGGTCGGTAATGCGATTGCGTCCAAGTGTGAGGAAACGTTGTTTGCTTATGGCACGCAGGCTGTTGCTTCAGTCGATAACCATGCGGCCTCCAAAGCACTGGAAAAGATCGTTGAGGCCAACACGTTAATGAGTGGTGTCGGCTTTGAAAGTGGTGGTCTAGCCGCTGCACATGCTATCCATAATGGTTTAACTGCCTTAAATGGTCCAATTCATGATTTAACTCATGGCGAAAAGGTTGCGTTTGGGACATTAACGCAACTCTATCTCGAAGGTGCAGACCAGGAACGGTTTGACAAATTCTTGAAGTTCGATCTCGAATTGGGTCTGCCGACCACGTTTGCTGATTTGAAGATTCCCGATGTCAGTGATGAAGAGTTGATGCAGGTTGGTCAGTTATCCACGGCGCCAAACGATACCATGGTGCAGATGCCATTTACCGTTGAGGCATCTGATGTTGTCGAGGCGATGAAGGGCGTCGACGCATACAGTCGTTATTATCAAGCACATCACGTTAACAAATAAAGTTTTATCCAAACGAAAAGACTCAGATAGAATTCTTCATTACGTTGAGGAATTCTTATCGGAGTCTTTTTTTGCTGTCGTTTGACGTCGCAGACAGAATCAATTGAACTGTGCATTGTAAAGTTTGGCGTAAGGACCGTTTGCCGCCAGCAGCTCTGTATGCGTGCCTCGTTCCACTACCTGACCGTGATCCATCACGATAATCTGATCCGCGTTATGGATGGTTGATAGCCGGTGAGCGATGACGAGAGAAGTTCGCGACTGCATCAAGTTTTCCAGCGCATGCTGAATCGTCTTTTCGGATTCGTTATCCAAACTGGCTGTGGCTTCGTCTAGAATGACGAGTTGGGCATTTTTCAACAAAGCACGGGCAATTGACAAGCGTTGCTTTTGACCACCAGACAGTTTGACGCCCCGTTCGCCGATTTGCGTATCCAGCCCCTGTGGAAGACCGTGAACGAAGTCTGCAATGTCGGCCATTTCAATCACTTGCCAAATTTCATCATCGGTGGCTTTGCTACGGCCGTAACGGACGTTATCGCGAATGCTGCCGTCTAGCATGTAGATGTCTTGGGAAACGATGGCAATATTTTCGCGCAGTGACTGTAATTGGATTTGGCTAATGGGACGG
Organism: Furfurilactobacillus cerevisiae; assembly: GCF_048961765.1. Classification (GTDB taxonomy): domain Bacteria; phylum Bacillota; class Bacilli; order Lactobacillales; family Lactobacillaceae; genus Furfurilactobacillus; species Furfurilactobacillus milii_A. The sequence goes on from NZ_CP185253.1 coordinate 831,176, forward strand.
CCATCGAACAAAATGTCACCGGCATCAAGATTGTATAAATGGTCAATCAGTTTTGTCAGCGTCGTTTTACCTGAACCAGAGTGACCAACAAGCGCTGTTGTTTTGCCAAACGGAATGTTGAAGCTGACATGACTGACGGCCGCCGGGATCGTACCAGTGCTTGGTTGATCTGACTCCGGATAGGTAAATGAAACATCTTTCAGTTGCACGCCTGTAGTCATTGCTGGAAACGGCACTGCGTTTGGCTGATCGACAATAATCGGCCGCAACGCCATGATGTCCATCACACGCCCATAAGAAACTAACGATTGCTGTAACTGATTTAAAATTTGGGTGAAGGCGCGAATTGGTCCTTGAAGCATGCCAATGTAAGCCAAGTAAGCGACGAGTTGACCCACAGTTAGCTGATGGTGAATAACAAAGTAAGCACCGAATGCGAGGATGATAGCAGTGCCAAGATAATTTACAAAATCAATGAGTGGTGAAAAGAGGGCTTGGTTTTGCGTCGCCCGAATCATGTCTTGTTTGTTTTGATTAGCAAACGTGCCAAACCGCTGTTCCTCAAATTCTTCATTGGTGTAGCTTTTGATGAGGTCGATTTGTGTTAACGTATTCTGCATTTGATTCGACATTTGTGCTTGCGAAGCACGGGCAGCCCGAAACGCATTGTGGATGCGATTGCGAAAAATACGGTAGATCAAAAACATAAAAGGAAAGGTTATCGTGATGGCGATCGCCATTTGCCAATTGAGGTAGATTGCAAATTTAATCCGAATTTTTGGACAAATTGGTCAGCATAACCTGATACGGTGTTTTCCAGTCAAGTATTTTAAGCGGTCTCTGGTTAATTTGGAGTAACGTCGTCGTTAAATCTTGAGCACTAATGTGCTCAAAACGAGTCCCCTTAGGATAAAAATAACGTAAATTCCGATTAAAGCGTTCATTACTACCACGTTCAGCTGGCGTATAAGCATGACAGTAATAGGTCTTAATACCATATTGTGATTCAAATGATACTAGCCCACTAAACTCAGTACCACGGTCCACAGTAAAACTGTGCACCGGTCCATTAAAAGTTGTTAGGAACTTAGTCAGTGCTTCATTAACACTCGCTGTCGTTCGGTCCTTTAACCGATATGCCCAAAGGAACCGTGATTTGCGATCGATTAAAGTTAATAAAACTGCCTTACTATGCCCACGAGGGCCAACGACGGTATCTAGTTCAAAATCACCGATGCGATTACGTTGATTAATCATCATGGGACGCTGTTCAATCGATCGCCCCAAAGATTGATTATATTTGGATCGTTGGTCAACGTTACGCCGTTGGCGTACGCCATGTTCAGGTAGATCATTCAAGGAGAAACCAATTCTCCCCTGATTTAGCCAATTATAAATAGATTTAGTCGCTAGTTTAAATTCGTGAGCAATCATTCCTGGTGACCAGCTTAGATGTAAATGGTTGAGAATTGTTTGCTTTAACTCATCGCTCAGCTTAGTTTTCCGACCACATCGTGATCGCTTGTATTCGGCATCTGTTTGTGCTAATTCAGCCTGATAAGGTTGACATCGAGATAATTCATAAGAAATTGTTGACGGTGATCGGTTCAGCCGAACGCCCATTTGGATATTGGACAGCCCTAGTTCACAAAAGGTTTCGATTTTAATTCGTTCGGAATAGGTTATACTAGACAAAAGATCAGCTCCTAAAAGATGGGTTTGTTGTAAACACCATTTTAAAGGAAGCTGATCTTTTTTGTCCGAACAGCGTTCGGATTAATTTTACAATCTACTTTGAGAATAAAAATATAAATCCAAACGAAAATAAAGGTGATAATGCTGCCAATCATCGACAGCATGTTTGCTGAAATTAGGCTTTGCAGATTGTTAATGTCGCTGGTCAAACGCACCATCAAATCACCGGTTTTACTAGATGTAAAAGGCACCCGTAAAATGTAGGAAAACGGCAGGTTAGAACTGTTGGTTTTCCTACATTTTTTGTATCATGAATCACATCAGAGTGTAGGAGGAATTTGATGTGAGACGTGATTTAAGAGAAGGAGTGACGATTTACGTGACTGAAAATATTAAGCCTAACTTCGCCGAGATTGCCCGGCAATATAATGTTGATTATCGAACCGTTAAGAAAGCCTATGAGGAAGTCAAAGCTGGACTTAAGGGCCGACCAAGTGGTCGACCGAAACGGCCAAGTTTACTGGATCCATTCAAGCAAACCATCGATTCAAAGCTTGAACTAAATTGTTCGGCTGCTTCAATTTTTAAATTTATCCAGAAGAAGGGCTTTACCGGCAGCTATACCCTCGTGAAAGATTATTGTCGCCAAACCCGCCGAGAACGAGTTAAGAAAGCTACCATTCGGATTGAACATTCCCCTGGTCTCTCTGCTCAAGTTGACTGGAAAGAAGAAATGGCCCTAGTGAGCAGCGAGGGTGAGCTGTTTAAATTCAATATTTTCTTGTATGTATTGCCTTATTCAAAACTCAAATATATGACACTAACCTTTGATCGGAGCCAAGATACCCTCTTTTCTTGCTTACACGACGCTTTCCTTCATACCGGAGGTATTCCGACGGAAATCTGGTTTGATAATATGAAAACCGTTGTGGATCATACAAAATCCCAGTTTGGCCACGCTGTCTTTAACGAACGGTTCCACGAATTCTGTAAAGATGCCGGTTTCACACCAATTGCTTGTCGACCATTCAGACCACAAACTAAAGGTGCAGTTGAAGCCCTTGCTCGCACGGTTGAACGTTTACGGCCATACAATACTGAATTTGCTGATGGAACTGAGCTAATCGAACTAGTTCATATGCTCCGAGATGATCTAAATCATGAAACTTCGCAGGCCACGGACGAAGTCCCGTACCTGAAATGGTTAGACGAAGAAAAAGAGTACCTTCATCGCGTTCCAGTTAATCTCCTTGAACCATACTTCGAAGAAAACATTACCCGTGTCGTTTCGAAGGAGGCCATGATCAATTTCCGCAAATGTAAGTACTCAGTAGATCCGCGATACATTGGTTGTACGGTTGCTGTTGAAATCTCCAATGATGAGCAGCGCATTCACATTTATTATAACGGAGAAGAAATTCGTACGCACTCCATAACTACCAATTCGCTGAATTATGACCCCCAAGATCAGTTCAATATCCTCAAATCTGATTTGCTTAAAGGGCGGACAGATGAAGACATTTCAGCTTACATTCGTGAACATATGACTGATTACGACAACTTATAGGAGGCTACCATGACCACTAATAATCAAATTCTTTTAAATAATCTTGAGCGCTTAGGGTTAAACAAAATCCGTGAATACTTGCCGAATTACCTTGATCAAATTCACACTGATAATCTGTCATTAACTGAGGCGCTAATTGATTTAACTAATTCGGAACTCCAGAATCGACACGAAGGTCAGATTGCACGGGCCATTGGCCGTGCTCGGTTCCCCAATACAAAATCCCTAGATACATTTGATTTTAGCTTTCAACCCAGTATGAATCGCCAAGAGGTTCTGGAATTCCAGAATCTGGCTTTTATGGAAAAGTCTGAAAACTTAATCTTTATTGGCAATCCGGGAGTCGGTAAAACCCACTTGGCAATTAGTATTGGGATTGAGGCCTGTAAACAGGGCTGTCGGGTTCTCTTTATTAATTGTCATGAGCTGTTGATTAGATTGAGAGCAGCTTACGAAAAAGGACTGCTTGATCGATCTCTAAGCCGCTATTCGCGCTATGACCTATTAATTATTGATGAAATTGGGTATTTGCCAATTGGTCACCAAGAAGCTAACCTCTTATTTCAGCTAGTCAATGCCCGCTATGAAAAGCATTCAACGATCATTACCAGCAATAGTGATCTATCCGCTTGGGTTGATATTTTCCAGAACCCAACTGTGACAGCAGCCATTCTCGATCGCTTGGTTCATCATGTTCACGTAGTGAAGATCACTGGTAAATCTTACCGATTACGTGGCCTCAAGTAACTGCCGAAAACCTACATTTCTTTCTGCCGAAAACCTACATTTTTAAACTGCCCTTGACACTAGATGGCAAATTCTATAATTAATCCGAACAGAAATTAAAAAGCCCAAAGTAATCACTTACAATGGTAGTAGCTAATTCCAACCAATATAGGGAGTGATTACTTTGGGTACATCTACTTTATCACGTTTTCAACGTGGCGCACTAGCACAACTGGTCAATGAGGGGAATAAATCTTACCAAGTAATGGCTGACGCCTTAGGCGTCGCCAAAGCTACGATTAGCTATGAGTTGGACCGGGTTAAACCTTATGATCCAGAATTAGCTCAGCAAGATGCAGATCGCAAAAGGCGGAATTGCGGTCGTCGTTCGATGCTGACGGCAGCATTAGCGACTTTAATTACCAATCACTTACGATTAACCTGGTCACCAGAAACCATTGCGGCCGCTTATAACTTGAGCACTGCGTCAATTTATAATTGGCTTAATCGTGGCTGGCTCCCCTTCAAATTGACTGATCTACCCAATCGGAATGTCCGCCAGCACCGAGTGAGCGAAAATCGTGGGAAATTTACAAGTGGGACTTCCATCGAACAACGGCCAACAACTGTTAATCAACGATTAGCTTTTGGTCATTGGGAAGTAGATACGGTGCTTTCTAGTCGAAGTGAGTCACGATCATGTCTGGTTACATTCGTAGAACGTAAGACCCGACTTCTATGGGCCATCAAAGCCCCTAATAGAACGGCTAAGGCTCTAAACACCGCCTTTGGCAAGTTTATGGGGGCCTTCGGTCCCCAAGTAAAATCCATTACTGTTGATCATGGTAAAGAGTTTGCCAATTATCAGGCCTTAGAACAGGATTATCAGATCAAAGTTTATTTTTGCCATCCATATTCACCATGGGAGCGAGGTTCCAATGAATATTTTAATAGACGGTTACGCTGGTTCTTCCCGAAAAAGACCAATTTTAGCCAAGTAACGACTGATGAGATCCTAGCAGCACTTGAACTAATTAATCAACGACCATTAAAAATACATCATCAACAGACTGCCATTGAAAGATTCCGGGCTTGTTCGGATTAAACTTGTAATTTGCCAGATTCAAAAAATTGGGTGTCTAGTTGGAGGATGGACTGATAAAGTTCAGTGCGCAAGTTTGTGATTGCGCCCTGGCTCATGACGCCCATGTAATACGTTGATACATAATTTAGAACACCTAAAATGACAGCAGTTCCCAGTAGTCCCACTACGACTACGGTTAACAATTGAATATTATGACGTGGTATTACGTGATCGATGATAAATTGCGTGTATTGCGGAATAACAAATTCGAGCAATGAAATGATAGTTAGTGCAAAAATGTTGAGAATTAACAACCATCGATGATGCAAGACTTGCCCGAATACAAATTTAAACATTTGTCCAATTGTGACTCTTGATGTCGGTTGAGCCATAGTAATGTCGCCTCCGTTCACAAATAACTATGTTTTTAGTTAATCGCAAACGAAACATAAGACCAACAATTATTACTCCAAGGTTTATGTGACTTAACAAACGGTCATTTTGCTGAATTAACCAGCCATTCCACAATATCGTAAGCATGTAGGGCATCATATAAGTGAACGTGATGGTTAAAATGAATTTCGACTATCGGTGTTTCTGGATTAAAAGTCGCACCATTGTGCGTATCAAACCACTGCTGAATTTGCGCGTTTGTGAGGTGTTCATTCTCTTGCTTATTTTTCATCATGTCAGCAGGTCGTCGCCAAATAGAGACAGTGGCTTTTGTCTTGACGGTAAAATTTGGTTCACTAATCAGCGCACGCACGGCATCTAAATTATCCATGATGCGATTAATTTGGTGACGTTCTGTGAGCAATTCTTTTACTTCCTCTAAATCTGCATCGGTTGCATAATTTCTCAAAAAGGTACGCATTGTATTGCGGTATGACAAGTAACGTCGATGGTCTTTGTGGGAGTCATTGTATTTTTTTTGAGCTTTTTTCTGAGCTTCACTGAGTGGCATGACGAGCTTCACCTTTCATTTTTAATTCCGTGTATGAATAGCCTCAATGGTCGAGGCCATGCTTGTTTCAAATGGTGTTTCAATGAGGTGACCATAGTGTTGTTCATACTTCGTACCTGCTAAGTATAACGGATGCTGAGTGAGTGAGTACATTTCTACCATTTCCTTCATATCAGCATTGAACAGGCCACTGAGTTTTAGCATTGATTTTGTCATTGTCAGGACAGGCTGATGTTCATGGGCGATATGTTTAGCAAGTTTAATAAGGGACTGGCCGGTAATTCGTTGACCAGGGATATTCCAGACCTGATTGTATGCGTTGTCGTCTAGGGCAATGTTGGTCATCATCTTAGCTGCATCGGGAAGGTAGACAAATTCTCTTTCAACATTTTTAGGTCCAATATAAACGGTTGGTTGATGGCGCGTAATGCCAATTAAGGTACTGCCAAGGTAAGTATTTACGCCTGCCGATGGACCAAAGTAGTCGGGTAGACGAAAAAGGGCAACGGGCACGGACTGATTAGTTTCGTCGAATAATAGTCGACTTAAGGCAGCTTTAGTATGTCCTTTACGTGTCACGGGTCTCAGTGGTGCATTTTCAGTTACGTACTGGCCATGGCCCTTGCCATAAGCATATATGCCATCAACAAAAGCAACTTTTGTATGCAGCGCCTTTGCGGCTGCCATAACAGACTGTGCTAACGGTATTTGCCGCGCAACGGTTTCGTGATATGGAATAGCAGCACATTGAACAATGAGGTCCACGTCTTGGCCGGCACTAATAATGTCATCGACTTTAAAAACGTCGCCGGTGGCCGATTCTAAATTCGGCCAAAGTGATGAAAGTTTAGACTTTGTTCGTCCAAATACCTTTACAGTGATGCCGCGTTGCACGAGTTCATTAACCATAACTTGTCCTGTTCCACCTGTTGCACCCAGTACTAAAACTTTATTTACCATTATCAGTGACCCTCTTTTATTTTGTTAGTCATCAAATGATAGTGCATGTACTATTAAAAAGTCAAATTTATTATAAGTGCTTATAGAAACGTTTTTGATCATGATCATTCACATAATTTAGATGTTTATAAAAAAGGTGGGCGTTAGTTCTTTGTTTACCAGAATTAAGCCTCATTCCCTCTATACCGATGCTAACGGCTATTTTCTCTAGTGCATGCATCAGAGACTGACCAATGTGGTTTCCTTGAAAGTCCGGCAGAATTGCCAATGCAAGAATACTTAGTAGGGGTCCGTGATACAAAGTTTGGCAATGTTCAGCATGAATGTAGCCAACGATCTGTTCTTCTCGTTCAGCGACCAGAATAATATCATTAATATGGATGACTTTATGTAATTTTAGTCAAACTGAATGCATAGCCAAGTGCGTCTGCGTTGATTTCTGTTAATGCTGCAACGTCAAACAAGACTGCTGAACGAATTTTCATGATAGTTCTCCTTTTTTGGAGGTATCCGATTTATGAAGCCCTTAATATAGGCGTTTCCACGCATCTCAACTGATATGGATGGCAATCTTTAACATTTTGTATCTATTTATAGGTGTATTAGCTTGAACTTTTATTTGAATGGCATTACAATATCACCATGATATCAAATCAATATTGAATCGATATCGAAAGGGGCGAAACGATGGCGGATAAACCGAAGGAAAAACGGTTCTTGCTAAGACTCGACGAAGATTTGTATGACCGTTTGGCTGCAGCGGCTGATCGTGAAAATCGGAGTGTAAATGCCCACATTGTGACCATCCTTGCAGCTAGTGCAAAACAGACCACGTTTGAACATCGTCAAATTATTGGCCAAGCAATTGCGGGTAAACAGTTGAATCAAAAGAATGGGTTAGTAGAGTTGTCGGGGATTTACTATCGCTTTTTGATTGAGAACAACGATCCAGTGGATGCTAAGGCAAGCTACACCGTATTGGAAAGCAATGGCAATATTTTAACGTTAAAAAAGATCACGTAGGTTGCCAGTTTTTTTCAGGATTACAGCTTTAGATTTTTGAAAATAGTGAGATGTCGAAACTACGACAACACTGACTAAACTCAGCACATTGAAGGGGGAAATTATTATGCTTGGATTTAAAATTGTACCTCAAAATAATCAGGGATTAATTGAAACGTTGGGCCGTTACCGCCACAGCGTAGAGTCAGGACTGCATTTTTACCTACCGTTTTTCCAAAAGATTCGCAACGTCAGCTTGGCGATGGAACCGTTAGCGCTGCCTAACTACTCCATTATCACAAAGGATAATGCGGACGTGTCAGCCAGTCTGACGCTTAACTTCCATGTCACTGACGCAGTTAAATACCAATATGAAAACACGGATTCTGTAGAATCAATGGCGCAACTCGTGCGTGGTCATTTGCGTGACATTATTGGCCGCATGGATTTGAATGAAGCGCTGGGTTCCACGGCTAAAATCAACCAAGAATTGACGTTAGCTATTGGTGATTTAACCAACACTTACGGCATTAACGTCGATCGGATCAACATTGACGAGCTGACACCATCTAAGGCCATTCAAGCCGCGATGGACAAACAGCTGACTGCTGATCGTGAAAAAGTGGCCGCCATTGCTCAGGCTGAAGGGGAAGCCCGCTCGATTCAATTGACGAATAAGGCTAAAAACGATGCATTAATGGCCACTGCTTCTGCTGAGGCTACTGCCACGCGGACCCGCGCCGATGCTGAACGTTACCGGATTGACACTGTCCAAGCTGGGTTAGCAAACGCAGATGACAAGTACTTCCAGAATCAGTCAATCAACGCCTTTTCACAGCTAGCTAATTCCAATGCGAACACGATTGTGGTACCAAACGACGGGGCTGATCAGTTCGGCAAATTGCCAATTGTGGGCAAACTGTTGGAAAAGGGTGCAAACAATTAGCTTGAGCTGTACAAAGAAGATGAGCGAATGAAAATCACCATTCGGCGGCCAATTAGTACTGATCAGCCAGCTGATATTGCTTCGTTATATTACCGTGTTTGGCAAACGGCTTATCGTGATATTTTGCCAGCAGGGTTTCTGAACGCACTTTCTGTGGACAGTTGGCATCCTGAAGAACGATGGTCTAACACGTTACTTGCCGTTGATGAACAGAATACAATCTCCGGCGTGTGCACGTTTGGCCCGAATCGTAACGATGACTATCCGAATACGTCGGAAATCTATTCGTTATATGTTGATGACGGCTGTCGTGGCAAGGGAATCGGTCATGATTTACTAAGCCAAGCGCTTGGCATGATGCCAGACAATCGGGACTGCTTTGTCGTTGTGCTTACTGAAAATCGCTCAGCGCGCCACTTTTATAATTCAAACAAAGGGGTGAACCTGAAACGTCGGTGACCAAGTATGGTTCAATCAATGAGGTAACGTTGGTTAAAAAGGGCACTAATGCATGAATAAAAGTCCGCTTATTCAATAATCAAAATGTGTTAATTTGAATGAAAAAGTTAGGCTTTAAAAACAAATTTAATTGCCTGCTAGCCGCTTACTAATGCGGATAGACGGGCATTTTTAGATTGTCGGCTTTTGCATGAAAACGGAATTAGTGCTAGCGTTATACACATGAAAGCAATGAAAACACAACGCGAAATCATGACCGCCGGCGAAAATTATAATCAGTTTGATCCCGAACTGATTGCGCGCCGAGTGGAAATCCGTCAGCAATTGCAGACGTTAAATGCAGAACCGGACAATGACAAACGTAACCACGGTTTTCAGGATTTGTTGGCAGACAGTGGCCCGCACTTCTTTGTGGAAAGTAACTTCCGTTTTGATTACGGTTGGAACATTCACATTGGGGATCATTTCTACGCCAATTATGACAATACCTTTTTGGATACGTGTCCCATTACCATTGGGAGTCATTGTTATTTTGGTCCAGACGTTGGGCTGTACACGCCAATCCATCCGTTAACGCCTAAAGAGCGGAATGCGGATGTCGAACTTGGTGCTCCGATTACTATTGGCGATAGTGCTTGGTTTGGCGGTCATGTGACCGTGTTGCCAGGTGTTACGCTGGGAAACAATGTGGTCGTTGGGGCCGGGTCAGTTGTCACGAAGAGTTTCGGTGACAATGTTGTCATTGCTGGAAACCCAGCAAGAATTATCAAACGTGTGCCTGAGGCTAAATCTTCAGTTGAAGCGGCAGAATTAAACACACAAAAGGTTTAGAGTGATCAATCCTGGCAGGTGACTGCGAGGACTGACGTTCATTTGTATATTCGGCGTTAGCCAATTTTTAACGCTGTGCAGGTGGTTCACTTCGGTGTCGGTGCACAGCGTTTTTGTGTGGAAAAGAATTTTAGATTCGCAAAAATAGGCGAGTGTTGTGGCGGGAAACTGCAACACAGCCATATCGCGCTCGCAGGTGCTTAAAGCGCCTGCTCACGCTCACCCAAAACTTAGGAGGATTATTATTTTAAAGCGTCAGAATGTCGATCGAGCTGTCTTTGTACCAACCATGATTCTATTTGGAATCGTGTCCCTGGTGTTAATCATTGGTGGCTCAGCCGTTCAGCAAACGATGAACGCGGTCTTGTCATTTCTCACGACGAAAACAGAATGGTTGTACGTCTTGATTTACGTCATTAACTTCATTTTCTTCATGGCGTTAGTGATGTCTAAATACGGGCGCATCAAGTTGGGTAAGCCTGGTGTTAAGGCTGACTACAACGGCTTCCAGTGGGGGAGCATGGTGTTTGCAACAGGGATTGACGCCAGCATTTTAATGTTGAGTGCCACGGATCCATTACAATACCTACAACATCCCGCATTTGGTGCCAAACCATTCTCATCTGCAGCTTATGTTTACGCAAACGTTGTTGGTGAATTTAACTGGGGTCCAATGGCCTGGATGATTTTCGCCACTGCTACTATTGCGATTGCCTACACGATGCACGTTAAGGGCAAGCACGTTCAACGTTTGAGTGCTGCGATTCCGTTGTTACAGGGACCTGGCCGGACACGTCATGTGTTACGTCAACTGATCGACTTTCTGGTTGTCTTTGGGATTATGGGTGGGATTGGCTCATCCATTGGGATGGAAATTCCTGTCATTGCCAAAGTTCTGAGCACCATCACTGGTGTGCCAGATAACATTTATTTGAAATTGGCCTTATTCGTTGTTTTGTTCATCTTATTTGCGCTGACGGTTTACGCCGGTTTGAATAAAGGCATTAAGAAACTATCAGCATGGCACATTTACCTTGCAATTGGATTCTTAATTATCGTTTTGTTGGTCGGTCCTACTTTGAAACTGATCGGCGGCGAGGGGCAAACGTTGGCACTGATGGTTCAACACTTTACCGCAATGTCGTTTAACAAAGCTAATCCTGGTGTAAACAGTTTTGCGCAACACCAAACCATGTTCTACTGGGGCTGGTGGTTGTCTTACATGCCTGTTATGGGTTTGTTTATCGCACGGATTTCTCGCGGTAAAACCATTCGTCAGGTCATCGTCGGCATGTTAACGTACGGTGTTGGTGGTTGTTTAAGCTTCTACGCGGTCTTAGGTGGCTACGCATTATGGTTACAACAAACTGGCACGGTTAACTTAGTTCACATCTTGAACACGCAGGGCCAGGCATCGGTATTGGCTGCGTTGATTCAAACGTTACCGATGAAAATGATTATGTTAGTGATGTTCTGTCTATCATGTTTCGTTTTCTTGGCAACAACGATTTCATCCTCTGCCTTTATCGTATCTTCGTTCACCAGCCTGAAACTTTCAGGTACCGAACAGCCAACGCGTTGGAACCGGATGGCCTGGGTAATTATCTTCATCGTCTTCTCACTGGGAATCGTTCTAGTGGGTGGCTTTGAAACCGTGCAAGCGATTTGTACGATTGCGGGATTCCCGTTGATCTTTGTGGCATTACTATTGCTGCATTCCATTTATCAGTCCGTCATGACGGATCCTTCTGTTCAACGTGCAAACTTGGTCGCACCGGCCAACGAGCGGCGTGAATGGATGCGTCAACGTTTATCTGAACAATAATATTGATATCTTCTTAGTCACTTACCTACATTGCTGTTGGTGAGTGACTTTTTATTTAGGAGCAATGCTCCCCGCTTACGGTTGTCCGCTTTTGAACCCTCCTTTGGGACCGGTTCAAGCCCGAAGTTCGCGGTCTTTCACCTCGTCACCGAGCCTCGTGAACCCATGAGTCTCAGTAACCGTCCTCGGTTGTGAATTCGGATAGACCGCCGAATTCACAACCTTTTCACAGTCGGGTTCAACGCGGACGCCCTTCAGCTCACATCCTTGTCAGTTCGCTTCATTTACGGTAAAAGAACAGCGATTAGGTCAGTATGTTAATATGCTTTTGCTCAAATTTTTTTGCAACCATATTATAGAGGCAGATCCTTTAAAAGAAGAACAACCGGTTAGTTGAGTTGACGAACAGTAAAGGTTTAAGAAAGTGTTCCGCTATTGGTGACGTTAGCCACTTGTTTCCGTTTGAAAACGCTGGGCTGTGATAAGCTGGGCGCACTTGGAGGGGACAGGATGTATAAAGAAGATTTACTGAACAAACGTGATCGGTTGGCGTACCGCATTATTTTGGACGTGTATCTGCAGAATGGTGAGACTACGCTAGCAGGAATCAGTCAGCGGCTCCAGACGCCATTGTCCAGTGTTAAACGTTATTTGACGGGCTTAGGGCATGATCTGGCACCGTGGACGAGTAGCCGAGAAGTTCGTTTTGAGGTCAACGGCACTAAAGTGATTTTCCAGTTATTAGGAGCGGTCACAATTGATGAATTGCTTGTCAAACAGCAACTGCAGACGGCCGATAACGTGGTATTACTTAAATTTTTATATCAACACGGACTGCGTTTCCGAGCGCCTCAATTGATGAACGTTATGCACGTGAGCGAAGCGTCACTATATCGAAAGTTAAAAGTGCTTAACGCGTTGTTAGCGCCATTTGATCTGAAGGTGACAAACGGACAGTTGGTTGGCGACTTAAGTCAGTTGCAATTCTTCTATTTTAATTTTTGGCGGACAATTGGAGAACACCTGCCAGCCAGCGATGATTTTGATTTGATGAGAAACTGGCTTACTAATGAAGGTTTTCGTTTAGATGACCATCTGGTTGACCGGCTTCAAGATTGGTTAGCCATTGTGCAACATAGCGTGAATAGTCAGTGGTCATATCGCCGTGAAGCGCCACTAAATAGTCAACGATTGATGCGGCACACATCAATTTTTGAACGTTTGCGAAAAGAGTCCGAATGGCCGGCGACAAAACGTCAGGCGATGTTGCTGTTCATCTTGTTACACAGTGAGTTTATGTTTACAGATCAGATGTGGCAGTGCCTGTTGTCGACCAAAGAAACATCGATCATCAGGTTAGTGCGCTTGGTGACGACCTGTAAACAGGCATTACGTGACGCCTGGTTGGGCGTGCCATTGCCGGGGATGCTCACAGAGCAGCGACTTGCTGGCATTTTCATTGTGCCAATGGTGACTGTCGGCGATGTACAAATCTTTGATGATGTAAGCTTCCATTATTTCACGAAAACTTTTTTCCGAAGCACTGATCGGCGAGCGTTTGACCGCGTTCAGTATCAACTGACACACACGAAAAGCGTTTGGATCAATCAATTTGTGCGCCGTCACTGGCCGTATATTGAGCGTCGTTTGTGGCCTTACTTAGTCGTTCAATCACGGCGGGTGCCACTTCATGTTGGTCTGGCGCTAGGATTTTCGAAGACGGTGACACAGTTTGCCAAACGGGCGTTGATGGATATTCTGACGCAAACATTAGCGGTGACCATCAGTGATTATCAGGTCGGGGCAGCATTTGATCTCGTTGTTGTGAATGAACGAACCGCTGCGATGGTTTCGGATAGAACGGGCACGCCAGTTGAGAAGATCACAGAGTTGGGGACAGAACGGGATTATCGGCGAATCGCACGCCGGTTAAAGGAATTATTAGAAAAACGCGATTGACCGATAGCGGCATCGTTAGCTTAAATGTTTGCTCAATTAGTGAACGACGCTATGTAGGGTAACGATCGTTTGAAATACAATTTTTCCCGATATAACAGGGTTTATTGACGTTAAATTACGGATAAAAGACAGACCTTTGTGGCCTGCTTTTTTTGATTGAAATACTGGCCGAAAGGGGCTCGATGATTGCTGGGTAAACTTGCTTTTTCACTCATTAATGGTCGTCTCAAGAACCAAAAATGAGCGCGAAAAAGAATGTCTTTCCGATAAAATAAGCAACGTGAATAGCGTTAGCCGAGGTTTCGCGTTAGGAGGAGAGGATGACATGACCAGTAACAAACAGTGGCTGGCGATAATGTTAGTGAGTTTAATGACCGGCTTAGTCTTACTGTCCAATCCAGGTCAAGCGGCACCGGTTTCAGATTCTCAAACGAGTGATCAACAGGCTAGCAGGCAGCAAACGCAAGTCTCACAATCTGCAAATGAATCACGTTTGCCTGCTGCCGTCATCAGCCAGATGCCTAGTGATGACTCAGTAGCGAGCAGTTCTGCCATTAACGGCAGCAGCATGTCGACGGTTAATCAAGATCGATCAGCTGTCATGGATAAAAATGCGGCGACAAGTCGTGCGGTAGCGAGCGCCGGTCTGCCAATTTCGTTTAACATGAAGCCGGTGTCCCGCAACCCAATCACGTTTAACGGCAATGATGTCACAGTGCCGATGCTCATGGATATTCCCAGAACCGGGACGGTTAACTTTTACGTGATGTTCTGGTGGGGAATCAATCAGTGGGTAGGTCGGCAAACGTTCACCAAGACAGGTGTGCAACAGCCAGTTAATTTTGTTATTCCCGCAAACGTCATTCCACGTGATAACTCAATCCATACTGTGTCGTTATTCGCGACGGATGAATCTGGTCATCAAACGGGATTAATTAATTTAATTCTGTTATCGAACGTTTCTGGCGAGCAGAATGGTGCGCTGAAAGTGGTGGCGCCTGGCAATATCAATTTTAATCAGGGCCAGGATAAATTGACCGTCGACGAAGCCTGGGGCCATCAATTACCAGCCACGATTGAGGGACCACAAGGAATTGGTCAAAACGGCGTTGGCGACAATCGTTTGGCGGTGCTGGATACTTATTCCAAAAAGCAGGACTGGACGCTGACCGCAATGACTACACAACCATTAACCGGACCGGATCATGAGCCACTCACCAATGCATTATTCTATGCGCGTAATGGCAAGCATCAGCCCATTGAAGGCACCTCAGCGTTGGTGGCAACGAGCAATGATTACACTAGCGAAACCGTAAATGATGCCAATAATGTGGTGCGTGGCCGGCAAACTAACATTTCGGGACACTGGAATCGTAACAACGGTCTTTTTCTAGAAGTGCCGTATGGTATTGGCGGTGGTGAGACGTACAGTACCACCATTACATGGACGCTGACAGCTGGCGTGCCAAATCAATAAGCCCCCATTTTACCAAGGCACACTCGCGTATTCGTGTGGGTGTGCCTTTTATGTTGAATGGACGGGCATTGAGCCGATGTGAGTTGATTGAGTTAAGGAAGTGAACAAGGTGGACCGAACTGAATTATTGAATCAGGGTGACCGTCAGGTTTATCGAATTCTTGAGAGTATTTATCTAGCGGATGGTCAAACGAATCGAGCCAATCTCATGCAAACGCTCGGTTTATCGCCAGCAACGTTAAGTCGGCATTTACAAAAAGTTATGGAGGATCTTAGGCCAGACATTGATGATGGTGCATTGACGCTGACGTTTGACCAAACACAAGTGACGTTTGCCATGCAGGGGAAAATGACGCTGGACGGATTAATGTTTGACCGTCAGGTGTTGCGTTCCGACACGTACCAGATTTATCTGTATCTTTATCAGCATGAATTCCATTTTCAAGCGTGGCAGTTGGCCAATAAACTGCACCTGAGTGAGAAAACGGCGGCGCGCAAGGTAATCAAGGCGAACGCGCTTCTCAAGGAATTCAGTTTGACGATTTATCGTGGCGAATTGAAGGGGACCCTATTTCAGGTGACGTGGTTTTACTACAAACTGTTTCGTGAGTTGCATGTCACTCCAACGCCAGTGGCTAAACACGATGAGTTGATCAAACGACTAACAGAAAGTGGTCTCAGAATTGACGAGTCAATGACAGACCGGTTAACTCAGTGGTTATCGGTAATGGATCACATTCAGGTCAACTATGCTCAGTTTAGTGATCAGGTCTCTGCGTTAGATGAACAGCTGACTAATGGCACCAAACTAAGGGCGGTTGTTGATCGAACGGCGTTGCAATTGACGGAAAGTGAACGCGAGAATTTAACGTTGTTTCTGCTTCTCCATTGTGGGGAAGTCATTGCGGATACACAGTTAGATGACTGGATCGGCATTACCCGACCTCAAAACCGCGATTTATATGACAATCTGCGTCGGATTCAGTTGCATTTTGCTCATGTTCAGGATATTCAACAGATTGTGCACATTAGCGTGGCACAATTGTTTAGTTTGCTGGTGGTCCCCATGATCGGGATCGGCAGTATTGACCACTTTGATGATCTGAGTTTTGACCATGCATTAGCTGTGAACATGCCATACGATGGGGTGGTCGCAATGGCGCACTTGAAGGCCACGTTACTGGAAACGACAACTGGGACGATTCACCGCATTATTGATGACCACTGGCGTTATTTATCGCAATATCTATTGCCCTTTTACGCGTTATTGACGTCGACCACGCGGCCAACACGCCATATTGGTTTGGCGCTGGGCACTAGTCGGGAATTGACTGCATTGTTTGCCAAACGACTAATTAATGTGCTGGAACCAGCTGTTCAAGTGTCTTGGGAACTTTACGATGAACGTCATCATTACGATTTAATTGTCGTTAACGAACAAAATCGTCAAACGGTAGATTGCAAATTTAATCCGAATTTTTGGACAAATTGGTCAGCATAACCTGATACGGTGTTTTCCAGTCAAGTATTTTAAGCGGTCTCTGGTTAATTTGGAGTAACGTCGTCGTTAAATCTTGAGCACTAATGTGCTCAAAACGAGTCCCCTTAGGATAAAAATAACGTAAATTCCGATTAAAGCGTTCATTACTACCACGTTCAGCTGGCGTATAAGCATGACAGTAATAGGTCTTAATACCATATTGTGATTCAAATGATACTAGCCCACTAAACTCAGTACCACGGTCCACAGTAAAACTGTGCACCGGTCCATTAAAAGTTGTTAGGAACTTAGTCAGTGCTTCATTAACACTCGCTGTCGTTCGGTCCTTTAACCGATATGCCCAAAGGAACCGTGATTTGCGATCGATTAAAGTTAATAAAACTGCCTTACTATGCCCACGAGGGCCAACGACGGTATCTAGTTCAAAATCACCGATGCGATTACGTTGATTAATCATCATGGGACGCTGTTCAATCGATCGCCCCAAAGATTGATTATATTTGGATCGTTGGTCAACGTTACGCCGTTGGCGTACGCCATGTTCAGGTAGATCATTCAAGGAGAAACCAATTCTCCCCTGATTTAGCCAATTATAAATAGATTTAGTCGCTAGTTTAAATTCGTGAGCAATCATTCCTGGTGACCAGCTTAGATGTAAATGGTTGAGAATTGTTTGCTTTAACTCATCGCTCAGCTTAGTTTTCCGACCACATCGTGATCGCTTGTATTCGGCATCTGTTTGTGCTAATTCAGCCTGATAAGGTTGACATCGAGATAATTCATAAGAAATTGTTGACGGTGATCGGTTCAGCCGAACGCCCATTTGGATATTGGACAGCCCTAGTTCACAAAAGGTTTCGATTTTAATTCGTTCGGAATAGGTTATACTAGACAAAAGATCAGCTCCTAAAAGATGGGTTTGTTGTAAACACCATTTTAAAGGAAGCTGATCTTTTTTGTCCGAACAGCGTTCGGATTAATTTTACAATCTACTAAACAATTAAAAAGAATCAAAGTTGTTACGAAATTTCAGCGTTGGGCAACGAGAAAGATTTAAAGGCAATTCTGCAACAAATGGTCGCGGTATGAAGACTAAACGATGAAAGGTGTGGCAAACAAAAAGGTTTAATTCCCGCATATGGGAATTAAACCTTTTTACGTCGGGTATGAATTCGAGACAAATATGGTTCGTAATTGCATGGATCTGACTGTCAGTTAGTAATTTTGCTGGTCGTCAGTAAGTTTGTTAGCTGACTAAAGTCAAATTACCCATTTATGAAATCATGTTAGTCAAAATTGACCGTTTGTTAACGCCATTAACCAGTACAATTTAATCATTCAATAAAGCGAAAGGAGTAATGCAGAGATGATACGTTGGCGTCGACTAAGTGTCGTTAGTATGTTGTTGATCATTACGATGCTGCTTGTTACACCCAGTCACCGGATAAATGCGGCCAGTGGGCCCGTTGTGACCTTTACAACAGGCACACAGGTTAATCCGCAAAAAGTTCAGTTTGTTACGGAAAATGACACGGAGCAAAACGCCACAATAACGTTGAGATTGCCATCATCAGTTATTGCTGATACCGGCGATAAAAACACTGTGGCGTTGGACTGGAATGAGCAGTTAACGCAAACCACGCTGTCACTTTCTGCGCATCAAACGCGACATTGGACGATTGCTGTTAAAACGTTAACGCCGGGTACCGGCACGATCCAGGTGCTTGATAGTCAGCGACATCAATTAGCTACACAGGAGATATCAGTCACGTCAACTCAAAGTAGCGATGTGGCCGCGTCAAACTTGAATGGCAGTGATAAGACCAGCGCGACGGTAAGCGGCAATTCACAAACTGATGTAAGCGACAGTGAAGGTAGCAGTAACAAAGACCAATCACATGTCCAGCTTCCGACGACTGGGTCAGTCAGCGCCATGAGGTCATCAACTAGTATGTCGACGAGTAGTTCAAGCAGTTCAAGTTTGAAAACCGATCACGATAATGATTCGAATTCTGATAAGAGCAGTGTTCAAAAGTCAGCTGATCAGACCACCACAGCAACGTCCTCGTCGGCTAATCAAGTTCAAGCGCTACAACAATCGAACAATCAACACACTAAGAATATGCCGCAAACTCGGGCAGCTGATGATACTCGTAATCCGGTGATTGATTATGGTGATCCGCTTGCTGGCAACCGTGTTCATTACACAGGCGGTTCGTTGTCATTACCAGTGTTCCTGACGGCGCCAAAGGCCGGGCGTTACTTGGTTTATCTGGAGCTATGGTCCGATAGGTATCAAGGCGTAGATGAAATTGTGATACCGGCAGCAACTAACCGTCAGAAATTTACGGTAACAATTCCGGCCGAGTATATGCCGCAATATAGTGATCAGCTTTCAGGATTCAATTTATATGTTGGCGATGAAAATAATGATTTTAGTGATCCTCTTCATTATGTATTGTCAGTTGATGTGCCAAATCAGCCGTCTAACGGTCTTGGTCTGGTGGCGCCGAATGGGATTACATTCAATCCGACCGACGACCCCATTGACGCGTCAACTGCATGGCATCAAAAACTTCCGGCACGCATTGTCCCAGTCGATAGCGATGCTGTCGGTGCCAACACACTGAGTGTTGTGGATGGACGTGAAGCGATGACTACATGGACATTAACGGTTTCGGCCAGCCAGTCAGATCAGTTAACCGGTGCTGATCATGACGTACTGTTTGATGCGATGCACTATCTGCATAATGGCAGTGATTTACCGATTAACAACAACCAGGTTTTAGTTGCGACGCAGGGCGAGTACCCGAGCGAGACCATTCATGACGTTGATTATCACTTGTATTCAACGGTGACAAATGTTTCTCAAAACTGGAATACCAACACTGGTTTGTTTTTAGAAATGCCGACTGGCACCGGAGGAGGTGAGGCTTATTCAGGAAGTGTGACATGGCACGTAACAGATGGTGTCGCAAATAATTAAATTGCTTGAACCAAATAAAAATAACCTGAAAAAGGAGCATTAATATGTCATTATCAACAAAAATTAAACTCTTTTCCGCACTTGGCCTTGCTGTAGCAGGTCTTGGCATGTCAGTACCGACAGTTGCGAAGGCCGCACAAACATCAACAGCAACTACTCGAGCAACCGTTGCATTTACACAGGATGATCAGACTCCTGAAAACCCGGTTGATCCAGAACATCCGGACCAACCTGGGGACGGGAGTAATCCTGGTACTGGTAACACAGGTGCCCTAACGCTTGATTATGTTTCAAACTTCAATTTTGGGGTTCACAAGATTTCTCCTTCGCAGCAAACGTACACCGCAACCATGGACAATGCGAATAAGTCAGCTAATTTTGCTCAAGTAACCGATAAGCGGGCTGGCGATCCAAAGGGCTGGACTCTTAAAGTGACTGAAAAAGGTCAATTGCAGAGTGTCCGATCTCAAAAAACTTTGAAAGGCGCTGAAATAAGCTTGACTGACTCACGAGCAGGCAGTGGTCTAGGGCTGTCACCCGACCAAGTGAACGTGACGGATCAAAAGCTCATGCCAGATAATCAGGCTGTTGTAATGAATGCTTTAGCTGGCAATGGCTATGGTTTATGGACGGACGCTTGGGGGACGAAAGATAACCCTGGCGCTAAGTTAACGGTACCAACTGGCGCATATCCTGAAGAAGACGTTTATACAACCAGTTTGAACTGGTCACTGGAAGATATTCCAACTAATGGTGGTAACCCAAATTCCCCAACCCCGACGACGGTTCCGGGTGGGGCTCAGGGGGCAGTTAATGCCGACCAAGGTGACTAGCAGAGAATTAATATTTGGGAGTGAATGAAATGACGCAAAAGAGAATCGGCAAACGTTGGCGGTGGCTACTCGGTCTATTCGTTGCGTTGGCGACCCTGTTGTTTGGCATTCACGTCTCAGCGGACGGGCTGGCCTTTTCGGTGCAGCCCGTTTTGCCGACTCAACAGGTGAATCAAAAAGTAACGTACTTTGACCTTAAAATGAATCCCCGTGAGGAGACAACGTTGGTCGTCAATGTTCACAATAATAAGAAAACACCACTCCATTTGAAAACAGATTTAGCGCAAGCAACGACAAACCTGAATGGGGTGGTGGAGTACGGAAAAAATAAGGAACGATTGGACGATAGCGTTCCGGCTGATTTTGCTAAAGTGGTGAAACTGCCTGCCAAACCAATTACGATTGCTCCAAATGGAGATGGTCAAGTGCGGATGCAGGTAACCATGCCCAAACACCATTTTGATGGACAATTAGCAGGTGGTCTGACGCTGAGCGATGCAGACGCCGATAATGCAGTGTCATCATCGAAAAAGCAACAGGCAGTGGCCATTCAAAATCGATATCAATTTGTGGTTGCAATTGTTTTGTGCAACAGCGTGAACAAGGTATCGTCCAAACTGTCATTAGGAACGGTTAAACCTAAGCAGGTAAATGCTCGTAATGTTGTTAGTGGTGCCATTCACAACGAAACCGCTACTTTTGTTAATCAGTTGAAAGTAACGGGTGAAGTCAAAAAGGCGGGTAGTCAGACGGCATTGTATACCACCAAGCAAGTTGGTTATCAGTTGGCACCCAACGCGGTGATGCAGTTTCCGGTATGGTTAAAGAATCGGCCATTAAACGCTGGTCGTTATACGCTAACGATAACTGCAGTCGCGCAAAAGAAACGGTGGCAATTTAGCAAGAATTTCAAGGTTACAGCACAGAAAGCACATCATTTAAACCGGTCATCCGTTGAGGTAAAACCAGATAATACGTGGCGTAATGTTGCTATCGGGGCCGGCAGCGGGGCTACTGTGTTAGCTGGTATGTTGGCGTGGGCACTCATTCGGCGGCGCCATTAATTGGTTGGCGTCAATAACTTTACGAATTAACGTACTGATGAATTAACGTACTGATAATGAAGAATTAATGATTTTATTTTAGTGAAAGCGTTCACACACTCGCCTTTATTTGTTACACTATTGATACAGTAAGGAATGAGGAAGTGACCCGTCATGATAACTAATGTAGAAGATTTTTTACCAGTATTAAAAGGGGTGCTCAGAGGATCATTTAGTGATGACCGTGAGCTAGTTGGTGGCGTTGTTTCCCGTTTGCAAGATTCTGATACCATTCATTATGGCGTCACCCGTTGGCGAGCAAAAGATACTCAGGATCACGAATTTACATTTAAGAAAAATGAAGATGGTACATTTACGTATTTATACAAGCATTAACCTGCGGCATAAATGTGAATAAAGGCGTGACGTAATGAATATTCCCATTGCGTCACGCTTTTTGTGTACGTAAGTCGCGACAAATAGAATTTATAATCACTAAATATTAAGGAAATGTTAAGCTTTTAGTTGAGCAAAATGACTGTCCCTGAATTAGATGTTTTACTCGCTAAAACATGTTGAAAGGTAAAGCATTTCAAATTAGTAACAGGCCCCATTATGGCGGCTTTTATTAAGGACGTTAATTAACTTAATTGTGCACAACTGTTTTTCTCTTAAAACAGCACTAGAACAAGCGAAACACAATTACTTTACATTAATAATCGACGATGACTATAATCGTTTAATAGATATAACTAGATTACAATTTTGAATTTTAAATATTCTGTTACAGCGTTGTTAATTTAGTTAAAAGAGAGTAGGAGGTTATTGCTGAAAATGACTGAAAATCGCCTAGGTCGTATTCCCGACACACAGAAGCAACATTATAAAATGTATAAGGCTGGTAAGCAGTGGCTTTTTGCGGGCTTAACTTTGCTGACCTTTGGGCTAGTCGAGGCAATGACTCAGGATGACGTGCATGCCGATCAGACACCGACGACGGTTCAAACACAAACCGGTTCTGCGTCAGC
Source organism: Furfurilactobacillus cerevisiae (assembly GCF_048961765.1). GTDB lineage: Bacteria > Bacillota > Bacilli > Lactobacillales > Lactobacillaceae > Furfurilactobacillus > Furfurilactobacillus milii_A. The sequence continues at coordinate 854,062 of NZ_CP185253.1, forward strand.
CACTAACACAGCATCTGCTGGTTCCGCGGTTCTTTCGACTGCAACCAGTCAGACGCAAACAACTAGTCAAGCAAGCGCCCAAAGTGAACAGAGCGGTAGTCAAACATCGGCTGCTACCTCTGCTTCTTCTGAGACTGCTAAGAGTGACACAACGGCTAGTCAATCGAGTAAAACGACCGACTCAGAGTTGACTTCCCGTGCAACACTCAGCAACGCAACCAGTGAGACTGTGCCGGCTTCTGCACCAGCGCAAACACCCGGTTCAGTAACGAACACATTGATTAATCCGGCTACGCTAGGTTCCCGTGCTACATTAAGTGACGCTACGAGTACAGCAACTTCCGCTAGTTCAACGGTTAGTGCTAAGCCAGCCAGTTCAGCTAGCCAAACGGAGACAACTTCCGTTAAGACCAACGCGGTAGCCCCAACGACTACTGCCACCACGACTGACAAAACTGTTGCTGCCTCAACAGAAACAAAACAGACAACGGTGGCTGACGCAACCAGTGATCAGACTAGTACGGCTTCGCAAAGTTTGACGGTGGTCAGCGTTGCTGCTGCAATCACTAATGATGAATTGAATACAATCAAGTCTTCCTTGGCTGCCACTAGCCAACCTGCTGAAATCGTTCGTATGGACGAGACAACGGGTACTACGGGCGCGACTGGAAGTACTACCGATACTGCAGACACTACAAGTACAGGCACCGTAAGTGCGACACCGTCTAGCGAATACACAGCGGCGGCTAATGCGGCCGTTACTGCGGCTAATACAGCAGCGACTACTGCCGACAACAATCTGACGACTGTAGACCAAACACTAGCAACCATTAAGGCTACTGCTGCGTCTGATCCAACGCAGGCCAATGTCACCAACCTGTTGGCTTCGGCAACCGCAGCACAATCTAACGCTAGCGCAGCTGTTACTGCTGCAGAAAATGCACTTAAATCTGCTCAAGATTTAGCTGCTTCGGCAGCTTCTGCTGAAACTGCGGGTGATACTACTGCGGCTAGTAACTTTGCTGATGATGTTAAGACACAACAAACCGCTGCTGAAGCTGCACAAACCACAACGACTGACCAGGTTTCCTCGATAAATGATTTGAATACACAGGTAAATACTCAGGTTGCTAACGACAAAAAGGTCGCTAGTATCGGACAGTATGTACAAGAAACATCGACGGCTGCAGCTAATCAAAATACATCTAAGGGTGCGTTAAGTGATACAGCTGGTCAAGCGGCAACAGCTGCGGGTAAGGATTCACAAAATGGTTCGGTACAATCGGCCAATAATTCTATTCAGGCTGATTTAAATGAAGCAGCCACTGATTCAACTGCTGCGGCGAATGCACTGGCTGCAGCAAAGATTGCGTCAACTGCGGCAGCGGTATTGGGTTTGAGTTCTGATGCAGCGTTAACGTTTGCAGAAACTGCTTCTAATGAGGCATCGACGGCTACGTCATTAGCTGATAAGACAGCTCAGGCGCTTGCCAATGCAAAAACCGGCCTCAATAAAATTCAAGGCTGGGTGACAGCAGATAGTATTGCGGCCCAGAGTGCGGCTCAGAGCGCCGTTGGTGCGGCTCAGAGTACTGCTGCCGAATTACCAAAAGTCACAAACGCAAATACACAAACCCAAAGTAATGTTGCAATTGCCGGATCAATTGCCGGAACCGATTTAAAGAATAAGGATCTTCAGGCTGAAAACACTTCAACTCAGGCTAATGGCACTGATGCTAATGATTTGGTTACTAAAGCTCGGGCTGCAAGTACGGCCGCAGAAAGCTATGCCAATCAGGCTGCTAGTGCTGCGGATTTGTATGATCAGGTTGCTGCTAAAAGTTATGCAAATTTGGCGGCCGCAGAAAATACGCTTGCTTCTGGCTACACTACCAGTGCTAATTCCCTAGCTAGTGCAACGACTTCGGCTTATGCAAACATCAAGAGTGTTGTGACTTCTGATAGCACTGCGGCCAGCCAAGCTGCTGATTCGGTTGTTAATACGCACAACTATGCTTCTGGTGTAATGAAAACCGTTAGTGACCAGATTAAAGCGATAGAAGATTATGCTTCACAAGTTAATTCTGCGGAAGTTGCAGATCCAGCGCTTGCTTCTAATAGTGCTTTTACTTCAGCACAAGCGGCATTAAAGTCGGCACAAGATAGTGCACTGGCACAACAAAATGCTGCTAACAATCAGTATGATGTTACGTATCCGTATATGATTAATAACGCGCTTTCAGCAGCGGCAGAGAATGATGCTGCTTCAGCTAGTTATTTTGGTTATAACGGTGGTAAGCTCCTTAATTCTATGTTTGCTGGTTTCCTCACGAAGACAAACACAGCTGAATCGGTTGCTAACTCTGCTGCTGAACTCGCCCAAAGTATCTTAATTGTTGATAGTACAATGGCATCGCAACAAGTTACATCCACTCAAATTGCTGCTGATGATATTAGTAAACGGGTTAGTTCCGCGACATCTGATGTGAATAGTGTAAATAAATATGATAGTCAAGGAATGTCATTAGCCGCTACTGATACTAACAACAGTGCCGTTCAGAATTACAGTAAAATATTGTCAGCCAATTCGTTAGCAACGTCGGATATGCAGAGTGGTTTGACTAGTGGTCAATCTACGGCAAATTCTCTGCTATCTGCAGCATCCAGCGCAGCCCTTATTAATGATGTTGCCCCGGCGGAACATTATGCTAGTCAGGCTTTACTACTTGCTAGCAATATGGCTGAACTGCAAAATAAAATAGATAATAATCGTGACCAGGCGGCTAATACGTACACCCTTCTGTCAAACGCTGTTCACACGGATTCTATTGCTTCTTCTAACTTCGCCCTATCAGCGGACAGTTCGTCAAAGGTTGTGAGTGGAGTCGCAAATAATGTCGACCCCACAGCCAGCACGAATGCTAATTCTGCTGCACAGTCAAGTTTAGCTAGTTTAGGTGCGTCAGATACCGAAAATGACAGCGTGCAAAAAGCAATGAAGAGTTTGCAGTCTCTCCAGGGCTCTTTGATTAGTGCAAATTCCACAATGCAGAGCTTGAAGACTGCGGCTTCCGTCTATGCCTCAACTGCGGCCAGTGCGGCGGGTTCTAATAATGATGTCAGTTTGGCAAGCCAGAATGCCTCGGATGCCGCAAAAATGGAAGCTTCGGCAGCGGCTGCTGGAACCAGCGTGACCAATTTAGCCTCGAGTATTGCCGACGGTCTCAAGAAGCTTACGGCTTCGGTTCAAGCGGATAGTGAGGCAGCAGCAAAATCCTCGAAAGAAGCAGCAAGTCAAGCGACTAGTGCCGGCACAGCAAATACTTCGGCCACAAACGACAACACATCTGCACAAGGACAAAATACGTCGGCACAGAATGCGGCTGATAGTGACAAATCGGATGCAGCGGTTCAAAATTGGGCGAAGTCAGCCTCAACACAAGCTTCAACTGCTGCAAAAGCCGCTTCGGATGCGTCAAGTGCGTTAAACGCTGCCAACAGTTACGCAAGTGCAGCCTCCGATGCAGCCAAGTTGAACGACGCTAAGGGTGCAAGCACTGCTGCGAGTCAAGCTACTTCGGCTAATAAGTTAGCAAGTGAAGCAGCGACATCGGCTCAAAATGCACTGAGTTCATTAACGGATCTGAACACTTCGATTACTAACAAGGTTGAAGCTGACTCAAAGGCCGCTGCGAATGCCGCAAAGAGTGCCAACGACGCCGCTACAAGTGCAGCAACTGCCGCAAGTAGTGCTACGACGGCTACTAGCACATCTCCAACGAGTTCTGCAAAGAGCGATTCAAGTAATGCGGCAGTACAGTCAATGGCTTCGCAGAATAGTGATTGGGCAAAAAGCTTGAGTGCTGCTAATTCAACAGCACAGAAAGAAAGTTCCATTGCTCAAAGTTACGCTAGTGCAGCAGATAAAGCGGCAACTACAAACGATAGTGCAACTGCAATTTCTGATCGGGACTCTGCAATATCGGCACAAAAAGCGGCTTCGAATGCTGCTACATCGGCTACAGACTTTGCCAAGAGCATTACCAATCAGAATACCGCAATTGACAAGCAAGTGAAGGCTGACTCATTAGCCGCTTCTCAGGCTGCCGCTAGTGCCAGTGCTGCAGCTTCCACTGCCAACTCCAACGCGAGTGCCACGAATTCATCAACGACGAGTGCAAGTAACGCTGCTACTAGTGCAACAAGCGCTGCTAAAACAGATTTGACGAACAGTGCAGTTCAGTCAATGGACAAGCAGAATCAGGATTCATTGGCAGCATTAAGCGCTCAGGATTCCACTGCATTATCCGCCGCTTCAGTTGCTAAGAGCTATGCAGATGCTGCTTCCACAGCGGCGACTACAAACGACAGCGTTACTGCAGCATCTGACAAGGCTTCGGCCGAAAGTGCTGAGAAAGTGGCTGCCAATGCTACAGCTTCTGCAAATACCTTGTTGGGACAGGTTAACCAAACGAACTCTGCCATCAACAAAGCAGTCAGCATCGATTCCACAGCTGCTAGTTCATACGGTAGCACTGCTACCAGTGCTGCTACGTCTGCTGATCAGGCTAAGAGCGCGGTTACCAGTGCAACGCAGTCGACACAGCAAAGTGCGACGGTGGCTGCTAGTCAGGCTGCAACGGATCAGCAAAATAGCACCGTTCAATCACTTGCTAGTGAAGCTAATTCACTGATGAGTCAGTTGAACAGTACTGAGTCCGCCGCTACTTCTGAAAATCTACTCGCCAGTGCCGCTGAGTCGAGTGCACTGAGTGCTGCCAAACTGAATGATCCGAAGACGGCCAGTCAGTTTGCTTCAGAAGCTCAGAGTGCCCAATCAGTTATCGCTGGTTTGAGTGCCGCAGCTGCTAAGTTTAGAAGTCGGATTGACGCAACGTTTGAGAACATCAACAGTGCGGTTAGCCAGGATCATCACGATGCAAGTGTTGCGGCCAGCGAGGCTGCTTCCGCCGCATCGAAAGCTGCTAGTGAAGCGTCTGCCGCTCAAAGCGATGCTGAACGGTTAGCAAGTTTGGCTAACCAGGCACACAGCCAAGGTCAGTCATCACTTGAAAACAAGGCGCAGTCCTTAGTTAACCAGGCTAATAGCGCTGCCAGTGCGGCCGACTCATTAGCCAAACAAGCTGCTGAGGATGAAGAGCTAGCCAAGCAAGCGTTGGCAGCAAATGATCCAGCACTTGCTAAGAAGTATTCGGACGCCGCTAGCCAGGCGTTAGAACAGGCAAACAAGTTACGCGAGTTCGCGGACAGTTTGGCTGCGCAAGCTGCTGATATTGAAGCTCAGTTAAAGGTATTGCTACCACCGAAGACGACTGGTGATTCAACAGGGAATGGTAATAGTTCAGACCCATCCACAACGGGTAGCTCTTCATCCGTAAATGATGAAATGAGTAACGTTGAAATGAGCAATGACCAGTCATCAACAACTAGTACTGGTGTGGCTACAACCGGAGTCAACGGCGCACGTGGTTATAACGGTCAGTTGACTAACGGCAAACAGGCATCATCGCCTGTTAGTCCGCAGTATGTTGGCCGGCACTTACCAGATACTAACGAAGCGAGTGAACTTGAAGCATTGTTAGGCATTCTTGGTTTAACGACGCTGATTGGTTGGTTTGGTCTTCGCCGTAAGCATGATTCACTAAAGCATTAAAATAGGAATATTGAGCATCAAAAGACCCATCATCGTTGAATTGTAACAGGTTGTTACAATTACGGTGATGGGTCTTTTATGTGATGACATCTTAATCGTTACGAATTTCCCACTGACTGGTTTTAAACGTACACGGTTCCTGCCGGGTGCGGGTGAGGACAAACGCCACGGCGCCAAGCTGCTGACGTGCGTTTGGCACATAGTATTGTGGCAGGTGCGTTTCCTGATCGGCATCGATCAGAGCAATCGATTCACAATCATTAATAACCTTCCGGGCTTTCGTTTCACGGTTTACAAGTACAAGTTGCATGTGGAATCACCTCGCGTTCATCATAAGCATAGAACGATGGATCAAAACGTTGCATCAAATCATGTCTTCAACATCTTTATTCACGCGTGTTTTGAAATTTGGTTGGTAAGCCTGTTGAACCAGCTCGATTATCGTCAGTGTAGCATGGTTGCAAACGAAGATAAAATTGTGTGCCTATTACCAGTCGTCAATTAGTGTGTCAGGATACTCAATTGAGGCCATTTTTGTTGCCACTGTTTGGCGGCCATTCGTTGGTCAAAAATAGCCATGTGGGCGGCATCCTGTTGGTACATCGGAACAGGACGGCTAATGAAGTTGAGCAGATCGGCCACACCGTGTGGTGCAATCAAACGTAGCTGACCGGATTCGTCCAGATAGGCGCCGACACAAGTAGGTGTTTCAACAAAATGACCGATCGCATCGGCAACCGAAGTAAACGGCGGCACATCATTAAAATTGTGTGTATTCATGTACGCTTCGTTTTTAACCTGCCACTTATATTGTGGCAAACGGTCCTTTAGCTTAGCTTGAATCGGGAGGTTATCTTCATATGGCCGTTTGGGATCGAAGAACACGACATCAATGTCGGAAGATAGCCGAACCGGTTGATGGCTCAGCACTTGCCACACCGTGTTACGGATACTTCCGGCGGCCAGCGCACCTTGTATTAGATGCTGATCGGCAATGGCGTGAAGAATGGTCATTAGGGCTGGAATGTCTTGGATAATATCTAAAATTTGTTGTGATTGTTCATTTTCGTTTTTCATCATCTCAGTGTAGCACGTTTAAATAATTGCACCAGAATGGCGCAATTATTAGACAGATCAATCCGCATCAATGCTGAATATAATGAAATCGCGGTATAATAATCGAATAATTTACTCTGGCGAGTTGATGTGGAGGAAACACATGACACAGGAACAACTTTCATTTATTACACATGTTGCGCAAGGAAAACCAGAAAACATCGTCCATCAGAATGCGGCGTGTCCATTTTGTGATGTAGCGCACCTGACGAACATCTTAGCGCGAGAGGACGACCGAATTTGGCTCGTGAATAAATTTCGGGTACTGGCCGACACATTGCAAACGATTATCATTGAATCCAGTAACCATACCGGAGACTGGTCGAACTACGATCAACAGACAGCCGCCGTAATTATGGATTTCTCGTTGCGCAAATGGGCAGAGATGCAACGGAATCCTCAATACAAATCTGTGATTATGTATAAAAATTATGGACCACGCTCCGGCGGGTCATTGGCTCATCCGCACATGCAGATAATTGGGCTCAATAAAGTGGATGGTTATGCGCACGTGACGGCGGCCAACCTATCCGGCGAAACGTTTTTACAACTAGGTGACGCCGCGTTGGCCGTGGCAAATGAACCGTTACTAGGTTTTCTTGAATTCAACGTGCGAATTCCCGGGATAAAGGCCGCTGCGGATTTGGCTCAAGCGGTACGTGTACTGACGCACTATATTCTGACGGATTACTTTCATGGTCGTTGTGATAGTTATAACTTATTCTTTTACAATGCGCACGATGGTGCAATTGTCTGCAAGGTTGTGCCGCGTTTTAATGCTTCACCACTAAGCGTGGGCTATCTAGTGCCACAAGTTTTTCAGGCGGATCGAATTAATGAAATTGGCCAGGAGGTAACAGCGCATGCGCACACCTATCTTGAATGAGCACGCTGTGACAATGTTGCAGCGGGATTATCAGGCAAATCTGCCGGACACATTCATGGGTGATTTCGATTTATCACCGGAAGACAGCGACTGGCTACTAACAGATAAATTCGCCTTGATGTGTGGGGTGATTGTTGATCAATCCGTTCCCGCAAACAGAGCCTGGCAATTACCTAAACGTCTGCGTGATCGGATCGGTGAGCAAAACTGGTCGGCCGCGTGGTTTGCCACACATCAAGCCGATTTATTAACGGCGATTCAGACCAAACCCGCATTACACCGTTTCCCCAAAACGATGGCGCAGAATTTAGCTAGCTTGGGTCAAACATTGGTAACGGAAGCGAACGGCGACGCTGAACAATTTATTTCAACCACTAGTTTCGAAGAGCTGGAGGCCCGTTTGTCACCCATTCATGGCATGGGGCCTAAAAAGGTGAATGCATTAGCACTGATTATCGTGCTAGACTTAAAGCAGTCACTAACGGGGATGGATAAAAGCAAGTCACTTTTTGACGTCCATTTAACGCGTATTTTGAGCGATTATTTGCACCGGCCAGCGACGGCAGCGATTGCCAATGTCGTTTGCCAACAAATCGATCCGACTATGCCGGCTCGTGCGGCTACTTATCTGTGGCGATTGGATCGTCAACACAGAACGTTAACATCAATCATTACGCAGCCCGCTAGTTAAAAAGAACGATAAACGAAATTTATTACTGGAGGCACTAAAATGAAAGTTACACATCGTAGTTTAGTTACGGAACCAGCTCGCCAATTATTTGGACTCCCATACAAGAAGCAGGAACATGGTTCATACAACTATGCCTGGTTAGACTGGGAAACAACAGATAAGTTTAAGCAATTGGAAACCATCAACAAGCCCTTAGACCCTGCCAAAATTGGCCTATTAGTCATTGATGGTGACGAAACAACTTACTGGATTGGCAAATGGTTCCGTAAGGGTCAGAAGGTGCCAGAAGGCTTCCAAGCGATTACAGTTCCAGAAAGTTCTGCTGCCGTTGCGTGGGTTAACGGCAATCCAGATACTGGCGACTTGTTTGGTCAACGGGCCATGGAAACAGCCCATCAGGAACTCGTGACTCGTCACATGATGACGGAGGACGACTGGACTAACTTGAAGTATGTCTACGAACGCTACGATCCACAACGCTTCCAACCGGAAGAGAATCCGACGACGCTGGACTATATTTTCTATGTGAAATAGTGCTAACTGCCGCTTGCGGTTGTCAGCATTGGAACGCCGCCATGGGACCGGTTCAAGCCTCCGTAAACCGGAGTCTTTCACCTCGCCACAAAGCCTCGTGAGGACCGCGAGTCTTTGCGCCTGTCCGTGGTGTAAATTCGAGAAAACCATTCGAATTAACACCACATTCATGGCCTGGTTCCAATGCTGACGCCCTGCAGCTCTGTTTAGTTCATTGCTAAAGTGAATCGAATGTGGGCGGTAGTCTCCATTTAAATTTCACGTTATCTGCGGTGATGACTGTGGATCGAGTGATGTGGAATGGTACTGATTTGTCAGATTATGTTAGTCTTCGGAGAGATGTAGCTGGCGGGCGCTGATATTGAAACGGAGTTGTGAAAGTGGCGTTAACCCAGTGGGTTTGCTGGGTTTAGGCCACGGACGAGCTTGAAGACTCGGGTTTGGAGGCTTCAAGTCGAGGTCGAAGACCGCAACGCGGGCTAAGACCGGTCCCCACAACGGAGTTTCAATATCAGCAACCAGAAGCGGAAACATCAGCAATCCAGGTCAAACTTTTGAAATCCATGGTTGACATCAACATCAATCAGTCAGTACAATGACAACAATATTTGATAACGAAAACGTGATCGTTGGTTTCAAAACTGATAATCAAGTAGTGCCTTCAATCCCTCTCCAGAGAGCCGGTGGTCGTGTGAACCGGTGACATTGAATACGCGAAGTACAGCGTTTGTGATCGTTATCTCGGCGCACCCCGATACCGGTGAAGAGTGGTTGCAGTGATGCAATAACTTGGGTGGTACCGCGGAATAAATTCGTCCCTTGTCAACTTGGCTAATGTTAGCCAGTGACGGGGACTTTTTTTGTGCCTTAATAAACTGAAAAATGAGAAGGAGAATGCAAAATGAATATTATTGATGAGTTAAAGTGGCGTGGTGCAATCAACCAAACCAGTGATGAAGAGGGCTTACGTGAATTAACAGACAAGAAGTCAATTGGCTTGTACTGTGGGATTGATCCAACTGGTGATTCAATGCACATTGGTCATTTAATTCCGTTTATGATTCTGAAACGGTTCCAGTTGGCTGGGCATAAACCGGTGATCGTTATCGGTGGGGCAACGGGTTCTATCGGTGACCCATCTGGGAAGAAGTCCGAACGGGTTCTACAAACGATGGACCAAGTGCACCACAACCAAGAAGCCCTGCGTGGTCAAATGGTCAAATTGTTTGGGGAAGACCAATTCCGGTTGGTGAATAACTACGATTGGTTGTCCAAACTGTCATTGCTGGATTTCCTGCGTGATTACGGTAAGTTGTTCAACGTCAAGACGATGCTGAATAAGGAAGTCGTTGCTTCACGTTTGGAAGTGGGGATTTCATTTACCGAATTCACTTACCAAATCCTGCAATCCATCGATTACTTAACTTTATACCGTGAACAAGATGTGCAATTGCAAATTGGTGGTGGTGACCAATGGGGCAACATCACGGCTGGCTTGGACTTGATTCGTCGTGTGGAAGGACCAGAAACACCAGTCTTTGCATTAACAATTCCACTGTTGCTGAAGTCTGACGGGACCAAGTTTGGTAAGTCCGAAGGTGGCAACGTTTGGCTTGATCCTGAAAAAACAACGCCTTACGAATTTTACCAATTCTGGTTAAACCAAGACGACAATGATGTTGTGAAATTTCTGAAGTACTTCACGTTCTTGGATGAAGACGAAATTAATGATCTGGCTGAACAAGTGAAGAAGGAACCTTGGAAGCGGGCGGCACAACGTCGTTTGGCTGAAGAAGTGACCAAGTTTGTTCACGGTGATGCGGCTTTGAAGCAAGCTGAAAAGATCACGCAAGCACTGTTCTCCGGTGATGTGAAGGAATTAAGCGCTGACGAAATCGAACAGGGCTTCAAGGCTTTCCCAAGCGTTGAAACGACCGGCGCAATTCAAAATATTGTCGACTTTTTAGCAGATAGTGGCATCGAAAAATCGCGGCGGCAAGCTCGTGAAGACGTGACAAATGGCGCCATCACTATTAACGGTGACAAACAATCTTCTGTTGATGCAGACGTTGATCCAAAGTCAATGTTTGATGGTAAATTTGTTATTGTACGTCGTGGTAAGAAGCGCTATTTCCTTGCTCGCGTAAGTGATTAAAAAGAAATAATCATTCTCACAAGCCTTTTGTTTGGGTCTTGAAAATAAGTAAGTTTATAATTAAGCACGCTATAAATAGTGTGCTTTTTTCTTATTGTTTGACAAACGTATGTTCGACTTGTAAAGTAAATGTTGCGTTTATCAGAACGAGCTGTGAAGTTTGAAAGCACAGAATTTCACATCGGAAAACGAGGACTTATACTTATGGATGCTTTTTTTCAAACGCTGGTTGAACGGCGTTCGGCACTGTTAACTGCATTGTGGCAACACATTGAGATTTCACTGGTGTCACTACTGATTGCGATGGCCATTGCCATTCCATTGGCCATCTGGGCAACGCATCACAAACGCTTTGCAGCGTTTATGTTGCAAATCGCCGGCGTGTTGCAAACCATCCCATCACTAGCATTATTGGGATTACTGATTCCCATTGTTGGTATCGGAACTGTCCCAGCAGTCATTGCGTTGGTCATCTATGCGTTGCTCCCGATCTTTCAGAATACATATATCGGGATCGATGACATTGATCCGTCTATTGAAGAGGCTGCTGATGCATTTGGCATGGGGCAAACGCGCAAACTATTTAAGGTTGAATTACCAATCGCTGCCCCGGTGATTATTTCCGGGGTGCGTCAAGCGCTAGTCATGATTATCGGGACTGCAACGTTAGCTGCCTTGATTGGTGCTGGTGGTCTAGGGACCTTTATCCTGTTGGGGATTGACCGTAATGACACCGCATTGACGTTAATTGGAGCCATTAGTTCAGCGTTGTTGGCGATTATTTTGAGTTGGCTCATTAATCGTTTGCAACACATGCGTCCACGCTATCTAATCGGTGGACTGGTTGTTTTGCTGCTCGGTATCGGTGGTGTCGGTGTTGCGAATGCCGTCCGTCAACCGGCCGATAACATTACGATTGCCGGTAAGCTGGGCTCCGAACCAGACATCTTAATTAATATGTATAAAGACTTGATTGAACAGGATAACAAACATGTTCACGTCACGTTAAAGCCTAATTTTGGGAAAACGAGTTTTCTGTTTAACGCTTTGAACCACAATCAAATCGATATCTATCCGGAATTTTCGGGGACTATTTTGGAAAGTTTGGTAAAAAAGCCCCAATCTGATAAGGGATTAACGGCCGATCAAACGTACCAATTAGCACAAAAAGATATGCAGCAACAATTTAAACTCAGCTACTTGAAGCCAATGTCCTACAACAATACGTTTGCCCTAGCTATTCGTGAACAGGATGCAAAGGCTTGGAATGTTCACACAATTAGTGATTTGCAGACGGTAGAAAATAAATTGAAACCGGGGATGACACTTGAATTTATTGATCGACCAGATGGTTTGCCAGGTGTGAATAAGACATACGGCTTGAATTTAAAAGCTCAGTCCATGGAGCCAAAATTACGTTACGAGGCTATTCATAATGGCAACATCAATGTTGTTGATGCTTACTCGACAGATAGTGAATTACGACAGTATCATCTGACAACGTTGAAGGATAACAAACATTTCTTCCCGTCCTACCAGGGTGCGCCATTAATGAAAACGTCCTTAGCCAAGAAATATCCAGGCGTTGTGAAGAGTTTGAACAAGCTAGCTGGTCATATTTCTGAAAAGGATATGCAGGAAATGAATTATGAAGTTAATGTCGAAAAGAAGTCGGCTAAAACGGTGGCCCGGCAATACTTGGTTAGCCATCACTTGTTGAAGGGAGATGCTAAATAATGGCAACTACGGTTGATGAAAGCAGCATCAATGAGCTGAAAGACGGCGAACCCATCATTCGGTTTGAACATGTTCAGCAGTCTTTTAACGATAATGTTGTGATTCCGGACTTGAACTTAACCATCAACGCCGGCGAGCTGTTTGTCCTGGTTGGCACTTCCGGTAGTGGGAAAACAACGACCTTGAAAATGGTCAATCAATTGCAGCCTCAGAGTGGTGGCAAGATTTTTATCAAGGATGAAAACATTACAGATATTGGTTTGCAGGAGTTACGGTGGAACATCGGATACGTGTTACAACAAATTGCCCTATTTCCAACCATGACCGTCGCTCAAAATATTGCGGTCATTCCCGAGATGAAGGGTGTCAAACGCGAAGAGATTGATGCTACGATTGATCGATTGCTGAATCAAGTTGGTTTGGACCCGAAAAAATATCGAGATCGGATGCCTAGTGAATTATCCGGTGGTGAGCAACAGCGGATTGGTATCTGTCGAGCGATTGCTTCTGAACCACCAGTTGTCTTGATGGATGAACCATTCTCAGCTTTGGATCCCATTTCACGCACACAATTGCAGGATCTAGTACTGGATCTTCATGCAAAGCGGCACGACACGATTATCTTTGTGACTCACGATATGGATGAGGCTCTCAAACTAGGTGATCGGATTGCGGTGATGAGTGAGGGGAAGATTCTTCAAGTGGATACGCCTACAAATATTGCCCAACACCCAGCTAATCAGTTTGTTGAAGCTTTCTTCTCCCAGAGTGTAGCTCACAATGTGTACGATGTTTATGTTGGGAAGATGGTGATGATGGGCTTTTCTGAATCGGTTTTGCCAGAAGGGCACACTGCGCCAATTGATATTTCATCCGATAAAACGTTAGGCGAGGCATTCGACGACTTGACTAACTGTGAGTATTTACGCGTAGTGGATGGTGACCGTCAATTAGGGTTCATCAATGCGCAAAACATTGTCAATTATCTGAGTCAGCGTAAACGTGATGAGGATGAAAATAATTAAATAACTAGATTGAAATGAAGCGACTTCATGTGTGTCAATTGCCGGTGGCAAGCGCATAGAGAGTCGCTTTTTGAATGCGAAAAATAAATGCAAAAAAAATTTTCAAAACGGTTGTATCCGGATTGAAAGGTGCTACAATGATGTTGTTGAGAAAGGCGAGTAATCACTCGCTCGACAATTAAAATCAAAGAAGGGATTATGATGTTTGCAACATCATTTTGGATTTTAGCCGTTTGGTTCGTCATTAACTGCATCTGGACATTCTTTGCAACAAGCAATCAGTCATTGATGAAGACATTTGCATGGATCAATGTCGTCGCAGTTGTCTGGGGGTTCTGGGTGTACTATGGTGCAGCCAGTGTGGCAAGCTTGTCCGGTTGGTTTGCAGCAGTTAACTGGTTGGCGGTTATCTTGGCCATTGTTCAATTCTACTTTGGCTATCGATCCGTTCATTCAGCTAAGCAAGCATAGGTGTTTCACGAGTGATTTTTAATGATTTTATCTAACTGAATAAAAAATAGATGACACGTTTGCGGCGTGTCATTTTTTGTAACAATTTGCAAAGTGGCTTAAGCGATGAAAGGCCGTTGTGCCGATAAGAGACGCCGTTCCGTGGGGACCGGTCTCAACCCGCAAAGGACGCGGTTTTCGACTTCGATTCTGAGCCACAAACCATCTCAGAAGTCGTCTCACAATACTAAATGGCCAACTTCATGCCATTAAGTGTTGTCGACACGGAACTTTGTCTCTTACCGTCTCCACTAGATATGTTTTTTGTGCTTAGGTATGTTCAGAAAATAACGGGACAATGTTGCAAATTAGTCACATTATTTGTGAACTTTTTTCTTAGCAATTAAGCCTCGAATGTCATGGTTTTAAATTTTGTATGGTGCAGCCACGTAATGCAACGGTTGTCCGACGTCTTTGAGGTATGAGCGGGAGGGCGCCCGTGTTGAAATCGACGGTGATAGTGTTGTTAATTCGGTGGGTTTGCGAATTTACAACACGGGACGGTCTGGAAGACACGGTTTAGGTGGCTTCCAGGCGAGGCGAAAGACCGTGAACTGCGGGCTTGAGCCGGTCCCACAGACGATTTCAAAAAACGGGCAACCGGGAGCGTAAGATTAGTTTCCATATAAAATTTAAATATTATAGGTAACTATGAGATCCAAAAATAATATGTAATAATGGTTTACCGACTAAAAAGACCTGTACTGCAAACGATTTGACATTTTCGGAGCTCATGAGGTCTGCTATGATAGCAGTAGTGAATTTGGGAAAGTGATGGAAGAAATAATGGCAGATAAAAAAATCCTTGATGAATTTCCTGATTTAGTGAACGCAAATAAAAACTTAACGCAGAAACAAAAGGATCTTTTGATCGTCAGCATCCAATTATTCGCAAAACAGGGTTACGCCAACACGAGTACGCGTCAAATTGCTGAGGCAGCGCATCAGTCTGAAGGCACAATGTTCAAACACTTTAAGTCTAAAGCCAACATTTTACGCGAGGCCTTGGATCCTATTGTGCGTGAGGTCGTGCCTGATTTGTTAAACGAATTAGCCAGTGAGGCCATTCGCGAACAAACGGATAACATTCATGACTTCTTCGTTTTCTTTGTCCGCAACCGCATGAAGTTTGCCTCAGACAATGAAGATGCATTGAGGTAGATTGTAAAATTAATCCGAACGCTGTTCGGACAAAAAAGATCAGCTTCCTTTAAAATGGTGTTTACCACAAACCCATCTTTTAGGAGCTGATCTTTTGTCTAGTATAACCTATTCCGAACGAATTAAAATCGAAACCTTTTGTGAACTAGGGCTGTCCAATATCCAAATGGGCGTTCGGCTGAACCGATCACCGTCAACAATTTCTTATGAATTATCTCGATGTCAACCTTATCAGGCTGAATTAGCACAAACAGATGCCGAATACAAGCGATCACGATGTGGTCGGAAAACTAAGCTGAGCGATGAGTTAAAGCAAAAAATTCTCAACCATTTACGTCTAAGCTGGTCACCAGGAATGATTGCTCACGAATTTAAACTAGCTACTAAATCTATTTATAATTGGCTAAATCAGGGGAGAATTGGTTTCTCCTTGAATGATCTACCTGAACATGGCGTACGCCAACGGCGTAACGTTGACCAACGATCCAAATATAATCAATCTTTGGGGCGATCAATTGAACAGCGTCCCATGATGATTAATCAACGTAATCGCATCGGCGATTTTGAACTAGATACAGTCGTTGGTCCTCGTGGGCATAGTAAGGCAGTTTTATTAACTTTAATCGATCGAAAATAACGGTTCCTTTGGGCATACCGGTTAAAAGATCGGACGACAGCGACTGTTAATGAAGCACTAACTAAGTTCCTAACCACTTTTAATGGTCCCGGTGCACAGCTTTACTGTGGACCGTGGCACTGAGTTTAGTGGGCTAGTATCACTTGAATCACAATATGGTATTAAGACCTATTACTGCCATGCTTATACTCCAGCTGAACGTGGTAGTAATGAACGCTTTAATCGGAATTTACGTTATTTTTATCCTAAAGGGACTCGTTTTGAGCACATTAGTGCTCAAGATTTAACGACGACGTTACTCCAAATTAACCAGCGACCGCTTAAAATACTCGACTGGCAAACACCGTATCAGGTTATGCTGACAAATTTGTCCAAAAATTCGGATTAAATTTGCAATCTACCTTGAAAGTATTCCTCAGTGAAATTCTATACAACGCGGATCTACGTGAGCAGTACTTATCGATCGCGCCAGAGCGCTTCTTGAACTCGTTTAAAACAATTATCAAAGCGGCTCAGGATCGAGGGCAACTCGTCGACTGGCCGTTCCGAATTATTTTCCGTTATTTGTTGTCTATTTTAGGGAGTTACTTCTTTGATCGCTATATTTTATTTCCGGAGCGAGACTGGGATGATGCGACCGAAGAAAAGTACATGGTCAGTGAACTGGACAAAACCTTGGCCGTTCATCCGGACGAATAAGTTAATTGACACAACGCTGATAGGAGTTTGTTTTTGACCCACGGTTAGAATTAAGACAGAGCATAATACTTTAGTCTCGACGTAAAAATCGGTACACTTTGGTTGCGAATGTTTGAAAGACTGGAGGTAGATTATGACACACGTTGAAACATTAATTATTGGTGGTGGCCCCGGCGGCTTGGCATTGGCATACGCCCTTAAGGGGGCTGGTCAAACGGTCGCAGTTGCCGAAGAAAATCTGTGGGGAGGCACGTGTCCAAACCGCGGATGTGATCCTAAAAAAATCTTATTAGCTGCTGTCGAAGCTAAACGGTCAGCTGAACATATGGATGGGCAGGGCTTAAATGGCGAGCCAACCATTAACTGGTCAGATCTTATGCGCAATAAGTTTGCCTATACTGACAGTATTCCGGGTGGTACTTTGAGTGGCCTAAAGCAGGCTGCCATTACGACGTTTACGGGCCATGCACAGTTTGCTGCCGATGGTCACGTGATGGTTGGTAGTGAAGAGGTTGTGGCAGATAAAGTCGTCTTAGCAACGGGGGAACGGCCACGACGGCTGGATATTCCTGGTGCGAAATATGTTGGGACGAGTACTGACTTTTTGAACATGCGTGAGTTACCACGTCGGCTGACATTTATCGGTGGCGGCTACATTGCGTTTGAATTGGCTGACATCGCTAATGCGGCTGGCGCAGACGTTTCACTTGTTTTGCACAATGACAAACCGTTGCGCGCCTTTCCAGCAGATCTGGTTGCGGACTTAGTTGCTCAGTTAAAGGCTGAGGGTGTACACATTTATGAGAACGTTGATGTTGCCCAGGTTGATAAAACCGAAGACGGACTGGCGTTGACGGATGGTCACGATTTTCAATTGACGACTGATGCCGTGATTGGCGCGACGGGTCGGATTGCTAATGTTGATACGTTGAATCTGGCGGCTGTCGGCGTAGAGGCGGATGCTCATGGCGTTCAGGTGAATGATCATTTGCAGACCACTAATCCCAATATTTATGCGCTCGGGGATGTTGTTGCCAAACGAACAGTACCTAAATTAACCCCAGTTGCTGGTTATGATGCGCGCTATTTAGCCGGACAGTTGACTGGCCAGCAGGTGGACGCACCAATTAGTTATCCAGCCATTCCGACGCTGGTTTTTGGCATGCCGAAGTTGGCCAAAGTTGGCGTAGATGTGACAGCTGCAACAAAAGAAGCCTCGCTAACCGTGAAAAAGATCGACATGACGCACTGGTACACCTATAACCGAATCCATGATTCAGTGGCTAAGGTGACCGTCGTATTGAATGACAAACAGCAACTTGTCGGTGCGACGGTTTTGAGTAGTATCGCCGATGAAATGATTAATTATTTAACATTTTTAATCAATCAGCATGCTACAGCCGGTGACTTTGAAAATCAGGTTATGGCTTATCCATCACCTGCCTCAGATATTGATTACCTCTTGTAAAGCAAAGGAGCACAGCCTATGGCATTTATTGGAACGCTGATTTTAATACTTGTTGCCACAACGATTGCTGGTCACTTTTCCGCACGGGTCGGCATTCCGGCCGTCATTGGCGAACTCCTCATCGGGATCATTATTGGTCCCGGTGTTTTGAATTGGGTTCATAATAGCAGTGCATTATCTGTATTCGCTAACATTGGGGTCATTTTGCTGATGTTTATGGCAGGGCTTGAGAGTAATCTTGCCCAGTTAAGAAAGGTGCTGCGTCCAGCGCTGGCGGTGGCGGTGTGTGGTGTCATCCTGCCAGTTTTTTTAATGGGTGGCGTTAGCCTTGTGTTTGGCTATCACTTTACGGAGGCGCTGTTTATTGGTGTGGTTTTCTCGGCCACATCGGTCAGCATTTCCGTGGTGGTGTTACGTGAATTTCACGCATTGGACACACGTGCCGGGGCGACTATCCTTGGCGCAGCCGTCGCTGACGATATTATCGGGGTGCTGTTGCTAAGTTTGATGGTTGCCTTGATTGGGGGCGGCGCAGGTGAGCATGGCAACACTAATATGGGGCTTCAATTCTTGTTCCAAGTTGGTTTCTTTGTTGCAGCGTACTTGCTCGTCAAATGGATTGCGCCGATGCTGATGCGCATTAGTGAACGGTTATTGATTCCGACAGCCCGCACGGTAACGGCTGTGGTTATCTGTTTGGGAATGGCTTACTTAGCCGAGGTTGTTGGTTTATCTGGGGCGATTGGTGCATTCTTTGCTGGCATTGCCGTTGCCCAAACGCATGTTAAGCAGGTCATCGACGACCATATTGAACCAATCAGCAACGCGTTCTTTGTACCAGTGTTTTTCGTTAGCATTGGTTTGAACGTGACGTTTGCACACTTCATTACGTCGTTACCGTTTATTGTTTTGATGACAATTTTAGCTGTTGTCACTAAATGGTGGGGCGGTGAGATTGGTGCGCGGTTAACGGGCTTCTCAAAAAGTGGTAGCCGGGTTGTTGGTACGGGGATGGTTGCCCGTGGTGAAATGGCTTTAATCACAGCACAGATTGGCTTTGATGCCCACCTGTTAGCAAACGGACTTTACGTTGACATGATTTTTGTAATCGTCTTTTCGACATTGGCCGCCCCACTATTGTTGCGGTGGGCGTTGAGCAAGGACGATTCAACAGCAGTTTCCACATCAGATAAATAACCGTGTATACGCTGAAAATTTCGCTTGCGGTTGTCAACAGTGATACGCTCGCCGTGGGACCGGTTCAAGCCTGTAGACCGCAGTCTTTCACCTCGCCGCAGAGCCTCGATAAAACCTGAGTCTCTGCGACCGTCCGTGCTGTAAATTCGAGTGAACCATTCGAATTAACAGCACATTCACGGCTCGGTATCACTGTTGACGCCCTCCAGCTGACATAGAAGTTGTAGATTAGGTGCGCCAAGTAATCTGTGATGATTCGGTAAAAACTTTGACTGTTATATGAGTGGAGCTGACTTGAAATAGAGTTCCGTGTCGGACACCACTTAATGGCATGTTTTTGGCCATTTAGTGGTGTGGGACGACTTCTGAGACGGTTTGTGGCTCAGAATCGAGGTAGAAAACCGCGTTTTTGGCGGGTTGAGATCGGTCCTCATGGAACGGCGTTTCAAGTCAGTGTAACGAGTACGATGTGGTACTGCTGATGTTTCAAATCAGTACAACGGACTAAACACAATTAAATACAAAAACAAACGACGCGCCGCCTAAACCGAAATTGAAGGTTTAGGCGGCGCGTCGTTTGTTTAATTCTGTTTGTCAACTAGATTGATGAAATAACCATGGTCATGCATATCGTTCTTTAGATCGGTCATGGTAAAACGATGGTAGAACTTCCGATAATCGGTATCCGCCAAGGTAAACAAATCCGTGAGGGTCTCACCAATGTTTGCTGAAATATCCGTCGCATCCGTGTCGCTTTTGGTTAGGCCCTTGGAATCGCCGGTAATAAATCGGGCGTAACTGATCGTTGGTGGAATGGTGAGGTCGTACAATTCACCAACATTCATGTCGGAAAGTGGCCGTTGCAGAAGGTAACCACCGTTTTTTCCCACAGATCCTTCAATGTAGCCTTGCTTATGCAAGACGGATAAGATGTTACGGATCATCACCGGATTCAGTTGAAGTGACTTGGCGAGTTCAGCACTCGTGATTTTACGTGGTCGACTTTCGTCCAAGTAAAGCAGGCTATGGACGGCAACGGAAAAGTCTAATTTCATGGGAGACCTCTTTCTGGAACGACAATTTCATCAATAGTTAAAAACGAATTTTATAACTCATGTTCAATGGACAGTAGTTCGGGAGAAACGTGACTAATAACAGGACTTGCTTCACCAATGGTAACTAACGACAAGTGGTGCATCGCACGTGACGCAATCGTATAAAGAATTCCGATAGCATCGTCTGTTGGGTAATTGCTGATCGAAACATCGTAGGCGATGACAGAGTCGAACTCGAGTCCCTTTGCTAAATAAACGGGTAGTACAATGACCCCTTTGGGCAATGTGCGGTCCATATCATTTAGCAGGGTGATGGGAAAGTCACGGTGAAGCTCACGGTAGACTTGCTGGGCGGTGGTAACGTCCTTCGTTAAGATTGCGACGGTGCCGTACGTATCAAGTTCTGCCTGAACTAGCTCCTTTGTGGCACTGATGGCGTCTTGTTCATTATACCGCAATAAAATCCGTGGCAAGTCGCCGGGGCGATTGAACGCTTGAATTTGGTCACCATCTGGCAATAATCCCTTCGCGAAATTGGTGATTGGTAGCGTGGAACGGTAGCTTCTGCTCAACGTAATCAAGTTTGGCCGTTTGGCATTAAACGCTTGGGCGAGATTGTCCAATAGTTCCTGTGGCCGCTGCATGCGGTTGAACAAGGCCTGCTCGCTATCCCCAAGAAGGGTGAACTTAGCTTTTGGAAATGCGTGACGGAAGTAGCACATTTGGGTCATCGAATAGTCTTGCATTTCATCAATGAATAAATAGGCGATACTACGATTTTGACCGCCGCCGGTAATAAGATCTCGCAGATAAAGCAGTGGCACTGCGTCATCTAAACTGATGCGGTGATATTCAATGTTTGTGTCGAAATCTTGTTCATGCATGTCCCAGTGATCAGCGTCAACATTTGCGGGTGTTACCGTTTGTAGAAAATGATCGTACTGGCGATAAACATCGAGAAAGTAATTATTGAATAATGCGTCATACACTGGCTCGTATCGTTTGCGAACGATTTCTCGCGAAGCAAACTCAACTTCATCGTCGAGCTCCTTGAACCGGCCAACCCGTTCACCTAGCAAATCGTGATAGTGCTCAGTGTCTAGATTATCGAGTGCTTCGGCGACCCAGTCGTCTTTTGCGTCCGTGCGGATTCGCCGTTTGAGCTTTTTAATCAGCCTGTTCTTAGTGGCGAGAATTTTACCAGTCGTGCTCATCGTCTCTGGTTGTTCTGCATAAATGGCAGCAATCGCTTCCTTGGTGAAGAAGAGTGAACCATCAAGGAGGATGTCGTTAAACCG
Organism: Furfurilactobacillus cerevisiae; assembly: GCF_048961765.1. Classification (GTDB taxonomy): domain Bacteria; phylum Bacillota; class Bacilli; order Lactobacillales; family Lactobacillaceae; genus Furfurilactobacillus; species Furfurilactobacillus milii_A. Next base: position 875,905 of record NZ_CP185253.1, read on the forward strand.
AATGTCCTGGGTCGGAACATGTTTACAATAAGCCGTGACAGCTTTAACAAACGCGGTGCTTTCAAGATAGTCACGGACATCACGGAACATTGGATTGGTGTCATCAGCGTCTGATTCGTAGCGTTCAAATAATGTTTGTACGTTGAGACCTTGCAAACGTTGGGTGAGAAAGTCGTCCAGCGTGACCTGCCGCATGTTTCGTTCCCCTAAACTAGGGAGCACTTCTGAAATGTAGTGACTGAACAAACGGTTAGGGGAGAACAGGATCATTTGATCGGCTTGCAGTTCACTTTCACCACCGTTACGGCTGTGATAGAGCAAAAAGGCGATCCGCTGCAGAATGGCCGAGGTCTTACCAGATCCAGCTACTCCTTGAACGACCAATAGATCAGAGCGGGTGTCACGAATAATATCGTTTTGCTCTTTTTGAATGGTAGCGACGATGTTTTGCATCACTTCGTCGTTTTGTTGTCCTAAAACAGCCTGCAACATTTCGTCACCAACCGTTTCGTTGGTATCAAACATGTTTTTGATCTCGCCATCTTTAATGGTGAATTGACGTTTCTTCTGTAAATCCGTCGTTTGTTTGCCAGCGGGTGTCGTGTAGGCGACTTTACCGAGTGTGCCGTTGTAATAGATACTGGAAATGGGTGCCCGCCAATCGTAGACAACAAAGTCCTGTGCTTCGTTGGTGAGTGAAAATGTCCCAATGTATAAAGATTCTGGTTTGGACTCGCCGGCATCCTGAATGTCGATGCGTCCGAAATAAGGTGATTCCTTGAGTTGTTTTAAATTGTCGAGTTGTTGACGAATGGTCGCTTCGTTAGTCACGGCCAAATAAACTAATTGTCGTTGCTGTTGTAGCTACGCATTGGTTTCCATCGCATCATCGACCTCAAACGTGTTGACTGATGCGTTTTCAGCATAGTTTTTCTGAATGGCGCTCGTTTCGTGGTGTGCCCGTTCGAATTGTTGCTGATTGTCGACCAACTGGCGGTTGATCTCGTCCATGACTTGGTCTACACGCTGCTGCTCATGCTGTCGTTCTTCGTTATCCAAATAATTAGCCTCCGTGTGATCAGTGACAAGTCTGTTCATGACGCCTTGGGGCCTCATGTGAATATAAATAGTTCAATCTAAAAGTCCGCTTCCGGTTGGCGGTGGTGAAAACCGCTGTGGGACCGGATCAAACCTCCTGAAAATCGGGGTCTTTCACCTCGCCTTGAAGCCGAAAACCGCGTCTTCAAGCGCGTCCGTGTTGTAAATCCGGCCCAAACCGCCGCACTAACAACACCTTCACAGCAGGTTTTCACCACCACCGCCCTCCAGCTACCACTGTGTTGCCTCAATACACTGAGCCGATGTTCCGTCATTACCTTTTGTGGTAATAGTGGGCACTTGTAACAGTAGTCGAGTCGGTCAGGGACAGAGTTTCGAGGGCTTAGACCGTTCTGGGGGCTAGGCCCGGTCCCATGAAACGGCGTCTCTGACCGACGGAACGCAGACATTTTATCTAGGGATTGAATTAAACGTCTAAGTGCATCTAAATTTGTTGGTAACTAAACGCAAACCATTTTATGCGCGAAAAAGGTTTGTGTCAATCATGTTGAATTACAGTTTGTGTGACTGTGAGACTGGGCTTTGACAGGCTTCACGAAAGCCGTTATAATTAATTTATTGACCATGTTTTACCACGTTAACCGTAGAGTAGGTCTAACTACAGCGAGACTGAGATGTTGAGAGTCAGTCATCACGACCAAAGTGGGCAGTTAGCTAGCAAGGCCAATCAACTAAATGACATTAATAAAGCGGGATGTCGTGTGCGTTTGCGCGCCACGCATCCAAAATAGGTGGCACCGCGGGTAACCGTCCTATGATGACAATACAGTATTTGTGTTGGCGTCATGGGGCGGTTTTTGTTTCAAACGTCAGCACGAAAAAAGGAGACCAATATGGCAAATGAAAATGAGAAAAAAATAATTTTAACGGGTGACCGGCCAACGGGAAAGTTGCACATTGGTCACTATGTAGGATCTTTGAGAAATCGAGTTGCCTTACAAAATTCTGGTGACTACGAAACGTTTATCATGATTGCTGATATGCAGGCGTTGACGGATAACGCGCGTGATCCAGAAAAAATCCGTAAAAGTCTGACAGAAGTTACCTTAGATTACTTGGCCGTTGGAATCGATCCGAAGAAGTCGACGATTTTAGTTCAATCGCAAATTCCTGCCCTCAACGAGTTGACCATGATCTATTTAAACTTAGTCACCTTAGCTCGTTTGGAACGAAACCCAACCGTCAAGTCAGAAATCAGTCAAAAAGGTTTCGGCCAAAGTATTCCAGCTGGTTTCTTGACGTATCCAGTTAGCCAAACAGCTGATATCACAGCTTTCAAGGCGACAACAGTGCCAGTTGGTGATGATCAAGAACCAATGTTGGAACAGGCGCGGGAGCTTGTTCGTTCATTTAACGGAGCTTACCACAAAGATATTTTGGTTGAACCAGAAGGCGTATTCCCGCCAAAGGGCGAAGGCCGGATTCCTGGTTTAGATGGTAACGCGAAGATGAGCAAATCACTCGGCAACGCGATCTACCTATCGGATGACGCCGACACGGTCACCAAAAAAGTCATGTCGATGTATACCGACCCTGAACATATTAAAGTGAGCGATCCTGGTCACGTAGAAGGGAACACTGTCTTTACCTACCTTGATATCTTTGACCCGGACAAGGCGCATGTTGCTGACTTAAAGGCGCAGTACCAAGCCGGTGGCCTAGGTGACGTTAAGATCAAACGTTACTTAAACGAAGTGTTGGAAGCAACGTTAGCGCCAATTCGCAAACGACGCGCAGAATACGCTGCTAACATGGACTACGTTTACAAAGTTCTCGAAGATGGTTCAGCTCATGCCAATGAAGTTGCTAACAAAACACTTCAAGAAGTTCGTGACGCGATGGGCATCAACTACTTTACACAACGCTAGTCAGCCGTTAGCCATGCTCGTATAATGGTGACAGCAAGTTTGATGAAGAACGAGGTAACCAAGGATGGAAAATTTAGCGATTGTCGATTTGGGCTCTAATTCTGTCCGAATGGGTGTCACTCAGATTGAAGATGACGGCTCCTTTAAGGAAGTTCGCCGGATTAAAGAAGACACCCGTATTTCCGAGGGCATGGGTGCTGAAAAACGGTTGACTAAGGTGGCGATGGATCGGACTATTGCCGCATTGGTTAACTTTAAAAAGGTTTACGAAAACCTCCCTAATCTGACCGTTCGGGCGATTACTACGGCGGCAGTGCGTCAAGCGGTCAACCAAAAAGAATTCCTTGACCGGGTCAAGCACGAGGTTGGACTGTCCCTTCAAGTGTTGTCGGGGGATGATGAAGCCTACTACGATTTCTTAGGTGCCATCAATGCGTTGCCATTAGATGACTGTCTCATTTTGGATACTGGTGGTGCCAGCTGTGAATTGATTCATGTCGCTAAACGGCGGGCAAAGAACTTAATTAGTGTGCCATTTGGCGCCGTTAATTTGTCTGAACAATTTCATTTTGGCGACGTCATTACCGCTGGTCATTTGTTCTCGGGTCAAGTATTTGTTCGCAAACGTCTGCAAGATGTTTGGTGGTTGAACGAGGCGATGCATTTGCCAATCGTGTTACTTGGTGGGGCAAACCGAACGTTGGCACGAATCAACCGTAAGGCTCAGAAAATGGCCCGTGTTGAAGACATTCACGGGTACCGTTTGAAAACAGAAACGGTATTCAACACGTTTGATCGCCTGATTTCGAAGAATAACAAACAGCGTCAGGCAATCGATGGCCTTGAATATGACCGGGCTGACATTATCGTTGGCGGCATGTTGCCATTAGTTGAGTTAATACAACTGCTTGATTCAGACCGAGTCATTTTCTCAGAAAGTGGTGTGCGTGAGGGCATCGTGTCCGAGTATGTCAGCAAGCACCCGCGGTATAACGGGTGACCACATGACTGATGAGGAGAAACAGGCTATGAAAGAGCAGCTTGCTCAATTTCGCCGATTGACGTGGCAGCAGCGATTGGCGGTTGCCAGTCAGTTAGGCGACCTAACGACGATTCAGCGACAAATGCTGGCTGATAATGCCAGCGAGGATGATGCCTTGCTGACAGAAAACTACTTGACGAGTTATCATTTGCCAGAAGGATTGGCCGCGACTATTCGGATGAACGGACACGACTATCTGGTACCAATGGTAACGGAAGAGCCTTCTGTCATTGCGGCTGCTAGTTATGGTGGCAAAATGTCCGCCAGCGGTGACGGCATCGTCACGCGGACGGACACGAACTTGCTGATGGGGCAGATTGTTTTCCAAACGGTGACGGTGGCTGAAATTAGTCGTTTTGTAACGCCCAATGAAGCAAAATTGCTGTCACTGGCTAATCAAGCGCATCCCAGTATTGTTAAGTACGGTGGCGGCGCCCGCAAACTGCGCGTACGTGCGCTGGGAGAGGGCTTTGTCAGCGTTGATTTGTTTGTCGATACTGGCGAGGCCATGGGTGCCAACATTATGAATAGCATGTTGGAGGCTCTCGGCCATCATTTACAAGATGTCCTTGAACAACATCCGGTGATGAGCATTTTAGCAAACGATGGTCAACAGACGTTGGTCACCGCAGCGGTAAATGTGCCAGTCGCTAATTTAGCAAAGCATAATGCGGCGGTTGGCCTAACCGTTGCCAAACGAATTGTTGCAGCCGGCCAGATTGCTCAGCTGGATGTTAGTCGAGCAACAACGCATAACAAGGGCATCATGAACGGTGTCGATGCCGTCGTGATAGCGACCGGTAATGACTGGCGGGCCGTTGAAGCCAGTGCGCATACGTACGCAGCCAGAGACGGTCAGTATCGTGGCTTGTCTCGTTGGCAGTTGGCTGGTGATCGGTTGATTGGCTCGCTAACGATGCCGATGCATTTGGGTGTTGTTGGCGGAGCGACGGCATCATTACCATTGGCCAAACTGAATCAGCAGATCCTACAAGTCAAAGATGTTGCTACGTTAAACCAACTGACAGTTGCTTTGGGCTTGGCCCAAAATTTGGCAGCGCTGCGAGCGCTTGTCAGCGAAGGCATTCAACAAGGTCATATGCAACTGCAGTACCGCAACTTAGCAGTCGCTGCAGGTGCGACACCGGAGCAGGTACCGGCTGTGGTCGAAGCGCTCAAAACACACGCTCACCCATCCGCTACCTTAGCCAAAGCAATTGTCACCAAGCTCAATCAGCAATAACTGTTTTAGCGTTTGTGGTAACTGTCGCTTCCGGTTGGCGACATTGGAACGCCGTCGTGGGTCCGGTTCAAGCCTGTAGACCGCAGTCTTTCACCTCGCCGCCGAGTCTCGTGAGAAGCCGAGTCTCCGCGACCGTCCATGCTGTAAATTCGGGACACCACCGAATTAACACCATTTTCACGACTTGGTTCCAATGTCGCCGCCCTTCAGCTGATATAACAGTTTTCAAGCTATGTATAGGTTAATTTACTTTAGATTACAGACAGGCGACGATTTGCTTATCGGAACAGGCTGTGGTTTTACTGACCTGTAGTTATAGTCGAAATTTATTGGTTACAGGGAGCTAATGTTATTTTCATTAACGTTCACTGTAGTTGGAGGTTGTCCGCGTTGAAAAAACTGTGAAGATGATGTTAATGAAGCGGTTTTTGCTGAATTTACATCACGGACGAACTTGAAGACTCGGTTTTGGAGGCTTCAAGGCGAGGTGAGAGACCGTGTATTTGCGGGCTCGAACCGGTCCACACAGTGGCTTCAGCGCGGACAACTGGAGACGGAAGCTTAAAGTAACTAATCGTAACTTGGTATTAAATGTGAAACCAATAATGAATTTTATGTAGAAATAAAGGAGTAAACATGGCAGACATTAAATTAGCGCCAGCGGTTCAAACGTTGTTGGACCAAGTCAACGAGCTATTTCCTGGCACGGTAATGGTCCAGTTCGGTGACAAACACGCCGGTTACGTTCGTGATGATCAGGTTGAACAACATGTGTTAAAAGACCGCCTGTTGATCTGGGTTGACGATATTACCGCGCCTCAGTATTCAGCGGCTCACGAACTGAGTCACTTGTTGATGTTGTTGCAAGGTTTTCCTCAGATTGAATTTAACCTCACGTTTGGTGACGATGAGTTGGATGAACAGCTGATGGCCATGTCGACCCAGTTGTTCAATATCGTGAACCATGTGGTGATTTTTCCAGCCTTGGCTGGTCATGGCTTGATTGACGACAAGGTCAGTGATGAATTTTATAACGGAATTTTTGCGACGATTGATCCTGAACCCGAAACAGGTGCTGAAGATGACGCACAAAATGCATTACGTTTGCTCGTGTTACTAGATGCACTTGTATTTTACGGGGATGGTATCAGTAAGCATGAAAAGGAATTAGGTACCAATTTCCCGAAGACCTATGCAGCCGCTAAAAAGCTGTACGATGTGATGATGGCTAAACAAATCAATACACCGTTTGAGGTTCGGCGGGCACTGGTTCGTTTGTACAAGGCGTTTGATGAACAATTAACTGATTGGGGTTTGCCAGCGTTGAATAGTACGGCATTCACAACGGTCACAAGCGTATTGAGTGAACGTCAATTGCGGTTGGAAATGCGCCAGATGTTTGAAATTTTCCATTCTGATTTGAAAGATAAACAGTCAGGAGAACGAGCTTATGTTGCATTGAATCGTTCTGATCGGCAAAATGCATTTGTGATGACACCGCCTAAGGAAGATGCGGACAGTTCGTCGTTTTTCAAAGAAGTGTATGATACGCCGGTTAAGGATTTCCTCGAGGCGCATAACATTAGTTATATCGTGCGGGATTAGGTTGGCGTGATTGGCAAACGAAAGGTGGTTCGTGATGACAGAGAATTTGCAAACATTGTTTGATCAAGCACAACACATTACGTTTATGACTGGGGCGGGCGTTTCGACTGCTTCAGGCATTCCTGATTACCGGTCCAAGTCTGGACTGTATTCGGCTAAGTTCAAGGGTTTACCACCAGAGTACTTGTTGAGCCATGACTGTTTCGTTGATCAGCCTGAAATGTTCTATGATTTTGTGAAAGAGAATTTGTACTTTCCAGATGCCAAGCCAAACGTCATTCACGAAAAAATTGCGGCGTTGTGTCAATCAGGTCGGGCCTCATTGATTACCCAAAACATTGATAATCTGGACAGAACAGCCGGTAATGGCCAAGTTGTTGAGTTTCATGGCAATTTATATTGCTGTTATTGTAGCAAGGACGGCGAACAGGTTGATTGGCACGATTACATGAAATCCATGTATCATGACACAGACCACGGGATCATTCGCCCAGACATTGTGTTATATGGCGAGTCTATCTCGGAGTCTGCACTACAGCGGTCCATGGCTGCTATTGAAGCGGCTGACTTGTTAGTGATTGTTGGTACTTCGTTTAAGGTATATCCGTTTGCCGGGTTGATTAATTACCGTCGGCCCAATGCTAAGCTGATTGTGGTGAATAATGAACCGATTCCAGCAGGCAGCGTAACGGCTCAATATACCGGCGATGCAGAAACGTTTTTTGCTGGTCTAAAAGGTTAAATCAATTGCGTTTTGGGCCGGACTTTCTTACAATTAATGTATTAAATGCAGGTGCCATAAAGAAAGTGGGTGACAGAGGATGAATCGTGATGATATTTTTGCCCGGCTTGGGAGTTTACTGTCACAGATGAAGTGGGTCAATCGACTACAACTATTATTTGATTTCTTAATGTTTTACGGTGCTTGGCAAGTGTTCTTTGGCGCCCAACCAGCAATGCTGTTTGGTGTCGCCATGCCACGAACGAATGCCGCAATGGTGACCTTCCTGTTTGCGATGATCAGCTGGTCATTTTCTGCCATTCGCAGCAATTACCGGCGTCAGGGATTGATGTTGATCAGCACATTGAAGGGCAAGACCTTATCTGAAGAAGAAACCAACGTTATTCGTCAGTTTAAGTAACGCTAACCATATTTGAAGATTATTCAACGGTGCCCATAATGGTGGCACCGTTTTTGTTAGAAATTATTGCAAGAACGCAAGAATAGATCAAAAGGGGGACAACGAATTGATTACGATAGGATTATCGACATGGACGCGGCATCCACATTTAATTCACGATGAACAGCGTGATGTGCTGTTTTCTGAGTATGCTGGTGTGTTTCCGCTGGTTGAATTGGATACGTCTTTTTATGGTGTACCCAGTATTAAGACCGTCACCAATTGGCGCAATCAAGCACCAGATGGCTTTCAGTACATTTTGAAGGCCCATCAGGTGATGACACGTCATGATGATGCGAAGTCTGAACAAGTCAGTGATGACGAGCGCTGGCAAACGTTTAATCAATTCCGTCGCGCAGTTGTTCCGTTAGTCAAGGCGGGAATGTTGGCAACCGTGTTATTTCAGTTTCCACCGTACTTTACTCGAAACTTAGACCATATTCGTTATCTACGTGACGTGCGGATTCACATGGGCGATTTGCCGATTGCGGTAGAGTTCCGTGATCCCAGTTGGTATGAAGGTAGTTTGAGCAAGGATGTGTTTGATTACTTGACGAGTCTTAACATGACGTACGTAATTGCGGATGAACCGAATGATGGCAATCGCGGCGTGCCATTTACACCGGTCGTCACAACGCCAACTGCAGCGTACTTTCGATTTCACGGTCAGAACCGGCGTGGTTGGTTAGATCACCAGGGAGACTGGCGTAAGGATCGTACCAATTATCGGTATTCAGATGATGAGTTAGCTCGCTTAGGTGAAGCTGTTAAAACAGTGAGCCAACAGGTTGACCAAACGTACGTGATCTTCAACAATAATGGGCATCGAGACGCCGCGGCTAATGCTGAAAGTCTGCGTGATCAACTGGGATTAACGTTTAATGGATTGGGACCCACCCAATTAGATTTATTTTGAGAAATTCTGTTTGATAAACTCCGTAGCCATGCAAAGTGCTATGGTATACTTATTCAGACTAACGAGGTGTTCGTGATGCCAAACATTGCGGGCTCGCGAACTAAAGGAGAAGATTTGTTCATGGCAGAAAAAAAGCCGACTTACTACATTACTACGCCAATTTATTACCCGTCTGGCAAGTTACATATCGGGAATTCATATACGACCATCGCAGTCGATGCCGAGGCGCGTTACCGGCGGTTAATGGGTAACGACGTCTTCTTCCTGACTGGAACAGATGAACACGGTCAAAAAATTGAAGAAAAAGCCGAATCTTTGGGCAAACAGCCGAAGGAGTATGTCGATGGCATGGCTGACCAGATTAAAGAACTGTGGAAGTTGCTGGAAATCAGTAACGACAAGTTCATTCGGACAACGGATGAATATCATGAAGTCGCTGTTCAGAAAATTTTCGATCAGTTATTAGCACAAGGCGACATTTACAAGGGCCACTATGAAGGCTGGTACTCCGTGGATGATGAGGAATTCTTTACGGAATCCCAATTAGCAGAAGTCTTCCGTGATGAAAATGGTAAAGTGACCGGCGGGAAAGCACCATCGGGACATGAAGTTGTCTGGACTGATGAAGAATCCTACTTCTTCAAGATGAGTAAGTACGCTGATTGGTTGATGAACTACTATAAAGAACACCCAGATTTCATTATTCCAAACACGCGGATGAATGAAATGGTGAAGAACTTCTTGGAACCTGGCTTGGAAGACCTGTCCGTTTCTCGGACGAGTTACAAGTGGGGTGTGCCAGTTAAAACGGATCCAAAGCACGTGATCTACGTTTGGGTTGATGCATTATCCAACTATATCACCGCCTTGGGATATGGTAGCGATGACGACAGCAACTTCAAGAAGTACTGGCCAGCTAATGTTCAAATGGTTGGTAAGGAAATTGTGCGTTTTCACACCATTTATTGGCCAATTATTTTGCACGCACTTGGCTTACCTTTGCCAAAGCACGTGGTTGGTCACGGCTGGTTGTTGATGAAGAACGGTAAGATGAGTAAGTCAAAGGGAAACGTCATTTACCCCGAGACCCTGGTTCACCGTTACGGACTGGATGCTTTACGGTACTACCTGTTGAAGGCAATGCCATTTGGTAACGATGGTGTATTCACGCCGGAAGACTTTGTTGACAAGATTAATTATGATTTGGCCAATGACCTTGGAAACTTACTGAACCGGACTGTTGCCATGGTTAATAAGTATTACGATGGGGTCGTACCGGCCTTTGAAAGCAACGTTAATGAACCAGATGCTGATCTGGAACAAACGGCTGTGGATACGATTGCCGAATACCACCAGTTGATGGAAAGTCTGCACTTTGCGGATGCTTTGTCAGCGGTTTGGAAGCTCGTTTCACGCACAAATAAATACATTGATGAAACAGAACCATGGACGTTAGCTAAAAAGGCTAATGATGGTGATGACAAACGTTTGGCTGCTGCCATGAGCCATTTAGTGGCCAGCCTGCGGGTGATCGCACTGTTGATTCAACCAATCATGACACACGCACCAAAAGAAATTTTGACGCAGTTGGGGTTGCCAACGGATGCAGCTAGCATGCAGATCGAGGGATTAAAGATGGCCGACCTGCCGGTTAACACAAAAGTTGTTGCGAAAGGAACGCCAATCTTCCCACGCTTGGATGCACAAGAAGAAGTCGACTTTATCCAATCACAAATGACAAAGACGGATAAGCAAAAGGGCCGTTCTGCAATGGCAGCGGCTGCTGATTCTCAATGGGAACCAGAAAACGTCACCCTGAACTTGACGAAACCTGAAATCAAGTTTGATGAATTTGATAAAACAGAAATCAAGGTTGCTGAAATAAAGTCGGTCAAACCAGTTGAGGGTGCGGATAAGCTATTGCAATTCCGTTTGGACGCTGGCGATCAACAAAATCGGCAAATCCTCTCAGGTATTCATGAATGGTATCCTGATTATGAAAAGTTAACTGGTAAGAAAGTACTGGCTGTTACGAACTTGAAACCACGGAAGATGCGTGGTCAGATCAGTCAAGGGATGTTGTTGTCGACTGAACGTGATGGCAAGGTGACGCTGGTTATTGTGCCAGACAGCCTGAATAACGGGGATGTTCTGGGATAAATCAATCTCAATAACGGAGATAAAGATGGAAATTTTTGATTCACACACTCATTTGAATGACGATACCTTTTATGAGGAAGCCGCATCATATAATCAACACGCCGCGGATGCCCATGTTACACGGATCATGAACGTAGGATCTGACGCCAAACTGAATGAACGCGGGATTGAGCTGGCGCACCGTTATTCAAATATGTGGGCCGCAGTTGGCTGGCATCCGGAAGAGGTTGCGACGTATAACGATGCGGTTGAGGAGACCATGATTGGTCAACTGCAGGATAGTCGGGTGATGGCACTCGGCGAAATTGGTTTAGATTATCATGTGGATAATCTAGATGCTGTCGTGGGCGATCAAAAACGCATTTTTGCTCGCCAGGTTGATATTGCTAAATCGTTAGGGAAGCCAGTTATCATCCACAATCGTGATGCGTTTGCGGATACGTACGCCATTTTAAAAGCGGCAGATATTCGTGACATCGGTGGGGTGATGCACAGCTTTAACGGTGATCCGGAGTGGCTCAAACGCTTTTTGGATCTTGGTATGGTCGTGTCTTACTCTGGTGTTGCCAGTTTTAAAAACGCGCATGAGGTTCATGATTCTGTTAAACAAACGCCGTTAGATCGAATGTTGGTGGAAACCGATGCTCCATACCTGACGCCAGAACCACATCGCGGCGAGCAGAATGAACCGGCTAATGTAGCTTTCACGGTACAGGCCATTGCTAAACTGCGTGAACAGACAGAACTAGAGATTGCGGATGCGACGTTTGCTAACGCGAACCAATTCTTTGGGATTGAAGATTAATGGACAAATTAAAAGAAGTGCTGGTTGTTGAGGGCAAGGATGATACCAAACGCATTCAGCAGGCTGTAAATGCCGATACGTTTGAGACGAATGGGTCAGCACTCAACAAAACGAAACTGGCTCAAATTAAACAATTGCAGGCGACGCGTGGTGTTATTGTGTTGACTGATCCTGATTTCAATGGCGAGCGGCTGCGTAAACTAATTAGTGCAGCGGTGCCAGATGCTAAGCATGCGTTTATTACGCGCAAGCAAGGCGTACCGGAGAATGCGGGCGGTAGTTTGGGTGTCGAACACGCTGACCCTGCCGTCATTAAAGCAGCTTTGCAACATTTGTCTGTCGGTTCGTTAGACGATAAGCCGCTGATCTTTCAGCAAGATTTGTTAGCAGCTGGCTTAATTGGTCAAGCGGATTCGCGGCAACGTCGGGAAAAACTCGGTGAGGCGCTGAATTTGGGCTACGTCAACGGCAAGCAGTTGCTTAAACGACTTCAACTTTTTCAAGTAAGCCGTGAAGATTTTGAAAAGGCAGTTCAACAATTAGATTAGTAATGTTGAAAAATCACATTGTTGAGTGCCACACGTTAAAAATATTGAAGTGTTCAAGGAGACTAGATGACTGAATCAAAACGGGCCGACCGCCCCGATATTGCTAATCCCGTTCGTACGCGGGCAATTATGAATACGTATGGGATCGCAGTAAAGAAGAGTTTAGGTCAAAACTTCCTGTCAGACGTTAATATTTTGCACAACATTGTGAGTGCAGCTGACATCACAGATGACGATGATGTCATCGAAGTTGGACCTGGGATCGGTGCACTGACAGAGCAATTAGCCCGGTCTGCCAAGCGCGTGCTGGCGTTTGAAATCGACCAGAATTTAATCCCCGTATTGGCGGAAACGTTGGCACCATACAATAATGTTGATGTGGTTAATGCTGATATCTTAAAAGTAGATTTGACTAAAGAAATTGCCGAACATCTGCCGGATGCCAAGACTGTTAAAGTGGTGGCTAACTTGCCTTATTACATCACGACCCCCATTTTAATGGGACTCGTGAGTGCACCAATCGACTTTGCCGCGATTGTCGTCATGATGCAAAAGGAAGTGGCGGAACGATTGAGTGCTGAGCCTGGAACTAAAGCGTATGGCGCGCTAACGCTAGCGGTTCAATATAAGATGCAAGCACGTCTGGCATTCACCGTCTCAAGGACGGCGTTCATTCCCCAGCCAAATGTGGATTCTGCCATCGTTACGTTAACGCCACGCGAACCGCTTGTTGAAAAACCATTCAGCGATGATGCGTTGTTTCGGTTGATTCGTGGCTGTTTTGCTCACCGTCGCAAGAGTCTTTGGAACAACTTACAAAGTATCTTCGGCAAGGCACCAGCTACAAAAGTTGAACTGCAGGCGAGTTTGGACGAAATGGCATTGGCCCAGTCCATTCGTGCCGAAAGGTTATCATTAGAGCGGTTCATCGCGTTAACAAACGTTTTACACACGCACAATCTGTTTTAACTGCTTGAGAGATGTACGGAGTTTCCTCATTGGAACAATTGCAAAAAGTACTTGACCATGATATACTGTTATGCATGTGAGGTGAATTGCATGCCAGTAACATTACAAAGTATCAAGGCTAAACTGGACGCTAAATTGGGTCAAAAGTTGATGGTTGTAGCTCAGGCAGGTCGCAAAAAGGTGACTAAGCGCCGCGGCACACTTAAGGAAACGTATCCGGCTGTTTTTGTGGTTGACCTCGACCAAGAGGAGAACTCATTTGAACGAGTCTCTTACAGTTACACTGATGTGTTAACTAAAAATATTGAAATTGCGTTCGACGAAGAATAATCGTCAGCTTAATTTTACGAATGGAGCTCATTTCCTGTGTGGAAATTGGGGCTTTTTTTGTTTGGTTTATCATTTAATCTACAACTTAGACGTGGCGGGTAGTCCGGTTGTCAACATTGATACGCTCGCCGTGGGACCGGTTCAAGCCGGAAGGATACCGTCTCTCACCTCGCCGTCAAGCCTCGTGGGAATCCGAGTCTTGACGACCGTCCGTGGTGTAAATTCGAGAGGAGCTTTCGAATTAACACCACCTTCACGGCTCGGTATCAATGTTGACGCCCTCCCATCTCGAGTATAAGATCACTTGCTAACGTAAATCACACGAAATGATACGACTACGACTGTAGATAGATTTAAGTTGACAGGTGACATTTTATATTTGATGAAACGCAAAAGATGGCTCACTTGTAGAAAATCACATCGTGCTCCAATTTCTCCAATGACGTGTACTTATCATTCAACAATAATGTGAGCTGAAGGGAGTGCGCGTTGAAATCGCCAGTGAAGGTGAGAGACTCCGAACTTTGGAGGCTTGAACGGTCCCCACAGGCGAATTTCAAAAGCGAACGACCGTAAGCGGCAGGACATCGCTAGATAATACCTTTTATAAGTGCCGTCAGTGGATTTTACCGCGAGCTGGTGGCGATTATGGGGGGACTGTAATATACTTACGTTATATATTTCGTGGTAGCGGAGGTGATTTTACGGAGACACTGGAAAAGGCGCCGGCCAAGCTTAATTTGAGCCTCGATACACCCTTTCATCACCATGATGGCAGTGAAGAATGGGATATGGTTTTAACGTCCGTTGATTTGGCGGATTATGTCGCCGTCAAAACACTGGGCCGCAATGGTCGCATTAAAGTCACCACAGATAGTGGCTTTTTACCAAATGACCATCGTAATCTTGCTTATCAGGCTGCTCACTTATTGGCGACCACATATGGTCGTAAAGAGGCGATGAACATCCATATTGAAAAGCATATTCCGGTCGCAGCTGGAATGGGCGGTGGTTCGTCGGATGCAGCAGCGGTATTGCGAGCACTGAACCGACTATGGGAGCTCAATTTAGATCAGTCAACTTTGTGTCAATTAGGGTTACAGATTGATGCAGATGTGCCGTATTGCGTTTGCAGTCAAACGGCGCATGTGACGGGGCGCGGTGAGATCATCACGCAATTACCTAAACTGCCCCCGATGTGGGTGGTGATCGCTAAACCCAAAATCAGCGTGTCAACACCATCGATTTTGCGGCGCATTAACTATGCCAAAGTTCAGCATGCGGATACGCACGCACTAGTCGCTGCGATTCAACGGGGCGACTATGATGAGATTTGTGATTCCGTGGAAAACGTATTAACGCCGATCACGTCACGGCTTTACCCAACGGTAAATCATCTTAAGGAGCAGATGGTTCGTTTTGGTGCAGATGTGGCCGAAATGAGTGGCACTGGTCCAACGGTGTTTGGCATCTGCCGTAAACAATCACGGGCTCAACACGTGGCTAACGGTTTGTCAGGTTTTTGTCGGGAAGTCCATGTCGTGCGTCCCGTTAGTTTGCACACCGATTTTGCGCAATCATCGGCATCCGTTTGAAGGTGCTTAAAGAAGAATCAGGTTTGGAGTGATTGAATGAATAAAAAAACGTTAATCAAACGGACTGCACTGGCCATTGCTACGAGTTACACGACTTTGATTGGTGCTGGTTACGCAGTTTATTTGCTCGCAACCGGTTGGTCTAACAAGCAAAAATTGGCTGGTCGACAGGCCTCGCTTGAGGCCAATACCGACATTGAAAATGAGTGGTTCAAGCATCAAGAACAGTCACCGTGGGCGATTAAAACAGCTGACGGACTAACTTTACGGGCAACATTTATGTCAAACGCCCACAATACCAATAAAGTAGCTATTTTAGCTCACGGGTTGCATCACTCACGCGAACAAATGATTCCGTACGCCCGGTTGTTCATGGACGCGGGATACAGTGTGTTAATGCCGGACGCACGTGCACATGGGCGTAGTGATGGTAATGTGATCGGTTTTGGTTAGTTGGATCGAAATGATTACCAGCAGTGGATCGACACTGTTATTGCTAACCAAGGTGAGCAAGTTAACATTGTGTTGATGGGCATTAGCATGGGTGCCACAACGGTGATGGCTACAAGTGGTCAAACGTTGCCGCATAACGTGCGCGCCATTGTTGAAGATAGCGGTTTTCGAAATGTTTTTCAGGAAGGTAAGTTTCGGTTGTGG
Organism: Furfurilactobacillus cerevisiae; assembly: GCF_048961765.1. Lineage (GTDB taxonomy): Bacteria > Bacillota > Bacilli > Lactobacillales > Lactobacillaceae > Furfurilactobacillus > Furfurilactobacillus milii_A. Next base: position 891,943 of record NZ_CP185253.1, read on the forward strand.
CATAAGTATCATGTGCCTAGCAGCGTGTTGATGCCAATTGCTGATGACTTCGCCAAACGTCAGGCCGGCTATGCTTTTAAAGATGGTGATATTTTAGCTGAGGTGGCTAAAAATCATTTACCAATTTTGATGTTTCATGGTGCTAAAGATCAAACGGTGCCGGTTGGGGACGCATACGAGCTGTATGCACGGGCAAATGAACCTAAGCAACTGATTATTGACGATGAGGCTGCGCATATCTCAAGTATTCGAACGCAACCGAGCAAATATCGTCAAACGCTAACTGATTTTTTAAATCGTTATGTGAAATAAAATGTGTGACTAAAAAGGGCCGCTAGAACAAGTGTTATTTGTTCTAGCGGCCCTTTTTGGGGGGAATGAAATTGAAAAGACGACTACAAATCACGAAACTGAGCGAGCAATGCCTCATCAGCAGCTTGACGTTGCGCCGCCGTAATCCGTTTGGTCGCTACCTGATTGGGGTCAATCAGACCGTGAGTAGAAAGCTTTAAGACGCGAGTCGCGACGTGTGTCACAAATGTTTCATCATGTGAGACAAATAAAACGGTGCCAGGGTACGTGGTTAAAAATTGTTCGAGTGCTGTGAGCGTTGGTAAATCAAGGTAGTTCGTTGGCTCGTCAAGGATAAGCACATTGGCGTCGCTGAGCAGAACTTTAACCAGTGAAACCTTAACACGTTGGCCGCCGCTAAGGTTTTGGGCAGGGATATCTAAGGCAGTCGCTTTAAAACCAAATTCAGCCAAGACTGTGCGGACAATAGCGTTGTCCTGACGCGTATGTTCAGTCACGTTTTGCCAAATGGTAGTGGTTAGATTCAACCGGCTCATATTCTGAGCAAAGTAACCAAATTTAACTGCAGGATTGACGCTGATGGACTGATTTTGATTGGCTAAAACGGCGCGAAGCAGTGTCGTTTTACCGACCTGGTTGGGCCCGGTGATGGCGACACGGTCACCAGTGTGGAGGACGAAGTTGACATCGTTTGCCAACGTTCGGTCGCCTGCCTCCAAGGCCAGATGCTGAATATTGATCGGTGTATGCCGGCCTAGAGTGGCGAACTGTTCCGCCCGTAAGGTAACTGAGGGCTGCTCAGTGGGTTTGGCAACTGGTGTCAGATGTTCAGCGTGATCCTTCATAACACGCGCTGCTTTGGTCATTTTGCCTTGATTACGGCGTAGTGAGCTTTTCATATCCTGGAGCTCGTTACGACTATGATTGTGGGGATTGGGCTTTGTTGTTTTGGCAGCCCGTTCAGTGCGTTTGATAGCGGCGACTTCCAGCTTATGCTTTTGTTGCTGGTAGTTTCGGAATGCAGCTGCCTGATTATTGCGTTGGGCCGTTTCATTAGCCGTAAAGGCATCATAATTACCGGCAAACGTTGTCAGGGTATGATCAGCGAGCGACCAAGTTGTTGTCGTGACAGCATTGAGTAACGTTCGATCATGCGAAATCAGTAGCAAGGTGCCTTTAAATCGGTTGAGCTGGTTAATTAACCACTGCTGGTTTGTCTCGTCTAAATTAGCGCTGGGCTCATCCAAAATTAACCATTCGGGTTGTTGACGTAAAGCTGTTAAGATAGCGTTTTTAACCTGTTCACCACCACTTTGCGTGGAAATATCATGCAATTGGTGGACGACAACAGGCGTCGTTTGGCGATCAACGATACCAGCATCAGGGGTCAGCGAGCCAGTCAGAATATCAATCAGCGTTGTTTTGCCAGCACCATTAGCGCCGATTAGACCGATGCGGTCACCAGGATTAATGACGAGTTGCTCAATATTAAATAATTGTTGTTGATGCCGTGTTATGGCAATATTTTGTGCTTGAATAACAAACATGAAATCACTCCTTACAAGTTAACTAGATAGGTGTTAAGCGAGAAGAAAATATTTCATTTTATAACCTCCCCAGAACGTGCCAAGACAGTCCAGACATGCGGGGAAGCGCACAAAAAAAGAGTCCACCCCCGCAACATGTAACTGCTGGCACTGAATGAATTCACAACTATCTATTGAAGTGTCTTCGCAGAGGGCAAACGAGACCAATTCCTGTTGTCTTCTGGATATTCGTAGATAAAATTATGAGTTCACTTAGTTCCAAAACAGTTATTAGTTGCGCATCGGCGGATCTCCTTAAAAATTTTAGTATTGGTAAATCATTTCGATAATAATGTAACGGTTTTTGGAGCGGCTGTCAAGAAAGAATGCCTTTAGCGTTGGGTTTCAGGATACATAATGTCGAGAAATACTAAGTTTTGTTCAGTTATTTTGATCTCCAAAAGTTCTTATCATATGTGGATATGGATGCTTAAGGTTAATTTTGTGCTCTTAAGAAGAGGTTACGTTCTGAAGTTTACCGATTGCAATTTTTTTGGAGTTTCGGTACACTATTAAACGGTAATCATTACTTTTTACATATTGATTGCAGAAAGGACATTCTTTTGCGACAACATAAACGTGGCTTACATATTTTCAGTATTATAGCATTACTCTTAATCGCATTGACTGTTAGCTTAGTAGTGGATCAACGAAGAATGATTGCGCGAGCTAAACCGACCTCAAAAATTCGCGTGGTAAGTTCACTGGATTTCTACGCTCAGGCCGCCAGCGCAGTGCTGGGGCAATATGGTCAGGTGACGGCTGTTATTAACAGCCCTAGCATTGACGCGGAAAGCTTTGAGCCAACGACGCACACAGCAAAGCAGGTTGCTAAGGCTGATGTGATCATTGAAAATGGTTTGGGTTATGATGACTGGTTGGGAAAAGTTGTGGCAGCGAATGGCCAGGAGAAGCGCACCATTAATGTTGGGACAGATTTGATGCACCGACAGGTTGGCGAGAATCCTCACATTTGGTACAATCCGCAGACGATGCCACGCTTAGTTGCACAGATGGTAACACGCTTTTCGCGTTTGCAACCTGAGCATAAAGCGACTTTTAAACGGAATGCCGACCGTTACCTCGAGACACTGTCATCGTGGAAAAAGACGATTAAACAGCTAAAGCGGACAGGTCATCATCAAGCGGTCGCTGTTAGTGAGCCGGTGTTCAATGACACATTATCGGCAGTAAATTTAAAAGTCACTGATAATCATTTTGCCCGTGCTGTTGAAGAGGGAACCGATCCATCGCCAGCAGACATTGCCAAACTAACGCGTGATTTTAAACAACACAGGGTTGCCTTATGGGTTGTGAACACGCAGAATTCACAGCCAATTGTGAACTCAATGACCAAACAAGCGCGTCGCTACCACATTCCAGTGGTTCAAGTGACGGAAACGTTGCCGTCCAATCAGTCGTACGCACACTGGATGACCAATGAATTGAACCAAGTCAAAACTGCGTTAGAGGAGGACAATCAGCATGGCAAGTAATGAGACGCATCAAAAGATTGATCCCAATGATCAACCTGACAGCCAACTAACCGAAGATACCATTATGACCGTGGATAAACTGGGGATGAAGTTTGGTCAAAAAACGGTGTTTCAAGGACTCACGTTCACGTTAAAGCGTGGCGAATTCCTTAGCGTACTTGGCGAAAATGGGATTGGTAAAACAACCCTTATACGAATTTTACTCCAACAACTGCGGCCCACGGCTGGCGAAGTTTCGTTTTTGCCGAGTCGCTCCCAGGTAACGATCGGTTACGTTCCGCAATTTAGAAACGTTGATACCGAGTATCCGTTAACCGTGAAAGATTTTGTGGGTTTGGCACTACATGATCACTTAACGCCATGGTGGTCTAAACACGAAAAGCAACGCTTGAATCAAGTGTTGCACGAAACAGATTTGACGCGAATCGCGCACACACCGCTTGGCCGTGTTTCTGGTGGTGAGTTACAGAAAGCTTATTTGGCTCAAGCTTTGATTCGACTGCCACAGTTGTTGATTTTGGATGAATCGACTGCCAGTTTGGATAACAACATGAAGTTTGAATTGCTGGACTTGGTTAAACAATATCAGCAGCAAACACAGGCAGCAGTCATCTTCGTAACGCACGATTTGCCATTAACAAAGAAGTATTCTACCAACTTTTTGTTAATGCAGCCGGGCCCGTATCAACTGGGCACGATTGACGAATTGAACGAAACGGTACTGGAGGCGGCTCATGCTTAATTATCCATTTATGCAAAATGCCTTTGCGGCGGGCACATTAATCGCAATTGTCAGCGGTATCGTTGGGGTCTTTGTGGTCGCTCGAAACATGTCTTTTTTAACACATACATTATCTGAAATTGGTTTCGCTGGGGCAGCTTTCGGATTGTTTGTGGGCTGGACACCATTGGCGGGGATGCTATTATTTACCAGCGTCAGTTCTGTCGCCGTTGGTCAATTAAGTAGTAAGGCATCCCGTCGTGAGGCGGCGATTACCTCGATTTCAGCGTTGGCGATTGGGCTGGGAATTTTGTTCTTGTCGCTATCAAACCAAAATGCCAGTTCAGCTACAAATATTTTGTTTGGCTCGGTCATTGGGATCAGCCGGACATCTGTACTGCAAGTTGCTATTTTAGCCTTGGCAGTGATTGTGGTAATTATGGCGGTGTACCGAAGTTTGAAGTTTGATTCGTTTGACGCTGTCGGAGCGCGGGTTGCCGGTATTCATGGCACCACACTGGCCATCATCTTTCTGGTTGCATTAGCATTTTCAGTCAGTGTGGCCGCTCAAATCGTGGGCTCCCTGTTAATCTTTATCTTGCTTACGTTACCTGCTTCTGCGGCAAAATATTTTGCACACGGTGTTGGCAGCATGATTGGCCTAGCCATTCTATTTGCTTTGATTGGTGTGTGGCTCGGTTTGGCGCTGAGCTACTGGACAAACTGGCCGGTCTCTTTCTTCATTGCCGTCATTGAAGTTCTGTTTTACTTTATTGGTCTGATTTTTAATCGCTTCACAGCACGAAATTAAAGTGGTATGAGAACGGCGTCGGAAACGACGCTTTTTTTGTGAGAAGCGCCCAGTAATTACGAACGTTGTGCTATTATTAACCAAGGAAAGAACGCTTTTTGTCGTTCATTGTGAAATTAAAAATGAGTTGAGGTAGCTAAACGTGAAAGTTAGACGATCAGATCGATTGATTGACATGACGCGCTTCTTATTGGAACGACCACGGACACTGGTTTCGTTGTCCTTTTTTGCTGAGCGTTACGAGTCAGCCAAGTCATCGATTAGTGAAGATTTAACCATTTTAAAACGAACCTTTCAGGAACGTGGAACCGGTTTGTTAGAAACTCTGCCCGGTGCTGCGGGTGGTGCTCGGTTCATTCCGTATATCCTGAAGGAAGATGCTTCTGAATACATCGATTATTTATGTAAAGAAGTTTCGGACTCCCATCGGGTAATGCCTGGTGGCTATGTTTACTTATCTGATTTATTAGGCAAACCAGAAGTCCTTCGCCAGATCGGTCGTTTGATTGCGACTCAATATATGAACCAAACCATCGATATGGTATTGACGGTTTCTGTGAAGGGGATTCCGATAGCTCAGGCCGTCGCAGAACAATTGAACGTGCCGTTTGTCATTGCTCGTCAAGATGGGGCCATCACGGATGGCGCCACGGTCAGTGTGAACTATGTGTCTGGCTCATCAACGGCCATCGAAAAAATGCAGATTTCCAAACGTGCTCTGCCAGCTGGTTCACGAGTATTGATTGTGGATGACTTTGTTAAAGGCGGCGGTACCATTTCTGGTCTTGCTAGCTTAGTTCGTGAACTGGATTGTGAGGTTGCTGGGATCACCGTGTTTGGTGAAGGCCGCTTTAATGGCGAACGTCAATCTGAAAACTTTACATCATTACTGCATGTTGAAACATTACAAAGTGAATCGGAACCAATTCGGGCCACACCGGGGAACTATATGCACCGTGTGTTTGGCAATGAAAGGTAGGTAAGTTTTTCAATGAGTTCGAGAAATACCATTATTCTTGCGGCTGGTAAAGGAACCCGCATGAAATCGAAGCTATACAAGGTTTTACACCGGGTTTGTGGTAAAACAATGGTCGATCACGTGTTGACTCAGGTTGAATCGACTAACATGGATCGGATCGTGACGATTGTTGGCTATGGAGCAGATGACGTTCGCAAACAATTGGGTGACCGCACGCAATACGCAATGCAAAAAGAACAATTGGGTACAGGTCATGCCGTATTACAAACGGCACCATTACTAGGCGACGTTGATGGTGTCACACTGATTGTCAGTGGTGATACACCGTTGTTTCGGGCTGAAACACTTCAAAAACTGTTTGATTACCACGAAGCAAAGGGCGATGTCGGCACAATTCTGACATCGATTGCGCCCAACCCGACCGGTTACGGCCGGATTATCCGAAATGATATTGGGCTCGTAGAAAAGATTGTGGAACAAAAGGACGCTACATCAGAAGAACAGGCTGTTAAGGAAATTAATACTGGTGTGTATGTTTTTGACAACAAGGCCTTATTTAATGCACTTCACCAAGTTAAAAACGACAATGCACAAGGTGAGTATTACCTAACTGATGTCATCGAGATTTTAAAGGCAGCTGGTCAACGGGTCGGCGCTTACCGCATGAGTGATTTCAGTGAATCAATGGGTGTTAATGACCGCAAAGCTTTGGCAACCGCGACAAAAGTTATGCAACGCCGCATCAATGACGAACATATGGCAAATGGTGTGACCTTTATCGATCCAGATCACACGTATGTCGATGTGGACGTTAAGATTGGTGCTGACACTATTATTGAACCGAATGTTCAGTTAAAGGGGCACACGGTCATTGGCGAGGATTGTATGATTGGCGCCAATTCCGAAATTCGTAATAGTGTGATTCACGATGGTGTCACGGTTACCTCCTCATTCATTGAAGATAGTGACATGGCTGATGGCTCTGATATTGGCCCAATGAGTCACTTGCGTCCAGATGCTCGTATTGGTGAAAACGTTCACCTGGGCAACTTTGTTGAGATTAAGAAAGCGACTATTGGTGCACGGACTAAAGTGGGTCACTTGACCTATGTCGGGAATGCTCAATTAGGAACGGATATTAATGTCGGCTGTGGCGTTGTGTTTGTTAACTACGATGGTGTTGGCAAACATGAATCTATTGTGGGTGACCACAGCTTCATTGGCAGTAATTCCAATTTGGTTGCACCGTTAAACGTCGCAGATCATTCATTCATTGCCGCTGGTTCAACGATTACAAAGGATGTTGCCCGGCATGACATGGCAATCGCCCGTGAACGTCAAACTAACAAGCCGGGTTACTGGTCAAAATTACCGCATAAACCGGAAGACAAATAGTGCGGATAGTTGCGTCAAAGTCAGTTAATGAGTACCATTAAGCTATAACAAATGAGTATGAAAAAATTTAATTATCCTTTGTGGAGGGAACATGTCAACTCAATATTTTGACCCCAAACTGAAGATTTTTGCCCTGAATTCAAACCGACCATTGGCAGAAAAAATTGCTAATGAAGTTGGTGTTGAATTAGGTAAAACTTCTGTGGATCGTTTCAGTGATGGTGAAATTCGCATTAATATCGAAGAAAGTGTGCGTGGGGACAACGTTTATTTGATTCAGTCCACATCAGCGCCCGTTAACGATAATTTGATGGAATTGTTGATTATGATTGATGCGCTACGTCGTGCCAGTGCTAATACAATCAATTTGGTTGTTCCTTACTATGGTTACGCTCGTCAGGATCGCAAGGCCCGTTCACGTGAACCTATCACCGCTAAGTTGGTCGCAGATATGCTTGAAAAAGCTGGTGCGACTCGGTTACTGGCATTGGATCTGCACGCTGCTCAAATTCAGGGATTCTTTGATATTCCAGTTGACCACATGATGGCAGCACCATTGTTAGCTGACTATTTCATTACGAATCACATTGCTGAACATGCAGTGGTGGTTTCGCCAGATCATGGTGGGGTGACGCGTGCGCGTGCCTTGGCAGAGTTCCTTAAAGCACCGATTGCAATCATTGACAAACGTCGCCCTCGTGCCAACGTGGCTGAAATCATGAACATTATCGGTGATGTTAAGGGTAAAAAATGTATCATGATTGATGACATGATTGATACGGCCGGCACGATTACTTTGGGCGCCAAGGCATTGATGGATGCGGGTGCAGAAGAAGTTTACGCTTGTTGTTCACACGCTGTGTTGTCTGGCCCAGCGGTTGACCGTTTGAAAGCATCACCATTCAAACAAGTGGTTGTGACCGACTCAATTAACTTGCCAGAAGAGAAACATTTCGACAAGTTAGTGCAAGTGTCCATTGCACCACTGGTTGGGGATGCAATTCGCCGGATTAATGAAAACAAGGCTGTTAGCCCGTTGTTCCGGACTCGTTTTCACCGGGATGGGCGTAACAACTGATTTTCGATTAGACAAATTAATTTAGTTAGCTTCGAATAAATGAGAGCAAGATGTAACAGAACTGGCTTGCTCAGCTAAAAAACGACGTTCATGGTCTTTTTCCATGAACGTCGTTTTGTGTCGGACGGGTGAAAGACTGCGTTCTGGATCGCAGTTGCGGCACTTTTACTAAACGTTAAATTGGCTTTTTATGTTCCAATCCCATCATTTCACCGTCTATATCATAAAATGTTGAAGTTATTAAGCTTTTCTTTCGATATGTAACAATAATGACATAATCACGTAATTTTTGTTACAAGTGATATAATTTAAGTATCAAAAGGCACAGGAGATTTGAAACGTGTCAGAGCGGGGGTACATAAAATGAGCATTCAAACATTTAAGAAAATGATGACAGGTAGTGTAATTTTGGTCAGTACGGTTCTGTTGACTGCTTGTGCAAGTACTTCTGCGACGACAGTCAGCGAGGGGCATCATTCAGATAGTGTTCGTAGCAGTCGTAAGAGCGACGTAAAGGTTCCTACACGGACGTCGAATGTTACAACGGTCGCACCTGCTACAACCAGTTTTTCTAGTGATCAGTCTTCATTAGCCGTAACGGGGACAAGTTCATCCGCTTCCGAGACTAGTGCTGTTTCTGATTCGGACACGACATCATCTAATGTAAGCACCGCATCGACGAGTTCGGCGCAGACTAGTAGCGTTCAAAGTAGTGTAGTACCAAGTAGTTCTGTTCAAGAAAATTCAATTCAGGGTAGCTCAGTTCAAAGCGGTTCCGTTCAGAGCAGCTCTGTTAAGGGTAACGCAACTCAAACCAGTTTGAGCAAAGTTGCTTCAGGCACTGTTGCTACGAGCGGTCAACAAGACAGCAGTCGTGTAGCTAATAGCCAACAAGTTAGTCAAGTTACCGGCAATGCAAACGGGCAGAGTAGCGTTTCTCCGGTATCGAAGACAAGCGGTGAAACAACGCAACAGCCCGTATCGAACAGTAACAGTACGACGAAGGGTAGCGTCACAACTGCGACCTCCGCGAATGGGGTTCTGTCGAACTTTAGAAGCCAGATGGGTTACAACGAGACAAATGGCAGTCGTCAATACACCGTTATTAACAACGGGAATGGCACTTACCAAATCGACGTTCGGACCCAAGCTCCTGATGCAAACATCAGCAATCTGGCCGGTGTTTACACTTACACACCAGCAAACAAAGAAGTAACAACCGTCTTTTCTGGGGCTGATGCTGGCAATGGTGGGGCTAACACGGTTAACACACCAACAACTGACAACAGTACTTCAACGACGCAGTCAAACCATTAGTGATTGGCTAAAATATAATTTGGACTTTAATACCGCAGATATTTGCGGTATTTTTAGTTACAACGGAATTTATCACAAAGATTAGTTTGGAGAAAAAAGGATGCGACAAAAACAACGACCTGCCGCCTGGTCAGCGATTGGCTTAATCGTCTGTGTCATTATTGGTGGTATTGCATGGACCAATGGCGTTTCATTAGTTAAACTGTCTGATATATTTTTTATGATTGGGTTGGCGCTGATTGTTATTGGTGTGGTGATGCAATTGAGCCATGCGTGTCAAGGGCAGTTTAAAAATGTAGGTTTTCGGCAGAAAGAAATGTAGGTTTTCGGCAGTTACTTGAGGCCACGTAATCGGTAAGATTTACCAGTGATCTTCACTACGTGAACATGATGAACCAAGCGATCGAGAATGGCTGCTGTCACAGTTGGGTTCTGGAAAATATCAACCCAAGCGGATAGATCACTATTGCTGGTAATGATCGTTGAATGCTTTTCATAGCGGGCATTGACTAGCTGAAATAAGAGGTTAGCTTCTTGGTGACCAATTGGCAAATACCCAATTTCATCAATAATTAATAGGTCATAGCGCGAATAGCGGCTTAGAGATCGATCAAGCAGTCCTTTTTCGTAAGCTGCTCTCAATCTAATCAACAGCTCATGACAATTAATAAAGAGAACCCGACAGCCCTGTTTACAGGCCTCAATCCCAATACTAATTGCCAAGTGGGTTTTACCGACTCCCGGATTGCCAATAAAGATTAAGTTTTCAGACTTTTCCATAAAAGCCAGATTCTGGAATTCCAGAACCTCTTGGCGATTCATACTGGGTTGAAAGCTAAAATCAAATGTATCTAGGGATTTTGTATTGGGGAACCGAGCACGGCCAATGGCCCGTGCAATCTGACCTTCGTGTCGATTCTGGAGTTCCGAATTAGTTAAATCAATTAGCGCCTCAGTTAATGACAGATTATCAGTGTGAATTTGATCAAGGTAATTCGGCAAGTATTCACGGATTTTGTTTAACCCTAAGCGCTCAAGATTATTTAAAAGAATTTGATTATTAGTGGTCATGGTAGCCTCCTATAAGTTGTCGTAATCAGTCATATGTTCACGAATGTAAGCTGAAATGTCTTCATCTGTCCGCCCTTTAAGCAAATCAGATTTGAGGATATTGAACTGATCTTGGGGGTCATAATTCAGCGAATTGGTAGTTATGGAGTGCGTACGAATTTCTTCTCCGTTATAATAAATGTGAATGCGCTGCTCATCATTGGAGATTTCAACAGCAACCGTACAACCAATGTATCGCGGATCTACTGAGTACTTACATTTGCGGAAATTGATCATGGCCTCCTTCGAAACGACACGGGTAATGTTTTCTTCGAAGTATGGTTCAAGGAGATTAACTGGAACGCGATGAAGGTACTCTTTTTCTTCGTCTAACCATTTCAGGTACGGGACTTCGTCCGTGGCCTGCGAAGTTTCATGATTTAGATCATCTCGGAGCATATGAACTAGTTCGATTAGCTCAGTTCCATCAGCAAATTCAGTATTGTATGGCCGTAAACGTTCAACCGTGCGAGCAAGGGCTTCAACTGCACCTTTAGTTTGTGGTCTGAATGGTCGACAAGCAATTGGTGTGAAACCGGCATCTTTACAGAATTCGTGGAACCGTTCGTTAAAGACAGCGTGGCCAAACTGGGATTTTGTATGATCCACAACGGTTTTCATATTATCAAACCAGATTTCCGTCGGAATACCTCCGGTATGAAGGAAAGCGTCGTGTAAGCAAGAAAAGAGGGTATCTTGGCTCCGATCAAAGGTTAGTGTCATATATTTGAGTTTTGAATAAGGCAATACATACAAGAAAATATTGAATTTAAACAGCTCACCCTCGCTGCTCACTAGGGCCATTTCTTCTTTCCAGTCAACTTGAGCAGAGAGACCAGGGGAATGTTCAATCCGAATGGTAGCTTTCTTAACTCGTTCTCGGCGGGTTTGGCGACAATAATCTTTCACGAGGGTATAGCTGCCGGTAAAGCCCTTCTTCTGGATAAATTTAAAAATTGAAGCAGCCGAACAATTTAGTTCAAGCTTTGAATCGATGGTTTGCTTGAATGGATCCAGTAAACTTGGCCGTTTCGGTCGACCACTTGGTCGGCCCTTAAGTCCAGCTTTGACTTCCTCATAGGCTTTCTTAACGGTTCGATAATCAACATTATATTGCCGGGCAATCTCGGCGAAGTTAGGCTTAATATTTTCAGTCACGTAAATCGTCACTCCTTCTCTTAAATCACGTCTCACATCAAATTCCTCCTACACTCTGATGTGATTCATGATACAAAAAATGTAGGAAAACCAACAGTTCTAACCTGCCGTTTTCCTACATTTTACGGGTGCCTTTTACACCATGCGCATCTGTTTGCTGGATTTCGCAGACGCCGTAAGCAAACATATAAGGAAAAGGCAGATAAGAAACCTGAGCCTAAGATGAACACGCGTGATATTGCCGTTAAAAAGAACGAACCACTGCGTTTTTCAGATTGGAATCGGTGGCTCTGGATCGACGGTGCCATTCTCATTATCATCGCCGTTGTAGTCACGCTCTGAGCGCTCCACTGTAGCAATCTTTTCCAGTTGTCAACAGTGACACGCTCACCGTGGGACCGGTTCAAGCCCCCAAAGTTCGGAGTCTTTCACCTCGCCGCAAAGCCTCGTGAGGAGCCGAGTCTTTACGGACCGTCCGTAACCTAAATTCGAGAAGGCCACTCGAATTAACGTTACCTTCACGGCTCGGTATCACTGTTGACGCCTTCCAGATGATATTGTGGCAACTTTTTTTGACAGGACAGTGGCTTGACTGCGAGCCAAAGACTAATTGAGATAAGAACTAATTGTGAGAAGAGTGGAGCGGATCAGAAACAGAGTTTCGTGTCGGCAACATTTAGCGGCAGGAATTTGGCCGCTTAGTGTTGCGGGATGACTTATGAGACTTGTTTTTCGGCTCATAATCAAGGTTAAAGACTCTGGGTTTAGGATGCTGAGACTGATCCCACGGAACGGCGTTTCTGGTCCGCGTAACGGTACAAACATAACAAAACGCACTGCAATTTCTTAAAACAGGAATGCAGTGCGTTTTAGATTAAATTGGTCTGATTAATTTAGTGCGTATTTGTTGATCGCGGCGGCGACACCGTCTTCTTTGTTGGTCAGTGTGACAGCCTGGGCAGCTTCCTTAACTTCGTCGATGGCATTGCCCATTGCAACACCCCAACCAGCGGCCTTGATCATGGAAAGGTCGTTGCCTTGGTCGCCCAAAGCCATAACTTCATCCATTGAAAAGCCCAAATCACTTGCTAATCCAGTGATGGCATTGCCTTTAGAAGCTGCTTTGTTCATGGCTTCAAGAAAGTAGGGTTCACTACGGACAAAGTAAAAGTCTTGTTTGACATCGTCAGGCAGTTTTTCGACCGCGCTGCTGATAATCTTTGGGTCGTCGATGAACATTGCCTTAGATAATGTGATGTCAGTTGGCATTTCTTCAACGGCACGGTAGCGGATCGGCATTTTTACTAAGAAGGCTTCGCCGATAGTGTAAGGACTGATGTTTTTGTTAGCCGTATAAATGTGTGATTCGGTTTCTACGTGAAAGTGTGTTTCAAGCGTTTCACTTAGAGTTTGTAACTGACGGTACTGGTCGTAATTCAATGTGTGGCGAACGAGAATTTTGCCACTGATTGTTTGTGCTAATGCACCGTTAAAAGTAATGACGTACTGGTCATCACCACTGAGCCCAAGTTGGTCCAAGTAATCTTGAACACCCGTCAGTGGGCGACCAGTACATAGGACAACTTTGATACCGGCATCACGAGCTGCCTGAACGGCTGTAATTGTAGCTGGGTTCAGTGAACTCTTTTCATTTAGTAGCGTGCCATCAATGTCGATGGCAATCATTTTAATTGTCATGGGATTCTCCTTGAGGGTGAATAAGTTGATCATTATGAATGTAATTTTGAAATTCAATATAAATTGGGCTAAATAAATCATTTTCTGCGTCTTTGGTCAACATTTCCCGAGGGAAGAAGAAACGCTGATCACCCAATTCACGACCAGTAATGGCGGCAACTAACGGGCTCAGTGATGATAACTCAATGGTGGAGCCGTCACTTTTCATCAATTGAATTTCGGCAGCAGGTTTGCGAGTCTGGCGACTGTTTGCATTGTATGGCAGATCGTAACTGTCGTTTGTGGCAGTGTAATACTTGACGTTATAGCCGGCCGTTTCAATTTTGGCGCGTAGAATCGTCAGCAAATCTTCCGTTTCACTCGTATATTCCACAGATTTAAAGGGCCGGCGATTTAGGAAACGATTGGCTAAGTCCGACAACACGGCGTCGTCACTGTCAGCCCAGTGTAGGAAGTAAGTGTTAAGTACGCCATCATCTAATTTTAAGTAGTCAGCCAGCGTCCAATCGTGGTTAAAGAATGGTTCGAGCAGTAAGGGACGAAATCCGTCTTCACGAACGGGTTGGTTGTCATAACGGTCCTTAGCACGCAACAACAGGTGATCCAAAATGACTTCCATGGCACGGGAGACAGGGTGAAAGTATACTTGTTGATACATTTGAAAACGGCTGAGAATGTAATCTTCGACAGCGTGCATTCCGTCAATATCAAACGCAATCCCGTCTTTGTAGGGCCGCATCACGCGTAGTACACGAGTGAGGTCGAAACGACCGTAGTCAGCACCGGTATAGTAGGCGTCGCGTAACAGATAATCCATTCGATCTGCGTCCAATTGACTGGAAATGATTTGAACAACTTGCGGGTTAGGATACGTATGTTGAATGACGCTGGCAACTTGTTGTGGAAATTCTGGCGACACCCGTTTGAGCACTGCGTTGACCTCGGTAGTGGGGGAAGTTAGAATTTGTGCAGTAATTGCTTCGTGGTCCGTGTGAAAAATGTGTTCAAACGTATGTGAGTAAGCCCCGTGTCCAATATCGTGCAAGAGTGCCGCACATAGCGTAACGAGTCGCTCGTGGTCGTCCCACAGACCGTCTCCAGGTGTTTGCGACGGATAGTCGTGTTCAAAGTTATCACAGATTCGTCGCGCAATTTCGTATACGCCTAAGGAATGTCCAAAGCGACTGTGTTCTGCCCCGTGAAAAACCTCTTCGGTCACACCCAGTTGTTTGACACGTCGCAAACGCTGAAATTCTTTAGTGTCAATCAAATCCAAAATGACTTGGTAAGAAACGGCGATATAATTGTGAACGGGATCGCGGAATACTTTTTCACGTGGTAATAACTGATGACGATAATCCATTAAATCCTCCTTGAAATATGTGACGGATACGACTCACTTTTCCTATGACCGTGGTAGCAACCTTAAAAGCTAGGTTGATGCTGACTCAACCGTTTGGCTTCAAAATCTAGGTGAGCACCAAATTCTGGTTCTTGCATAAGCGTGGTCAAGTGCTGTTTAGCAAGATGTGTGCCACTTTGCTGTGCCGCGTCAATAAAGCGTTGACGGGCTGCTTCAATAGTTAACGATTGTGGCAACAAGTCGCCAACGTTCATCATGGTGCCAGGATCGACATCAGGGAAATCCCATTTATTTTCTTCGTGGCCCAACCCCACGGTGTAGAAATCGTGAATTAATTGAGCACGGGCATTTTGGTTACCATTCACGCTCAGATATAACATAATGACGGTGCCACCATTTCGGCGTCGTTGAGACATGCCGGCAATCTTATGCCCATTTACACTCAGGTCGTAGGTGCCTGGACAGTAGGAACGAGCGACTTCGCCAGCATCAATGGGGAGTTCAGGAAATGCCCGATCAACAAGTAACTTCATTTGTTCATACGCATCATCGACGCCTAGTTTGACCAAACTGGGTGGGAAAAAAAGGCTGATGTTGAGAACACCGGCGTCAGCTACCACAGCTAACCCACCGGAATTACGGATGAATCCGCTGTAACCATGATCTGTGAGCACTTTGTGAGCAGCAGACAAATGCGGCACATCAGCGTCGCGAAGCCCCATGATCACCGTGTTGTCGAGTAACCAGAAGTGGAGTAAGGGCTGATTTTCATGTTCAATAAGACTAAGTAGCGCATTCATGTTTGAAAATGTCGCTAAGCCGTCAGCTTGTTTGAAATGCTGCGACAGTAACATTGTTGTCGGCGCAAGAGCAAGTGCGTCAATCATGTAATCACCTGATTTCTTAACGTTTTGTGGATTGCAAACGAAATGAATGGGCTCATATTAGTGAGTCCGTTTGCTAATTTATTATCTATATCGATCTCATTTATAAGAATAGCTAAACGCAACTGCTTTCATTATACCGAATCGCGCTGGGGTCTGCATTATTGAAAGCCATTGAGCCCAATTTTCAAAATGAAAAGGACCAAGGTTTCATTAATGGTAATTTATCTAAAAAGCGTTATAATTTCTTACTGACATTCAATGCGTTTTATGGAAAATTTCAAATAACACTGGGAGGTAGATTTGTGGCACAACAATTTGAACAGGCTGTCACCGTTCATTTATTGACCAACATTACACAAGATGATGACACCGAGCAATTTGACTTTGATTTGCCAGGCCGCTTGGTGATTGTGAATGACAACATTTATTTACGTTATGTTGAAGATGATAATGGTCAGTCGACGCCAGTGACGTTTAAGCTGAATGGTGAAAACGATGTAGTCTTGACGCGTTCTGGTGAAAATGGTCTAAAATTTCATTTCCTAACCGGAAAGGCAGTCACGACTCAATATCGGACGCCTTATGGGGTTATGGCCGTCGAAGTTGCAACAACTGATCTTAGTGTCAGGTTGAGTGATGATTTATCGGCAGGCCGAATTGCCATCGATTACCAGTTGTTGGCCGGCGAACAATTAATCGGTGATTATCAAATTAGATTGCATTTTACAGCTTAAGACCTTATGATAAGATGTACACTCTCGAAAGGACGGGCCTGATTTTGGAACTTAAAATTTTCGAAGGTCAAAATAAGAAAGAATTGTCGATGATTGAGGTTGCGCACGCAATTCTCTCACAACACGGAGAAGCCATGGGCTTTGCCGACTTAACTAACCAGGTACAACAGTACTTGGGCAAAAGTGACGAAGAAATTCGTGATCGTTTTGCACAATTCTATACGGACCTAAATGTCGACGGTAGTTTCATTTCACTTGGTGACAACACATGGGGACTCCGTACTTGGTACGCGTTTGACTCCATCGATGAAGCCACTATTAATGGTGAAGAAGACGAGGATCAGCCAAAGCGTAAGAAACGCCGTAAGGTTAATGCCTTTCTGGCTGACGCTGCCGACGACGATGATGTTATCGACTACGATGATGATGATCCTGAAGACGATGACTTTGGTCAAGATTCTGATGACGATGTTGATGGTGCTGACACTCAAGATAACGATGAGGACAGCGATGATGACGATACTGAAAATCAGGCTACCGAAGAAGACTTGCCAGATGGTATCGAAGGTCAATTAGCAGAGTTAAGTGATGAAGATGATGACGACGATGAGGATGAAGAAAACGATGATGACGACGAATAACTAACGCGTCGTTTGTTCGTTCGAGCCAGTAATAAAATTACCGGATAAAATCCTTGACGTTATGACTTGAAGTCGGTATTATATTTTTTGGGCACCGTTCAGAAGAACGGGCACGTTAATGAAGACTTTAGTTGCTCCCAATTCAGATGAATTGGGGGCTTTTTCTTTGTTTAAGGCTTCCCCGAAAAAACAAAAGGAGCGTTTATTTAGATGACCAAATACATTTTTGTCACCGGTGGTGTGGTTTCGTCAATTGGGAAAGGGATCGTTGCTGCGTCCTTAGGCCGTTTGTTAAAGAACCGTGGGCTCAAGGTTACGATTCAAAAGTTTGATCCTTACATCAATGTTGACCCAGGAACGATGAGCCCATACCAACACGGTGAAGTGTTTGTGACAAATGATGGGACCGAAACGGACCTTGATTTAGGCCACTACGAACGATTTATCGACATTAACCTGAATAAATACTCAAACGTCACGACGGGGAAAATTTATCAAGAAGTTCTACAAAAAGAACGTCATGGAGACTACCTTGGCGCGACGGTTCAAGTTATTCCGCATATCACTAACGCAATTAAGGAAAAGATCATGCGTGCTGGTCAAACGACTGACGCGGACGTAGTGATCACAGAAATTGGTGGTACGGTGGGTGACATTGAATCCTTACCATTTATTGAGGCCCTACGTCAGATGAAGACTGATGTTGGTAGTGACAATGTTTTCTACATTCACACAACTTTGATTCCTTATCTGCGGGCTGCTGGTGAAATGAAGACCAAGCCAACACAACACAGTGTTAAGGAACTGCGTGGTTTAGGCATTCAGCCAAACATGTTGGTTGTCCGGACGGAAAAGCACATCACCCAAACGATGCGGAATAAGATTGCGTCATTCTGTGATGTTGATCCTGAAGCTGTTGTTGAATCGATGGATGTGCCGACAGTTTACACGGTGCCATTGGCTTTACAAGACCAACATATGGACGACATTGTCTTAAACCACTTTAAGTTGTCCGCTCCGGAAGCAGACATGAGTGAATGGCGTAAGCTTGAACAACATGTTCAAAACTTGCACAAGACGATCACCATTGATTTGGTTGGGAAATACACTGACCTACAAGATGCTTATATCTCTGTCAACGAAGCCCTAAAGTCAGCCGGCTATGTTGTTGATGCTGATGTTAAAATTAATCATTTTAACTCAGAAGAAATTAACGCAGATAACGTCGATTCCGTTTTGGCTGAAGCAGATGGCATTCTAGTTCCTGGCGGTTTCGGTAATCGTGGTATTGAAGGTAAGATTTTGGCCATCAAGTATGCACGTGAACATGACATTCCGTACTTGGGCATTTGTCTGGGGATGCAGATGGCTTGTGTTGAGTTTGCCCGTGACGTGGTTGGCCTGAAAGATGCTAACTCAACGGAAATTAATGCAGACACACCATACCCAGTTATTGATTTAATGCCTGATCAAGAAAACATCGATGATCTTGGTGGTACACAACGGTTAGGCGCTTACCCGTGCAAGTTGAAGCCAGGTACTTTGGCTGCCTCAGCTTATAACAACGAAGAAGTGATTTCCGAACGTCATCGTCACCGTTATGAGTTCAATAACAAGTTCCGCGACCAGTTAGCCGCCAAGGGTCTGGTATTCTCTGGGACGTCACCTGATAATCGTTTGGTAGAAGTGGTTGAATTACCAAGCAACAAGTTCTTTGTTGCCGCACAATACCACCCAGAATTCTTGTCACGGCCAAACCGTCCTGAAGGATTGTTCAAGGCGTTTGTGAAGGCTGCTGATGATGAACACATTGCCCGTCAGTAAGTAGTAGGCAACTAAAAGTGCAGGCAATCTGACAATGTAGATTACGAAAAACCGATAGTGCCAGATAGGCACAGCACTTCGAGAAAGTTTGTTGAGGGACAGATACGTCCTTAACAAACTTTTTATTTTGCACAATTTTTCTAGGTGTTTCCATTTAAGTCAACAGTGGAACCAGAATGCCGTTAAACAGGCAATTATTAAACGATTTGACTGGTAAATGATTAAGCAGTAATGAAAAAGTTTCTAAAAATATACTGAGAAGCCAGAAACAGTGTTGTCTTTTTGCCATTCGTTCATTAGTATGGAAGATAATTGTGCTCCCTTTATGGTTGAGCCATGGTAAATCTCAATACGAATTAGTTGCATGAATGAAAGAGGAATAACGCATGAAATCGATGATCATCCAAGGAGGCAACCCACTGTCAGGCGAAGTTACTATTGGCGGCGCCAAAAACAGTACGGTTGCACTAATTCCCGCTGCTATCCTGGCTGATACCCCGGTTCAATTTGATTCTGTTCCGGACATTTTGGATGTACATAACTTGATGGCCATCCTCGAATCAATGAACGTTTCATCACACTTTGAAAATGGTGTGCTGGATATTGATCCAACGCATATCGAAGAAAATGTTTTACCAGGTAAGGCAATTAAGAGTTTGCGTGCGTCTTATTACTTTATGGGAGCCTTACTGGGTCGTTTTAGACGGGCCACTGTATCGTTTCCCGGTGGTGACAATATCGGCCCTCGACCAATCGATCAACACATCAAGGGCTTTAAGGCCTTAGGTGCAGAAGTTACCGAGATTGACGATTCTGTTCATATTGATGCCAGCAAGGGTCTTCACGGCGCACGTGTATTCTTAGACATCGTGTCTGTCGGCGCTACGATGAACATCATTTTGGCTGCCGTAAAAGCTGATGGTTTAACGGTGATCGAAAATGCCGCTAAGGAACCAGAAATCATCGATTTGGCAACGTTCTTAAACAACATGGGCGCTAAGGTGCGCGGTGCCGGGACAGATGTTATTCGAATCGAGGGTGTGTCACAATTAAAGGCGACTAACACCCATACGATTATTCCTGACCGTATCGAAGCAGGTACGTACTTATCGATGGCGGCTGCAGTTGGCGCAGGTGTTAACATTCAAAACGTCATTCCTGAACACTTGGAGGCTTTCACCGCTAAGTTAATCGAAATGGGCGTCAAGATGGACATCAGTGAAGACAGTATTTATGTGCATAAATCCGAAAAGCTTAAGCCAATTCAGGTTAAAACCATGCCTTATCCTGGTTTTGCAACTGATTTGCAGCAACCGATCACACCGCTGATGGGTCGGGCAGATGGTGCCAGCATCATTATCGACACTATCTATCCTGAGCGAACAAAGCACATTCCTGAACTTAACCGAATGGGCGAAAACATTCGGTTGGAAAACAACATGATTGTTGTCAACCACTGTGATGATTTAACTGGGACCATTGTCGCTGCCGGCGAAATTCGCGCAGGGGCTTCATTGGTAATCGCTGCCTTAATGGCTGAAGGACGTACAACCATTACTAATGCAGAAAATATTTTGCGTGGTTATGATCGCATTTCCGATAAGCTTAAGGCACTTGGCGGTCATATACAGATCATTGAAGATACAGATGCAGGTGTTTTCGAATACTAGGCCGATATTGGCTTCGTTAAAGACGTCCGGTCGTTGTTTTTACAAGTTTGTTAATGACAATCTTGAACAACGATTGCATCGTTCAAACGCGGATTTGTTTGCTACAATTATAAATTATTGAGTCAAACCAACTCACAATTATTATTGTCGTCGACTTGCGCATACGCTTAATCCATGCTATATTACTAAAGTTGATTATATGTAACTATGACTCAGCAAATGACTCATGGCAAAGGAGATATTACAATGAAACAAGGCATTCATCCAGATTACCACCAGGTTGTGTTCATGGACTCAACCACTGGCTACAAATTTATTTCTGGTTCCACTGCTACTTCTCAAGAAACAACTGATTGGGAAGACGGCAACACTTACCCATTGATCCGTGTTGAAATCACTTCTGATTCACACCCATTCTACACTGGTAAGCAGAAGTTCACTCAAGCCGATGGTGCTGTTGACAAGTTCAACAAGAAGTATGGTTTGAAGTAAGCAAAATTGAATCAATCTTAAGCTCTTGTCTGCGACTTTACGCTGATAAGGGCTTTTTTTATTTTTCCATGTGCAAATTAAAAATTGTAGGGATAAGATAAAAAGGCACTAATATTTAACTCAGAAAGAGGTATTTATGGATTCAACGACAACTAAAGTACCACGCTTCGTGTTGTTCTCAATTGTAGGAACAGCGTTACTTTCATTTTGTGGGATTTTAACAGAAACCTCGATGAACGTAACTTTCCCAACGCTGATGCGGCAGTTTCATATTTCTATCGGTGCCGTTCAATGGCTAACAACTGGCTATTTACTTATTGCTTCGTTAGTGATGATTATGGCGTCATATATCCACAAACGGTTTACATTCAAAGCAACATTCGTTACAGCACTTGTATTGTTTGTCGTTGGTTTGGTGGTTTGTGCAGTAGCTACGTCTTTTCCAGTTTTGTTGATTGGACGGCTGATTGGCGGGATTGCGACTGGGTTGTGTACGCCCGTGATGTTCGGCATCATTACGCAGTTTGTTCCCGGCGCTAAGATGGGCCGTTACATGTCGATTGGCGGCATGATTTTGGGCTTTGCGCCAACTGTGGGACCTACATATGGTGGTTTGGTGCTGTACTACATGGGGTGGCGAATGATCTTCTGGATTGTGTTACCGATTGTGGCGGTTTCGTTCCTGTTTGGATATTTCAATATTCGCCAACGTGTCGGCACTCAACCGGCGCACTTCGATACGTTAGGATTTACGTTGATTGCGGTGGCATTTATTACCATTTCTTTAGGCTTCAACGATGCATCTAAACATGGCTGGAGTAGCCTCGGATTCTGGGGTCTAGTCCTTGTTGGGATAATTGCTCTGGCTAGTTACGGCTGGTGGGCAACAAGGACAGCTCAACCGCTGATCAATATTGCGATTTTCAAACGGCGAACCTTCGTGCTCAGCTTTTTAACCTACTTGAGTCTGCAATTGAGCAATATTGGCTTGGGCTTCCTTTTGCCAAACTATGCACAGCTGGTCATTGGGGCAAACGCGATGACGGCCGGGTTACTCTTACTGCCAGGTAGTGTCTTACGGACAATATTGATGCCACTCGGTGGTTCTTTACTCGATCGTCGTGGACCACGCGTGCCGATTTTAACGGGACTGGTATGTTTGATGATTGCGATGGCTGGTTTTGTGTTGAGCGCCGGTCACCTGTCCGTGGGGTGGATCATCGGCATTTACATTATTTACAGTGTCGGATTCTCGATGACCTTTAGTAATACGTTGGCAAACGGCATGCAACAGTTGTCGCCTAAACTTATTGGGGATGGCAACGCGGCATTTAATGCCATTCAGCAGTACGCTGGTTCTATTGGGACCGCTGTGATGGCAACGGTTGTGGCAATCAGTCAAAATCAGGCGGGCAAACTGTCTTCGGTTGAGGCCACAGCACGTGGCGGCCTGCACGATTTCATCATTTTGTTAGTGCTCACGATTATCATGATTGTACTAGCTAGTTTTAATTTCAAATTTCAGCAGCAGGATAAAAAAGCTTAATCTGTTTGACAAGTTAGTTATTTGTTCAGTTTAATCAAAAATCCCGGCAACCGTGAAAACATGGCTGTCGGGATTTTTAGGACATTTATGTTAACGGCTTAATCCCTTAATGAGCGAGTATTAAACCTGAACAAAACTAGATTTAACGCAACAATCACGCCGGTTGACAGGAACACGGCCCCGTAACCAAACGCGCCAGACACAGTTGACCCAATCATGGGGCCAACAATGCTCCCCATGGCCATGAATGATTGATTCCATGAGAATACCCGGCCAGTGGTAGAAACAGGGGAGTTTTTTGCTAATAACGTTTGAACGGCTGGCATCATCGTGGCGTCGGAAATCCCAATCAGAAAACGGAGCCCACCTAGTTCCCAAACATTTCGGACAAACGCCATCGGAATGAATACACAGATGGCAAAAATGAAGCCGATGGTCAAAATACGTTCCGTGCCGATGCGGTCACCTAACACACCTAAACGTGGTGCGGCGATGATGGTTGCAATGCCTGGTATAGCGGCCACAAGTCCGGCTACTAAGGAAACAGAGCCTTGACCGTGGAGCAGTTGCCGGACGTACAAACTAAGGATTGGACTGATAGACTGATTGGCAACTTGAATAATCATGGTGGTGATCAGCATGCCTAAAATGATCTGGGGATGTTTGAAGGAATGAATAACGTCTTTTGTTGAATTGGCGGCGCCTTTTCAACAGGCGTGAAGTGTTCGTGCACAAACAACCAGCTTAAGAAAAAGACGATCAGTAACAAACCGCCTGTAATGAAGAAAGTTAAGCGATAACCGAAGCTGGCTGCTAATGTCCCACCGAGCAATGGCCCCAGCAGGTTGCCGGCAGTGAAACCGGTAACGAGTGTTCCCAATGCTTGACCAGAGTGCTCTTTTGGCGATTCTGTGGCTACTAGAGCATTGGCGTTTGAAATGTAACCAGAAAAGACACCTTGAATAAAGCGAAGGCCAATCAATTGCCAAACATTGGTCACAAGGCCCATAGCGCCAAGCACAATGGCCATTCCCAGTGATGCCCGCAGAATCATCAGTTTGCGACCCTTACGATCAGCGAGTCGGCCCCATAATGGGGAAACAATGGCGGTAACTAAATATGTAGCGAAAAAAGTGATCCCGGAATAGAAATTAAGCTGAGCTGTTGAAAAATGGCCGAGCGTATCAATATACAGAGACAT
Source organism: Furfurilactobacillus cerevisiae (assembly GCF_048961765.1). Taxonomy (GTDB): domain Bacteria; phylum Bacillota; class Bacilli; order Lactobacillales; family Lactobacillaceae; genus Furfurilactobacillus; species Furfurilactobacillus milii_A. The sequence continues at coordinate 915,962 of NZ_CP185253.1, forward strand.
AAATGGCATGATTTCGCTAAAAGCCATGCCGGCAATAAACGTGCCAAACCAGAGGACAAAGATATTTTGTTCCCATGGTAGGCGTTTACGGAAAAGCTGCTGTTTAAGATGTTTGATCAATCGATTTCCTCCTTGAGTGGCACTTTACTTTAACTTGGATGGGTAATGTGGTATTTTTTCGTTAGCAAATAAATAACAAGATAATATTCTACACCTATTTTGTTAGGCATGATGACAAACGTTTAGGTGGTAAATACAGATGTTACGTTGAAGGGAAAATTTAATGGCTCAAAAAAAGCATCAAAAAGGATCATCTGTTTGGCGGTGGTTTCGTGGCATACTTTTTGTTCTGCTAGTCGCAGTGTCGCTGGTTCTCATTTTTAATGGGCCTATCACCAACTGGTTGGTCAAAACATACCGGCCAACGATCACACGCACAGATGTTAAAAAGAATGAAAAAACTAAGGGTAATTATGATTTTCGCAGTGTGAACTCATTAGATTTGAAGACAGCTGCCCAAGCCCGTGCTAACCATAAAATTAAGGCGATTGGGTTAGTGGCCATTCCGTCGATCAAACTAAATCTGCAAATTGTTAATGGTGTTTCAGACGCTGATTTAGCATTAGCTACCGGGACCCTAAAGCCAGACCAAGTAATGGGACAGGGTAACTATGCCATTGCTGGTCATCGCATGGATCAAAAGGATGCCATGTTTAGTCCGTTATTCTGGAAGAGTCGGGTCGGTCAAAAAATTTATTTGACGGACTTGACCCATGTTTATGAATACAAAACTACGGAGCGAAAGTTCATTAAAGCGACTCGCGTTGATGTTGTGAATGATGTCCCCGGTCAAAAGTTGGTCACGCTGATTACCTGTGATGCGACGGGAGCCAATCGTTTGATGGTCCGCGGTTCCTTAGTTCACAGCTATGACTGGAAAGACGCTCCGGAGGCCGCACTAAAAGGGTTCAGTTACAAACAAAAGGTCGAAACGATTGCATCATAATTCCTGTTTAGACATTGTGATGCTGCCGCTGTGTCAGTGAGAAACGCCATTCCGTGGGACCGGTCTCAGCCCGCGTTGCGGTCTTCGACCTCGCCTTTGAACCCAAGCCCAGGTTTCAAAGCGCGTCCTACAACACTAAATGGCATAACCCGTGCCATTAAGTGTTGTCGACACGGAATTCTGTTTCTCACTGACTCCGCTTTTGTTGACGTTTAGTTAAGCTATGAGTGAAGCGATCATATTGAAGGCTTGTCACTTTGGTTAATCAAATAAATTAAGATCTTCTGTAGAGTTAATAATGTTGAGTGATTTCAATATGAGCTGAAGGGCGGTCAGCATTGAAATCAAGGTATGAAAGTGCTGTTGATTCGGTGGGTTTTGCCGAATTTACAGCACGGACGGTCGCGAAGACTCAGGGGTGTTGAGGCTTCGCGGCGAGGTGAGAGACCGTGATTTTCGGGCTCGAACCGGTCCCATGCCAGAATTTCAATGCTGGCCAACCGTAGGCGACAGTCACCGATCGTCAAGTCAACTCCAAATACAGATAAAAATGACGCTGATTCTCAACTTGGAGAGTCAGCGTCATTTCTGTCAGTAATAAAACGATGTTGGGTTAGTGATTGGCAGCGACAACCTTGTCCAGCCAGTAAGGAAGGACCTCGCTGAGCTGTCTGTAGGTCAATGCAAAATTATGGGAGTACCAGGGATCCGGAATCTCCTGGCCAGCCTTACCGGGAACGATTTCGTAGGCCATGTGGACCTTTGATAGATCTTCAGTAGGCGTTAGTTGTTTTAAGTTGGCTAAGTTTGAACGATCCATCGTAATAATCCAGTCAGCCCAAGCAAAATCTTTGGCAGTGATTGGCCGTGAATGAAGGCCCTCTGCGCTTAAGCTATGTTCGGCTAACATATGAACGGCTCCGGGATGCGGGGGATTACCTTCTTCCCGGCTGCTTGTTGCCACAGAATCAACATTAATCTTCTCAGATTGTCCGGCTCCCGCCACTAAATGGCGAAAAATTACTTCTGCCATCGGAGAGCGGCAGATATTGCCTAAACAGACAAATAATACATTTTGCATAGGTTCCTCCAAATGAATAACGTGCTTAAATGGCTTGTTTATAGTAGTTCCTGCGTTTATTTTGCCGTGATTAATCGACTAATGCAAGCTTAGTGAATTTTTGATTATGTCGCTCACATGGTATAATCTGTTTCGACTGCAATAGTAGTTTGCAACAAGTTGATGATTAACGCAATTTAATAAATTAAGTAATTATGGATTCCATAACATCAACGCTAGTATCCAGAGATGCGCCTAGAGTGCGCAACGAGAGGTAAAAGATGAAAATGCAATTAGCTGAAATCGCAGCAGCGGTGGATGCACAAAATGAATTGGGCGATTGGTCATCAGTAACGGTGACTTCTGTCCACTTTGATAGTCGTCAATTAACGGCGGGGGCTTTGTTTGTGCCACTTCCCGGTGAACATGATGGTCACGAATTCATTGCTGGAGCGCGTGCACATGGCGCCGTTGCCAGTTTATGGGCAGTTAGTCGGGCTGCTGAAGCACCTGCTGACTTCCCGGTATTGCTGGTGGACGATCCGTTGACTGCAATGCAGGCGTTAGCCAAGCATTGGCTATCAAAAATCAATCCACAAGTGGTTGCGATTACAGGTAGTAACGGTAAGACAACGACAAAGGACATGACTGCCAGCGTTTTGGGAACGGAATTTAATGTCGTTAAAACATACGCTAACTACAATAATGAAGTCGGTGTGCCATTCACTGTGTTATCGATGGATGCCAACACTGAAGTGTTAGTTGTTGAAATGGGCATGGATCGGTTTGGTCAGCTCGATTTCTTGAGCAAGCTGGTTCAACCAGATGTTGCTGTGATCACAATGATCGGTGAAGCACACATTGAATTCTTTGGCACCCGAGACAAGATTGCCGATGCCAAGCTAGAAATTACGCATGGCCTTAAGGATGATGGTCGATTCGTCTTTAATGGTGACGAACCATTGTTGACGAAACGGGCAGAGAATGTGTCTAACGAACACGTGACGTTTGGCCAACAGAGTTCCAATCACTTATATCCGACAAGCATTGAACAGGACAACGAGTTCCACCAAACGACGTTCAAGGTCAATGCCTGGCCAGAAGAAACGTTTAAGATTCCGTTGTTGGGTGATTATAACGTCAATAACGCATTGGCTGCCTTAACGGTAGGTCGGCTGTTCCATATTCGGACGGCTAACTTAGTCAAAGGACTTGCCAAGGTCAACTTAACGTCTAACAGAACAGAATGGTTGACGGGATTAGCTGGGGAAGCTATCTTGAGCGATATTTACAACGCCAACCCGACGGCGATGAAGGATGTTCTAACGATGTTTGGTGACACGCCTGCAGCTGGCCGTCATGTTGCTGTGCTAGGCGATATGTTGGAGCTTGGCGATAATGCTGATGAATTACACGCCTCAGTTGCCGAGGCGTTAGATCCGGCGAAGATTCAAACATTGTATCTGATTGGACCACACATGAAGGCGCTGGCGGACAAGGTAACGGATCGCTATGCAGCTGATCAACTGCATTATTATGAGAATGATCAGAAAGCGCAGCTAACGACCGATTTAATGGCCGATTTAACTGAAAGCGATGAAGTGATGCTTAAAGCAAGCCACGGTGAACATTTGGAGACCGTTCTAAATGCGCTGCAAAACGGCGTGGCACAGGCATAGTTAGGCAAACTTGCTGGGAGGGTTAATTAAGTTTAACGACTGAGTTAATACTCTTAGTTGCCAAACGACCGCTCGCGCGTTAAACTATTACAGTTGCGTTTTTTAGCGTATATGAATGAAAATTGAATAACACACACAAGAATAACAAATCAAAACGGGCATCCCCACGCGTTAGCAGACGGATTTTTGCTAGTGTCGATGAAACCTTTTGATTTGAGGAGGAACTAATTTGAAGTTTGCAGAACTAGGCCTTAACAAGGCGCTATTAAAAGCCATTGATGACAGTGGCTATGAAGAAGCTACCCCAATCCAGGCAGAAACCATTCCGTTGGTTATGCAGGGATTGGATGTCATTGGTCAGGCCCAAACAGGGACTGGTAAAACGGCTGCGTTTGGGTTACCAATCTTGGATAAGATTGATACTGAAAATCCAAACGTCCAGGCATTAATTGTGTCACCAACACGTGAGTTGGCGATTCAAACTCAAGAGGAACTTTACCGCTTGGGTAAGCATGAACATGCCCGTGTTCAAGTTGTTTATGGTGGTGCAGATATTCGCCGTCAAATCAACAGCTTGAAGAACCACCCACAGATTGTTGTGGGGACTCCAGGTCGGTTACTGGATCATATTAACCGGAAAACAGTTCGTTTGGATCACGTTCAGACATTAGTGTTGGATGAAGCCGACGAAATGCTTGATATGGGTTTTGTGGATGATATTGAAAGTATCATCAAGCAAGTTCCAGAAAAACGGCAAACATTGCTGTTCTCAGCTACCATGCCTGATAAGATCAAACGGATTGGGGTTCAGTTCATGAAGGAACCTCATGAAGTACGGATTAAGGCGAAGGAACTGACCACTGACCTAGTTGATCAGTTCTACGTGAAATCAAAGGAATATGAAAAGTTCGATTTAATGACACATCTGTTCGATGTGCAGGATCCGGACTTGACCATTGTCTTTGGTCGCACGAAGCGCCGAGTTGACGAATTGTCTAAAGGATTAGAAGCCCGTGGCTACAATGCTGCTGGGATTCATGGTGATTTGACGCAACAACGTCGTTCACAGATTCTTAAACAATTCCGTGACGGTAAGCTAGACATTCTGGTTGCGACTGATGTTGCGGCCCGTGGTCTGGATATCTCCGGTGTCACTCACGTTTATAACTATGATATTCCACAAGATCCAGAAAGCTATGTTCACCGGATTGGTCGTACTGGCCGTGCCGGTCATCATGGGACAAGTTTGACGTTTGTTACGCCAAACGAAATGGATTACTTACGTGAGATTGAAAAGCTCACCAAGGTGCGGATGCTGCCCCTCAAGCCACCGTCAGCTGCCGAAGCTTTTGCTGGTCAATTATCAGCTGCTGAAAACAAGGTTGCGGACTTGGTTAAGGAAACAGATACATCCAAGTTTGATAAAGAGGCTACTGAATTACTGGATCGTTATGATGCAGAAGAATTGGTTGCTGCTTTATTGAGTAACTTGACACCTGGTGATGAACACGACACACCTGTTCACATTACGCCAGAACGCCCATTGCCTAGTCGTCATGGTGGCGGTCGGGGCAATGGCCGTGGTGGTCGTGGTCACGGTGGCTATCGTGGTAATAACCGCAATGGTCGTAACAACCGGAACTCACATGAACGCGAAAACGGTAACCGTGGTCGTTTTGATCATAAGTCAGGTTCCCGTAACAACAGTTCACGCAATAATAGTTTCCGGAACGGTGGAAGCAGTAATCATGGTGGCAACAAGCATGGTTATTCAATCAACCATAAATAAGATAATAACTGCATGAATCAGTCTGAATGGCTAATTCTCTGCAGGGTGAGGATTCAGCGACACGTCACGTGGAGCTGAATCCTTTTTTCATCGGTCGTTTTTTCGCTGTGTCAGTATGCTATAATTTCGGTTAGACGTTCATGAACAGTGAATTTACTTAACCACGCGTTGTGGTGTGATTAAGCTTTGCGGAGGTTCGGATGATTTACGGAACGGGCATTGATTTAACAGAAATTAATCGGATTCAAACACTAAGGCAACGTTTTGCGGCATTTGTGCCTAAAGTTCTAACGCCTGCTGAGCAAGACGTTATGAATAAGTTGAAAGGTCAGCGTCAAAATGAATTTTTGGCTGGCCGCTTTTCTGCTAAGGAAGCCTATAGCAAGGCCTATGGGACTGGTTTAGGCAGCGCCGTTGGCTTTCAAGATGTTGAAATTTTGGATGATGATGAGGGCAAACCGCATCTTACCAAACAGCCGTTTGACGGGCCAGCTCATATCTCCATTTCGCACACTGAAACGCTGGTCATGACAGAAGTTATTTTAGAAACCGTGGATTCGACACGGTAACATGAAAGAAGCGATTAATACGGTACCTGCACAGATTATTGGTTTACACCGACCAACAGTGGCCCACGTCAATTTAGCGGCCATTCGTCATAATGTAGAAGCAGAATTAAAACGGACTAAGCCAGGTACGGAAATGTTTGCGGTTGTAAAAGCGAACGGGTACGGACATGGCCTTATTGAAGCCGGCCAGGCATGTTTGGAAGCCGGCGCAACAGGTTTGTGTGTCGCTATTTTGGATGAGGCACTGACATTACGGGCGGCCGGAATTACTGTGCCAATCTTAGTGCTCGGTATCACTCAGCCCCAGTGGGCCGGTCTCGCAGCTGAACAGGAAATTTCGTTAACGGTAGGTGATTTAGATTGGTTGACGACAGCCTTGCCGCTGTTGGCAGAGGCCCAGGCTGCGCCACTGAAGATTCATCTCGGTTTGGATACGGGGATGGGTCGCATTGGTTTCCAAGAACCGGCCGCTTTAAAAACAGCTGTCGATTTCCTGAAGGACCATGAGGATGCATTTATCTTTGATGGCATTTTTACCCACTTTGCAACGGCTGACGAACAGGATACGACGTACTTCAATACGCAGTGTCAACGCTGGCAAGCATTTATGGCAGTTCTACCAGAAAAGCCCCGTTATGTTCATGTTTCGAACACAGCTACGTCATTATGGCACGATGCTTGTAACGGCAACATGATTCGCTTTGGCGTGGGCATCTATGGATTGAACCCGTCTGGCGGCTCAATCACTGCGCCTTATTCGTTGGAGCCAGCATTGTCGTTGACGACTCAGTTTGCGTTTGTCAAACATCTGGCGGCGGGCAAATCAGTCAGCTATGGTGCTACTTATACGGCTAAGGAAGATGAGTGGGTCGGTACTTTGCCAATTGGCTATGCTGATGGGTATCCACGGCGAATGCAAGGATTTCATGTTCTTGTTGATGGTCAAGCCTGTGAAATCATTGGTCGTGTTTGTATGGATCAGTTAATGGTTCGTTTGCCACACGAATATCCAGTTGATACGCGTGTGACGTTAATTGGTCAGGATGGTGAACAAACGATTACAATGCAGGACGTTGCTGATTACGCTGGGACGATTCATTATGAAATCGCCACCACCTTGGGCATGCGGGTTCCGCGGGTGTATGAAAACCGGTAAGGATTGGTAAAACGGAATATTACATTTCTGAATTGCAAACGACATTCTGTGGGCTTCATGATAGAATGGGTTTACCAAGTTGATTGGTAGTTGTAAAGATGCGGGGGAGTTAGCCATGGCAAGTGATGCACATCAGGTCCCAGTGAGTTTTAACGATACAACACTGACGGACCTTAAAGCATATTGTGAATTTTTTAGTGTTGATCAGGACCAGCTAATTAACACTGTCTTGTGCCATTTTTTAGAAAACCATGAGTCTGCTGATTTAAACAAGTTAGCTCAGGGCTACTTAGCTATGGGTCAACTGAATGAAGAAATCGCAGATGAGTTTTCTGCGTCTGAGGCAGAGGCCTCCAGACTTGACCAATAACCGTAACGGGTTAACATTGGTTTAGGAGCTGAATGCTCCGCCTACATATTTTGAAGAGGGTGTCCCAATTGGCAGCAGTTGAAGTTAAACGGGGCGACATATTTTACGCAGATTTATCCCCAGTCGTGGGATCTGAACAGGGTGGCATGCGCCCTGTTTTAATTGTGCAAAACAACATTGGGAATCATTACAGTCCAACGGTGATTGTCGCCGCTATTACAGCAAGAATCAGTAAACCAAAAATGCCGACACATATCGGTATTCCGGCGGATCAAAACGGAGTGGGCAAGGATTCAGTTATCTTGCTTGAACAAATTCGCACGATTGACAAGCAACGTTTACGCGATCGCGTGACGCATCTCGATAATGGCGCCATGAAGCGTGTTGATCATGCGCTTGGTATCAGTGTTGGTTTAGTCGAACGAAATTAAATTTAAAAACGAGCATTCATGAGTTTCAAATTCTCATGGGTGCTCGTTTTGTGTTTGGACAGTTTCAGTGGCACTGGTCTAACCTAGGTTTTGCTTTCGCCTCCGGTTGGCCGCTTTTGAAATCGATTGTGGGACCGGTTCAAGCCGGAAGTGCACCGTCTTTCACCTCGCCGAAAAGCCTCGTGAAAGGCCGAGTCTATTCGATCGTCCGTGATGTAAATCCGAAAAATGCATTCGGATTAACATCACCTTCACAATCGGTTTCAACGCGGCCGCCCTACGGCTGATGTAACAGCAGGTTGCCACTAAAGCGACAAATGCTGCACGCAAATACGAATTACAAGCTGTGCATCGATGTGCATCGACGACCAGGCCGTTGCTACATTCCCAACGCTGAGTGAGAATAGCCGACGATCAAATACCGTGCTAATAATGGCGTTCTTCATTAACGGTGCTTTTGAAATTGTTGCTGGTTCTTGATGATTGCAAAAGGTGTGATGGTGAAGTTACTTAAATTTAGTAGCTGGAAGGCGTCAGTGTTGAAACCGACTGTGAAGGCGGCGTTAATTCGGTGAACTGTCCGAATTTAGGCCGCGGACGAGCTTTGAGACTTCGGGTTATGAAGGCTTAAAGTCGAGGTGGAAGACTGCGGAGCAGGCTGAGACCGGTCCCCACAGGAGGTTTCAAAAACTGACAACTGGAAGCGGACGGGTAAAACACTGCAATTAAATTCTTAGGAGTAGCATCCAACAAAAAATCAGGTAACAGACCGACGTTTTCGTCAATTTGTTACCTGATGTTATTGAATAGTCATCTAACAGGCGGCTATTCTGTTTTTAAGTTTTCAACTTCCGACACACGGAACTGTTTGCGATTCAACGCTTTGATGATTTTCTCGCAACGTTCTTCGTCCACATCAGCAGGAAGGGTAAACAACGTCCGGTGAACGAGTTCGCCAGCCTGCACATCCAGGGTCATACATGAAGCGATGGACGTGTATTTAGTAATGATCTTCGACATGTTTGTCAAATCGCCGCGTTCACCTTGTGACACAACGGTTAAAACATAACTTCCAACGTTGAAGTTCCAACTCTGTGACAGCATGTCTAGCAGTCGAGTATGGGTCAAAATACCGTAAAAGTAATTATTTTCATCCAAAACAGCGATGTAAGGCAAATCTTTAATTGAGAAGAACACCTTGAAGAAAGCATCGTTGATGAAAATAAACTTAGTCGCATTTTTTAATAGTGTCGTTACAGGTAGGCTCATGTCACCACCACGAGATTTATGACGGTAAATGTGCATCTTGTAAATGTTACCGCGGAAAATTTTGCCAGTTTCATCTAGAATGGGCACACAACGAAAGCCCGAATCTTCGAGAACCTTCAGAGCTTCTTCCAATGACACATCTTCGCGGACGGTCGTGATGCTCTCGTAGGGTTTAACGAGTGTTTTTAATAACATAGGTGTTCCTCCAAAAATTAAAAAATGATAAGAATAGTTGCAATCATCATACCACATTCAAGACCCAAAAAGGGGACTCGTAAATTTATAATTCGTTTGCAATGACCTGACCGTTAACGGCAAAACCCTTTCGGACAAAAAACGCCGATGCCCGGATCTCCAAGCATCGACGCCTCAAATATTTCAAAGACTATTGATTACAAACCAGTTTCCTTAAAGCCGTTTTCACGAACTTCTTTTAAGGTTGCTGCGGATTTGCGCATCTTGTCCATTTCACTGTCAGACAATGGTACTTCCACAACGTGGTCTAAACCTTCACCGTTAATAACGGCTGGGGTACCAATGAAGGTATCAGTCAAACCGTATTGGCCGTCTAATGCTGCACCAACAGGTAAAATAGCATTTTCGTCACGTAAGATGGCACGTGAAATCCGCATCAAAGCAGTGGCAACACCGTAGAAAGTTGCGCCCTTGCGGTTGATGATTTCGTAAGCCTTGTTACGAGTTTCGTCTTCGATCTTTTCAAGTTCTTCACGAGAAACACCTTGGTCTTTAGCAATCATTGATAATGGCTTACCAGCAATTGTTGCTTCGTCCAAGTTAGCGAATTCTGAGTCACCGTGTTCACCCATGATAAAGGCGCTAACGTCACGTGCGTCAACGTTAAATTTCTTACCCAAAGCAACACGTAAACGTGATGTATCCAAAGAAGTACCAGAACCGATGACGCGGCTCTTGTCGAACCCGGAGAACTTCCATGTGGCATAAGTCAAAATATCGACTGGGTTTGCAGCAACTAAGAAGATGCCTTTGAAACCTGAGTCAACAATCGGCTTAACAATAGTTGATAAAATCTTGAGGTTCTTGTTAACCAGGTCCAAACGTGTTTCGCCTGGCTTTTGTGGTGCGCCAGCTGTGATAACAACTAGGTCAGCATCCTTAGCATCGCTGTATTCACCAGAGTAGATCTTCTTTGGTGAAACCCAGGCAAGCGCATCTTCAAGATCGAGTGCGTCCCCTTCAGTGTGGTCTTTAAGGATATCAACAATGACGAATTCTTCTGCGAGTCCTTGTTGTGCCATGGCGAATGCGTAACTGGAACCAACAGCGCCATCGCCGACTAGTACAACTTTTTGATGATTTGCAGCCAAAATAATCATCCCTTCACAATATAAAATTTTATTTTGAAACCACTGTCATTATATCATAGGGGACTTTGTGAAATACAGGAATAAGTCGTTTGTCATGAGGTTCTAATGAGTGTGGTGCACCAGCGTTTGTGCTATAATTGACGCCTAGATACGAGTAGGGTGTTTGCCGCACAACGCAGGCGCCAATGACACTAACCAATGCGCAAAAGTGGCTGGTAGATCACGTGATTGTGATTTACCAGCACTTTTGCATGTTTTCAAACGTTGGTTAAGTTTACAAATAAATTGAGGTTATTGAATAATGAAAATGATTGTTGGTTTAGGAAATATTGGACCACAGTATGATCGTACGCGACATAATGTCGGTTTTATGGTAATTGACCATGTTGCGGAAGAATATGGTGTGACGTTCAAACGTGCTAAACAAGAAGCACTGATCGGTAGCACACTGATTAGTGGTGAAAAGGTCTTACTGGTTAAACCGACGACATACATGAATGATTCGGGGCGTGCAGTGCGTCCGTTAATGGATTATTACGACATTCCGTTGGAAGATGTCATGATTGTCCATGATGATATGGACTTGCCAATTGGTAAAATTCGTTTGCGCCAAAAAGGATCCGCGGGTGGGCACAATGGTATTAAAAGCATCATTGCTTACGTTGGCACGCAAGCCTTTAAACGGGTGCGTGTCGGTATTGACCACCCAACGCGAATGAGCGTCGTTGATTACGTGCTTGGTCGCTTCACTGCTACTCAGACGATTGGCATTCGTAGTGGTATGGATGAAGCTCAGGCCGCGATTGAGAAGTGGGTCGAAGGCACAAAGTTCGACGAAGTAATGAACGAATTTAATTAAATTATCACGGACTATTAGAAAGGTTATTTATGGAAATTCAGGATTTTATGCGCCGTGCACCTGAATATCAGCAAATTGTTGCCGCAACTAATATGGGCCGACAATTAGTAACTGGTATTAACGGCTCAGCGCGGACACTGTTGATGGCGACCATGTTTATGGACCAGCAACAAACACAGCTAATGATAACCGATACGGCATTTCATGCTGGTCAATTGGTAAACGACTTACAAAATTTATTGCCTGAAAACCAAGTTTTCAATTTTCCTGCAGAAGAAATGTTGGCTACTGAAATTGCCACCAGTTCACCAGAATCGCGGGCAGAGCGTGTGCAGGCTTTGCACGCGCTACAATCTGATCAGCCGGTCATGGTAGTGACAGATTTGGCCGGATTACGGCGTTTCTTGCCGCAACCTGCTGATTTTAAGCAGGCCAGTTTGGTAATTGAAACAGGCGAAAACTATGATATGGCTAACTTGCAAACGCAGTTACACCAAATGGGTTACGGCCACGAACAGTTAGTGGCCCGGCCTGGTGACTACGCGATTCGTGGTTCAATTATGGATATTTATCCGCTGGATGCGGATTATCCGGTACGGATTGATTTCTTTGACACTGAAGTGGATTCTTTGCGGACGTTTGATCCGGAGAACCAACGCAGTATTGATACGATTGATAACGTGACGGTTTTGCCGGCAACTGAATTCTTGGTCAGTGACGCGCAACTAGCTGCTGGTAAGAAAGCGCTGCAAAAGCAAGTTAACAAACAGGCCGAATCGTTGACTGGCGAAGATAAGAAAGCTTTGTTAGCTCATTTTAGTGTATTGCTAGCTGATGATGCGACACCGAGTGCTACCCCTGAACTAGGCCTGTATGCGAACCTGTTTTATGACCAAACGGCTGGACTGATGGATTACTTGCCCAAAGATGCGGTGGTATTAGTTGATGACTATGGTCGTTTACTAGATACTGATCGACGCATTGATGAGGACGAGGCCAACTGGATCACCGACCGTTTGCGAACTCACGAAATGTTACCTGACCAGGACCTGAGCTTAGATTTCCGAACAGTCATGCGGGAAGTTAAGCGCCAACAGATCTTCTTCTCACTGTTTCAGAAGGGGATGGGTAACGTCCGGTTTAACAAGCTGACAAATTTTGTCAGTCGTGAAATGCAAAAGTTTTTCGGTCAGTTGCCTGTATTAAAGGGTGAGGTTGAACGCTGGCAAAAACAGAAGCAGACGGTTGTCATCATGGTCAACAATGAGGACCGGATCAGTAAGGTCAATGATACGCTTCACGACTTTGGCATTTCTGCTTCGCTGGATAAGGCAACTAATTTGACGCCGGAAAGTGTTCAGGTCGTGCCTGCTACATTACAAAGTGGGTTCGAATTGCCGAGTGCTAACTTGGTGGTCATTACGGAAACCGAAATGTTTGCCAAGGTGACCCAAAAACGTGCGCGTCGGCAGACTTTGGCTAACGCTGAGCGGTTGCGTAGCTATACGGAATTGAAGCCGGGGGACTACGTGGTTCACGTCAACCACGGAATTGGTCGTTTTGAAGGGATGCAGACCATGGAAGTGGATGGTGTGCACCAGGATTACATCACAATTGATTATCAAAACAATGCGAAGATTTTTATTCCGGTCACCCAGTTAAATCTCATTCAGAAATATGTTTCATCTGAAGACAAAACTCCGCGCATCAATAAACTTGGCGGGACCGAGTGGGCCAAGACTAAAAGCAGTGTGGCTCGTAAGATTGAGGACATTGCGGATGAACTGGTGGATCTTTATGCTGCTCGTGAAGCGCAAAAGGGCCATGCTTTCCCGAAGGACGATGCCTATCAAGAGGAGTTTGAAGCGGCCTTCCCTTATGTGGAAACACCAGACCAGCTTAGAAGCACGGATGAAATTAAGCATGATATGGAACGTAACAAGCCAATGGACCGTTTGTTAGTTGGGGATGTTGGCTTTGGTAAAACGGAAGTTGCACTCCGGGCTGCGTTTAAAGCCATTGAAGATGGACGTCAGGTGGCCTTTTTGGTACCAACCACCATTTTGGCTCAGCAGCATTACGATACCATGGTGTCACGATTTGAAGGTTTTCCGATTAAAATCGGTATTCTGTCCCGGTTTGATACGCCAAGCCAGATGCGGGCAACGTTGGCTGAGCTAAAAGCCGGTGATATTGATATCGTTGTTGGGACGCACCGTTTGCTATCAAAAGACGTGGAATTTAAGGACCTCGGTTTATTGTTAGTTGATGAAGAACAGCGTTTTGGGGTCAAACACAAGGAACGGATCAAGCAAATGCGTTCTTCAGTTGATGTCTTGACGCTGACGGCCACTCCAATCCCACGAACTCTGAATATGTCAATGATTGGCGTGCGTGATTTGTCAGTTATCGAAACACCGCCAGCCAATCGTTATCCGATTCAAACCTATGTGATGGAAGCTAGTCCAGCTGCATTACAAGATGGCATTGCCCGTGAAATGGCTCGCGGTGGCCAAGTATTTTACCTGCATAATCGTGTTGACGACATCGAGCGGGTCGTTGAACAAATTCGTCAACTAGTGCCAGAAGCGCGGGTTGCTTATATTCACGGTAAGATGAGTGAAAACCAGTTGGAAAGTGTACTCTACGACTTCATTCGTGGTGAATACGATGTGCTTGTAACGACGACGATTATCGAAACTGGTGTGGATATTCCCAACGTTAATACGCTGTTTGTGGAAAACGCTGACAGAATGGGTTTGTCTCAACTTTATCAGTTACGTGGTCGAATTGGTCGTAGTAACCGCGTGGCATATGCGTACTTCACTTATCAACCGAATAAGGTACTGACAGAAGAAAGTGAAAAGCGACTTGAAGCGATTCGTGATTTCACTGAATTAGGCTCTGGATTCAAGATTGCCATGCGTGATCTCTCAATTCGTGGTGCCGGTAATTTACTTGGTCAACAGCAGCACGGGTTTATTGACTCCGTTGGCTATGACCTGTATACGCAAATGTTGTCGCAGGCGGTCGCTAAGAAACGTGGTAAAGAAGTGAAGGTTCGTTCTGACACCGAGATTGAACTAGGTGTCGAGGCTTACTTGCCAACGACCTACATTGAGGATCAACGTCAGAAAATTGAAATTTACAAACGAATTCGTGAATTGGAAAATGAAGACCAGTATGTGGAAGTCGACGAAGATCTGATTGATCGGTTTGGCGATTACCCAACTGAGGTTGCCAATCTCTTAGCTATTGGTCACCTTAAGATGGTGGCTGATCAAGCCCTGATTAGTAAGATTCGGCGTGTGGACGACAATATTAACGTGACTTTGTCCAAACAAGGGTCTGTGTTGTTCAATGGTGAAGATATCTTTAAAGCGTTGGCTAGCACTAAATTACGGGCGACAGTCAGTGACGAAGATGGTAAGATGATGGTCAAACTTGTGATTCAACCGAAGATGACTGAGGCCCAGTGGTTAGCATCTCTGTCTGCGTTTGTCAGTGCCTTGGCGGATAGGACAGAAGAATTGGCCACTACGGCATCAACGGCTGAACGAAAGGAGTAGCCATGCGCAAACAAGCAGCCACATCGTCGCACCCTAAACGGCGTCGACAGTCACGTGGTCTGGTGAACGGCGCTTTACTGTTATCCTTTGCTGCGCTGATTGCAAAGGTGTTGAGTGCGTTTTACCGGATTCCGTTGCAAAACTTGGTCGGCAATACTGGTTTTTATGTCTACCAGCAAGTGTACCCACTTTACGGAATCGCGATGACGTTTGCGTTGAGTGGGTTACCGGTATTTATCTCAAAGCTTATTGCCGAAATCGATGAGGCGGCGGTTCGTCGTCAAGTTGCCAAACGGGTTTTGATTATTTTAGCCGTCTTTAGTGGTTGTTTGTTTGGACTCCTGTTTTTCGGTGCTCCAGTAATTGCTGTTGCGATGGGTGATCGCGGGTTGATTCCGTTGATTCAAGTCGTGTCGGGGATGGCTTTATTCATGCCGGGATTGGCAGTTGGTCGTGGTTACGCGCAGGGGCTCTTTGACATGAGGCCGACAGCAATCTCTCAGGTTGTTGAACAGGTGCTGCGGGTTGCCATTATCATTCTGGTTGCCTGGTTGGCCGCTTCCCAGCACTGGATTGTGTATCGCATGGGTGCTTGGGCAATGAGTGGCGCGCTGTTTGGTGCAGTAGCGGCACTGATCATATTTGTGCCATTTTATCAACAGTTATTTGGCCAACAAGACCAAGTTGTGCTGTCAAAAGACTATGATTGGTTAGTGTTGGCGCGCAGATTATTGCGCGAGGGTGGCACGATCTGCCTGTTTGCAGCGGTTGTCCTGTTACTTCAATTGGTTGATTCATTCACGGTCAAACGTGGTTTGGTTGGCGCGGGGATGACTCAAGCTGGTGCCAAGTCACTTAAAGGTGTCTATGACCGAGCTCAGCCGTTGATTCAATTGGGACTGGTCGTGGCAACCAGCTTTTCTGCAACATTGTTGCCAACGTTAAGTGCGGCCCTTAATGGTCGACGAGAAAAAGCAGTACAAACAACGTTGACGACGCTGATCCATGTCAGTGTAGCGTTATCAGTAACGGCGACTGCGGGACTGATAGTGTTAATGCCAATGATCAACTTGGTGTTGTTTGGCAGTATGACGGGCAGTATGGCGCTTGCCATTTATTGTTTAAGTATCGTTTTCGCCAGTTTAATCAGCACGTATAATAGTATTTTGCAAAGCATGAACCAGTACCGCTTGTCATTAATGGCCTTATTGGCCGGAGTGTTGGCAAAGGCACTATTCAACTATCAGGCGGTCGTTTCGTTTGGTATCAACGGGGCCAGCTGGATGACAGTAATAAGTCTGTTTGTCATGCTGGTGGTGATCTGGCTTGGCAGTCCAGCGGAAATGCGTGAAGCATTAACAGGGGGCCGATTTGTCCGCAAGCTAGGATTAGCAACCCTGGTGATGGCCATCATCACCGGTTTTATTGCCAATCAACTGCAACTGTCGTTAGGACCAGGCCGAATATCCGCTATTTGGGTTACTTTAGTTGGTGTGATCGTTGGTGTCATAACCTTTGTTGGCATGGCTTTGTGGACTCGGCTCTTCTCGACGCGTGAGTGGTTGACACTCCCTGGCGGCAAACGGTTATTGAAAATAATCGTGCAGTTTGAAAATAATTAATTCTTATGAGAGATGGCAAATTCTATAATTAATCCGAACAGAAATTAAAAAGCCCAAAGTAATCACTTACAATGGTAGTAGCTAATTCCAACCAATATAGGGAGTGATTACTTTGGGTACATCTACTTTATCACGTTTTCAACGTGGCGCACTAGCACAACTGGTCAATGAGGGGAATAAATCTTACCAAGTAATGGCTGACGCCTTAGGCGTCGCCAAAGCTACGATTAGCTATGAGTTGGACCGGGTTAAACCTTATGATCCAGAATTAGCTCAGCAAGATGCAGATCGCAAAAGGCGGAATTGCGGTCGTCGTTCGATGCTGACGGCAGCATTAGCGACTTTAATTACCAATCACTTACGATTAACCTGGTCACCAGAAACCATTGCGGCCGCTTATAACTTGAGCACTGCGTCAATTTATAATTGGCTTAATCGTGGCTGGCTCCCCTTCAAATTGACTGATCTACCCAATCGGAATGTCCGCCAGCACCGAGTGAGCGAAAATCGTGGGAAATTTACAAGTGGGACTTCCATCGAACAACGGCCAACAACTGTTAATCAACGGTTAGCTTTTGGTCATTGGGAAGTAGATACGGTGCTTTCTAGTCGAAGTGAGTCACGATCATGTCTGGTTACATTCGTAGAACGTAAGACCCGACTTCTATGGGCCATCAAAGCCCCTAATAGAACGGCTAAGGCTCTAAACACCGCCTTTGGCAAGTTTATGGGGGCCTTCGGTCCCCAAGTAAAATCCATTACTGTTGATCATGGTAAAGAGTTTGCCAATTATCAGGCCTTAGAACAGGATTATCAGATCAAAGTTTATTTTTGCCATCCATATTCACCATGGGAGCGAGGTTCCAATGAATATTTTAATAGACGGTTACGCTGGTTCTTCCCGAAAAAGACCAATTTTAGCCAAGTAACGACTGATGAGATCCTAGCAGCACTTGAACTAATTAATCAACGACCATTAAAAATACATCATCAACAGACTGCCATTGAAAGATTCCGGGCTTGTTCGGATTAAACTTGTAATTTGCCAGATAAAAATAAACCTCAATTGTCAAATCAAGTGCAACACTAAGAATCTATTCTTAGAAGTGGTCTAGTTGCTAAGCTAGTTCAGGCATTAGATCGGCTGGGCAGCGATAGTTCAATGACCGCCGTAGCCGGTTGTTTAAGGTATCTTGAGCCAGCTGAATGTCAATGAGTGAGGCCGAAGCCAAGGATCTGCCCTTCGGGAAGAACTCGCGCAAAAGGCCGTTAGTGTTCTCATTGGTTCCACGTTCCCATGGTGAATAAGGATGGGCAAAGTAGATGTCAGTTCCCTTGACTTGACTCAAGCTTGAGAACTCAGCACCATTATCAAAAGTAATGGTTTTAAAGTGCTCGGTTCCATAGTCATATAAGGTATTCTGGAGGGCTTTCAAGCAAGTGTCGGCATGATAATTGGGAAGTTTAACGATGATCTCTAAGCGACTAACACGTTCAGTCAAAGTCATTAATGCTGGCTCAGATTCAACCCGTTTGCCTTTGACCAAGTCACCTTCCCAGTGTCCAAGCTCTTGACGCGCTTGAACCATGGCGGGACGCTCTTCGATTGAATGGCCCAGATTTTTCTTATTGATTCGATGATGCTTTGCCCCGGGGCATTTAATCCGGCGACGTAGTTTAGCTGGTAGGTCTGAATTGCGGATAGCTAAACGCTGGTCATCAATATACCGGTACACCGTCGGTGTTGAGGGGCAGACAAGCCTTGGGTGATCAGTCTTGAATTGGTGGACAAAAGTATCCACACTATGCATCCTGGGACGCGCTTTTAAAGCTGTCACCAAAGCATTACAGAAGGTTTGACAATGATCAAAGAGTCCACGATAACAGCTATTTAGTCGGTGCTTACGATAAATTGCTTCACCAGTTTCTGCCAGATATGACTGTTCAAAGATATGAGTACTAGCGTTAATCTGTGTCGTTGTCCCACGTTTTAATTCACGTGAAATCGTGCTGGGATTACGATGAAGGGCCTGGGCAATCCGGCGGATAGACCAATCTAAGTCCCTTAGGGATTCAATTCGACCACGTTCAGCTAAATTGAGTTGGTGATACTGATTAGATATGATATTCTTAATTCGGGTCATGAAGATACCTCTTTCTTGTTTGTGGTGAATTAAGAATAGGTCTTCATGGCCTTTTTGACTAGTCTGAATAAAGAACTGGTCTATTAGAGCAGGTGTTGCACTTCAATTTTAAATCGAGGAGATAAAAATAAATCGAAATAAAGAAAAGTGAGGAACTAACGATGCGGTTAGATAAATTTTTGAAAATTTCCCGAATCATCAAACGACGTCCAGTGGCAAAAGAAATTGCTGATAAAGGACGAATTACAGTTAACGGTAACCAGGCCAAATCATCCAGTAACGTAAATGTTAACGATGAACTGGTTATTGCATTTGGCAATAAAACATTAACGGTAAAAGTGGAACAATTGTTGGAGACGACCAAAAAAGAGGACGCAGAAAAAATGTACAAGATTGTGTCTGAAACCTATGCTAAGGATTACCGTACTCAGGAGTAGGGCGGCCGCTTGCATAACGAAAGTACGTTCGTATTAAGATGGAGTTAAACCCTTGATGTGTAACGGAATTGTCATTTACATTCAATTTTTCCGTTGCTATACTTTAAACAGTTGCTTAGAAAAAAGTGAATCTGTGACAAGGTGGCCAAAAAACGATGGAAAACGGACAATCTGTTCATCAATTGAATAACGATTATGTTAAACGGTTACGTGAAAGCGAACGTCAACATAATCAGCAGCAACATGATTTGTCCCACCGTCGTCGGCGGCGTGCTTTAAGAATCATAGCGGTGTTTGCTGTGATTGCTGTGCTTAGTTTTTGGGCATACGAAAAAAATGTCGCTAATCTTAACCAGATTAATGCGGAAAATGCCAAGACAAGCCGGCAACTAAAAACCGCAAATGAAAAAAATGGTCAACTTAACCAGCAGGTAAAACAATTGCATAACGATACTTATCTTACGCAATTGATTCGTGATAAGTATCTTTATTCGAAGAATGGTGAGATTGTTTACAATCTACCGAAGAATTCTAAATAGTTATTTGTTGAATAACAGCCGCAGTGACTTTGTCCGCGACTGTTTTATGTTACAATCATGGTAATTTTATGATATGCACCATACTAATGCAGGAGGATATATTTTTTTATGGCAGTGGAAGTCGGTAACAAGGTTTCTGGCAAGGTAACAGGCATCACGAACTTTGGTGCGTTTGTTGATTTAGGTGAACACCAGAGTGGATTAGTTCATATCAGCCAGATTTCGAATGAGTACATTAAAGATATTCATGATGTTCTGAATGTCGGCGATGAAGTAACGGTAAAGGTGTTATCGATGGAAAAGGGAAAAATTGCCCTTTCCATGAAAGCTGCTGAAGACCGTCCTGCAACGACTCAATCTCATGGTGAACATAGTCGTGGTGGGAATCATGAACATCACGAAAATCATGAAGGGCACGAGTTTCATAATGGTGGTCACGACAATCACAGCAACAATCATGGCCGCAATGAGCACGGTAATAGTCGCGGTGGTAACCGAGGCCATCAGCCTGATAACAGTTTTGATGGCATGATGGCTAGCTTCTTAAAAGATAGTGAGCAGCGGCTTGCAACACTTAAACATAATACTGAAGGAAAGCGTGGCGGTCGTGGTGGCCGTCGTAGCTAGTAATTTAAAGCGAGATACTGGCGGCAAAAGCCATTTTGCTGATTGACGTTAAATGTCAAAATCACAGGGACTTGTTTTAATGTAAATGATCCCACTCCCAAATTCGGGAACGGGATCGTTTTTATTATTTAGTGAAAAAACTTGACCGGTATGTTGATTAAGTGGGAATGTTGGTTAAGCAACTGTTTACCGAATGAAAATTTTGCTGACCGGCTTAAAAGGAGTCAATCGATGGATCGAGTTTTACAGCAGTTTTTGACTGCGAATCAAACACATCATTTGTGGCAGTCAGATGATACAGTGGTTGTTGCTGTATCAACAGGCGTAGATTCAATGACGTTACTACACCTTTTTTTGAATTTGCCAAATCAGCAACGACCTTCCTTGGTGGTTGCCCATGTAAATCATCAACTGCGAAAGCAAAGTGATGTGGAAGAAGCCTTTTTAAGAGATTATTGCAAACAGCTTAACGTCCCGCTGGTGGTTGCCCACTGGCTGTCAAAGGATCATCCCGACACTGGTATTGAAGCAGCGGCTCGCCGTTTTCGCTACGATTTTTTTGAACAAGTGATGACAGAATATCATGCGACATTGCTGGCAACGGCACATCAGGAAGATGAAACGGCAGAAACTGGACTCATGCGGCTCATTGAAGGCCGAAGCATGACAGAACCGTTGGGGATTGCTTGGAAACGTTCGTTTGGTAAAGGCGACCTGATTCGCCCCTTACTCGGCATTAGTAAGACGTCCATCCGCGATTATGCACGTCGACAAAATCTGCAGACGTTTGAAGATGAAACTAATACGCAACTGACAAACAAAAGAAATCGGCTTCGTCACCAGATTTTGCCACTGTTAACGAAGGAAAATCCGTCGTTCAAGCACGATTTTGCCAATAATCTGAATGATCAAGTTGCTGTTAATACATATTTACAGCAGCAAGCCTCATTAGCACTTGTCGATATTGGTCATTCTGTTGATGCCTTATTGCGGCATCCGATGCCAACCCTGTTGCTTTTACGCCAAGCGTTTTCGGAACGAGTAACGGATGGGATGACAGCATCAATCGAATTGACTGCTTGGCATAACGCGGTTGACGCGCTCATGTCTGCCAAGTCCGAGTTTAACGTTGACTTGGGGGCAGGTTGGCAACTGTGTCGACGGTACGATGAATTCACTTTTAAACGATATGCCAATAATCCGCAAAAAAACGCGTCCCAGCAACAACCAGTAAGGGAAACTATGGTAACATTAAACAAATGGACGGCTGTGACAGAGACGTGTCAAGTGGGACTGTTTGATGCAAGCCAGGTAGTCACCATGAGGCCAGATTTTCTGAGCGTACATTTGCATGTTGACGCAAGTGAATTACCGTTGTTGATTCGGCAGGCTAAAGCTACGGATCAGTTGGCATTAAAAAATGGTCAACATCAATCAGTTAGACGAGTGCTAATCAACCAAAAAGTGCCATTGGAGGACCGTCCACATCAATTAATTGTGACGACGGTTAACAATGAGCCATTATGGTTAGTTGGTCGTCGCGTAGCTGTCACAAAGTCGGATCATCAGTTAGTCGAAATTTGCGTGAGATTGAGGCAAGGAGTGGAACATGAATAACGACATTGAAAAAACGCTCTACAGTGCGGAAGAAATTAAGGCAGCCGCACACCGATTAGGGATGCAATTGACAGAAGATTACCGGGACAAACGGCCCATTTTGATTTCAGTTCTTAAGGGCGCTATTCTCTGGACGGTAGACGTCATGAAGGAAATGGACATTATGGCAGAAGTCGATTTCATTGATGTGTCCAGTTATCACGGCGGTCTGGCCTCAACTGGTGAGATTCATCTCATTCATGATTTAAGTGCGGATGTCGCAGGTCGTAACGTTATCATCATGGAAGATATTATTGATACTGGGAGAACACTTAAGTTCTTGATCGATTTGCTAAATGAACGTCACGCTAAGGACATCAAGGTATGTACCCTGTTGGATAAACCAGAGGGGCGCGTCGTTGAAGCAAAAGCTGACTATGTCGGTTTCCAGCTGCCAAAAGAATTTGTGGTCGGTTATGGGCTGGACTACAAAGAATTTTATCGTAATTTACCATACGTCGGTGTTCTTAAACCGGAAGTTTATGAGAACGATAATTAGTAATTATACGAAATAGTGCATTAATCAAAATGACCTTGTAAATGAGGGTCAGCGAGAGTGTTCTCAAGAAACTTTAGGAAAAGCGAAAATAAGCGTTATTTTTGTTTGGTCAAGATAGGTCAATTGTGCTATGATATGATTCATCAACGGGGGTAAACCCGTTCAGTTCAGTTTTCTGGACAAAAAATACTGAATTATGCTGTCAGGAGGCACTGTATGAACTCACGCCGAAACGGACCAGTCCGCAACAGCCTGTTCTGGATCGTGATCTTCTTGTCATTTATGGGAATCTTGTATTTCTTCTTTGGCAATAGTTCCGGATCACAGACTCAGAATATTCGCTCTAGTGAATTTGTTCGTAATTTAAAGGATAACAAAATTAAGAACTTTCAGGTGCAACCTGCCGGTGGCGTTTACAAGATTACCGGTGAGTATCGGAAAGCTCAAAAAGTTTCCAATAACAGTAATTCAGCACTTGGACTAGGTAACAATCAATCCAGTAAGGCAAAGAGCTTTACCAGTTCTATTCTTGAAAATAACGCAAGTGTAAAACAGGTAACAGACGCCGCTGCTAAACATAACGTAAAGATGGACACTAAGGCAGAAGAATCCAGTGGTTTCTGGATTAATCTGATTAGTTTAATCTTACCGATTGTCTTGATTGGTTTCTTCTTCTATATGATGATGGGTCAGGCTGGTCAAGGCGGTGCCGGTGGTCGTGGCGGTGTCACGAGCTTCGGGAAATCCCGTGCTAAACCTGCTGATCCTAAGAGCAACACCGTTCGTTTTAGTGATGTTGCTGGTGAAGAAGAAGAGAAACAAGAATTGGTCGAAGTTGTTGAATTCTTGAAGGATCCTCATAAGTTCACCACGCTGGGTGCACATATTCCAGCGGGTGTCTTACTCGAGGGCCCGCCTGGTACTGGTAAAACATTGTTAGCGAAGGCTGTTGCCGGTGAAGCTGGCGTGCCATTCTTCTCCATGTCTGGTTCAGACTTCGTTGAAATGTTTGTCGGTGTTGGTGCTAGTCGTGTTCGTGACCTGTTTGATCAGGCCAAAAAGAGCGCACCATCGATTATCTTTATCGATGAAATTGATGCCGTTGGGCGTCAACGTGGTACCGGCATGGGCGGTGGTCATGATGAACGTGAACAAACATTGAACCAATTGTTGGTTGAAATGGATGGGTTCACTGGTAACGAAGGTGTTATTGTCATGGCAGCTACTAACCGTTCTGACGTTTTGGACCCAGCTTTGTTACGTCCTGGTCGTTTCGACCGGAAGATCCTAGTTGGTCGTCCAGACGTTAAGGGCCGTGAAGCAATTCTGAAGGTTCACTCAAAAGGCAAGCCATTGGCAGCCAATGTGGATCTAAAAGAAATTGCGAAACAGACGCCAGGGTTTGTTGGTGCAGACTTAGCTAACTTGCTAAATGAAGCTGCTTTGTTAGCAGCTCGTCGTGGTAAAACTCAAATCGATGCGGCTGACTTAGATGAGGCCGAAGATCGCGTTATTGCTGGGCCGGCCAAACATGACCGGGTTATCTCTGACCAAGAGCGTCGAACCGTTGCTTTCCATGAAGCCGGTCATACAATCGTTGGGTTGGTACTTAACGATGCGCGTGTGGTTCATAAAGTAACGATCGTTCCTCGTGGACGCGCTGGTGGTTATGCCATCATGTTGCCACGTGAAGATCAAATGCTGATGAGTAAAAAGGATGCTAACGAACAGATTGCCGGTTTAATGGGTGGTCGGGCCGCTGAACAAATCATCTTTAACTCCGAATCATCTGGTGCTTCGAACGACTTTGAACAAGCAACACAGATTGCTCGTTCAATGGTTACTCAGTACGGGATGAGTGACAAATTGGGGATGGTCGCACTTGAAGGCGAAAACCAAGCTGCGATGGCTCAATATGGTCAACAGCCTAATTATTCACAAGAAACGGCTTCACTGATTGATGAAGAAGTTCGCCGTTTAACTACAGAAGGTTACACGGAAGCTGTTAACATCATTCAGAGTCACCGTGAACAGCATAAGCTGATTGCGGAAGCCTTGTTGAAGTATGAAACGTTGGATGAAAAGCAAATCCTTAGTTTATTCAAGACAGGCAAAATGCCTGAAACGCAACCTGCAGATGAAAATCCGCAAGCGGCAACATTTGAACAAGCCAAGAGTGCTTTGCAACAACGTGAACAGGAACGTGCGGCAGAACATGAAGTATCAACTTCAGAATCTGCTCAACCTGATCAATCTGCCAGTGAGAGTGCAAACAGCCAAGCTAATAGTGCTGCAAGTGCGGATCACAGCGATGATTCTTCAGACTCCAACCAGTTATAATAATGAGCACATTATCGGAAATTAGGCTGTTTTCGATAATGTGCTTTTTGTTTTTACCAAATGGAAGACTGGCGTTTGACTAACGTTTTTAATGTAATTGCGGTATACTAACTTTCAGAATTTTTTCAAGGAGTAAACTATGGCTAACTATTTAGTTAAAAGTATTATTGACGATGGTAATTTTCGTGCCTACGCCGTCAACTCAACCAATGTTGTTGCGGAAGCACAGCAGCGACATGACACATGGAGTGCGTTTTCGGCAGCCCTGGGGCGTACACTAACCGCTACACTATTACTTTCCACTTCGTTGATGAAGGGGCAGGAAAGTATGACTGTCAAGGTTCAGGGAGATGGGCCAGCAAAGGGGATTGTGGTTGATGCAGATGCCAATGGCCACGTTAAGGGCTACATTGTAAATCCCCATGTCCACTTACCATTAAACGATAAGGGACATATTGATGTTGGTGCCGCTGTTGGCAAGAATGGTGCATTGTCGGTTACCAAAAACTTAGGTTTGGATAAACCGTACACTGGTCAAGTTGCCTTGGTCAGTGGTGAAATAGGTGATGACTTCACATATTACCTAGCACAATCTGAACAGATTCCATCAGCGGTAGGCGTGTCTGTCTTTGTTGAAAAGGACAACAGCATCGGCGTTGCCGGCGGATTCATGATTCAGGTGTTGCCAGGTGCGTCTGACAAAGCGATTTCAGAGCTTGAAGCCAGTCTGAAGGACTTACCTCAAGTGTCACAGTTACTCCGTGATGGTAAAACACCGGAAGATATCTTAAATGATCTGTTTGGCAAGGAGCGGGTCAAAGTTTTGGAACGTGTACCCGTTAGTTTTCAATGTGATTGTTCAAAGGATAAATTTGCCAAAGACCTGGCCAGTTTACCGGACAAGGACCTTAAAGATATGATCACTGAGGATCATGGTGCTGAAGCAGTTTGCCGTTTTTGTGGTAACAAATATCAGTTTAGTGAACAGGAACTACAAACGATTTTGAGCGAAAAGAACGCGTAGCGGAGGAAAACGATGAAGTGGAAAATTGGTGATATTGAGATTCCGAATCAGATTGTGGTGGCACCGATGGCAGGTGTGACTAATTCGGCGTTTCGACTTATCTGTAAAGAATTCGGTGCTGGACTCGTCGTTTGTGAGATGATTTCTGACCGTGGCATTATGTATAAGAATAAAAAGACCCTCTCCATGATGAAGGTTGAAGAGGCCGAACACCCGATGAGTATTCAAATCTTTGGTGGCACTAAGGAAACGTTGGTTCAAGCGGCAGAATATGTCGATCAACATACTGAAGCAGACATCATTGACATCAACATGGGATGTCCCGTTAACAAGGTGGTTAAAACGGATGCTGGTGCTCGTTGGCTACTTGACCCTAACAAGGTGTATGAAATGGTTTCGTATGTGACTGATGCGGTCAAAAAGCCGGTTACCGTTAAAATGCGGACAGGCTGGGATCCTGATCATATTTATGCGGTGGAGAATGCATTAGCGGCCGAACGTGGTGGTGCTTCGGCTTTGGCTATGCATGGCCGAACACGGTATCAGTTCTATGAAGGACACTCAGATTGGAATGTCCTTCATGAAGTAGCCAAGGAGATTCATATTCCATTTATGGGGAATGGCGACATCCAAACACCGCAGGACGCCAAGAAGATGATTGAAGAGGTTGGCGCGGATGCAGCAATGGTTGGCCGCGCTGCGGAAGGTAATCCATGGGTATTGGGACAAATGGCCCACTATCTTGAAACAGGCGAAATTTTGCCAGAACCAACGCCGGCTGAAAAAGTGGCGACTGCTAAAGAACATTTGCAACGACTGGTTGATCTAAAGGGCGAACATGTTGGTCCCCGTGAGTTCCGAGGACAGGCTACGTATTATCTGAAAGGTATTTCTCACTCGGCACGAACTAAGGTAGCGCTGAATAATGCCGACACACAGGAAGAAATGAACGACATTTTCGATCGTTTCTTGGATAAGCTAGCAGCACGGGATGCTCGTGAAAGTTCACAAATTGCCGGTAGCTAAAGGTTATTTAGTGTAGAATGGTGTTTGTGAGAAATTGACAGAAGTGAGGGATTAATTTGGCAAAGCAAGAAGCAAGCATGAATGACCAGATGAAGGTTCGTCGTGAAAAGCTACAAGAATTGCGCGACGAAGGCATTGAACCGTTTGGGCATCGTTTTGATCGGACACATTTAGCACAACAATTGCATGATCAGTTTGGTGAAGAAGACAAGGAAACGCTGGAGTCTCAAGCTAACGTAGTGACTATTGCTGGACGAATGGTTTCTAAGCGAGGTAAAGGTAAGGTTGGTTTTGCAGATTTAAAGGATCGCACTGGCAAAATCCAAATTTACGTTCGTAAAGATGTGATTGGCGAAGCCATGTATCATGTTTTCAAACGTTCAGATATTGGTGACTTTATTGGTGTTAAAGGTGATGTCATCAAAACGGATATGGGCGAATTGACGGTTCGTGCACAGGAAGTCACCTTCTTGAGCAAGTCGTTACGGCCATTGCCGGATAAATTCCATGGTTTAACGAACCAGGAGCAGATTTATCGTCAACGTTATTTGGATTTGATTGCCAACGATGACAGTTTTGCTCGCTTCCAAAAGCGGACAAAGATTATTACTGCTATTCGTCACTATCTAGATGGCTTAGACTTCCAAGAAGTTGAAACACCAGTGTTACACAACATTGCTGGTGGTGCGGCTGCCCGTCCGTTTGTCACACACCACAATGCGTTAAATATTGAATTGTACTTACGGATTGCTTTGGAACTACATTTAAAGCGACTTATTGTCGGTGGTATGGAACGCGTTTATGAAATTGGCCGTGTTTTCCGTAATGAAGGTATCGACACGCGCCATAATCCTGAGTTCACAATGCTGGAGTCTTACGTGGCGTACTGGGACTTCCATGATGTCATGGACGAAACAGAAGGCATTTTTAAGGCAGCTGCGCATGCAGTAACACCTGATGCTGTTGTGACTTACCAGGACCAAACGCTTGATTTGAATAAGCCATTTAAACGTGTCCACATGGTAGATGCCATTAAAGAAGTGACGGGTATTGATTTCTGGAAGCCAATGTCATTGGACGAAGCAAAGGCGTTGGCCGATAAAAATGGCATTCACTATGAAAAGTTCTGGACTGTTGGTCATATTATTAACCAGTTCTTTGAAGACAAAGTCCAAGACACGTTAGTTCAACCAACGTTTATTTATGGACATCCAGTAGAAATTTCACCATTGGCAAAGAAGAATCCAGATGACCCACGATTCACGGATCGTTTTGAACTGTATATTATGGGAAATGAATTTGCGAATGCGTTCTCTGAATTAAATGATCCAATTGATCAGCGCGAACGTTTCGAGCAACAAGCTAAGGAACGGGATGCTGGGGATGACGAGGCTCAATTGATTGACGAAGACTTCGTCGAGGCTTTAGAGTACGGCATGCCACCAACCGGCGGTCTAGGTATTGGGGTTGATCGTTTAGTCATGTTATTAACAGATGCACCGTCGATTCGCGATGTTCTGTTATTCCCAACGATGCGCGCTGAGGATAATAGTGAGAATGAATAGTCTTAGTCATATACATGATCTTATGTATTTGTGACTAGCTAAGTCTACAGACGAATGACGAGCTAAAAAAGGATGATCACATTTATTGTGATCATCCTTTTTTTGTAGGAAAAAGTAGTGATGTAGTGGTAAGATGCTAAGTGCGGTTTTAAGCTATCTAGTTTTTCAACAGGCTCAAATCACAGGCGATTCTGTGGTATATCTGTCTGAAGCAAACGGTGTATTCGAATGCTTTTATGATTTTAAATGAGAAAAAAATGATAATTGATATTTGTGCTTGACGATAAAAGCTGAAACTGATAATCTAGATAACGTTGTCAAAAGAGATCACTTAAATGTGAGTCACAAAATGGCAGCTATACCAATTTAAAAAACGTCAATAATTAATTCAAATTAATCGTTGACAACAAAGACTTAAATTGATATGATTACTAAGTCGTCTGATATGTACCAATCGCATGAGATGATGTAGATCTTTGAAAACTGAACAACGTTTCGACGAATCAAATGTGTAGGGTCTTTGAACGAAAGTTCGAAGCAATTACAATTGTGAAGTCAATTCACTTTATAACCAAGTAACAACAAAACAAGAGCTATTTCAAATAACTCATTAATTTGAGAGTTTGATCCTGGCTCAGGATGAACGCTGGCGGCGTGCCTAATACATGCAAGTCGAACGCACTTCGGTTTTTGATTGACGGTGCTTGCACCAGATTGACGAGACATTGAAGTGAGTGGCGAACGGGTGAGTAACACGTGGGTAACCTGCCCTAAAGTGGGGGATAACATTTGGAAACAGATGCTAATACCGCATAACAACGAAAACCACATGGCTTTCGCTTGAAAGATGGTTTCGGCTATCACTTTAGGATGGACCCGCGGTGCATTAGCTAGTTGGTAAGGTAACGGCTTACCAAGGCAATGATGCATAGCCGAGCTGAGAGGCTGATCGGCCACATTGGGACTGAGACACGGCCCAGACTCCTACGGGAGGCAGCAGTAGGGAATCTTCCACAATGGGCGCAAGCCTGATGGAGCAACGCCGCGTGAGTGAAGAAGGGTTTCGGCTCGTAAAACTCTGTTGTTAAAGAAGAACGTATCTGAGAGTAACTGTTCAGATAGTGACGGTATTTAACCAGAAAGCCACGGCTAACTACGTGCCAGCAGCCGCGGTAATACGTAGGTGGCAAGCGTTATCCGGATTTATTGGGCGTAAAGGGAGTGCAGGCGGTTATTTAAGTCTGATGTGAAAGCCTTCGGCTTAACCGGAGAAGGGCATCGGAAACTGGATAACTTGAGTGCAGAAGAGGGTAGTGGAACTCCATGTGTAGCGGTGGAATGCGTAGATATATGGAAGAACACCAGTGGCGAAGGCGGCTACCTAGTCTGTAACTGACGCTGAGGCTCGAAAGCATGGGTAGCAAACAGGATTAGATACCCTGGTAGTCCATGCCGTAAACGATGAATACTAGGTGTTAGGGGGTTTCCGCCCCTTAGTGCCGCAGCTAACGCAATAAGTATTCCGCCTGGGGAGTACGACCGCAAGGTTGAAACTCAAAGGAATTGACGGGGACCCGCACAAGCGGTGGAGCATGTGGTTTAATTCGAAGCTACGCGAAGAACCTTACCAGGGCTTGACATCTTCTGCTAATCCGAGAGATCGGATGTTCCCTTCGGGGACGGAAAGACAGGTGGTGCATGGTTGTCGTCAGCTCGTGTCGTGAGATGTTGGGTTAAGTCCCGCAACGAGCGCAACCCTTATGATTAGTTGCCAGCATTAAGTTGGGCACTCTAATGAGACTGCCGGTGACAAACCGGAGGAAGGTGGGGACGACGTCAAATCATCATGCCCCTTATGTCCTGGGCTACACACGTGCTACAATGGATGGTACAACGAGTAGCGAAGTCGCGAGGCCAAGCAAATCTCTTAAAGCCATTCTCAGTTCGGACTGTAGGCTGCAACTCGCCTACACGAAGTCGGAATCGCTAGTAATCGCGGATCAGCATGCCGCGGTGAATACGTTCCCGGGTCTTGTACACACCGCCCGTCACACCATGAGAGTTTGTAACACCCAAAGTCGGTGGGGTAACCTTCGGGAGCCAACCGCCTAAGGTGGGACAGATGATTAGGGTGAAGTCGTAACAAGGTAGCCGTAGGAGAACCTGCGGCTGGATCACCTCCTTTCTAAGGAAACAAATCGGAACCTTACACATTAGTGGAAACGTTGTTCAGTTTTGAGGGATTTACCTCACACCATGTCAGACGATGACATGGGGGATTAGCTCAGATGGGAGAGCGGCATCTGCTTGCAGATGAATGACAGTGGTTCAAGCCCATTATCCTCCAATCGGTCACGCAAGTGACCAACCTGAAACGTTGTACATTGAAAACTGAATCATGATTCTTTTTATTATTTAAACCGAGAACACCGCGTTTTTGAGTTTTTTAACAAGTTAAATTGTTTATCGCTAAACTCATAACCGCAGTTCGTATGAACTGTTAGGTTAAGTTATAAAGGGCGCACGGTGGATGCCTTGGCACTAGGAGCCGATGAAGGACGGGACTAACACCGATATGCTTCGGGGAGCTGTAAGTAAGCTTTGATCCGGAGATTTCCGAATGGGGAAACCCAATCAGTTTAACCGCTGATTATCACTAGGGGAATACATACTCTAGTTGAAGGTAGACGTTGTGAACTGAAACATCTAAGTAGCAACAGGAGCAGAAAGAAAAATCGATTCCCTAAGTAGCGGCGAGCGAACGGGGAACAGCCCAAACCAAGCTGCTTGCAGTTTGGGGTTGTAGGACTGAACATTTGAGTTACCAAAGACCTTGATAGTCGAAGACGTTGGGAAACGTCGCCATAGGGTGTGAGAGCCACGTAGACGAAATCAAAGTCCCTCAGTTCAGGATCCTGAGTACGGCGGAGCACGTGAAATTCCGTCGGAATTTGCGGGGACCATCCCGTAAGGCTAAATACTCCCTAGTGACCGATAGTGGACCAGTACCGTGAGGGAAAGGTGAAAAGCACCCCGGAAGGGGAGTGAAATAGTTCCTGAAACCGTGTGCCTACAAGTAGTTAGAGCCCGTTAATGGGTGATAGCGTGCCTTTTGTAGAATGAACCGGCGAGTTACGTTAGCATGCAAGGTTAAGGTGGAAAGACCGGAGCCGTAGCGAAAGCGAGTCTGAAATGGGCGACTAAGTATGTTGAAGTAAACCCGAAACCAGGTGACCTACCCATGTGCAGGCTGAAAGTGCGGTAATACGCACCGGAGGGCCGAACCCGTGTCTGTTGAAAAAGGCTGGGATGACGTGTGGGTAGTGGTGAAATTCCAAACGAACTTGGAGATAGCTGGTTCTCTCCGAAATAGCTTTAGGGCTAGCCTCGGATGAATCATCATGGAGGTAGAGCACTGTTTGAACTAGGGGCCCGTCATGGGTTACTGAATTCAGATAAACTCCGAATGCGATTGATGTGTTATCCGGGAGTCAGACGATGAGTGATAAGATCCACCGTCGAAAGGGGAACAGCCCAGATCACCAGTTAAGGTCCCTAAATATATGCTAAGTGGAAAAGGATGTGGAGTTGCACAGACAACTAGGATGTTGGCTCAGAAGCAGCCACCATTTAAAGAGTGCGTAATAGCTCACTAGTCGAGTGATTCTGCGCCGAAAATGTACCGGGGCTAAGCATATTACCGAAACTGTGGGTGCCACGTAAGTGGCGCGATAGGAGAGCGTTCTATGGGCGGTGAAGCCAGATCGTAAGGACTGGTGGAGCGCATAGAAGTGAGAATGCCGGTATGAGTAGCGAAAGATCAGTGAGAATCTGATCCACCGAATGACTAAGGTTTCCTGGGGAAGGCTCGTCCACCCAGGGTTAGTCGGGACCTAAGGCGAGGCCGAAAGGCGTAGTCGATGGAAAACAGGTTGAGATTCCTGTACTAGTTAAACTTGTTTGAACAATGGAGGGACGCAGAAGGCTAAACGATCCGGACGATTGGAAATGTCCGGTCAAGCAGTGAGGTGTGAGATGAGTTAAATGCTTGTTTCTTTAACATTGAGCTGTGACGAGGACCGAAATTTAAGTAGGGAAGTCGTTGATGTCACGCTGCCGAGAAAAGCTTCTAGTTAGAGTTTAATTACCCGTACCGCAGACCGACACAGGTAGTCGAGGAGAGTATCCTCAGGTGAGCGAGTGAACTCTCGTTAAGGAACTCGGCAAAATGACCCCGTAACTTCGGAATAAGGGGTGCTGCACGCAAGTGTAGCCGCAGTGAAAAGGCCCAGGCGACTGTTTATCAAAAACACAGGTTTCTGCAAAATCGTAAGATGACGTATAGGGGCTGACGCCTGCCCAGTGCTGGAAGGTTAAAAGGATGGGTTAGCGTAAGCGAAGCTCAGAATTGAAGCCCCAGTGAACGGCGGCCGTAACTATAACGGTCCTAAGGTAGCGAAATTCCTTGTCGGGTAAGTTCCGACCCGCATGAAAGGCGTAACGATCTGGGCACTGTCTCAACGAGAGACTCGGTGAAATTATATTACCCGTGAAGATGCGGGTTACCCGCGACAGGACGGAAAGACCCCATGGAGCTTTACTGTAGCTTGATATTGGGTGTCTGTATAACTTGTACAGGATAGGTAGGAGCCGTAGAGCTCGGGACGCTAGTCTCGAAGGAGGCAACCGTGGGATACTACCCTTGTTATACGGCCACTCTAACCCGCGCCACTTAGCGTGGCGGGAGACAGTGTCAGGTAGGCAGTTTGACTGGGGCGGTCGCCTCCTAAAAGGTAACGGAGGCGCCCAAAGGTTCCCTCAAAATGGTTGGAAATCATTTGTAGAGTGTAAAGGCACAAGGGAGCTTGACTGTGAGACAGACAGGTCGAGCAGGGACGAAAGTCGGGCTTAGTGATCCGGTGGTACCGTATGGAAGGGCCATCGCTCAACGGATAAAAGCTACCCTGGGGATAACAGGCTCATCTCCCCCAAGAGTCCACATCGACGGGGAGGTTTGGCACCTCGATGTCGGCTCATCGCATCCTGGGGCTGTAGTCGGTCCCAAGGGTTGGGCTGTTCGCCCATTAAAGCGGTACGCGAGCTGGGTTCAGAACGTCGTGAGACAGTTCGGTCCCTATCCGTCGCGGGCGCAGGAAATTTGAGAGGAGCTGTCCTTAGTACGAGAGGACCGGGATGGACATACCGCTGGTGTACCAGTTGTGCCGCCAGGCGCATCGCTGGGTAGCTATGTATGGATGAGATAAACGCTGAAAGCATCTAAGTGTGAAACTCGCCTCGAGATGAGATTTCCCATTCCTATATGGAAGTAAGACCCCTCAGAGATGATGAGGTAGATAGGCTAGAAGTGGAAGTGTGGCGACACATGGAGCGGACTAGTACTAATCGGTCGAGGACTTAACCACGAAGTGGTGGTCCGGTTAAAGAAAAGAAGATCATGATTCAGTTTTGAGTGGATAACGCTCAGAGTGTGGTGATGATGGCACGAAGGATACACCCGTTCCCATGCCGAACACGGAAGTTAAGCTTCGTCGCGCCAAGAGTAGTTGGGGGATCGCTCCCTGCGAGGGTAGGTCGTCGCCATGCGACTGAAACGTCAATCTGATGATTGGCGTTTTTTTGTGTCTTGAAAGGCGCTTCATTAAGGCATGGCGCCTTTCAGCAAGAAATGGTAACTAGGCGTTGATTAGGCCTTGAAGCCAGTGAAAAAGTCCGTTATACTAAAAGATGTGCTATTTGCCGGATTAGCTCAGTTGGTAGAGCATCGGTATCGTAAACCGAGGGTCAGGTGTTCAAGTCACCTATCCGGCATAAATTCGAATGAATATCAAAAAAACCGTCACATTTTGTGACGGTTTTTTTGATGACTAAATCTGAAAATACGTGTTTATGTGATGTCGGCATCTTAGATAATGGTTTGTCAGCGTCATAAAGCAAAAAATGGGTTCTATCATATCTGTTGTTGGTCATGTCACAAGACATGATCGACAACAGATTTTTCTTTCTGTAATCTATGTATGTAGTAGATTGTAAAATTAATCCGAACGCTGTTCGGACAAAAAAGATCAGCTTCCTTTAAAATGGTGTTTACAACAAACCCATCTTTTAGGAGCTGATCTTTTGTCTAGTATAACCTATTCCGAACGAATTAAAATCGAAACCTTTTGTGAACTAGGGCTGTCCAATATCCAAATGGGCGTTCGGCTGAACCGATCACCGTCAACAATTTCTTATGAATTATCTCGATGTCAACCTTATCAGGCTGAATTAGCACAAACAGATGCCGAATACAAGCGATCACGATGTGGTCGGAAAACTAAGCTGAGCGATGAGTTAAAGCAAACAATTCTCAACCATTTACATCTAAGCTGGTCACCAGGAATGATTGCTCACGAATTTAAACTAGCGACTAAATCTATTTATAATTGGCTAAATCAGGGGAGAATTGGTTTCTCCTTGAATGATCTACCTGAACATGGCGTACGCCAACGGCGTAACGTTGACCAACGATCCAAATATAATCAATCTTTGGGGCGATCGATTGAACAGCGTCCCATGATGATTAATCAACGTAATCGCATCGGTGATTTTGAACTAGATACCGTCGTTGGCCCTCGTGGGCATAGTAAGGCAGTTTTATTAACTTTAATCGATCGCAAATCACGGTTCCTTTGGGCATATCGGTTAAAGGACCGAACGACAGCGAGTGTTAATGAAGCACTGACTAAGTTCCTAACAACTTTTAATGGACCGGTGCACAGTTTTACTGTGGACCGTGGTACTGAGTTTAGTGGGCTAGTATCATTTGAATCACAATATGGTATTAAGACCTATTACTGTCATGCTTATACGCCAGCTGAACGTGGTAGTAATGAACGCTTTAATCGGAATTTACGTTATTTTTATCCTAAGGGGACTCGTTTTGAGCACATTAGTGCTCAAGATTTAACGACGACGTTACTCCAAATTAACCAGAGACCGCTTAAAATACTTGACTGGAAAACACCGTATCAGGTTATGCTGACCAATTTGTCCAAAAATTCGGATTAAATTTGCAATCTACCATGTTGACACGAAAAAAGGATATCGACATTGCTTTATCCTTCCACGACCAAGTTTCAAGATAATATAAGAAAGCGGCGATATCCCATGTCTGATTCTACTAAAGTTCTGCTCAATATTGAAGATAAAAATGTTTTTATTGATGAGGTTGTCCGTGATGACCAGGCAATGCAGGTAAAGGCTCACCTAACCTATGTCCCTAAGGCCTGTTCAGAATGTGGCGTGTTGAATCAACACTCGATTATTAAATATGGCTGGCGAACGGTTCATGTTCGCTTACCAAAAACGGGTGAATGGGCTGTCGTCATGCATTTACGTAAACAATACTATGAGTGTCACGCATGTCGTGGACACTTTTTGGCTCACACAAGTATCGTTAAGCGTAACTGCTCAATATCTTACAATACGCATCAGGCTTGTTTATCGAAGCTAAACGAATCCGTCTCAATGAAACATATTGCACAAGAACTGAACACCTCGCCAAACTTCGTTTCGCGAGTGTTGAATCATTTTTCATCCGATTTTAAAACAGACTATCACCATCTTCCAGCTGCTCTCCACATCGATGAAATCAAGAGTACCAAGGATGCCCAAGGTTCGATGAGCTGTGTTCTGATGGACGGTGACCACCAGCTGCTTCGAGACATTCTTGACGTCCGAACCTTACCAGCTCTGACGCGTTATTTTAAACGTTATGACCTTGAAGTCCGGAATCAAGTTCGTTTCCTAGTGACAGACATGAACTATACCTATCCACAATTGACGGAAGAAATCTTTCCCAATGCGATTGTGATCATTGACCGATTTCACATCATTAATGCCATTCAACGTGGCTTAAATAAGACCCGTATTGAAGTGATGAAACAATTTGCGACATCATCGCGCGAGTATAAAGCCCTCAAAAAATATTGGAAATTATTACTCAAGCCGGCCGCAAACCTGGATTATAAGAACTTTCACCGCTTTTCCCAGTTTAAATACTTCACTACCGAAGTTGACGTTATTGATAATTTACTGAGCTTAAGTCCTGAATTGGCACAAGTCTACGCCTACGCACAGCGTTTGTGTGGGGCCGTCAGGACACATGATGTCGAAGAATTACGCAATGCCTTGGCCGATTCCGTTGGTGCACCTGAAACCTTTGAGACGTGCTTAACTTATATTCGTGAGCATCCTGACTACATTGAAAACACCTTGAGGCACAAAGATTACTCCAATGGTCCTTTGGAAGGAACGAATAATCGAATCAAAGTCCTTAAAAGATCTGACTATGGCTACACGAGATTTAAGAATTTCCGTTTGCGCGTCCTTGTTATGTTAAGGACAAAAACAAAACACCCAATCATCAAATAATGATTGAGTGCATTATGGTCGTTACCAACAACAGTTGACAGAGAATAAAAAAATGTGCAACACGCCGACAACAAGGCTTCTTCGCATTCTGCCACTTAAACATGAGAAAAACACTTGAAGATGGTTAAAAGATTAGAATTATTCGCCTAAAAATGGCGAATAAATTAAAAGAAGGTTTGACTATCGCCATTTATAACCGCTATAATTGTTTTATCGTTTTTTTAAACGGGGAACTACAACTGAATATTTAGAGTATTAAGAATCCCCGAAAAGTCATGGCCTTCGGGCTGCTATTGGGGGATAAATTAGGAGGATTCTTTTGGAAAACAAGAAATACGATACGGCGTTTTTTGGACAACCTCGTGGGTTGGCAACGCTGTTTTTCACAGAAATGTGGGAACGTTTCAGTTATTACGGAATGCGTGCCATTCTGTTGTTCTACATGTACTTTGCCATTGATAAGGGCGGTTTAGGCTTTAGCCAAGCTACCGCAAGTTCCATCATGGCTATCTATGGATCACTTGTTTACTTATCCAGTGTACTTGGTGGATTTCTGAGTGACCGTGTCTTTGGACCACGTCGCACAGTGTTCATGGGTGGTGTCCTGATTATGTTTGGACACATTGCGTTGGCCATCCCAGCTGGCGCAACGGCTTTATTCGCATCCATTGCGTTGATTGTTGTTGGTACTGGTTTGTTAAAGCCAAACGTATCAGAAATGGTCGGTGCTTTATACACGACTGAAGATCGTCGTCGTGATGCTGGATTTAACATTTTCGTCTTCGGGATCAACATGGGGAGTTTATTCTCACCATATATTGTTGGGACCTTAGGTGAAAAGGTTAACTTCCATCTGGGTTTCTCCTTGGCTGCTATTGGGATGTTCTTTGGACTGATGCAGTACTGGATCGATGGTCGTAAGTACCTAAGTAAAGATGGTTTGTATCCATCAGATCCAATCGAACGTGATGACATCAAGCCATTGGCTGTTCGTTGGGGACTCGGCGTCGTTGCATTGATTCTAGTGCTTGTTTTAATGAAGTTAATGGACGCATTGAACCTTAAGAATGTCATTTTGTTGATTAGTATTATTGCCGTTGCAACGCCGGTGGTTTACTTCATTATCATGTTGTCGAGTCGCAAGGTGACGAAGAACGAACGTCGCCACGTGGTTGCGTACATTCCGCTGTTCATTGCTGCAATGTTATTCTGGGCTATTGAAGAACAAGGCTCTGTTGTCTTGGCACTGTTTGCACAACAACGGACTAACTTGCAGATTGGTGGTTGGACAATGCCAGCTGCGTACTTCCAGTCACTTAACCCTGCATTTATTATGCTATATACACCATTCTTTGCCATTTTATGGACAAAGTTGGGCAAACGTCAGCCTAGCACGACGACTAAGTTTGCATATGGACTGGTAATTGCTGGTATTTCATACCTGTTCATGGCTCTACCTGGCTGGCTTGAAGGTACTTCTGGCCGTGTTTCAATCCTGTGGTTGATCGGAAGCTGGGCGATTGTTGAAATCGCTGAACTGTTGATTTCACCAATCGGACTGTCTGTTACAACTCGGTTAGCACCAAATGCCTTCCGTTCACAGATGATGAGTATGTGGTTCTTGGCTGATGCTGCTGGTCAAGCTGTCAACGCACAAATCGTTCGTTTCTACACGAGTGATACAGAAGTTTCCTACTTCTTGATTGTTGGGGCTGTCAGTGTTGTTTTGGGGGTTGTACTGTTTGCCTTCCGTAAGCCAATCTTTGGCCTTATGAAGGACGTCGAGATTGCCCAGGACTAAGAGTCTAAAACGTAATCATAAATAAGTTTGTGCTAAAATGTGCTCAACAGCTGTTGAGCACATTTTTTTTAGAAGGTGAAGATAAACGATGGTACGTGTGGCCCTGACCAGTGATAATCACTTCGACGTTAATCAACTGGATAGTAATGAACTGTTGAAACATCAGGCTCAAGTATTAGCCGACTTAAAGGTAAACTATTACATTATTGCAGGCGATACCTTTAATGACTTTACGAAGACCGTGCACTATGTTGATGCGTTACAGCATGAACTTGGCAGTCAAACGGAAGTTTACTTTTTGGCTGGCAATCACGATATGGCTGCCGGGGTAACGTATGCAGAGCTTGAAACCAGGATTAACGCACATTATCTGCACAATCAGTTTGTGGATATTCCGGGGACTGATTGGCGGATTGTCGGCAATAACGGGTGGTATGACTATACCTTTGCCAGCCAGTTGTTTAACGAACGCTCTGTCGCCGACTTTGCTCAATGGAAACGCGCTTATTGGTTTGATGGTGTCATCAAGCAACTAATGACGGATCCGGAAAGAGAAGATGTGGTCTTACAGCAGACTACCAACCAACTTTTGGATGCTACAGTAGCTAACAAACGTGTTTTGTACGTCACGCATTTCGTGCCACGAGCTGAATATACGCGGATTACGGATGACAATCGTTTTTGGAACATGGCAAACGCAATGTATGGTAGTCGTCGTCTTGGCGATGTCTTGACCAAAGGACACGTTGTTTATGCGCAGTTTGGTCATCTGCACATTAAACCTGAGCCGCGAACCTTTGACCATGTGACCTACTTTAATCAGTCTGTCGGCTACAACACGCACCGTTTGCAAGAATGGCGTCATGCTGATTTTATGAGTGAATGGCAAACGCGACTAAGAATTTTGAACTTACAATAATTCCTGATTACGCTTGAATTCAATGGAAATTTTCGTTAGAAGGCAAATTACAAGTTTAATCCGAACAAGCCCGGAATCTTTCAATGGCAGTCTGTTGATGATGTATTTTTAATGGTCGTTGATTAATTAGTTCAAGTGCTGCTAGGATCTCATCAGTCGTTACTTGGCTAAAATTGGTCTTTTTCGGGAAGAACCAGCGTAACCGTCTATTAAAATATTCATTGGAACCTCGCTCCCATGGTGAATATGGATGGCAAAAATAAACTTTGATCTGATAATCCTGTTCTAAGGCCTGATAATTGGCAAACTCTTTACCATGATCAACAGTAATGGATTTTACTTGGGGACCGAAGGCCCCCATAAACTTGCCAAAGGCGGTGTTTAGAGCCTTAGCCGTTCTATTAGGGGCTTTGATGGCCCATAGAAGTCGGGTCTTACGTTCTACGAATGTAACCAGACATGATCGTGACTCACTTCGACTAGAAAGCACCGTATCTACTTCCCAATGACCAAAAGCTAATCGTTGATTAACAGTTGTTGGCCGTTGTTCGATGGAAGTCCCACTTGTAAATTTCCCACGATTTTCGCTCACTCGGTGCTGGCGGACATTCCGATTGGGTAGATCAGTCAATTTGAAGGGGAGCCAGCCACGATTAAGCCAATTATAAATTGACGCAGTGCTCAAGTTATAAGCGGCCGCAATGGTTTCTGGTGACCAGGTTAATCGTAAGTGATTGGTAATTAAAGTCGCTAATGCTGCCGTCAGCATCGAACGACGACCGCAATTCCGCCTTTTGCGATCTGCATCTTGCTGAGCTAATTCTGGATCATAAGGTTTAACCCGGTCCAACTCATAGCTAATCGTAGCTTTGGCGACGCCTAAGGCGTCAGCCATTACTTGGTAAGATTTATTCCCCTCATTGACCAGTTGTGCTAGTGCGCCACGTTGAAAACGTGATAAAGTAGATGTACCCAAAGTAATCACTCCCTATATTGGTTGGAATTAGCTACTACCATTGTAAGTGATTACTTTGGGCTTTTTAATTTCTGTTCGGATTAATT
This sequence comes from Furfurilactobacillus cerevisiae, assembly GCF_048961765.1. Taxonomy (GTDB): domain Bacteria; phylum Bacillota; class Bacilli; order Lactobacillales; family Lactobacillaceae; genus Furfurilactobacillus; species Furfurilactobacillus milii_A. Next base: position 956,759 of record NZ_CP185253.1, read on the forward strand.
ATAGAATTTGCCAGAATAAAAAAGTTGTCAGGAACGGCGGAATAGCGAAGTGGCTAAACGCAGCGGTCTGTAAAACCGCCCCGAAAGGTTCGTTGGTTCGAATCCAACTTCCGCCATTTATTGGGATATAGCCAAGTGGTAAGGCAACGGACTTTGACTCCGTCATGCGCTGGTTCGAATCCAGCTATCCCAATTATAAAAATTAAGGAAGCAGGTATTACCGTTAAAGGTGATGCCTGCTTCTTTACGTTGTAGGGATAACTATGGTATTCTTATATGCGAACATACGTTTGAAAAAAGGATAAATTATGACAGAACAAACATCACTTTTTGATCAAAATGACGCAAATCAACCATTAGCAAGCAGGATGCGTCCTCAAACGCTGGCAGAGTTTGTTGGGCAACAACAGTTACTTGGACATGGCAAAGTGTTGCGTCAACTTATTGATGACGACGCCGTTTCTTCGCTGATTTTTTGGGGACCACCGGGTGTTGGAAAAACAACTTTGGCAAGGATTATTGCGAATAAAACGCAGGCTCGCTTTATAAACTTCAGTGCGGTCACAAGTGGCATCAAAGAAATCCGTCAGGTTATGGAAGAAGCGGAAGGAAACCGACAAATTGGCGAACGCACAATTGTGTTTGTAGATGAAATTCATCGGTTTAACAAGGCACAACAAGATGCTTTCTTGCCATTTGTTGAAAAGGGAAGCATCACCCTGATTGGTGCGACAACAGAAAATCCATCATTTGAAATCAATTCGGCGCTGTTGTCCAGGACCAAGGTTTTTGTGCTCCAGCCTCTAACGCACGACGATTTAATTCAATTGCTAAATCAGGCGCTTCACGACGATCGTGGCTTTGGCAAACAAAACATTCATATTAGTGATCAAACGATTGCGGCGATTGCGGACTTTGCCAACGGGGATGCCCGGGTAGCCCTAAACACGCTAGAAATGGCTGTGTTGAATGGGCAGCAAGTGGGTGAAGTAACAACGGTCGATCAAGACGATGTCGCTCAATTAGTATCGCGAAAATCCCTAATGTATGACAAAAAGGGTGAAGAACACTACAACATTATTTCCGCATTGCATAAATCAATGCGGAACTCGGATGCGGATGCCGCACTTTACTGGTTGTCACGCATGTTGGAGGGTGGTGAAGATCCACTGTACGTGGCCCGTCGCCTCATTCGATTTGCTAGTGAAGACATTGGACTAGCTGATTCACGGGCCTTGGAAATTGCGGTGGCCGCTTATCAAGCGTCTCATTTAATCGGGATGCCAGAGTGTACCGTTAATTTGGCTCAGGCGGTGGTTTATTTGTCGATGGCACCGAAGTCTAATGCGATTTATACGGCTTATTCAGCTGCTAAACACGATGCTTTGCATTCTATGGCTGAACCAGTTCCTCTACAGATCCGCAATGAGCCAACCAAGTTAATGGCTGACTTACATTATGGTGAGGGCTATCAGTATGCTCACGATACGAAGGATAAGCTGACAACATTACAGACGATGCCAGACAACTTGGTTGGCCACGTTTATTATCAGCCCACCACCCAAGGTTCTGAAAAGAAGTTTGCTGAGCGTTTGGCCCAGATTCGGGAGTGGCATGCCGAACACGATGATCATCAAAATGATTAGCCAGATAGTACTAATTGTTCGCAGTTTAAGTAATCTAATATGTTTGGTTAATGACTTAAAAGCACTATAATAACTGCAAGTGTAACCAATAAGAAAATGAGGCGATTATATGGTTCAACCAGTAGCGGTCACAGATTTGTATAAGTTAGTTTCACTTGCACAACCCGTTGCGACACCAGATGCAGTCTTTTTCTTGCAAACGCAGATGCGTGAACAGGAAGACGATTATGCAACATCTATCCAACGGTTTGATTTACATACGCACGCAACGACAACGTGGGGAACATTGTCTGGCAAGGATAACGCGCTAGCAATCAGTGATGATCAGCGCGTACTGACGTTTACCAGCGAAGATGCGAATCATCAGCGACAGGTTTTTGCACAATCATTAACTGGTGGCTCGCCAGTTCAAATAACGTTTGATGAGTTTGGTGTCAGTGCTTATAAATGGGATGCCAAACATCAAGTCGTATATTATCAAAGCGCACCTAAGAAAGATGGCAAGCGGCCAGTTAAAACAGATCCTAAACGACCACAAACAATCAGTTATACTAAAACAATTTATAAAGATAATGATCTCGGCTATTTTGCTGAGGACGAACGCTATGTCATCAAGAAGCAAATCATTGGTCATAAAACAGCTACAGAGATCTTTGAAAATCCGGAAAAGTTTTCCATGGGTCCACTATCTCACGATGGTAGGTTGTTGACCTATTCAACAGCTGGAAAGCCAGAAGATGACAATGATTTTAGCGAACTGACATATGCGTTAGATACTGAAACTGGTGTAAAAATCGTTTTGACTGGCAGTTTGCTGGCGGCTTCGCTTAGTCCAGTTGGATTCAATGAGAGTGACACTGATTTATTGCTTTGGGGCACAACGAATGAGATTCCTAATATCTCTGCTTCACATTTATACGATTATCATTTCAAAGATCAACAGCTAACTGATCTAACACCGGATAAAGATGTTGTGGTCGGCGACATGATTATGAATGCTGATTTCCAACAAAACCTTAGTGGTCGTGTAGCAGCGTTTGTTAGTGATCAACAATATGTTTATACTCAGTTATTACATGGGACGTTACGGCTCATGATGGCCACGTTGGGTGATTCACTCAGTGATCATCAAGAACTCGTATCAGGGCCGCGGCATGTCACTGATTTTACAATTTCTGCAGACCATGGTGAAGTTTTCTTCACTCAGTCTGCTTGGACGACGGTTGCTAAACTTTCAGCGATTGCATTGAAGGATGGCAAGGAACGAGACTTGACTGATCCTAATCATCATTATGAAACGACGCACCAATTAGTAGAGCCACTTCGGTTTACATTTACCAGCGATGACGATGTGCAAGTACCAGGCTGGTATTTGCCGCCAATTGATGCGCAGGCAAAAACAAATTATCCAGTGATTCTCTATATTCACGGTGGCCCCGGTGCTAATTATGGGGAAACCTTCTTTCATGAATTACAATTTCATGCCAGTGAAGGCTATGGTGTGATTGCCATTAATCCACGTGGTTCGACCAGCTATGGACAGGAATTCCAGCTTGGCGTCATTGGTCATTATGGCGAGGGCGATTATGCTGACTTAATGAATGGCTTAGATCACGTATTAGAACTTGATCCTAAAATTGATCAAAATCGATTGTATGTTACTGGTGGTTCATACGGTGGTTTTATGACCAACTGGATTGAGGGTCACACGAATCGTTTTAAAGCTGCGGTAACAGCGCGTTCCATTGCTGATTGGATTAGTATGTATGGGACGAGTGATATCGGATATTATTTCCTGCCGTGGGAACTCACCGGTGAGCGAACGATGAAAGCTACTGATTTAACGCCACTGTGGAATGCATCGCCACTGAAGTACGTGGCCAATGTGTCGACACCTACGTTAATTCTTCACAGCGAACAGGATTTTCGTTGTCCAATTGGTCAAGGCGAAGAGTGGTACACATCGTTAAAACTAAATGGTGTTGAAACGAAGATGGTTCGTTTTCCTGGCGAAAACCACGATCTGTCGCGAATAGGTAAGCCACGTTTTCGAATTGAACGCATGCAACGAATTCACGATTGGTTTGCTACTCATCAATAAACTAGGAGGATAACTATGGCCCAGTTATATCATGATGTCGTTGATACCAGTGTTGGTCAGTTACAGTTATTAGTTTCCGACAAAGGCTTAGTTTTTGTTGGTTCACCCAATGCTCCGTTAAGCGAGGCAAAGAGCTATTTAAACAATGTGGATGCAGTTGATCAGGCAATCACTGATGGCCAAAAAACGTTGAAGTATCGGCAGCAAATTAGCGATTACTTTGAGGGTAAGCGCCATGATTTTGATTTGCCGATTGACCATTTTGGCACCGGTACACGTCTTCAACAAGCCGTTTGGGATGCATTGGTACTAATTCCTTATGGGATGACCTGTGATTATACGACCATTGCTGCTAATATCGGTCAGCCGTCAGCGATTCGCGCAGTTGCGACGGCAATTGCAAAAAATCCGGTACTGATTGTAACACCATGCCATCGGGTTTTACGTAAGGACGGCGGATTGGGTGGTTATCGCGGTGGTCTAACGATGAAACGGCAGATATTAGCACTTGAACGTACTGCATAGTTTAAGGCGTGCAGCGTTAATCTTATTTTTTGAACAAAATTATTTAAGAAACGAAAACTATTACTACACAGTGACATTTGAATCTATTCAAATCGTTGTGTAATAGGATCTCCGTTGTTAGTTACAAAGAACGCAGTCGTTAGATTGGAAGGCCAATTTTGACTACGTTCTTTTTGACCACTCGTTTAGATGGAAAATTATTTTTTAGTGACTCGTAGTTGCATTATTGGTCTATATCAGTTACATTCTAATCAGATATGACATTATCTGCATTTTTTGTGACAGTGGTTATAAAGATGCGGTATGTTAAAAACAGATGCGGGGAGAGACGGTTCATGCAACTCGGATTTATTGGTGTTGGCGGTATGGCTCAAGCGATTATCAAAGGATTGATTGCCGCAGATGCAGTGGCACCTTCAGATATCATTGTGCACAGCGCTCATAAGGCGCACTATCAGGCATTTGCATCATCAACAGGTGTGCGGATGGCAGATAGTAATGCGGCGGTCGTTCAAGATAGTGATTTTGTTGTGTTAGCGGTAACGCCGAATATTGCACCTGAGGTTTTAAAAGAGACACGTGACGAGTTAAACCAGGGACCTAAAGTATTAATTTCGATTGTTGCAGGTCTATCTTTACAAACAATGGAAGAACTGGCGGGATACGATATGCCAATTCTGCGGACGTTGCCAAACGTTAATGTGGCCATTGATGCCGGGATGACAGCTTTAGCTGTTAATGAAAATTTAACGGGCGCCAAGTTAGCAGATGCTAAGGGGTTGTTTGATGCAATTGGTAGCACCACTGTGTTACCAGAAGCAGATTTCAGTACCTTCTCTGCCTTAGCCGGTAGTTCGCCAGCCTATATCTATTTCTTTATTGACGCACTCTCCCGTGCCGGCGTTAAGCATGGTCTTAATAAAAAAGAGGCGACGCGGATTGCTGCAGCCGTAACTGAAGGTTCAGCTAAAATGGTGCTTCAATCTGACACAATTCCGTTTGATTTAATTGATCAAGTTTCTTCTCCAGGTGGTTCAACTGTTGCTGGGTTGCTAGCAATGGAAGAAGCTGGGTTCATGACTGCCGTAGTAAAAGGGATTGATGCCACAATTAAGCGTGATCAAGAATAAACGCGTTGAAAAAGTGGTCTATACCAGCTATACTAGAAAGCGTAACCAAATGAGCTTTTTCAATGGAGCGTGTTAACTACCCCAGTGTTTAAGGCGTAGCGGCACATTTATGAGGAGGAAGATTCAATGAGTACGGTTTTGAAACATGCGATCATCTACACGGGTGAAGAAAAGATTGATGATGGTTATTTGCGGTTTGGCAAAACTATCGAAGCAGTCGGCCCAATGAGCGATTATGTCGCTGAACCAGACGACGATGTAGAATTTGTGACGGGTAAAGTGATTGTACCCGGATTTATCGATGTTCACAGTCATGGTGGCTACAGTTTTGATTCGATGGACGGCGATCCTGACCAAATCAACGAGATGGTCAATGATATGGTTCACGAAGGAATCACGACACTGTTTCCAACTACGATGACGCAGTCTACCGAACATTTAAATCACGCAATGGAAGGTATTGCCAAGGCTGCTGAGGAAAACCCAGTTATTCAAGGAATCCATCTTGAAGGACCATTTATTTCCGCAACTTATAAGGGTGCTCAACCTGAAAAGTATATTTCAGATCCTAACATTGACTTGCTCGATAATTGGAACAAGCTATCAGGGAACCGTGTTCGTTTGATTACATACGCACCGGAAGATCCTGGTTCGCGTGAATTCGAAAAATACTGTCTGAGTCATAACATTGTGCCATCAGTTGGTCACAGTAATGCTACCCGTGAGCAAATGCTCGCTTCCAAGGCAACACACGTTACGCATTTGTACAACGCACAACGTGAATTTAAGCACCGTGAACCTGGTGTTACTGGCCATGCGATGTTGGAAGACAACATGTACTGTGAATTGATCTGTGATGGATTCCACATTGTGCCAGACATGATCAAGTTGGCTTATGAACAAAAAGGTGCTGAACGCATTGATCTAGTCACTGATTCAATGCGCGCCAAAGGGATGCCTGAAGGGATCAGTGAACTTGGTGGTCAAAAGGTTATTGTTAAGGACAAACAGGCACGACTGGAATCCGGTAATTTGGCTGGATCGGTGCTGCGTTATGACGACGCATTCCGCAACATTCAATACTTTACAGGGTGCGGTATTGAAGAAGCTGTTCAAATGTCCTCTGTTAACCAAGCTACCGAATTTGGTTTAACCAGCAAGGGTGGTTTACAGGCTGGTAAAGACGCTGATTTTAACATTATGGATCGTAATCAAAACTTGGAACGGACATACAGTTATGGTCGTCGCTTTGATGACTAATTAGGTTTCAATTAACTGAGTTCCAACCAGGCTTACTAAAACTAAGGGATGAAAAAATGGCCTCACCAATTTACATTCAAATTCATAATCGTTTACGGAAAGCCGTGGAAGATGGTCAGTGGCAAGTTGGGGATAAGATTCCCTCAGAACGTGAACTTGCCATTCAGTTTGGCGTGAGTCGAATGACCTTACGACAAGCTGTTCAGACGTTAGTTGAAGAAGGCCTGTTAGAACGACGTGTTGGCGCAGGCACATATGTGGCTAATCGCAAGGTGCAAGAGCGTGTTTCTGGTGTGACCAGTTTCACCGAGTTAATGGAACAGGCTGGTAAGGTGCCATCTTCACGGACAGTCTCCTATCACATCACAACACCATCGCTTTCAGAAAGTGAAAAATTACAACTGGCACCTAATGAACAGATTTTGCGAATGGAACGAATTCGTTTCGGCAATGATGAACCTATCTGTTTTGAAGTGGCCACTGTGCCTGAACGATTGATTCGACGCTTTAGCAAGGAAGATGTTACTAATTCACTGTACCGCGTGCTGGAAGACGAGGCCGGCCTTAAAGTTGGTCACGCTCAGCAAACGGTGTCGGCGATGACAGCCAGTGAACGGGTAGCTGAATATTTGAATGTTAAACGTAGTGATCCATTACTGCGTTTGCGTCAGGTGTCATTCCTTGATGATGGTACGCCGTTTGAATACGTGCGGACCCAGTATGTCGGTAACCGATTCGAGTTCTACCTGGAACGTTAGTTGAGTAATAAAACAATGATTAAACGTGTGTCTGTGCGATTATTTTCCATAATTATGATAAGCAAAGTAGTTCTTTTGTCTGTTGAAATTGTGGGGAATAGTCATGTGGGCACACGTTTTTTGATGCAATGAAGGCATTTAACAAAGAAATTCACAAGATATGGTAAAATATGAGAGTTAAGAAAAATTCGTCTAAACAGAAAGGGAATGATTGCGATGGTTACGCGTTATCCAGATGACAGCCTGACGCTTCATACAGATGCATACGAAGTTAATATGGTCCAAACCTACTTTGAGGATGGAGTTGCTGATCGGCACGCCGTGTTCGAATTATATTTTCGTGACCTACCATTTCACAATGGTTATGCTGTATTTGCAGGCCTAGAGCGGGTTGTCGATTACATTAATCAACTGCAGTTCACTGATTCTGACTTAGAGTATTTAGCGTCCACAAAACAATATTCGGAGAAGTTTTTAAACTATCTGCGGAATTTTAAGTTCACAGGAACGATTCGTGCTGCAAAAGAAGGCGACCTGGTTTTTAATAACGAACCACTGGTCCAAGTAGAAGGGACGTTGGCAGATTGTCAACTCGTTGAAACGGCTTTGTTGAACATCGTTAACTATCAGACTTTGATTGCTACAAAAGCTGCCCGCATTCGTTCAGTGGCTGGCAACGATGGTATCTTGGAGTTTGGTACGCGACGGGCGCAAGAAATGGACGCCGCCATTTGGGGTACGCGTGCTGCTTATATCGGTGGATTTGACGCTACTAGTAACATGCGCGCTGGTAAAATTTTTGGAATTCCAATAAGTGGCACCCATGCCCACAGCTTGGTACAAACGTACCGTAACGATTATGACGCTTTCATGGCTTACGCTCGTTCCCACAAAGACTGTGTCTTTCTTGTGGACACATATGACACACTACGTTCAGGCGTGCCAAACGCTATTCGCGTGGCCAAAGAGATGGGCGATAAGATTAACTTTTTAGGCGTTCGTATTGATTCTGGGGACATGGCATATATTTCAAAACGTGTGCGTGAACAACTTGATGAAGCCGGATTTCCGAATGCTAAAATTTATGCGTCGAATGACTTGGACGAAAAGACGATTACCAACCTTAAGATGCAGGGCGCTAAGATTGACGTTTGGGGCGTGGGTACAAAACTGATTACTGCGTTTGACCAGCCTGCACTCGGTGCTGTGTACAAACTGGTGTCCGTTGAAAATGAACGGGGCACAATGGTTGATACAATCAAGTTGTCGAGTAACGCTGAAAAAGTATCGACGCCGGGTAAAAAGCAGGTTTGGCGGATCACCAAGAAGGCAGATGGTAAATCTGAAGGTGATTATGTTGCGTTATCTGACGAGCGGCCAGACGAAGCGTCACGGTTGCATATGTTCCACCCAAGCTATACGTACATCAATAAGGATGTGACGGACTTTGACGCGCGTCCCGTACTGGTGACGATTTTTGAAAACGGCAAGCAAGTTTATGAGTTGCCTGAGTTACAAACGATTAAACAGTTTGCTGCAGACCAGCTAGCTTCTTTGTGGGATGAATACAAACGGGATCTGAATCCACAAATTTATCCTGTTGATTTATCGCAAAAACTGTGGGATCACAAACAAAATATTATTAAGCAAGTTCACAGTTATGTCAGTGAATTAAAGTTTGACGGACAGTCCTAGGCTATCCATCTAATTCAGTAGTAATTAAGTTATGGAGGCCTTCGGACATGAGAGAAAAACAGGCAGAAATTATTAAGGCACTCGGTGTTAGCGCTGACTTTGATGCGGAACAGGAAATTCGGAAAAGTGTTGAGTTTTTAAAGGACTATTTGAAAAAGAATACGTTCTTAAAGGCACTGGTTCTGGGAATTTCTGGTGGTCAAGATTCCACACTGGCTGGCAAATTATCACAGATGGCGATTGCAGAGATGCGTCAGGAAACAGGCGACGATCAGTATCAATTCATTGCAGTTCGTTTGCCATATGGTGAACAGGCGGATGAAAGTGACGCGATGGATGCCATCACGTTTATGGAAGCCGATAAGGTAATGCGGGTGAATGTTCAGGCGGCAGTTGACGCTGGTGTTGCAGCTGTTGAAGCTAACGGGCTTACGGTGTCTGACTTTAACAAAGGAAATATCAAAGCACGTGAGCGCATGGTGGCCCAGTATACGATTGCTGGCGAAGTTCATGGCGCTGTCGTGGGCACGGATCATGCAGCCGAAGCGGTTACTGGATTTTACACAAAGTATGGCGATGGTGGCACGGACATTGATCCTTTGTACCGACTGGACAAACGGCAAGGGAAAGCGATGCTGAAGGTCTTAAACGCACCGGAACATTTATACTTGAAGGTTCCGACTGCTGATCTGGAGGACAACCGTCCAGCATTACCTGATGAAGTGGCCCTTGGCGTCACATATGATGACATTGATAATTATCTGGAAGGCAAAACGATTAAGGATGTCGACGCTGAAAAGATTGAGAATTGGTACAACAAGACGATGCACAAACGTCATATGCCGATTACGATTTTTGATAACTTTTGGCGTTAGATCAAACTTATTACTTGTGTTTAACTAATCATTTCGATATACTCTTGCTTAAGATAAATGAGGGAGTAACTAATGGTGTCATCGCGCACAGATATTGTGTTGTGCCACCGTGACAACGCCACCAACAAGATTCGTTCTGGTTTTGTCTTAAATAGTGAGACTCATGGTCTGCACATTTAGTGTGCGTCCATGGGTCTTTTTTCGTCCCATGAGCGATGTACACAGCCGATAATTTAAAGGAGAGATGTTAAGTGAAACAAAGTAAATTACCGCAAGCAGCGCAATGGACCGTTGATGAATCCCTTCAGCAAATGAAATCAAGTAGAGATGGGTTGACTGACCAAATGGTGTCGACGAGACGCGATGAGCACGGTCCGAACGCGTTAGCGGCCAAGCGGCAAACAACCTTACTGGAAAAGTTTATTGCTCAGTTTAAAGATTTAATGATTGTAGTGCTGATTGTGGCCGCCATCATTGCTGCAATGACCGGTGAAGCGCTGGATGCCATCATCATCTTACTGGTAGTAGTGCTTAACGCCGTGTTTGGCGTTTTCCAAGAGGCGAAGGCGGAGCAGGCGATTAATGCACTTCAAGAAATGTCGGCGCCAAATGCACACGTCCGTCGTAATGGCGAAACAGTGACGGTAAAGAGTGACGAATTAGTGCCTGGTGATATTGTGCTTCTGGAAGCTGGTGATATCGTGCCAGCGGATATGCGCTTATTGGAAAGTGCCTCGCTTAAAATTGAGGAGTCTGCGCTTACTGGTGAGTCAGTTCCAGTAACTAAACAACTCGCTCCAGTGACGGCAACAAACGTTGGGTTAGGGGACATGAGCGACTTAGCCTTTATGAATAGTAACGTGACCTATGGCCGTGGTGTTGGGGTCGTTACAGCTACGGGGATGCAAACGCAGGTTGGCCGCATCGCTGGTATGCTTGACAACACTAAGGAACGCAAAACACCATTGCAGGAAAATCTGGCCCATTTAGGTAAAGTGTTAACGGCACTGATACTGGTGGTTGCGGTAATCGTCTTTGCAGTCGGCATGATTCGTGGTAATGAGACATTGATTAACATGCTGTTAACGGCTATTTCATTGGCGGTAGCGGCCATTCCAGAAGGCCTGCCTGCTATTGTGACCATCACACTAGCTCTGGGAACGACGCGCATGGCCAAACTGAATGCTCTGGTTCGTCGTTTGCCTGCCGTTGAAACATTGGGGAGTACGGATATTATCGCTTCAGATAAGACCGGGACATTGACTCAAAACAAGATGACGGTTGAAAAACTAGTGGTTGATGGCGAAGTTCGTGAGGCTAAAGATGGGGTTGATGCAACGGCTGATAGTGATGAGGGAATCTTAGCAACCCTGTTGATGTTGAATAATGATACCAAACTGACGGCCGATGGCTTAGTTGGAGATCCAACGGAAACAGCTTTGATTCAGTACAACATGGATCATGATGTAACTGCCGACAAATTTCTAGCTGCACACCCACGACAGGCCGAAATTCCGTTTGATTCAGAACGTAAATTGATGACGACCGTCAATAAAATGGATGACACTGGCGCATTGTGGATTACCGTTAAAGGGGCGCCGGATGAATTGCTAAAACGGGTCACACAGATTCAGCGCAATGGTCAGGTTGTGCCATTGACTGATGAGCTTCGGGAACAGTTGTTGACGATCAATCATCAGCTGGCCGTACAGGCGTTGCGAGTATTGGCGTTTGCTTACCGTCCAGTTGAAACAGTGCCGGCAACCATGACTTCTGACAAGGTCGAGCAAGATCTCATCTTCGCTGGATTTGTTGGAATGATCGATCCGGAGCGGCCGGAAGTGGCTGGCGCGGTTGCCGAAGCTAAAAGTGCGGGGATTCGACCACTGATGATTACTGGTGACCACGCGGATACAGCTAAGGCCATTGCCGTTCGACTCGGCATTATTAAGGCTGAGGATGACGCCGGCGTCATCACTGGTGCTCAACTAGACGAATTGAGTGATGCCGATTTTGAAAAAAGGGTATCGCAATATTCCGTTTACGCGCGGGTGGCGCCGGAGCATAAAGTTCGAATCGTGAATGCCTGGCAGAAGCGTGGCAAAGTTGTCGCTATGACCGGTGACGGTGTGAACGATGCCCCAGCGCTGAAAACTGCTGATATCGGTGTCGGTATGGGGATTACTGGGACAGAAGTGTCTAAGGGCGCATCCGATATGGTTCTTGCTGATGACAACTTCTCGACGATTGTGGTGGCGGTTCGTGAAGGCCGTAAAGTATTTGCTAACATCCAAAAGGCCATTCAATACTTGCTATCTGCAAACTTAGGTGAAGTGTTAACCCTTTTTGTAATGACCATGATGGGGTGGCAGATCTTGGCACCCGTGCATATTTTATGGATCAATTTGGTGACTGACACATTCCCGGCGATTGCGTTAGGTCTGGAACCAGCTGAAAAGAATATCATGAAGCAGAAGCCACGTGGTCGAACATCAAACTTCTTGTCAGGCGGGGTGTTTGGCAACATTATCTATCAGGGACTGTTAGAAGGTGGGCTGACACTTTTGGTTTACTGGCTAGCTCTGACATTCCCCGTCCATGCAGGTGCAGAACAAATCCATGCGGATGCTTTGACCATGGCGTTTGCAACGCTTGGATTGATTCAGTTGTTCCATGCATTTAATTCAAAATCAATTCATGGAACAATTTTTACAAAGCAACTCTTTAAGAACCGTGCGTTTAACTGGGCCATTCTGGTGGCATTTGTGCTATTGGCTGCGACAATTCTAGTGCCTGGGTTTAATACACTCTTCCACGTCACAACATTGGATTGGTTCCAGTGGTTAATCGTGATTGGTGCAGGTGTGACGATGATTTTAATCGTGGAAGTGGTAAAATTAGTGCAACGTCTAAGAAAGAGTGGTGCCGAAGCTCGGTAATTCCCGAGCAATAACGTAAAGGTGGCGGCATGCAAGCGCAGTTCGCTTGTGGGCAGGCAGCTTTGGGTTATGCACAGGGAATTGAGCGACAGGTGCACGTTTAGAAGAGTGGTGCCGAAGCTCGGTAATTCCCGAGCAATAACGGACAAGGAGATTATTGTGAAAAAGAACTTAATGATGGTGTACGGGCAGACATTGTCCAGAACGATTGCGGATACGGAAGATGTCCAAAAAGATTTGGAACCTTACTACACGAAGTTAAAAACAGCGATGGATGCCGATAAGTTGGCAGACCTTAGTGATGCTGACTTTGCTGATATTCAGTCAGAATTTCAGGATGGTACGGATCGTTATCTGAGCTACAATGATAAATTGAAAAAGTTACAAGCACCAGCGCGTTTCATGGGAAAGCATCAGACACTTAAGCATGCCTATGACACTTATGCTAATGCCTGCCAGACGATGACGGACAGTTTGAATGTCAAGGAGCACACGGTCGACACGAAAAAGTTTGCCCAGGCAGAAACTGACCAAAATGAAGCCATGGATCGAATTATTCGTCTCATTCAGACAATCATGGCAACTAACGCTTAGTGTCGTTACATTTAGATTCTTTTACGTATGTAAAGGTATAGAATGTAGTGCTTAGCGTTAACAGAAAGGAACCGCTCATTCTGAACATCGGGATGAGTGGTTTTTCATTGGGTAATGAAATTGTGGAGGAAAATGAATGACAAATGATGAGTTACAACGGTTGGTCATGCAAATTTCCACGCGGGAGTTTGGCAAACCGTTTAAACATCAGGCCGTGTTCAACTCGCGGCTGCAAACAACGGGTGGTCGCTACCATCTTCGGGATCATCATATTGATATAAATCCGAAAATGTTAACTGATTTCGGTGAAGACACCCTTGAAGGGGTGATTAAGCACGAGCTGGTTCACTATCACTTGTCGATGGCAGGATTGCCATTTAATCATCGCAGTCGGGAATTTCGAACCTTGCTGGCACAGGTGGGTGGCAGTCGTTTTGCACCGGCACCTAAACATCGACAAGGACAGACAGTTCGCTCACAATCACGGCACATCTATATTTATGAATGTGTAAAATGCGGTCAACGATACACGAGGCGTCGTCGAATCAATACACGGCGATTTGCATGTGGAATTTGTGGTGGTCGGTTGAATTTGGCAGAAGCTTATACTCAAGAATCTTAAGAAACCGTGAAACTCGTCTGTAGAATTCGAATGTCGTAATGGCTATTGTACACTGTATGGCAGAATACGCTATGATAGCTGTATCGATGAATGTGGGGGTAGGGTATGGAACGAATTTATCAGTGGCTTAAGAAAGAGGACGTTCAACTTTATTTAACCTTGGCGTTTTTGATCTTTGTGTTGTTTTGTTTTCGCCACTTTCTCTCCATTATTTTGCTAATTACGATTTTTTCTTTCTTAGCATTAAAAGTGACGGCTCGTTTACGACAATGGTTGCCCATTGGTCAGGTGCTGGCGACTTTGATTGTGTATGTGGTGGTAATTGGCTTAGTTGTCCTAGCTATCTCCTACGCGGCACCCTCTTTGGCTAGCCAGTTTTCCGGCATCCCTCATTTGATTATGAAAGCGATCAATGATCATCCAGTTTGGGATAAGCAATTAGACACGTGGGTGAATAAAGCACTCAACAGTAGTGAAATTATGAAACACGGACAAACGGCTTTGGAAACGGGGCTACGTGGACTGGAAAGTGTCGGCACAGCCTTCTCGCACGTGGGGGTTGCCATTTTCTTGAGCTTGATTTTTACCGCGTCTTACGGTCGGATGAAGCGATTTGGGGATGCGTTTTTACACAGCCGTTTTAAAAAGTTCTTCACCAATGTTTATTTCTTAGTTCGCAAGTTTGTTACTATTTTGGGAACGGTTGTGGATACGCAATTAATTATTTGTTCAATTAACACGGTTTTGATGACCATTGGCTTATTTTTCCTAAAGATGCCAAGTTTAATGGTGTTAGCCGTAATTGTCTTTATCCTTGGATTGGTGCCTGTTGCTGGGGTGCTCATTTCGATGGTGCCATTAACGTTGATCGCGTTTGCGAGCGGCGGTATCTGGCGGGTCGTGGAAGTGATTATCTTAGTTATTGTGATTCACTTCTTTGAATCTTATTTCTTGCACCCACGTCTTATGGCCACTGCCACCGATTTACCGATTTTTGTGACATTCATGACTTTGATTGTGAGTGAAGAGATATTCGGTGTTTGGGGACTGATTGTTGGGTTGCCAATTGTGGCATTCTTCCTCGATCTCTTTGGCGTTCATCCCCAGCCAAATGATGGGCCAATCATGCAGCAGCTTCGTGGTGATAAATAGGTGCTAAACGGAAATATGCGGAGAGAATGTCAAAGAGTAATTGCCAAGTCTGCGAATGTCTGGTAGAATTATTTTCGTTGATGCGGCCATGGCGGAATTGGCAGACGCGCAAGATTAAGGATCTTGTGATCCCTTCGATCATCCGAGTTCAAGTCTCGGTGGCCGCATAATCAGATTGGTTAACTAGGCTGACTAATCTAAAAAGATCCTCGTAGTGATGATTTCACTACGAGGATCTTTTTTTGTCGTGGATGACTTTTAAAAACTGAGATTAATTTTTCGTTGGCCCAAACCGGCATCCACGTGAACATCGTGAAGTTTAATTTCATAAGCAACTAGTTGTGGTCCAATGGCATCCCATACGTGCTGGTAATTAGGTACCAACTCTAAGTAGCGGGGAAGTAAGTCATCAGCCATCGTTTTTTCAGATGGGGTGATGGTAACGTGATGCGCGCGGACAAAGGGATTTGTCGTTTCACTTTCGTGAGGAATGGTAATCAGGGCTGCATCTGCGTGTTTTGCGTAAATTGCTAATGCATTACTGCCACGAACGGATGAAAAATATAATGTATCTGGCTGATCGGCATACCAGACAAAATTAATCACTTTAACGTCAGCAGTATCATTTAATGATGTACTTAGTGCGAGTTTGTCTGCTGTTGCATAAACCTGCTGCAGTAGTTCAATGTCTTGTTTATCCATAATTAAACTCCTTTAAGAAACTAGTTTGAACTTTCCGAATTTGATGTGTGGAAATGAAAACGGGTGGATGGAATACCGATGTAGACAAGTAAGAAATCCGCTGCAAGCGCGATGGCGGTGAAAATAAAGACACCACGGTAATCAAATAAGTTTGAAACAAATCCACCAAGCAGTGAACCAAGCATACTGCCAAGTGCCTGAAATGATTGATTCCAACTAAATACTCGCCCAGTCACGTTAACAGGTGAGTTCTTGACCAACAAAGTTTGAACGGTGGGAAATAACGCGCCATCTGAAATTCCAATCATAAATCGCAGAACACCGAGCATGCCAACGGTGCTGACAAATCCTTGAGGGAAGTACATAAGGACAGCAAAAATGAATCCACCCATGAGCACTTTTTCCGTGCCAATGCGATCACCAAGCCGACCAAGTTGTGGTGCCGACACTAAAGTTGATATACCGGGCAGCGCCGCAATGATACCAGCAACAATCGTTAGGTTAGCAGTGTGCGACATTAATTCGCGAACGTACAAACTAAGAATCGGTGTGATTGAATTATTGCCCATTTGAATAAGCATGGTAGAAATTAACAGGATTACAATCGCCCTGGCAGACTTAAATGAGGCAAACACTTCCTTAGTGGATTGCATCTTAGCTCGCGGAATTGGTGTGAAGTGTTCATGTACCAAAAATAAACTAAGAAAGAAAACGACCGCGAGTAAAAAACCGGTAATGAAGAAGGTCATTCGAATAGAAAAAATTGCGGCCAGTGTGCCACCGAGAATTGGTCCAATTAAGTTACCGCTGACATAACCAGTGGTTAGAATGCCCAGTGCACTACCGCTTTTCGATTTTGGTGTTTCCGTGGCAATCAGCGCACTTGCGTTGGGAATGTATCCGGCACAAAGGCCTTGCAGGAAACGTAGCAGAATCAACATCCAAATATTATGAACAAAACCCATTAAGGCGATAACAACGGCCATCCCTGCGCTCGATCGCAGAAGCATCAGTTTTCGTCCTTTACGGTCAGCGAGTTGTCCCCATAGCGGTGAAACAACTGCAATGACAAAAAAAGTAACTGCATATGTAACGCCACTGTAGATGGTTAGCTGCCCCTTTGTAAACGTGCCAAGCTGATCAACGTACAGTGATAAAAATGGCATAATTTCGCTAAATCCCATACCGGCAATAAAAGTGCCTAGCCAGAGAACGGCTAAATTGCGGCGCCATCCATTTTGATTCTTCAAATAAAACCGCCTCCTTATTTATTAATCCATTGGATGTTGAATTGTGTTTTTGATTTGCGGCTGTGACTGCCGGTTGAACGTATTCATCAATGTAATATTACGTTCATGTTCTTGACGGCTCTGTTTACGATATGCAATGGGGTGGGTACCAATTGTTTTGGTGAAAGATTTGGTGAGGTAGTTGGCATCCAGGCCGATCTTAATAGCAATATCGTTTACGCTTAAATCTGTGTATTCTAAGTAATTTTGGGCGTGTTTCAAACGGATGTGCTGCAATAGATTCATTGGCGTGAGACCAGTTTCTCGTTTGCAGATCCGGATAAGGTAATTCTTGCTGTAGTTAAAGTGGGCGGCCAGCTCCGGCAATTGAATGGGTTCTGCATAATGTGCTTGCAGATACTTCAATAGCGGAAAATCAGTGTTGATGTCAATGAGGCGGTCTAAGTTATGCGTGCTGGACTCCGTCGGTTGCTGTTTGAAAATTGTTGACAGTAAGAGTTGTTTGAAATCGACATCTAGTTGCAAAGCGGCAGCAGGAAATCGTTTTTGTTCCGCTGGAATGGCTTCGTTTAAAAGTGCATAAAAGGGAGAAACGTCTTCAACATCGAAAATATGTTGGCTGGCGTTTTTTTCAATTAATCCAGCAATGTCGGCCTGAAGGTCAAACTTAACGTCGAGAACAACTGTTTCGTGTTCGAAGTGAAATGAGTGTGTTGTGTATGGCGGAATAAAGACAAGTTGGTTTGCAAACACACTTACCGAAACCGAATCGTCCCCGTTAGACTGTGTTAGATCAGTATACTCCTGCCCGCTGAGAACCAATTGAACCTGAGCAAAATCATGCTGATGTGGTTCAACAGTTTCATGACGGTGATACAGGCGGCCACTGAGCCATAGGACTTTGAGCTGTAGATCACGAACTTCTGACATGAGTTCTCTCCCAATCATTTTAGTGTGATAAATTCCATAAATCGAGCAAATTAAGGCAAAATGTAAGCGTTTAAGCTCTATTATAATGAATCATGAAAGCGAAGGATAGCTAGCAACTTCATGGAAAAGTTTTCACAAACCATAAAAATTACATGCATAAGGATGTGTTAATGATGACAGAGGCTAAGCAAAGCGCTCTTAAAAAGGTAACATGGCATATACTACCATACCTTTTTATCATTTACTTTATTGCCTTTCTGGATCGAAGTAGTATCACGTATGCTTCTATCGGGGGGATGGATAAAGATTTAGGTTTGACTGCAACCACATACGGTTTCATCGCCGGAATCTTCTTCATCGGCTACTTCCTGTTTGGGATTCCCGGTAACATGATGCTTGAAAAGATTGGTGCTCGTCGTTGGATGGCATTTATCTTGGTTTTCTGGGGCACTGTTACTTTGGTAACTGGGTTTGTTGCCAATGTACCAATGCTGATTGTGCTACGGTTCTTACTCGGTGTTTCCGAAGCTGGTTTGTTCCCAGGCATGACCCTTTACATTACGTATTGGATTCGCAGTAAAGATCGTGCACGGGCTATCGCAGCATTCATGGTTGCACCGCCAGTTGCAAACTCAATTGGTGCACCAATTGCAACATGGATTATTACTCAGGTTCACATGGCATTAAACCTTGAAGGTTGGCGTTGGTTATTCATTATCATTGGGATTCCTGCCATTTTGATGGGTGTTTACACCGTCTTCTTCTTGGCCGACAAACCAGATACCGCCAAGTGGTTAACCACCGATGAAAAGAGTTGGTTGGAGAAAGCACTTGCCGACGATGTTAAGCAAGAAAGTGAAAAGAAAGTCATTAAGGCACCATTTGTTGACGCCTTCAAAGACGGCAAGATTTGGAAGATGACTGGAATTAACTTCTTCTATTGTATCGGTTTGTACGGGATTACGTTCTGGATGCCTCAAATGGTTAAGTCCTTATCAAGTAGCTTAACCACGATGCAAGTTGGTTTGATTAGTGCGATTCCTTACCTGCTTGGTGCAGTTGCATTGGTTATCAACGGTCAGTGGTCTGACCGTAGTGGTGAACGAATCTGGCATACTGCCGGTGGTGCTTTGCTTGGTGGCCTTGGATTTATCGGCGCTGCATTAACCACATCTGTTCCTGTTATGTCCGTTGGTTTCATTTGCCTGTCTGCCATTGGGGTTTATGCTTACTCCGGTCCTTACTGGGCAATTACGACGACGGTTGATCCTCGGATTGCTGCCGTTGGTTTAGGAATCGTGAACGCTGTTGGTAACTTTGGTGGTTTCTTCGGACCATACGCAATTGGTTGGTTAAAGAGTGCCACTGGTAGCACAACGGTGGGGATGTACTTCTTAGCCGGTGCATTGATTATTACCGGACTGATCGTTCTCAGTTTGCACTCAAGTAAGAGTGCGACTCAAACTGCAAAGGCTACGGATGAAGAAGTCACGGCAGATGCAGAAACACAGAGTCACCCAATTAACTAGTGATCAAATAATTTAAATAAAGAGAGGTTTTTATCATGGTTGAACGTTTCCAAAAAGATTGTATGTATTGTGCCCATACTGAAAAGCTTGACGCAAACTACATTGAAATCGAATCATTGCATGTTGCTACAGTTTACTTAGCACGTGACCAAACACACCTTGGCCGTGTTGCGGTTGTTTTGAACTGGCACGTTGACGAACCATTCCAGTTGACAGATGTTGAACGTCATGAATTTTATGATGACGTTGCACACGCTGCTGAAGCTGTTGAAAAGGCCGTTAACCCAGGTAAGATCAACTACGGAACTTATGGCGACACGGTTTCTCACTTGCACGTTCACGTTGTGCCAAAGAAGCCTGGCGACAGTGATTGGAACGATGCCTTTGTTAACAACCCTGAAAACCCTAAGAAGTTGACCGATTCAGAATACGAAGACATTATCAACAAGATTAAGGAAAACCTATAGAGTGATGCCGACGCCTGGGAACGGGCTTAGCACACATTTAAAAAAGGAGCGTATTAAGTTATGACTGTTAAAGGTAAAGTTGTTGTTATCGCAGGTGCTTCATCAGGTATTGGTGCTGCAACTGCTAAGAAGTTAGCTGCACATGGTGCCAAGTTATTCATCGGTGCCCGGCGTGAAGACTTGCTGAAACAACAAGTTGAAGAAATCACCGCAGATGGTGGCGAAGCAGCTTACAAGACTGTCGATGTTACGGACAAGAACTCCGTTGCTGACTTTGTTAAGGCTGCTCACGACAAGTATGGCAAGATCGATGTTATGTACAACAACGCAGGTGTTATGCCAAACTCTGCCTTACGTGATTTGAAGGTGGAAGATTGGGAACAAGCTTTCCAAATCAACGTTATGGGTGTTCTGTACGGTATTGCTGCTGCATTACCAATCATGAAGGAACAAGGCTTCGGCCACTTCATCGCAACCGACTCAAACGCCGGCCATGTTATTAACCCTAATGCTGCCATCTACTCAGGTACTAAGTTTGCGCTTCGTGCCATCATGGATGCTCTCCGTCAAGAGGAAGGTCCTAACATGATTCGTTCCACCATCGTATCACCAGGTAACGTTAATACGTCACTATGGAAGACTGTTGGTGACCCTGAATTGCAAAAGAAGGCCCGTGCTCGTGAAGAAGAAATCGGCTTGGACCCAGAAGATTTGGCAAACGCAGTACTTTATGCCATTGACCAACCTGAAAATGTTGGTATCGATGAAATTCTGTTACGGCCAACTGTTCAAGAAAACTAATTTAGTTTTTGCTTTCGGTTAAACTGACTAATTAATAAATCCCATCATCCCGGTATTAATTGCTAAGATGATGGGATTTTTGTTTGCTAGGCATAATATGACATTTTATGATTTAAATGGCGTTGGATGACGCTTACGGTTGTCAACCTTGACACGCTCCAGCTTGTATAGTTGCTAATTTCATGTAGATGTCATTTAATGTCCAACGATCTTTTGTAAATAATCGAATACTTTAAGTAGATTGTAAAATTAATCCGAACGCTGTTCGGACAAAAAAGATCAGCTTCCTTTAAAATGGTGTTTACAACAAACCCATCTTTTAGGAGCTGATCTTTTGTCTAGTATAACCTATTCCGAACGAATTAAAATCGAAACCTTTTGTGAACTAGGGCTGTCCAATATCCAAATGGGCGTTCGGCTGAACCGATCACCGTCAACAATTTCTTATGAATTATCTCGATGTCAACCTTATCAGGCTGAATTAGCACAAACAGATGCCGAATACAAGCGATCACGATGTGGTCGGAAAACTAAGCTGAGCGATGAGTTAAAGCAAACAATTCTCAACCATTTACATCTAAGCTGGTCACCAGGAATGATTGCTCACGAATTTAAACTAGCGACTAAATCTATTTATAATTGGCTAAATCAGGGGAGAATTGGTTTCTCCTTGAATGATCTACCTGAACATGGCGTACGCCAACGGCGTAACGTTGACCAACGATCCAAATATAATCAATCTTTGGGGCGATCGATTGAACAGCGTCCCATGATGATTAATCAACGTAATCGCATCGGTGATTTTGAACTAGATACCGTCGTTGGCCCTCGTGGGCATAGTAAGGCAGTTTTATTAACTTTAATCGATCGCAAATCACGGTTCCTTTGGGCATATCGGTTAAAGGACCGAACGACAGCGAGTGTTAATGAAGCACTGACTAAGTTCCTAACAACTTTTAATGGACCGGTGCACAGTTTTACTGTGGACCGTGGTACTGAGTTTAGTGGGCTAGTATCATTTGAATCACAATATGGTATTAAGACCTATTACTGTCATGCTTATACGCCAGCTGAACGTGGTAGTAATGAACGCTTTAATCGGAATTTACGTTATTTTTATCCTAAGGGGACTCGTTTTGAGCACATTAGTGCTCAAGATTTAACGACGACGTTACTCCAAATTAACCAGAGACCGCTTAAAATACTTGACTGGAAAACACCGTATCAGGTTATGCTGACCAATTTGTCCAAAAATTCGGATTAAATTTGCAATCTACCTTTATACTATTAGCGTTTCTGGTCAGCGTAACGGCAGCCAATGTCTAAACCTAAGCGCTTGAATAGTACGACTAATGAAAGTGCGTTTGCGCAACTAAGTATGCAAGTGTTCATAAGAAAAAATTAAAATCACGGTATAAACGGTAAATGTTTGCCGTTATTTCTCGCCTTGTGGACAAACTTGGTTTACAATCTGTAGGCGTGAGTAATTAGGAAGAATTAATTCCTTGGGGGACCCGAATATGGATAACGAACCAAATCAAGAACCATCAAGAATGCAACGCCATAATGAACAACCAACGAGTGGTAAAAAGGGTGGCAATGGTCGTCGCCGTTTTCACCCTTGGCGCTGGTTCTGGGGCATTGTCATTGTCTTAGTGTTAGCAATTGTCGGTTTTGGGGCAATGGCTTATCACAACATCAATTCAGCCAGCAACAAAGCTTATAAATCGGCCGGAATTACTAAGGCACGTGACACACAGTCAGTGCTAAAGAGTAAGAAGCCAATTTCAATTATGTTCCTGGGAACTGATACCGGTGCTTTGGGACGAACTGATAAAGGTCGTACCGACACGATCATGATTGCTACCATCAACCCACGGACTAAGAAGATGCTGCTTGTCAGCTTACCTCGTGACACGATGACAGATATTGCTGGTTATCCTCAGGATTCACCGGCTAAGATCAACGCTGCCTACTCATACGGTGGCGTTGGGACAACCATTAAGACGGTTCAAAATCTGTTGAACATTCCAATCGACTACTATGCGCTGTTGAACATGGGTGGTTTGGAAAAAGCGATTAATGAAGTGGGTGGTGTGACGGTTACATCACCATTAACTTTCAACTATGAAGGTGCTTCTTTTGTAAAGGGTCAAACCTACCACATGAACGGCTCAACTGCCTTGAAGTTCTCACGGATGCGTTATGATGATCCTCAAAACGATTATGGTCGTCAAACACGTCAACGGTTAGTTGTTCAAGCACTGTTTAGAAAGTCCATTTCTGTTCAGACGGTTTTGAATCCTAGTTTCTTAAACTCGATTGCTAATGAGTCGCAAACAGATTTAACCAGCTCTGACTTGGTTAAACTTGCATCTAGCTATCGTTCTTCTACTAAAGACATGACCACTGACCACATGCAAGGACAAGGTCAGATGATTAATGGTCAATCGTTTGAAGTGGTCAGTTCAAGCGAGAAGCAACGGGTTACTAATGAGATCCGTAAGAGTTTGGACCTTTCAGCAAAAACGGATGAATAAACTGCTAGAAAGACAAAACAAAACTGCCAGAATGATGAGTAAAATCGTCACTCTGGCAGTTTTTAGTTAAAAGTTGTTTATATAGATTGGACCAACGCATTACCAGCTAGCTTTACGAACACCAGGAATTTTGCCTTGCAAAGCGAGCTGACGGAAGTTGAGCCGCGATAGGCCAAACTGACGCAAGTAAGCATGCGGACGACCATCGATCTTATCACGACGGTGAATGCGCACGGGTGAAGCATTTTTCGGCAGGGTGGCGAGCCCAGCGTAGTCATGAGCCGCTTTCATTTGAGCACGTTGATCAGCGTACTTCGCAACTGTAGCTTCAATGCGTTGTTCTTTAATGATCTTAGATTTTTTTGCCATAAACTGAATTCATTCCTCCTAAAATTGACTAACTTAATGTGACGATAACAATGCTTGTTTCCAAGAACTGTAACGATTACTATTTAGTGTAACAGATATGCTTACTAAAACAAAGCATTTTACATACTTGATTCGGATCAAGTTTACTTTGTGGTTTACCTGTTACAATATTTTGTATATAAGGGGGTGCTGAGATGCAGGAACATAAGCTGGGCACGCATGATTGTATTCAACTGGTACCGATCTTTAACCAATTGACAACAGTTGAATTACAGCAGGTGAGTGCCATTGTCCATGAGCACGTTTATGAAAAGGGCACGACACTGTTTAACGCTGGCGACGAGGCTAATCAGTTGACCATTATTGCCGCTGGCCAGGCCAAAGTTTATCAGCTGGCTACAAACGGACGTGAACAATTACTATACTTACTTCAGTCTGGAGATTTCGACGGTGAGGCGGCACTTTTCAATCCGGTTACACGGACAAGTTATGCGGAAGCACTGGTGCCAACTCAGGTATGCTCGATCCAGCGTTCAGACTTTCAGGCGTTGTTGGCAGAGGCACCGCAACTAGCACTTGGTATCCTTAATGAATTTGGCAAACGAATCAGTCAACTAGAGGGTAAGGCAACAAGTGTGACCACGAGTTCAATTGGCGGTCGTCTTGCCGACTATTTAGTCGAAACGGCTGCAAGTTTTCCAGCGCAGACAATGTTCACATTGCCGCTTCAAAAGAAGGAAATAGCCGTATACTTGGGAACTACGCCGGAAACAATTAGTCGCAAGCTAAATGAATTTCAGATTGCCGGTTGGTTAAAGAAAGGTCACGGTAATCAAATTGCAATTTTGGATGCGGATCAACTGGCATTACAAGATTGATTTCCGAAGAAGTACGCATGATTTTCAGTTAGAACAGCGACAAAACTAAAGGAGGTAGCGTCTTATGATGATTCAAGGCGTTATCTCCTTTAATTTCTTTAATTAACGAACACACAACACTCTGTACTGTAAATAGACCACCAAAAGACTAATATTCATAATTGAAAATATGAAAGCGAGAGCACTAGACGACATCTTTTAAACGCGCTAAAAGGGGTTCACGTAAAAAGGTAGATAACTAGTAGATTGTAAAATTAATCCGAACGCTGTTCGGACAAAAAAGATCAGCTTCCTTTAAAATGGTGTTTACAACAAACCCATCTTTTAGGAGCTGATCTTTTGTCTAGTATAACCTATTCCGAACGAATTAAAATCGAAACCTTTTGTGAACTAGGGCTGTCCAATATCCAAATGGGCGTTCGGCTGAACCGATCACCGTCAACAATTTCTTATGAATTATCTCGATGTCAACCTTATCAGGCTGAATTAGCACAAACAGATGCCGAATACAAGCGATCACGATGTGGTCGGAAAACTAAGCTGAGCGATGAGTTAAAGCAAACAATTCTCAACCATTTACATCTAAGCTGGTCACCAGGAATGATTGCTCACGAATTTAAACTAGCGACTAAATCTATTTATAATTGGCTAAATCAGGGGAGAATTGGTTTCTCCTTGAATGATCTACCTGAACATGGCGTACGCCAACGGCGTAACGTTGACCAACGATCCAAATATAATCAATCTTTGGGGCGATCGATTGAACAGCGTCCCATGATGATTAATCAACGTAATCGCATCGGTGATTTTGAACTAGATACCGTCGTTGGCCCTCGTGGGCATAGTAAGGCAGTTTTATTAACTTTAATCGATCGCAAATCACGGTTCCTTTGGGCATATCGGTTAAAGGACCGAACGACAGCGAGTGTTAATGAAGCACTGACTAAGTTCCTAACAACTTTTAATGGACCGGTGCACAGTTTTACTGTGGACCGTGGTACTGAGTTTAGTGGGCTAGTATCATTTGAATCACAATATGGTATTAAGACCTATTACTGTCATGCTTATACGCCAGCTGAACGTGGTAGTAATGAACGCTTTAATCGGAATTTACGTTATTTTTATCCTAAGGGGACTCGTTTTGAGCACATTAGTGCTCAAGATTTAACGACGACGTTACTCCAAATTAACCAGAGACCGCTTAAAATACTTGACTGGAAAACACCGTATCAGGTTATGCTGACCAATTTGTCCAAAAATTCGGATTAAATTTGCAATCTACCAACTTATCAAAAAAATCAAAATTTTTTTAAAAACAGAAAATGCCCGTCTATCAACCTGTCTAGTCCATTTTGAAACTTTTCGGACACTTAGGGGGTGATTTGTACTTGATGTAAGCGCTTCACTACGGTATGCTAGTCACGTGCTTAAGATATTAGGGACAAGCTTTCACGTACATATCAAGATGATTTTAGCGGATTTTTGTAAACAAGATTGTAAACGCTTTACTGACAATCAATTAACAGCTATAATACGTATGTAGTGAAAAAGTCAATCTTGTGCCATATAATTGACGTTGTTCCTAATTAAGTCGTGAAGGGAGGTGCACGCGAAATGCTAGCAATTGTTTTAGCCAGTCATGGTAGCTTTGCGGACGGCATTAAGCAGTCGGCCACGATGATCTTCGGCGACCAGCAAAAAGTGGCTACCGTGACATTCATGCCAGATGAAGGTCCAGATGACTTGAAAAAGAAGTTTGACCAGACGCTGACAAGTTTTGACGATGATGATCAGGTGTTATTCCTCGTAGATTTATGGGGTGGATCACCGTTCAATGTTGCTAGTCGGATCGTTGCCGAGCACACGGACCGGATGGGTCTAATCACTGGTTTAAATCTGGCAATGTTGATTGAGGCGTATACCGTTCGCAACCAAACATTGGATCAGGTGGTCCCGCACTTAGAAGAAATCGCTAAGGCGGGCGTTAAACATTTGGATTTAACGACACCTGACGAGGAGGTCAACTAATGAGCATGGACATTCGGTTGGTAAGAATTGATTCACGATTATTGCATGGTCAGGTGGCAACGGTTTGGACGAAGGTAATTTCTCCGGATCGGATCCTGGTCGTGTCAGACGGCGTTGCTAAGGACAACTTGAGGAAGACGTTAATCACGCAAGCTGCACCAGCTGGTGTAGAGGTTAATGTGATTCCGGTTGATAAATTGATTTCAGTTTATCAGGACCCACGGTTTGACCAAGTCAAGGCGTTCTTGTTGTTCGAAACTCCGCGCGATGTGCTACGCGTTGTTAAAAGCGGCGTTGAGATTAAATCCGTTAACATCGGTAGCCTGAGCTTTACGGATGGCAAAAAGATGGTGACGGATGCCGTTGCAATTGGTGGAGATGATGCACAAACTTTCCGCGAATTGCATAATACGGGCGTCGAATTGGAAGTACGAAAGGTGCCAACGGATAAAAAACGCGATTTAATGGCGTTGTTGGCGCAGGAAGGCATCTGATTTGATTTCCAGTAGCGTTTAGTTAAAACTAAATGTTGCGAATAATTAATGGCTTCACATTTTATTAATTTAGGAGGGACACACATGGTAGGGATTATCTTAGCCAGTCATGGCGGCTTTGCTGAAGGTATTTACCAATCAGGTGAAATGATCTTCGGCAAACAGGAGAACGTGCAAACGGTCACCTTGCTGCCAAGTGAAGGCCCAGATGATGTCCACGCCAAGTTCGAAAAAGCAGTATCAACGTTTGATGATCAAGATCAAGTGTTGATTCTGATCGACCTTTGGGGTGGAACACCATTTAATCAGGCAAACAGCCTGTTTGAAGAACACAAGGATAAGTGGGCTATTGTGACCGGCATGAACTTGCCAATGGTCATTGAAGCTTACGGTTCCCGGATGACAATGGATAACGCACATGAAATTGCTGCGCACATCCTACAAACGGCAAAAGATGGTGTACGCATCAAGCCAGAGTCGTTACAGCCAAAGGAAGAAGCATCCAAGGCTGATGCCGGCAGTAACCAACCAAAAGCCGCAATTGCGCCAGGAACAGTCTTAGGCGATGGGCACATTAAGTTTGGATTGGTACGTGTCGACTCACGTCTGCTTCACGGGCAAGTTGCCACTGCATGGACCCGTTCTGTTAATCCAGACCGCATTATCGTTGTTTCAGATAATGTTGCCAAGGATAAGTTACGAAAGAACATGATCGTTGAGGCAACACCACCGGGTGTTAAAGCCAACGTTATCCCAGTCGACAAGATGATTGAGGTTGCCAAGGATCCTCGTTTTGGTGCCACAAAGGCGTTGATTTTGTTTGAAACGCCAGAAGATGCATTACGTGCCATTCAGGGTGGTGTTGATATCAAGACGTTGAATATCGGTTCAATGGCTCACTCAGCTGGCAAAGTTGCTGTCAGCAAGGTTCTGTCACTTGGTAAAGAAGACGTTGAGACCTTCGATAAACTTAAACAAGCGGGCATTAAGTTCGATGTTCGGAAAGTGCCGGATGATTCATCAGCCAACATGGACGCTATCGTCGAAAAGGCTCGTAAAGAACTACAAAATTCATAATTTTTATCACATAGATAGGAGGATTTTCAAATGTCTGCTATATCAATGATTCTTATTGTAATCGTTGCATTCTTTGCCGGCATGGAAGGAATCTTGGATGAATTCGAATTTCATCAACCCTTAATTGCTTGTACGTTAATTGGTTTGGTTACAGGTCAATTGACAGCCGGACTTATTTTGGGTGGTTCCCTTCAAATGATTGCCTTAGGTTGGGCGAACATTGGTGCCGCTGTTGCACCCGATGCCGCATTGGCATCAGTCGCATCTGCTATTATTTTGGTTCAAGGTGGTCAAGGACGTGCAGGTGTCAGTTCGGCTATCGCGATTGCGATTCCACTGGCCGTTGCTGGTTTGTTCTTAACCATGATTGTTCGTACCATCACGGTTGCCATCATTCACATCATGGATGCTGCAGCTGAAAAGGGTAACTACCGCACGATTGATATGTGGCAAGTAATCTGTATCTGTTTACAAGGTTTGCGAATTGCGATTCCAGCAGCATTACTGCTGATTATCCCGGCCTCGCAAGTGCGTGCATTGCTTGAAGCAATGCCTAAGTGGTTATCAGATGGGATGGCCATTGGTGGTGGCATGGTTGTTGCCGTTGGGTACGCCATGGTTATCAACATGATGGCTTCTTCCGAAGTTTGGCCTTTCTTCGCAATTGGTTTTGCACTTGCTGCATTGACTGACCTGACTCTAATTGCTATTGGTACTATCGGCCTTTCCATGGCTCTGATGTACTTGAAGCTCGATGAACATGGTTCAAATGGCGGTAATGGAGGCGGTGGCAACAATAACACCGGTGATCCGTTAGGCGACATATTGGACGACTATTAAAATTAGGGGAGGGAAACGAAAATGGCTGATAATAAAACTGATACTAAAAAGATTAGTTTAACAAGAAACGACCGTTTAAAGGTTGCTTGGCGGTCAACGTTCATTCAAGGTTCTTGGAACTATGAACGTATGCAAAACGGTGGTTGGCTATATTCACTCATGCCTGCCCTGAACAAGTTATATACAAAAAAAGAAGACCGAATTGCCGCTTACAAACGGCACTTGGAATTCTTCAATACTCACCCATACTTAGCTTCACCAATTATTGGTGTTACGCTAGCCCTAGAAGAAGATCGTGCCAATGGTGCGCCGGTTGACGACGTTGCCATTCAAGGGGTTAAAGTTGGGATGATGGGTCCGTTAGCCGGTGTTGGTGACCCAGTCTTCTGGTACACCGTTCGTCCTATTGTTGGTGCCTTAGGTGCATCATTGGCGATTGCTGGTAACATTGTCGGACCAATTCTGTTCTTCGTTCTTTGGAACTTAATCCGTTGGGGATTTATGTGGTACACCCAGGAATTTGGTTACCGTGCCGGTTCACGAATCACTGATGACTTATCTGGTGGTTTACTACAAAAAGTTACTCGTGGTGCTTCCATGATGGGGATGTTTGTTATTGGGGCCCTGATTCAACGTTGGGTTAAGATCGACTTTAAGCCTGTTGTTTCACGGATTACCCAACAAAAAGGTGCCTTTATCGACTGGAATAAATTGCCAAAGGGCGCCAATGGAATCAAAGAAGCCTTAACTCAATACAACTTGGGTAAAGGTTTGTCATTAGACAAAGTTAAAGTAACGACATTGCAAGATAACTTGGATCAATTGATTCCCGGTTTAGCTGCTCTGTTACTGACCTTCTTATGTATGTGGTTATTAAAGAAGAAAGTTTCACCAATCATCATCATTCTTGGTATTTTCATCGTTGGTATTTTACTTCACGTGGTTGGTTGGCTTTAATCAAAAGTTACGGTTTGTTAGGGGCACTCATTTTCGGGCAACCGGAAGTAAGTGCCCTTGGCATTATGAACAGGTTATCGTTGCTGCGTTTGAAAATCGTGATTAACGTAGTATGATGCGAATAGGCGTTTGAATACAGGTTAGGAGAGAAGAACATGGTTGAATCACTGAATACAAAGGTTGAAATGGTTATCGATGGTACTTCCTATATGGGGCTGGGCGACTACGGCAAGATTATGGTCGGTGATAAGGCCTTTGAGTTTTACAACGATCGTGACAGCAATAAGTTTATCCAGATTCCATGGGAGGATGTCGATTTAGTGATTGCCTCAGTAATGTTCAAGGGTAAAGTGATTCCTCGTTATGCGCTTCAAACAACGCGGAACGGAACTTACAAGTTTTCTTCACGGCATCCTAAAGCTGTGCTTCGTGCCATTCGTAATCATGTTGATGCGGATCATATTGTTCGCTCGTTGACGTTCTTTCAGGTTATGCGCCGCAATTTAAAGGCGTTATTTACCCGGCGACCACGATCAAGAAAACAAAAGCAACAGTAATTAACTGTCAAACTTGTAAACGCCACGTACTGTCACTTGCTGGCAGTACGTGGTGTTTTTGCTTTTTAATCGCGTTAAAAGGGAGTGCTATACTAGAAATCATTAACTAATAGAAAGAATGACTGTAAATTCATGGGAATCTTTTTTGAAAGTGCGCAGGGTGTTTTAATTATTATTCTGATGGTGGCTGTGGGATATGTCCTCGCAGGCAAAGGGTGGTTTAATGAGAACTCAACCCGATTGTTGGCTAAGCTGGTCACCCAGATAGCTTTGCCCCCATACATGATTATTTCTATTACACGGGATTTTTCCAAACGTGAATTGTATGCCTTATTGCCTGATTTACGTTTCCCTGTCATTTCAATGATGCTGCTGATGATTCTTGCATGGGGACTGGTGTACGTTTTGCGAATCGATCCCAGCCGCAGGGGCCTGTTTACATCCATGTTCTTTAACTCAAACACAGTGTTCGTCGGGCTGCCAATTAACATGGCCATCTTTGGTAGTAAGAGCTTACCGTATGTGTTGGTGTACTACATGGCCAATACGACGATCTTTTGGACGATCGGCGTCTACTTTATTCAACGTGATGGGTCAGTCGGAGAGCATCTCACGTTTGGCATGATTTTGCGTAAAATTTTCTCTGCGCCACTGATCGGATTCATGATTGGGGTTGTGCTGGTCTTGATCAATGTACATTTGCCAAAGTTTTTGAACCAAACGTTCGCGTATCTGGGCGGTTTGACGATACCGTTATCCATGCTCTTCATCGGTGTTTCCGTGTACAATGCAGGCCTTAAGAATATGCGGCTGAATCGAAGCAGCTTGGGTGTCTTGTCTGGGCGGTTCATCTTTGCGCCGGTTTTGATGATATTGCTTGTTATGCATGCGGATATGCCGACACTGATGAAGCAAGTTTTCGTTCTGCAGTCTTGTATGCCGGTAATGACAAACGCACCTGTGGTTGCTAAGTTGTATCATGCAGACGCTGATTTTGCGTCAATTATGGTTACAGAAACGACACTAATGTCACTTATCGTGGTTCCAATCATGATGGTTTTGATTCAAAAAGTGGTTTGATGGTAGATTGCAAATTTAATCCGAATTTTTGGACAAATTGGTCAGCATAACCTGATACGGTGTTTTCCAGTCAAGTATTTTAAGCGGTCTCTGGTTAATTTGGAGTAACGTCGTCGTTAAATCTTGAGCACTAATGTGCTTAAAACGAGTCCCCTTAGGATAAAAATAACGTAAATTCCGATTAAAGCGTTCATTACTACCACGTTCAGCTGGCGTATAAGCATGACAGTAATAGGTCTTAATACCATATTGTGATTCAAATGATACTAGCCCACTAAACTCAGTACCACGGTCCACAGTAAAACTGTGCACCGGTCCATTAAAAGTTGTTAGGAACTTAGTCAGTGCTTCATTAACACTCGCTGTCGTTCGGTCCTTTAACCGATATGCCCAAAGGAACCGTGATTTGCGATCGATTAAAGTTAATAAAACTGCCTTACTATGCCCACGAGGGCCAACGACGGTATCTAGTTCAAAATCACCGATGCGATTACGTTGATTAATCATCATGGGACGCTGTTCAATCGATCGCCCCAAAGATTGATTATATTTGGATCGTTGGTCAACGTTACGCCGTTGGCGTACGCCATGTTCAGGTAGATCATTCAAGGAGAAACCAATTCTCCCCTGATTTAGCCAATTATAAATAGATTTAGTCGCTAGTTTAAATTCGTGAGCAATCATTCCTGGTGACCAGCTTAGATGTAAATGGTTGAGAATTGTTTGCTTTAACTCATCGCTCAGCTTAGTTTTCCGACCACATCGTGATCGCTTGTATTCGGCATCTGTTTGTGCTAATTCAGCCTGATAAGGTTGACATCGAGATAATTCATAAGAAATTGTTGACGGTGATCGGTTCAGCCGAACGCCCATTTGGATATTGGACAGCCCTAGTTCACAAAAGGTTTCGATTTTAATTCGTTCGGAATAGGTTATACTAAACAAAAGATCAGCTCCTAAAAGATGGGTTTGTTGTAAACACCATTTTAAAGGAAGCTGATCTTTTTTGTCCGAACAGCGTTCGGATTAATTTTACAATCTACTTGATCCTTAGGAAATTCGTAACAACTTCACTTTTTCTTAATTTTTTTGTGCCCGCATGTTTGACAACAAGTTGCGTTAAACCGCGTTTTCAAGAACTTTTTATGGCATGATGTAACCTTTCTGTAACATTCGTAACAAAATGTTATATGGCTGGTATGGACCTGTTACACGCGAAGACTAGTATTAATCACAGTAATTGCTACATAGAGTCGTTCAAACGGGATGAATTGTTTAGGAGTGAATAACGTGAAAAAGTCTATTAAAAACGTATTATTAACAACTGCTGGTGCCGCCAGCGTTTTAGCTGGTGTTCAATTATCAGCTAATGCTTCAACTGTAAAATCAATTAAAGGTGACACTGTGTGGGCTTTCGCACAAAAAAACCACACCACTGTTGATGCCATTGTACAGGCGAACCATTTGACTGATGCCAACTTAATCTATGTTGACCAGAACTTGATTATTCCTGATGACAATGACAACAAGACGTCATCATCACAGGCTAGTCAAGCTGCGCCAACTGCTAGTCAGGCTACAAGTCAAGCTGCAACATCAGCTACCAGTGCTGATGCTAACGGTGACTACACAGTTGTTGCTGGTGACACGTTAAACGCCATCGCTTCTAAAACAGGTAAGTCAGTTTCTGACTTGGCTTCTTTGAACGGTATCTCAAACGTTAACGTTTTGATGGTTGGTCAAGTATTGCACACAACTGGTACTGCTTCCCAAGCTGCTAGTCAAGCACCAGCTTCCCAAGCTAGTCAAGCATCACAAGCTAGCCAAGCTCCTGCTTCACAGGCAAGCCAAGCCTCACAAGCTAGCCAAGCACCTGCATCTCAGGCCTCACAGGCAACTAGTGTTGCGAGTCAGGCTGCTTCACAAGCACCAGCTTCACAAGCCTCACAGGCTCAGACTTCACAAGCCGCACCTGCTACAAACAATGACACTACAGCGACTAATGTCAACACGCCAGCACCTGCTGCAGCCTCAACTGCCTTTGGTGGTGCTCAGGCTGCCGGTACTGCCGGATTCTACAGCGGTGTTCAAGGTTACCCAGCTGGCCAATGTACTGCCTTTGTAGCTGGTATCTTACAAGCTGAAGGTATTTCTAGTTCTAAGTGGGCTTACCTTGGTAATGGTAATGCCTGGGGTGCTAACGCTGCTGCTCGTGGCGTTGCAGTCAACCAAACACCAACTGCCGGTTCAGTTGCATTCTTTGGCTACATGCACGTTGCTTATGTTACTGGTGTTAACGGTAACGGTACGGTTAACATCATCGAAGGTAACTTCAATGGTCAAGCCTACAACGCACGGACTATCTCTGCTAGCGAAGCTGCTGGATACATCCACTTCTAAATTGAATTTAATTAAAAGAATCGTCCTTGTGACGGTTCTTTTTTCTTTGAACTAGTTTCACTTCACCTTACTGGCATGGTACGATAATTGATGTGAACTAATAACGTCAGGCTAAGTAGAAGAATTAAGACGAGTTGGGATGAGAGAAATGGTAGAGTTGGTTATTATTCGTCATGGTGAGAGCACGGCAAATCGTGACAATACTTATACAGGGTGGACCGACGTTCCGTTGACACCTAAGGGAATCGAGCAGGCAGAGCAGGCTGGCGAAATTCTGGCAGCGACTGGGTTACAATTTACAGATGTGCACACTTCTTTGCTACAACGTGCGATACAGACAACTCACCTAGTCCTGGACGAGATTCATCAACTTTGGATTCCTGAACACAAAAGTTGGCGGTTAAATGAGCGTCACTATGGCGCCTTACGTGGACTTAATAAAGATCAAACACGAATTCAGTTCGGTGCAGACCAGGTGGCCAAGTGGCGCAGAAGTTTTAATGTTGTGCCGCCACTTTTGGACCAGCCAGATCATTTGGACGACAGGCGATACGCTAGTTTTCCAAAGACGATTTTGACGCGTGGTGAAAGCTTAGCCATGGCCTATGACCGTTTGATACCATACTGGGTGGACGAAATCGCACCACGTCTCCTTGATGGTCACAATCAACTGGTTGTGGCCCATGGCAGCACCCTGAGAGCGCTAATCAAGTATTTGGACCATGTTAGCGACGCAGACATTAGTAAGGTCGAGGTACCCAATGCAGAGCCAATTCACTACACGTTTGATGAACATTTAAATGTAATTAATAAACAGATTTTGTGATTTTTAACTATAACAAAAGGGATTGCCAACATTTGCGTGAGCACATGTCGGAAACCCCTTATTTTTTTGGCTTTGTTAGTGGGAAGCTAATGGTAAAAATGGTTCCTTGTGGATGATTATCATTGACAGTGACTTTACCACGGTGACTGTCAATGATCCACTTAGCAATAGAGAGACCAAGACCGTTGCCACCGGTGGCGCGACTTCTTGATTTATCAACACGATAGAAGCGGTCAAAAACGTGCGCTTTATCTTGGTCTTTGATGCCCATACCCGTGTCCTTTACTTGAAGTTCCCAACGATTGTTAACGAGTTGAGCTGAGAAGCTGATAGTTGCACCTGCCTCGGTGTATTTCAGCGCATTATCCAAGAAAATGACAATCAATTGGTGGATTCGTTGCTTGTCAATCACTAAATCGCGGTCAAGCTGAATATTCTCCTCAAAGTGTTTATCCTGGCTGTCTGCAATTTCTGAGTACGGTTGAATGACTGTTTCCAAAAATGGTGCCATCGCGACAGACTCGGTTCGAATCTGTGTCATATCCGAATCCGAACGCGCTAGTAACAGTAAGTCACTGGTTAGCGAATTCAAACGTCTTACTTCAGAAAGGGACATGGTGATTTGTTCGGTTTGATCCATGACCTTATCATTTGGGCGAGTTAACATCATTTCGAGTTTATTTTGGATGACAGTCAGTGGTGTCCATAATTCATGGGCAGCATTGGCTACGAATTCGCGCTGTCGTTGCCAAGATCGGAGAATTGGCCGCATATTGAGACGCGCCAGCACATAACTCAGCAAGATTGAAATTAACCAGAAGGTCACCATCGTCCACAATAGTGTGCGTTTGAATACATCAACAGAAACGTGTTCGGAATCGGTGTTAGTCACAATCATCACGTAGTAGCCGCCATAACCCAACGCATTGTTGGTAGCCGGAACTTTAATTGTCATCGTGCGAAAGTTGTTTTGGCCGTTCACACGAATGTCGCGCAGTTCATTCAAATGATGTGGATTGAGTTTGATTTGTTGAAGCACATTAACATAATCGTTTTGGGAACCATTTTTTTTCTTCTTTTTTGGCTGGTTAGCTGAGTTATTTGCGTTTGGCGTGCCGGCCATCGGATTGCCATTGATGAGTGTACCGTCTGAGTCAAACACCAGCAGAGATGTTCGGAAGGCGATGGCCCGGTATGCGTCCTGGCTAGCCGGACCACCAGTTACACGTTGCCCAAGTAATATTTGACGTTGCACCTTGATTCCGCGCGTGACACTTTGATAAATGGAGGGTTGAAAAACCTGCCATAAGATAGTGCCCAATGTAAGAAAGATGACGGCGAAACTGATGAGTTCGCTGACAAATAGCCACCATTGTTGTTTGCCGAAGGCGTGTTGTGCTTGTTTCGTTTTCACTGTTCTGCTCCCACAAGGTAACCAGCGTTACGCAATGTTTTGATGTATGCGTCCGCACCGGTTGGCTTGAGTTTCTTTCTGAGGTTTGAAACGTAAACTTCGACTACTGTAATGGATGTTTCAGAATCAAATCCCCAGAGGCGATCAAAGATTTGATCCTTGGTCACAATCGTTCCTTGATTCTGAATAAAGTACACCAGCAAGTCGAATTCTTTGCCGTTCAATTGCACAGGCTTGTCATTAACAGTAACAGCATGGTTTTGTAAATTAATACTGATGCTGCCCATAGTCAGAATGTTTTCGTTTAGAAAGCTACCGCTACGTTTTAGTAGTGCTCGCACCCTTAATAAAAGTTCTTCGCGATGAAAAGGCTTGGTGAGGTAGTCATCTGCGCCTAGATTAAAGCCACGGATTTTGTCATCCAGGCCGTCCTTGGCGGTTAAAAATAGGACAGGGACGTCTAAGTGTTGTTCCCGAATGGCCTTGAGAACATCCAGACCACTTTCCAGTGGCAGCATCCAATCGAGAATGATGAGATCGTAGATTCCTTGAGTGGCCATGAATTCACCATCTTCCCCATCAAACGCCTGGTCGCAGGTAATCACGTCGGTGAGCAATTCCTTGATGCTGTCTGACACGGTGTGGTCATCTTCAACAATTAAGCCTCGCGCAAGTTGTTGCATAATTTGTCTCCCCCTCGAAGATAAGAATTCTCTAGTTGTTAAACTTGTTTTATCAAACGTAAATTTATTTGGGTATTGGATTACTTTTGATTATTGTAGTCGAAAATGCCCTCCGATGCGACTGCTGGAACCAAACAACTGGATGGATTAACTAGCCAACCATTGTCACAGAGCTGGTGATAAGTTTTGGTAACTGGCACCCAGATTCCTTCACGTAAAATGTCAGCGATAGTGGCCCAAAATAATGGATCACGTTTTTGTTGGCGTGTGACGTTCACTTCAAACTTTTGACCGGTTTCTGTTTCGGCCACAAGGGTGGGGCATTGTGCCACAATAACTTTTGCTGAAATTAAATCACGAGAATCCTTTAACATATCGATCACTCCATTCGAACACAAGATGTTTAGTTCGTTCCGATTGCTTTGGAACATGATTAATCATATTGAACGCAACATAAAGAGAGCTTAAAAGCTAGAAAAGAAAAAGTAAAGGGCCGTGGAAAATGGCAAACAAAAAGCTGTGAGCGCTAAACTCACAGCTTTTATCATTCACTAAATGTACACTTATTAAGCTAAGGCACCCATTGGATCCCAAGGCTGTAACATTTTTGGTTCTTGTTCCTGAGCCTTTTGCAGGTTTTCAGGCATAAAGTTCTTGTTAACAACAACTTGGTAACAATATTCGTCCATCCAAGCATCGCTCATGACAAAGTAACCTTTGTCACCAACTTTATCGCCCCATGAATTTTCAACCTTCCACTTAGTTGGCTTGCCATCGACAAGATCAACACCAGTCAATACCATGGCGTGAGTCATCAGACTTTCGCCGTAGTCCAGGCGTTCTGCCTTGCTCATGGAGAAGTCAACGTCGAATAATTCATCCTTAGCGTAAACTTTAGTATCCATGATGCCGTTCTTACGGTCAGAACTTTGACCAACATCACAACCGAACCAAACGCTTTGACCGGCCTGCAATTGTGCAATGGCCATTTGCTTGAAGTCTTCCATTGAGACGTTCAAATGTTTAACTTCACGGCCACCGACCACGTTACCTAACATTTCAACGGTGTAGGTCTTGTTATATTCCTTGTCATCAGTTGGAGCATTGATGATAGAAACATATTGAGACAGATCCCACTTAACATACTTGTCGTAGAATGTTTTAGGCGTTAAATCGCGATCAATATGGTATTCCTTGTTACTGTCACGGTATTCGAAATCAAACTTAGTGACAGGTTCACCGAAGCTGTAAGATAAGATGCGATAAACTTCTTGTAATTTACGATCTTTCATTTCGTCAATTTCTGCGCGGCTAGCCTTGTTAGCGACCAGTTCACGGAATTCAACGGCATCCTTACGTAACTTCAGGTTTAACAAACTGTTGATCTGACCAGAAGCAGATGAGTTAAAGGTTTCTGGCATTGCAGATTGTGGAACCACCCCATATTTTTCAATGATGGCGCAAATCATGTCCCATTGACCACCGTCTTGTTGAGGCGTTTCCATCAAGAAAGCAACTTTACGGTCATCTAATGGCTTGTCGGCCGTGTTGATGACGTTTTCGTAAAAGTAGTTAGCTTTTTCGAACTTGTCCCAGAAGTACGTATAGTTTTGGGATAATTCAAAGTCACCAGGCAGGTTAAAGGTGTCCTTCATAGCGTGGCGCATGGTGTTCAATGCGGCAAACATCCAGCAACGCCCACTTTGTTTCTGGTTAGCGACATGACCAGTGTCCAAATCAATGGAGAAGATTGGTGTCATGTTGACATTTGCAATGTCATCTTGGGCAGTTGCTAAGATACCGTTTTTCTTAACGGCACGTTCCAAAACAGAGGCGTCCTTGCGGTCTGACAATTCGCTTTCGTAACGGCGAATCTGATCAGGTGTAATTTCAGTACTCAAATGGCTCACTCCTTTTTATATGCGGCGAATTGTCAAACTAAGTGCAACGGTTTGTCAAAAAATACTTCATATGGGGTTTCATAGTTTAACACTTTGCGAGGACGTTGATTTAACTGCTTTTGGCAGTGTTCAACGTCCTGTTCTGTATAATTATCAATATCTGTTCGCTTGGGAAAATATTCCCGGATTAATCCATTTGTATTCTCATTTGTTC
Organism: Furfurilactobacillus cerevisiae; assembly: GCF_048961765.1. Lineage (GTDB taxonomy): Bacteria > Bacillota > Bacilli > Lactobacillales > Lactobacillaceae > Furfurilactobacillus > Furfurilactobacillus milii_A. The sequence continues at coordinate 995,993 of NZ_CP185253.1, forward strand.
CACGCTGTTCAGGCGAATATGGATCGGGCCAATAGACAGTAACACCTAACCTTTCGCTGATTTCATCAAGATGAAGAAATTCGGTCCCATGATCTGGTGTAATAGAATGAACAAATTCTTTAGGAATGGCCCCTAACAGTTCAACTAAGCCTTTATTTATCTCCTGCGAGTCCTTTTGCACAACCTTTTTGATAAGCGTAAGCCGACTAAGCCGATCGACAATCGTTAAAAGGATGGAGTGACCCGTTCGACCAATCACAGTATCAATTTCCCAGTCACCTATACGTTGACGCTGGTTGATAAAACCAGGGCGCTCATGGATCGAGATATAGTCGGTCTGTACTTCTCGATGTCGTCTAGTATTCTTTGAATGCCGAGTCCGATGTTTATGTCTGAGATGGCGCTGAATACCGGTATCACCACGTGAGGAGTACTTCTCACCTAAATTGTGTTGATAGATATGACGGTAAATTGTGTTGTAGCTAACACACCATTGATGTTCCTTATTAAAGCGAGCGGTAATCTGCTCTGGTGACCAGTGCAGATCTAAGATGTAATGAACAATTTGACGGCGTAATTGTGGATGGCTGTCTAATAGCCGCTTCTTGTGACAATTCTGCCGCTTTTGATGATAGTCATTATCTGCTTTGCTTGGGGAATAATTACCTGCACAACGTTTTAACTCCCGTGAAATAGTGCTTGGATTTCGCCCCAGCCGTAACGCAACAGCCCGGATAGATAACCCCTTAGCTCGTAAAAACATAAGTATTTCACGTTCTTTTATAGTAAGATGTTTATAGCTCATACCGGATACCTCGAATTGTTTGATTTGGTCGTTAAACATATTCTACCCGGTATGGGTTTATTTTTTTACTTTGTGTTGCATTTCAATTGTAAATTCGCCGCATGCAAACAGTATACTGCATTAGAAGAACATTAAAAAGAGGTGAGTGGACGCAAACTAGATTTGTGCTTCCACAATGAGTGAAGTTGTTAAACGAGAGCTGGTTCATGAAGTTTTTCGTTGCTAACGCTAGTGCCGGATAACAGATAACATAGGTAGTTACGAAAAAAGACAATCAGCAAAATCGCTGATTGTCTTTTTTCGTGCATAATCAATTAACGGTCCAAGACCATGTCATAAGCGACATTTCGTTCGTCTGGTTGGCCGCCCGTGACGGGCACCAAACCGATGTATGAAAAACCATTCGTTTCGATTACATGTTGCATGCCAAAGTTTTGCGGATGAGTGTCAATCCGCACGCTCTCAACTTCTGGGTCGAGACGGATCTGTTCCAACATGAGATCAAAGAAATCATGTGTGAGGTGATGACCACGAGATGCTTTAGCCATGGCCACACGGTGAATAGACACGTAATTTGTTTCTGTGCCAGTTACACGCCATGTGCCATCCGTGATTCCTTCATACGGGTGATCGATACCTTTCACGAGAGAAGCAATCGCTAAAATTGTGCCTTCGTCGTCTTTTAAAGCAACGGTTTCGCCGCGATCAATATCGCCAGCGATGACGCTGTCTTCTGGATAACCATCTTGCCATTGGTTGATTCCTTGTTCTGCCAAGAAGTCACGGGCATCAGCAATGATGTCCTTAATTGCTGGTAGGTCGTTCATTTCTGCGAAGTGTAGAGTTACGTTAAGCGTTGATGTTGTCATGAGACTCGCTCCTTTTTATTGGTGACATAACGAGAACCGTTCATTAAACGATATCGAATTTACGTTCAATGGCTTGTCGGTGTTATGACACGTGCAATGTGCTGCTAATAGCAGCCAGGTTGATTCACGAGGAATCATGACAGTGACCATATTATGGGTGGGTAACTCCTCATCAGTTACACTTTTCATTGGCTGGTCACTGCCTGATGAAAAGGTCATTTTGTCGACCACGAAAAAGCATTTTACACGGTTTACTTACAAAAGGCTAGTGTTTTGAACATTAATTTTTAACTCATAATTTCAATTATAAAAAGGACTCCAAAGGCTTGCTAAATCAAGCCATGTGAAACTTTCACAACGGTGCACAGAGAACTCTAATCAGACGCTACTGCAATGTCTGAAAACAAAGTTGCTAGTCGAAAGATGAAACTGAAAAAAAGCCTAATCCGTTACGACTTTGTCAACAATCTTGTTGAGCTTGAAATATTTGATAAGAAATGCCACGCACGGGAAGTAATATTTTAGGTACTGAAACAAACAGTACAATAACTCATTATTGTTTAATACATCGTAAATGCTTGCCTCATACATGTTTGTCGCTGGTTACTGTGGCGCACGGATCTATATTGCGTAACTCTTCAGCATCGTTTCTTGAAGAAAGAAGTTTATGCCGACTGATGACATTCATTTAGGGTTGAGCAAATTGGACGAAAATAATGAGTTGAAGTGTTGCTTGAATCGTTTGGCTTTTAAAGCACTAACTTACGGACGCAAACCACTCTGGACACATTATTAGGAAGTTTAAATATGGCAAAACAGCAGACCGCGACACAAATTGTAATTGAAATGATGGATGAAAGTTATCTACGTGATTTTCTCAAAGTTGAGCAACATTTAAAATGCATTGGAAAAAATCTTGGTGTTGGATGGCGTGGACTATCCTTGCTTAATCAGATTGCAAAAAATGATCGAATTACTTTAGATGTGTTGGCAAAACAAAATCATATTACCAAGGGTGCTATTTCTACACAAATAAAGACGTTGTTGCAATTTGGTCTAATTGAAGTTGAGGTTAGTCCGGATGATCGACGTCAGCATTTTATTCACCTTACACTCAAGGGAAAACAAGTGATCAAAGAATTAGATGTTCACGAAAAGAAAACAGTCGCGTCAATCCTTGAAGAAATGAGTCTCACAGAAATCACGCAGTTGAGTGAATACTTTGAACACTTTGTGGCTGTGTTAGATCAAAGCATAGAGGACTAAAAATATTGCGTGATCGATCACGATTTCAGATCAGTTAATCATTTCGTGTTGTGTCATGTCATCGTTATTAATGGGATACAAATAGTACTTATTTATTGATTCACTGACTTAACTTTAGGCAAAATCACCTTCAAACAGTAAAACGGACATCCAGTTTTTCCCCTGAATGTCCGTTTTACTGTTTATTTGCACTTGTAAATGACTTGTCAAAAATAACCTATTAACTTAACGTGAAGACAACTTATTTGTCGAGTAAATCGTTTATCCATTCGATGGCCAAAGTTAACCAGTGGGCTACGTGTGGCAAATCTGTCCCTGGTTTCCAGGCCGTAACATTGTTGGCAAGCGCCAAGCCGTGTGGTCCGTGGTTAAAAACATGGAGTTCAAGTGGTAAGTTGTGATTATAACTTTCCTGAACGTACGATAATGTGTTTGTTACAGGAACCGCTTGATCTTCATTAGTAACCCAAGCGAAAACTGGCTTATTTTTCACGGTGACGTGTTGTTCAGCTGCATATTTAGTTGGATCATCAGTCCATTGTGCAATGGTTTTTTCATCTTTGGGGAAACCTAATAATGGGCTGATGACGGGATAACCAAGGATGGCGCCGGCTGGTTCCAACACGCTGGCAGTGGCACCAGTGGCCTCGCTTAACCATGATGAGGACCAGTAATCATTGTAGAGTGCCACAATGTGACCACCAACTGACATTCCAAATGGAATGACAGCGTTGGCATCGACTGGCCAATCAGGATTTTGCTTGAGTTGACTAATCGTTTGACCGAGTTCAACTATCGGCGCTGGCAGTAGGGGAGTGACTTCGCCGACGAAGGAGTACCGCAAGTAGACGGCATTGAAACCCTTGGCAAAGAAGGTTAAAGCGACACTTTCAGCTTGTGCTTCAGGAATATGGGTATATGAACCACCAGGAACAATTACGATAGTTGGAAAAGTGGTTTGACCTTGTTGACCGGGTCGATCTTGCATAAAACCTTTATAATAGCTGTGTTGGTTTAACATTTTTTTGACAATTTGCATGACATTCACCTCGTGTTCATGATAGAGCCCAATGGTGACGGAGTGCAACTAATTCGTGATGTAACGGCAAAATTGATTGGAAGGTAATGAGGATGGCAATACCATTAAAAACGGCACGTTTAGAGCTACGAAGTATTCGAGAATCTGATTTATCGGCTTTTACTCAAATTGTTGGAAATCCGCGTGTTGCGATGCCAGCAGGTTTTCAGCCGGTTCATAATGAATTTGAAGCACGTTTTTTGATGCGTCAAACATTGGGGCAACGCTGGATTTGGGGCGTTACTCGTCGGGAAGAGGACCAAATTATTGGTACCGTTGGACTTTATGGCAGAACAGGACATGATGGCGCATTGGTGCACGGTGAACGAGATATTGGCTACATGCTTAACGAAAATTTTTGGGGTCACGGATATATGCCTGAGGCGGTGATGGCAGTCTTAACTTATGGCTTTGACCAAGGGTTACAAGCAGTATGGGGATCTTATTTTTCGGACAATGAACGTTCGGCGCGTATTTTTGAGCGGTTTGGTTTTCAATTTGATCATGAGATTCAGCATTCGGCAACTGATTTTTTCGCACCAGGGAAAACAGAGCGTTTTTTTCGGTTAACACCAAATGATTTTGCATTGCATCAGTAAAAAGTGGTCGAGGTTAATGGTTGAGTTACGTTTATCATTACTGTTCGGTATGCTATGATGGCAGTGGTAAGTTATCTCTATCGTGATAATTAGGTTAGGAAGAAATTATGCAATTAACGAGGGGCTTTGAGCAGGCCGCATGTATTTTAGCGTTACTCGCAACCCAAGATACGAACGTACCCATCACATCTGAAGTCATTCACACTAGATTGGGTGGATCACAAACTTATATGCGAAAAATCATTCGCAAACTGGTCGTTGCTGGTCTAGTTAGATCCGTGTCTGGTAATCAGGGTGGATTTACGTTGGGGCGTAATTCACGTCAAATTACTGTTTGGGATGCGGTGGTAGCGACAGAGGGTGATATTCAAACATATCCCAACAATGGCTTGATTGATCGGGTATTCGATGATGTTGAACCACTGGCTAACCGTGGCACACAGGTGTTGACAGACATCTTTGTTGCCGCAGATGAGCAGTATAAACATGTGTTACAAGAAACGTCGGTTCATCGGATTTTGGTTCATATTTTTCAGTCACAAATTATCCCGACTGTTGATTGGAATGAAAGTACGGTGAACTATCCGAATTTCACTGCCAAACTAAAGGCACTTATCCATGGAGAAAATTAGCGTTTTCTCGGGTAAATGGCTGATTGATTTGATGAATACGTTTTCATTTTTGCTGAAAGCCTTGCAATTTGCGGGGCTTCTTTTTATACTCTGTTTATATCGAATGAAGAGGTTGCGACAATCATGAGTCGCCAAGTTGAGAACGTACAGGTTCTGTAACGCTTGGTTAAAGGGTGCGTCGCCGAAATGAGCTGCTGCTGTATCAGTATCTTGTTGGGACGTTGGTGAATAATCAACGAACTGTCGTGGTAAATAAAAACGCCACGGAGCGCTATCTAACGATTGACCAGGATGAATTTGACGGTCGGTTTGTTTAGCGTGTCTTTGTGCATGATAAACAGACCGGCCTTTTATTTATTCAGATTACATCAAGTGCTTCTCTTTAGAAAATGGGAGGAACTCGATATGGCAGAAAATGAGAATCGCGCGGTTCGCCGCGAATTGAAGACGCGACATTTATCAATGATCGCGTTAGGTGGCAGTATTGGAACAGGGTTGTTCGTTGCATCCGGTTCCGCAATTTCGGCAGCTGGCCCTGGTGGTGCTTTGGTTGCTTATGTGGCAATTGGGATTATGGTCTACTTCTTAATGACCAGCTTGGGTGAGATGGCAACATACATGCCGCTGACTGGTTCATTTGCGGCATATTCGACTAAGTTTGTGGATCCCGCATTGGGATTTGCAATGGGGTGGAATTACTGGTTTAACTGGGCGATTACGTTAGCCGTGGATGTTTCGACGGCGGCCTTAGTTATGCAATTTTGGTTACCAAACGTACCGGCATGGATTTTTAGCATGATCGCATTAGCAATTATTTTTACTATCAATGCATTATCGGTTCGTTCGTTTGGTGAAACAGAATACTGGATGTCCATTATCAAAGTGGTCACAGTTCTGATTTTCTTAGTCATTGGGACCTTAACGATTTTTGGTATCATGGGCGGTCACGCAACTGGTTTTTCAAACTTAACTTATAAAAAGGCGCCATTTGTTGGCGGTGTGCCAGCATTGCTCTCCGTGTTCGTCGTAGCTGGTTTCTCATTCCAAGGGACTGAATTAATTGGGATTGAAGCTGGTGAAAGTGAAACACCTGAAAAGAGTATTCCCAAGGCGATTCGCCAAGTGTTCTGGCGGATTCTGTTATTCTACATTTTGGCAATCTTTGTTATTGCCTGCATCATTCCTTATACAAGCAAGGATCTGCTGGGTTCAAGTGCCACAGACATTGCCATCAGTCCATTTACGCTGGTCTTCCGTCGGGCAGGGTTAGCTGCGGCCGCTAGTGTGATGAATGCGGTTATTCTAACGTCTGTTATTTCATCAGCTAACTCAGGGATGTACGCTTCCACTCGGATGTTGTACTCCTTGGCAAACGAAGGCTACGCGCCAAGCTTCTTTGGTAAGACGAACAAGCGTGGGATCCCTATGGCTTCGTTGGTTGGAACCACAGTTATCGGATTATTAACTTTCTTGACCAGTATCTTTGGACCAAAGTTATACATGTACCTAGTTGCCGCTTCTGGTCTGACCGGATTCATTGCTTGGTTGGGGATTGCGATTAGCCATTACCGTTTCCGTCGTGCCTTTCTTAAGCAAGGACACCAGTTAAGCGAACTCCGTTACCATGCAAAGTGGTTCCCATTTGGTCCCATTTTGGCATTCGTGCTGGGGATCGTTGTCATTGTTGGTCAAAACTTGAAGTCGTTTGCACAACTCGATTTGCAAGCTATCTTGGTAACGTACATGAGTGTGCCGTTGTTCCTGATCCTGTGGGGTTATTACAAGATCCGTCACCGGACTCATATCATTCCATTGGACAAGGTTGACTTGATGCCAAAAACAAATGGTGAAAGTTACACGGCCGCTGATGCTTCGGCTGCCTCAGGTGATATTGAAAGTAGTGCAACAGTTGAGACGGTTGCACAAGCGGGTAAAAAGACCACGAGCGCAACGTCAGCGGCTCACGATTTGACGAATGATGAATCGGTAGCACCTAAAAATGATTCGATTAAATAATGGATCAATTTTAAATTGAATTAAATGTGAAATCAAATAGAACTCGCTTGGTACGAATACAAAAATTTGTATCGGCGAGTTTTTATTATATTCAAAGCTAAATGGTAGATTGCAAATTTAATCCGAATTTTTGGACAAATTGGTCAGCATAACCTGATACGGTGTTTTCCAGTCAAGTATTTTAAGCGGTCTCTGGTTAATTTGGAGTAACGTCGTCGTTAAATCTTGAGCACTAATGTGCTCAAAACGAGTCCCCTTAGGATAAAAATAACGTAAATTCCGATTAAAGCGTTCATTACTACCACGTTCAGCTGGCGTATAAGCATGACAGTAATAGGTCTTAATACCATATTGTGATTCAAATGATACTAGCCCACTAAACTCAGTACCACGGTCCACAGTAAAACTGTGCACCGGTCCATTAAAAGTTGTTAGGAACTTAGTCAGTGCTTCATTAACACTCGCTGTCGTTCGGTCCTTTAACCGATATGCCCAAAGGAACCGTGATTTGCGATCGATTAAAGTTAATAAAACTGCCTTACTATGCCCACGAGGGCCAACGACGGTATCTAGTTCAAAATCACCGATGCGATTACGTTGATTAATCATCATGGGACGCTGTTCAATCGATCGCCCCAAAGATTGATTATATTTGGATCGTTGGTCAACGTTACGCCGTTGGCGTACGCCATGTTCAGGTAGATCATTCAAGGAGAAACCAATTCTCCCCTGATTTAGCCAATTATAAATAGATTTAGTCGCTAGTTTAAATTCGTGAGCAATCATTCCTGGTGACCAGCTTAGATGTAAATGGTTGAGAATTGTTTGCTTTAACTCATCGCTCAGCTTAGTTTTCCGACCACATCGTGATCGCTTGTATTCGGCATCTGTTTGTGCTAATTCAGCCTGATAAGGTTGACATCGAGATAATTCATAAGAAATTGTTGACGGTGATCGGTTCAGCCGAACGCCCATTTGGATATTGGACAGCCCTAGTTCACAAAAGGTTTCGATTTTAATTCGTTCGGAATAGGTTATACTAGACAAAAGATCAGCTCCTAAAAGATGGGTTTGTTGTAAACACCATTTTAAAGGAAGCTGATCTTTTTTGTCCGAACAGCGTTCGGATTAATTTTACAATCTACTAAATAAATATATTTAATTTTGGTCGGGCACAATATGAAAAGGCTATCTTTGTTAGTATGGCTCGTTTTGATAAAAAATAAGGTTGTCCATTTGGTTATGACAGAAAGATTACGTTTTAATTTGTAAGCTACAAAATATGGCGAGATTCTCCGAGCGTGATACAATATGTAGGTAGTTAAAGGATAAACACGTTCTGTCACGGTTGACCACGCATTGTGGTGCGGTTGATAGAGATCAGGGGAGATAAAGACATGATTGTTTTAGCAGGAACGATTGGTGCAGGAAAAACGAGCTTAACTGATTTATTGGCAAGTTACTTACATACACAGGCCTTTTATGAATCAGTGGAAGATAATCCAATTCTGCCATTATTTTACAAGGATCCAAAAAAGTACGCTTTTTTGCTTCAAATTTACTTCTTAAATAAGCGGATGGATTCTATCAAGGCTTCTTTTGCCGATGATGAAAGTGTTATGGATCGTTCAATTTATGAAGATTCATTGCTTTTCCACTTGAATGCCGACCTAGGTCGTTCGACGGAAACAGAAGTTGACATCTATGATTCCTTATTAGAGAACATGATGCAGGAATTGCCAGATGCACCGCATGAAAAGAACCCTGATCTTTTGATCCACATCGACATTTCGTTTGACACCATGTTACAAAGAATTCAAAAACGTGGTCGTGAATACGAACAAATTGATAACGATCCTTCATTGTACGAATACTACAAACAATTGAACGATCGTTATACAGCTTGGTACAACAATTATGATCATGGCCCTAAAATGCGGATCGATGGTGATAAGTATGACTTTGTTGAAGATCCAGATGCAGCAAATGCCGTTCTTGCACAAATTGATGCAAAATTGAGTACACTTCAATTGGCGACTGCTTAGTTTGGGTTAATAAGGGTTGCACAAGTCTTTTAGTTGCTATAAGCTGTCCATAGACATAAACAGATATTAAACACAGTTGCATTTAGTATTGCGATTAAGAGAGCCGGTGGTTGATGAGAACCGGATCGCAATCATTCCGGCAACGTTTTAAGTGGGCGGTTAATCCCGCACGGCGAAAGTCGTTAGCATGTTCGAGAGCACCAGCAATGGTGAACTTGGGTGGTACCGCGAATTCACGTCATTCGTCCCAATTGTGATGGGACGAGTGGCGTTTTTTTGTGAAAAAAATGGAGGTAGTTAGATGTTAGACATTAAACGGATTCGTAATAATCCAGATGAAGCTAAGGAAAAGTTGGCAACGCGGGCAATTAAGCCTGAGCAGATTGATGACGTAATCGCTTTGGATGAACAGCGCCGTGATTTACTCAAACAGACGGAACAGTTAAAGGCTAAACGAAACACGGTTTCGGATGCCATCAGCGTTGCGAAAAGAAATCATGAAGACGCCGATAAACAGATTGCCGAAATGCGTGAAGTTGGTGCTGATATTAAGGCATTAGACACCAAGTTGGCTGAAGTATTGGACGAGTTCAACGATAAGATGGCCCGCTTACCTAACTTTCCTCACGATACAGACCCTGTTGGTCCAGACGAAAATTATTCTCGCGAAGACCGTAAAGTGGGTGCTATTCCACATTTTGACTTTGAACCAAAGGCACACTGGGATATTGGTGAAGCTTTAGGAATCCTAGATTTCAAACGGGCCGCTAAGGTTTCCGGTGCTAGATTCGTTTACTACATGGGCATGGGCGCTAAACTAGAACGTGCCGTTTACAACTTTATGCTGGATCAACATGAAGAAGAGGGATACGAAGAAGTTATTCCACCTTACATGGTAAATGGTGCATCGATGTATGGCACTGGTCAATTTCCTAAGTTCAAGGAAGATGTTTTCCAGATTCAGGACCAAGACTTGACGTTAATCCCTACTGCTGAAGTACCGTTGACGAATTACTACCGCGACGAAGTGTTGGATGAAGCGCAACTACCTGTTTATGTGACTGCTTTGACACCTAGCTTCCGTTCTGAAGCGGGTTCTGCTGGCCGTGACACGCGTGGTTTAATCCGGATGCATCAATTCAACAAGGTTGAAATGGTTAAATATGTTAAACCAGAAGAATCTTATAAAGAATTGGAAAAAATGACTGGTAACGCTGAAAACATTCTGCAAAAATTAGGTTTGCCATACCACGTTATTACTTTAGCAACGGGTGACATGAGTTTCACAGCAGCTGAAACACACGACCTTGAAGTTTGGATTCCACATCAAGAAACGTACCGTGAAATTTCCAGTTGTTCTAACTGTGAAGATTTCCAGGCACGTCGAGCACAAATCCGTTACCGTGATGTAGACGGTAAGGTTCACTTGGTCCACACATTGAATGGTTCTGGTCTGGCCGTTGGTCGGACGGTCGCAGCTATTTTGGAAAACTACCAAAATGAAGACGGCTCGGTTACCATTCCGGATGTGCTGGTTCCTTACATGCATGGTGTGACTAAGATTACTAAAGAAAACGCCCACGCAAAGCACGTTGAAGACTAATTGATCTGCAATTTAAACAAACGAATCATGTGATGACTACCATTATGGTGGCCAACATGGTTCGTTTTTTATTAGTGTTGTTATTTCGTTGGTTGAACTGAGTGTTTTTGAGGAATTTTAATTGGAATAATCTTGGCGATTCTGGATTGTATTTACGTAACGCCGCCGCTATTAACGTCGTTGGTTATCTTGCTAGTGCAATGTGAGCGGAAGAGTGTCAGGGTTGAAATCTATAGTGAAGGTGTTGCTAATTCGGTGGGGTTGCCGAATTAACAACACGGACGAGTTTGAAGACTTGTTCTTTAAGGCTTCAAGTCGAAGTGAAAGACCGGTTTTGGGGTTTGAACTGGTCCCACAATGATTTCAACCCTGACAATCGAACGCGAGAGTTTTCTTCAAACAGAATTTGAACAGTAAGAACTATAGTTAACTATGTAAAAGGCACCCGTAAAATGTAGGAAAACGGCAGGTTAGAACTGTTGGTTTTCCTACATTTTTTGTATCATGAATCACATCAGAGTGTAGGAGGAATTTGATGTGAGACGTGATTTAAGAGAAGGAGTGACGATTTACGTGACTGAAAATATTAAGCCTAACTTCGCCGAGATTGCCCGGCAATATAATGTTGATTATCGAACCGTTAAGAAAGCCTATGAGGAAGTCAAAGCTGGACTTAAGGGCCGACCAAGTGGTCGACCGAAACGGCCAAGTTTACTGGATCCATTCAAGCAAACCATCGATTCAAAGCTTGAACTAAATTGTTCGGCTGCTTCAATTTTTAAATTTATCCAGAAGAAGGGCTTTACCGGCAGCTATACCCTCGTGAAAGATTATTGTCGCCAAACCCGCCGAGAACGAGTTAAGAAAGCTACCATTCGGATTGAACATTCCCCTGGTCTCTCTGCTCAAGTTGACTGGAAAGAAGAAATGGCCCTAGTGAGCAGCGAGGGTGAGCTGTTTAAATTCAATATTTTCTTGTATGTATTGCCTTATTCAAAACTCAAATATATGACACTAACCTTTGATCGGAGCCAAGATACCCTCTTTTCTTGCTTACACGACGCTTTCCTTCATACCGGAGGTATTCCGACGGAAATCTGGTTTGATAATATGAAAACCGTTGTGGATCATACAAAATCCCAGTTTGGCCACGCTGTCTTTAACGAACGGTTCCACGAATTCTGTAAAGATGCCGGTTTCACACCAATTGCTTGTCGACCATTCAGACCACAAACTAAAGGTGCAGTTGAAGCCCTTGCTCGCACGGTTGAACGTTTACGGCCATACAATACTGAATTTGCTGATGGAACTGAGCTAATCGAACTAGTTCATATGCTCCGAGATGATCTAAATCATGAAACTTCGCAGGCCACGGACGAAGTCCCGTACCTGAAATGGTTAGACGAAGAAAAAGAGTACCTTCATCGCGTTCCAGTTAATCTCCTTGAACCATACTTCGAAGAAAACATTACCCGTGTCGTTTCGAAGGAGGCCATGATCAATTTCCGCAAATGTAAGTACTCAGTAGATCCGCGATACATTGGTTGTACGGTTGCTGTTGAAATCTCCAATGATGAGCAGCGCATTCACATTTATTATAACGGAGAAGAAATTCGTACGCACTCCATAACTACCAATTCGCTGAATTATGACCCCCAAGATCAGTTCAATATCCTCAAATCTGATTTGCTTAAAGGGCGGACAGATGAAGACATTTCAGCTTACATTCGTGAACATATGACTGATTACGACAACTTATAGGAGGCTACCATGACCACTAATAATCAAATTCTTTTAAATAATCTTGAGCGCTTAGGGTTAAACAAAATCCGTGAATACTTGCCGAATTACCTTGATCAAATTCACACTGATAATCTGTCATTAACTGAGGCGCTAATTGATTTAACTAATTCGGAACTCCAGAATCGACACGAAGGTCAGATTGCACGGGCCATTGGCCGTGCTCGGTTCCCCAATACAAAATCCCTAGATACATTTGATTTTAGCTTTCAACCCAGTATGAATCGCCAAGAGGTTCTGGAATTCCAGAATCTGGCTTTTATGGAAAAGTCTGAAAACTTAATCTTTATTGGCAATCCGGGAGTCGGTAAAACCCACTTGGCAATTAGTATTGGGATTGAGGCCTGTAAACAGGGCTGTCGGGTTCTCTTTATTAATTGTCATGAGCTGTTGATTAGATTGAGAGCAGCTTACGAAAAAGGACTGCTTGATCGATCTCTAAGCCGCTATTCGCGCTATGACCTATTAATTATTAGTAGATTGTAAAATTAATCCGAACGCTGTTCGGACAAAAAAGATCAGCTTCCTTTAAAATGGTGTTTACAACAAACCCATCTTTTAGGAGCTGATCTTTTGTCTAGTATAACCTATTCCGAACGAATTAAAATCGAAACCTTTTGTGAACTAGGGCTGTCCAATATCCAAATGGGCGTTCGGCTGAACCGATCACCGTCAACAATTTCTTATGAATTATCTCGATGTCAACCTTATCAGGCTGAATTAGCACAAACAGATGCCGAATACAAGCGATCACGATGTGGTCGGAAAACTAAGCTGAGCGATGAGTTAAAGCAAACAATTCTCAACCATTTACATCTAAGCTGGTCACCAGGAATGATTGCTCACGAATTTAAACTAGCGACTAAATCTATTTATAATTGGCTAAATCAGGGGAGAATTGGTTTCTCCTTGAATGATCTACCTGAACATGGCGTACGCCAACGGCGTAACGTTGACCAACGATCCAAATATAATCAATCTTTGGGGCGATCGATTGAACAGCGTCCCATGATGATTAATCAACGTAATCGCATCGGTGATTTTGAACTAGATACCGTCGTTGGCCCTCGTGGGCATAGTAAGGCAGTTTTATTAACTTTAATCGATCGCAAATCACGGTTCCTTTGGGCATATCGGTTAAAGGACCGAACGACAGCGAGTGTTAATGAAGCACTGACTAAGTTCCTAACAACTTTTAATGGACCGGTGCACAGTTTTACTGTGGACCGTGGTACTGAGTTTAGTGGGCTAGTATCATTTGAATCACAATATGGTATTAAGACCTATTACTGTCATGCTTATACGCCAGCTGAACGTGGTAGTAATGAACGCTTTAATCGGAATTTACGTTATTTTTATCCTAAGGGGACTCGTTTTGAGCACATTAGTGCTCAAGATTTAACGACGACGTTACTCCAAATTAACCAGAGACCGCTTAAAATACTTGACTGGAAAACACCGTATCAGGTTATGCTGACCAATTTGTCCAAAAATTCGGATTAAATTTGCAATCTACCTATTGATGAAATTGGGTATTTGCCAATTGGTCACCAAGAAGCTAACCTCTTATTTCAGCTAGTCAATGCCCGCTATGAAAAGCATTCAACGATCATTACCAGCAATAGTGATCTATCCGCTTGGGTTGATATTTTCCAGAACCCAACTGTGACAGCAGCCATTCTCGATCGCTTGGTTCATCATGTTCACGTAGTGAAGATCACTGGTAAATCTTACCGATTACGTGGCCTCAAGTAACTGCCGAAAACCTACATTTCTTTCTGCCGAAAACCTACATTTTTAAACTGCCCTTGACAACTACGGTTAATGAAAAATAAATGGCAAAAATTGAAGAAAAATGCGGAACAGTGTTGACAGTTTTTGAGCGTAAATGATATTATCTAATAGTTGTCTGATGAGGGAACAGAATCAGATGCTGCGGATGTGGCGGAATTGGCAGACGCGCTAGATTTAGGTTCTAGTGTCTTTTGACATGGAGGTTCGAGTCCTCTCATCCGCATCATGTTGCCGACTTAGCTCAGTTGGTCAGAGCACCGCTCTAGTAAAGCGGGGGTCGGAGGTTCGAATCCTCTAGTCGGCATGGTTCCATTTGTTTTATTGTTATGCGGAAGTAGTTCAGTGGTAGAACATCACCTTGCCATGGTGGGGGTCGCGGGTTCGAGTCCCGTCTTCCGCTTTTCATAACGCTGTTATGAGAATGCACCCATAGCGCAACTGGATAGAGTGTCTGACTACGAATCAGAAGGTTGTAGGTTCGACTCCTACTGGGTGCATCATGATGACCGCTGCCAGGTGCTGGCGGCGGTTATTTTATTTTTATCGGGACATAGCTCAGTTTGGTAGAGCACTGCGTTCGGGACGCAGGGGTCGCAAGTTCAAATCTTGTTGTCCCGATCATTGTTTAAAACGAACAGTCGTTAGTCAATATTGACTAGCGGCTGTTTTTTTGACTGTTATTGTTGGTCACAACGCAAAACAAGCTATCGTTTTAGTCGTCAAGTTGCGAAAAATATGGCATGATGAACTTGTAGACAGATTGAACATTTGAAGATCAATCATTCAGCCGTGTTGGCAATTGCAATAATTATTGCAGGATATCGGTAATTAGAGGGAGACCAGTTATTATGAGTGACACAACAGCAATTTTTAACGCCATTGAACAAGCGAAGACAATTATCATCCATCGTCATCAGCGACCTGATCCAGACGCATTAGGATCTCAGTTTGGTCTAAAACTAACTTTACAGCACGCCTTTCCGGATAAGCAGATATTTGCAGTTGGAACGATTCCGGACGATCTTGGCTGGTTAGGCCAGTCAGACACTGTTTCGGATGATCAATACGCGGATGCGTTAGTGATCACTGTTGATACGGCCAATACCGAGCGCATCGACGATGACCGGTTCGATCAAGGGCGGCAACTGGTTAAAATTGATCACCATCCTAATGATGACAATTATGGTGATTTATCATGGGTGTTGCCGGAGGCATCCAGTACCTCGGAATTAATTGTCGATTTTATTGACGCACATCAAGAAACGCTTAGTTTGACACGTGATGCGGCATTGCTATTTTATGCAGGAATAGTGGGTGACACAGGTCGGTTCTTGTATCCGGCTACCAGTGCACACACCTTCGCCGTTGCCAGTGAATTGTTGGCAACTGGGATTGACGCTGCTGAAGTGGGGCGTCATGAAAATGAGTTGAGTCGTGGTCTCGGTCATTTGATGGGGGATGTCTTGGCTAATATTGAAATTGACGACTTTGGCGCTGCACATTATGTGATATCACAGGCTCAGTTGGCTTCTCTTTCTTTGGCAGCCAGTGAGGTTCAGCCACTGGTATCGACTCCCGGTCGCTTGGCTGATGTTCGGGCTTGGTTATTATTTGTGGAAAATCCTGACGGTAGTTATCGAGTTCACTTACGTTCCAAAGGACCAGCAGTAAACGAATTAGCGAAGGCACATCATGGTGGCGGTCACGATTTAGCTAGTGGAGCCAATGCTGCGGATCAACAAGAAGTTGACGACATGATTGTGTCTTTGAGCAAGTTGATGCAGCAATGGCAACAAACGCATTAAGCGGTTGCCTTGTTAAGAATAGGTAGATTGTAAAATTAATCCGAACGCTGTTCGGACAAAAAAGATCAGCTTCCTTTAAAATGGTGTTTACCACAAACCCATCTTTTAGGAGCTGATCTTTTGTCTAGTATAACCTATTCCGAACGAATTAAAATCGAAACCTTTTGTGAACTAGGGCTGTCCAATATCCAAATGGGCGTTCGGATGAACCGATCACCGTCAACAATTTCTTATGAATTATCTCGATGTCAACCTTATCAGGCTGAATTAGCACAAACAGATGCCGAATACAAGCGATCACGATGTGGTCGGAAAACTGAGTTAAAGCAAAAAATTCTCAACCATTTACGTCTAAGCTGGTCACCAGGAATGATTGCTCACGAATTTAAACTAGCTACTAAATCTATTTATAATTGGCTAAATCAGGGGAGAATTGGTTTCTCCTTGAATGATCTACCTGAACATGGCGTACGCCAACGGCGTAACGTTGACCAACGATCCAAATATAATCAATCCTTTGGGGCGATCAATTGAACAGCGTCCCATGATGATTAATCAACGTAATCGCATCGGCGATTTTGAACTAGATACAGTCGTTGGTCCTCGTGGGCATAGTAAGGCAGTTTTATTAACTTTAATCGATCGAAAATCACGGTTCCTTTGGGCATACCGGTTAAAAGATCGGACGACAGCGACTGTTAATGAAGCACTAACTAAGTTCCTAACCACTTTTAATGGTCCGGTGCACAGCTTTACTGTGGACCGTGGCACTGAGTTTAGTGGGCTAGTATCATTTGAATCACAATATGGTATTAAGACCTATTACTGTCATGCTTATACGCCAGCTGAACGTGGTAGTAATGAACGCTTTAATCGGAATTTACGTTATTTTTATCCTAAAAAGTTATTAATCGCGATTAATGATTTATTTGAACCCTGGAAGGTAAACGCGGTTCTGAATGTCTCTTAAAATCTGTCTCAAATATTGACTTCAATCCACTGTTGGCGTAGTACGTCCTGCTCAGCAAACATTGATTCGATATCGCTATCAGATTCAGCTGCTAGATCACCCTTACGCTTAGCTTCTTTTTCAATTTTGACGGCCTCAGCGTACCTAGTTTTGAATGCTGGTATAGATGCTATATTCTTGTTTTCTAACTGTAATTCATAGTCATATTTAGCAAATAGACTAGTTGCTTTTGCAGCTAAATCATAGTTAGGAGATTCCTTATTTACTCTAGCCTTATGCAATGATTCAACTGCTCTTGGTGTCCGTGATTGGTATGCTGTAGCCTGCTTAGCAATTGAATTACGATTAGCTAACCACACGTCGCGAACTGAATTGGTATGGTCGGACTCGTTGGCTAAGTACTTGGCTAAATCGCGAATTTCCTTTTGAAATGCTGGTGGTTCATCGTTGAACAGTTCGTCACCCTGCAAATATGCGTATAGGACAGCACGGTACTCGGCGACTACGCGGTTGAACGCTCTTCCGGCCACTTCATACTCATACTTACGTTGTCGCGCCTTAACCTTACGCGGCGTAACCCATGCGGCTATGCGATCATAGCTGTATGACTCGGTAAAGCTTAAGCCACCTAATAGGTCGGCTGTGCCGTCTAGTATAGCGTTGATACTGTCTTGTTTATGGACCTCAAACTCTATGCGCCAGTAGTCCTTATGCCCCTTCATTAGGGATGCTAACTCTTCGTCGTTCAGCTCACTGTCTAGTGCTTTAGCCTGCTTGTCGTACACGCGTATTAAGTCCACCTTGTTGCTGCGACGTCCAAAGTAATAAGTCTGGTCCTGTATCTCATTCTTGGCGTTCATGCGTGTGCGTACTTTTAGGTATGGCGTTCCGTCCACGTCGATAGGTACCGCCTTAGACCAGCGTTCACTGGTGGCCTTAGTGTTAACACCTATGTCCCAGTCACTCAACCTACTGAATACGTCTATGGCTATGTCAATACGCTTAATTGCCCACGGTGCCACGGTTGTGAGTGGCTGCTCTAGGTAGGACTGTAGACGGCTTAAGATGTAATACAATAGCCCACGTGACGCTTGGTCTACCCAATGATTAGGATTGAACTCGGCTATCAGCATACCACCGTTGAAGCTATAGAATAGCTCCAACGTGGCGCCCTTGTGGAGTTCATACTCAACGTTTATAGCTGATTCATTGATTTTTTTCTTACGGCTTCGTTGATACGCAAAGCTAGATAATTCGCGGAGTAATGCGGCCTGCTTGGCTTCTTTGACGGTACCCTGTAGTTTTATCTTGTCTATCGTCACGGCTCGCGGCGCGAATAGTAATGCTAGGTCTGATTGTGTTGTTGTGTTGATCTGCTTTCCTCCTTCCTTAAATTCCTATGTCAAAATACTAATTAGAATGGTTCATTCATGCAACATCATACAGTAACATGATGCTACGCTCCTGTATTACATAATTTAATTTTCGTTTCTAAATTATCCGCATAAAATCGGCTTATTTATTATTTAAATCATATATAATTCCGTTTGTTAAATTGACAAACAAAGTTCTACATGAAAGCTTTTTCATTGTCAATGCTTTTTCTGAAAAATCTGCAAACAAAAAAACCACCGTCTCCGGTGGCCGATTACTGCAATATTTTAAGTTTTGAAAGAAAATCAGAGCAACACAACTAATTAATTGTACCACGTATTTTTAGAAAACGAAAGCGTTTTTACATTTTATTTTCAGCTTTTTTTGTCTTAGTTTTTGGCTGCGCACTAGCTTTCTTAGCCCGTTGCTCCCGCTGTTCGGCCAGTTTCAACTGGTGATTGACCACCTCGCCGACTAACCTCGGTAAACGCGCGGTTAGTTCGTTCATTTGATTGCTCATACCTTGCAGTTGCTTCTCCAACGTGTCGCGCGTGTGCTCCCAAGCCTTAGCTGCCCAATCATGTTCGCGTTCGATATCAGCGACTTCCTTGGCTTGCTTGGCTTCCAGTGCGGCAACAATCGTTGCATTGCTGGACTTCAATTCATCAACCTTAATTTCGTACTCACGGCGTAAGCTTTCCAGCTCTAGGGCGTGTTTTTGCTCCAGCACCCCGATTTCCGCTTTATGTTCATTGTCTAATTGTATACGAATACGTTCAATTGGTGTTTTAGACACACCTTTGATTGGCTTACCCAGCGTGTGTATTTGATTGTCTGTATATTCTCCGTCTAGCTTAATACCATACTTTTTTGCCCGATTATACACGGTGCTACGGGATGCCTTAATCAGTCGTGCCAACTCCTCAACCGTGTAATAGGTGGTTATCTCTTTATTTTCGGCCATGATCGAAGTTCCTTTCGTGGTTGTATAATGTTTAGTTGAACATATTTACACACAAATAATAGAAATAACAGTTGCTGAAGTCAATAGGTTTTGATTTTATGTATTATTTTATTGTGTATAAATACGTGTAACAAAACACTATACATAAAATAAAAAGCACCAATTAAGATGCTCTAAGCTTACGATTCGATCAAGTCCCGGCGGTGACGCTGAGTAACCAGTGAGCGTAGGCTTCCCCATTAGGAATGGCCCAAATTCGATTATTGCAACCACGTGCTCGGTTTGTGAAGCTGAGCCACCCAATAACATTGCACCTATCACTAAAGTTTCACTAAGTAATTCTCAGCTAGTGGTTTACCGGTAAATTTTCTGGTAGAATTACCCATAGATATTCACTAGTGAAATCACTAGAAAAATCGGTGGTAAAATTAACATCATCGGATTGGATGATTTAAAATCGATGATTCATAATCATTAAAAAATCGCGTTGTGCTGAACTAACCCACCAAGCAGCAGGCACGGGCGGGACGTGCCGTGGGCGTTGCAACAAAAAACGCCCACAGCCACTGGAGATGGTGTGAGCGAAGAATTTATGCACAAAAACAATATACCACTTTGAAGGCAGATTTATGAATGCTTTGGGAACAATCGCCGAGCTGGCGGGTACTGTGCTAATCGTCTACGCGATATGGCAACTTGTAAAAAGGAGAAAGCAAAAGACTAAGAAGACGATGCTGTGGGTGTTTGTCGCCCTTGGCTTCATTCTTGGGATTGGCGGCAACGCGCTCATCGAGAACAGCCCACAACAGAAAGCCGCTGACACCCGCACGGCTGCCAAGAAGGTAGCCGCTAAGAAAGCTTCATCATCATCAAAAAGGGTAGCAAAACAGTCGAGCCTGAAAGTCTCTAGCTCGCGTGCTACGGCTAAGAGCGAGTCGCACGTAAAAACCGCAGCCGCAGCAAGCAGCAAAGCTGCCAAGGAAGCCAGCGCTAAGGCGTCCTCATCTGCTGCAAAAGCTGAGAGCAAAAAGGTGGCAGCAACTCGGTCGGCGAACGAAGAAAAGAACTACCAGCAGTTCCTTAAAGCAGTTGCCAATGTGCCCGCAGCTACTCAAGGCGCAATCACGGCAGCTAACTATAATGAGGACACTGAGACACTCACGCTTGTACTGACTGACGATGCGCTAGGATATACACCAGCTCAACTTAAAGCCGTCACCAAGTCAGCATGGGATGCGGGCCACCGCTTATACGACCAGTACAGTCCAATGCCAGAAAGTAAGACTGGTACCGGCTGGGTTGTTATCCAAGACGGTGCCGGCAATCAGCTTGCAAAATCATCATTCTTTGGTGGCTTCAAGTACACCGGAGAATAACAAAAGCACCCACAGCTGCTGGAGATGGTTTGAATGCTGGATGGTGCGCACGTCTCACAAGATGCTCGCCGACCTATTTGGCCCGACGGTCACCGACTAATCAAGCCCTGATCGACGTTAAAAGCTGGGAAAACATTATATTACTCTGGAGATGTTAAAATGTTCGGTTTAATTGTTATGGCTGTCATTGTATGGGTTGGATGGAGCATTTACCAAGCACACAAGCACAAAGAATGGGTTCAAGAGCAAACAAATAAAGCAATGGAAATAGAAAGTCGTCGTGGAGATGACATAACACATCGAATTGGCCTATCTGTCGCTAATGAAGATCTTCCAAAAATTGGCTACAATCAAGGATTTGATGGGCTTATTTTTCTTTTTTCAGTTAGAGACGGGACTGTCCATTTCTCGTATGAACAGTCTCCTGCCTTACATTTGAAGACAGTTGAATTTCAGGCTCATTATTCTCAGCAAACAAATGGAACAGTATCTGGGCGTTCAGGATCAGCCGCGGTTGGTGGCCTTCTTTTTGGCAACGCAGGTGCTTCAATGGGATCTGCACGGAAACGTAAGGTCAATACAACCACTAAGAATGTTGAGGAGTCTTCGCAAGCACTTTTAACTTTCGTAAGAGCTAATGGTGGTATTCCGTTCACAATTCAATGTACTTTGATAACGGCTGATTATGATTCTCTAGTTAAAGATTTCGTTTGGAAAGATCCAATTAAAGAAAGCCTAGTATCAAAATCAGACATAGATGCTTTATCACAGTTGGGAAAACTCCATGAGTCTGGAATTTTGACTGATGAAGAATTTGCATCAAAGAAATCTCAGATTCTTGCAAAGTAGTTTCTCTTCCCGCGTTTACAATTTAAGTGCAACACATAATTAAATAGACCAAAAAGGCCATGATGACCTATTCTTATAAGCAACCAAGCACATAAGAAAGGCACATCATGACCAACATCAAGCGTACCATCTCTAAGGCTTACCAACAACTATCAAATTTTGATCGCGTTCGCATTGAAACTCTGCTCAATCAGGGATTCTCCCAAGCACGGATTGCCCGCGAACTCAACCGCTCTCGTAGTACTATTTCGCGTGAGATCACTCGTGGCTCCGTTCTACAGCGAATTCCCGGGCATAAGGTAGCGTTGATTTACTTTGCTGATACGGCAGCTTATCTGCACGCTCAGCGGCGGGAGTGGTGTCGCCCCAAGACGATGCTTGAGAAGAACCCCGAGTTCTACGCCGCCTGTGCCGCTGCCATCAAGCAACGTCCACGCGTACACAGTGTGGACAGCTTCGTGCACACCTTCAAACGGGAACACGCAGACGAGGTTGTTCCTTCAACACCAACGGTTTACCGGGATATTGAGGCCGGTAGATTCGAACTACGGACCCACGACTTACCGCGCAAACCCAGCTTGCGAATTAAACGAAGCCATTCCCATACCCGCACCAATAAGACGAAGCTTGGTACCTCGATTGATGAAAGACCCATTGAAGTTCAAGACCGTCGGCAAGGGGGCCATTGGGAAGGAGATTTAGTGAAAGGTAAGCGCGTTGATAGCGAACCTGCGTTGCTGGTTTTGACAGAGCGGATGAGTCGCTTCGAAATCATCATCAAGCTCGCTAACTACAAAGCAAGTACCTGTAAGGTGGGACTTCAGTCCATCATTGATGATTACGGTGCGGAATACTTCACCACCATCACCTTTGATAACGGCAGTGAGTTCGCACAACTGGATTCAGTAGAAGGAACTGATGTCTACTTTGCTCATCCGTACTCACCATGGGAGCGCGGAACAAATGAGAACCAGAACGGCCTTCTACGAGAGTTTATTCCGAAAGGTCGCTCACTCCACCATTACGACATCATTGATATTCAGAGCTTCCAGGACGCACTCAACAGCCGGCCTCGTCGTATCTTGGGCTACCGGAGTGCGGCGGAACTGATGCCGGAACTCTAAGCTGTGTACCACTTATAGGATTGGACTAGAAACTGTTGCACTTAGATTGACAATACGGGAGAATAATAAATAATTTAAAATTAATAATTTATTATTTATTTTGGCAAATTCTATAATTAATCCGAACAGAAATTAAAAAGCCCAAAGTAATCACTTACAATGGTAGTAGCTAATTCCAACCAATATAGGGAGTGATTACTTTGGGTACATCTACTTTATCACGTTTTCAACGTGGCGCACTAGCACAACTGGTCAATGAGGGGAATAAATCTTACCAAGTAATGGCTGACGCCTTAGGCGTCGCCAAAGCTACGATTAGCTATGAGTTGGACCGGGTTAAACCTTATGATCCAGAATTAGCTCAGCAAGATGCAGATCGCAAAAGGCGGAATTGCGGTCGTCGTTCGATGCTGACGGCAGCATTAGCGACTTTAATTACCAATCACTTACGATTAACCTGGTCACCAGAAACCATTGCGGCCGCTTATAACTTGAGCACTGCGTCAATTTATAATTGGCTTAATCGTGGCTGGCTCCCCTTCAAATTGACTGATCTACCCAATCGGAATGTCCGCCAGCACCGAGTGAGCGAAAATCGTGGGAAATTTACAAGTGGGACTTCCATCGAACAACGGCCAACAACTGTTAATCAACGATTAGCTTTTGGTCATTGGGAAGTAGATACGGTGCTTTCTAGTCGAAGTGAGTCACGATCATGTCTGGTTACATTCGTAGAACGTAAGACCCGACTTCTATGGGCCATCAAAGCCCCTAATAGAACGGCTAAGGCTCTAAACACCGCCTTTGGCAAGTTTATGGGGGCCTTCGGTCCCCAAGTAAAATCCATTACTGTTGATCATGGTAAAGAGTTTGCCAATTATCAGGCCTTAGAACAGGATTATCAGATCAAAGTTTATTTTTGCCATCCATATTCACCATGGGAGCGAGGTTCCAATGAATATTTTAATAGACGGTTACGCTGGTTCTTCCCGAAAAAGACCAATTTTAGCCAAGTAACGACTGATGAGATCCTAGCAGCACTTGAACTAATTAATCAACGACCATTAAAAATACATCATCAACAGACTGCCATTGAAAGATTCCGGGCTTGTTCGGATTAAACTTGTAATTTGCCAATACTAATAATTTATAATAATCATTTTCTTGATAGCTGTATATTTAGGAACTGATTAGTTGGTCGAAAGTTGATGCCATGTTACTTTAGGATTAAAGCGTCCAAGGAAGTGATGGCTGTGGATATTAAACATGAACATGCGGTAACCGTTTTTGATGAGTGGCTGACGGTCAAACGAAAGGATCGTCGTCATTTTCGTTTGATTCGCCACTTAGCATACTTAGATGGAATTATGACCGGCGAAGGGGCGGTGCCAGCTGTTGAAGACTTGGCAGCGGCCCAGGCGGTTAGTCAATTGGATAATTCTGAGTTTTTGCAATGTCTCATGAAATTACCTTATCGGCGGCAAGTGTTGACAGGTGATGGCGAAGACGTGTTAGCCTGGTTTGATCATGCCGAAAAAACGGCGCACAGCCATCTATTTAGTAATATTGGATTGTTAATGGAAATTGTCTTGGATGAAGAGGCTGGCCACTCAGTCCAACAATGGGATTCAGCCACAATTGCGACTGCTCACCAGTTAGCTGAATTATCTAACGATCAGCTACTAACAGTAATTAGTCAGTTAGCAAGTGCGAAAAGCCAAGCAAAGTTAGCAGAGAGCCAACGGGCAACTCATCGTCAGCATGTTCACCGTCTTCATTTACACGGCCAGATTGAACCCGCTAATGATCCGCGACAAATTTAATGTCATTGAGTTGGCAAATGTAAAAAAATTTCACTCAGCTGGGCTGTGCTATTAATTATTCGTCGACGATCGATGTGATTGATATCATGGCTCTTTTATATGGATGACGGGGAATGTTCCGTGCACTCGTGAGTTCCTCGCTTTGTGTTAACTGTTAATTCATGGTTATAATAAGTTATTATGTTCAAAAGGGGATGGTCAGAATGAATCAGAAGGCGAAACGCGCAACTGTTGCTGTTTGGTTGCTGATGATCTTGTGTGTGATTTTATTGA
This sequence comes from Furfurilactobacillus cerevisiae, assembly GCF_048961765.1. Lineage (GTDB taxonomy): Bacteria > Bacillota > Bacilli > Lactobacillales > Lactobacillaceae > Furfurilactobacillus > Furfurilactobacillus milii_A. Next base: position 1,021,058 of record NZ_CP185253.1, read on the forward strand.
CGATTTGGCCGGCCATTCACTACATTACAGTCGCTAGTTTATGGCGGTGGTGGTTAGCTGTCGCAGTTTACAGCGTGGCCTTTGGCATTGGCTGGTACAAACGAAACCAACGTATTGGTCGCTTCATTTTATCGATTACGGTAGCTTTAGCCGTGGTATTCGGACTATTTGTGCTACTGGTGGCACTTTTCGCTGAAGCGGGGTTAGTCCGGTATTTTGTTGGTCTCATTGCACTACTTGAAATTATTGCCGGTATTGTCTGGTATTCAGTTGTGTACGAACGCCGTAACCGACTGAAAAATCGCCATTGGGATGCTTAATTTCTATGCCCCAATGACCAGCCGTTGGGGGAGAGATTGTGGAAACACGTAATGGACATATTTTAACGGGAATCTTGCTAGCCAGTGGCGGTTCAATGCTGTGGGGTGTCTCAGGTGTGATCGCCCAAACGTTGTTTGAAAATAACGTCGTTACCCCTGCATGGCTGACGACGATTCGAATGACACTGGCTGGCCTTTTGCTTCTGCTATTCAACGTTATTCGGCACCAAGATATTTTTGCTGTTTGGCGGTCATGGAAGACGGCTGGACAACAAATTATTTTTGGATTGGTGGGATTAATTCCTATCCAATACTTTTATTTTTTAGCGGTCCATTATGGCAATGCTGCGATTGCAACTATCTTGCAGTTCTTAGGGCCAATTGTAATCACGGTGTATTACGTGATTTTTCATCACCAATTACCATCACGTTCAGAAACTATTGGGATGGTGTTGGCATTGCTAGGCGCTTTTTTTGTCGTTACTCATGGTCACATTACGCATTTAGCCGTTTCACCAGCATTATTGTTCTGGGGGCTCATGTCGGCGGTTGCTGTGGCGACCAGTACACTATTGCCGCGGCCACTGTTACCGACGTTTGGCTCGGTCAACGTAAATGGCTGGGGCTTATTGATTGGTGGGTTCGCCATGAACTTTATTCAACCAATGTGGGTTGGTGTGCCGACACTGACACCGAAGACGGTTTTATCGATTGGCGCTGTCGTACTATTTGGTACATTGATTGCGTTTGTCATGTATTCAGTCAGTTTGCTATACATCACTCCGACAACAGCAAGCTTAATGGATGCCTTTGAACCGCTGGCAGCGACGGTCATTTCAATTTTAGTCCTGCACACGGTCTTTACTTGGGCTGATGCACTTGGCGGTGGATTGATTATTCTAGCAGTGGTGATGCTCTCTATCAGTTACCGTGCGCCTAAGCGTGATGAGGAATAAACGCTCAATCATATATACAAATTCAAATAAACACGTCAATGGATTCTCAAAGAGAGTCCATTGACGTGTTTTGACGTTACCTGTTGAATAACAGGATGTATCAGGATTATTGCTCAACTGGATGATCAAATGTATCTGACGCGTTCCACGGGAAATCGGTATTAGAAGGATGATGATTTTCGTTCAAAACGGCATTAGTGCACTGGAGCAGTTGTTGCTGCAGGGCAAGATCCCATGGTCTAGCGGTAAAGGCCTGTTGAGCAACGGCCCAATAAGCCAGTCGATTGGTGACGGGCAAAATGTCTTGGACAATATCAATTTGCACATGCTTATGTTTAGTTTTGAGAGCAATGATGCGTTGATAATCAGTAATGAGGTAAAAGGCGCCGTGTTGCTGATCGCGTAGATGGATGATGATAAATCGCTGTTGCAGATTTTGTGTCCGCAATTCCTGCTTTAAAGCGGCAAGCTGGGAAACAGATAGCTGTTGCATTTGATCACCTTCATTTCACCTATATTCTAACGCGTTTAGTTGTGATATAGGTAACAAACTTATAATATCGTAAAATAAAAAATTGGATTGAAGCCACTGATACCAGCAATTAATGAAAATAACTTTCAAAAAGTGAGGTTCACAAGCCTGAAAACGCCGCCACTACGCGGTTTTTAATGCTATACTAATGATGTAGTTTAAATATACATGGAGGTGTCTGCATTGAAAATTATTGCTTACGGCATTCGCGATGACGAACGTCCATATGTAGAAGAATGGTCCAAGGATCAAAATATTGAGGTTAAAATCGTTAAGGATCTGTTGACTGACGACACAGTTGATCAGGCAAAAGGCTTTGACGGGGCAGTTGTTTACCAACAAAAGCCTTACACAGCCTCAGTTTTGGATCGTTTGGCAGAATTGGGAGTTAAGAACCTGTCATTACGTAACGTCGGTGTTGATAACGTTGACGCTGATGCTGTTAAACGTAACGACATCAAGGTTACCAACGTTCCTGCCTATTCACCAGCAGCAATTGCTGAATTTACGGTTACTGAATTGATGCGGTTACTTCGTCACACGACCCAGTACGAGCACCGTCAGGCCAAAGGTGACTTGAAGTGGGCTCCAGATATTGCAACTGAATTAAACAGCTTAACGGTTGGTGTTATTGCTACTGGTCGGATTGGCCGCGCTGCCATCCAAATCTACCGTGGTTTTGGTGCTAAAATCGTTGCCTACGATGTTTTCCACAATCCTGAATTGGAAAAGGAAGGCATCTACGTTGATTCCTTGGATGAATTATACAAGCAAGCAGATGTTATTTCCCTTCATGCTCCTGCAACGAAGGAAAACATGCACATGTTAAATGCTGACGCCTTTAACAAGATGAAGGATGGTGTCTACATCTTGAACCCTGCCCGTGGTGATCTGGTTGATACTGATGACTTGATCAAGGCTTTGGACAGTGGCAAAGTTGCTGGTGCTGCACTTGATGTTTACGAAAACGAAGTTGGTATTTTCAACACAGACTTCGGTAGCTTTGATGCTATTCCTGACGATCGTTTGAAGAACTTGATGAAACGCGAAAATGTTTTGGTAAGTCCTCACATCGCTTTCTATACCACCACTGCTGTTCGGAACATGGTTCAATTTGCTTTGAACAACAACAAACAATTGATTGAAACTGGTAAGGCTGACAACGTAGTGGCCTTTAACTAGATAATGAGTCTGATGTTTTATTAGACGACAGAAACATAGGCAACACGCTCAATAATAAATTGGGCGTGTTGTTTTTTGACTTTGCTAACAATCGTTAAAAGATGAATGTTGCAGCAAACCTTTCATTAAAGTCATGTAATTGTTCACTGTTTTAGTCTGCAAGAGGATAATAGTCTTGATAGATCGAGTCTGCTGTTGTGGGACTGTGGGTAAGAATCGATACAGTATGGAAGACAAGGAGTCATTGTGATGGATTTTAGTCAGCAAGTTTATCAGCAAAATCAAACGGTGTGGCAGGAAAGCATCCATCATCCGTTTATAAAAAAAATAAGCGACGGCAGCATGACGTTGCCAACATTTCGTTATTATTTAATTCAGGATCATTATTATTTACGTGACTTTGCTCGAATTCATGAATTGGCAGCGGATGCAAGTCAGGACCAGGCAGTCAAGACGTTATTGCAGGAGTTGGCGAATAGTCTGCACGATGGTGAAATCGCGACGCGCAAAACGTTCTTTAAAGAATTAGGCATCTCTCAACAAGATGTGATCAATACACCAATTGCGCCGACGACATATGCTTACACGTCACATATGTATCGGACACTAACACAGGCTGGTGCACCGGCAGCTATTGCCGGATTGTTGTCATGTGCGTGGCTATATGCAGATGTTGGTGCGTCACTACAAGGAGTCACCTCGCCAGTCCCGATTTTTCAAGCGTGGATTGACAGTTATCAGTCTGATGACTATACGGGACCAGTATCGAAGCAAATTAAATTAACAGATCAAGTTGCCCGTCAAACAGATGCAACGGGTCGTGATGCAATGGCCAAAGCTTTTTCACGGAGTGCCTATTATGAACGTGATTTTTGGCAGATGGCTTTGGATCACCAAGATTGGCAATAAGGTTTAATGTGGCGCGCTGACGTTGCTACTAGTGAACTAAAAAACTTTTTAATTGCAATCGTCGTCAATCTTCGTATAATATAGTCAATATTAGTCAAAGATTGGGGTGAGCGATGATGGAAGGACCAACAAATATTTCGGATGTCATCGAAAAGTATCTGAAGGGAATCCTGGAGGATGCTGAGCAGGTAGAAATTAGACGTTCGGATATTGCCGACCAGTTTAACGTCGTTCCTTCTCAGATTAACTACGTCATTAAGACACGGTTTACCATTCAAAATGGTTATATCGTTGAAAGTAAACGTGGTGGCGGTGGTTATATTCGTATTGAAAAGGTCAACTTACTGGCTGACGCCGATGTGTTGGATAATTTACTGAACGATGTGGTTGGTGATTCAATCAATCAACATGATGCATATGCTATAGTTAATTCCCTATTTAATGATGGGGTGTTAAAGGAACGTGAAGCCAACATTATTCTTTCGGCAATCGATAAAGATACACTCAATGTTGCCGACCGCGAAGTTGAAAATACATTGCGCGCCCGGATTCTAATCGGCGTGCTCAACCGCCTTCGTTTTGAAGACTAATGCTTATTAATATTGATTTAACGACGATTTGCAGGGGTTAATTAAGGCCTGCATTAATGAAAGGCAGGACAGAAGATGGACAATTTATTCACACCTAGTGCTAAAGATGTATTGGTATTAGCACAGGAACAAGCGAAGTATTTTAAACACCAAGCTGTGGGTACTGAACACTTATTGCTGGCCCTGACCATTGAACAAAATGGGATTGCTAACAAAGTCCTGCAGCAATTTAGCGTGACAGAAGAGGACGTCCGTGAAGAAATCGAACGGTTTACTGGTTACGGTACGCTGACGAACGCTGACAAGGATACGTATTTACCATATTCTCCGAAGGCCAAGGACATTTTGACATTGGCCGGGGATGAAGCAAAACGTTTGGGTTCCACTAAAATTGGGACTGAACATTTACTCTTAGCATTGTTGTCTGATGAGAGTATCCTATCATCGCGTATTCTGATGACACTAAATCTTGATTTAGCACAAACACGTAAAGTGATTTTGCGTAAGCTAGGTGTCGCTGACACACCGCGCCGGCGTCAACAGATGGCAAAAGCTAATAACAACGCAAATAAGCAAGAAGGCACACCAACGCTTGATTCATTAGCGCGTGACTTGACGGCCTTAGCTGCTGACAAGCAAATGGATCCGGTGGTTGGTCGTGCAAAAGAGGTCAAACGGGTGATCCAAATTCTCAGTCGTCGGACCAAGAATAACCCAGTTTTGATTGGTGAACCTGGGGTTGGTAAAACAGCGATTGCTGAAGGATTAGCCCAGAAAATCGTTGCTGGTGATGTGCCTGACGATTTGGCCGACAAACGGTTGATGATGTTGGACATGGGATCACTGGTTGCTGGAACTAAATATCGTGGTGAATTTGAAGACCGTTTGAAGAAGGTCATTGAAGAAATTTACAACGATGGTCATGTTGTGCTGTTCATTGATGAATTGCACACGTTGATTGGCGCCGGTGGTGCTGAAGGTGCGATTGATGCTTCCAACATCTTAAAGCCAGCGTTGGCTCGTGGTGAACTTCAAACCATTGGGGCGACTACGCTAAACGAATACCAAAAGTATATTGAGTCAGATGCTGCTCTGGAACGTCGGTTTGCCACCGTTCAGGTTGACGAACCAACGGAAGATGAAGCAACGGAAATCTTAAAGGGTTTGAAGAGCCGTTATGAGGAACATCACCAAGTTGAAATCACTGATGATGCAGTTGAAGCAGCGGTTAAGCTGTCCTCTCGGTACATTACGGAACGCTTCCTACCTGATAAGGCAATTGATTTGATGGATGAAGCAGCAGCTAAAGTTCGCATTGATGCGTCTGGTCACAAGACCAAGTTGGCTAAACAGGAAGACAAGTTGGACGACTTGCGTCAACAGAAGGAAGCCGCGATTGAAAACCAAGATTTCGATGGTGCTGCCGCATTGCGTGAAAAGGAAATGGCCTTGCGCAAACGTGTCGACAAGATGATGGACGATCAAGATAACGAAGAGTTGTCCGGTCAGCCGCATTATGAACTAAAAGTCGGCGAAGAAGATGTGGCTGAAGTTGTTTCTGAGTGGACTGGTGTTCCATTAACGCAGTTGCAGAAGAATGAAGAAGCGCGTTTGCTGAACCTTGAAAAGGTGCTTCACAAACGTGTGGTTGGTCAGGACGAGGCTATTTCAGCCGTTTCCCGTGCCATTCGTCGTGCTCGTTCCGGTTTGAAAGATCCTAACCGTCCAATTGGTTCGTTCATGTTCCTTGGACCAACTGGGGTCGGGAAGACGGAACTCGCCAAAGCGTTAGCTGAAGCGATGTTCGGTTCAGAAGATAACATGATTCGTGTGGATATGTCTGAATATCAAGAACGCTTTAGCTCAAGTCGTTTGATCGGTGCTGCGCCTGGTTACGTTGGTTATGATGAAGGTGGTCAATTGACCGAACAAGTTCGTAACAAACCGTACTCAGTTGTCCTCTTGGATGAAGCTGAAAAGGCTGATACTGAAGTCTTTAACTTGTTGTTACAAGTTCTTGATGACGGTTTCTTAACCGATTCTAAGGGCCGCAAGGTTGACTTCCGTAACACGATTTTGATCATGACCTCTAACTTGGGTGCCACAGCTGTTCGTGACGATAAAGAAGTTGGTTTCGGTGCAACTAGCGCGACAGACAACTACGCCGCAATGTCAGACAAGATTCGACAAGCCCTGCGTCAAACGTTCCGTCCAGAATTTCTGAACCGAATTGATGAAACAGTGGTCTTCCACTCATTGACGAAGCCAGAATTACACGAAATCGTGAAGATTATGGCTGGCAATGTGTTGGCACGAATCGCTGAACAGGGCATTAAAGTTAAAATTACGCCAGCTGCCATTGATGTCGTTGCAGATGCTGGCTTTGATCCTGAGTATGGTGCTCGTCCAATTCGACGCGCATTACAGACTCAGGTTGAAGATCAGCTGAGTGAGGCATTGATTGCTGGTCAAATAAAGACAAATGCTGCTGTTACAGTTGGTGCTAAGGCTGGTAAGATTACGGTTACAACTAAGGAACAACCTGTCAAGAAACCGGCAGTTGGTTCTAAGTAGTCTTGGTTGCTAATTAATAATTGCTAGTGAGCAGTTATTGAACCATTTTAAAAACGTTTGTCGAGTTGGAAAACTCGATAAACGTTTTTGTGTTCTAAACGCGTCTGTAAAAATTGCATTTTATGCGGAGAACAGGCACACTGGTGGAGATTAGGGAAAGACGAAGCCGTGCGTAGATGTTGACGAACGGCTCGATGAGGTGAAAATATGAGTCGTGAGGCGCAGTTGGCTGCCACTCGAGAAAAAATCTTGGAGGCAGCTCGCAAACAATTTTTAATAAAGGGCTATGCGGACACATCCACGCGTGACATTGCGACAGCAGCAGGCATTACCCAACCGGCACTGTACCATCACTTTGCCGACAAAGAATTGATTTTTGTGCAGGTGATCGAAACTGTTGGTGGTGAGTTAGCAGCAAACATGAATCAAATTTTAGATGCTAACAAAGGGGATGGGCTTGAAATCCTGACAGATATGTCAGCCGCAATGGTCGCCATTCATCCACGTGATGCGTTTAGCTTGATTCATGGTAGCTTTCAATATCTGCGTCCTGAGAATCAGGCTCAGCTTGGCAGATTGTTTGCACAGGATTATTTGCAACCCATCATCCGCTTTTTTAAGTCTGATAAAGTGGTTTTACGTGACGGGGTTGATCCGGCAACGGCAGCTAATTTTTACCTCACCAGTTTGGCACCACTGTTTGCTAAGTTTCACCAACTGGGTGGTGCAAATTTGAGTCAGCGTGAGCACATTCAAGTGCTGCTACGCCTGATTTTGTTTGGTGTGGCAGAGAAATAAAAGTTGAGCGTTTCTCGTTGACACATTTAGCAAAACCGAGTATATTATCAATCGTATATCACTGTGAATAAAAATCGTCTTGGCGATCTATTGTCCGTCAAGGCCTTTATAGAGAAGCAAAAGCAGCTTTCATTTAAACTTTAAAAGAAATGGTGCTTTTGCCTTTTTTATGCCCAAAAACAGGGTTGTAGGTCATTTGTAATGAAACTGTAACACTAAAATGAGGACTTATTCACTGGAAAATCATTTCGAAGGAGTGAAGAACTTGGCAGGGCATTTAGTTAAATACGGCAAACACCGTACCCGCAGAAGTTACGCACGAATCAAGGAAGTTCTTGATTTACCGAACCTGATTGAAATCCAAACGGACTCTTATCAATGGTTCCTGGACGAAGGCTTGCGTGACATGTTCGACGACATCATGCCAATCGATGATTTCCAAGGAAACTTATCATTGGAATTCGTTGACTACCAGTTACTCGAACCAAAGTACACCGTGGATGAAGCACGTGAACACGATGCCAACTATTCTGCACCACTGCACGTTACTTTACGTTTGACCAACCACGAAACTGGTGAAATCAAGAGTCAAGACGTGTTCTTTGGTGACTTCCCACTGATGACTGATCAGGGGACGTTCATTATCAATGGTGCTGAACGGGTTATCGTTTCTCAATTGGTTCGTTCCCCTGGTGTGTACTACACGGAAGACGAAGACAAGAATGGTCGTGAAGTTTACGGCGCAACTGTCATTCCTAACCGCGGTGCTTGGTTGGAATACGAAACCGATGCTAAAGAAATCTCTTACGTTCGGATTGACCGGACTCGTAAGATTCCAATGACCGAATTAGTTCGTGCTTTGGGTTATGGTTCTGACGACGAGATCATCTCAATCTTGGGTGATAGCGACGGCATCATGTCGACCTTGGAAAAGGATATTCACAAGAATTCCGATGACTCACGTGTCGAAGAATCCTTGAAGGATATTTACGAACGGTTACGGCCTGGTGAACCTAAGACAGCTGACTCTTCACGGAGCCTGTTGACGGCGCGCTTCTTCGATCCAAAACGTTACGACACTGCACCAGTTGGTCGTTACAAATTAAACAAGAAGTTAGACTTACACACCCGTTTGTTAGGTTTGACGTTAGCGGAAACGTTGGCTGATCCTGACTCAGGTGAAATCATTGCTGAAAAGGGTACTGTGATCGACAAGACCGTTATGGCTAAGTTGGCACCATATCTGGATCAGGAAGACTTTAAGTCGGTAACGTTCACACCTTCTGATGAAGCCGTTGTGACGGAACCAATGAATGTTCAAATGATCAAGGTCTTCTCTAAGAAAGATCCTGAACAAGTTGTGAACATGATTGGTAACGGTCATATCGACTTAAAGAACCACACCATTCAACCTGCTGACATCATTGCTTCCATCAATTACTTCTTCAACTTGCAAGAAGGTATTGGTTCAACTGATGATATCGATCACTTGGGTAACCGTCGGATTCGTTCTGTGGGTGAATTACTGCAGAACCAATTCCGGATTGGTTTATCACGGATGGAACGTGTTGTTCGTGAACGGATGTCCATTCAGGACTCCGCCACAGTAACGCCACAACAATTAATCAACATTCGTCCAGTTGTTGCTTCAATCAAAGAATTCTTCGGTAGTTCACAACTGTCACAATTCATGGATCAGACGAACCCACTTGGTGAATTAACGCATAAGCGTCGTCTGTCTGCTCTTGGACCTGGTGGTTTGACGCGTGACCGTGCCGGATATGAAGTCCGGGATGTTCACTACACCCACTATGGTCGGATGTGTCCAATTGAAACGCCTGAAGGACCAAACATTGGGTTGATCAACTCATTGTCTAGTTATGCGAAGGTTAACCGTTATGGCTTTATTGAAACACCATACCGTCGTGTTTCATGGGATAACCACAAGGTTACTGACCGAATCGACTACTTAACTGCCGACGAAGAAGATAACTTTGTTATTGCCCAGGCCAACTCACCATTGAATGACGATGGTTCATTTGTTGATGACACAGTTTTGGCTCGTTCAAAAGATGAAAACATTGAAACTTCCATCGACAACGTCGACTACATGGACGTTTCGCCTAAGCAAGTAGTTGCCGTTGCGACCGCATGTATTCCATTCTTGGAAAACGATGACTCTAACCGTGCTCTGATGGGTGCCAACATGCAACGTCAGGCTGTTCCTTTGTTGGATCCTCATGCACCACTTGTTGGTACTGGGATTGAATATAAGGCTGCCCATGACTCTGGTGTTGCTTTAATCAGTAAGGCTGCCGGAACTGTTGAATTCGTTGATGCTACGCAGATTCGCGTTCGTCGTGAAGACAGTACTTTGGACACGTACAAGTTAATGAAGTTCCGTCGTTCAAACGGTGGTAAGAACTACAACCAACGTCCAATCGTTAAGGTTGGCGACAAGGTTGATGCCGATGAAATTTTGGCTGATGGTCCTTCCATGGAAGGTGGGGAACTTGCCCTTGGACAAAACCCATTGATCGCCTTCATGACTTGGAATGGTTACAACTTCGAAGATGCCATTGCGATTTCCGAACGGTTGGTTAAGGATGATGTTTACACTTCGATTCATATTGAAGAATACGAATCAGAAGCACGTGATACCAAACTTGGACCGGAAGAAATGACCCGTGAAATTCCTAACGTTGGTGAAGATTCCTTGAAGGATCTTGACGAACAAGGAATTATCCGGATTGGTGCTGAAGTTCATGATGGTGACATTTTGGTTGGTAAGGTTACGCCTAAGGGTGTGACAGAATTATCTGCTGAAGAACGTTTGCTACATGCTATCTTTGGTGAAAAAGCCCGTGAAGTTCGTGATACTTCACTCCATGTTCCGCATGGTGGTAGCGGTATTATCCAGGACGTTAAGATCTTCACTCGTGAAAACGGGGATGAATTATCACCTGGTGTTAATATGATGGTTCGTGTCTACATCGCCCAGAAACGTAAGATTCAGGTCGGTGACAAGATGTCCGGTCGTCATGGTAACAAGGGGACTGTTTCAATTGTTATTCCTGAAGAGGACATGCCTTACATGCCTGATGGAACACCAATTGACATTATGCTTTCACCAATGGGTGTGCCTTCCCGTATGAACATTGGTCAAGTGCTGGAACTGCATTTGGGAATGGCTGCTCGTAAATTAGGTATCCACGTTGCTACGCCTGTCTTCGATGGTGCGCAGGATAAGGATATCTGGGATGCCGTTCAAGAAGCTGGTATGCCAGCTGATGCCAAGTACGTTCTGTACGATGGCCGTACTGGTGAACCATTCGACAACAGAATTGCCGTTGGTGTTATGCACTACTTGAAGTTGGCCCACATGGTCGACGACAAGATTCACGCACGTTCCATCGGACCTTACTCACTGGTTACGCAACAGCCACTTGGTGGTAAAGCGCAATTTGGTGGTCAGCGTTTCGGTGAAATGGAAGTTTGGGCTTTGGAAGCTTACGGTGCTGCTTACACGTTGCAAGAAATCCTGACCTACAAGTCAGATGACGTGGTTGGCCGTGTTAAGACTTATGAAGCCATCGTTAAGGGCGATCCAATTCCGAAGCCTGGTGTTCCTGAATCCTTCCGTGTGTTGGTCAAGGAATTACAAGCGCTTGGTTTGGACATGAAGGTTCTTGACAATAACAAACAAGAAATTGAACTGCGTGACATGGACGATGATGAAGATGACGTTGTGAATGTTGATGCATTGAGTAAGTACGCTGCTGAACATCCGGTTGACGACAAGTCAGACGATGCTAGTGCAAACACGAACTCAGCTTCAGCTCCTGCACAGCCAGCAACTACACCGGCTAATGAGTCAGGAAACACCACAAACGAGTAGTGTGAACCGTCACCATTGAAACTAATAAGGAGGTCAATCCTTTGATTGATGTCAACAAATTTGAAAGCATGCAGATTGGGCTTGCGTCGCCCGACAAAATCCGCAGCTGGTCATATGGTGAAGTTAAGAAGCCTGAGACCATCAATTATCGGACATTAAAGCCTGAACGTGATGGCTTGTTCGATGAACGGATTTTTGGACCAACAAAAGACTGGGAATGTGCGTGTGGTAAGTACAAACGGATTCGCTACAAGGGTGTTGTTTGTGACCGTTGTGGTGTTGAAGTTACTCGTTCTAAGGTTCGCCGTGAACGGATGGGGCATATTGAATTAGCTGCTCCTGTTACCCACATTTGGTACTTCAAGGGTATTCCTAGCCGTATGGGTTTGGTTCTTGACATGAGCCCACGGGCACTTGAAGAAATCATCTACTTTGCTTCATACGTTGTGTTGGAATCAGGCAACACGCCTTTGGAACGCAAGCAGTTGTTATCTGAACGTGAATACCGTGAAAAGAAAGCGCAATATGGTAACGAATTCCAAGCTGAAATGGGTGCCGAAGCAATTCGTAAGTTGCTGGCAGCTGTTGACTTGGATAAAGAAGCCAGCGAATTGAAGGAAGAGTTAAAGGATGCATCTGGTCAAAAACGGACTCGTGCCGTTCGTCGTCTAGACATCTTGGAAGCCTTCATTCAATCCGGTAACCGTCCTGACTGGATGGTTATGGACGTTGTTCCGGTTATTCCACCGGACTTACGGCCAATGGTTCAATTGGAAGGTGGTCGGTTTGCCACTTCTGATTTGAACGACTTATATCGTCGTGTTATCAACCGTAACAACCGTTTGAAGCGGTTGTTAGACTTGAATGCACCTGGTATCATTGTGCAAAACGAAAAACGAATGTTGCAGGAAGCCGTTGACGCGTTAATTGATAACGGTCGTCGTGGTCGTCCTGTTGCCGGTCCTGGTAACCGTCCGTTGAAGTCACTGTCTCACATGTTGAAGGGTAAGCAAGGACGGTTCCGTCAAAACTTACTTGGTAAACGTGTTGACTACTCTGGCCGTTCTGTTATCGATGTTGGCCCAACTTTGAAGATGAACCAAATGGGGTTACCTGTGCCAATGGCCATGGAACTCTTCAAGCCATTCATCATGAAAGAGTTGGTTAAGCGCGACCTTGCTTCTAACATCAAGAATGCCCGTCGTAAGATCGACCGTCAGGATAACGATGTTTATGATGTTCTGGAAGATGTTATCAAGGAACACCCAGTTCTATTGAACCGGGCCCCTACCTTGCACCGTCTTGGGATTCAGGCATTTGAACCAGTACTTGTTTCTGGTAAAGCGATGCGTGTGCACCCACTTGTGTGCGAAGCTTATAACGCTGACTTCGATGGTGACCAAATGGCCATCCACGTTCCGTTATCAGACGAAGCACAAGCTGAAGCACGTTTGCTGATGCTGGCTGCCGGACACATCTTGGCACCTGCCAATGGTCGTCCAGTGGTTACACCTTCTCAGGATATGGTTATCGGTAACTACTACCTGACTACTGAAGAAGCTGGTCGTGAAGGCGAAGGCATGATCTTTAAAGATCTGAACGAAGCCCGCGTGGCCTACCAAAATGGGTATGTTCACTTACACAGCCGTGTTGGTGTGCAAACTTCATCAATGCCAACTAAGCCATTTACTGATGAACAAAAGAGTCGCATCTTGATTACGACTGTTGGGAAGATGATTTTTAACGCCATCTTGCCTGACGAATTCCCATACTTGAACGAACCAACGAGTGACAACTTGACAGACGGTATCGATGACCGGTTCTTCTTGGAACCTGGCACTGACTTGAAATCTGTATTGAGTAATCAACCGTTGAATGATCCATTCAAGAAGGGCTTCTTGGCTGATATCATCGCTGAAGTCTACAAGCGTTACAAGGTAACAGCTACTTCACTGCTATTGGACCGGATGAAGGATTTGGGTTACTACGAATCTACTAACTCTGGTTTGACGGTTGGGATTGCTGATATTTCAACATTGAAGACGAAGAATGATGTCGTTGCTGATGCACGTAAACAAGTTGCTACGATTTCTAAGCAGTTCCGTCGTGGTTTAATTACTGATGACGAACGTTACCAACGTGTTATTGACGTTTGGAACACTGCTAAGGATGATATTCAGGAACAACTGGTTGACTCCATGGAGTGGAATAACCCAATCTTTATGATGAGTGATTCCGGTGCTCGTGGTAACATTTCAAACTTTACTCAGTTAGCCGGGATGCGTGGTTTGATGGCTGCGCCTAACGGTCAAACAATGGAATTGCCAATCGTTTCAAACTTCCGTGAAGGTCTCTCTGTGTTGGAAATGTTTATTTCTACTCATGGTGCCCGTAAAGGTATGACTGATACGGCTTTGAAGACTGCCAACTCTGGTTACTTGACTCGTCGTCTGGTTGATGTTGCGCAAGATGTTATCATTCGTGAAAAGGACTGTGGTACTGACCGTGGTTTGACGATTCATGCCATTACTAACGGTAATGAAATGATCGAATCCTTGTACGAACGGATTCTTGGTCGTTACGCAATGAAGTCAGTTAAACATCCTAAGACTGGTGAGACCTTAGTTAAGGCTAACCAGATGATCGATGAAGACGTTGCTCAATCCATCGTTGATGCTGGCGTAACAGAAGTTGTGATTCGTTCAGCCTTCACTTGCAACACGAAACATGGTGTTTGTGAACGTTGTTACGGTCGTAACATGGCTACTGGTGACAAGGTTGAAGTTGGTGAAGCAGTTGGTACTGTTGCTGCTCAGTCAATCGGTGAACCTGGTACTCAGTTAACCATGCGTAACTTCCATACTGGTGGTGTTGCCGGTGATGATATTACCCAAGGGCTTCCTCGTGTTCAAGAAATTGTTGAAGCACGGAACCCTAAAGGTAAAGCTGAGATTACTGAAGTGACTGGGACGGTTGTCTCAATCGAAGAAAATCCGGCTGAACGAACGAAGGAAGTCACGGTTAAAGGTGAAGCCGAAACACGTTCATACACGTTACCATTACGTGCGCGGATGCGTGTTGCTGAAGGTGACTTTATCCACCGTGGTTCAGCATTGAACGAAGGGTCAATTGATCCTAAGGAATTGCTGAAGGTCCGCGATGTTCTGTCTACTGAAAACTACCTGTTACGTGAAGTTCAACGTGTTTACCGGATGCAAGGTGTTGGGATTGCCGACAAGCATATTGAAATCATGGTTCGTCAGATGATGCGGAAAGTTCGTGTCATGGATCCAGGTGACACTGATATGTTGCCAGGGACGTTGATGGACATTGCTGACTTTAAGGATGCTAACACGAAGACATTGGTTGCCGGTGGTATTCCTGCAACTAGTCGTCCAGTGATCTTAGGTATTACCAAAGCCGCTCTGGAAACAAACAGTTTCTTATCAGCCGCTTCATTCCAGGAAACAACGCGGGTTCTTACCGACGCTGCTATCCGTGGAAAGAACGACCCACTTGTTGGGTTAAAGGAAAACGTTATTATCGGGAAGATCATTCCAGCTGGTACTGGGATGCCAGATTACCGGAAGATTCAGCCTAAAGAAGCTGAAGTAACTGGTACCGAAGGCGTTTATTCCATTAGTGACTTAGAAAAGAAAATGCGTGAAGAGGACGCTAAGAACACAAGCACTAAGTAATTGGTTGCTATCCGTGTAATTATTGATTCTCGAATCGCGAAAAAGGTCTGCCGGACAATTTGTCTAGCAGGCCTTTTTGTACATAGTAATTAACTGACGCTTGCGGTTGTCAAAACTGAATGCCGCCGTGGGACCGGTTCAAGCTTCCTGAAAATCGGAGTCTTTCACCTCGCCGTTAAGCCGCAAACCACGTCTTACCGACCGTCCGATGTTGTAAATCCGGCACAAATCAGCCTGATTAACAACACTTTCACGGCTTGCATTCAGTTTTGACGCCCTTCAGCTCCATTTTGTATATAAGTATCAAAAACTCAGTCGAATAGTCTGCAATTGTAAGTCATTAACGTTTGCATCACTAATTATCATTAGGGGGTAGCATCTTTATAGAAGAGTGAAGTCGACCAGAAACTGAGTTCCGCGAAGGCAATAGTTGGTGGGCGTTTTGGGCCCGCGTAGTATTGCAGGACGAGCTTGGAGACTTCGGGGTATGAAGGCTCAAAGTCGAGGTCGAAGACACTCGGTTTTCGAGAGTCTGAGACCGGTCCCGTGGAACGGCGTTTCTGGTCGACGTAACGGCGCTCCACAAGAATAAACAAATCAGTTCGCAACCTCCAAATCATAGAGGCTGTGAACTGATTTGTTTGATACAAGGTTAATTATCTGAACATTGTCTTGGTTGCACGGGCCATGACCTTCGGATCTTTTTCATAGTGGTGAAGCGGTGTCAGTTTGCTCAACGGAATGCCTAAGAACGTGTATACAGCACGCTGTGCGCAGCGGAATGAATATTGTTCCGTAAATACCATGTCAAATGGCATTTCAGCAAATTGACTGATAAAGGCGAGGTTGTGACTGTGCTTTGGTACAACCAGTGGACGGTCGCCAACCGCACGGCGGTTGAAAAGGGCACTGGCATATGGCATGTAAACAGGAATGACATTGACGGTTGATGCCATAATGTCGTCAACGTGATCACCAATCTTGTCACGGCTATCATCAACTTCGTTTAAGTGCCCAATAAGTTCAGTGAGAATTTCACGACCAGTCATTTCAATGAATGGTTTATTGACGTAATCACCACACCGTCGAGGATACATAATGTAACCCCAGAAGACGGTTTCGTTTTCCTTTTGTGCGTGGAAATGAGGTTGATGATGAACCACAATTGACATCAATCCGGTACTATCGATCCAAGTATTCAATGCATTACCGGGTTGTTGTTGAGTGATTCGGGTAATTTCATTAAGTAGTTTGTGGTCATTGTTAGTGACTGTGAAGCTCATCCATTCACTTTGTTCTCGGTCATTAAAGAATTTATCTGGGTGACCAAGGTCATAGAAGTGCTCGGAAGCTTGCTTCCATAGGGCTGCACTGGGCGCATATTCGTGGTTTTCCTTCAGTGGGGTATCCATGTCTCCAAACGAAGAACTGTCGGTAATGGAACCGTTAGTGTCGAAGACAAAATCATCTTCGTTAACGTCAACGTGGCCGGTTTGATGATCGCCATCAACTTCTTCGTAATCGAAGCCGGTAACAATAATATCGTCACGCATTGGTGTGTCCTTGAAGCTGAGCGCCGTAACCTTACGATTATTAATGAAAGTTACGCCATGGTTTTCTAAGAACTTGCGCATGGGCAAAATAAGACTTTCGTACTGGTTGTAAGGTGTGCGAGTAACACCCTCGAGTGTGTTAATACGACTAAATTCAAGGATCATACGGTTCATGTAGCGCCGCAATTCCATCGCTGAACTTTGACGTTTGAATGCGAAAGTTGTTTGCCACATGTACCAGAAGTTAGTAGTGAAGAAGTGTGGTGAACTAGCAAACCATTCATCAATCCCGATATCATTCAGTCGTTCTTCTTTGCTTTCCGGCATCAACATTAGTTTTGTCAGAAGGTAGCGGTCGCGGTTGTCAAACTGCATGTGGCGGTAATCATTTTCGTCGCCTTTGTTACGAATGCCATTTACTTTATCCATCAACCGGGCAACATCGTGAGTTGGGTGTGCATGGTCAAAGGCTAAAATCTCGTCAGTCACAGATTGATCAGGGTGATCCAGTGACGGAACAGAACGCATGAGATCCCACAAGTTTTCATAGGTTTCTTCGTTGAGCATTCGACCACCTTTGGCAAGGTAACCCTGACTGTTTTTCAAGGCTTTGTTACCGTACTCATTTTCGTAGCCGGTTACTGTATCACCATCATTTGCGCCGTGGGTTTCAAGACCGTACATGGTGATCTGGTCACCGTGCCAACCGCCATCGCGAATGAGGTAAATTCCTGCTGCTAAGTTACCAATTCCTGTACCAATCATGTATGCATGTTGTGCCATGTTCGCTCACTCCTTTGTTTGTTGAGCCGAGTTATTACTGTTCCTAATCGTATTTAACAAGTGACCAACTTGATCTAACGCGTCATTTACGGTTAGGTGATACCGATGATTAAGGCCTTCATGGGTGGTGGATACGAGGCCAGCTTGTCGCAAAATTTTGAGATGATGTGATACTGCTGGCTGTGAAAGACTCATGTGTGAGGTCAATTCAGTAACAGTTAAACCGGTGTTCAAATGAGCACCTAATAAAATGATTAAGCGCTGCCGATTTTGATCGGCCAGTGTGTTCAACAAGTCAAGATTACTAATGAACTCGTCAAGAGCCTTTTGCTGACCTTGCGGTAATGTCGTTTCACTCATAAAGATCACCTCACTCTATCGATACATTTAACTACATGAATATAGTAACGCGAATGAGTCACTATTGCAACCGCTTACAAAACGTTTGCTTGATCCGGTTAAACAGCCAATTATCAAATAAAAGCGTACAGTTGGACGATAACTAGACCACTAAAAAGGTACGGGATAAAAGGGAGTCGATTTGAGCGTTGATGGTTCAGATAGAAGTGAGTCAAGGCGATTAATGATGCAAACAGGATACTGGCAATAGCCACTTGTATTGGAAACATTAAAGACAGCACGGCGATGCAGTCAACATCTCCATTGCCCATAAATTGAAATCGGTGGATAAAATAAAGCGATACTAAATATGTTGTTGTTACCATCAGCAATTTTGACCAGCTAAACTGATGACGAATCAGTGCTAATACTAATAAAGCCACGATTGGCCACGCAGAGATAGCTAGGTGTGTAGCGTCCTGACAAGCCAAAGCCAGCAGGATTAAATTAAAAACGACTAGACTGACAGCCGAATTAAAAGGATTGGAATGGATGATGAGCGCGCCAAGCAAACCGACTGAACTTTCTGCGAGTGGGTAGGTGAAAGAGATTGGTTGATGACAGTCGGGACACCGTCCTAACTGAAGTAGCCATCCGAGGCAGGGAATAAGCTGCCACCAGCGTAGGTGTTTCGCACATTGATCGCACCGTGATCGCGCGAACATGACGGGTCGGTTATTAGCTAACCTAGTGCTGATACACATGATGGCAGAAACAAAAAGCGTAATGTAAATGAAACTGATGCTGAAGATGATGTATGGCATAATAAAAACACCGTCATTTATTGGTCTTGTCTTAACATACGTAAAGAGATCTGTGATGTTCGTCCATTATCTAAAAACTTCGATCGAACTAGCTTTTTTCGTGTTGAAACCTTGACGCATATGGACGGGGATGATATTCTATTAAAGGTGCTTTTTTGTGAAAGTGTCTGCCATCCATGGCGGCTGGAGCTAAAACAGCAATCATACTGGAAAACAGATTTGGGTTTTTCTTTTTTTATAACTTAAAAAGAACCGCCTGGATGTGTGGACTTAAACTAAAACAAAGAATCGGAAGGAGGACATTTAGATGCCAACGATTAACCAACTCGTTCGTAGTGGTCGTAAGTCTAAAACGTCAAAATCAGATGCCCCAGCATTAAACTTCGGGTACAACAGTTACAAGAAAGAACAAACTAACAACGCTGCTCCTCAAAAACGTGGGGTTGCAACTCGTGTCGGTACTATGACACCAAAGAAGCCTAACTCAGCTTTGCGGAAATACGCCCGTGTGCGTTTATCCAACTTGATTGAAGTTACCGCTTATATTCCTGGTATTGGTCATAACCTACAAGAACATAGTGTTGTTCTTATCCGTGGTGGCCGTGTTAAGGATTTACCTGGGGTTCGTTACCACATTATTCGTGGTGCTCTGGATACTGCCGGTGTTACTGACCGGAAACAAAGCCGTTCTAAGTACGGTACTAAGAAGCCTAAGGCTTAATCAAGAAAGGAAGATAAACGATGGCTCGTAAAGGACATATTCCAGCACGTGAAGTGCTACCTGATCCAATTTACAACTCAAAGCTGGTTACCCGTTTAATCAACCGCTTGATGTTAGACGGTAAGCGGGGAACTGCATCAACGATTTTATATGATGCCTTTGATCAAATTAAAGAAACAACCGGTAATGAACCGTTGGAAGTATTTGAAGAAGCAATGAACAACATCATGCCTGTTATGGAAGTTAAGGCTCGCCGTGTTGGTGGGTCTAACTATCAAGTGCCAATCGAAGTTCGTCCAGAACGTCGTAGCACTTTGGGCTTACGTTGGTTAGTTCAATACTCACGGTTACGTGGGGAACACACCATGACTGAACGTTTAGCTCGTGAAATCATGGATGCTGCCAACAACACCGGTGCTTCTGTTAAGAAGCGTGAAGACACTCACCGGATGGCTGAAGCCAACCGTGCCTTCGCACATTACCGCTGGTAAAAACAACCGACTGTTTGGTCGGTGGCTCCCTATGACACCCATCTACATGTGGTGTCATTTTTGGGATTTAAGCATTGCATAAGCTAATTTAAAGGAGAAAATAATGGCTAACAAACGTGAATTTCCACTCGAAAAAACACGTAATATCGGGATCATGGCCCATATCGATGCCGGTAAAACCACGTTAACTGAACGGATTCTTTACTATACTGGTAAAATTCACAAGATTGGTGAAACACATGATGGTGCTTCACAAATGGACTGGATGGCTCAAGAACAAGAACGTGGGATTACCATTACGTCTGCTGCTACAACAGCGCAATGGAAGAACCACCGAATCAACATTATCGATACACCAGGACACGTGGACTTCACAATGGAAGTTGAACGTTCCTTGCGTGTGCTAGATGGTGCGATTGCCGTCCTTGATGCCCAGGCTGGTGTTGAACCACAGACTGAAACTGTTTGGCGTCAGGCTTCCACTTATAACGTTCCCCGTATCGTGTTCGTTAATAAGATGGATAAGTTAGGTGCTGACTTTGATTTCTCTGTTGACTCATTAGGTGACCGTTTACAAGCTAACGCTCACGCCGTTCAGATGCCAATCGGTGCTGAAGACGATTTCGAAGGGGTTATTGACCTGATCGAAATGAAGGCTGACTTGTACGATGAAGATGCCCTTGGGACTGAATGGGATACTGTTGATATTCCTGAACAGTATGTTGAAGAAGCTCAAAAGCGTCGTGATGCATTGGTTGAAGCTGTTGCTGAATCCGATGACGAATTGATGGAAAAATACCTTAACGGTGAAGAAATCAGCAAGGAAGAATTAAAGGCTGGTATCCGTCGTGCTACTTTGGCAAACGAATTCTTCCCAGTTCTTGCAGGTTCTGCTTACAAGAACAAGGGTGTTCAGATGTTAATGGATGCTGTTGTGGACTACTTACCATCACCACTTGATGTTAAGCCTTACACGGCCGTTAACCCAGATACTGATGAAGAAGAAGATCTTATTGCCGGTGACGACAAGAACTTCGCTGCCTTAGCATTTAAGGTTGCTACTGACCCTTACGTTGGTCGTTTAACATTCATTCGTGTTTACACGGGTACTTTGGAATCCGGTTCATATGTTTTGAACGCTACTAAGGACAAACGTGAACGTGTTGGTCGTTTGCTACAAATGCATTCAAACCAGCAAAACGAAATTCCAGAAGTCTTTTCTGGTGATATCGCTGCTGCCATCGGTTTGAAGAACACCACAACTGGTGACTCTTTGACTGATGTTGATCATCCATTGCACTTGGAATCAATGGTCTTCCCTGAACCAGTTATTCAGGTTGCCGTTGAACCTAAGACAAAGGCTGACCAAGACAAGATGAACAATGCCTTACAAAAGCTGTCTGAAGAAGACCCTAGTTTCCGTGCTGAAACGAACTCTGAAACTGGTGAAACTTTGATTTCTGGTATGGGTGAACTTCAACTGGACATCTTAGTTGACCGGATGAAGCGTGAATTTAAGGTTGAAGCTACTGTTGGTGCACCTCAGGTTGCTTACCGTGAAACGATTACGAAGTCTGCTCAGGTTGAGGGTCGTTTCATTCGTCAGTCTGGTGGTAAAGGTCAATATGGTGATGTTTGGATTGAATTCACACCTAACGAAACTGGTAAGGGTTACGAATTCGAAGACGCCATTGTCGGTGGGGTTGTTCCTCGTGAATACATTCCTTCAGTTGACAAAGGGTTACAAGAATCCATGGCCAATGGTATGGTTGCCGGTTACCCAGTAGTTGACGTTAAGGCTAAGCTTTACGATGGTAGTTACCATGATGTCGATTCTTCAGAAGCTGCATTTAAGATCGCCGCTTCTCTGGCATTACGTGAAGCTGCCAAGAAGGCTGCCCCAGTTATCTTGGAACCAATCATGAAGGTTGATATTGTTGCACCAGAAGACAACCTTGGTGATGTTATGGGTCATGTAACTGCTCGTCGTGGTACTGTTGATGGTATGGAAGCTCGTGGGAATGCACAAGAAGTTCATGCATTTGTTCCATTGGCTGAAATGTTTGGTTATGCTACAACATTGCGTTCAGCAACACAAGGTCGTGGGACATTTACGATGACATTTGATCACTACTCAGCTGTTCCTAAGTCAGTTCAAGAAGAAATTATCAAGAAGAATGGCGGCAACAACAGCCATCCTGAAGACTAATTGTCATTTAGTTGACATTAAAAAGCGACATCTAGCAAATCTGCTAGGTGTCGCTTTTTTGTTAGTTCAATTTTTGAGCGGTGACTAATAGTTATCCCTCGTAAATGTGCCGGGAACCAGGTTACCAGCGGTTCCAAGAACTTTACTTAGTAACTCGGATGTTTGCGTCATAATATGGTCGGTAGTTTTTTCGTTAGCCGCTGTTAGCGCATCTGTCAATGCGGCATCGCTTAATTGAGCATTAGCTGTATCAATTTCGTGCACGCGTTGGTGACCGTAACCTAATGTCTTCTCCTGATAACTTTCAACATCGCTTATCGTGGCCTGAAAGTGGTCGGCAGCCAGAACCGCAATTAGCCGATTTGCCCAATAGGCATTTTTACTGTCGACCACAGCAGTCGTATCACGGTAACTTGCTGGCGTATCATTAACATTTGTGAAAAACGGAACCAGTGTGTTAAATGGATTGGCAGATAAAGCCACCCATTGGATTGCGGCGCGCTCGGCAGGTACGTTTGGCCGAATTTGAAGAACACTCAATTCTTGTGTCCGGTTGATCCCGATTGGTCGGTAAGGAGCTGTTTCTTTAGTTGCACCCAGAGCGAACGGATCGTAGGGGGTATCCTGATAATGTGAGCTGAGGACAAACTTGATGTCTTCAATAGTTATTTTGTGATCAGCATGAGTAATAAACGGAAGGTCGTCGCTCATTGGTGTTTTGTCCTGGGTTGCTGCGTGGTTGAAGTATCGCTGTGCGTACCAAGCCCGTGGCGTATTGTAGTGATGGTCAAGTTGAGAATGTGACCCGAAAATCTCACGGAAGTTAAAATGATCACCGAGATTAAGGTGGTTCTCCTCAACGAAGGTTTGTAAGTCGTCCGCAAACATAAAATTAGTTGAATCTGCAAAGTTAACTTCTTGAATACCCGTTTGGTTAGGGGCAACAACGTAAGCATCGTCCGGGATCCGTTGCGCAACCCAGTGATGACCACCAGCAGTTTCCATATACCAAATTTCATTTGCGTCAGAGAAAATAATTCCGTTTGATTCATAAGTGCCATGTGTCTTTAAAATTTTACCGACACGCTCAACGCCTTCACGCGCGCTGTGAATATAAGGGAGGGTGACAGTTAGAAGATCCTCTTCGCCCACACCAGCTTTAGTTAGTGGGTCAGCCCCTAAGATACGTTCGTTCGTGGTAATGGTTTCGGTAGCACTCATTGCGACATTATCACTGTTGATACCAGCTTCACCCCAAATGCCCTGTTTGTCCACTGCGTTAGGAATAGCGGTGTAGCGTAAAGGATTGTCAGGCAGCGTAATGCTAAACTGACTCATTTTAGCCTGGTATTCGCGAGGTTGGTCTTCAGGTTTGACGACAACGAACTTTTTAGGATCGGCAGCCGTGCCAGTATCTTCGTTACGAGCAATTAATGTTGAGCCATCGTAACTGGCATTCTTACCAACCAGAATAGTAGTACACGTACTTAATTCAGAAAGCGACATAATAAAACCTCCATGGTTAATTATCAGCTTGATGATATTTGGCCGACATTCTCCTTCACTATAACACTTGCTCATCTGCTCCGCGGTGTCGGACAAATAATGTCGCTAATTGGTTCGCACAATATATAGTAGAAACAGATCAGGTACGCGCGTTTTTAACACTAAACAATCGTTGCACCAAGTGTGTTTTCGAAGTGTTTCAAAGCCCAAGCGTGACCAACGGGATCGAAAGAGGCAACAGCGTCTTTGTGAATAGTCAATTGGTAATCCAAGTTGTAGGCATCGACAGCTGTGTGCAATACACAAATATCTGTGCAGACACCGGCAAGATGAAGATTGGTGATGCGACGGCTGCGTAAAAAGTTATCTAAGTTAGTGTTGGCAAATGCGCTATAGCGATTTTTGTCGAAATAATAAACGTGGTCATCATCCTTATGTGACTGATACCATGATGCCAACTCACCGTATAACTCGCGTCCCCATGTATCCTTTAAGTTATGTGGCGGGAATAGTTTGGTTTCTGGATGGTAAGGGTCGACACCGTCATGCAAATCAGTTGGGAGAATGACGTAGTCACCGTTTTGAAGAAATTGTTGTGCGAGCGTTAAAATGTTAGATTCAATGTTTTGACCGGGTTTACCAGTAGTCAGGGCACCTTTAGTAGCGACAAAGTCATTTGTGTAATCAATAATCAGTAATGCTTGTTTGCCAAAATCCATTTGTGTCATAGTTTGCCTCCAATTTTGAGTACGCGTGATTGAGTTTATTATAGATAAAAAGATGTAGATTAGTAGATTGTAAAATTAATCCGAACGCTGTTCGGACAAAAAAGATCAGCTTCCTTTAAAATGGTGTTTACAACAAACCCATCTTTTAGGAGCTGATCTTTTGTCTAGTATAACCTATTCCGAACGAATTAAAATCGAAACCTTTTGTGAACTAGGGCTGTCCAATATCCAAATGGGCGTTCGGCTGAACCGATCACCGTCAACAATTTCTTATGAATTATCTCGATGTCAACCTTATCAGGCTGAATTAGCACAAACAGATGCCGAATACAAGCGATCACGATGTGGTCGGAAAACTAAGCTGAGCGATGAGTTAAAGCAAACAATTCTCAACCATTTACATCTAAGCTGGTCACCAGGAATGATTGCTCACGAATTTAAACTAGCGACTAAATCTATTTATAATTGGCTAAATCAGGGGAGAATTGGTTTCTCCTTGAATGATCTACCTGAACATGGCGTACGCCAACGGCGTAACGTTGACCAACGATCCAAATATAATCAATCTTTGGGGCGATCGATTGAACAGCGTCCCATGATGATTAATCAACGTAATCGCATCGGTGATTTTGAACTAGATACCGTCGTTGGCCCTCGTGGGCATAGTAAGGCAGTTTTATTAACTTTAATCGATCGCAAATCACGGTTCCTTTGGGCATATCGGTTAAAGGACCGAACGACAGCGAGTGTTAATGAAGCACTGACTAAGTTCCTAACAACTTTTAATGGACCGGTGCACAGTTTTACTGTGGACCGTGGTACTGAGTTTAGTGGGCTAGTATCATTTGAATCACAATATGGTATTAAGACCTATTACTGTCATGCTTATACGCCAGCTGAACGTGGTAGTAATGAACGCTTTAATCGGAATTTACGTTATTTTTATCCTAAGGGGACTCGTTTTGAGCACATTAGTGCTCAAGATTTAACGACGACGTTACTCCAAATTAACCAGAGACCGCTTAAAATACTTGACTGGAAAACACCGTATCAGGTTATGCTGACCAATTTGTCCAAAAATTCGGATTAAATTTGCAATCTACCGATTTGATAAAATTTACGCGCAGATTAAATAGAAAATTTCGTTTTGTAATCAAAACGAAATTAACAAACGTAAATAAAACCTTGCCATTACGGGCTTAGGTTGGTATGGTAGATAGGTGCTTGTGCGAGACAAGGGACAACTTTGCCCTTTAAATCGCGCAACAACAAGCGAGCATTGATGTGAAAGGTTGCGACACACCCGGCCGCTTTGCCACGGAGGTGTGGCGGTAATTTTCACGGAGCTAGCCTATTTCTAAAAAATAGACGTTAGGAGGGAACAAATATGGCAAGTAAGAAAATTCGGATTCGCTTAAAGGCTTATGAGCACCGTATCCTTGATCAGTCAGCTGACAAGATCGTGGAAACGGCAAAACGGACTGGTGCTGAAATTTCAGGTCCAATTCCGTTACCAACTGAACGGACACTTTTCACGGTGTTACGTTCACCACATAAGTTTAAGAAATCACGTGAACAGTTCGAAATTCGGACTCATAAGCGTTTAATCGACATTGTCAACCCAACTGCTAAAACAGTTGATTCATTGACCAAGCTTGAATTGCCAAGCGGTGTTGATATCGAAATCAAATTATAATTTGATTTCTTCGTTCTAAACCGATCATTAATTTGACGGTAAAAATACATTATATCGGAGGTGTACTCATGACCACTAAAGGAATCTTAGGGAAAAAGGTCGGGATGACGCAAGTCTTCACTGAAAATGGCGAATTAGTTGCTGTTTCAGTTATCGATGTAACACCTAACGTAGTATTGCAGGTTAAGACTGTTGAAAACGATGGTTACAACGCAATTCAGTTAGGTTTCGATGACAAACGTGAAGTTTTGTCTAACAAGCCCGAGCAAGGTCATGTAGCAGCAGCAAAAACGGCTCCTAAGCGCTTCGTTCGTGAAATTCGGAATGTTGAGTTTGGAGAGACGAAAGTCGGTGACGAGCTTAAAGCAGACGTCTTCGCAGAAGGCGAAGCAGTCGACGTTACCGGAATCACTAAAGGGCATGGGTATCAAGGTAACATCCATAAGGATGGCCAATCACGTGGACCAATGGCCCATGGGTCTCGTTACCACCGTCGCCCAGGTTCAATGGGTGCCATCATTAACCGTGTCTTCAAAGGCAAGCCACTTCCAGGACGTATGGGTAACCACAAGGTAACCATGCAAAACCTGAAGATTGTCCGTGCAGACTTAGACAACAACGTGTTGTTGATCAAAGGTAATGTGCCAGGTGCTAACAAATCATTTGTTACAATTAAAAGTTCTGTTAAGGCCGGTTTGAAGAAAAACAACCGCCACAGCGAAAAATAATATAAGGGAAGGGAGGATTAATAGCTATGACTACCAGCGTTGATTTATTCAAGCAAGATGGTAAGAAGTCAGGCACAGTTGATTTAAATGATGCTGTGTTTGGTATCGAACCTAACAATAATGTCATCACCGATGCTGTATTGATGCAACGTGCCTCAATGCGTCAGGGTACTCACGCGGTTAAAAACCGTAGTGCTGTACGTGGTGGTGGTAAGAAACCATGGCGTCAAAAAGGTACTGGTCGTGCTCGTCAAGGGTCGATCCGGTCACCACAATGGCGTGGCGGTGGTGTTGTCTTCGGACCAACTCCACGTTCATACGCTTACAAGTTGCCACAAAAAGCGCGTCAACTTGCCATGAAGTCTGTCTTATCACAAAAGGTCTTGGACAAAGCCTTGGTTGTCGTTGATGCTTTAGATTTTAAAGCACCAAAGACTGCTGAATTTGCCACTGTTTTAGACAACCTGAAAGTTGCTGAAAAGACCCTTGTTGTGGTTGAAGATGACAACGAAAACGCAGCATTGTCTGCACGTAACTTAGCTAATGTCACTGTTTTGACTGCTAAGGGCGTTAATGTTTTGGATGTTGTTAACAACGACAAGATGGTGATTACGCAATCTGCTCTTTCTCAGGTAGAGGAGGTGCTCGCATAATGGAAGCACGTGATGTGATTTTACGCCCAGTTGTGACTGAGTCTTCAATGGCTGATATCGATGACAAGCGTTATACGTTTGATGTTGATACTCGCGCAACCAAGACGCAAATCAAGAGCGCCATCGAAGAAATCTTCGATGTTAAGGTAATCAAGCTTAACGTAATGAACGTTAAGGGACACCTTAAGCGCCAAGGACGTTACAGTGGTTACACTAAGAAGCGTCGTAAGGCAATCGTTACTTTGAGTGCAGACTCAAAGGAAATTAAGTTATTCAACGAAGAATAGTCTTCTTCAATCTATGCGCCGATGATGATACGGCTCCTCACAAGGGACAACCAATCACGGCACGAAAAATTAGGAGGAAAGTATAGTGGGTATTAAGAGTTATAAACCAACCACTAACGGTCGTCGTAACATGACCGGTTCCGACTTTAGTGAAATCACTAAAACGACCCCTGAAAAGTCGTTATTGGAATCACAAAGTCACCGTGCAGGCCGTAACAACCAAGGCCACATGACTGTTCGTCATCGTGGCGGTGGTACAAAGCGTGCTTACCGGATTATCGACTTTAAGCGTATTAAAGACGATTACAAGGCAACTGTTAAGGCTATTGAATACGATCCAAACCGGACCGCTAACATTGCTTTACTAGTTTATGAGGATGGAACAAAGTCATACATCTTAGCACCTAAGGGGCTAGAAGTTGGCACTGTTGTTGAATCAGGCCCTGAAGCAGATATCAAAGTTGGTAATGCATTGCCATTAACTAACATTCCAGTTGGTACTGTTATCCATAACATTGAATTAAAGCCTGGTAAAGGTGGCCAAATTGCTCGTTCAGCTGGTGCATCTGCTCAGTTGTTGGGTAAGGAAGGCAAGTATGCCTTAGTTCGTTTGGCCTCTGGCGAAGTTCGTATGGTTCTTGCTGCTGGTCGTGCTACTGTTGGTGCGGTTGGTAACGAACAACACGAATTGATTAACTTAGGTAAAGCGGGTCGTAAGCGTTATGCTGGTCAACGTCCACATGTTCGTGGGTCAGTTATGAACCCTAACGATCACCCACATGGTGGTGGTGAAGGTAAAGCCCCAGTCGGCCGTCCATCGCCAATGTCACCATGGGGTAAGAAGACTGCTGGTAAGAAGACTCGTAACCACAAGGCTCGTTCTAACAAGCTTATTGTGCGTGACCGTCGGAAGAAGTAATCTTTCTTATTCAATGCATATACGACATTAGTTGTTAAACACACGAACGCGTTAGCTAATAGCTAACAAGAGAGGAGGCCACACGATGGGTCGTAGTCTTAAAAAAGGACCTTTCGCCGATGAACATCTGCTGAAGAAAATCGCTGCACAAGCTGATTCTGAAAAGAAGACAGTGATCAAAACTTGGTCACGTCGTTCAACGATTTTCCCTAGCTTCATCGGATACACTATCGCTGTTTATGACGGACGGAAGCATGTCCCAGTGTTCATCTCTGATGACATGGTTGGTCACAAGCTTGGCGAATTTGTTCCAACGCGGACTTTCCGCGGACACGCTGGTGCCGACAAGGTTACTAGTAAATAATTAGGAGGACTGAACAATGGCTGAACAAGTTACATCTGCAAAAGCAACTGCAAAGACTGTTCGTGTCGCTGCTCGTAAGGTTCGCCTAGTTGTTGACCTTATTCGCGGCAAGAGCGTTAACGAAGCATTTGCCATTTTAAAATTCACGCCTCGCGGTGCTGCCGAAGACGTAGAAAAAGTATTGAAGTCTGCTGTTGCCAATGCTGAAAACAACTTCGACTTAGATCGAGCCGACTTAGTTGTATCTGAAGCATTTGCTAATGAAGGACCAACCCTTAAGCGGTTCCGTCCTCGGGCTAAAGGTTCCGCATCACCAATTAACAAGCGGACTAGTCATATCACAGTAGTCGTATCTGAAAAGTAGGAGGGAACAAGCGTGGGTCAAAAAGTAAATCCAAACGGATTTCGTGTCGGAGTTATCCGCGATTGGGAAGCCAAGTGGTATGCTGACAAAGATTACGCAACTTGGTTAATCGAAGACGTTAAAATCCGTAAGTTTATCGATCAAAGACTTGCCGACGCATCTGTTTCAACCGTTGAAATCGAACGGGCTGCTGGTCGAGTGGTATTATCCATTCACACTGCTAAGCCTGGGATGGTTATCGGTAAAGGTGGGTCAGAAGTTGAAAAGCTCCGTAAGGAACTTAACAGCCTAACTGGCAAGCAAGTACACATCAACATCATTGAAATCAAGAAGCCTGACTTGGATGCTCATTTAGTTGGGGATTCAATTGCCAAGCAATTAGAGCAACGTGTTGCTTTCCGTCGCGCTATGCGTGGTGCTATCCAACGCACTATGCGTTCTGGTGCACACGGAATTAAAGCAATGGTTTCAGGCCGTTTAAACGGTGCTGACATTGCCCGTAAAGAACGTTACTCAGAAGGAACTGTTCCGTTGCATACATTGCGTGCGGACATTGACTATTCTTGGGACGAAGCACGGACTACTTACGGTATGCTGGGTGTTAAAACCTGGATTTACCGTGGTGAAGTTCTTCCTGCCAAGAAGTCAGCAAATACTCAACGAGGAGGGAAATAATCATGCTGGTACCTAAACGTGTAAAGCACCGTCGGGAATTCCGCGGTCACATGCGTGGTGAAGCCAAGGGCGGCAAGACAGTTGCATTTGGCGACTACGGTTTGCAAGCTATCACTTCATCATGGGTTTCTAACCGCCAGATTGAAGCGGCTCGTGTTGCCATGAACCGTTACATGAAGCGTGGTGGTAAAGTTTGGATCAAGATTTTCCCTCATAAGTCCTACACTTCTAAAGGTGTTGGTGTTCGTATGGGTAACGGGAAAGGGGCACCTGAAGGTTGGGTATCTCCTGTAAAGCGTGGCAAGGTTATGTTTGAAGTGGGTGGCGTTTCTTCTGAAGTTGCGCACGAAGCTTTACGTTTGGCTAGCCACAAACTGCCCGTTAAGACGAAAATCGTCTCACGAGAAGAAGCAGAAGTAGGTGGCGAATAATTATGAAAATGACTGATATTAGTAAATTAACCACTGCTGAAATGATTGATAAAGAAAAGGGCTACAAGGACGAATTGTTCAACTTACGTTTCCAATTGGCTACTGGTCAATTAGAAAACACCGCTCGTTTAAAGCAGGTTCGTAAGAACATCGCCCGGTTGAAGACGGCTCTCCGTCAACAAGAATTAAGCCAAAGCAAATAATTAGAATACGAAAGGAGAACTTAACCTATGACTGAACGTAACGCACGTAAGGTTTACCAAGGCCACGTGGTTTCTGACAAGAACGACAAGACGATCATCGTCGCAATCGATACTTACAAGACCCACCCAGTTTATGGTAAGCGGGTTAAATACACCAAGAAGTTCGTTGCGCAAGATGACAACAACGAAGCCAAGACTGGCGATATCGTACGGATTATGGAAACTCGGCCTTTGTCAAAGACCAAGCACTTCCGCCTATTGAATGTCGTTGAAAAGGCTGTCATCCTGTAACACCATTTCTACGTATTCTAATTAGCTGCGGAAGGAGGATAAAACCGTGATTCAACAAGAAAGTCGTTTAAAGGTCGCTGATAACTCTGGTGCCCGTGAAATCTTGACAATCAAGATCTTGGGTGGTTCCACTCGTAAGTCAGCCAACATTGGTGACATTATTGTTGCTACTGTTAAACAAGCAACACCAGGTGGCGTTGTAAAAAAGGGTGACGTTGTTAAAGCTGTTATCGTTCGGACTGTATCCGGTATGCACCGTACTGATGGCTCATACATTAAGTTTGACGACAACGCAGCTGTTATTATCTCAGATGACAAGAGCCCTCGTGGTACTCGTATCTTTGGACCAGTTGCGCGTGAACTTCGTGAAGGTAACTTCATGCGGATCGTTTCGTTAGCACCTGAAGTTCTGTAATCAAAGTAATCAAGCTGGATGCATAAGTTGAACGGGAGGTGCACAGCAGAATGTTCTTAAAAACTGGAGATCAAGTTCGCGTAATCGCCGGTAAGGACAAGGGTAAGGAAGGTGCCGTAAAGGCAACCTTAGCCAAGTCAGACCGCGTCGTCGTGGAAGGCATCAACATGGTGAAGAAACACCAGAAGCCAAACAACGAATACCCACAAGGTGGAATCGTTGATGTTGAAGCGCCAATCCACGTATCTAACGTAATGTTAATTGACCCATCAACTAAGAAGCCAACGCGTGTTGGTTTTAAAGTTGAAGATGGTAAAAAGGTTCGCGTTGCCAAGAAGACTGGCAATACAATCGCTTAATTTTAGGGAAAGGAGGAATATCTTAGAATGACTAACCGTTTGAAAGAACGATACGAAAAGGAAATCAAACCTTCCTTAATCGAAAAATTCAACTACAGTTCAAGCATGCAAGCCCCACACATCGACAAGATTGTGCTGAACATGGGGGTTGGTGATGCAACCACTAACTCAAAGAACTTGGACGAAGCCGTTAATGAAATGACCCTTATTGCTGGTCAAAAACCAGTTATCACAAAGGCCAAGAAGTCAATTGCCGGTTTCCGTCTTCGTGAAGGAATGTCCATTGGTGCTAAGGTAACTTTGCGCGGTGAACGGATGTATGACTTTTTAGACAAGTTGATCAATGTGTCATTGCCACGTGTTCGTGACTTCCATGGTGTTTCTAACCGTTCATTTGATGGACGTGGGAACTACACCTTGGGTGTTCGTGAACAACTGATCTTCCCTGAAATCAATTACGACAACGTTAACCGGGTTCGTGGTTTGGATATTGTTATCGTAACCACTGCTAACACTGATGAGGAATCCCACGAGTTGCTTGCCCAACTTGGGATGCCATTTACTAAGTAATAGGAGGTTCCACAAACATGGCAAAGAAATCAATGGTTGTAAAAAGCCAACGCCCAGCTAAGTTCTCAACGCAAGCTTACACACGTTGTGAACGTTGTGGACGTCCGCACTCAGTTTATCGTAAGTTCCATCTATGCCGTCTCTGCATGCGTGAATTAGCCCACAAGGGTCAAATTCCTGGCATGAAGAAAGCTAGTTGGTAGACTTCGGTCTTTACTGAGTAAATTCGATTTGGATTCCTTTCAAGTCGTTTTATTGATTTTATCGATACTAAAAGGAGGCAAATATCGATGTCTATGACTGACCCGATTGCAGACTTTTTAACTCGGATTCGTAACGCCAACATGGTTCGTCACGATTCAGTTGAAGTTCCTGCATCAAAGATTAAACACGACATTGCTGAAATCTTGAAAAACGAAGGTTTCATTCGCGATGTTGAATACATTGACGACGACAAGCAAGGCATTATCCGTGTATTTCTTAAGTACGGTAAGGATGGCGAACGTGTCATCTCTGGCTTAAAGCGGATTTCCAAGCCTGGTTTACGTTCATACGTAAAGGCCGATTCAGTTCCTAAGGTTTTGAACGGTTTAGGGATTGCAATCATCTCTACGTCTGAAGGTGTGATCACCGATAAAGAAGCACGTCAAAAAGACGTGGGCGGCGAAGTGCTCGCTTACGTTTGGTAATCATTTAGAATCGATCGGAGGTGTAAAACGTGAGTCGTATTGGTTATAAAGTTGTAACTTTACCCGCTGGGGTAGAAGTTAAGCAAAACGGTAACGATGTGACTGTTAAAGGACCTAAAGGTGAATTAACCCGGACGTTCTCTGACATGATCACAATGAAAGTAGACGGTACTGAAGTTTCGTTTGATCGTCCTGACGATAACAACAAAACAAAGGCCGTTCACGGAACTACTCGTGCCAACTTCGCCAACATGGTTGAAGGTGTTACAGATGGTTTCAAAAAGACATTGAAGTTAGTCGGTGTTGGGTACCGTGCACAATTGCAAGGCACTAAGCTGATCATGAGTGTTGGTTACTCAAACCCTGTTGAATTCGATGGCCGTAAAGGTGTTACGGTTGAAGTACCTGACAACACTACTGTTGTTTTATCAGGTATTTCTAAGCAACAAGTCGGTGACTTTGCTGCTGAAATCCGTGGTATCCGTCCACCAGAGCCTTATAAGGGTAAAGGTATTCGTTACGAAGGCGAATATGTTCGTCGTAAGGAAGGTAAAACTGGTAAGTAGACTTTTGTCTACTTCTTTGTTTGCCACTATCGTGTCGCAGTGCACGTATTCACTGCGAATAAAATATGAGGTGAATTGTTGTGATTTCTAAACCAGATAAGAATAAAACACGTCAACGCCGCCATGCGCGCGTTCGTGGCAAGATTTCTGGTACTGCGCAGCGCCCACGCTTGAACGTTTATCGTTCTAATTCAAACATCTACGCGCAAGTAATTGATGACGTAGCGGGTGTGACGCTGGCAAGTGCCTCAACACTAGATAAAGATGTTAAAGGAACTAGCAAGACAGAAAAAGCTGCTTCTGTTGGTGAACTAGTTGCTAAACGCGCTAACGAAAAGAAGATTACTGATGTTGTCTTCGATCGTGGCGGTTACTTATATCATGGTCGGGTAGAAGCTTTGGCTGAAGCCGCTCGTGAAAACGGACTTAAATTCTAGAGAAGGAGGAATAACCAAATGGCTTTTATCGACCCAAGTAAGTTAGATTTAGAAGATAACGTCGTTTCCATCAACCGGATTACGAAAGTTGTTAAGGGTGGTCGTCGTCTTCGTTTTGCTGCCTTAGTCGTCGTTGGTGACCACAATGGTCACGTTGGCTTTGGTACTGGTAAGGCTCAAGAAGTTCCAGAAGCTATTCGTAAGGCTGTTGAAGCTGCACACAAGAACTTAATCA
Organism: Furfurilactobacillus cerevisiae; assembly: GCF_048961765.1. Taxonomy (GTDB): domain Bacteria; phylum Bacillota; class Bacilli; order Lactobacillales; family Lactobacillaceae; genus Furfurilactobacillus; species Furfurilactobacillus milii_A. Next base: position 1,055,551 of record NZ_CP185253.1, read on the forward strand.
AAGTTCCAGTTGTTGGTTCAACATTGCCTCACGAAGTGCTGGGTATTTACTCAGGATCAAAGGTTATGCTTAAGCCAGCCGTTGAAGGTTCTGGTGTTGCTGCTGGTGGTGCCGTTCGTGCCGTCATGGAACTTGCCGGTGTTGCCGACGTTACAAGTAAGTCTCTTGGTGAAAGCACACCGATTAACGTTGTGCGTGCCACCTTTGAAGGACTTAAGGAATTAAAGCGTGCCGAAGACGTTGCTGCCTTGCGTGGTGTGTCTGTAGAACACTTAGCTGAATAGGAGGACGAAACTCATGGCTAATCAAGTAAAAGTTACTTTAGTGAAAAGTGCCGTTCACCAGAAGCCCAAGGTTCGTAATGTTGCGTATGGTTTAGGCTTAGGTCGTGTTAACAGCACGGTCGTACGTCCTAACAACGAAGCAACACGCGGTGCCATCGCTAAGATCGCGCACTTAGTCACAGTTGAAGAAGTTAAGTAATCACATTTCTAGCGTAAGGAGGTGCCAACCTAATGAAGTTGAACGAATTACAACCAAGCGAAGGTTCTCGTAAAGCACGTATGCGCCGCGGTCGCGGTACATCAGCCGGGAACGGTAAAACTTCCGGTCGTGGTCAAAAGGGTCAAAAGGCTCGTAGTAAGACACGTGTCGGTTTTGAAGGGGGTCAAATGCCTCTGTACCGTCGTATTCCAAAACGCGGTTTCACTAACATTAACCGTAAGGAATACGCCATCGTTAACTTGGCTTCCTTAAACAGTTTTGATGAAGGTGCTGATGTTACACCAACTACCTTAGTTGAAGCAGGTTTAGTGAAGAACGAAAAGAGTGGCGTTAAGGTTCTTGGTAACGGTGAAGTTACTAAGAAGTTGACAGTCCACGCTAACAAATTCTCAAACGCAGCTGTAGCTGCAATTGAAGCAGCCGGCGGTAAGACTGAGGTGATCTAGTTGATCTCGACGATTTCGAATGCTTTTAAGAGTCGTGAAATCCGAAATAAGATCTTCTTTACCTTGTTTGTCTTAATTGTCTATCGGTTAGGCTGTTATATTACCGTTCCCGGAGTTGATGCGCATGCTTTACAAGCAGTGGCAAGCTCCGGGCTTGTTAATGTAATGAACATCTTTTCCGGTGGTGGTTTGACAAACTATTCCTTGTTTGCAATGGGGGTTTCCCCGTTTGTTACTGCTCAAATTGTTGTTCAATTACTCCAAATGGATATTGTGCCGCGGTTTGTTGAATGGAGTAAACAAGGTGATGTAGGTCGGCGTAAGTTGAACCAGGCGACACGTTATCTAACGATTGTGTTAGCCTTTGTTCAATCAATCGGTATCACAGCTGGTTTTAACGTCTTAGCTTCCATGCATTTGATCAAGACACCAAATGCACAAACGTTCATTATGATTGGAATTTTGCTCACTGCTGGAACAATGTTTGCTACTTGGCTGGGTGATATGATTACTCAGCGTGGGCTAGGAAATGGTGTTTCAATGATTATTTTTGCCGGAATCATTGCGCGCACCCCAGTTGGTGTTCGTCAATTATGGCAAGAAAACGTCACTGACGCCTCCAAAGGCCAAATGTGGCAGGGCATCCTGTTCATCGTTGCTGTTCTCGTTCTAGTTATCGTGATAATCGTTGCTGTAACGTGGGTACAACAGGCTGAGCGGCGGATTCCGATTCAATATACGCGTCGTGCAACCACTTCTGGATCTGGCAGTTACCTGCCTTTGAAAGTTAACGTTGCCGGTGTTATTCCAGTTATCTTCGCTAGTTCTTTGATTTCGACGCCTCAGTCAATTCTGTTGGCGTTCCAAAAGAGTCATGGTGCGGATAACTGGTACCAAGTGATGTCTCGTATCTTCAATATGCAAACAACTGAAGGTGCCATTCTTTACACTGTATTAATCGTCTTGTTTACATTCTTCTATGCTTTTGTTCAGGTTAATCCTGAGAAATTGTCAGAGAATTTACAAAAACAAGGTAGTTATATTCCAAGTGTTTGGCCTGGTAAAGACACACAAAGCTATGTTTCTCATTTGCTCATGCGTTTAAGTACTGTCGGCTCATTGTTCCTTGGATTAGTTGCCTTAGTACCACTGTTGGCCAGTGATATCTGGGGCTTAGACGAATCCATTGGTCTTGGTGGTACGTCATTACTGATCGTTGTTGGGGTTGCCATTGACATTATTCGTCAATTGGACGGCTTAATGATGAAACGACAATATGTTGGTTTCATCCAAGATGATGCGCTTGAAGCACATGGAACAGAAAAACAGGAGGATTAATCATGGCATTCAATTTGATTCTGATGGGCTTGCCTGGTGCTGGTAAAGGTACGCAAGCACAAAAGATCGACGAAAAATATCAAGTACCGCACATTTCAACGGGGGATATTTTCCGCGAGGCAATGGCTAACAAGACTGAAATGGGACTTGCTGCTAAAGCTTACATTGATAAGGGTGAATTGGTTCCCGATGAAGTCACGAACGGTATTGTTCGTGACCGTCTCAGCCAACAGGACGTTTTAACGAACGGCTTCATGTTGGATGGGTATCCACGGAACTTAGATCAGGCAGCCGCTTTAGATAAAATGTTGGCTGACTCTGATCGTCACTTGGACGCCGTGATTAATATCGACGTTGAACCATCGGTGTTAGTTGATCGCTTATCTGCACGGTACATTTGCCGTGCATGTGGCGCAACCTATAACCGCATTAGTAACCCGACCAAGGTTGAAGGAACCTGTGATGTTTGTGGATCGCATGATTTCTATCAACGTGACGATGACAAGCCTGAAACGGTTAAGAATCGTTTGGCTGTGAACATTAAGATGAACACGCCACTGGTTGATTACTATAAGAATCAAAATGTTCTGCACACCATTAACGGCGATCGGGACATTGACCTCGTCTTCAAAGATGTTGCTGACGTTCTTCAGTCAGTTAACGACTAGAGTGTAGTGTTTGCAGTCCCTTTAAGAATGTGATAAACTCTCTTGGTATGGTTTGCGCAATGTTTTTGTAAAGAGGGTGGAAACGGTGGTTTTCGCCGTTTTTCCGTCGTTCGACGCCACCGTATTTATAAAATACTTTTTTACAAGGGAGGTAAACCTGCTTGGCTAGTGACGTAATTGAAATCGAAGGTACTGTTAAAGAAACGTTGCCTAATGCAATGTTTAAAGTAGAACTTGAAAACGGTCACGAAATCTTGGCTCATGTGTCGGGTAAGATTCGGATGCATTACATTCGTATTTTACCTGGTGATAAGGTAACTGTTGAAATGTCACCTTATGACTTAACAAAGGGTCGGATTACGTACCGTTTCAAGTAATACCTAAGGCCTCATAATTCTGGAGGAAATATCATGAAAGTAAGACCATCAGTTAAACCAATGTGCGAACACTGCCGTGTTATCAAACGTAACGGCCGTGTTATGGTGATTTGCTCAGCAAACCCAAAGCACAAGCAACGTCAAGGTAAATAATTCATATAAAAGGAGGTAATTGTTATGGCTCGTATTGCAGGTGTTGACTTACCACGTGACAAACGGATCGTGATCGGTTTAACTTACATTTTCGGAATCGGTAATACTTCAGCTCAAAAGATTTTGGCTGAAGCTGGTGTTAGCGAAGACGTTCGTGTTCGGGACTTGGCTCCAGAAGACGAAGATAAGATTCGTGCAATTGTTGATAACTACAAGGTTGAAGGAGATCTTCGCCGTGAAGTTAGCTTAAACATCAAGAACTTACAAGAAATTGGTTCATACCGAGGCATGCGTCACCGTCGTGGTTTACCAGTGCGTGGACAACACACTAAGAACAACGCACGGACTCGTAAAGGCCCAGCTAAATCAATTGCTGGTAAGAAGAAGTAATTCAAGATAAAGGAGGTTAGCATTTCTTATGGCAGGTAGAAAAACATCGCGTAAGCGTCGTGTGAAAAAGAACATCGAGTCAGGTGTTGCACATATTCACTCAACGTTTAACAACACTTTAGTTATGATTACTGACGTTCAAGGGAACGCTGTTGCTTGGTCTTCAGCTGGTGCTCTTGGTTTCCGTGGTAGTCGTAAATCCACTCCTTTCGCTGCACAAATGGCCGCTGAAGCCGCAGCTAAAGGCTCTATGGAACATGGCATGAAGACGGTTGAAGTTGCCGTTAAAGGCCCAGGTTCCGGTCGTGAAGCAGCTATCCGTGCTTTGCAATCAACTGGTCTAGAAGTTACGGCTATTCGTGACGTCACACCAGTGCCGCATAACGGATCTCGTCCTCCAAAGCGTCGTCGTGTTTAATTGATGACATCACTTATTTGGAGTGATGAACATTCATTAATTAACAAGACGAGTTTTGAAAGGGGTAAACAAAAGAATGATCGAATTTGAAAAGCCAAATATTCACAAAATCGATGAAAGTAACAACTATGGGAAGTTCATCGTTGAACCACTTGAACGTGGTTACGGAACAACATTAGGAAATTCGTTACGTCGGATTTTGCTTTCATCTTTGCCTGGTGCTGCTGTCACCAGTATTCAAATCGATGGTGTACTTCACGAGTTCTCAACTGTTGAGGGCGTTGTTGAAGATGTTACACAAATCATCTTGAATATGAAAAAGGTTTCTTTGAAGATGGCGACCGATGAAGAAAAGGGAATGGACATCGACGTTAAGGGTCCTGCGACTGTCACTGCTGGTGATATTCAAACGGATGCTGATGTTGAAGTTATGAACCCTGATCTTTACATCTGCACGGTAGCAGACGGTGCCACTTTCCACATGCACTTAACTGCAAACAAGGGCCGTGGATACGTTTCAGCTGATGAAAACAAAGCTCGTCAGGATGATATGCCAATTGGTGTATTACCAATCGATTCCATTTATACCCCAATCGAACGTGTCAACTACCAGGTTGAAAACACTCGTGTTGGTCAACGTGATGACTATGACAAGCTGACATTAGACGTTTGGACTGACGGTTCAATTACGCCTAGTGAAGCAATTAGTCTCGCTGCGAAGATTCTAACTGAACACCTTGCAATGTTTGTTGATTTGACAGATACGGCTAAGAATGCCGAAATCATGGTCGAAAAGGAAGAAACACACAAGGAAAAGATGCTCGAAATGACCATCGAAGAGTTAGACTTGTCTGTTCGTTCATACAACTGTTTGAAGCGTGCTGGTATCAACACGGTTCAAGAGTTGACGGATCGTACTGAAGCCGACATGATGAAGGTTCGTAACCTTGGTCGTAAGTCACTTGAAGAAGTTAAGGCAAAATTGGCTGGCTTAGGTCTTTCTTTGAAACAAGAAGACTAGTCGGACTTATCAACAAAAGGAGGGTTCAAGCATGGGCTACCGTAAATTACAACGTACTAGTTCACAACGTAAAGCTTTGTTACGCGATTTAACAACCAGTTTGATTGTTAATGGTCGGATCGAAACAACCGAAGCACGCGCCAAGGAAGTTCGTAAGACTACAGATCAAATGATTACTTGGGGTAAGCAAGGCGACTTGCATGCTCGTCGTGAAGCAGCTGCTTTCGTTCGTGACGTTGTTGCAGATGTCAAAGAAGACGGTGACAACGTTAAAGCGCAAACTGCATTGCAAAAGTTATTTGATGACTTAGCACCTAAGTTTGCTGAACGTAATGGTGGTTATACTCGGATGTACAAGACTATGCCTCGTCGTGGCGATGCTGCGCAAATGGTTATCTTGGAATTCGTCGACTAATCATTATCTGTTCAATGGTAGTCTGAATAGCTACCCTAAATATATCGACGGATGTATTTAGTATTTGAATATTCAAAATAATCACTAGTGTCAATGGTATAAAGCGTTATGATGATGGCGATCGCGTTCGCCCAGTCTAGCTTGAATGAGTTTTTTACTCGTGCCGTGATGCTAAGTGATTTTTTTGTACATAGAATTAATTGATTACACGAGTTTACTAGTGGTTTCAGCGTTGCTTGCGTATTGGTCTAGTTTTCGCTAAAATAGTGCGGTATTATTCGTTTTATAATGAGGTGAAGACTGAGTGCAAACGAAACATGCAAAGTTAATTACAGGTCTTGTAGTTGTTCTACTGGCAGTGCTTGCACTCGGGGCGACCGCTATTACGACTATTAACGCTCAAAGGCGTCACGAAGAACATGAATCACGTTTGCGTCGGCTAAGTGAGCGAGCGGCCAAAGTATTGCCTAAAGAGGCATTTAAACCTGGCGCGTACACGTTGAGTGAAAGTCATTATGTTGATGGGTATCGTGTGTTCGCCGTTGTTAACGTGGATAAACACGGACAACTTGTTAATGTCGCTTTTAATCAACTTGATCAGTTTGGATTGAATAATCCAGCGACGGCGACCGATATTACCCGCTGGAATACGGCACTGCTTAAAGAACCTAATGTCGCTAAACTGTCTTTAAAACACGGTAATAAACAGTGTTTCCAGTTATATAAAAATTATATGGGGCGTCTGATTCATGCCGCACATACCGGCGAACAACACCAGTTTAAAATTAACAACCATGCCAATACGGCAGGAAGTGGGGGAACATCGTGACAAAGATCATTTCAGTTGACGATTTATCTTATCAATATCCCGATGCAGACCGGCCAACATTAAATCACATTTCTTTTGAGATCAATGCCGGAGAATGGGTGGCTATCGTTGGCCATAATGGAAGTGGTAAGAGTACGTTGGTTCGCGCTTTGGATGGCCTTATCGATTTTAAATCGGGGACAGTTACTGTAGCCGGAACAAAATTGTCACCAGAATCGGTTTGGCTGGTTCGCGAACACATTGGCATGGTGTTTCAGAATCCAGACAACCAGTTTGTTGGAGCGACGGTGGCCGATGATGTGGCCTTTGGCTTGGAAAATGCGGGGGTACCACGTCCTGAGATGCAAAAACGTGTTCAAGAGGCTTTAGAAGCCGTCGATATGTGGCAATTTGCAGAACGCGAGCCTAGCCGTTTGTCAGGTGGGCAAAAGCAACGGGTTGCCCTAGCCGGAATCATTGCGATGAACCCCAGTATTATTGTATTGGATGAGGCAACTAGCATGCTGGATCCTCACGGACGGCAGACGGTGTTGTCTGTATTGCAGCATCTACGTCGTTCTAATCAAGCACCGACCATTTTATCAATCACTCATGATTTAAGTGAGGCCGCACAAGCACAACGATTGCTAGTCATGGATAACGGTCAGTTGATTAGTGAAGGGACACCGCGCGCTATTTTCAGTGACGAACAATTACTTGAGTCCACAGGGCTAGACTTACCGTTTAGCACAAAATTGAGCCAACAATTGGCTAAACAAGGACTAGTCACCCCAAAACAGTACCTAACAGATGACGAGTTGGAGGATTGGTTATGGCAATCACATTTGACCATGTAAACTATATGTACCAGCCCAACTCGCCGTTTGAGGCGGTCGGGTTAAGCGATGTTAGTTTCACCGTTCCTAGTGAATCGTTTACTGCGATTATTGGTCATACAGGGAGTGGCAAAAGTACACTTGTTCAGCACTTAAATGGTTTACTTAAACCCACCAGTGGCACGGTTACGGTGGATGATTTTCAGTTAACTGCCAAAACAACAAATAAACACCTAAAGTCACTTCATCAACATGTTGGGATGGTGTTTCAATTCCCTGAGAATCAATTATTTGACCAAACGGTGGAGCGTGACATCGCGTTTGGTCCCCTTAACTTTGGTTTTACTAATGAAGAGGCAATGAGTTTGGCACATCAGGCGGCTCATGACGTTGGGCTACCGGATGAGTTGCTAAAACGGTCACCATTTGAGTTGTCTGGTGGACAGATGCGGCGCGTTGCCATTGCTGGTGTCTTGGCCAGTCAACCGCGCGTGCTCGTTTTAGACGAGCCAACGGCCGGGTTAGACCCACGCGGACGAGCCGAAATGATGGCCATGTTTGCTAAGTTAAAGGCTGACCAACACCTGACGGTTATCTTAGTTACGCACCAAATGGATGATGTTGCTGACTATGCGGATCAGGCGCTAGTGATGGCACATAGTAATTTGATTAAGGCAGGCACACCTGCTGAAATTTTTGCCGATCCTGAATGGGTAAAAGCACAGCAATTGGCGTTACCAACAGCTGCTAATTTTGCGCAACACTTAGTGACTCGTGGCTTTGAGTTTGACTCGTTGCCGTTAACGGCTGAACAACTGGCAATACAGTTGCGTGGTCAGTTACCGAAGGAGGGACGTTAATGCTTGAGCAACTTACGCTCGGACGTTATATTCCCGGCCATTCATGGTTACATCGGTTAGATCCACGAGCTAAGTTGGTGTTGGCTTGTTATTTTATTGTGATCGCCTTTTTAACCACAAATTGGTTAACTTATGTGCTAATGTTTGCCTTTATTGGCGGCGTTATCTTTTTAACAGGACTGAGTTTCAGCTATTTTGTGCGTGGTATTGGTCCACTGATTTGGTTGATTGTGTTTACGGCAATTTTGCAATTATTGTTTACACCAGGCGGACACATTTACTGGCATTGGGGTATTTTAATGATTACTTCAACGGGGATTCAAACGTCTACAGCAGTTTTCTTACGTTTTCTGTTAATTATAACGATGGCAACGGTGCTCACGTTGACGACGGCGCCATTAGCGATTGCGGACGGCGTAGAAGCGCTTTTGCGGCCGCTGCGGGTTATTCACTTCCCAGTGGCTCAAACGGCTCTTATGCTCTCTGTGGCGCTTCGGTTTGTACCGACGTTATTGGATGAAGCGCAGACAATTATGAATGCGCAACGTGCACGTGGGGTGGAGTTTAATAATGGTGGTTTAATCAAGCGTTTGAGGGCGATTGTTCCATTGTTGATTCCGCTTTTTGTCGGGGCTATTGGACGAGCCGACGACTTAGCGACGGCCATGGAGTCACGTGGTTATCAAGGAGCCACAAACCGCACGCGTTACCGCGTATTGAAGTGGCATAACGCCGACACGATAGCAGTTGTTGTCATTCTTGTGTTAAATGTTGTTCTCGTCGTGTTGCGTCACATGTAAGAGTTTTTCTAGAAAAATTAGGGAGGTCGGTAATGAGTCAACGCTACAAAGTTGTTATTGAATATGACGGTACTGATTTTGCCGGCTTTCAGGTGCAGCCTCATCAGCGGACCGTTGAATCTGTATTAACGAAAGTGGTAAACCAGATTGCGAAAAATCCTCACCCAGCCATTCAGGTATTTGGATCGGGGAGAACAGATGCTGGGGTACATGCTCACGGGCAGGTGATCCACTTTGATTTGCCCAAGCCAATTCCAGCTCCTAATTTACGATTAGCGCTCAATAGTATGTTTCCGCTTGATATGGCAGTGGTGAGTGTTGAAGAGGTTGATGATACGTTTCATGCCCGTTTTTCAACGCATGGTAAGCGTTATCGTTATATTGTTTCCAATACGCCATTTGTCGATCCATTCAAACGGAACTATACTGGACACTATAAATATCCGTTAAAACTCGACAGGATGCAGACGGCGAGCCGTGATTTGATTGGTGAGCATGATTTCACCAGTTTTGTGGCTTCAGGTAGCCAAGCTAAGTCAAATATACGAATGATTTATGATATTCAAGTTCACGAGCGTCCTGAAGATCATGAATTTGTGTTTGATTTTTATGGCAGTGGTTTTCTCTATAATCAAGTTCGGATTATGGTAGCATTGTTGTTACAAATTGGTAATGGGCGTCGGCCGGTTAATGACATTCCACGAGTGATGGCGGCTAAAGATCGCGAAGAAGCGCGTGAAACGGCACCGGCTAGCGGTTTGTATCTGGAATCTGTGCTGTATGACAAACACGTTTCAGATGAAAATAACAATTGACTTATGAGGGGCAGGACAGTACACTATTACTTGGTATTGTTTGCCCCACGATAAGCCCCGGAAAGTTTTATCGAGTGTCAAACAGACAAGAAATTGGAGGAAAATACCGTGCGTACAACATATTTAGCAAAACCAGGTGAAGTAGACCGTAAATGGTACGTGGTTGACGCCACAGACGTTCCTTTGGGACGCTTAAGTTCAGTCGTTGCTTCTATTCTTCGAGGCAAGAACAAGCCAACATTTACCCCTAATGTGGATACGGGTGACTTTGTCATTGTTCTTAATGCTTCAAAAGTAGGCTTGACTGGTAAGAAAGCCACAAACAAGATTTACTATCACCACTCAAACCATCCAGGTGGTTTGAAGTCACGCACTGCAGGTAACTTTCGTGATGAAAACCCAATTCGGTTGATTGAAACTTCCGTTAAGGGCATGTTGCCAGCAGGTACGCTTGGTCACAAACAACTGCTTAAGCTTCACGTTTATGCAGGTGACCAACATGATCAAGCTGCACAACAGCCAGAAGTTTTGGATATTACTAAATTAATCTAAGGGGGAAATCACATTGGCTACTGTTCAATACGCCGGCACAGGTCGTCGGAAAAACTCAGTTGCTCGGGTTCGCTTAGTTCCCGGTACTGGTAAAATTACCATGAATGGTAAGGATATTGAAGACTACATTCCATTCGCTAACTTGCGTGAAGTGGTTGTTCAACCATTTGCTGCAACAGAAACGACTGGTAATTACGATGTTATGGTTAACGTCAATGGTGGTGGCTTCTCCGGTCAAGCCGGTGCCACTCGTCACGGTATTGCCCGTGCTTTACTGACGGTTGACCCTGATTTCCGTTCAGCTTTGAAGGGCGCAGGTCTTTTGACCCGTGATGCTCGGATGAAAGAACGGAAGAAGCCCGGTCTTAAAAAGGCCCGTAAAGCTTCACAATTCTCAAAGCGTTAATCTTATCATTATCGACTTTGGATTCAAAAAGAACCTGCCAATTGGCGGGTTCTTTTTTTGCAGATCATGTTAATCAATGAAGGTTTTCAACTTTTCTATAGAATTTAGTAGAAAAAGTTGAGAGTCTTTTTTTATTTTTGTCAGTTTGACTAATTTGTCTATGGTTCACCCCAAGATTGTGTTTTATATTAACAATGTGATTTAAATAAGACCCGTTAGTCAAGCGGTTTAAGACACCGCCCTTTCACGGCGGTGACATGGGTTCGAGTCCCATACGGGTCATTTTATTGGGATATAGCCAAGCGGTAAGGCAACGGACTTTGACTCCGTCATGCGCTGGTTCGAATCCAGCTATCCCAAGTTTGCAAACATACTAATACGCCTTGTTAAGATTTTTGAGTTTTAATGGGGCGTCGTTGTAAAAGGCACCCGTAAAATGTAGGAAAACGGCAGGTTAGAACTGTTGGTTTTCCTACATTTTTTGTATCATGAATCACATCAGAGTGTAGGAGGAATTTGATGTGAGACGTGATTTAAGAGAAGGAGTGACGATTTACGTGACTGAAAATATTAAGCCTAACTTCGCCGAGATTGCCCGGCAATATAATGTTGATTATCGAACCGTTAAGAAAGCCTATGAGGAAGTCAAAGCTGGACTTAAGGGCCGACCAAGTGGTCGACCGAAACGGCCAAGTTTACTGGATCCATTCAAGCAAACCATCGATTCAAAGCTTGAACTAAATTGTTCGGCTGCTTCAATTTTTAAATTTATCCAGAAGAAGGGCTTTACCGGCAGCTATACCCTCGTGAAAGATTATTGTCGCCAAACCCGCCGAGAACGAGTTAAGAAAGCTACCATTCGGATTGAACATTCCCCTGGTCTCTCTGCTCAAGTTGACTGGAAAGAAGAAATGGCCCTAGTGAGCAGCGAGGGTGAGCTGTTTAAATTCAATATTTTCTTGTATGTATTGCCTTATTCAAAACTCAAATATATGACACTAACCTTTGATCGGAGCCAAGATACCCTCTTTTCTTGCTTACACGACGCTTTCCTTCATACCGGAGGTATTCCGACGGAAATCTGGTTTGATAATATGAAAACCGTTGTGGATCATACAAAATCCCAGTTTGGCCACGCTGTCTTTAACGAACGGTTCCACGAATTCTGTAAAGATGCCGGTTTCACACCAATTGCTTGTCGACCATTCAGACCACAAACTAAAGGTGCAGTTGAAGCCCTTGCTCGCACGGTTGAACGTTTACGGCCATACAATACTGAATTTGCTGATGGAACTGAGCTAATCGAACTAGTTCATATGCTCCGAGATGATCTAAATCATGAAACTTCGCAGGCCACGGACGAAGTCCCGTACCTGAAATGGTTAGACGAAGAAAAAGAGTACCTTCATCGCGTTCCAGTTAATCTCCTTGAACCATACTTCGAAGAAAACATTACCCGTGTCGTTTCGAAGGAGGCCATGATCAATTTCCGCAAATGTAAGTACTCAGTAGATCCGCGATACATTGGTTGTACGGTTGCTGTTGAAATCTCCAATGATGAGCAGCGCATTCACATTTATTATAACGGAGAAGAAATTCGTACGCACTCCATAACTACCAATTCGCTGAATTATGACCCCCAAGATCAGTTCAATATCCTCAAATCTGATTTGCTTAAAGGGCGGACAGATGAAGACATTTCAGCTTACATTCGTGAACATATGACTGATTACGACAACTTATAGGAGGCTACCATGACCACTAATAATCAAATTCTTTTAAATAATCTTGAGCGCTTAGGGTTAAACAAAATCCGTGAATACTTGCCGAATTACCTTGATCAAATTCACACTGATAATCTGTCATTAACTGAGGCGCTAATTGATTTAACTAATTCGGAACTCCAGAATCGACACGAAGGTCAGATTGCACGGGCCATTGGCCGTGCTCGGTTCCCCAATACAAAATCCCTAGATACATTTGATTTTAGCTTTCAACCCAGTATGAATCGCCAAGAGGTTCTGGAATTCCAGAATCTGGCTTTTATGGAAAAGTCTGAAAACTTAATCTTTATTGGCAATCCGGGAGTCGGTAAAACCCACTTGGCAATTAGTATTGGGATTGAGGCCTGTAAACAGGGCTGTCGGGTTCTCTTTATTAATTGTCATGAGCTGTTGATTAGATTGAGAGCAGCTTACGAAAAAGGACTGCTTGATCGATCTCTAAGCCGCTATTCGCGCTATGACCTATTAATTATTGATGAAATTGGGTATTTGCCAATTGGTCACCAAGAAGCTAACCTCTTATTTCAGCTAGTCAATGCCCGCTATGAAAAGCATTCAACGATCATTACCAGCAATAGTGATCTATCCGCTTGGGTTGATATTTTCCAGAACCCAACTGTGACAGCAGCCATTCTCGATCGCTTGGTTCATCATGTTCACGTAGTGAAGATCACTGGTAAATCTTACCGATTACGTGGCCTCAAGTAACTGCCGAAAACCTACATTTCTTTCTGCCGAAAACCTACATTTTTAAACTGCCCTTGACAGCGTCGTTGGTATGTTTTTTTCTTTCTGCCTTTGTTTATACATATCCCGCGTTATGTCTATACAGAAAAATGAGTTTGTGGAACATCATGTAATTAGATTTTAAAAGATGGGAGACAAGGCATGAAAACAGCTAAGGAAGCGCTTGCGAAATCATTAAAAACATTGCTACAAACTCGGTCATTTGATGAAATTGCGGTAAAACAAATTGTTTTAGACAGTGGCGTTAATCGACAGACTTTTTATTATCATTTTCAAGATAAATTCGATTGTTTACAATATCTTTTCTTTAACGAGGCCAGGGATTTAATTCCAGAACAAATATTATTAAGTGAGTGGAAAGCAAGATATTTAAGTGTATTTAGATACTTAGATGTTAATCATAATTTTTGTAGACATGTTGAAGTTTCGTCAGGATATTCTCAACTTTCAGATTTTGTCCTAGATTGTATTAACTTAATCGTACAGGGAATGACGAGAAAAGTATCTGTTAATGGCGCAGATTCTTTTGGATCAGGGAAGGACTTATCAGTATTAGAATATGGACTTCAGGGTGTCATCATGAATTGGTTTAGAGATGGGCTTCGGGAAAATCCGACGCTATTGATAGATGGTGCGGCCAATTTTACAGAAGAACAATTGGAAATTCTGTTACGTGATAGTCAATGTGTAGACAAATCCGACAAAGTGTCTGGATGTTAGTCATAAGTGCGTATATGTCTATGTTATGAATTCGCTTTCAGAAATATGCTCACTGTGTAATAAGAGCACGAAATCAATCAAACGTGCTTTTGAAATATTCGGAAGTTGATGAGGAGCAACATTTATCCGGATATTTAAACAAACACAGAAAGGATGTTCTTAAAGTGGAAAGTAAGGAAAAGGTTACGCCAGTTGATACTGCTAAAGCAAATCAAATAACTGGTTTTCAACTTTTCTCGATGACAACGTCGATGGTTATGACCGTCTACGGTTTTGCGGCCTTCGCTAAGCAAGGGCCGACAGCATTGTTCTTCCTGTTTCTTGCCGGTATTTTGTGGTTTTTACCAGTTACAAGAGCTGCCGGAGAAATGGCATCAATTGATGGATGGAGTAAAGGAGGAATCTTTACTTGGTCTCGAACAATGTTGGGCGAGAAGACAGGCTGGGCCGCTTTATTTTATCAATGGATTCATATCACTGTTGGTATGAACACCATGATGTACTTTATCATTGGATGTTTATCGATAACCTTAGATTTACCGATTATCAATAATAATCCAGCAGTTAAATTTATTTTAATGATGATTTTACTTTGGGGCCTTATTCTATTGCAACAAAGGGGTACAAAGGTGACTGGGAAAATTGCGCAATGGTGTTTTTCCTTGGGAGTTATCATTCCAGTATTCTTCCTGTTGATTCTCTTTGTAACTTATTTGGCGCAAGGGAACCCAATGCTGATTCGGATTAATTTTTCTACCATTTTTCCTAAGAGTTGGACAGGTAGCGTATTAGTTGGATTTGTGCCATTTATTTTGGCCTTCGCTGGTGCTGAAGGCTCTGCACCGCATGTTAAGGATCTAAATAAGCCAAAAGTGTACCCCAAGGTAATGCTTGCCTTAGCATTTGCAGCCATTCTTTCAGATATTATCGGATCTATGGCGATTGCGGGCACCATTCCGAATAAGCAAATTCAATTAAGTACAGGTATTGTTTACGCCTATGGTGCACTGGTTAAACGCTTCGGCTTTGGTGTTGTATTTATTGAAAAGCTAACCGGTTTGCTACTAGCCATAGGGGTAACTGGAGAAATTAGTAGTTGGGTTGTTGGTCCCAATGCAGGGATGTTTGAAGCCGCAAAAGCTGGCTTCCTACCACCGCGTTTTTCAAAAGCTAACAAATATGGTATCGAAACCAATGTCATGATTTTACAGGGAGTCATTGTTTCAATCATGGGAGCCTTGTTGACATTTGGTGCTGGTGGCAACAAAGCTAACCTGTCATTTCAAACTGCTATGAGTCTCACAGTTGCACTCTATACGTTGATGTATATGTTAATGTTTGTCAGCTACATCGTCTTACAGCTCAAGCATGATGACTTACACCGAACGTTCTTTGCCTCTAGAAGTAAGACATTACGCCTTATTTATGGAACTTTAGGATTTGTCCTTTCAGCATTTGGTTTTGTCGTTACGTTCTTTCCACCAGCAGCATTATCTGCGGCTTCGAAACATACGTACATGGTGTTGCTGCTAAGCGCATTTGTCGTTGTGTTCTTTATTCCATTCATTTTATACGCTTATCACAAACGATGGGCATCAGAGCTTGGTATTGATATTGAAAATCAATCCGTAAAGACAACAGCAACGGAAACCGAACACGCAGGTACTTCAGAACAACATAACAACTAGATTTAAAAGAAAAGGAGAAAATCATATCTTGAATAGATATGACGGTGACAAATTATGGATAAAAACATTGAACTTGAAGAATCCTTTTTAGGTAGCGTTGAAGCAGGAAAGTCATTGCCAACGGATACGTTACCTGAAGAACCGATGGATGCAGATATTGCCGAACAATTGGTCCAACATTATCGTTTGAACGAAGCAAAGGCTAATCAAAACTTGGCGACCTTTTGTACTACACAGATGGAACCACAAGCAGACAGACTGATGACTGATGCACTCAATACTAATGCAATTGACAAATCTGAATATCCTAAGACAGCGGCTATGGAAAGTTACTGTGTTAGCATGATTGCACATTTATGGCATGTCGGTGAAGGCAAGAAGATGTATAAAGACTTTATTGGTACATCAACCGTTGGTTCCTCAGAAGGATGCATGCTTGGTGGATTGGCTTTACTGATGTCATGGAAAAATCGTGCCAAGGCTGCTGGCTTTGATATTGAAGATTTGCATGTTCACAAGCCTAACTTGGTTATTATGTCTGGCTATCAAGTTGTTTGGGAAAAGTTCTGTACCTACTGGAATGTTGATATGCGTCAAGTACCGATTGATCAAAACCACATGTCACTAGATACAGATCACGTTATGGATTACGTTGATGACAACACAATTGGAATTATCGGAATACAAGGCATCACGTACACAGGGGCCGTTGATGACATTGAAAAGTTGGACCAATTGGTTACTGAATATAATAAAACGGCTACACTTCCAGTTCGAATTCACGTTGACGCCGCTTTTGGGGGCTTGTTCGCACCATTCGTTGATGGATTTAAACCATGGGATTTTCGTTTGAAGAATGTTGTCTCAATCAATGTCTCAGGACACAAGTATGGCATGGTTTATCCTGGTATTGGTTGGGTCGTATGGCGTGAAAACACCACTGATGTTTTGCCTAAAGAAATGCGATTTGAAGTTGCATATTTAGGTGATAAAGTCGACTCGATTGCAATCAACTTCTCACATAGTGGCGCACATATTACCGGTCAATACTATAATTTCATTCGGTTTGGTCTAACCGGATACAAGGCAATCATGAACAATGTTCGCAAGGTTTCCCTAAAGCTGACTGACGAACTGAAAAAGTTTGGAATTTTTGAAATTTTAAATGATGGTTCCCAATTACCAATCAATTGTTGGAAGTTAAAGGATGGCTTAGATCAAAATTGGGACTTATACGATTTGGAAGACGCATTGGCTAAGTACGGTTGGCAAGTGCCGGCATATCCACTTCCTAAGGACCGTGATGATGTTATCATTAGCCGAATTGTTGTCCGTCCTTCCATGACCATGACAATCGCGGATGATTTTATCGATGATTTGAAATTGGCTATCAACAATCTTAACAAAGCCAAATTGGTTCATTCTGATCCAGAAACAGCTAAGACAAACGATACAGTGGCGTCACATTAATTACCTAATTAAATAGCGACCTCTCTAACTGAGAGGCCCAATACATAAATGAGGAAAGGGGCTTTAATATGCCAAAAGAAACACATAGAAATGTCAGAGTGAGATATGCACCGAGTCCTACTGGATTTTTGCACATTGGGAATGCGCAATCTGCCTTATTCAACTTTCTTTATGCGCGTCACTTTAATGGGACGATGGTACTACGGATTGAGGATACTGATGTAAAAAGGAATGTTCCACACGGTGAAGACAGTCAAATCGACAACTTACACTGGCTGGGAATTGATTGGGATGAAGGACCGGATAAGCCCAATCCAAAATATGCGCCATACCACCAAACGGAACGTATCGATTTGTACCATAAATATATAGAACAGCTGTTAAAATCTGGGGCAGCATATAAGGATTACACAACTGAAGAAGAGTTAACGACTCTTCGCGATGATCAACGGGCACATAATATTGCACCACATTATGACGGTCGATGGTACAATCGCAGCGTTGAGGATCAAAAAGAGGCTGAAGCCAAGGGGTTAAAGCCGGCGATTAGATTACATCTGCCAGCTAATCATGTTTATGAGTGGGAAGATATCGTTAAAGGCCATGTTGAATTTAATTCAGACAACATGGGTGGTGACTTTATCATTGAAAAAAGCAATGGCATACCGACGTATAATTTTGCCGTTGTTATTGATGACTATTTAATGGACATCACTGATGTCCTGCGCGGCGACGATCACATTGCTAATACGCCTAAGCAAATTGCCGTTTACGAAGCTTTAGGAATTGAACATCCAAACTTTGGTCATATTACTTTGATTTACAATCCTAAGACACGTAAAAAGTTGAGTAAGCGTGACAAAGAAACGCTACAGTTTATTAGCCAATATAAAAATGAAGGATACTTGAGTGAAGCAATTTTTAACTTCATAACATTTCTCGGTTGGTCCCCAGTTGGAGAGAAAGAAATTTTTAGTAAAGAAGAGCTGATTAAATTATATGATCCAACAAGAATGTCTAAATCTCCCGCTTATTTTGATCAACAAAAATTAGATTGGATGAATGCAGAATATATTAAAGCCCTTAGCATCGAAGATTTGACTAATAGATCAATGTCGTTAATTAGCGAAGGGCAAAGTGAAATTGCTAAAAAAGTTCAATCTCTTGCATTGCCAAATCTAAAGGAATTCGTGAAACAAGTTGGTAAAATATATCAACATGATTTGCATAAATTAACAGAGTTGCTTAGCAAGGTCTACTTTTATGCTAATATTCAAAATGAAAGTATTGATTACACTCAATTGAATGCTTTTGATAAGGAAGAAGTTGAAAAAGTTCTTAAGGGATTTAGTTTCGAATTAGACAAATTGACTTCAACATCTTCGATGCCTGCAGAAATTGATTATAACGAATTGATAAAAAAGGTAAGATTAACTATGGGTGTATCTGGACGAGCTCTATATATGCCGCTGGATGTTGTTTTTACTGGTTTTCAATCTGCTCCTCAAATTGATGAAATTTTACAATTGTATTCATTTAATACAATTAAGCAATTAATTGACAAGGGGCTGTCAAGCCTTTAATACAGCATAGAGAAAGCCGGATGGTAAAGATCTGGCTTTCTTATGTTTAAGTATTACTATATAGATTAGTATTAAATGAGTGCTGTGGTTTTAGGCATGGATACTCTATTTTAAATTCTAAGAGAAGGAGGAGGTACAAATGTACGGATTAATTTTAGCTGCCGGTATCGGTTATTATCTTTTTGTCTATCAGGGTATTGAGAGGACCGGATCGCTCGAACAAAAGAACCAGACTGAAGTACGTTATCCAAAGTCTGCTGAGGATGCCATACGTGAATACCGTCGTGTACGCCTCCCCTGGAATGAAGACATAGGAGAAATGTTTGTCTACTCTCATCGATACCCTAGGAATATATTGCCAGAAATAAAAACAAGAAAGCAGTTATTTAAGCAATTTGAGAGCGAAGTGAATAGTCTTCGGCTAAGTGGGCAGGTTCCAAACCGTCGAGTACGATTTATAGATAAGGTTGATAGATCTCTAGATTTGACCACGGTAAAATCTGTCACTAGAAACGACGCGGTTGAAAAATATAGACGGCAGATGGAATATTTGTCGCTTTTTACAAAAGATCCTAATCCATTTCCTCTGTTGCGAGATAGAATCACTGAAACGTCTATTTATTCGCGGCCGGGAAATGAAAGTTATTATCAGGCAATTGATTACGCTGGAACGTTCCCGAAGTTTTTACAAGATTACTATTTCTCACTTTATTTGCCTTCTCAAAATGAGTGGCAGTTATATGTTATGAAACAAAGAAGAGCCTTACATGAAATTGAGACAGATGTATTTTCTTTTTTGGGTACAGACACGACTACATCGGACACTCAAAATGTCACCATAACCTTATTTTCAACAGTAGGTTTAGAGTTGATGGCAGACATATTGAGACCAAATCGCACCGTTACGCCGCAATTAGAGAGGTATCAACAGGCATTTAATGCCGGGGTGTGGAAGGAATATTTCCCATACACTTGGGCAATGGTAAATCGAAAGGATGCTTTGAAAGAGTTAAAGAGTTGGACTCAAATGTTGCAGGCAGAAGAAAAAGAAAACTGATGATGACACGTTTTTACGTCACCGTTAAATGAATGGGCCACTTAACATGGTTATGTTTCGATCTTCTTTCTTGAACAAAAGAATTTTACTTCATTCTTTCCTAAATCAGTTTTGAACTGCATATTTACAAACAAAAAGGGAATTTGCCGATTTGGCAAGTTCCCTTTGCTGTAATCAGAATAGACTCAATGCAATCTCTAAAGTTTAAATGTTTAGCAATCAGTCCGTAGCCTTCAACGCCGACACCATATCCACACGCTTCAGACGTCGGTGGGTGAACCAGATGACGATTGCTGTGAAAAGCGCCATTAGAATGGCAGCAATGATATAGCCAGGCCAATGGATGACTAGTGGGAACATCACCTGGGCCGTCGTTGCCTGCTTTAAAATATACCAAGTTAGGGCATTTCCGATGCCGTAGCCTAAAATGACACCCACAACCGTGAGGACAATATTTTCACGGGCAACGTACATCGTGACCTCTCGATCATAAAAGCCTAAAACTTTTACTGTTGATAACTCACGAATTCGTTCTGAAACATTAATGTTTGTTAGGTTATACATCACGACAAACGATAATAGTCCCGACATCACAATGAAAATGACGACCACAGGGTCTAGCGTGGCTGACATGTTATCAATTGTGGTTCTTTGATCCGCGACAAAACTTGTGCCACGAACCGCACCAGATTGTAACAGTTGGTGCGCAAGGCGATTTCGTTGTTTGCTCGACTGTGCATTCAGTTTGACAAGAAGCGCGTTGCTGTTGCTGGCCTTGTGCCAGACATGTTGATAGGCAGCGGGGCTCAGATAAAGGTAGTCGCCAATATAATTCTTTGTAATGGCTGCCACCTTTATTGACCGATTGGTAGCTGACGTGAGGTTTACGTTGATACTGTCGCCTACGTGAGCTCCAAGCAGTGTCGCCGTTTTCTGTGATAATACGGCGCCACGTTGAGGCAGCACGATGTTACTGCCTCCTGGTGTCGTGAGGCGAACATAATTCGCGAAGTCCGTTGTTTGAGGGATGAAGACATTGACCGAGGAGACACTCTCATTTCCGTGGCAAACTTTAGCAGTAGTAGTGGCGATGGGGGTGCTCTTTTGGTAGGATTCACTTTGTTGTAGCAGGTGTTGTGTCTTATTAATGTCAGTATCTGCGCCATGAAGTGATACGACAGCCTGGTAACGCACGATATCACGATATTGGCGGGTGCCCGCAGTTGTGATTGAGTCGCGAATGCCAAAGCCACATAGAATCAGCGCGCACCCGCCCGCAATGCCCACGATTGACATTACCATGCGACTTTTATAGCGGAATAAATTGCGATAGGACACTTTTTGATTAAAGTTTAGCCGTCGCCACAGTGGTGTAATGCGCTCAAGTAAAATCCGTTTGGCAGACTTAGGCGGCCTGGGCAACATCAAAGCGGCAGGTCCCTCTTGCAGTTCACGCCAAACAACAAAACCGGCTGCACCAACCGTGGCGATCAGGGAGAAACACAGGGCTAAAATAATCGAAGACCATTCCAAACGGACCGTAGCGGACATGGGGATGGTTGAACTGTACAATGCCAGCACGAAGCGTGGAATCGTTTCATTTCCCAGTAGGGAACCGATGACACCGCCAATTGTGCCGGCCATTAAAGCATAAGCGAGATAATTCCGTGCAATGGCCCACTTGCTGTACCCCAGCGCTTTAAAGGTGCCAATCTGGGCACGCGCTTCTTCAACCATGCGCGTGATGGTCGTAAAAGTAATGAGGGCTGCGATTAAAAAGAAGAAAACGGGAAAGACATTAGCGATGGCCGAGATCCGCTCACTGGATTCGCCATACGACGAGAACCCCGGCAAATCTGAGCGGTCCTGCCAGGTATAGTGCGTTTTCGTTTGCTGCTTGATTTTATTTCGAGCGCTTGTCAGTTTGCTCTGAGCCGCATTAATCGAAGCTAGTTGATTGGTTAACTCAGGAGTTGAGGTCATCGTGCCACCACTTGTTCGTGTCACTTCTTGTTGAGCGGCTTGCAAACGGACTTTGGCCGCTGTGAGCTTATTTAATTGGTCATTAAGCTGTTTCGTTGCAGTAACATAGAGTGCACGACTTCGTTGATCGGCTCGCGGATTTAAAACTGTTTTGAGTTGCTTCAACTTGCGGTTACGAGCAGTGACGTAATGGTTTGAATAAGTGTCCGTGCCTTGTAAGGATTTAAACCGGACGGATAGTAGACTGGCCGGCATTTTTAACTGGTTACTTGGCACGGCTGCAAAAAAACGGACCGTTCCATCACCGACATTGGTGACGCCGCGAAGGCCATTATCAATATATTGAGGTGAGTCGACGAACCCAACAATGGTGAATGTCCGGTGCTGGAGAACTTTGTTTTTGCTGAAAGTAAAGTGTTGACCGAGGCGATAGCCATAATCCGTCTTGGCCTTGTTATCAAGCACAATTTGGTTGGCTCGTTTTGGCAGATGGCCGGTGCGTAACACAAGGCGATTTAGGCTTGTCTTAGTGGAATAGCCGTATAGCGCAACGGCAACTGCGTTGGAACCACCAGTAGCGTATGTGAACTTGGTGGCCTCAGCCGTTGCGTCAGACACACTGTTGGCAGCGCGCACGTCATCGTTTGTAAAACCAGTATTAGATAGTAGTTGCACGTCGCTTAAATGGCTGCGCTGCACTGTGGTGGTCATCGACTCGTTTAATACGGGACCGGTAGCACGAACGCCAACAAAGATAAGACTGCCTAGCAGGATGATTAAGATGATAGCGATAAAACGACCACGCGAGGCCTTTATTTCACGAAATAGGTTTTTAGTCAGCGGTTTCATCGTTTCTCACCACTCAATCTCAGCAATTGGTGTCGGGTCAGGATTGTTAATTACTTCGCGCACACGGGCATCGTTAATGTGGATGACACGGTCGGCCATGGCGGCGATGGCTGCATTATGGGTAATAATCAGGACCGTTTTATTGTCACGGCGAGAAGCGTCTTGTAGAAGCTGTAACACCTGTTTACCAGTTTGAAAATCTAGTGCACCGGTTGGTTCGTCACATAATAAGAGTTTAGGATTTT
Organism: Furfurilactobacillus cerevisiae; assembly: GCF_048961765.1. Lineage (GTDB taxonomy): Bacteria > Bacillota > Bacilli > Lactobacillales > Lactobacillaceae > Furfurilactobacillus > Furfurilactobacillus milii_A. The sequence continues at coordinate 1,078,484 of NZ_CP185253.1, forward strand.
TGGCTAATGCGCGAGCAATGGCAACACGTTGTTGTTCACCACCGGAGAGCTGCGCAGGAAAATTGTCCAAACGTTTGCCCAAGCCAACCTTCTGGAGGGTAGCCTCAGCATCTAGCGCATCAGGGACGATGGAATTAGCTAACTCTACATTTTCTTTAGTCGTAAGATTAGGTACAAGGTTATAAAACTGAAACACAAAGCCAACTTGGTCGCGTCGATATTGCGTTAATTGCTGATCGGTGTAGCCAGCAATATCCACACCATCAATGAAGACTTCACCTGAGGTCGGGGAATCCATGCCACCAAGAATATTGAGAACTGTTGATTTGCCAGCACCACTTGGGCCTAGAATCACAGTAAGTTGGCCTTGTTCACAAGTGAAACTCAAGTCATGATTGGCATCAATGGTCGTTTCGCCCATTTGATAGGTTTTGAATTCGTGTCTTACATCAATATATGCCATAAGTGCCTCCTGTAACGATTACCTTTATTATGCCGATGTCATAAAATAGAGACAAGAATAAGCTTTGCCATTGTTTGTTTAAATTGATACACTTTACTAATTGCATTTTACTAATGAGTTTATTACAGTGACTCATGAGAGGGAGCGCTAATAATGGCACAGATTCGTGATTTGTTCGTCAAAAAAGATACGAGCAATGATATTTTAAAACAATCTGGTTTGGAAAAAACGTTATCGGCTTTTAACCTCACGACCATGGGAGTGGGCGCCATTGTTGGGGCTGGAATTTTTATTACACCCGGAGTTATCGCATCGCTTCACGCTGGACCAGCGGGGATGCTGTCATTTGTGTTAGCAGCGTTTGTCTGTGCCTCAGCAGCGCTGTGTTATTCGGAATTCTCCTCAACGATTCCATTGGCCGGTAGCGCCTATACCTATGTTTACACAGTGTTTGGCGAGCTGGTTGCGTGGGTACTAGGTTGGTCACTGGTATCAGAATATATGTTTTCTGTTTCCTCAGTGGCCACGAGCTGGTCAGCGTACTTTCAAAATATTCTTGCTGGGTTTGGCTGGCGGCTCCCAGTTTTCTTGCGGGCTGCCCCAGGAACGGCCAGCGTACCAGGTGGGCGTTTTGATTTAATTGCCTTTTTAATTGTCATGATTATTTCTGTGTTGTTACTTGGTGGTGTGCATGAATCAGCGCGTGTCAACACGGCGATGGTCGTACTGAAAATTGCGGTTATCTTGCTTTTTATTGGTGTTGCAGTCTTCTATGTGAAGCCAGCAAACTATCATCCCTTCATGCCGTTCGGCGTTGGCGGGGTCTTTAAGGGGGCAGCGTTAGCCTTTTACGCGTACGTTGGCTTTGACGCCGTGTCGTCGGCCGCCGAAGAAGTTAAGCGTCCGCAACGCGACATGCCCATCGGCATTAGCATGTCATTGGTAATTGCGTCTATTTTGTACATTGCGTTGGCAACGGTATTGGTCGGCATCGTGAAGTATACCAAACTGAATGTGGCTGATCCCGTCGCTTTCGCTTTACAATACCTTCACTTAACAAACTTGTCTGGCATTATTTCACTGGGTGCGATTGTGGGGATGACGACGGTATTGCTAGTCATGTCCTACGGTGGTACACGACTGATCTTTGCGATTTCTCGTGATGGTCTGTTACCACAACGATTGCACAAGCTGAGCCCGAAAACACATGTGCCAGTATCAAACACCATTCTATTTGGCTTGTTTGCTGCCGTATTTGCTGCTTTTATTCCCATCAGCTTAGTCTCAGAGTTGGTTAATATTGGGACATTGTTCGCTTTTGCACTGGTTTCATTAGGGGTCGTGTTCCTGCGGCGCAATCCTGATTTTGCACATGTTAAGGCAGCTTTCCATGTGCCGTTTTATCCATACTTGCCGATTTTGTCATTCATTCTCTGCATCGGCTTAATGCTCATGTTACAAGTCTTTACGTGGGTTGCATTTGTCATCTGGCAGGCAGTAGGGTTAACGATTTATGCGATTTATGGATACCGTCATAGTTTAGCGCGGCAACGATTATATAAGTGATTTTGTCTGAATAAGAATCTTAAACTCAAAAAATGAGCCTATGTATTTTACATATGCTCATTTTTGTTACCAACGATTTAATTAATAACCAGCTGACAGGTCGACTTGGTTGCGACTGACCAGTCCGGTGCTGACAAACGTTTTGAGGTTGTCGTACAAAATCGGGAAGAGACGCGTATCAAGGTGATCAACAACACCGGATACGTGCGGCGTGAGCAGAATGTGGTCATTAGCCCATAGCGGTGAATCCTTTGGCAACGGTTCTGGGTCCACAACATCCAGCGCGGCGTACTTAACGCGAGACTGTTTTAGGGCATTCAGCAAAGCTTCGTTGACGACAGAAGACCCTCGACCAACGTTGATAAACAACAGCTTATGGTCTAGCTGATCAAAGAACTGCTGGTTAAAGAAGCCGGTTGTGGCTGTTGTTCCGGGCATCACGTTGATGATGATGTCAGCTTTTGCCAAACCTTTTTGATAGTCATCAATCGCATACGTTTCGTCAAAATTATCCGCTGGATGGCCAGTTCGGTTGACACCGGCGACATGAACATTCATTTGGTGTAGCAAACGTGCAGTTTCGACGGCAATGTGGCCAGTGCTGAAAATAATGGCCGAGGTTTCGTCAGCTACTAGCAGGTCGTCTGCAGATTGTTCCCAGAAACGTTGTGGCCGTCGTTGCTCCGCCGTCCAGAGACCACGGGTGAAATAGAAGATATATCCCAAGATGGCCTGGGCAATTGCTGGACCATGAATTCCACTGGCGTTAGTCACTACGATGTGATGTTGCGCAATTTCTGACAGTGGCAAGTAGTCGACACCAGCAGAAAACGTTTGAATCCACTTCAAATGGCTGTGCGGTGCTTCTAAAACAGGCAAACTGATTTCGGCATTCCAACCGTACATAATGGTGATATCGTCCGGTGACACTTGTTTACGGGCGATGTCATCTGCAGTGACAATATTGACACCCATGTTTCTAACCGTTGAGCGTTGTTCTTCTGATAATGGCATTATTGCTAATAATTGTTCCATCGATGCCGTCCTCCTCCTGATCTACAGTTCATACGAATTTATTATAACGTGACTGAGCAAAGATAAGTTAGTTAAAGCGCTCGTTAAGTTACTTAACAGTATCGTCGTTTAAATGCTGAAAATTAGATGTGAAAATGAAAGTAAATCGTCCTTAAATTTGAAAACTCATTTATCAGTCGATATAATTTGTAGTAGAGAGCGGTTTCATTCAATGTTATTTTTACATAATGTCTTGTTTACAATTGAATTGACCGCCACATGATAATGCTGTCAGGGTTCTGGATAGTCCACCAGGACGTTTGCTCAGTTTATTTTGTGAAGTTACTCGCAATTATTCTTCATAAAGGGGCGAAGTGCGATGTCAATATTAGGTCTTAGCATTCTTTCGCTAGCTCGCTTTCAATTCGCGATGACAACCGTCTTCCACTTTTTCTTCGTACCGTTTTCAATCGGTTTAGGATTCGTGGTTGCCATTATGGAAACGAACTATGTTATTCAAAAGAAGGACATTTATAAGAAAATGACCCAGTTTTGGGGGAAAATTTTCTTACTGTCCTTCGCAGTTGGAGTAGTGACCGGGATCATTCAAGAATTTCAATTCGGGATGAACTGGTCACAGTACTCACGCTTCATGGGCGATATTTTTGGTGCACCACTGGCCATTGAAGCGCTGGCCGCATTCTTCCTGGAATCGACATTCATTGGACTGTGGATGTTTACCTGGGATCGGTTTAAGCCAGTTTGGCACTGTCTGTTTATTTGGCTGACGTCCATTGGATCGATGCTATCAGCAGTTTGGATCTTGGCAGCCAACTCATTCATGCAGGATCCTGTCGGATATGCATTAAAGACGGTTAATGGTAACACTAAGGCGGTCATGGTTAGTTTTGCTGATGTTGTTAAGAACCCACAACTATGGCTAGAATTGCCTCACGTGCTGTTTGGTGCGTTTTTAACGGCTGCCTTTGTCATTGCCGGGTCATCAGCTTGGCGGATCTTAAAGGGCAAAAATATCGAATTCTGGCGCAAAAGTATCAAGATCAGCTTGATTGTTGGTTTGGTTGCTGCTATCGGCGTTACTGCCGTTGGGGATCAGCAAACGCAATACATCATTAAGAACCAACCAATGAAGTTTGCGGCTACCGAAGGTTTGTACAAAACCACGGGTGACCACGCTTCATGGGCCATTGTTAAAGGTATGGACAACAAAGATCATAAGGTTACCTGGAGCATTGAGATTCCTTATGTTCTGAGTATGTTGTCCTATCACAAGCCAAGCGGTGCCGTTACTGGTGCTAATCCGCTGAATAAGCAGTTGCACAAACAGTATGACAAGAAATTTGGCAAGAACATGAATTACTTTGTTCCGATGCATACATTGTTTTACAGCTTCCGGATCATGGCCATTTCTGCAGGGGTCTTTGCTCTGTTAGCCATCTTAGGATTGTATTGGAACCGCAAGAAGTCCGACCAAATTGTGCGGTATCGTTGGTTCTTGTACATTTTAGGCTTATCTCTATGGCTACCATTCATTGCTAACACGGCTGGTTGGTTTGTCACCGAGTTGGGTCGTTATCCATGGGTTGTTTATGGATTATTGACCATTGCCGATGCGGTATCGCCACACGTTACGGTTGGCTCGTTACTCTTCAGTAATATCATTTACTTCTTGCTGTTTGCCGGCATGGGCGCGGTCATGATTGTTCTGAGCCATCGTGTTCTAGTCGCTGGACCAGATGCTGATTTGCAAAGTGGTTATGGTGTCAATGACGAAGACAAACAGGATACGGATGAGAGTGTTGATCCGTACGCAAAGGGGGCCTTCAACCATGAGTAGCTTACAATTTGTTTGGTTCTTGCTCATTGGCCTGCTGTTCGCCATCTTCTTCTTCCTTGAAGGGTTTGACTTCGGGGTTGGTATGTCGGTGAACACCTTGGCAAACAATGAGAGCGAACGTAATGCATTAGTCCGTTCCATCGGACCACATTGGGACGGAAATGAAGTTTACCTGATCACCGCTGGTGGTGCGATGTTTGCATCCTTTGGCGCTTGGTACGCTTCCTTATTTTCCGGTTTCTACGTGATGTTTTTGCTGGTGCTGGTCGCGTTAATCATGCGTGGTGTTTCATTTGAATTCCGAAACGAAATGCGCACCGATTTCTGGCGACGGTTCTGGGAGTGGTCACTGACGATTTCATCACTTGCTGCACCGTTCTTACTTGGCATGATCTTTACTGATATGGTAAAGGGGATGCCAATCGATGCACAGGGTGATGTCATTGGTCACTTCACTGATTACGTCAACTGGTTCTCTATCGTGGGTGGCGTTGCTGTTGCCTTGCTCTGCTACCTTCATGGATTAAACTTTGTTCGTTTGAAGACTGAAGGAACGTTACGTGAGCGGGCGCGTGCATGGGGCAAGGTTTTATATCCTGTTCTATTTGCCGGCGAAGTTGTCTTTGCAATTTTGGTTTACGTCTATACAGATTTCTTCACGAAGAAGCCAATTTCAACGTTATTGATTTTAGCCGCCATTGTATTGTTGAGTGTTTTGGCTTACGTGGCCACGTTGAAGGATTGGGAAGTAACGTCCTTCATCAGCGGTGGTTTGACGCTGCCGGCTGTTGTCATGTTGCTATTCGTGGGCTTGTTCCCACGCGTCATGGTAGCCAACAATGCAGCTAACAGCATTCTGATCAAAAACGCATCAAGTTCAGCATACACATTGAACTTGATGACGTGGATTGCATTATGCATTTTGCCATTTGTCTTGGCTTACCAGATTTGGAGCTACTGGGTCTTTTACAAACGAATTAAGGCAAATTAGTTTTAGGCAAGCTTTGAATAAAGCATTTATTGTTTAGTTTACGGTTGAGGCGACTGCTTATTTAGCGGGAACCGTGGTGAAGTGTAGCGGGTGAGGGACAGAGTTTCGTGAGAGCAATAATAGGTGGCGAAGGCCACTTATTATTGCGGGACGACCTTCGAGACCTGGTTTGGGGGCTCGAAGTCGAGGTAGAAGACTCCGTGGTTTTCGGAGGCTGAGACCGGTCCCATGAAACGGCGTCCCTCACCAGCGAAACGGCAGTACCATCACCTGAGCGTAATCTTATCCAAACCAAACTAAAGTAATCGATGAAACATTGTAGAAACTGACCGAGATGTTGGGAAAAGTTAGGAGTGTAGGATTGAATGATTGATCGACGTATCTTTCGCTTGCCCGGCATCACGAAGATGTTAATCGTTCTGGCAGGGTTAGTATTACTGCAAGCGTTTAGCATTCTCTTCCAAGGTGTGTTCTTATCGCGGACGCTGACAGATTTATGGAATCGGGAAGCTGAAACGCGCATTTTATGGCCCGTATTATTGTTTGCGGGCTTTTTTGCGTTAAGACAGATCTTAGTGATGCTGAAGAATCGGGTAATGCAGCCGTGGGCGGACCAAACGGTGTTTGATCTACGTCAACAGCTGCTACAGAAACTCGTGGCCATTGGTCCCAGCATTGTTGCCAAACAGGGAACTGGTAAAGTTGTGACCATGGCACTGGATGGGATGAACCAAGTCAACACTTACTTGATGTTGGTTGTTATTAAGATTTTTGACATGATGATTATTCCGACAGTATTGTTGGTTTACTTATTCTTTTTACGTTGGCAGGAAGCACTGTTCTTGTTAGTTATTTTTCCGGTCATTATTTTATTCATGATTATCTTGGGTTATGCAGCCCGTGATAAGGCTAACCGTGAATTTGCCAGTTATACGCAGTTATCGAATAATTTCGTGGATGCCTTACGAGGGTTGCCGACATTAAAACAATTGGGATTGAGTGAAGCCTATGCTGACAATATTTACGCCGTGTCTGAGGACCACCGTAAGCGGGTGATGGGGACGCTAACAATCGCCATTCTGTCAACGTTTGCGCTCGACTTTTTCACGACGTTATCAATCGCCGTTGTCGCCGTTTTTCTAGGACTTGGCTTAGTAGCAGGCCACATTGCATTGTTCCCAGCATTAACCATTCTCATTTTGGCACCAGAGTATTTCTTGCCAATTCGGAACTTTGCCAATGATTATCATGCGACGCTAAACGGTAAAAATGCGTTGACTGCCGTTCTTGAAGTGTTGAATACACCAGTGCCAACGGATCGTAATTTATTGACTGATCAGCAGGCAGCATGGACACCCGACAGTCAATTACGTTTGGAACATGTTAACTTTGGCTATGATAATCCGGATGAGACGGCCTTAACCGACATTAGTTTTACGGCGAACGGCTATCAAAAGATTGGTATTATCGGACCTTCTGGATCCGGAAAATCAACTTTGATTAATTTGCTTGGTGGTTTTTTAACGCCGAATAATCAAGATACGGGTCACATTTCAGTAAATGGTGTCACAGTGCCGCATCTAAGTCAGCAGGCCTGGCAACGACAGTTCCTGTACATTCCCCAGGCACCATATTTATTCCATGCCACGTTAGCGGATAACATTAAGTTTTATACACCAGACGCTGACGATGCGGCGGTTTCGCAAGCAATTGCCAGCGCTGGGTTGACGGACTGGGTCGCTACGTTGCCGGAGGGTTTGCAAACGGAAATTGGTGAAGGTGCCCGTGGTGTTTCCGGCGGGCAGGCACAAAGAATTGCTTTAGCCCGGGCCTTTTTGGATCAGAGCCGTCGCATTCTATTGTTTGATGAACCAACTGCCCACTTGGATATTGAAACGGAAGTTGGCCTCAAAGAAACAATCAAACCGGTGTTTGCTAATCACTTGGTCTTCTTTGCCACTCACCGTTTACACTGGCTCAATGAAATGGATTATTTGCTGGTGATTGAGCACGGGCGAATTGTGGAACAGGGCACGCCGGAAGCGCTGGCTAAGCAGAACGGGGCCTATACGGCGCTTCGTCGTGAAATGGGAGGTGATGCATTGTGAAGGGATTCTTTGACACTTTTAAACACGATTCATGGGTAATGCCTTACCTTCGCAAGTATCGCTTTTTGCTGATTTTGGTGTTGCTGTTGGGCTTCTTGACCACGTTTACAGGGTCGGCGCTGATGTTTACCTCTGGGTATCTAATCAGTCGCGCGGCGCAACATCCCTTCAATATCATGTTGATTTATGCAACTATTGTTCTGGTCCGGGCGTTTGGGATTGCCCGACCATCCTTTAAGTATGCTGAGCGTTTAACCAGTCATAATTGGGTGCTCCGGATTGTGTCTGATTTTCGAAAGAAACTTTATCAATCTGTGGAGCGTGATGCGGTAGCGATTCGTCAACGTCATCAAACGGGGGATATTCTTGGACTATTAGCTGAAGATATTGCCCATATTGAGAATTTGTACTTACGAACGGTCTTTCCGCTTATTGTAGGTTGGCTGCTGTATCTCTTCGTTGTCATTGCACTGGGGACTTTTAGTTGGCCGTTTGCTGCATTAATGGCCTTGTTGGTGGGCGTGATCGTGATTTTGATGCCGTTGGTGTCCGTCGCCTTAAACGGTGCTCGCGAGTTTCATCAGAAGCAAACGCAGCAAAGTTTGTATACGTCTATGACGGATGCTGTGTTGGGAGTCAGTGACTGGATGATTTCTGGTCGCGAAAAAGATTTTATGGATCATCAAACGGGTCCACTGACAGATATGCGCAACTTGCAAACGGCTGACAACAAGTTTCAGTGGTGGCGAGATTTAGTTGTTCAGTTAATGATTGGCGTCATTGCGGTTGTCATGATTTATTGGGCTGGTAGTTATTTTCAGACTAGTCATCTGGCACTGAACTGGATTGCAGCGTTTGTGTTGGCTATTTTCCCAGCCACGGATGCCTTTGCTTCGATCCCCCAGGGTGTTTCAGAATGGCCGGTTTATCAAGATTCAATCAAACGTGTTAACCAGCTGGACCAAAACATTGTGGCGCCAGTTGCTCAAACACACCTTGCTGCCGAAGATTTTAAGTCACTGACCATCGATCATGTTGATTTCAAGTATGCAGATGGTCAGCAGGCCGTGTTGTCCGACATTGATTGGACCATTAATCGTGGTGACAAAGTGGCATTACTCGGGCCTTCAGGCACAGGAAAATCAACTTTGCTGAAGTTAATGTTGGGGGATGAACAGCCAACCCAGGGGACAGTCAAACTGAATGGCATCACAGTTGATAAACTTCAAGATGATCGTGGCAAACTGTTTGGTGTGTTAGATCAACAACCATACTTGTTTAATACAACAATTATGAATAATGTGCGTTTGGGCAATCTCTCTGCAACCGATGACCAGGTTAAGGCAGCCATTAAAGCGGTTGAACTGGATCAGTTGATCGAGAAATTGCCAAACGGCTACAATACGCTCGTTGAAGAGGCCGGTGCGCGGTTCTCTGGTGGAGAGCGTCAGCGTTTTGCGCTTGCTAGAATTTTATTGCAGGATGCGCCGATTATTATCTTGGACGAACCAACTGTTTCACTGGATCCTATCACTGAACATGAGTTGTTAAATACAATCTTTGATTTATTGAGAGATAAAACAATCATTTGGGTCACTCATCATTTGGAAGGAATCACACATGTTGATTCGGTTCGTTTTCTTGAACATGGTCAGTTTGAAATGATTGGCAAACCGCATGAGTTGTATCAGACAAGTGACCGGTTTAGAAGCCTTTATGATCTCGATAAAGGTCGCTAAAACATAATTTAAAACAGTACGTTAAGATTGTGTTGTTAATGGCAAAAGTCGTGATCCACGGTTGTTTCGAAAATAAGTTGCATGGTTAAAAACACCTTATTCTGGATGACGGAATAAGGTGTTTTTAGTGTACAGTGCTTTTGAGACTCAGAGCAAACGACCAAGTGTTTAATAAGCTTACTGATAATGGATAGTGATTCATTTTAAATAAATCGCGTATAATATGACCTAAACGTAGCGGTCTTTTTATAAAATTATGAGTTTTAGCAGAGGAGGGATTGTGTGGCTCTTTCATTTAACGCATTGATGGACGCAGTACCGGTTGTCATTAAGGCTGGCAATGTGCCTAATATTGTTGGCGAGGCTGGGATTGGTAAGTCAGCTTTAGTGGCAGCTGTTGCGCAAAAGATGAACGCGCAGCTCTTTACGACGGTTGTCAGTCTGTCTGAAAAGGGCGATTTGGCCATCCCAGTGCCGCCATTAACGGCAGATAGCTTCATTCAAACGGACCAGTATGGACGTTTGGCCGATGTTCAGTATGGTTATGCGCATACGTTGGTGGCCATCATTCAATATGCGGAACAGCATCCGGAAGGGCCGATTATTTGGTTCCTCGATGAATTTAACCGTGGCACCCAGGCTGTTCAAAGCGAGCTCATGAACCTAGTGTTACAACGACAGATTAATGATTTGGTGCTACCACAGCAGGTTAAACTCATATTGGCCGAAAATCCGGATTCACAAATGCAAGGCTTTGCTGATTCGCTGTACGGTGTTACGGCCGGTGATGATGCCATTAAGGACCGCACCACCCGGCTAGTGATGAGCGCCAGTACACCAGATTGGTTAGCGTGGGCACAGCAAACTGATGGTAAAGGGAATCCCAATATTATTCAGCCTGTGCGCGATTATTTGACGCAACAGCCAAATGATTTGCGACCACTGCAACACGATGAGGATGTTTATCCAACACCACGGGCATGGCAACGCGTGTCAACTAATTTATCGCAATTAGATGACACGCCTAAGGAAGTTCGACAAGCACTTCAGTTTGACATCATCACAGGTGATTTAGGCGAAACAGTAGGTGCTAAATTTAATCAATTTTTGACTCAGGGGCTCACCGTCACTGATTTGTTTAAACATGCGGATACGGATGCTACTCCTGACGAACAAGTTAATGCTGCTTTCACTGCCTTATCAGTTGGCGAACAGCAGTCGTTGCTGATTGCGGCAGGAAAATTGACTGAGATGCCGTTAACGACAGGTATTTATGCTGCTAGGTGGCTGACTTTGCTGCAACAACTTCCCGCTGACGGCCAGTTTGCGGTGGTCAATTCGTTGGGCCAGCAAAATGGTTGGCTGATTGCACTGCAACAAGCTACTGACGAAGCTTCAAAGGCACTAGCTAAAATGGTGTTGAATATTATGAACGGCCAGGCCTTTAATGCATGAGTGGCATTAACATCAATCAAGCACTGCAACAATTTCATCAACAAACGAAGGTGAACCGAAACGACAGTGAGCAGGTCTTACAGGCGGCTATTATGCATTTGCTACAGCAGCAACCTGTTTACGGACAGCTAATCGCTCAGTTACCACGTCAACACGTAACGACGCCTTCAGAAGAATTAAGGGATGAACAGCGCGCGTTTGCGCCATTATTCGGCTTGGCCTGGTCACAATCAACACTCATATTGCGAGTTAATGATTGTCACTGGCAACAAGCGCAAAATGAAGGGGTGTTGCTGGCGTTATTAGTTCATGAGGCCTTGCATCTGTTGTGGCAACATCCGTTGCGTTACTTACATGAATCAGGTCAAAACGTCGATATCGCTACTGATGTTGCAATCAATCAAGTGATGACCACCCAGATTCCGGGTACTTGGACACTTGGGTGGTTGAACCAACGTTTACAACGCCAATTACCGAGTAACGCTGATTCCGCCGTTTATTTAGCCGCTTTGAACCAAGTCGCTGTGGGTGCCACAGATCATGATCATACGACCAGTGAAGAACTGACGAGGTCATCACAAGAATCAGTAACAGATAATTCGCAGTCCCGTTACGCTGGTGACGTCGGTCAACAACAGGATGGTCAACTTAATGAACTAAAGCGCAATGAACCGCAGCTCGCTGACAGTCACGATGGTTGGGCCAGTTCGTCGGTAAACGATGAGTTAGCTCGTGCTAACTTACGTCAACGACTTAATCAGGCGTTAGCGCGAACCACACCTGCTCAACGCGGTAAATTACCGAGTACTGTTCAGGCAAAGTTGGCTAGTTTTGCACAACACCGAGCGCACTTGCCGTGGACCGCAATATTAGGCAAATTAATCGGCACTGTACCACATGGCAAACAGGATAGCCGCGCACGGTTCAATCGTCGTCAACCACAGCGCATGGCACTGCCTGGGCAAATAGCGAGAAGACGGGTCACCATTACAGTCTTTATTGATGAATCAGCATCGATTTCAACGCAAACGACCGTGCAGTTCATCAATGAATTGACCGGCCTAACGCGTGCATACGAATTGGCACTCACCGTCTTTCCGTTTGATGCCGCGGTTCATGATCCCATCAGACTGTCATCGCCCTCACAGGTTGCCGAAAAACTACATGCCCGCCACGTTGGCGGGGGCACAAGTTTCCAGAGTGTTTTCGATTATTTGAAGGCTGATCGTTCGCAGACATCGACGTCACTCATTGTCATACTGACGGATGGTGAGGGTGAAACAAGTATCGATGCACACGGTTATCGTCGCGTTTTATGGGTGTTAGTTGGTCAACAAGGATTGAGTGTGCAAACGCCGCCAGGTTGGGTGGCAAATATTAACGAGTAAGGAGAACAAGTTCATGGCCGCAGTTACAATGACGGATGCAGATTGGCAAGACTATTTAAACAAAACCCCGCGCGCCATCCGCGCAGTGAGTTTGTTGACAGATCAATGGCAATCGGTATTGGTGGATAATCCACTGTTCATTTCCATGATAAGCATTGCTGATTTGGTTTATGCTAACCGACTTGCTGTTAACGAGGTACAACCAAACGTTGAATGGCCACTTGATACGTACGCGCATCGTCAGCAGTTTCGTCGGCACTACGCCCGCTACTTGACGCCTGATAGTAATACCTGGCTGAAGCGGGAGGATTAAGGGGTAAGCAGGATTTGAACTAAAATAACCGCCAACGAATTGTAAAAAATCGTTGGCGGTTATTTTTTGGATATAAAGCTTCATGTTAGTCCAGTTTAGGTTCTTTCCAGTCAGGGTTTGGCCAGTATTCGAGACCAAGCGAGCTGATGATGGCTAGAATCGCAAAACTAATGAATAACAGTTGATATTGTTTGCTAGAAATAATCGGCGTATTAAACACATTTAATACGTGGTAGAGCAGGTAACGGTGGGGATGTCCGCTGATTGCGTGAGTTGACAGCGGTAAGTACGGACTAGCAGTAGCCGGAATGTACAACGGTTGGTTGGTCCGGTTCGTGATCCGTAACGTGTAAGTGCCGGGATCTTGTAGCGTGTTTGCTGTTCCGGCATCGACGTCCAATGACGACCACTGGTAAACGGTTTGCCGATTCATGCGCAATCCAACCGAGAAGTTTTCCGATTGACTGGCCACATCAGGTAAATTCAACTGACTAAATGGTCGTTTGGCAACAATCTTCTCAGAAAGCGAGTGATGTGGCGTTAGTTTAATCGCGTCATGCTGTGCGTAGTTGGACACCATCTGTGAGGAGACCGTTTGTGTTTGGACCACAGGAGTGGCGACCAACGGCTGGCGATTGTGATGATCGGCATAACCTAAACCGATGGCAAAAATGAGCAAAGTGACAATTCCAGTCCATGTCCGGCCACGTTCACCATACGCGGGATGAGCGAAGAACTGCTGCAACAGATCGCTGATATCATGCAATCCGGTGGCCGCCATCATGAACAGGAAGGGAAAGGTAACGTATGCGTAATGAGCATCAACTGTCCAGAACAGCATGTGCATCCCATAAATCCCTAGGACGATTAATTCATAAAACAATACTTGATTACGACGAGGAGATAACATTTCAAACACAGACCCGATCAGCATGGCGCCTAAAACAGTGATATAAACGATTTGCGTTAAATTGACTAGTAAGAATTGTAATTTGTTTTTGTGTTCCTGATAGAAACTTGGCTGTTTGAAAAACTGATTTGGTGATTGGAACATCCCTAAGTTACCGGTGGACCACATCGTCATGGTCTTTTGGTAACTTTGCTTGATGATTCCCCAAACGCCAGCGTCTTGAAGTCGGTCGGACAGAATTTTGTGTGTCGCTTTAATATTTTCTTTGCGACCGTGACCACTCATTGCTTGAGCGTCATGCTCGTTGAAGCGGCCTTCGCTGTCCTGATTCAACCCCATGGCCGTCCAAGCGGAGGTCGGTAGGGTTTTGGTTTGGTTGACGTGGTAACCATAGTGTGACTGAACAGCATGACTGACGCCAACGCCGGCCAACCAAATTGCGGCAAACACAACTAGGCCAACCAAGCCACGGATAACAGATGTCCGATTAATTCGAGCGGCTAATAGCCAATAAATCAGAATGGCAATTGGCACAATCAGTAGGTTAGGTTTGATTAAATAACCGATTGTGAACGTCACACCCAGTAATGCAGCGTACCCGGCTTTAGACAGCGGTTGTTGTCGTGAAAAGTAACGATTAAGAAAAACGACCATCATCAGCGGAATAACGACTGCAACCGAATCAACGTAGAAGTTGAGCGCGAACCAGTAAAAAGGTGCAAAACTAGCAGCAAGAATGGCAAACATCGCTGCTGAACTGGCCGCCACATAACGACGAATTAAGCGCCAACTCATGATCAAAGTAAAGTCGATCAAGATAAAATTCAGAACGTTCAACACATAGCCTGTGGCGACGGCTGAATGAACATGAAACAACTCAATGATCCAAGTGAGGAAAATCGTCAGGTTAACATTGTGTGGATACCAAGCGAAATAGCTAAACCAATGATGTGATCCATTAGCTAAATTTAACGCTTGCAAACGCATTAAGGCAGGGTCTGTATTGCCGATGCCGACGAAGTGAAAGGCTAAATACACCTGAACGGCCACAGCAATGACGAGCACCACCGTGCTGACCCAATTGGCCACTTTTGCGGAGGCACGACCCAGCCACATATTAATCACGACCATGAATACCCCGATGGTGAGTGACATGAAAAATAAACTTGAAGGTTGAAGCCACAGGGCCTGGCCAAAGTCGCCGGATTGACGAGCTAAGGCCGTGAAAAAAATAACGCCAAAAATGATGGCGGTGATGGCGGCCACTGTGCGGCGCAATGCAATTTGAATGATGGTAACCTCCCAATGATTCCAGTTAAATATATTCTACCCATCCTGACAAATGAATGCTATACAAAGGTCGGTCAAATGTGAGCATTTATTTATTAAAACACCGCCTAATAGCACTGTTTAGTGTTATTAGGCGGTGTTTATGACATTCTTGTTATTTTTTAAGCGTGCCGAACTAACAGTTGTGAGACAAGAGCACCCAATTCAGTTGCCAGTGGTTCTGGCAGTGTAGTAATTAATGATTGCGCTTTTTCGGTGTATTGTTGCGCTAATTCTTCAGCATGTGTCGGTCCGTCTAAGTCGATGACGTGTTGAGTGATTGTTTGGATGGCGTCATCACTGAGGTGTTGCTGATCTTGAAGATGTTGTGCAAACCAGTCAGGCTCGTTTTGACTGGCGAGAATAAGTGGGAGGGTGAACACGCCTTCCCGTAAATCATGGCGAACCGGTTTCGTGGCTGTTGACGGATTAGCAACATAATCTAAAATGTCATCCCTGATTTGGTAGGCCATCCCCAGCGCAATCCCAATTTGCTGAGCGACTTTGGCCTCACTTGACGCTCCCTTGCTGATGACAACGCCGAATTGCATCGCAAAACCGAATAAACGGGCCGTTTTACCTTCGATTTCTGTTAAATAATCCGTCACCGTTGTTTGCGAATCAAAGTTTAAAGCGAGCTGATTGAGTTCGCCGGCTAGAATAAACCGCATTATATCATTGGCTGACTGAATTTCAGCATGACTATCCGTGGCTTTCAAAATTTCATCGAAGTAACTGGTAAACAGGAAATCACCTGTGTAGATGGCGGTTTTATTGCCATGGCGAACTTGTAAAGTTGGCTGACCATGACGTAGTTCAGCATCATCCAGCACGTCATCGTGAATCAAAGTTGCTACGTGTAACAATTCGATGGCCGCTGCTGCTGCTCGCTGTCGCTTTTCATCCTGAACGGGCCCCAACTGTGCGAACATGTAAAATAACCCAGGGCGCAACAGTTTGCCGCCGCTGGTGAGTAAGCCAGTGACTTGCTGATCAATTTCGGCATTTTCAGAATGAACCGTTGTTGCGAGGTACTGTGTCAGATCATTTAGTTTTCTATTGATGGTCGGAAATTGTTGCCAAAGTGCGTGCACCATGTTGGTGAACATCCTCTCTGTGTAAAACGGTCATTAAACCGCATTATGTAAATTAGTTTAGTTAGAATTGGTGAAATGAACTTGGCAACATGCCCTGACGTGGGCATAATGAAAGTATCGAACTAACTATTTTTCATGCTACAGAATCGATGAAAGCTTGTCAACGAAAGGCTTTGCGCCATACTAAAATGTTTTGAGGGGTCAAAATGAAACCAAAAGTATTTCTTGAATTTGTTGAATTTCAATCATTAGTTGCCAGTGTGTTGCCATTTACGTTAGGGCTACTATACGTTTGGTACAACTACCACGCCTTTAATCTCTTACAGAGTGTGCTCTTTTTTATCGTTATCGAGCTGATGCACATGGCCGTAAATGCCAATGACAATACTCAGGATTTCGTGCACGCCAAGGACGAGAAAACGTTTAAACAACTAACAAACGTCGTAGGTCACTATCACATTTCACTTAGGCTGGCAATCACGGTTATTGTGAGCTTGTCTGCTGGCGCTGCGATTATTGGTTTTGGCCTGCTGAAATTGACGTGGGGCTCAAGTAGTTGGATTTTCTTGGGGATGGGGATCATTGGCTTCCTAGTTGGCTATTTTTACGCTGGTGGACCGTTACCAATTTCGAATACACCATTTGGCGAGCTCTTTTCTGGCGTCACCATGGGATATGTGATCATGTTGGCAGCTGTTTATGTTAATTTAGCACCGGCTCAGCAATTGTCATGGTCCCTTGCTGGCAACGTTTTACTGGCATCAGGATTGGCTGTATTTGCCATCGGTAATTTGATGTTGGCAAACAATCTGTGTGATTACGAAGAAGATAAACTAAATGAGCGCCGGACAATCGTGGTTTTGCTGGGGCAACGCGTTATGCTGTGGGCGTGGAATATTGGCTATGCGTTGGGATATGTTTGCATGGTTGCTGCAGTGCTAGTTGGTACGCTGCCTAAACTGACATTATTAGCGTTATTAATTGTGCCAGTTGTTATCAAAAACAACCGGCAGTTTGGTGCTGTGATGGTTAAATCAAAAAGCTTTGTATTGGCAGTTAAGAATTGTATTCTCATCACCATTTCGTTTGCTTTAGCGATGGAAATTGGTATTATCTTTCATCTATAATTGAAGGATTGAAACTTTAGCATTGAGACAAATAACCGCGTAGCTGGCGACTTGTCATCCGTACAATCTGAAAGTCATTAATTTTTTCTTAGCCACGTTGCTAAAGTTAGCACGGAACCTCAACTTTGTGATTTAATGAAAATCAAACGCAATTAACAGAGTAAAGGACGGTTGGTGTGGCAAAAAAGCGACGAAAAATTAATTGGCGTCGTCGAATGAAGCGCTTTAGGCGAGCACTAAAGGGCTTTTTTGTCTATCGCGGTCATTTGCGTTGGTTCAACACACTGTTAACGGCACTGACGATTTTGATTATTGCGCTTGCGTTTGGTGGCGTTGGCAAACGGGTGTTAGTGCCTGCTGGACAATCTTCACAGATTGACGAAACGGCAAAACAGCATCGGCAATTCATTAATCAAGTGGCACCATACGCACAACAACTGCAACAGCGGACACATGTGCTGGCCAGTTTACAAATTGCCCAAGCAATCCTTGAATCTGATTGGGGCGAATCGACGTTAGCCAGCCAATACCATAATTATTTTGGTGTTAAAGCAGGACAGGATGAACCGGGGGTTATCTTAAGCACATTGGAGTACGTTAATGACCACTATGAAACAGTTAATGCCCGGTTTAGAACGTATCCCAACTGGCAAGCTTCATTTGCAGCGCATGCGCAGCTATTTGTTAATGGTGTCGATTGGAACCCAAACAAATATAGCGACGTTCTTGCTGCTACGGATTATCGCTCTGGCGCCGCAGCCTTGCAAAAGGACGGGTACGCAACGGATCCAGGATATACTAACAAAATAGTTGCAATTATTGAAAAATATCATTTAAATCGTTTTGATCAATCTAATTAAACTTATAATTTGTAAGCGAACAACTTGTCATTCTGGAACGGTTCACCTACACTAAGTGCATTAATAATCAAAAATTTGAATTAGATACAGAGGAGAGTGTGCCGTGACGGGAAATGTTTTATACCCTGGTGATACGCTGGGCATTATTGGAAATAGTTCAAACGGACCATTATTAGTAAATGCAGCCCGCCGTGTAGGGCTCAATGTGGCCGCCTACACCTCAGAAACCAACAGTGAAATCGCAAGTCTGGCCGACGCAGTGTTCACCGGCGCGTTTGACAACAAGCAACGGTTGCAGGCGTTTGCAGAAAATTGTGATGTGGTCACTTACGAGTCTGAACATGTGCCCAGTGAGGTGATTGCGTTTATTGCCCAGTTTACAAAAGTGCCACAGGGATCTGACACCTTGGCGATGATGCAGGATCGGTCGCTAGAACGGGCCTTCTTTGAAGGACTCAATATCAATATTCCACCATATGCCACGATCATTGAACTGGATGATATTTATGCTTCAGCGGCTTCAATTGGCTATCCGGCCGTATTGAAGCCACTTCAAAAGG
This sequence comes from Furfurilactobacillus cerevisiae, assembly GCF_048961765.1. Lineage (GTDB taxonomy): Bacteria > Bacillota > Bacilli > Lactobacillales > Lactobacillaceae > Furfurilactobacillus > Furfurilactobacillus milii_A. The sequence continues at coordinate 1,097,262 of NZ_CP185253.1, forward strand.
GCATTGAACAAGAACAGCAGTTAACCATTCGTTCACAGGCTGATGTGCCATTGGCCGCAGATATGTTGCAGCATGGCCCGCATATTTTGGAGGCTACAATTCCCAATGCTCAAGAAATTTCCGTGTTGGTGGTCAAGGGCTATCCACAAGAAAATGAACTGGCTGATCAGATACGGCTGTTTCCAATCATTGAAACCAATTATCAACAAGGACGTTTAATGCGCGCAATTGCGCCGGCACGGATTTCGGATGATATTAATGATGAGATCAAACGGATTACACAAACGGTCGCTCACAATGTCGATTACTATGGTGTGTTTCAGTTAAGCTTTATGATTACGGACACAGGCAACCTCTTTCTCCGTGATTTAACGCCGGCGATGGATCGGTCCGGCTTAGTGTTTGACAAGGCGGCTAACATCACCATGTTTGAAGCCCATTTGCATGCAATCGCCGGCTTACCATTGGCCATTCCGAAGCAATACATGGCCACGGTTCTGGCATCCTTTGACGATGAACAGCTCAATGCCATTCGTACACAGTGGATTATCAAATCTAATTGGGAATTTGTGTTCTACCATAAAAGTGGTCGGTTGATTTCCCCTGCCGCAGGGCATGTGTTGATTCAAGCTTCAACTGTTCAAGATGCGTTGAATCAGTTGTCGGCAACGACGATTTGGGATCCTGCGCGGCCAGTAACGCCGGCGCCGAGTCGATTAGACAAAAATAAATAAATATTTCTGATTAGAATGACCGTTTGTGAGTAGGAAAACCTTGCAAGCGGTCGTTTTTATTTTCAAAACATACGTTCGATATGATGGTGTGACGCTGTCGATTTTGGTATACTTGAACTACTGAATTTTTACGAGAGGAAGGCACATTTTCGTGAGCGCAACCACATTATTAGCAGGACTAAACGACAAGCAGCAGGAAGCTGTTCAGACAACAGAGGGGCCATTATTGATCATGGCTGGTGCCGGATCAGGGAAAACCCGAGTGTTGACACATCGTGTTGCTTATTTGATCGAAGAAAAAGACGTTAAGCCGTGGCATGTGCTGGCGATTACGTTTACCAATAAAGCTGCTCGCGAAATGCGTGAACGAGTGGCTAAGCTTTTAGGCGAAAGTGGAGAAGATGTTTGGGTTTCCACATTCCACGCCCTGTGTGTCCGGGTATTGCGTCGAGACATCGACCGGATTGGGTTTAACCGTGCATTTACCATCACTGACACAAGTGAGCAACGGACGTTGGTTAAACGAATTTTGCGAGAACAGAATATCGATCCCAAGAAGTACGATCCGCGTTCACTGTTGGCTGCAATTTCGAACGCTAAAAATGATCTGCAAACGCCAGCTGATTATGTAAAAACTGCGAATACACCGTTTGAACAAATTACAGCAACGGTTTACGAAGATTATCAACGTGAACTCAAGGCCAACCAGGCCCTCGACTTTGATGATTTGATCATGCTTACGATTGAGTTATTTGATAAGGCGCCTGATGTGCTGGAAGGCTATCAACGCCGGTTTGAATACATTCATGTGGATGAGTATCAGGACACCAATAATGCCCAGTACAAGTTGGTCAGCATGTTAGCAGCTAAGTCGCACAATCTGTGTGTTGTCGGGGATGCTGATCAGAGTATTTATGGCTGGCGTGGTGCCAACATGAATAACATTCTGGATTTTGAAAAAGATTATCCAGAGGCGCAAACCGTTATGTTGGAACAAAATTACCGTTCAACACAAACCATTTTAAACGCCGCCAATGAAGTGATTGAAAATAATGTTATTCGTCGGAAAAAGAATTTGTGGACGGATAATGGTAGTGGGGAAAAGATTTCTTATTACCGCGCACAAAGCGAGCGTGATGAAGCGCATTTTGTGGTGGCTCAAATCGAGACACAAATGCGAGAAAATCACCGGGACTACGGTGACTTTGCTATTCTGTATCGGACTAATGCCCAATCGCGGACTATTGAAGATGCGTTGGTTAAAAGCAATATCCCTTATAACATGGTCGGCGGACATAAATTCTACGACCGTAAGGAAATTCGCGATGTATTGGCCTATTTAACATTGATTGTCAATCCACAAGATGACATGAGTTTCGAACGAATTATCAATGAACCCAAACGTGGTCTCGGTAGCGGCTCAGTCGAAAAGTTGCGGGAATTTGCAAACTTCAACAATTGGAGTTTATTGGAAGCCGCACAGAACGTTACGATGGCAAACAATGTCCCGAGTCGTGCACGGAACAGTTTTGATGAGTTTGGCCAGATGATGGCTGAACTGACTAAAATGCGTGAATTTGTCTCAGTTACGGACCTGACGGAACAATTGTTAGATAAAACTGGTTATTTACCAGCGCTTAAAGCGACCCATTCACTAGAGGATGAGGCACGTGTTGAAAACTTGCAGGAATTTCTGTCAGTTACAAAACAGTTTGATGATTCCTATGAACCAACAACCGCCGCGCCGACTGACGTTGAAGCAGCTGATCAACCCGTACCTGAAGGTAGCGGTGACAAGTTTGTTGATTTTCTGGCGGATTTGGCCCTTGTTTCGGACTTGGACGACGTTGACGAAGAAAACGATCAAAATGTCACGTTAATGACGTTACATGCTGCCAAGGGACTTGAATTTCCAGTTGTCTTTTTGATGGGACTTGAAGAAGGCATCTTCCCACTTTCTCGTTCTGTCATGGATGAGGATGAATTGGAAGAAGAACGGCGGTTGGCTTATGTCGGGATTACGCGTGCTAAACAAAAATTGTACATGACGAATGCATTTTCACGTCTATTGTATGGTCGCGTGCAAAATAACCCAGCGTCACGCTTTGTAGAAGAAATTAATCCGGATTTGATTCAGAGCGAAAACCATAGTGCCGGCAGTCTAACAGCCGGAGGACCGAAAACACCGTTTGATAGGCGCACAGAATCCGCTTTGTCCACCACTTATAAACGCAAACCAGTTGGCACTAAGTCGACAAAGGTTGAGCGGTCACAAGGAACGGGGGCTGACCAAGTTAGTTGGGCTGCCGGCGACAAGGTAACTCATAAAAAGTGGGGCGAAGGCACCGTTGTGAAGGTTAACGGTCAGGGTGAGGATGCTGAATTAGACATTGCTTTCCCAGAGCAAGGCATTAAACGATTGCTGGCAGCCTTTGCCCCAATTACAAAGGCTTAATTCTCCGTTTAGTTGAAGGTTAATCAAAAGTTTTAGTGAGTTTGGCATCTGTGTCTAGATGCACACGCAAATCGAGTGAGGAGTGTTAGAGTATGGCAGACCAACCAGTATCGGAACTAACAACCACACAGGCTAATCAAGAAGCTACGCAACTGCGTGAACAGTTGGATTCGTGGCGAAAAGAGTACTATGTGCAGGATGCGCCAACGGTTGAGGATCACACATATGATATGCATTATCAACGATTGTTGGATTTGGAAGCGGCATTCCCTGAAATTGTAACGCCTGACTCACCAACGCAGCAGGTTGGCGATGTGACACTGCCTGGCTTTAGTAAGGTGACGCACTCGGTACCAATGCTGTCGATGGGGGACGTGTTCTCGGTTGAAGAACTGGCTGAATTTGACGCCCGTACGAAGCAAAATTTAGGGCAAGACGAACTGGAATATAATTGTGAACTTAAAATTGATGGGTTGGCGATTTCGTTAGTTTATGAAAACGGTAAGTTTGTGCAGGGATCTACGCGTGGTGATGGCAATATTGGTGAGGACATCACAGCTAATCTAAAAACCATTAAGTCAATTCCGATGACATTGACAGAACCTCTGTCCATTGAGGTTCGGGGCGAATGTTACATGCCTAAAGCATCGTTTGCAAAACTAAACGAACGTCAGGAAGCCGAAGGAAAAACACCGTTTGCCAATCCACGAAATGCGGCCGCCGGTTCTCTTAGACAACTGGATCGAAAGGTGACAGCAGATCGCAACTTAGACACGTTTATCTATTACACCTCAAGCTTTGAAAATCTTGGTGCATCCACCCAAAGCGAGGCACTGAAGCGTTATCAGGAACTCGGTTTCACCATCAACCCACATTCTCGCGTGTGCCACAATATGGATGAAATTAAGGCTTATATTGACGAATACACTGGTCAACGTGAATCGTTAAGCTATGGCATTGATGGCATTGTCATTAAAGTTAACCCTGTCTCCCAACAAGATGAGCTGGGGAATACTGTCAAAGTGCCGCGGTGGGAAATTGCCTACAAATTCCCGCCGGATGAGCAACAAACGGTGGTGCGTGATATTGAATGGACAGTCGGTCGAACGGGCATTGTCACGCCAACGGCAGTGATGGATCCTGTTCAATTGGCTGGAACAACAGTTGCGCGCGCTTCGTTGCACAACCCTGATTATTTAAATGAAAAGGGGGTGCGGGTCGGCGATACTGTTACGTTGCACAAGGCCGGTGATATTATTCCTGAAGTCGGTGAAGTCATCATGGACAAACGGCCCGCAGATAGTGTGCCTTACCCGATTCCAACGCAATGTCCATCTTGTGGTAAAGACCTCGTTCATATTGACGAAGAGGTTGCACTACGTTGTATCAATCCTAAGTGCCCAGCTCAGGTCACAGAAGGGCTGACTCATTTTGCTTCTCGTGACGCGATGAATATCGATGGATTAGGACCTTCTTTAGTTGCTCAATTGTACAATCGTGAAATGCTTAGTGATGTAGCTGGTCTTTACCATTTGAAGCATGATGAATTGTTAACTTTAGATAAATTTGGTGATAAATCAGCTACAAACTTATTGACAGCGATTGACAACAGCCGCAATAATTCTTTGGAGCGGTTATTGTTTGGTCTTGGCATTCGGCATCTTGGCGCTAAGGCCGCTCGGCAAGTTGCTGAGCATTTTAAGACGATGACGGCAGTCATGACGGCATCCGCAGATGACATTGCGGAGATTGATGGCATGGGGCTGACTATCGGTGATGCGGTAGCACAATACTTCAGTACCGAGGCTGCTCAAGAGCTAGTCAATGAGTTGGTCGCTGCCGGCGTTAACATGACATACGATGGTCCTGATACAGTAGCTGCGGCGGATGATCCATTCTTCGGTGGTAAGCGGGTGGTGTTGACTGGTAAGCTAACACAAATGACCCGCGCCGATGCGACTGCATGGTTAACCGCTCATGGCGCCAAGGTTTCTAGCAGCGTTTCTAAGAATACAGACTTACTTATCGCCGGTGAGGATGCCGGGAGCAAGTTGGCGAAGGCAACACAGCTGGAAATTGAGATTTGGAACGAAGATCGATTCGCACAAACGATGGTTGAGGATAATTAACAGTACAGACTAGTTTGACCTGTTTGTACTGATCCCAGCAGGGAGGATTTGAATTAAGGTGAAAAAGTTTCGTATTGTGGCCGCATTGTTATCTACCATGATGTTATTGGCAGCCTGTGGTAACCTCGACAGCACATCAAGTAGCTCGACAACACCGACTACCAGTAAAAAAAAGGTTCAAACAACTGGTCAAACCAACAGCAATAATTATCAAGGTGTCATCAAGAACGGCCATTATCTAACAAGTGCCGCCCGTGGTGTCACCAATGATCAAGACAATAACACCATGAACCTGAAGAGTTTCGAAAGTGGCCTATTAAATGTCTCCAAGAAGGAATTTAAGCCAAGCAAGTATATTTTTCAGGAAGGCCAGTATTTGTCTACGTCAACTGTTCAAAAGTGGGTTGAACGTAAGTCAAACGATAATCCTACGGGACTAAACCCTGTTGATAACGGTCAAAAGGATGCCAATAAACGAAATCCACTGTATTTGCAGACTGTTGAAGAACAAGATTATATGACGCAAGATGGTGATAAATTGTCTCTGTCTGGGATGACCATCGGAATCGGTTTAAATTCGGTTGACTACTACACCAAGGAAAAATATGGTGCTCAGTATTCGACAAATATTTCCGATGAGCAAATGACGACCCAAGGCCGTGCAATTGCAGCAGAAGTATTAAAACGTGTGCGTGCGACTAAGGGCGTTGGCAAAGATGTGCCAATTGTGATTGCTTTGTATAAGCAGGCTTCTGATGACAGTCTGGTTGGCGGCACGTTCTTCTCATATAGTGTTAATGACGGGAACAATATCAGTTCCTGGCAGAACATCAATCAACGCAACGTGGTCTTCCCGTCTGCCGGTGGCTCCAGTACGTCAGGCACCAGTAATGATGAGAGCAATTTCGAAAACTTTAAGACTCAAATTCAAAACTTCTTCCCGAACCTCAGTGGTGTGACCGCTCAGGCACAATACCAGGACGATAATTTAGCTGGTATGAATGTCACGATTACAACGCAATTTTATAGTCAGACAGAGATTATTAGCTTTACCCAGTACTTGGCTCAAGTAGCACCGAAATACTTGCCGTCAGGGGTGCCAATTGATATCACGGTTCAATCAACGGATGGCGTGCAGTCGTTCTTGAGTCGTGATTCGGGACAGACTAAATTTTCAACACATGTTTTTGGATCCTATTAACAAAAATGAATAATTGACCAACCGCCACAACACAGAACAAAGCCTGTGTTATGGCGGTTTTTGTATTGAAGTGACAGAAAGATCATTAAGTTTGCGTTAGGCTATTTTATTTTCGATCAAAATAGCTAAAATGAGTTGGTGGTTCCAGATTATAAAAGTCGAGGAGGTAGTTGTACGATGAATGCGAACACAAGAGCTAAGGTCAGTCGGGCAGGCATTTTTATTACGTTGGGGATCGTCTACGGAGATATTGGTACTTCGCCATTGTATGTTATGAAAACGATTCTTGGCGATAATGGCGGACTGTCCACCACGACGCCGGAATTAGTGATTGGGAGTATTTCACTTATTTTTTGGACAGTGATGTTACTCACGACTGTGAAGTATGTGCTTATTGCACTTAATGCCACCAACCATGGTGAAGGCGGTATCTTTGCACTTTATACACTGGTAAGGCGTCAAGCTAAGTGGTTACTTTATCCGGCATTGATTGGTGGCGCTGCATTACTTGCCGACGGGATGTTGACACCAGCCGTGACAGTGACAACCTCAATTGAAGGACTAAAGGGGATTGTTTTCCATCATTGGGAACCCGTTCAAAATCAGGCTGACGTCATTTTTATCACCGTTGTAATTTTATCGATTTTATTTGTGATTCAGCGCTTTGGGACCAAAACGATTGGTCATGCGTTCGGTCCAATTATGACCCTTTGGTTTACGTTTATTGGTGTCGTTGGTTTGGTGAATTTGTTGCCAGACCTTGCCATTTTAAAGGCATTAAATCCTTACTATGCGATCAGCGTGCTGACGAGCCCAGATAATAAGGTTGGCATTTTTATTCTTGGGAGTGTCTTTTTGGCAACTACTGGGGCCGAGGCGCTGTATTCAGATGTTGGTCATGTTGGTAAGGCAAACATTGATGCTAGTTGGCCGTATGTTTTTGTATGTTTAATGCTTAACTATTTTGGTCAGGGCGTTTGGGTGATTCAACACGCACACGAGACCAATTTGGGACAAGCAGTGGACTTTAACCCCTTCTTTGAACTTTTACCTGGCGACTGGCGTTTTGTCGGCATTGTGCTGGCAACCTTAGCTGCCATTATTGCATCGCAAGCGCTGATCACTGGCTCATACACCTTAGTTGCAGAAGCAGTACGGTTAAAATTATTACCACGATTGAAAATTAATTACCCAACGCTTCAGCATGGGCAAATATACGTACCGGCAGTGAACGGTATTTTGTGGATTGCCTGTGTCGGAATAGTTTTCTTTTTCAGAACTTCTGCGCATATGGAGGCCGCATACGGGCTAGCCATTACTGTCACAATGTTGATGACGACACTCTTGCTGTTCCAGTATTTACGGTTACGGCATGTGAACGTTGTGTTAACTTGGTTGATGGTTTTATTCTTTGGTAGTTTGGAAACCATGTTCTTCCTGTCATCGATGGTTAAATTTGTTCATGGTGGTTACGTGACAGCCATTTTGGCCGGTTTGATTTTGTGTGTGATGTTTATTTGGTATTACGGCAATAAAATTCGTGATCGCGATGAGTTTGAGTCGGGTTATGTGGATTTATATGATTATAAGGACCAGTTAGTTGCGTTGAGCAAAGACGAAAACTACCCAACGTTTGCGACCAATTTAGTTTACATGGCTAAGGTAAAGCCGGGCCATATGATTAAAAAAGAAATGCTCTATTCAATTTTGGACAAACGTCCGAAACGTGCGCAGGCATATTGGTTTGTGACGGTTAACGTTACAGATGAGCCTTACACGGCTAAATATGATGTCGATATGATGGGCACGAATAATGTTATTAACGTTCAACTTTACCTTGGTTTTCGTCGTGAACAACGGGTGAATGTTTATCTGCGGGCGATTGTTCACGAGCTAATTGAGAGCGGCGATTTGCCGGCTCAACCGCAAACTTATACGATGCAAAAGGGTCGCAATGTTGGGGACTTCAGCTTTGTTGTCATTCAAGAAGAACTGTCACCGGAAACACGAGTCAAACCATTTGACCGCTTTATTATCCAAGCACGGGTGACCCTTCAAAATTGGACGAGTACGCCTGCAACATGGTTTGGACTGGAATTTTCGGATGTTGTTGTCGAGCATGTGCCACTGATTCTCGGACGCCGGCGCCGGCCATTTTTACGGCGCATCAAACAGCAACATACGGATGGCACAGATTGACAGTAAGTAAATCGAGATGTGTTTGTTGAAAAAATTAATTAGGACAACTAAAGGGCTGGATTCGCCATTATTTTTGTCGCGATTATTTAGAGAAGAACACAAACTTACCGTGCTTTGTCGTATAATATTAAAGATAGTGACAACTTTTTACAGAAAGAGGGATGGGCATGGCAGAAGAACCAATTTCACGTGCTGAAGTTGAGCACGTTGCCGAACTAGCAAAACTTTCATTGATCGATGAACAGGCCAGCAAGTTTACTAGTCAACTGGACGAAATTATTACCATGATTGATGGTTTGAACGAGGTCAACACAGATGACGTGAAGCCGACAACCAACATGGCCGACGCGACTGCAATTTTACGTGAAGACGTTGCAGTGAACGCCCACCAAAAAGATGCGTTAATTAACGAAGCTCCTGAAACCGAAGATGGGTTTATTAAGGTGCCCGCAATTATTGACGAAAGTGAGGACGCCTAATGACACAACAGTTTGATAATTTAACTGAGCTTCATCAAGCGCTCGTTAATAAAGACTTATCTGCCACTGAATTAACGCAACAAACGCTAACTAATATTCATGATCATGAAGACGCCTTAAACGCTTATGTGACGGTGAACGATGATGAGGCATTGGCACAGGCTAAACAGGCTGATGAAAGCGGAATTGATGCGGATAACGTCTTTTCTGGTGTGCCAGTTGCATACAAAGATAATTTAACGACTAAGGGCTTGCTGACAACAGCCGCTTCTAAAATTCTGTACAACTTTAAACCTGTATATGATGCAGACGTTGTGACGCGTTTGCGCGCTGCTGGCGCCGTTACAATCGGGAAAACCAACCTGGATGAATTTGCCATGGGTGGCTCGACTGAAACATCTTACTTCGGGACTGTTCATAATCCTTGGGATACAACTAAGGTGCCTGGCGGTTCTTCCGGTGGTTCTGCAGCTACGGTCGCTGCTGGCGATGTGCTGGCTGCTCTGGGTTCAGACACTGGTGGTTCAATTCGCCAGCCGGCTGCTTTCAACGGAATCGTTGGTTTGAAGCCAACGTATGGCCGCGTTAGCCGTTGGGGATTGATTGCGTTTGCGTCATCATTAGACCAAATCGGTCCGATGACACATAATGTGACGGATGCCGCTGCTATGATGAATGTGATTGCGGGTCGTGATGAACGTGATGCCACTTCATCCAGTAAAGAAGTGCCGGATTATGTGGCTGGTTTGTCTGGCGACATCAAGGGCTTAAAGATTGGTGTGCCTAAGGAATTTCTTGGTGAAGGAATCGACGAAGGCGTTCGTGATCAGATTAAGACCGCGATTAAGAAACTTGAAGCGTTGGGTGCAACAGTAGATGAAGTTAGTTTGCCACACAGTACCCACGGGATTCAGGCTTACTACATTCTTGGACCGTCTGAAGCGTCTTCAAACTTACAGCGGTTTGATGGGATTCGTTATGGATACCGCACACCAAATGCTAAGAATTTGGAAGAACTGTATGTTAAGACTCGTTCCGAAGGATTTGGTGACGAAGTTAAACGTCGGATCATGTTGGGAACCTTTGCATTGTCTGCTGGTTCATTCGATGCGTTCTTTATGAAGGCTGCTAAGATTCGGACACTGATCATTGAAGACTTTAAGAAAGTGTTCGCTGATTACGATGTCATTGTCGGACCAACTGCACCAACACCGGCCTTTGGTATCGGTGCCGAAACTAAGGATCCGATGACGATGTACATGAACGATATGTTGACGGTTCCTGCTAACTTGGCTGGTCTGCCTGCCGTTTCAGTGCCTGCGGGCTTGGTAGATGGTCTGCCAGTTGGTTTACAAGTCATTGGCCGTCCATTTGATGAAAGTCGCGTTTTGAACACAGCGTTTGCGTTTGAACAGAACACGACATTCCACGAATTGAAGCCATCAATGAGCAAAGGAGGGCGTGCTTAATGAATTTTCAAACGACGATTGGACTAGAAGTCCACGTTGAACTTAAAACGAATTCAAAGATTTTTAGTCCGTCACCCGTTGAGTTTGGTGACAACCCTAATGCCAATACTAATGTGATTGACTGGGGATATCCTGGTGTCTTACCAACGCCTAACAAAGGGGTAGTGGAGTACGGTATGCGCGCGGCTTTGGCTCTTCATGCCAAGATCAATCAGCATACGCACTTTGATCGGAAAAACTACTTCTATCCAGATAACCCAAAAGCTTATCAAATTTCACAATCAGATGTGCCATTAGCCCAAAATGGTTGGATTGAAATTGACGTGGACGGTAAGAAAAAGAAAATCGGGATCGAAGAGATGCACATTGAGGAAGATGCCGGTAAAAACACGCATAATCCTAATGGGTATTCCTACGTCGATTTAAACCGTCAGGGAACACCACTGATTGAAATTGTGTCGAAGCCTGACATTGCTTCACCTGATGAGGCTTACGCTTACCTTGAGACTTTGCGTCAACGGATTCAGTTTACTGGTGTTTCTGACGTGAAGATGGAAGAAGGTTCCATGCGTGTCGATGTCAACATTTCGATTCGGCCTTATGGAACGGACAAGTTTGGGACTAAGACAGAACTAAAAAACTTGAACTCCTTCAACTATGTGAAGAAGGGCCTTCAGTTTGAAGAACAACGTCAACAACGTGTCTTATTGTCTGGCGGTCAAATTCAACAAGAAACACGTCGTTACGATGAAGCTTCTAACGAAACCATTCTGATGCGTGTTAAGGAAGGTGCGGATGATTACCGTTACTTCCCGGAACCAGATATTCCTAACGTTGAAATTGCGGATGACTGGATCAAACAGATTGAGGAAACGATGCCAGAAATGCCAGAACGTCGTCGTCAACGCTATGTTGATGACCTTGGCTTGACTGACTATGATGCCATGGTGCTGACACAGACCAAGGAAATGTCTGACTTCTTTGAGGCGGCTGTGGCACAAGGTGCAGACGCTAAATTGACGTCAAACTATCTGCAAGGAGACGTTAACGCCTATCTGAATGATAACCATTTGGATCTGCAAGATACGAAGTTGACGCCGGACCACTTGGCCGGCATGATCAAGTTGCAAATGGATGGTACGATTTCATCCAAGATGGCTAAGAAGGTCTTTAAGGCGATCATGGATGGTGAGGAACCAAATGATTATGTCAAAGCACATAACCTGGTTCAATTATCAGATCCAGCTCAATTGCAGCCGATTATCGATGGCGTGTTGGACGCTAATGCCCAATCGATTGAAGACTTTAAGAATGGTAAAGATCGTGCCGTTGGCTTCTTAGTTGGTCAGATTATGAAGCAAACACACGGGCAGGCTAATCCGAAGATTGTTAACAAGTTGTTAATGACTTCATTGAATGCGCGTTAAACGTTTGTTATTTTAAGCAGAAGCGGTTAAAATTAAACCTCGTTGTGAACCTTACAACGGGGTTTGTACATAGTACTAAAATTGTTAAATGAAATGACTAAGACAGTTTGCAGTGGAGGCAATGAAACATGGGACAACGGGCACGGGTCATCTACAACCCAACGTCAGGACGCGAAGCACTAAAAAGAGATTTAATCGATATACTGAACGTCTTTGAACAGGCCGGTTACGAGACTAGTGCGTATGCGACCACGGCAGAGCCGGATTCAGCTAAAAATGAGGCGCACCGTGCTGCTCTTGAAGGCTTTGACCTAGTGGTGGCAGCCGGTGGTGACGGGACGATTAACGAAGTCGTCAACGGCATTGCTGGACTTGAGAAGCGACCTAAAATGGCGATTATTCCAGCTGGGACCACTAATGACTACGCTCGCGCGTTACGAATTCCACGTGATGCACCGTTGGATGCCGCTAAAGTTGTGCTTAAGAACCAAACCGTTAAGATGGATATCGGTCAGGCTGGCGAAACGTACTTTATCAACATCGCTGGTGGCGGTCTGCTGACTGAATTGACGTATGATGTTCCTTCCGACATGAAAACAATTTTTGGTTACCTTGCATACCTGGTTAAGGGTGCTGAATTATTGCCGCAAATTAAACCGATTCAAATGTCGATTGAGTACGATGATGGTAAGTTCGAAGGTGAAGCTTCGATGTTCTTATTGGGGCTGACGAATTCAATCGGTGGGTTCGAACAAATTGTGCCCGATGCATCGCTTGATGATGGTAAATTCAGTTTGCTCATTGTCAAAACGGCCAGCATGCCACAACTGTTGCGGCTGATGACATTAGTCTTAAACGGTGGTAGACACATTAATGATCCGTTGGTCATTTACAAGAAGACCAGCAAAGTGATTGCTAAGCCACTTAACTCCGATCGAATGATGATTAACTTGGACGGGGAATACGGTGGTGACGCGCCAATGACGTTCATTGATCACAAACAGCACATTGAAATGTTTGCTGATTTGGATGCGATTCCTGATGAACAGTTGACCGGTGAGGACCGTGCCATCGAAGAAGATGCCCGGAAGTTTGTTGAGGAAGTTGACAAGTTGCCAGAAGGTCAGACAGACGACAACAAAAAAGAGTGATGTATCTCAGCAGCGGATTCGCTTAAATGCGGATCCGCTGTTTTGTACTTCTTTTAAGTGAGTTGGCATGCTATACTAGTTTGGTTCGAAAATTTTACAGCGGACTGTTTTTGTTCGTTTGAAAAATTCCGTTCAGTGACCGTCGCAAAAGTCGAAAGGAAATAATTAATGAAATTCAAAGCACCAGTTGCTAAAAACCAAGAGTATACAGGCGATATTATTGACCTGACCTATCAAGGGATGGGTGTCGCTAAGATAGAAGATTTTCCAATCTTTATTACGAACGCATTGCCTAATGAAAAAGTTGTATTTGCAGTAACCAAAGTGGCGAAAACATACGCTTTTGGCCGAGTCGTTAAATTTATCGAAAAAAGCCCGCAGCGAGTTGAAAGTGTCAATGTGACCTACACCCAAACTGGGATTGCACCCCTGCAACACTTGAGTTATGAGGGTCAATTGGCCTTCAAACAACACCAAGTGGTTGAATTGTTAAAGAAGTCACACTTGGACATTGATGTTGCCAAGACGGTGGGGATGGAGACACCTTATCATTATCGTAACAAGGCTCAAGTGCCGGTTCGTGAGATCAATGGTCAAATCGAAACTGGTTTTTACAAACGTGGTTCTCACACAGTTGTGCCGATTGAGGATTTCTATATTCAGGATCCTAAAATTGACGAAGCCATTATTGTTGTGCGTGATCTCTTACGTCGTTTCCATTTGGATGCGTACGATGAAACTAACAACACCGGTGTGATTAAAACCATCATGGTGCGTCGAGGCTATTACAGTCACGAAATGATGATTGTCATTGTTACACGGACACATAAATTGTCGATGGTGAATGAATTGGTTGCTGAAATCACGAAGGCGTTGCCAGAAGTGAAGAGCATCATTCAAAATGTTAATCCTCAACAAACGAACGTATTGTTAGGTGACACGGATCGAATTCACTTCGGCAGTCCAGTGATTCATGACCAATTGATGGGGTTGACGTTTGAAATCTCAGCTCACTCATTCTACCAAGTTAACCCACAGCAAACGGAAAAACTGTATCAGTTTGCTATCGACAAGGCACAGTTAACGGGTGAAGAGACTGTCATTGACGCATACTGTGGTATCGGCACAATCTCTTTGGCCGTGGCCAAGCATGCTAAACATGTGTATGGCGTTGAAATGGTTAAAACGGCCATCAGTGACGCCAAGACCAATGCTAATTTGAATCACATCGATAACGTTGACTTTGTTGTCGGTAAGGCCGAAAACCAAATGGCACGGTGGCAAGAAGCCGGCTTAAAAGCGGACGTTATCATGGTTGACCCACCACGAAAGGGTCTGGCACCGGAATTCATCGAAGCTGCTACGGCGGTTAAACCGAGCCGCGTTGTTTACGTCAGCTGTAACCCAGCAACGTTGGTTCGTGATATCCAGGTGTTCATGGATCACGGCTATCACGTTGATGGCGACATTCAGCCAGTGGACCAGTTCCCACAAACAACTAGCATTGAATGTGTTGTCAGTCTGGTGAAAGACTAATTGAATACTTACAAATGAAAAATGGCAGTTCAACAATTTGTTGAGCACTGCCATTTTTCATTTGCATTAAGATAATAATAGATGATTAGGATCTTGTTGACTGTGAATAATACGCAATCAATCTCTTGGGAATTATAGAGAACATATCCCATTAATTAAGCTATCATTAGAAAACACCTTGACTTTAATGAAAATCGAGTGTAAATTCAAGTCATTGAAAACGTATCGATGAGAAAAGTAATCTTTAACCAACGAGATAGAGAGCTTGCAGGGTGGGAACAAGTCACGCGGTGAAAGATGAACAATGGCCTCTAAACGGTGCCGCTGAACCTTAATGGCAAAGTGACAACGACCAGCAGTCGTTATCCTGCTACCGTATGAAAATGTACGGGATAAGGTTACAAGTGTGAGCTTGTGACAAAATTAAGGTGGTACCGCGAACGGTAGCTTCGTCCTTTTTGTAGGATGAAGCTACCGTTTTTTGTCGATTATCAAAAGCATTTAAACGAGAAGGAGTGTCATACATGACAGTTATTAGTAGCAATCTTGGTTATCCGCGGTTAGGGGAAAAACGTGAATGGAAAAAGACGTTGGAACACTATTGGGCAGGCAAGATTGATGAGCCGGAATTCCATGCAGAAACGAAAGCATTGCGTTTGGCCAATTTGAAAAAAGAACAGGCAGCAGGTTTGGATTTAATTCCGGTTGCCGATAATTCAGACTATGATCATGTGCTGGACACGATTGCGGCTTTTGGCATCGTGCCAGAACGTTACGGTAGCTTCCACAAACGGTTAACGTTGGATGAATATTATGCCATCGCACGTGGGACAAAGGACGCTGTGGCCTCAGAAATGACAAAATGGTTCAACATCAACTACCACTACATCGTGCCAGAATATGACCAGCCTCATTTTGAATTATTGGATAATCGTTGGTTACGTTTCTACAACGAAGCCAAAAATGAATTAGGCATTGACGGGAAGCCAGTTATCCTTGGCCCAATTTCGTTGTTAAAACTGGGCAAACGGAATGGTGATTACCTGGACGCAGCTGCTGTTGATGAATTACTGCCACAATTGTTGCCACTTTACGAACAAGTCTTTACTGAATTGGCTCAGGCCGGTGTTAAGTGGGTTCAGGTGGACGAACCAACGTTGGTTAAGGTTACGACGGCTGCTGAAGTTAAACCTTACGAAACGGCTTTAAATGCACTTCGTCAGGCAGCACCATCGATCAATATTGAACTGCAAACGTACTTTGATAGCATTGATCCCTATGAGACTGTTACCAAATTACCCGTTCAGGCAATCGGACTCGATTTTGTGCACGACAACGGTGAAAACTTGCAACACATGTTGAACGACGGTTTCCCAAGCGACAAGGTATTGGCTGCCGGTATTATCGACGGTCACAATATTTGGACAAGCAATTTTGCTGACAAACTGGCCTTAATTAAGAAATTGCAGGGTGTCGTTGACAACAATCATTTGTGGTTGCAGCCTGCTAACTCATTACTTCATGTGCCAATCACGACAAAGAATGAAACGAAGATCGATCCTGTCTTATTAGGTGGGTTAGCCTTTGCCGATGAGAAGCTACATGAGCTGACGATTTTAACTAAGGCCGCTAATGAAGGCCAACAGGCGGTTTCAGAAGAATTCGCCAAGAATGCTGCCGCACTCAAGGCGTTAAATGAATCTGAACACCGGAACAACGCTGAGGTCCGTGCTGCGGAAGCCAACTTGGCCAACGAAACGTTTGAACGGCACAGCGCATTTCCAACGCGGATTGCACTGCAACATAAGAAGCTGCAATTACCATTATTGCCAACGACAAGTATTGGCAGTTTTCCGCAAAGCAAATTGGTTCGTTCCAAACGGGCTGCTTGGCGGAAGGGCGACATTACTGACGCTGAGTATGAAGACTTCATCAAGTCTGAAATCAAACGGTGGATCGGTATCCAAGAAGACCTTGGTCTTGACGTTCTGGTTCACGGTGAGTTTGAACGGACTGACATGGTTGAATACTTTGGTCAGAAGCTGACAGGTTTCTATGCAACTCAAAATGGTTGGGTTCAATCATATGGTTCACGTGGGGTTCGGCCACCAGTAATCTTCGGTGACGTTGCCTACACGAAGCCAATTACGGTTAAGGAAAGTGTTTACGCACAGAGCTTGACGGACAAACCAGTCAAGGGAATGCTGACGGCACCATTAACCATTATTAACTGGAGTTTTGTGCGTGACGACATCAGTAAGGCACAAGTTCAAAACCAGATTGCCTTAGCTTTGCGCCAAGAAGTGATCAACTTGGAAAAGGCTGGTATCAAGATTATTCAAGTGGATGAACCTGCTTTACGTGAAGGGTTGCCATTAAAGAAGCGTAACTGGAAGCCCTACCTGGATGAAGCGGTTTACTCATTCAAGATTACGACGACTGGTGTACGTGACGATACGCAGATTCACACGCATATGTGTTACTCAGACTTTGAAGACATCATCGACACGATTAGTGCACTTGACGCGGATGTGATTTCGATTGAAACGTCCCGGAGTCATGGTGAAATCATCAGTTCGTTTGAAAAAACACACTATGATAAAGAAATCGGACTTGGCGTTTACGACATTCACAGTCCACGGGTACCTTCTGTTGAAGAGATTCAGGCAAACATTGAGCGGGCGTTACGTGTTATCGACGTTCATCAATTCTGGATCAACCCTGACTGTGGCTTGAAGACCCGTCAGGAACCGGAAACGTTGGCAGCCTTAAAGAACATGATTGCTGCACGCGATAATGTTCGCGCTAGTTTAGCGGAACCGACAAAGTAATAGGGGGCGTTGCCATGGTGGCTGACGCAGAGCATCAAAAGTTAACGGATGATGGGCAACGATTAACACATACAGATGAAGCACAAACGGAACATCCTTTTCTCCATCCGTCTGTAGGTCATAAGAGCATTCTTGTGGAAATGGATCCGCCGACGACGTTTAAAACGGCAAGCTTTTATCGTGGTGCTGAGCGTTTACGTGATGCAGGAGTGGACGCAATTACGCTGGCGGATAATTCGCTGGCAGCCGTTCGGGTGAGTAATGTGGCCGTTGCTGCTAAGTTGAAATTGGAATACGGTATTCATCCGATTGTGCACCTGACGACCCGTGATCATAATCTAATTGGCATTCAGTCTGAAATTATGGGGCTACACAGTTTGGGAATTGACGATATTCTGGCAATTGCTGGAGATCCTGCTAGGGAAGGCGATTTTCCCGGAGCGACCTCGGTCGGAGATGTTAATGCGTTAGGCCTCATTAAACTGATTAAGCAATATAACACTGGTGTTAGTCCAAGCGGGAAGGACTTAGATGACCGCCCTAATTTCTGTGTAGCGGCAGCCTTTAGTCCTAAAATTAACAATGGTGTTTTGGCAACTCGCGGAATCAAACGGAAAATCGACTGTGGGGCCGATTATCTCATCACACAGCCAGTGTTTGATATCGCCAGGGTTAATGAATTGGCAGATGCTTTCTCACAATGTGGGTTGCAGGTTCCCGTGTTTGTTGGCGTCCAGCCGCTGATGTCCAAACGCAATGCTGAGTTCTTAAACGAGCATGTGTCGGGGATGAGTTTGCCTCAATCTGTACTGGATCGAATGGCTCAGGCCGAGATCGACGGCAATGAACATGAAGTTGGCTTGCAAATTGCTGAAGAAATTGCGGATGCAATCTGTGATCGATTTGGTGGCGTTCATGTGGTTACACCGTTTAATCGGTATAAGATGGCAGCAAAACTAGTAACGCATATTAGACAGCGTGAGAATGCGGTTGTTAACGGGTAAGTAGAATAATAAAGAACTCCCTACCGAAGTGGTTGCGAACGAATCACTTTGGCAGGGAGTTCTTTTAGTATGGACAGAAGCTGGAATTATGCAATTGATGTGTTACCGCATTTCTTTTCTGTAGGTCACAACAAGATAGATGAGCCCTGACAACATCATAATAATGTATTTAATCATGCGAAATTGATTAATGAGATAGTCACTTGGAAAAATAACGTCGCAGATCAGGCTAATTGAAAGCATGATTGAAGCAGCGGCAAGATAGATAGTGGCCGTGCGTTCATCTTCAATTTTGCCAATTTTGCGCATCATAAAATAACCGGCGAACAAAAGAAAAATTGTCAAAAGCGTACAGGTACCAACCAAGATGTTAAAATTCAAGTTACTTTGTTCGGCCCATTGTTTTAGCGGCCAAAACAGGGCATCAGGAATATCAGATAATGATTTAATTTGCATATTAATTCTCCTTATAACCGAAAATGTCGGTAATATCCACCTTGAAAAAAATTGCAATTTCAAAGGCTAATTTCAATGTCGGTGAGTAATTACCTTTTTCCATTACCAAGATTGTTTGTTTACTAACACCGACTGCTTTGGCCAAAGCGGTTTGAGACAGATGATTTAACACGCGGTATTCGTAAACCTTGTTGGTGATGGTGAGACCTGGATTTTGTTTGCTAGCGATAGTGATCACCTCAATAATCATGGTAAACAATAATTTACCAAAAGTAAAGTATTGTTTTAAAAGGGCCGACATTTAATTGCCTATCGGATCTTTAACTATGAATGCCTTTAAAACGGCATCATGGCATCTACAACTGATGAAAATGTGTAATGCAATATGGCTGTTTTTAGAGATTGATTTCGATGTAAAGTTACTAAGAGCCATTATTTTAGCTCCTGAATTAATATGCTCGATTACCATTAGACTGACCGATAAACGAGAGCAACCGCGAACATGAATTTAAGCATCTCATCGGCGCTCGATAATGGCTTCATGGTAAACTAAGCTTAACAGCAAAGCGGGAGGGTGCATCATGAAAGCAAAGCACTGGTGGCTTAGTTTAATGATTGTAATTGGTTGGGTCTTTTTATTACCAATCACTGGTATGGCCGATGGGTCATATACAATCGATAAGTACGTTGCGAACGTTAATGTTTTAGAAAACGGGAATGCAGATTTTACACAACGCATTACTTACAACTTTGACGGTCATTTCAATGGCGTATTTGTAAAACAGGATCTAAAGGGGTTGAAGGGTGTTGATACACCTCAAGTGACGGTTCAAAATCAAGGTGGTTCTGAGCAAACGTTGAGTGAGCAGGCAGATGGGCGCGATAATTCGTTTCAGCGGACACAGAATTCCAACGATTTGCAACTTAAGGTCTTTCACAAAATCAGTGACAAAAGCGCCACGTTTACCTATCGCTACCGTTTACATGGCGTAGTTACAAATTATGCCGACACCGCTCGCTTAAATTGGAAAGTTATTGGTCAGGGATGGGACGTGGCGTTAAATAACGTGCACATTACGATTAAATTGCCAGCACAACCTGTGAATGGCTTACAAGCTTGGGTTCATGGACCATTAAATGGTAAAACCACGGTTAAGAAGGCGGCTGGTAGAGTGAACATCACAGTTCCTAGTATTCCTGCCAATCAATTCGTTGAAACGGACCTATTATTCCCAACCTCAGTGACGGCCACGAATACTAACATTGTTAATCAGCCAATGAAAGAACAAGCTCGCAAGCATGAACGTGACCTGGCCGTGACAGCCAACCGTAAGCGACAACAGTCGCAACGAGTGAATGCTGGGATGTTGAGTGCTGTGGGAGTGATGCTAGTTATATTGCTCGGCGGTTCGTTGATCTACTTCACCCGTCGGCCAGTAAATCGTCATCTCGCTCCAATTCCAGTTAATCATTGGTATGAAGTGCCGACGGTATCGCCAGCCGTGGCGGCCCGGTTAATTACAGACAAAGCGCCGACGACTAAGGCGTATACGGGAACCTTAATGACTGAAGCTGGCAGTGGTGAAATCACTATTAAACCGGAAGACAAGACCTACATCATTACGAAACAAAAAGATATTTCTGAACCACTGACCGATTTTCTGATCACAGAAGTAGGCGATGGTGAATATGTTTCATTGAAAGATTTAAAAACCTTTGGTCAACGCGATCAAAGTGGGCGTCTGAGTGGACGGTTTACTTCGTGGCAGGATCGGGTAGAGGATGAGGCAAGAAAGTATTACGACGATCATAATGTCGCATTGAGAAAATGGTGGCTGACTGTCGCTATTGTGACGAGTGCACTATCTGCGTTAGCAGCGCTTATTGCGACAAACCTGCCAACAATTCGGTTAGGCGTGTGGATTGTGGCAGTTGGTTTAAGTGTTTTGGTCTGGGGCTGTGCGCTGTGGCAACGACGCGTCATCAGTCGTTACACGCTTGAAGGGGATCAACTGCACAATGAATTGTTAGGTTTCAAACGAATGTTAAACGATATAGGTCACTTTGACACAGCTAAGGTTGGTGACATTGTAATCTGGGAACAAATATTGCCGTATGCGGCAGCACTTGGCTTAGCTGAAAAAGTAACGAAAGCCCTATCCCTTGAGTTCGGCAGTGACGCACTGATGAAGACGGGGATGATTTTCCCACTGTATTACGGTTTCGGCGGTTTTGATAGTAGTTTTGATACTGGCCTTAGTAATGGTTTGTCGTCATCAATTTCAGCCAGCAATACGCAAGCGTCCAGCCTGTCTGGCGGTTCGGGTGGATTCTCTGGTGGGAGCTCGGGCGGTTTTGGTGGCGGCTCCGGTGGTGGTGCCTTTTAAAGCATCTGCTGGTGAATTTACGTTTGACCAGATGACATTTTCAAATAGCTGGGAGCAAAAAAAGATCCACAATATCGCGGTCACATGACCATGATACTGTGGATCTTTTGATATTAACAAATTGAATTATTTTAGTGAACAAACACACTGAGTAAGAGCACCATCAGTAAACCGACCACAGAGATGATGGTTTCCAACACGGTCCAAATACTCAATGTTTGCTTAACCGTCAGGTCGAAGTACTCAGAGAACATCCAGAAGCCAGCATCGTTGACGTGTGATGCAGCTAGTGAACCAGCACCAATGGCTAATGCCATTAATGCGGGGTTAGCACCAGATGCATGCATCAACGGAACAACTAAACCGGCTGCAGTCATACCGGCAACCGTGGCAGAGCCAAGGGCAACACGCAGAATGACCGCTATTAGCCAACCCAGAATTAGCGGTGATAGGCTAGAATGTGACATCATTTGTTGAACGGCTTTACCAACACCACCATCAATCAGAACTTGCTTGAAGGCGGCACCACCACCGATAACCATTAACAACATGGCAATCGACTTGATGGCATCTTCAATCGTGCCACTGATTTGCTTCATTGTCCGGCCACGGGAGAAGCCCATTGACCAGATTGCGAATAATAGCGAGATGACCATGGCAATGACGGGGTCACCAAGCATGATCATGATTGAAGCAAGACCATGCGGATGAGCGGGTTTAATCCCATGCAAGGCCGTCATCGTGTAAATGGTCGAAATAGCCATGAAAATAACGGGGAACAATGAGGTGAGGGCAGCCAAGCCGAAACTAGGTGTTTCGTCTAAGTTGTATTCCTTAACTTCACCAAAGGCTGGCAATTCTTTTTTAATAACGAATACGCCTGGTTCCAAACGTTGCATGATCCGCGTAAATACAGGACCGGCAATAATCACACAGGGAATCGCCACGATAATACCGAGTAACAGCACGTTACCAGTATTAGCACCCAATGCTGTTGAGACAGCCGTTGGAGCAGGTTGTGGCGGCAAGAAACCTTGCGTTGCTGACAAAGCAGCAGCCATTGAAATACCCAAGTAAACGAATGGGACTTCAGCTTCTAGCGCAACAGCGAACACGATTGGTGTTAGCAGAACAAGGCCAACTTCAAAGAATAGGGACATCCCAATAATGAAGGAGGCAACCACGATTGCGAGTTGCAACCGTTTTTTACCAAACGCGTTAATCAGTGTTTTGGCAATTCGGTAAGAACCACCGGAGTCGGACACAAGCCGGCCAATCATCGCCCCAAACCCGAACACGATGGCCAACTCACCAAGTGAGCTACCAATCCCGTTCTTGATGGACGTCGCGATGGCTGCTGGGTTCATGCCAAGACCCAGGGCCACCAAAATCGACGTCACAATCAAGGAAACGAACGTGTTGAGCTTGAACTGGATAATCAATACCAGTAACAAGGCGATACCAAGAATTAGAACAATAAATGGCGTCATAATCAAAACTTTCCTCTCAAATGTAAAGACTTTTGGTAACTAAAAAAACCAACTCCAATCATTGTACTCGTCCGAAACTCATTCTTAAACAGGATAATGGCAAAAAATGTAAATAGTTTTCAGAGTTATCAAACGATTATTTCATTGTGAAATTTAACTGTGGTGTTTAGATGTCTGCCGCTTACGGTTGTCAGCATAGAAACACTTATCGTGGGACCGTTTCAAGCCTGAAAATCACAGCCTTTCACCTCGCCAACAAGCCTCGTGGGAATCCGAGTCTTGTCGCCCGTCCATGTTGTAAACCCGGCAGAAAACGCCTGATTAACAACATTTTCACGACTCGGTTTCTATGCTGACGCCCTTCAACTACATTTTGCTTTTTTAATCAGCCATATAAGCTATTGGTAGATTGCAAATTTAATCCGAATTTTTGGACAAATTGGTCAGCATAACCTGATACGGTGTTTTCCAGTCAAGTATTTTAAGCGGTCTCTGGTTAATTTGGAGTAACGTCGTCGTTAAATCTTGAGCACTAATGTGCTCAAAACGAGTCCCCTTAGGATAAAAATAACGTAAATTCCGATTAAAGCGTTCATTACTACCACGTTCAGCTGGCGTATAAGCATGACAGTAATAGGTCTTAATACCATATTGTGATTCAAATGATACTAGCCCACTAAACTCAGTACCACGGTCCACAGTAAAACTGTGCACCGGTCCATTAAAAGTTGTTAGGAACTTAGTCAGTGCTTCATTAACACTCGCTGTCGTTCGGTCCTTTAACCGATATGCCCAAAGGAACCGTGATTTGCGATCGATTAAAGTTAATAAAACTGCCTTACTATGCCCACGAGGGCCAACGACGGTATCTAGTTCAAAATCACCGATGCGATTACGTTGATTAATCATCATGGGACGCTGTTCAATCGATCGCCCCAAAGATTGATTATATTTGGATCGTTGGTCAACGTTACGCCGTTGGCGTACGCCATGTTCAGGTAGATCATTCAAGGAGAAACCAATTCTCCCCTGATTTAGCCAATTATAAATAGATTTAGTCGCTAGTTTAAATTCGTGAGCAATCATTCCTGGTGACCAGCTTAGATGTAAATGGTTGAGAATTGTTTGCTTTAACTCATCGCTCAGCTTAGTTTTCCGACCACATCGTGATCGCTTGTATTCGGCATCTGTTTGTGCTAATTCAGCCTGATAAGGTTGACATCGAGATAATTCATAAGAAATTGTTGACGGTGATCGGTTCAGCCGAACGCCCATTTGGATATTGGACAGCCCTAGTTCACAAAAGGTTTCGATTTTAATTCGTTCGGAATAGGTTATACTAGACAAAAGATCAGCTCCTAAAAGATGGGTTTGTTGTAAACACCATTTTAAAGGAAGCTGATCTTTTTTGTCCGAACAGCGTTCGGATTAATTTTACAATCTACTAAGTCACTTTAAATTAATCGAAAAAAGTAAATGTAAACGGTGATATTAATATATTAATTGAACGATAAAGTTTTCCATGATTTTAAGTTTAGTTGTGCAAAAGCAAAAAGCTATCAAAAAAAGCAACCCCAAAATGAGGTTGCTTTGTTAACACAATTATTCTTGTGTTTCACCATGTTGCGCATGCTTCTTTTGGAAGTTGGCAATGTTGGTGTATTCAGTTTGGAGCTGACGGCTAAGGCGAATGTAAATTGGTACTAATTCACGGTAAACGTCGAAGTTTTCTGGGTTTGGTTGGTAAGTGTTAGTTTCACCAACGAATTTCTTAACATCGCTTAAATTGTCAATTAAACCCAGTGACTTCATGCCGATGACAGCGGCACCTAAACATGAAGATTCAAATGATTCTGGAATGGTAACGGGTTGTTCGAAGATATCGGACAACATTTGACGCCACAGTTCAGAACGAGCGAAGCCACCAGTTGCCATGATGGACTTAGGTTCACCGACAACTTCTTCAAGGGCCAACAGCACCGTGTACAAGTTGTAAACGATACCTTCCAAAACGGCACGAATCATGTGAGCCCGAGTATGCATTTGTGTCAAACCGAAGAAGGAACCACGGGCGTCAGCGTCCCAGATTGGTGCACGTTCGCCACCAAGGAATGGGTGGAACAATAGGCCATCTGAGCCAGCTGGTACACGTTTGGCAATTTCTGTTAACAAGTCATAAGAGTCCTCTTGTAATAGGGCCGCAGTACTCTTTTCAGCATCAAACAGATTGTCCCGCGCCCAACGGAAGACGACACCACCATTGTTAACTGGTCCGCCGACAACCCATAGGTCTTTGGTCAAAGCGTAACAGAAGACACGTCCCTTGGGATCGATAACAGGGTGGTCCGTAACGACACGAACGGCACCGGAAGTACCAATCGTAACCGCAACGACACCTTCGTCAATTGCGTTAACACCTAAGTTGGATAATGCACCGTCAAAGGCACCTTGGATAAATGGCACATCCTTAGGATAACCAATAACTTTTGCATATTCGTCGCGCATGCCCGTTGATTGAGCGTAGCCATCAACGATCTTAGGCAATTGATCAGTAGTGACACCAGTTAATGCCAAGGCATCCTTATCCCAGTCGAGATCGAAGATGTTGAAAATCCCAGTCCCACTGGCAACGGAGATATCCATTTGCCAAACATCTAACAGACGATAGAAGATATATTCCTTAATGCCACAGTAGTAAGCTGCTTTCTTGTAAATGTCGGCATGGTCGTTCTTCAACCATAACAATTTACATAATAATGACATGGGGTGAATTGGTGTTCCTGTATGCTCATACAGGGTTTTACCAGTGCCATCAGCCTTCAACTGATCAGCATACTTTGTTGCTCGGGTATCAGCCCAAGTGATGACACGCGTCAGTGGCTTATGGTTTTTATCTAGTGCAATCAAACTTTGGTTGGCACTTGAGAAAGAAACACCATGAAGCTTGCCATTCTTAAGGTCGGCCTTGCGTAGAATTTCTTGTAAACCATTCACAACAGCTTCAAGAATTTCTTCTGGATCTTCTTCAGCCATCCCCGTTGCGTCACGATATAACGGGTAAAGCTTGTTCGTGTAAGCTAAGACGTTACCGTCTAAGTCGTATAATACGGCTTTGGTACTCGTGGTACCAATGTCCATTCCGACCATATAGTCCATATGAATAAACTCCTTTGTAAACTTTTTTAGTTAAATCTACGCCTGCTAGTATAGGCGAAATTGACAGCGTTCACAACTGTTTCGATCACTTAATTTGTGAAAGTTGATGCAATCTGAAAGCGTTTGCGGCATAATGTTCTTAGAAAACTTTTTACATAAAAGTGGATGAATATTTTCATAAAGGATGGTGTTTATCATCGCACGAACTAGTGTAAGTACGATTAAAGCAAACTATCAACACTTAACGGGGGCTGATAAGAAGATTGCCTCATTTATTCTCGGTAATCCAGCAGCCGCCAGTGAAATGACGATTCAAGATTTAGCGGAGAATGTCAAAGTATCAACGGCAACAGTTAGTCGGTTTGTCAAACGAATTGGGTGGCGCTCATTTCGTGAGTTTAGCCTTGGCTTTGGCGGCATTGCAGCACAAACGGACAGTTTTTTCAGTGAAATTGAAGAAGACGATGCGCCGTCAGTTGTCGTCGATAAGGTATTTCAGGGCGCTGATAACGCGTTGGATGCAACCCGTGCGTTATTGAAAGATCAAGATTTAGCAGATGCTATTAAATTGATCAAAAATGCACATACTCTGTCATTTTTTGGCTTTGGTGGTTCGTCAATTGTTGCGTTAGATGGGTATCATAAGTTCTTACGGACAACGGTTCAGCCGCAGTTTCACCCTGACGTCGACATTCAGTTGATGCAGGCTGTTAAGATGACTAAGGAAGATGTTGCAATCATCGTGTCTCACTCCGGGCGTAACCATGACACACTGATGATTGCGGATCAATTGCGAGCTAATCATGTGCCAATGATTGCCATCACCAGTTATCCGGCTTCACCACTGGCAAAAAAATGTGACATTGTATTCCAATCTGTTGCGGAGGAAGTTAACTACCGGAGTGAGTCAATGAGTTCCTTGATTGCCCAGTTGACGATTATGGACAGTTTGTTTACTTTGGTTGGCGCTCAAGGGGCCCGTACTCAGTCTGGGGAAGGCTTATTAAAAGATGTGCGTCACGCAATGGCGACGACTCGCGAGTAATTATAGAACCTATATAGAAGAATAAAAGTGAATCGTAGTTAACTAGTAATGTTGCCCACCTGTAAACGTGATAGAATAGGGCTTAATCTTTTGTCACGAGGGTGGTGGGATTTGTGCAAAGTCGGCGGCAGTCGGCCTCAATCTATCAACGGTTAAAACAGCGACGTATGCGGCGATGGCGTTGGCTTTTGGTGCTGATCATCGTTGGCTTGATTGGTGGCGCTGGTTACGGTGTGTTTCACTGGTGGCAATTACGACATCAGACAATGATGGCCAAATATCCTGTCACTGGGGCCGCCATCGATCAGGATGCCGGTTTTTTAGACTTCCAGGCTCTGTCCAAAACAGGCGTTAAATTTGTCTACTTGAAAACGACGGTCGGCAATCGTTATACGGATGACGATTTTGCAGGTAATTACAGTCGCAGTGGCGGTAGTGGCAATACACTGAAAGTCGGGGTGTACATGGTGTACAGTCCCAATAGTCCCGTACTCAGTCAAACGACTTATTTTGAGAAACAGGTTGGTTCAGATACGGGAACGTTGCCAATTATGATTTCTGTTCCAGATACCGAATCTAGCTTTGGGTCCGCCAAGGCCATTGATCGAACTGTGACACGTTTGACAGCGATGATAACGACATTAAGAACGGATTATCAGCAGCCAGTGCTCTTGTGGACGTCAACAGATGGTTATCAAGCGTTAAAGGGCAAATTGAGCCATACAATGTTTTCACTTGACGATAGCAAATTAACCAAACGCAGCCCTCAAGATGTTCAATTTATTAGTTATGACGATAATGGTTCGCTAATTGTGGCTGGTGAACGACAATCTATGTCCCTAATGGTATACAATGGCAATAAGCAATCGTTTGATGCATTAAGCAACGAGTAAAGATGGGTGATAAAATGGCTTTTTTTAGTAAAAAAGAAAGTGACGATGCAAAGCAAGGTGCACCACGCTTGACAATCGATCAGGCGCAAACCGGTATTCTTGACGCCGTCACCAGTCAATTTGGTGATTCACAAACAGCATTGCCAGATTTCTCAGTTGTTGCAGGGTGGGCCAGTGCTGATTTTATTGCCTTCCGCAGTTTTGATATTCAAATCAAAGTGGGGGTCACGCCAGAAAATCCTCGCGATCAAAAACGTTTAAAATGTTTGGTCGCCGTTGGCCCGCGCTTTGTCTCGTTGTACGACCTTTTAGAGACGGATTTACGCAGTCAGTACAAACGGCAATACACACCAGAAAATTTGCGTGCTGATTTAAAGTTATTACAACACTATCTGGCATGGCGTTTAACGCCAGAACAGCGGGCAAAATTTGGTTTGACGCAAGATTAGAGTTAATAAACTTCATGCTTGATATAAAAACACCACAACTCAGCAAAAATGAGTTGTGGTGTTTTGAATTTAGCGAAGCAAAATTAGTGATCAATTGATATCGGTTACAACAACGATTGTATTAGTCAACTTGTTTAAGTTGCGTTTCATAATGTTGCCTGATTTGGGTTTCAGTAAAGTTGACCAGGTAACTTGGAATACATAACTGGTGAATAAACCGGGCAGAATTTGCATCACTAACAGCGATGTCAGCAAAGTATAAATCGATCAGCAACTGAATGCCGCGTTTGCTGGCTGCAAATTCAATGCTGTTGTGTGATGCCTGCGTACAGCCGTACAAAATGCCAGCATCGTTATTTAAGACGTGGCCGAGCTCGTGCGCTAACTGAAATGCAATCTGATTTTGATTGGGCCAGTTCAAGTTAATGAGGACTTTATTCAAAGCCGGATTTGCGGCGGGCGGTGTGTTAGGCGACATGGTGGTCGATAAAATAACGTTGATTTGATGTTGCTTTGCAAATGCGAGTAAGCGATCAATTAGATTTTGCATTATCATCACTGCTTCCAAGAATACGTTTGATATAGGCAAGGTCTTCCGGCGGAATGGGGCGGCCTTCAAAGGTCATGATGACATCATCGTCGTTAAGATCAACTTGTTGTGATTTTTTGGTTGCAGCGGCCGTGTCAGCACCAATTAAAGAATCAACGGATACATTAAGGATTTCCGCGACTTTCGTTAATCGAGAAATGCTTGGATCTTTTTTTTGCCAGCTATAAATACTGTTGATGCCCATACCGGCTTTGATAGCCAATGTCTGGAGACTTAGTCCCCGTTCCTGAGCGAGGGCTTTCACTTGTTCGTAGATTGACATGTTACATCCTCTTTTCCTTAGTTTCCATTTTACACTAAAAAATAAACGATGTTGTAAAAATTATCCGATTGAATTAAAATGTTGTTGAATAATTATCCAATCGTGTAATTAAAGTATAATTATTTTATTCTATTGAGTAAGAAGGGCTGGATGAAATGAAACGACTTATTGAAATAAATGTCGATTTTAGTTTGACACGACAACGAATTAAACAACAAAGTGAGCAGTTTATTCTTGAGAATATTAAACGTTCTGGAACACGGAAAATTAACGTTAACGAAGAGTATTCGATCATGGGAGTGAGTTTAACGGCAATGTCGCCAGAAACTTCCCATTGGGACTACTATGCGCAGATGTTTAATCAATTAACGGTAATGGAACGGCGGATTATTTATTATCGTTATTTGTCGCAGAAAACGGATGTTTACGCAGAACTAAACACATACTATAGTCGTTCGCAATACTTCCGTGTTAAACGTACAGCAGAGTATGAGTTCGCTTATCTACTTGGTGTACTGGCGAACTAACCGAATTAATGTTGGGTTTTGATTTTTTGCATGCGACTTTTGTGAGAGCCAACTGGGATTTAAATGATAAAAGTTCCGGACGTTTAAAACGCGAACGCATGTTTGAATAGACTTGTACCAAAAAATAAATGAAGGAGTGATTATCTTATGGATAACACAGTTGATACAAGTCAGTTGGCAACGTCAGTGAAGACGTTACCTGAATTACATCTTACCGGTGATTTGACCGGAATGAGTCATGAAGTATACAAGAACTTGTCGTTTGATTTTAAATTGAACGATGGTCGTGATATTAGTGGCTTTGCCAAGATTAAGTGGCAAGGGGATGGTTCGTTACGCTGGGACAAAAAGAGTTACAAGTTTAAGGCATACGAGGATGAGGCATGTAAGACAAAGCTTAAGTTTAAGCCGTTAGCAGATTGGGCCGAAAACAGCGACTTTAACCTGAAAGCCAATTATATGGACGTCACGCATGCTCGTAACATTACGAATGCCGCATTGTTTGCGGACATGACTGCGACGCGTCAGCATGTTAATGATGAATTAGCACAGGCGATTAACTTTGGGGAGATTCAGGGATTCCCAATTCGTTTGTGGATCAATGATAAATTTAATGGCGTATATACATTTAATACGGGGAAGAATGGCACGTTGTTGAACATGTCGAAAGATAATAAGAATCATGCGGCCGTAGAAGCGGCTCAGTTTAACGACACAACAGCTTTTAAAGCTGATACCGCCAAGTTTGATAATAGTGATTTCAGTGTAGAATTTCCTGACGCGCTATCTGATCCATTGAAAACGAGTTTTGAGAACCTGATGAAATTTGCCCACAATTCTTCAATTTTCGATTTCCGTGCCCATCAGGATGAATATATTAACGTTGAATCGGTTATTGACTTCGGTATCTTTGCCAATGTCATCGACGACACGGATATGGAAGTTAAAAATGCGATGTACGTCACTTACGACGGCACTCACTGGACCATGGTTCCTTATGACTTGGATACGAGTTGGCAATTACAATGGGATGGTAAATCATTGCAGCCGATTGATCAAGATCTATTCGACTTCCAAGGCAATCAGCTGTTATATAAGGCGTTTGCGGCTAACCAAGACCTTGTGTACAAACGTTATCGTGAGTTGCGTCAAACGGTATTGCGTGGGGATAATGTTATTAATCACATTAAGCAGTTTATGCAATCTGTTGGCGAACCAAATTATGAGAATGATTTGAAGACATGGCCTGATTTGCCAAGTGAAAAGCTAACGGGGATGTCACAGTTGCAGTATGATATGTCCAAACGACTGACTCTGATTGATGATCAAATTGAACGACATTTTGGCGGTGGTCGGACTCTAGTTACTCCGAACTTTATTAAAAACTCTGATTTTAAATATGATTTGAGAGACTGGACAGTTGTCGGCAATTTCTATCGAACAACTTATCCCGGTTCAATGAATAGTGGTAGTGCTGGGGCCGCATATTCACATTCAGGCTACAATCAGGTGATGTGGGATCGAATTGAAAGCACGCCGATTCCCATCAGTGACCCAGACAATCCGCCAGTGATTTCGTTTGGTGGCAAAATCATGCTCTCAAGCAATATCCCTCTTTCAGGCGACGATGAGATTCTTATTTCTGTGCTCTTCTTAGATGCCAATCAGCAAAGACTTGGTGGTGTAAATCTCGATAGTGATCACTCACAGCTTGAACATCCACAGTTCTTGAAGGCAGAAGGTATTCAAATTCCGAAAGGCACAGTCAATTTGCATATGGAGTTTGCGTTTAGTAGAAATGGTCACGCAATTTTGACTCAACCACAGTTAAACTTCACTCCGACATTAGGTAACTATGTAAGTGGCAATTAATTATGTTTAGATAAATTAAATAGAGTCCAACTACGCTTTATGCATAGTTGGACTCTATTTTTGAGTTCTATTATTCAGCTATTGTTTTCTCAGTAGTGGCAGGTTTCGTCGTATGTACGCTAACCAATGTATAGGTAGCGTTATCGGCCTCGTCATACAAAGAAACAGGTTGTTGTTCATTGGCATGAATTCTTAAATGATAGCCAAAGCCATCAAGATAGACCAACTCTTGTGCCGTAATACTTTCAACCGTCGCATTTTCCTTACGGCCATCGATGTGCAGCGTTAAATCGGGATTGATTTGAATTCTGTGGATGCGATGGTCGTTATGGTCGGAATATTTCCAGGTACCAGAAAACAACATTGGTAATGATGATTGATTATCAGCGTGCTTTTTACCTGAACGGGTAAATGTGCTTGATAATCCGGCGGCCAGTGACACGCCAAATAATAAAATATTCCGCTTTAACGACACAAATGCATCCTCGCTTTCTCTCTTTTGCCAGTTAACTTACAAGTATTAATATAGCACGATTTTACGCTGTTTCCTTATCCAAACCATTGGCGTAACGGAATTAAAATATTCCTGCAACCAATCTGACTTGATTACTGAAACTTCGTCATAAAATTGGTAAACTAGATGTATTAACAGATGATTGAAAAGTTTTCTTGAATCGTCTGGTAACGGATTAAAAAATTCATTTCGACGGAGGTTCTATAGCATGTTAAAACTAGGAATCATTGGCACGAACTGGATTACGCAGCAATTTGTTGAGGCCGCTGCAGCCAGCAAAGAATATGAACTGACAAGTGTTTACTCACGCCACGAAGAAAGCGGTAAGGCGTTTGCCGACAAGAACGGTGGTCAAGTTTACACAGATTTAGACAAGTTTTTTAACGATGGTGACTTTGACGTTGTTTACATTGCGTCACCGAACAGTTTACATTTTACCCAAACGTTAAAGGCAATTGATGCGGGCAAACAGATTATTGTAGAAAAACCGATTGTTTCTAACCCAGATGAATTTGCACAGATGAAGGCTGCTTTAGCCAAGCATCCTGAAATTCACGTGTTTGAAGCAGCACGTCACATTCACGAGCATAATTTCCGTGCAATTCGTAAGCAGCTAGCCAGCATGGAAAACATTAGTGGGGCGACCTTGACCTATATGAAGTATTCATCACGTTACGATGAATATCTGGCGGGCAAGGATCCAAATGTCTTCACGACAACATTTAGTGGTGGTGCCCTACAGGATCTCGGTGTCTACGTTGTGTATGACGCCGTTACTTGGTTTGGCAAGCCTAATCGGGTTCATTACTACGCCACGCCATTACGAACTGGTGCAGATGGTAAAGGGGTCGCTGTATTAGGTTATGATGGTTTTGACGTCACCCTGAACATTGGTAAGAATACGAATTCGTACCTACCATCAGAGATTTATGGCGTTAAAGACACGATTGTGATGGATAATGCGGCCGAATTGACTTCTGTTATTTACCATGCGGTTGATGGTTCGACGAAGCGGATTTCTGAAGAACCTGACGATAATCCGATGATCGCTGAAGCAAAAGATTTTGCGACCGTGATCAACGATCCTAAGAATCCAGACAATGTCCGTCATTATCAGACATGGCTCCATTTGAGTGAAATTGTTAACAGCGTACTGTTTGACCTGCGTCGCAAGGCTAGCATCGTCTTTCCAGCCGACAATAAATAGAAACGAGTATTATAGATGAACAAAGAATTTGAAACACATTTTAGTGAGTTGGGCTATACTCAACCCACTGCGATTCAAACGGGCGTTGAGGCACCGCTCACAAACGGTGAAAACGTTGTTGGGTTAGCACCTACCGGCTCTGGTAAAACAGTTGCCTTTGCGTTGCCGTTATTGGCTAAGATTTTGCCAGGGGATGGTACACAATTGCTAATCCTCGCGCCAAGTCAAGAACTGGCACAGCAAACAACGCGTGTCATGCGTGATTGGGCTGCTATTATTGGCATGAACGTTGCTGCGTTAACTGGTGGTGCCAATGTCAAACGGCAGATTGAACGTTTGAAAAAGAATCCGGAAGTCGTTGTTGGTACGCCAGGTCGGGTGCTCAACTTACTTGATGATCATCGTTTGAAGGCGCACTTGCTGACAAGTATCGTCATTGATGAGGCCGATGAATTGCTAGCTGGCGAAACACGGACTGACGTGGAAGACATTATTCGTGAAGCGCCCGGCGATGTTCAACTGAGTTTCTTCTCTGCAACGAAATCAGAAGCACTCGATCAGCTAACCAGCGAATTCGGTATTGAAGTGACCACCGTTGATGTGCGTGATATTGATGAAACCCAGGGACAAGTTAAGCACGGTCTGATGACTTTACCAGCCAACCAACGGGCGGTGATGCTACGTCGTTTTTCTCGCATTCAAGGATTTCAGGCATTGGTGTTTTTCAATCAGTTAGGTGAATTGGAACGGGCAGCTGCTTCAATGCGCCATGAACATGTGGCAGCGGTTTCTTTAGCCGGTAAACAACGGCAAGTACAACGTGCTGATGCGATGCGTGATTTTCGTAATGGCAAAGTTAAGTTTCTGTTGACGACCGATGTTGCGGCTAGGGGATTGGATATTCCCAATTTGCCAGCAGTCATCAATTACGATCTGCCCGGCTCACTGGTAACGTATACGCACCGTGTTGGCCGGACTGGGAGAATGGGTGCTAGTGGTCTTGTCATTAACTTTGGGAATGATCATGATATTCGTAGCCTAAAGCAAGTGCTGCGGGGGAGTGATTACCAACTTCAGCCACTGTACTTTGCTCATAATGCGTTTGTCGATGAACGACCACAACGTGGGGAGTCTGTTGGCAGTGTTGCAAAAAAGACAGCCCGTCCTGAGCAAGGCAGTAAAGCTAAAGCGCGTAGTGGTGAAAAGCTTGGTAGTACTACGGCAAAGCCAAAGCCTCAACGTGCCAAGACGGCTACGAGCCATTCAGCTAAGAAGAGTGACTCGGCTAAAGTACAGGTAGCTTCGAAGAAACCACATGCGCACAAAAAGCATTCGAAGAATAAAGGAATGCGGCACAAACATCAACTGAAGAATCAGGAAGGAAAATAACGTTATGCCATTAGTACGAGTTGACCTCCAACGAGGCCGTAGTAAATCAGAATTGAAGGCCATTTTAGATGCAGAACATAAAATCTTAGTCCAAGATTTTGGTGTTCCTGCGCGGGATCGCTACCAAATTGTGACACAACATGATCCAGAAGAAATGGAAATTGAGGATACCGGTTTTGGCATCGACAGAACAGACAAGTTCGTGATGATTCAAATCACCATGCGTGGTGGCCGGACTGAAACGCAGAAACGAACATTCTATGAAGACTTGGTTAAAGAACTTCAAATCAGTGCTGATATCGAGCCAAACGATGTAATGGTGGTCATCTCAGAAAATGGCAGTCCTGACTGGTCATTCGGAAATGGTGCCGCACAGTTTTTAAATTAGTGTATACTAAAAAACGGTTCATCCATTAAGATGAATCGTTTCATCTGTCCCTATAGTTTAACTGGATAAAACCGCCGCCTCCTAAGCGGCTGCTCCCAGTTCGAGTCTGGGTGGGGACATAACAAAATATTTAATTTACTGTGAAGGTCGCTTTTAAGTGACCTTTTTGTGTCTGAAATTAAGTGTGACAAGTACCTCTGTCAATCGTTATTGAATTTGTGTTTAGAAAAGGCTAATGCAATAGGTAGATTGCAAATTTAATCCGAATTTTTGGACAAATTGGTCAGCATAACCTGATACGGTGTTTTCCAGTCAAGTATTTTAAGCGGTCTCTGGTTAATTTGGAGTAACGTCGTCGTTAAATCTTGAGCACTAATGTGCTCAAAACGAGTCCCCTTAGGATAAAAATAACGTAAATTCCGATTAAAGCGTTCATTACTACCACGTTCAGCTGGCGTATAAGCATGACAGTAATAGGTCTTAATACCATATTGTGATTCAAATGATACTAGCCCACTAAACTCAGTACCACGGTCCACAGTAAAACTGTGCACCGGTCCATTAAAAGTTGTTAGGAACTTAGTCAGTGCTTCATTAACACTCGCTGTCGTTCGGTCCTTTAACCGATATGCCCAAAGGAACCGTGATTTGCGATCGATTAAAGTTAATAAAACTGCCTTACTATGCCCACGAGGGCCAACGACGGTATCTAGTTCAAAATCACCGATGCGATTACGTTGATTAATCATCATGGGACGCTGTTCAATCGATCGCCCCAAAGATTGATTATATTTGGATCGTTGGTCAACGTTACGCCGTTGGCGTACGCCATGTTCAGGTAGATCATTCAAGGAGAAACCAATTCTCCCCTGATTTAGCCAATTATAAATAGATTTAGTCGCTAGTTTAAATTCGTGAGCAATCATTCCTGGTGACCAGCTTAGATGTAAATGGTTGAGAATTGTTTGCTTTAACTCATCGCTCAGCTTAGTTTTCCGACCACATCGTGATCGCTTGTATTCGGCATCTGTTTGTGCTAATTCAGCCTGATAAGGTTGACATCGAGATAATTCATAAGAAATTGTTGACGGTGATCGGTTCAGCCGAACGCCCATTTGGATATTGGACAGCCCTAGTTCACAAAAGGTTTCGATTTTAATTCGTTCGGAATAGGTTATACTAGACAAAAGATCAGCTCCTAAAAGATGGGTTTGTTGTAAACACCATTTTAAAGGAAGCTGATCTTTTTTGTCCGAACAGCGTTCGGATTAATTTTACAATCTACTAATAACTTGCCTGTTATATCGAAATAGTATTTGGTTCCATCAATTGGCAACGTGTAATTTCCTACGTAGGCATAGAAACGATTTAAATCAAAATAATATGTGTCTCCATTAATCGTCTGCCATCCCGTTTGACGGGTACCATCTTTGTTGTAATCGTATAATTCACCGCCTTGTGTGATGAACCATCCCAGCAATTTTCCGGAGTTATCAAAGTAGTATCGTTTTATATCAAGTGATAATTCTTTGGTGCCAGCATAAGCAAAGTAACTTTGTGGATCAAAATAATAAGTGTTTCCGTTAAGAGATTGCCACCCAGTCTGAAGCTGACCATCTTTAGTGGCGTAATATATTTGTCCGTCTTGTCCAGTGAACAGACCAGTTTGCATGCGGCCAGATTTGTCAAAATAGTATCCTTTGTTGTCTATTTTGTTCATTCCAATATCAGCTGTGTACGTAGTCGGATCGAAATAATAGCTATTATTGTTTGTCGTTTGCCAACCCGTTGAAAGTTGACCAGATTGATTTGCATAGTAGGTTCGTCCATCCGTATCGAGCATGGTACCCTCTGTTTGCCCTCCAGATAGGATAGGTTTATCCAATCCTCCCCCATCGCCGAAGTGATATTCATAACCGTCTATATTGTGAGTTCCAACAATTGCTGCATAGCTGGTTGAATCAAAGTAAAAGGTGAGTCCATTGATTGTCTGCCATCCAGTTTGTAGCTGGCCCTTTTGATTAGAAAAATAATAATTATTCTCTTTGTCTGTAAAAGTCCCCTTTTGTAAAACACCATTCGAATCAAAATGATACTCTTGACCATCAATTCTATGGTTGCCTGTGACTGAAAGGTAGCTATTTGGTTCATAATACCTTGTGACTTCACCGGATGTTTGCCAACCGCCTTTTGACTGATTTGTCTCAGTACTGGATGAGCCCTGGTTAGCCGTCGACGTTGTTTCTAAGTTACCAGAATTACTGAATTGATAATTTTTGCCGTTGAGATTTTGCCACCCAGTCAACATTTGGCCTGAGCCATTCAGGTAGTACCAGCTACCGTTGAGATTTTGCCATCCAGTCAGCATTTGGCCAGAGCCATTCAGGTAATACCAGCTACCGTTGACACTCTGCCATCCAGTCAGCATTTGGCCAGAGCCATTCAGGTAATACCAGCTACCGTTGACACTCTGCCATCCAGTCAGCATTTGGCCAGAGCCATTCAGGTAATACCAGCTACCGTTGACACTCTGCCATCCAGTCAGCATTTGGCCAGAGCCATTCAGGTAATACCAGCTACCGTTGACACTCTGCCATCCAGTCAGCATTTGGCCAGAGCCATTCAAGTAGTACCAGTTACCGTTGACACTTTGCCATCCAGTCAGCATTTGACCTGAGCCATTCAGGTAATACCAGCTACCGTTGACACTTTGCCATCCAGTCAACATTTGGCCTGAGCCATTCAAGTAGTACCAACCGCCGTTAACATTTTGCCATCCAGTCAGCATTAGACCGCTACCATTTAAATAATACCAACTACCATTCATAACCTGCCAATTTTGCTTCCAAACGTGTGTACTGTCGTCCCATAGATACCATCCGGAGGGGTAGCTCCACCAACTGTCTGCATTGGCTCTGATTGTGGTCCCACCTAAAAATAAAGCAGATGAAATTATGGCCGGAATCATTAGTGATTTGACTTTTTTTGTAGAACGATTCATAAACTTTTGCCTTCCTTATGTAAGTTAAAATCAAAAAATGAATACTGGTAGTTTCATGCGAATTAACAACTAAGTGGCAGTGAGGAAGCTGTTTTATAAATTCAACAAGATTTACCAATCTTTATTTTTTATATAACAATAATAATATGTGAGCGCTTCTAAAGGCAAGCTAACGGGCTTTACACCGCTTAATTGCTAACTTTTACGGGAATTTAGTAATCTTAGATTTGCAAAAAAATTGGAGATGTCTAATAATAAACCGCATAAATGAGAAAGGGAAAAATGTAGTGCCGCTATAACTCACTGCGAATTATTAATTTGTATTTCTATCTATCTTACGATTTGATTTAGCAAATGGGTAAGTGTTTTGCCGATACAATCTTATCGTGGCATAATAAGTATGCTTAAGACAATAATACAAAGAGGTTAACAAAAATGAAATTTCATTCAATAGTATTGACTGTTTTCGCAACCGCACTAGTACCAGTTTCATTTTTAAGCGTGAATGCCAAAGCGAATTCTACTATCGATCCAAATAGCGCATGGAATGTGCTGATGCCAGAAGTACCTAAGGAAGAATTGGGGTCATGGATTCCATTTGCCTATAGTAAGTGGATAAAATCACCTAATGGCTGGCAATATGAAAGCGTCTCGGGAGACCAAGGACCGATAGTGGAAGAGACGGATTCACTCACGCTTGCTACTGGCTGGCAATTTATCAGTGGCACTTGGTACTATTTTGCACCTGATGGTGTGATGCAGACCGGTTGGCAATATGTGGATAACGGATGGTTCTATTTCAATACTAATGGTCAAATGCA
This sequence comes from Furfurilactobacillus cerevisiae, assembly GCF_048961765.1. GTDB lineage: Bacteria > Bacillota > Bacilli > Lactobacillales > Lactobacillaceae > Furfurilactobacillus > Furfurilactobacillus milii_A. Next base: position 1,136,344 of record NZ_CP185253.1, read on the forward strand.
AACAGTCTGGCAGCAAATCAATGGTAACTGGTACTACCTAAATCAAAACGGTCGAATGCAAACTGGTTGGCAATTTGTAGACAACGGCTGGTTTTATTTCAACGGTAACGGTCAGATGTTAACAGGCTGGCAGATGATTAACAATAACTGGTTCTACTTTAATTCCAATGGCCGTATGCAGACTGGTTGGCAGTATATAAATAGCAGTTGGTATTATTTGAACAACAATGGATACATGCAAAAAGGTTGGCAATATATTAACGGTAACTGGTATTTCATGACCACAAACGGTCAGATGCAAAATAGTGGAGTCGTCGATGGGTGGCAGATTTCTGCCAGTGGTGCGGCATTCAAAAAGTAAAACCAAGTCCTTATCTTTGGTTCGCAGCTGAGGGGTTGGCCCAGCGTTCCGATTATGCATTGTTGCTTCATTAGTACTTATCGTGCAATAATAAAAACGAGGGGAATAAAACGCGGAAGGTTCGATATTGTATGAAGAACTATTTATTTAAAGCTATTATTGCTAGTAGCGTATTAGGAATTGCCTTGGTTGGTAGCGCTAGTGTACATGCAGAAGATAATCAAGAAGGACAGTTTGACATTAGACAATTTACCAATACTAACCCAGCAAAAAGTTACTTTCAGGTCGCTGATCTTAGCGGTGATTGGGTACAGAGCTCTGATGGTTGGCGCTACCAATGGATTGCACAGTTGCCTACGAATGGTAATTCCGATTTCATTTATGAGCCAGCATCCTCAAGTGCAGTTGGATGGAATGCAATTGATGGAGAATGGTATTACTTTAATTCGCTTGGAATAATGCAAACGGGTTGGCAGTACGTAGATAATGGCTGGTTTTATTTTAATGCAAGTGGTCATATGGAAACAGGCTGGCAACAAATCAATGGACATTGGTATTACTTAAATCAGAATGGTCTCATGCAGACTGGCTGGCAGTTTGTAGACAATGGCTGGTTTTACCTCAATAGTAACGGTCAAATGCAAACAGGCTGGCAGCAAATCAATGGTAATTGGTATTATCTAAATCAAAACGGTCGAATGCAGACTGGTTGGCAATATGTAGATAATGGTTGGTTTTACTTCAACAGCAACGGTCAGATGTTAACTGGCTGGCAAATGATTAACAATAACTGGTTCTACCTTAATTCTAATGGTCGCATGCAAACAGGCTGGCAGTATATAAACAATAATTGGTATTATTTGAATGGTAGTGGTGATATGCTGACGGATGGTGTTGTAGATGGTTGGCAAATTACCGCAAGCGGTGTTGCGTTCAAAAAGTAATCGTTGAATTTAGGTGCTTTTGAAGAATCTGTTATGCATATAAGGCGATTTTCGGAATAGATAGATTGAACCCAAATTAAGAATTTGACCCTTTTAGAGAGTTCTTAGATAAAGCCTTTTTTCCACTTTAGGAAAAAAGGCTTCTTTTTTTGTAATCAACCGAGTATTCTATCTATGTAAAGGTCAGTTATTTTAGGGGGAATTATAGAATGAAAACCAATAAAAAGCTGTTAAAGTATCTTGCTTTAATTGCTGTGTCGGCTGGGTTAACTGCTGGTGCTTCAGAAATTAAAGTTAGCGCTGATAGTTGGTGGAGCTATCCATCTGGTTGGTATCTTTGGTCTGAGGGAGGAAATTCATGGGACAAAGGCTGGCAGAATGTAAATGGTCGTCAGTATTTTTTGGACGATTATTCTGGAGTCATGGCCACTGGATGGCGGAATATCGACTATAGCTGGTATTATTTTGGTAACGATGGTGCAACACGTACAGGTTGGCAATATATTGATGGTGCTTGGTATTATTTCAATGACGTAGGTGAAATGCAAACTGGTCAACACAATATAGGTGGTGCAAATTACTATCTTAGTCCAAACAATGGTCGCATGATGACTGGTTGGCAGTACTACGGTAGTGATTGGCATCTCTTTAGTCCCAGTGGAGCAATGCAAACCGGATGGAATGATGTTAACAACACTTGGTATTATTTGAATGAGTATGGTGATATGGAGACGGGAACGACCAATGTCAACGGTATCGAATATTACTTTAATCCAAATGGTTCTATGGTGACCGGTTGGCGTCATGATTATCAGTGGTATTATTATTCACCAGTAAATGGTGCTTTAACTAAGGGGTGGTTTGAGGTTAATGGCACTTGGTACTACTCGGAATCTAATATGGGCGCAATGCAAACCGGCAAAATTAGTTGGCAAACATATGATTACTATATGCAGCCTGATGGTGCTATGCTCCATGATGGTTGGGCATGGTCAGCAGACAATGAAGCATGGGTATATGCTGATGGATCTGGCCATTTAGCAAATGGTTGGCGTCAAATCAACGGAGCGTGGTATTACTTCTATAATGATTTTATGACAACTGGAGAAAGATATATTGACGGGCGAGAAAATATGTTTGATGAGCACAGTGGTGCATGGCAAGGTTATGCCAATTGATTGGAGTATTAAATAAGGATTTAATAGTCGCTGCGCAGTAGCAAAGCGATTATTGAATCCTTTTTTATTATTGTTGAACATTGTGAAATAATATTCTTAATACCATGTGATATAAGCGCATTCTGTAGAAAACTTGTTTACATTATAATTCGGTGATTATATAGTTGATTTATGGGATTGGAGTATATGAAAAACCTCCGGGAGTTGGTATTGTGTCAAGGGCAGTTTAAAAATGTAGGTTTTCGGCAGAAAGAAATGTAGGTTTTCGGCAGTTACTTGAGGCCACGTAATCGGTAAGATTTACCAGTGATCTTCACTACGTGAACATGATGAACCAAGCGATCGAGAATGGCTGCTGTCACAGTTGGGTTCTGGAAAATATCAACCCAAGCGGATAGATCACTATTGCTGGTAATGATCGTTGAATGCTTTTCATAGCGGGCATTGACTAGCTGAAATAAGAGGTTAGCTTCTTGGTGACCAATTGGCAAATACCCAATTTCATCAATAATTAATAGGTCATAGCGCGAATAGCGGCTTAGAGATCGATCAAGCAGTCCTTTTTCGTAAGCTGCTCTCAATCTAATCAACAGCTCATGACAATTAATAAAGAGAACCCGACAGCCCTGTTTACAGGCCTCAATCCCAATACTAATTGCCAAGTGGGTTTTACCGACTCCCGGATTGCCAATAAAGATTAAGTTTTCAGACTTTTCCATAAAAGCCAGATTCTGGAATTCCAGAACCTCTTGGCGATTCATACTGGGTTGAAAGCTAAAATCAAATGTATCTAGGGATTTTGTATTGGGGAACCGAGCACGGCCAATGGCCCGTGCAATCTGACCTTCGTGTCGATTCTGGAGTTCCGAATTAGTTAAATCAATTAGCGCCTCAGTTAATGACAGATTATCAGTGTGAATTTGATCAAGGTAATTCGGCAAGTATTCACGGATTTTGTTTAACCCTAAGCGCTCAAGATTATTTAAAAGAATTTGATTATTAGTGGTCATGGTAGCCTCCTATAAGTTGTCGTAATCAGTCATATGTTCACGAATGTAAGCTGAAATGTCTTCATCTGTCCGCCCTTTAAGCAAATCAGATTTGAGGATATTGAACTGATCTTGGGGGTCATAATTCAGCGAATTGGTAGTTATGGAGTGCGTACGAATTTCTTCTCCGTTATAATAAATGTGAATGCGCTGCTCATCATTGGAGATTTCAACAGCAACCGTACAACCAATGTATCGCGGATCTACTGAGTACTTACATTTGCGGAAATTGATCATGGCCTCCTTCGAAACGACACGGGTAATGTTTTCTTCGAAGTATGGTTCAAGGAGATTAACTGGAACGCGATGAAGGTACTCTTTTTCTTCGTCTAACCATTTCAGGTACGGGACTTCGTCCGTGGCCTGCGAAGTTTCATGATTTAGATCATCTCGGAGCATATGAACTAGTTCGATTAGCTCAGTTCCATCAGCAAATTCAGTATTGTATGGCCGTAAACGTTCAACCGTGCGAGCAAGGGCTTCAACTGCACCTTTAGTTTGTGGTCTGAATGGTCGACAAGCAATTGGTGTGAAACCGGCATCTTTACAGAATTCGTGGAACCGTTCGTTAAAGACAGCGTGGCCAAACTGGGATTTTGTATGATCCACAACGGTTTTCATATTATCAAACCAGATTTCCGTCGGAATACCTCCGGTATGAAGGAAAGCGTCGTGTAAGCAAGAAAAGAGGGTATCTTGGCTCCGATCAAAGGTTAGTGTCATATATTTGAGTTTTGAATAAGGCAATACATACAAGAAAATATTGAATTTAAACAGCTCACCCTCGCTGCTCACTAGGGCCATTTCTTCTTTCCAGTCAACTTGAGCAGAGAGACCAGGGGAATGTTCAATCCGAATGGTAGCTTTCTTAACTCGTTCTCGGCGGGTTTGGCGACAATAATCTTTCACGAGGGTATAGCTGCCGGTAAAGCCCTTCTTCTGGATAAATTTAAAAATTGAAGCAGCCGAACAATTTAGTTCAAGCTTTGAATCGATGGTTTGCTTGAATGGATCCAGTAAACTTGGCCGTTTCGGTCGACCACTTGGTCGGCCCTTAAGTCCAGCTTTGACTTCCTCATAGGCTTTCTTAACGGTTCGATAATCAACATTATATTGCCGGGCAATCTCGGCGAAGTTAGGCTTAATATTTTCAGTCACGTAAATCGTCACTCCTTCTCTTAAATCACGTCTCACATCAAATTCCTCCTACACTCTGATGTGATTCATGATACAAAAAATGTAGGAAAACCAACAGTTCTAACCTGCCGTTTTCCTACATTTTACGGGTGCCTTTTACAGTATTGAAATGATTGAAAACGATGCAATTATTGATTATTTATTACAAGCAGTTAAAAGTAACGGAAAACCCAAAAAGGTTTTAAAAAACAAAAAAGCTCGATCGATTTCTTATATAGCTGAAATGGGGAAACCAAATTTTGAAAGTAAACAAATAGTTAGTTTGATGTTAAAGGCTATGCGTGCTGGCATTATTCAATTTGTTAAGTCTGAACCACGGTTGGAATGGAACGAAAATGATTTTCCCGTGCTACTGGTTCCAGTAGATAATGCCAAAAAGGTTCTTTCTGAACTGCATCAAGCAAAATAGCCATATTTATTGTTCTGTTATGATTAATATTTGAGATCGAAAAAAGACGCCTTGCAAGGCGTCTTTTTTATTTTTGAAATGCCCAATGATTGATAGGCCCATATTTATGACCAACCGCAATTTGATTTGCAATGGACACATTAACGTACTGTTTCGCGATAGTAATTGCTTCTCTAACCGTTTGTCCCTTAGCCAGTTCAGCTGTAATGCACGCAGACAATGAGTCACCAGTGCCATTAACTCTATCAGTGTGGACATAGGGCGCGCTGAGCCAGAAATGTTCGCCGCTTTCTAATAGGACAAGATCGCGAACCTCGGTCTGTGATGCATCACTGTGTTGACCTTTGATCATCACATTTTTAGCGCCCATGTTTTGAAGCTTTTCAGCGGCAGTTAACATTTCGTCATCCGTTTTGATTGTCATGTCAGCTAATTTTTGTGCTTCAAAGAAGTTTGGCGTGATGACAGTTGCCAAGGGTACTAGCTGTTCACGAAGAGTTTCAAAAGCGGTAGTTTCAAGCAACATTGCGCCATGTTTAGTCACAATCACTGGATCGACAACTAATGGACCAAAGTTAACGCGTTTGTAATTGGAAACGACGTTACTAATTAACTCAGCGTCAGCCAGCATGCCGGTCTTAGCGGCTCTTAAATCGAAATCGTCAGCTAATGATGTAAATTGTTGATTGATGAAGTCGGCAGGCATAGATGTTGAGGCTTGAATGCCATAAGAATTACCGGCAACGCAGGCTGTAACAATCGACATTCCATAAACATTACGCGTGAAGAAAGTGTTTAAGTCAGCTTGCAAGCCAGCACTACCGTCTGAGTCAGACCCGGCAATAGTGACTACTTGAGGAAATTCGTTTGCCATTTCGCAAAAACCTCACTTTTGATTGATATTGTAGTTAGCTTAGCACAAACCAAATAGGAGACGACAGCATTTTTTACCGATTTGGGTGTGAGACAGACAAATGACCAATAATGTCCGACGTTTATTTGATTAAGCCGGAAGTGTTGACAAATAGTTAGGTACCTATATAATAGCCGATATTAGGTGCCTAACTAACCCTAAGTGGAGGAAAATTATGACAACAGAAAATAATAATGAACTATTTCGTACTTTAATGGATTTAACGAAACAAATGCAACGCTATGGTTTTGCCACACGTGGTATGAACCATGGACGGCATCATGGTTTTGGTCGGGGACGGTTATTGCAACTCATTGCGGATCACGATAATGTAACGCAAAGTGAATTGGCTGAATTGCTGGATGTTCGTCCGTCTTCGCTATCTGAAATGCTGAGTAAATTAGCCGAACATGATCTAATTGAGCGGAAGCCAGATGAAAATGATAAGCGTGTCACACACGTTGCTTTAACTGATGCTGGTCGCAAACGTTTGTCGGAGCGTCAACAAGCAAATGATGATTACTTGAGTGGTTTATTTGATGGTTTGACTGATGAAGAATCTACCCAACTACAACAACTGTTAGCCAAACTAGATGGGTCGTTGAAGGATAAGTTAGCTGAGATGGGTGACGCTCCAGAGGAAGACTTTGGTTCTTTCACTGGCGGTAATGGCCATTTTGGACGGCGTTCGTTTGGCGGTCATGAGGGTTTTGGCCTAAGAGAACATGGCTTTGATCGTCGTCATCATGATGGTGACTTTGGTCAGAATAGTATGAATATGATGAATGGCATGTGGCGTTAAATCATTCATAAAAAATAACAACCATCGTAATTTGATGGTCGTTATTTGATACATATAATAGCTAAGGCTAGGGTTTGGGTGCGAAGGCATCCTCTAACATTGTGAATGAAATAAATGCTGTTCCGGCCAAAAGGAGACCGGCAATAATGCCAACAACTAAACCAGTGACGACTTGACCGGAAATCAAACCGTACAACAGACCAATTAGAATGATGAGTGGTAACACACTGCCAGAAATCCAAACAATAAGTGAATCATCGCGTTGCATGATAAATCCCCCTTGTATTATGTTGACAAAATGTGATAAATATTTGCTCCATCTATGTTGTATCATACTGGTAAGTAGAAAACGGAATTCTAAGAAAAAATGGTTTCATTTCTTAGAGAATAACAACTTTTATATTTGGGGGATAGTGCATGATGCCAGTATTAACTGCAGACTTTTTCACTGGTCGGCCAACAGAAAAAATTGCGAAAGATTTGTTAGGTGTTACTTTAACACGGAAAACAGACAGCGGTATCGTTGGCGGAGTTATTGTGGAAACAGAAGCCTATTTAGGCGATCAGGATACGGCAGCACATGCTTTTGGACATCGTAAAAGTAAGGCAAACGCGGCCCTGTTTGATGAGGCAGGAACGCTATATTTCTATACGATGCGTGGCTCGATTTTGATGAATCTTATTTGTCAATCAATTGGAACGCCACAAGGGGTGTTACTTCGGGCCATTGAGCCGACAATTGGGATTGAACAGATGACACAAAATCGACCGAGGGCCGGCGTTGAGCTGACTAATGGACCTGCTAAGATGACCGCGGCAATGGGTGTTGTCAGTTTGCGTTTTAACAATACACATTTGGATCAATCACAATTTGCCCTTAATAAGGACGATGAACACCAACCTCAACAAATCGTTAGTTCAGCACGTATCGGTGTCAGCGAAGGGAACTGGCATGATCGAGAGTTGCGTTTTTATGTTGGTGGCAATCCATATGTGTCAAGGATGCGAAAACGAGAAATGGATTGGACAACTCGAGGTTGGAAAGCAAACTGAAAGAGTTGCATTAATGCAGCAAAAACTGATATTTACCTAAGTTTTGTTAATGAAGGGTCGACAGATGGCCTTCAAAGTCGTAAATTGTTATGTTAGTTGTTTAATTAAGTTAAATTGGAGTTTTCTAAATGGCGACATTAATAAAGTTGTTTAAGAAGTATCAAGCGCAAATTGCCTATCTTTTCTTTGGTGGTCTCACAACAGTCATTAATTTGATCACGTTTGGGATTGCCAATTATTGGTGGCACTGGAATTATCAAGTGGCGACTGTGTGGGCTTGGATTATTGCGGTTTTATTCGCATACGTAACAAACAAGTTATGGGTTTTCTCTTCTAAGGCATCTGGCTTTACTGCTATTTTTAAGGAGATGTTGTCCTTTTTTGGTTTTCGCATCCTAACATTGTTTTTCGAAATGATTATTATGTTTGTCGGAATTTCAGTTTTGCATGGAAATGCGATGTTAGTGAAGATTATTGATCAAATTATTGTAGTTGTGTCGAATTACTTCTTCAGTAAATGGTATATATTTAAAACGAACGATATTTAGATCATTTGTTCAGTAATAGGAGAGTGTGTCCGTTTCATGGGCATGCTCTTTTCGTTTTTTATTGCGTTGTGTTTTAATAAAGTAATGGAAATTTGAGTAGAAAGAGCGGAAATGTTATGAAACGGTTTTTCAGAATCTTTTTACGCCGGTTTGGTAATGCACAAGTAAGTAATTCGGCGGTTATATTAGCTTGGTACTCGTTACTTTCGATTTTTCCAGCTGTCATTGTTATTGGAAATTTGTTACCAATATTCGGTATTAATGCAAGAACTGTATTGGATTATTTACAAACGGCCGTTCCTACAGATGTATATAAAACATTAGCCCCATCAATTTTGTCTTTTTTGCAACGAGGTAGTGGTAGTTTATTATCAATTGGTGCTGTCGTGGCATTATGGTCCACCAGTCAGGTTGTTGCAGCATTTCAAAGAACTGTGAATCAAGCTTATGGTGTCGGTGAAAATCAAAATGCAATAATAAATCGCTTGTTTTCTTTCTTGTGGATGATTTTAGTGATTATAATCATGGCTTTTATCATTCTTTTCTTTACTTTAGGACAAGTTGTCGTTAAACAATTGACGCCATTATTACATTTAAGTCGTAATATCACAGGTGTTGTGAGTTCATTGAAATGGCCAGTAACGCTTGGATTGTTATTTATTTTATTACTATTACTCTATTACTTTTTGCCTAATGCGCATTTAAAATGGCGATATGTATGGGTAGGGGCATTGACATCAACAATTATATGGCTGTTGTTGTCGCAGTTGTTTTCACTCTATGTGGATTACTTTGCAAAATCAGTAACCACTTACAAAACGGTGGGGTCGGTTATTGTAATTATGATGTGGTTGGATTTTTCTGGAGTAATTATTTTGACAGGATCGGTTTTGAACGCGACATTACAGGAGTATTTTAGTGGTGAAATTATTGAGAGCCGTCAATCTTTGCATTGGATCACAAAGATATTTCAAAAAGAATAATGCTTTTTGTACAAAAGCTCACTAATGACTACTAAATATAGTTGCTACGTCTAAAGAAAATATTATTTAACGGCTTTAAAAATATACCAGCGTGAAAAAAAATAATTAGCTATATTTGTGATGCATTGGTCAATTAATTTCACGAGAACGTCATTTCCCTTGAACAAAGTAATGCCAATAAACAGGATTACGATATCTAAGATAAGCGTCAAAATACGAAAGAAATAAAATGACCACATTTCTTTCATTAAAGATTTGAAACCAGTTGTTGGAGTAGCAAATACCCAAAGTTTGTTTGTAAAAAAAGCAAATGTTGTTGCCAGAATCCAACCGAGAATGTTGGCAAACTGGTAGTTCATTGGCGTCCAAACATCTAGGACAGTGAACACCGAGAGGTTGATGAAAAAAGCGCACGTTCCCCAAACCATATATTCGATTATTGATTGATGCATTTTAATCCATTTCGTCATCTGACTGATTTTCCCTTTGAAATAATATTAACTTTATCATCTTTATGGAAAAGATAATAATTTTTTTGTGATTTTTAAGCTTTGTATATCATATTTGTACTAATAGTAGTACTATCACAAAGATCAGAAGAGGGATTGGGCAATAATATTATGAATTTTTTGAATCGATGTGTTGGTTTTTTTTAAGTATCAGTCGGTTATTTCATATTTGTTTTTTGGAGGCCTGACCACATTAGTTAATATTGTTACATTCGTACTATTTGCTAGTGTAGTACATTGGAATTACCAATGTGGCAATGTGATTGCTTGGATACTGTCAGTTCTTTTTGCGTATGTTACTGACAAACTGTGGGTCCTTGCATCGTATAAGTAAAGGCTTGTAGCAGTAATGCGAGAAATATTTTTTCTTTCTTAGAGGACTGACTTCGATTTTTGACGTTGCAATAATGTATGTGGGTGTTGGTTTAATGAATGGTAACGAGATTTTAGTTAAACTGATTGATCAAGTTTTAATGATTGTAGCCAACTATTTCTTTAACAAGTGGTATATTTTCAAAAGTGTCGAAGATGAATAATTATTTGTGTATTTGTAGCAACAAAATGTGATTAACAGCATTAAATACGGGCACATTTGGTTACAACATGTTACAAACGTGTTACTCTTATAGGTAGAGAAATAATTGTGAGGAGGTGGACACATGAAAGCCATTAAGTTACTAAAATCACGTTTAACTGTCAAGTTTGGTGCTGTTTTTCTGTTTGTTTTAACATTTGGTCTCGTGTTCACCATGTCGCCAAATGTACAGGCAGATAGTGAATCTCTATCTAGTTCTGAAGTAGGTAGCAGTGTTTCGGCTGATTCGAGTAGTTTGCTTGGAACAAATTTTCAAATAATGGAAACTGTCAGATATCAGAAGGGTAACGTTCCTGGTAAGAAAATGGCAGACACTTCAACACAAACGACTAATTCAAACGAAGTAATCTTACCTATTATTCGCAACTTTGATGGATATGCAATACAGGCGAACCAAAGTATCGTTAGAGTATCTGCAGGCGGTGTGAATAAGAATGTTACTTTGTCTTCACTGTTAATGGGCAAGCAGCCTAATAGTGACAATATTCGAGATGCAGTACTGTCTATAATAAACGATAATTCTTCGAATTCGGATGAAACAATAGATATTTCTTTGATTTATGATCCTACAGTAACAGTTACAATCAAATACGTAGATGGCAATGGCTCTGACATTTCACCCAACACAACGCTAAACGGATTTTTAGGGGATGCGTATAAGCAAAGTGTCCCGACCATTAATGGGTTTAAAAGCTCTTCTAATGTGATTTCGGGTGTCTTTGGTAAGTCACAAACAATCACCATTAACTATTTTAGAAACAGTAATGATGACAATTCAGTAACGTCGTCGTCCTTGGATTCTCAAGATTCAGATTCGGCGTCAACTTCTACCTCGCAAATAATTTCCAATGCTTCAAACAGTATTGACAGTGAAAGCGGTGTATCAGATTCAAATAGTAGTGGCAATGAGTCCAGTACTTCGTGTGCGACCCAAAATCAACAACAGTCTAGCGTTGACACTTCTAATTCTGACACTAGCAATGTGCAGGTTAGTGATGCAAAGAGTAATACAACAAAGTCTGATGATGAGGTTTCAAGCTTGAAATCAGGGTCTACTTCTTTTTCGTTCAGCTCTTCAATGTCTAGTGATACTGTTGATGAAACAAGCAATTTAGGTAGTAGTAGCTCTGACACAACTATTCAAGTTGCAACGACTGAGAATACACAGACACCGAGACAACTTAGTGAGAAAAACAAACAGGTTGAAAGCGTCGTAGCCCAAAACAAGAAAATTAAAAAAGTTTTGCGCGGCGATTCTAATAAAAAAATCTTGGACGTGAAGTATTACAGAATTTGCCGAAAGTTAGTAAAGAAAACGTTGTCATGGCGTCTACTGACGGTGTTGGGATTGCTGCATTGTGGATTTTTATTCGGAAAATGAGAGGTAAATAATCACAACCGTTTTTTGTCAAAAGGAAAGGTCATACAGAACTCTTTACCGAAGAGTTCTGTATGACCTTTTCTTTTGACTTTCACGATTAGCGACTACAATTTCTTTTCAACGGCTTGAGTTAATTGTTTGGCAAATGTATCTAGTTTTTCGATATCCGATTCATCTGGAGATAAATTGACTTTTACCGATTGACTGCCCTTAATGGCGCCTGTTTTAATAAAGGCTTCTTCAAATTTATCCACGGCGACGCCATAGTCGTCTCCGTAAAACACATCACCTGATCCAGCAACTCCGAAAACTGTTTGTGGTAATTTCATATCAAGCAGGTCATCGTAAAAATCGAGTCCTTCTTCGGGTAGTGAGCCTTCGTCATAAGTGTAAGGAACAACCACAACGATGTCTGTGGATAGTAATGTTTGCGCGTCTGTTTGAGAAATTTCAGACTCCGTGACTGACACGTCAAGATCTTCAAGTGCTTCCACGATAATGTCTGCAACGTCTTCATTATTGCCTGTAATAGTAGCATAAATTACAATGGCTTTCATACAAGTAAACCTACTTTCCGGTATTAATTAGTGCTAAGAAGCTTTTGAATGGTTTTGTAATTTTCCTGTGTATCCATTTCGTACATAGAATCTTCCGAGACCTGGTGTGTGTGCATTATTATTTTTTTAAATAGCTTGGTTGGTATTGTATCCCAGTATAACTGTTTTTGAGTCAAAACATTATCTTGCATGTAATTTGGGTACACTGATTTAATGTCATTTGCTGTTGATTTACTCCAAAAAGAAATGCCAGACATTGAGGGGATATGTTTATCTGTAACCTCGATATGTGTAACACGATTACTATCATTAGTGATCGGACACCATTCTGTACCATGAATGGTGCGCAATATTGTGAAATAGCAACTTTCCTGGGGATGAAAGGTGAAGACATTGTTTTTTAAAACGGAATCTGCGTCAATAACGAAAGAATCACCAAAGTAAGGTAGTGCCTTACTAAATGTATAAATACTGTTATAGGATTCGTATTTGTCGTTGTAATGGGTTTGAACGCCAGGAAATTTTTTGACTAGATAATCGAATTGATTTGCCAGGTATCCTGTAATGATGTGAATTTCGTGAATATCTGCTTGATTCAACATCCTTATGGTTCTTTCCAAGTTTGGAATGCCGTTGATTGGTAGAAGTGATTTGTGTGTATGCTTAGTTAATTCCTTGAACCGAGTTCCAAGCCCGGCTGCTACAATGATTGCATTCATAGAGTTGTTTGTCCTTTTTATTTAAATGTGAAAAAGTCTTTTGGGTGTTCAGTTGTTAGTATTGATCCTAAAATAATCAGTAGGGCAATTAGAAAGGTGCGTATATTAAATGGTGTGCCGGTTAAAAGGCCAATTAGTATTGCCCATGCCGAGTAACTAATATTCAAGCCCATTGCTTGGACGGGTCCAATAATATTTATGGACTTATAATAACACAGGTAAGAAATAGTACCGGATAGTGATGTTATTAATAACATAAGAAAAATTGGTGATTTGATGGCATTAGCAGCAATAAAAAAGCCATTCTTAATTAGCGGCATCACCACTAAAAAGTAAAAAACACCGGATGTTAGTTGGCGAATAAACAGTGCTATTTGGGGGTCTAGATCATCCTTCATGCCATATGCAGAAATCACTGATTCGCTTCCCCAACCAAAGACACACATGAGTGCAAATAGGAACCCTATCATTGAAGCTTTAGTTGATGTTGCTGTGCTAAAGCCAATGAGCATTGTACCTAGAATTGCTATGCCCAGACCTAAAAATTGATGTTTAAATAGATGAGTATGAAACACAATAAAGCTTAGAAAAACTCCAAACGCTGGATACATTGCTGAAATTACGGCAGTGTTAGATGCACCTAAATACTGAATTGACAAAATATAACCGGTCATTCCGATAGGGCCACCGCAGAGTGCGGCAAGCATTACCCATCGACCACTGCTTGAGATTATTGCATGGAAGAACGTTTTTAAATGACCCTGAATCGCCGTCAATATTAGTAGCCAAACACTTGAAGTGGAGTCATGAAGAAAGGTTGCAATTAACGGGGCCAAACTAGCATATTGGCTAAATGGGGAAGCAGCAAGCACTATTCCAAGTAGTACAGTATCAACTCCCCACAGAGCACCACCAAGTAGGCCGACACCAGCATATCGTTGATTTTTGTTCCAGTTAAGCAAGATTAAGTACCTCGCTTAATGTTTTTTTAGCTCGATTAAAGCGGGTAATACCGTAATTACCGAAATCTACGCCACTTGCTTCTTTCACGATTGTCCAAGTACTCCATAAAACGTCTTGAAAGGCCATATATATTTTAACTTTCGTTAGTTCGTTTTTCTGTGGTTTTCGACCGTAATATTGTGCTAGGAAATAATTAATTTGTTCTTCTGAAAAGTCACTTTCATTACAAAGAGCACCTAAATCCCAAGAAGGGTCATTTAGTCCGGAATATTCCCAATCAATCAAATAAATTTTTCCGGCTTCGTCCTTGATAAAATTTTCCGGTACAAGGTCATTATGGCAAGGAGCGTCAAAAATGCCTAAATGATCAATTAACAGTTTATTTGCGGCAAACACATTTTTCCGCACTTCTTGATAGCCTGGATAGAATGATGCGTTTAAATCTGCCACGGCTTGTTCATATTTATGCCATTCGTCAACAAAAGAAAAGTGATTTTTAAAATGCATATCAGATGTATGCACTTGGTGTAAAATATCAGCGATTTTAATTAAATTATCTTCGAATTTTAAAGTTTTAGCAGAAAGGGTCACTGCACCAGGAACGGTCTCTGTAATTTTGATACCAGTTTCCGCATTCATATACCTAGTTGGAACGTTAATTTTTAGTTGACTTGCGGCTAGAGCATTCGGCTTTTCCGTTGTTCGATTAATCATTTTTTCCGTTCCTTTACCAGGAATTCGAACAAAGTATTCAGTACCATTGATAATCGTTGAATAATTTGTATTCGTCATTCCACCGGCATAAGTCATCTTAGTGATGTCTGTTACATTAATCTGTAAGGCGCTTGCTACTTTTTCTTTTGCTTCTGCTAATGCTTGTATCTTTTCGTGACGTTTAATAGCTGGCCAAATGTTTTCTTGAGCATTAATTAGATCTGACGATGAATCAAGATCTATCCAGCTTAAATTGTCCGTACTTAAACAACGAAATGCATTCGTCGAAGCAACTTGTGTTATGAGGTATTCGTAATTTAACCACTGGTTTTGATTGTCAGCATACAAAGTAAGCATTTGTTTAAAAAATGAGAAAGATAGACGGCAAATTCCAATCATTTCTGCTGATAATCGATTCATTTGGCGAATATCTTTTGAAATTTGAACAAGATTTGCGCGGGAATCAAAGTCCACAAAGGCTTCATCACCAGAACCACTTAGGCTAGCTGTCAAAAGCGCATCGGCAGGGGCAGCTTCTAAGAGTACGTCAAGCATAGCAGAGTCATACAATGTGTCGCCTTCGATAATAATAAAATCATCACTAATGGCTGAAGCTATTAATGACAGAGACTTCATGGTGCCAGTATTCATGTAGTCTCTGTTTTCAATGAAAGTTATGCTGGGGTCATTCACATGGTCTACTATTTGTTTAGATTTAAAACCGACAACTACAATAATTTGAGTAAAGTTTCTTTTCCTTAGTAGGGCTAGTGTTCTATCTAGAGGTGTTACATCGTCATCAATTTGAAATAAGCAACTTGGTATTTGGGATTTGTTTGGTTTTCCAGCAGCCAGAATAACAGCTGTTTTAGGTGCAGATGCGTTTTGTAGCGTCGATGCTTTAACACGGTGGAGGCTACTAGTATGCGATTGCAAAGCATTAACACCTAAGGTCGTTAATGTATATGTGTTTTTAGACTCAAAACGTGAGATATTCACCATACGTTTATCTTTAAGATTTGCGAGTATGCGGTTTACTTGACCAAGTGAAAGATTGGTCTGCTGCGCTAGACTGCGCTGGCTAAAGTATTTACCTTCAGCATTACCTGTGTTTACGGTATTTAGAATGTTAAATTCGGACTCAGATATAGTTTTCATATTTTTCTCCCTGCGTTCAAAAAATGAACACACAAATATTAACATGAACTTTGAAATACGTCAAAACGATCAAAAGTTGAAAGCTTAAATGTAAGTCTATAGATGACAGTGTATAATGACAAAGTATCAGTCGATTTTTAACTTGAAATAGAGGGGTAATCATGGAACAGACACGCTCAAGCCGCAAGATATATACGAGCATAGACTTATTCAAAGCTTTCTCAGCCATTATGATAATTTTTTTGCATGCGAATACCCTCAGTATCAGTCATCCATTTTTGCAGGCACAAATAGTTCAACTTTTTTCTCGACTTGGGGTTCCGTTTTTTTTCCCGCGTTTACAATTTAAGTGCAACACATAATTAAATAGACCAAAAAGGCCATGATGACCTATTCTTATAAGCAACCAAGCACATAAGAAAGGCACATCATGACCAACATCAAGCGTACCATCTCTAAGGCTTACCAACAACTATCAAATTTTGATCGCGTTCGCATTGAAACTCTGCTCAATCAGGGATTCTCCCAAGCACGGATTGCCCGCGAACTCAACCGCTCTCGTAGTACTATTTCGCGTGAGATCACTCGTGGCTCCGTTCTACAGCGAATTCCCGGGCATAAGGTAGCGTTGATTTACTTTGCTGATACGGCAGCTTATCTGCACGCTCAGCGGCGGGAGTGGTGTCGCCCCAAGACGATGCTTGAGAAGAACCCCGAGTTCTACGCCGCCTGTGCCGCTGCCATCAAGCAACGTCCACGCGTACACAGTGTGGACAGCTTCGTGCACACCTTCAAACGGGAACACGCAGACGAGGTTGTTCCTTCAACACCAACGGTTTACCGGGATATTGAGGCCGGTAGATTCGAACTACGGACCCACGACTTACCGCGCAAACCCAGCTTGCGAATTAAACGAAGCCATTCCCATACCCGCACCAATAAGACGAAGCTTGGTACCTCGATTGATGAAAGACCCATTGAAGTTCAAGACCGTCGGCAAGGGGGCCATTGGGAAGGAGATTTAGTGAAAGGTAAGCGCGTTGATAGCGAACCTGCGTTGCTGGTTTTGACAGAGCGGATGAGTCGCTTCGAAATCATCATCAAGCTCGCTAACTACAAAGCAAGTACCTGTAAGGTGGGACTTCAGTCCATCATTGATGATTACGGTGCGGAATACTTCACCACCATCACCTTTGATAACGGCAGTGAGTTCGCACAACTGGATTCAGTAGAAGGAACTGATGTCTACTTTGCTCATCCGTACTCACCATGGGAGCGCGGAACAAATGAGAACCAGAACGGCCTTCTACGAGAGTTTATTCCGAAAGGTCGCTCACTCCACCATTACGACATCATTGATATTCAGAGCTTCCAGGACGCACTCAACAGCCGGCCTCGTCGTATCTTGGGCTACCGGAGTGCGGCGGAACTGATGCCGGAACTCTAAGCTGTGTACCACTTATAGGATTGGACTAGAAACTGTTGCACTTAGATTGACAATACGGGTTCCGTTTTTTTTTATCACGTCCGCTTTTTTATTGTCCGGCGAATTGTCAAACTAAGTGCAACGGTTTGTCAAAAAATACTTCATATGGGGTTTCATAGTTTAACACTTTGCGAGGACGTTGATTTAACTGCTTTTGGCAGTGTTCAACGTCCTGTTCTGTATAATTATCAATATCTGTTCGCTTGGGAAAATATTCCCGGATTAATCCATTTGTATTCTCATTTGTTCCACGCTGTTCAGGCGAATATGGATCGGGCCAATAGACAGTAACACCTAACCTTTCGCTGATTTCATCAAGATGAAGAAATTCGGTCCCATGATCTGGTGTAATAGAATGAACAAATTCTTTAGGAATGGCCCCTAACAGTTCAACTAAGCCTTTATTTATCTCCTGCGAGTCCTTTTGCACAACCTTTTTGATAAGCGTAAGCCGACTAAGCCGATCGACAATCGTTAAAAGGATGGAGTGACCCGTTCGACCAATCACAGTATCAATTTCCCAGTCACCTATACGTTGACGCTGGTTGATAAAACCAGGGCGCTCATGGATCGAGATATAGTCGGTCTGTACTTCTCGATGTCGTCTAGTATTCTTTGAATGCCGAGTCCGATGTTTATGTCTGAGATGGCGCTGAATACCGGTATCACCACGTGAGGAGTACTTCTCACCTAAATTGTGTTGATAGATATGACGGTAAATTGTGTTGTAGCTAACACACCATTGATGTTCCTTATTAAAGCGAGCGGTAATCTGCTCTGGTGACCAGTGCAGATCTAAGATGTAATGAACAATTTGACGGCGTAATTGTGGATGGCTGTCTAATAGCCGCTTCTTGTGACAATTCTGCCGCTTTTGATGATAGTCATTATCTGCTTTGCTTGGGGAATAATTACCTGCACAACGTTTTAACTCCCGTGAAATAGTGCTTGGATTTCGCCCCAGCCGTAACGCAACAGCCCGGATAGATAACCCCTTAGCTCGTAAAAACATAAGTATTTCACGTTCTTTTATAGTAAGATGTTTATAGCTCATACCGGATACCTCGAATTGTTTGATTTGGTCGTTAAACATATTCTACCCGGTATGGGTTTATTTTTTTACTTTGTGTTGCATTTCAATTGTAAATTCGCCCCAAGAAATTGCAGGCAGGTTCATTAGTGCAGGGAGTGAAAACTACAAAGTATTACGTTTACAGGTTGCTTAAACTCTATGCTTTCTGGATTATTGTTAATTTGCCGCTTGTTTACTCAGAATTCTTTGTGAATATCAAATTGCCTGCAAGTCGCCAATGGACACTTCTAGTCCTAAACACACTTTTATCAGATACTTTTCCAGGATCGTGGTACGTAACGGCCTCCATTTTCAGTGCCATATTTGTTTTCGTAATATTAAGGAAACGTTCTACTTGGTCTAAGATTCTAATTTGTTTGCCGTTTTACGTGGTTGTGGTATTAGCTAGTTTGTACGCTCGTTTACTACCGCAAAATTTCATGTTAATGATTGATAATCCTGCATATTTTTACTTGCCAACAACAATTCTTACTGGACCATTCTACTTTGTTCTCGGTGAAGTGCTGGCAAAATATGAAGAGGTACTTGTTAAACAAAGACTTTCGTTGATTAGTGTAGGATTGATATTTAGTTGGGCATTACTCGATATTGAAGATACTTTTGCTGTGAAGAACAACTGGGCTTTTAGCACCGACCAATCTTTTTTACTGGCTCCAACAGTTTTCTTACTGATGATTTTCTTGATTAAAATGCCATCTTTCAAGCTTTATGGCGATAAAACAATTCGGAAATTTAGCACCGTCGCATATTTTTCACAGTTCTGGGTACTGGCCAGATTCGGGGCAACTTTTTATGGCATGACGCGAATTCAATTAACGCAACCATTCATTTTTGGGTTCGCAGTTCTCTGGGCAGTTGCTTTAACTTACTTTCTTGAAAAAATTTCACAGAAGCAAGAGAATCCGATTAAATATGCTTTTTAATATTAGTTAATGCTATTAATAAGGTTTTAAGCGCTTTGTGTTACTAATCTGTAACGAAAACGAAAATGAGTGAAATAGAGTCTTCTAAAACGCGTTGCGACGGGTTTTAGAAGACTCTTTTGGTTTTATTAAGATTTGCCGAAAAAAAAGGAATATTGTAGACTGTCAACTATTGAAATATCAGGAAGAGAGGACATGTTGTGGGGAATAAGGGTGAATATGCTAAAAGACTAAGACGACTGAGTATTTTAGGTATTGCGTTAACTTCTGTCGTGTTGACTTTTAACAGTCATGATTTGACGGTACATGCAGATAATCAAGACAAAACAACATATATTAACCAACAAAAAGGTGACAATGCTTCTGATACATCGACTTTCATTGGTCATGATATTAATAAAGCGACGACAGTTTCTCAGGCCGATGAAAGCCAAGGCTTTAACAGTAGTATTGCACCGGCTACAAGTGTTGACACGTCCAGAAGTGCGTCTATCATGAGTTCTAGTTCTAGTTCTAGTTCTAGTTCTAGTTCTAGTTCTAGTTCTAGTTCTAGTTCTAGTGACAAACATAGTTCTACGGAGTCTGTTAAAGGTGAAATAGACGACGTTCACTCAAATGCTGATTCAAGTTCGGTCAAAGAATTCTCAACTGATTCTACTTCGAATTCGACAAGTTCCAATACCATGCCCAGTTCGGCTAAAGCAAGTGAACTAAGTTTGCAAAGTAGTGGTGCAACTTTACAGAGTAAGAGTTCTGTAGTAGGTCTTGCGGGAGATTCGACTTCATCTAATTCTTCTACGAGTAGTCAGGCAAAAAGCATCTCTCAAACTGCTTCCGACTCTCAATCCTCTGCTGTTAAGGTTGAGAGTGGTGCATCGTCAATACAAGCTAGTAGTATACAATCCACTGGTCAAAAAAATACTAGCAGGGTGAGAGCCACAAATTACAATTTTATGAGTGAACAAAATGACTCAGAAGATAGTGATAGTGTAAAAAACGGTTGGCAACTTGAAAACGGTCAATGGTATTGGTATCAAAATAATGTTCCCGAAAAGGCTTGGGCTAAAGTAAATGGTAGTTGGTACCATTTTAATGAATCGGGTGTAATGCAGTCGGGTTGGTACCAAGATAATAACAAATGGTTCTATCTAGACGGCTCTGGCACCATGCATGAAGGATGGCTCGATTATAATAAAAATTGGTACTGGCTAAAGCCAAGTGATGGCACAATGAATGTTGGCTGGCTCAGTAATAATAACAACTGGTTTTATAGTAGTCCTAATGGCAGTATTGTTTATTATTGGCAGCTG
This sequence comes from Furfurilactobacillus cerevisiae, assembly GCF_048961765.1. GTDB lineage: Bacteria > Bacillota > Bacilli > Lactobacillales > Lactobacillaceae > Furfurilactobacillus > Furfurilactobacillus milii_A. Next base: position 1,157,189 of record NZ_CP185253.1, read on the forward strand.
ATTGACAACGCTTGGTACTTGATGAATAACAACGGTGTTATGCTTACCGGATGGAATAACATCAATAACAATTGGTATTTTAATAATCAAAACGGTGTCTTACAGACTGGTTGGGTTAAAGATCGAAATTGGTATTATGCTAATAGCAATGGGGCTTTGCAATATCGTTGGATTTGGGATGACAATAATTGGTTTTACACGAATCCTAACGGCGGCGCAATGCAAAGAGGCTGGACTTGGGATGGCAATAATTGGTTTTTCCTAGATCGCAACGGTGGCGCAATGCACAGTGGTTGGACCTGGGATGGCAATAACTGGTTTTTCCTAGATCGCAATGGCGGCGCAATGCACAGTGGTTGGACCTGGGATGGCAATAATTGGTTCTTCCTAGATCGCAATGGCGGCGCAATGCAAAGAGGCTGGACTTGGGATGGCAATAATTGGTTTTTCCTAGATCGCAACGGTGGCGCAATGCACAGTGGTTGGACCTGGGATGGTAATAACTGGTTCTTCCTAGACCGCAATGGTGGCGCAATGCACAGCGGTTGGACCTGGGATGGCAATAATTGGTTTTTCCTAGATCGCAACGGTGGCGCAATGCACAGCGGTTGGACCTGGGATGGCAATAACTGGTTCTTCCTAGATCGCAACGGTGGTGCAATGCACACAGATTGGTTGTGGGATGGTAATTGGTATTATTTGAATGCAAATGGCAGTTTACATTATGGCTGGGTGTATAGCGGCAATAATTGGTATTATGCCAGTTATAACGGTGGAGCCATTCAAGGCGGATGGATAAATGATGGTACAGGCTGGTTTTACGCTAACTACAACGGCGGAGCTATTCAACGCGGATGGATTTGGGTTAACGGCCACTGGTACTTTGCCAATAATAACGGCAGGATTCAAATTGGCTGGATTTGGGGCGGTAATGGTTGGTATTACGCTGATGGCAATGGTGCTATTGTAACCGGAATTCAGCGAATCAATAATACTATTTACCATTTCAATGGAGCTGGTCAAGAAATCAACTATGGTGTTGATTGGGGTAATGATTATGGTTATTATGCTGGTCAGTGTACTGCTTACGCTGCTAAGCGATTAGCAGCGGAAGGAGTCAGTCCTTACTGGTATGGAAATGCCATAGATTGGGTTTATCACGCGCGCTCAGTAACTTACAATGCCCCAGCTGTTGGAATGATTGCTTGGAGTACTGTTGGAACTTATGGACATGTTGCTTACGTTGAGCAAGTTTCAGGAAACTACGTTAGAATCTCTGAAGCAAACTACAATGGATTACCATACCATGAACGCTGGGTACGAGTTGGTGACGGCAGTTTTACCGGCTATTTAACTTTTTAGCGAGTCTTAAGTTGAGTAGTGGTAAATAGAACCTTGGACCGCATAATTGCTGAATCCATGGTTCGAGATTGATCATATTAAACGTATAAACGAGATTTTGATATAAGAGCTACTTAAAAAGCACCAAAGTAAGGTGTGATACACTTCTTCCTAGAGAATCAAGCCATTAATTAGAGCTTGGCCCTCAAGGAAGAAGTTTTTTTATTTCAAATGTTTAAAAAGCATGGCAGGAAATCCCTGACTGTCTAAATAAACGATGACAAAATGAGAGTGTCTTTTACAAAATGCAATAACGATAAATTTTGATTAAAACGAGATTTCGGATGCCGTTATTTCAAGTGTAATTACTGAAATTTACTGAGTTGTCAAGGGCAGTTTAAAAATGTAGGTTTTCGGCAGAAAGAAATGTAGGTTTTCGGCAGTTACTTGAGGCCACGTAATCGGTAAGATTTACCAGTGATCTTCACTACGTGAACATGATGAACCAAGCGATCGAGAATGGCTGCTGTCACAGTTGGGTTCTGGAAAATATCAACCCAAGCGGATAGATCACTATTGCTGGTAATGATCGTTGAATGCTTTTCATAGCGGGCATTGACTAGCTGAAATAAGAGGTTAGCTTCTTGGTGACCAATTGGCAAATACCCAATTTCATCAATAATTAATAGGTCATAGCGCGAATAGCGGCTTAGAGATCGATCAAGCAGTCCTTTTTCGTAAGCTGCTCTCAATCTAATCAACAGCTCATGACAATTAATAAAGAGAACCCGACAGCCCTGTTTACAGGCCTCAATCCCAATACTAATTGCCAAGTGGGTTTTACCGACTCCCGGATTGCCAATAAAGATTAAGTTTTCAGACTTTTCCATAAAAGCCAGATTCTGGAATTCCAGAACCTCTTGGCGATTCATACTGGGTTGAAAGCTAAAATCAAATGTATCTAGGGATTTTGTATTGGGGAACCGAGCACGGCCAATGGCCCGTGCAATCTGACCTTCGTGTCGATTCTGGAGTTCCGAATTAGTTAAATCAATTAGCGCCTCAGTTAATGACAGATTATCAGTGTGAATTTGATCAAGGTAATTCGGCAAGTATTCACGGATTTTGTTTAACCCTAAGCGCTCAAGATTATTTAAAAGAATTTGATTATTAGTGGTCATGGTAGCCTCCTATAAGTTGTCGTAATCAGTCATATGTTCACGAATGTAAGCTGAAATGTCTTCATCTGTCCGCCCTTTAAGCAAATCAGATTTGAGGATATTGAACTGATCTTGGGGGTCATAATTCAGCGAATTGGTAGTTATGGAGTGCGTACGAATTTCTTCTCCGTTATAATAAATGTGAATGCGCTGCTCATCATTGGAGATTTCAACAGCAACCGTACAACCAATGTATCGCGGATCTACTGAGTACTTACATTTGCGGAAATTGATCATGGCCTCCTTCGAAACGACACGGGTAATGTTTTCTTCGAAGTATGGTTCAAGGAGATTAACTGGAACGCGATGAAGGTACTCTTTTTCTTCGTCTAACCATTTCAGGTACGGGACTTCGTCCGTGGCCTGCGAAGTTTCATGATTTAGATCATCTCGGAGCATATGAACTAGTTCGATTAGCTCAGTTCCATCAGCAAATTCAGTATTGTATGGCCGTAAACGTTCAACCGTGCGAGCAAGGGCTTCAACTGCACCTTTAGTTTGTGGTCTGAATGGTCGACAAGCAATTGGTGTGAAACCGGCATCTTTACAGAATTCGTGGAACCGTTCGTTAAAGACAGCGTGGCCAAACTGGGATTTTGTATGATCCACAACGGTTTTCATATTATCAAACCAGATTTCCGTCGGAATACCTCCGGTATGAAGGAAAGCGTCGTGTAAGCAAGAAAAGAGGGTATCTTGGCTCCGATCAAAGGTTAGTGTCATATATTTGAGTTTTGAATAAGGCAATACATACAAGAAAATATTGAATTTAAACAGCTCACCCTCGCTGCTCACTAGGGCCATTTCTTCTTTCCAGTCAACTTGAGCAGAGAGACCAGGGGAATGTTCAATCCGAATGGTAGCTTTCTTAACTCGTTCTCGGCGGGTTTGGCGACAATAATCTTTCACGAGGGTATAGCTGCCGGTAAAGCCCTTCTTCTGGATAAATTTAAAAATTGAAGCAGCCGAACAATTTAGTTCAAGCTTTGAATCGATGGTTTGCTTGAATGGATCCAGTAAACTTGGCCGTTTCGGTCGACCACTTGGTCGGCCCTTAAGTCCAGCTTTGACTTCCTCATAGGCTTTCTTAACGGTTCGATAATCAACATTATATTGCCGGGCAATCTCGGCGAAGTTAGGCTTAATATTTTCAGTCACGTAAATCGTCACTCCTTCTCTTAAATCACGTCTCACATCAAATTCCTCCTACACTCTGATGTGATTCATGATACAAAAAATGTAGGAAAACCAACAGTTCTAACCTGCCGTTTTCCTACATTTTACGGGTGCCTTTTACACTGAGTCGATAGGCTTAAGTGTTTATATTGAAATTTGCTGACACATGAATTGATAAAGCAAACAATGCTTCCTCCTTTCAGACGGAAAGAAACACTGTTTTTAAGTACAAATATTTGACCACTACTGTCAATTTAATCATAGCTCAGGCATGCGCGTTATAAATGAAGAGGGGGTATTGAGGCTTGTGGTTTGAACAAGTCTACAAAACGATTGAACCGTGTTAGAGTGAGCGAATTTTTCGAAATTGGAAGTGGCTAATAAATTGAGATGGTAGTCAGACGAATAATATTGAATTATTTTAAGAGATAATAAACGGCATAATTCCGATTCATCGGAATTATGCCGTTTAATGTATAGATATTTAAATGTGCATCTAGAATATTTTAGGAGAACGAAAACGTTGAATCTCGAAACTTGGAAATTCTCTTTATTTGTGTAGACGACTATTAAGAACGCTTCTTATTTCTGTGACAATTTGAGCACGAGTGAGTAATACACCAATACTATAAATGATACAGCCAACTGTTATTTCTGTGATAAAGTGCAAAATGCTGAACGACCAATAGGAAGTCATCCATTTGACTATGCCGTACATAAAGAGGCCGCTCAACAGGTACTTCCATTGCCCCTGAAACATTTGACGGAGATCAATGGCATCCCTGACCACATATATTTGATAAAGCGTCACGATGGCCTCAGAAACGACTGTGGCCATTGCAGTCCCTACAGCTCCAAATTCAATTATTAATGGGATATTGATAATGATATTTGAAATTGCACCTAGTGTGACGGAAACAGTATAATCGCGCATTCTCTTTACAGGCATTAAATATTGCATTCCGATTACCGTTGACCAGGCAATTAGCAAGATTATTGGTGATTCTGCAACAATCACTTTTCCACTTAAAAGATATTTCATTCCAAAAAAGCGCGGTGCAAATTGTTCACCAACCGCTGCTATACCAAACATCATTGGGGTGGCAATTGATGCGACAAAGTTCATATTTCGGTACAAGCTTAGATGAACCGCATGCATGTTTCCCTTAGCAAATCTGTTTGCAATTCTTGGTAACATGACCGTGCCAGTTGCGGTGACTACCGCTAAAACAGTTCGGACAATGTTGTCACCAAATGTAAAGTACGATGTAGCGGACACAGTGTCAAACTGTTTTAGCATAGTCTTATTAACGACTGAGTAAATTTGAACTGCAATGTTTGGAATAAAGAGAATAAGTGAGGGCTTAAAATGCTTTAAAATATTTAAATCAGACAAGCGAATTTTTGTAATTGTTTGTGGAAGATAGGGCCACAAGGTAAGTCCTCCAATTAATTGAGCACCGCCTTGAATAATGGTGTATTTCCATAAATCACTAGGCTGCTTTACAAAGGTGAATATAAGTATTATGGACAGCAATTTAACTATTGTGCTACGCAGAACAGTTTTTCCAAATTGTTCTAAGCCCATAAAGTACCAAGAAACGTCCACACTTGCAGAAAATAGCCATAGGACTTGTAAAACTTGAATAGTAACGAATTGACGATCTATACCAACAAAAATCAAAAAGAAAATCAAAGAAATCGTGGTAGTGATGACTTGCAGTCCTTCTATTTCCCAAAAAATTTTGGAACGACTGTGAGGGTCATCACGATGATAGGCTATTTCCCTTTTTCCATACAACGTAATTCCTAAATCACCAAGCAAAACAAAATATTGAATGATCGTATACGTATACTGATATACACCATTGCCATAAGGTTGTAATACTCTTGAAATATATGGCTGCGTAATTAATGGTATAAGTAATAACAGGACATTATAGGAGGCATTATATAGAAAATTTTTGATGACTCTCATTTTTTTCAAATCCTCCCTGATTGGATTTCAAATGATGGAGTGGATTAAAAACACTTCAACAATACTATCATGAAAATTGAACACTGAAAATAAGAATTCTGCCACTCTGCCACTATAAAGTAAATTTTTTGTTCAGAATTTTTTTGAAATTTAAAAATGAGTAGTTGCCGATGTAAAATGAGTTCTTGAGGCTAGCTTTATGAAGATGCTGTTAATGCGGCTTGATGTCTCTAAATAGAAATGTTATCGTTTCATATGGTTTGCACCTAGGCTAACATGACTGTTAGCAATAGCGTGGCCGTTCCGGCCACTTACCTAATACAAAAGGATTGAAACTATGTCTTCAGGAAATAAAAGAAATAAGTTTTTGTATTTTATTATAAAGCGAATTTGTGATATCGTTTTGTCTTTTTTGGCTTTAATTGTCCTTAGTCCACTTTTTCTCATTGTTTTTCTGACTTACAAGTTGAGCCCAGAAAATCAAGGTCCTGTTATCTTTAAACAAGAGAGAATAGGGAAAAACGGGAAAAAATTCTTTATTTTCAAATTTCGATCTATGGTTGTTAACGCTGATGAAAAGCTGTACGCAAATAAGCAGCTTTATCGAAAGTACGTGGCCAACAGCTATAAATTGCCGCCTAATGAAGATCCTAGAATAACTTCATTTGGTCAATTCTTGAGAAAAACGTCGATTGATGAGTTGCCGCAGTTTATTAATATTTTACGCGGTGAGATGAGCATAATTGGACCAAGACCAGTTGTCCAACAGGAACTCAGAGAATATGGTGACGATGTGGACGAGTTCCTTTCGGTTCGTCCAGGAGCCATGGGACTCTGGCAAGCCAGCGGACGTAGTAACATTGTTTACCCGGAGCGGTGTCAAATTGAGTTGAATTATGTGAGAAATGCATCATTAACGTTAGATACTAAAATATTCTTTAAAAACATTGTTTCAATTTTTAAATCAGATGGCGCGTATTGAATTTCAGGAGGAAAAACCTTATGAATAAAACTTCTTATTCCGTTCATAGTTTAGTGATGATTTTTCTAAAATATATTTTAGCAATCATTTTAGTAGGGGCTATTTTTGGTGTTTCGGGTTTTTTTTACGCCTCAAAGAAATCTCAAACAGTTTATACTGCGAGCACCAACCTTGTTCTGGTTCATTTAACCGATACAGAACAATCCTATAATCAATTACAGGCTGATGCTTTAATGATCAATACATATGCGCAAGTGTTGACAGATCCTGTTTTCACCAACAACATCAATAAAGAAATGAAAGGGACGACAGGATACCATTTTCACAAGCAAGATTTGTCAGAACAAATTTCTGTTGACAGTGTACCCAATACTGCTTGGCTTAAAATCACGGCTAAAGGTCCAACTAAGTTAGTAGCTCAGCGACTTGCTGATAAGACCGCTCAAGTAGCTGTCACTAAATTACCGGGTTATATGAGCGGGGGGAGTACTATGAAACAGCTCGCTCCTGCAAATCAGAATCCGGTGACTAGTAGCCAATCTATCAGTGTCACAAAGTATACGATTTTCCTTTCCATATTGGGCATGGTTCTAGCAGCAGTTGTTGGTTTTGGAGTACACCTTTTTTTACCAGAAAGAAAAGCAAGATAGTTTGGAGGAACAAAAATGAGCGCAGTTTTAATTCCACTGACGTTGTTTGTTCGTCCATTAACGACTAGTTTTCTAAGCACAGCGGTGAGCCTGCCTTTTTTTGTGTTATTAGTCTACGTACTTGGCACTGTTGGTGTAGAGAGAAATGATTTGTACAGACCTCAGTTGTCGAAGAAGGTTATTGCGTTTGTGCTTCTTGGAATTGCAATTCAGATGCTCGCAATTCTTGCTAGTTTCGGACGTTATGGAAATTCCCCTCAGGACGCTGGATTGGCTCACGGACTAATTGACTTATTCGCCTTGTTTATCACTGGGATACTGGCTTATTATGCGACTTTTTTTGCTGTTCGAAGCGTTAGTGACATAAGAAAATTTGAATGTGCAGTAATTGTTGCGTTTTTAGCATATTCGGTAATTGTTTTGATACCCCAAATATTTGCAAGTATGAGTCCATTAGGCCATCGATGGGTGGATTTACTGGCTTCTGTTTTTGAACGGCGTTGGCCTGGACGTGATTGGTACACAAAAGGTAGTTACGCCACTACAATGCATCGAGTCAATGGATTTGAGGCTGAGGCTGGATATTTAGCGGCTTTAATTGGTTGCGTTTTTGTTCCTCCAGTTATTGCCGCAATTCATAATCATTATGATTATTTCAGCAATACATTTAAAACCAAGAGAAGAGTGCCTTACTTTTTGGTTTTAGGATTGATGATTGTTGTGCTTTTTTTTGCTAAGACTACAACCGGTTTTTTAGTTATTGCATTGATATTTTTCCTGCTATTTTTTAATAGTGATCGATCTGATAAAAGAAAATACTATCTTGCTGGCATTTGCCTAGTATTTCTAATCGCTTTAAGTTACATATTTATTCCTCAGATTCGGGGAATGTTGAACACTTATCTTTTCCAAAAAGGTGGAACGGACAATAGGTTAGGTGGAACCTTAGGGCTGTTGTTGACTTTTGTTCATCACCCTATTATCGGTGTGGGGAACGAATGGACTGGGTCATATATTATGCAATACGCCCCAGCGGCAACCAAGACAAATTACGAATTTTTGACAGTGTACGCAAAAAAGGCCTATCCAATTTTAAGTGTTTGGGGCGGATGGCTCGCACAATTTGGTCTTGTTTTAGTCGTTCCTGTTATTATCTATGTATATCGGAAACTGAAACGTGCCTTATCGTTAGAGAAAAGATTAGTAAATTCAACTTTAAAAAATCGTGAACTATTTCTTACAATTTTAGATTCATTTCAGATTTTTTTGGTAATGTATTTTGTACTGAGCATATTAATTTTTTCATGGAATGAGTATTATATGTTAATCTCATTTTTCTTTTATACGATTGCACTGGACATTATTGATAATGAACTCAATAAGGGAGAATTGAATGAATATTAAAATTTTGGTGGCAGCTCATAAGGCCTACAAGATGCCCTCCGATAACAGTCTCTATTTACCGATTTTTGTTGGACGTGCTTTACACCCACAAACAGAATTACCTTTTCAGGGCGATGATCAGGGAAGGGACAATATATCAAAAAAAAATAGTAGCTATAATGAGCTAACTGCTATTTATTGGGCCTGGAAAAATTTAGATGCTGATGCCATTGGTTTGGTGCATTACCGTCGCTATTTGAGTAAGAGCAAGAAAAAGGACTTATCCAACATCTTGAATAAGCAAGATGTTGAACGAATGCTGTCTGTAAATCCAATTATTTTACCAAAAAAACGACATTATTATATAGAGACTAACTATAGTCATTATTTACATGCTCACCACATAAAGCCTTTAGATGATGCCAGAAAAATAATTGCACGAGACTATGTTCAATATTTGCCCGCTTTTGATAGAGTGATGAATCAGCGATCTGCGCATATGTTTAATATGTTTATCATGAAAAGAAATCTCTTGAATGATTATTGTACCTGGCTGTTCGATGTTCTACAAAAAGTAGAAAACTGTACGGATGTAAGTGATTATGATTCATATGAGAGACGAGTTTACGGGTTCGTTAGTGAACTGTTACTAGATGTTTGGATTGATACAAATCAGTATAAATATACAGAAGTAAATTGTGTTTTTATGGAAAAGCAAAATTGGCTCAAAAAAGGGCAAAGTTTTCTTCTTAGAAAACTTAGGGGAAATCAATTTAATGAATCAAAACGTGAGGATACAGTTAAATGAGCAAGTTTATTTTGAATGTTGAATTTAGCGCTGACTTCAATGCCAACAGCAAAGCTAAAATGGATGTCACGCATTTCCTGAATCAAGAAAGCTACACTACGATTAGTGTGCCGTATCTTCAAGGCAAGGATAAGTTGAAGATCAGACAAACAATTAGTGCAATTACAAAGAAATTAGTTCCTGGGGATATTCTGTTTATTCAATATCCAACTTATCTCGGTTTTGTCATCAATGAATTGCTACTTAGCTGGTGTCAGCGTCACGGAGTAAAAACAATTGGGTTGATGCATGATTTAGAAGCGGTGCGATTGCACTTTCCAGCATACAAATTTTGGAAATCTTTGAAGGCTGAAGTACACCGTTTGAATAAGTTTAACTATGTAATTCCATCAAACGATGACATGGGTAATTTTTTGGAAGAAAATGGTATGAAAACGCCATGGTCTGGACTAGGAATTTTTGACTACTATCATGAGGAGCAGTTGCCAAATAATGACCCGCAGTTACGGAACGTGGTAAATTTTGCAGGAAATTTGAAAAAGTCCAAGTTTATTTCACCGCTTACTCATACGAACTTTAAAACTGGTTTTCGTTTTTTTGGCGTCAAAAACGACGACTTAAATTTTCCTAAAAACATGAAGTACGCTGGAATCTTTCCGCCAGAAAAATTGATTGATGAATTAAAAAATGGTTATGGATTAGTTTGGGATGGTTCAAGCATCGAAACATGCGATGGTCTACTGGGCAATTATCTTAAGTTTAATAATCCTCATAAGACTTCTTTATATTTAAGTGCCGGAATGCCTGTCGTTATTTGGAAAGAAGCTGCACTTGGAAAGTTTGTTGAGGAAAATAAGGTTGGTGTGCTTGTTTCATCTTTAACGGAACTAGATGCTAAATTATCTGAAATTTCAGAGAAACAATATATTGAAATGCAAATGAACGCGCAGAATCTTTCGAAAAAGTTAACTTCAGGTTTTTATGTTAAGAGCGCTGCTAGAAAGGCTTTGAATTTTCTGGAAAAAGAGGTGGATTAGCTGATGAGCTTAAATTATGGCGCTGTGATTGTGACTTTTAATCGAAAAAAGCTGTTGCTTGAAGCTGTAACTGCGTTGCTAAATCAAACGGAAAGCCCCCAAAAAATCATTATAATTGACAATGCGTCAAGTGATGGGACTGAATTAGCGCTGAGCTCAGCAAATCTGCTAAATAATCCTATTATAGATTACCATCGTTTGACGACCAATGTTGGCGGGGCCGGTGGCTTTTATGAAGGGGTAAAGATAGCCGAAAAGTACAATTTTGACTGGCTGTCTCTTTCAGATGACGACGCAATTTTTCATGATGATTATTTTACGGAAATGGACAATGCCGTAGTATCTAATCCTGATGTTAAGGCATTTGCGGGAACGGTTAAACTGGTTGATGGACGAATACAATTCGATCAACGTATGCGATTGCGGAACTGGACTTGGCTCGGTGAACTAAGGACTAATCCTGACGAATATGACAAAGATTTTGACATCGATTTGTTAACGTTTTGTGGCGCTTTTATAAACATGAAAATTATTCGACAAATAGGACTGCCAGAGAAAGGATTCTTTATTTGGCACGATGATATCGAGTATTCGATTAGAATACGTGAACACTCTCGTATCATCAACGTGCATAAGGCAATATTAACCCATAAAACAAATATTCCATCAATTGATTATAGTAGTCACTATGCGCCAGACTGGCGTGAGTATTACGGTCACCGAAATCATATAATAACTGTACTAAAACATACTAAACGACCTGTTTTAGCCCGCCTTTGGGTGGTTTATTGGATTCTGAAAATGGAATATGCTGCTATGTTCGGCAAACAATTTACTGGCTATCGTAAACATGAACTTTTGGTGTTGCATCGCAGCTTTTGGGATGGCGTTCGCAATCATCAAGGATTATGTAAAAAATATTTACCCCGCGTTTACAATTTAAGTGCAACACATAATTAAATAGACCAAAAAGGCCATGATGACCTATTCTTATAAGCAACCAAGCACATAAGAAAGGCACATCATGACCAACATCAAGCGTACCATCTCTAAGGCTTACCAACAACTATCAAATTTTGATCGCGTTCGCATTGAAACTCTGCTCAATCAGGGATTCTCCCAAGCACGGATTGCCCGCGAACTCAACCGCTCTCGTAGTACTATTTCGCGTGAGATCACTCGTGGCTCCGTTCTACAGCGAATTCCCGGGCATAAGGTAGCGTTGATTTACTTTGCTGATACGGCAGCTTATCTGCACGCTCAGCGGCGGGAGTGGTGTCGCCCCAAGACGATGCTTGAGAAGAACCCCGAGTTCTACGCCGCCTGTGCCGCTGCCATCAAGCAACGTCCACGCGTACACAGTGTGGACAGCTTCGTGCACACCTTCAAACGGGAACACGCAGACGAGGTTGTTCCTTCAACACCAACGGTTTACCGGGATATTGAGGCCGGTAGATTCGAACTACGGACCCACGACTTACCGCGCAAACCCAGCTTGCGAATTAAACGAAGCCATTCCCATACCCGCACCAATAAGACGAAGCTTGGTACCTCGATTGATGAAAGACCCATTGAAGTTCAAGACCGTCGGCAAGGGGGCCATTGGGAAGGAGATTTAGTGAAAGGTAAGCGCGTTGATAGCGAACCTGCGTTGCTGGTTTTGACAGAGCGGATGAGTCGCTTCGAAATCATCATCAAGCTCGCTAACTACAAAGCAAGTACCTGTAAGGTGGGACTTCAGTCCATCATTGATGATTACGGTGCGGAATACTTCACCACCATCACCTTTGATAACGGCAGTGAGTTCGCACAACTGGATTCAGTAGAAGGAACTGATGTCTACTTTGCTCATCCGTACTCACCATGGGAGCGCGGAACAAATGAGAACCAGAACGGCCTTCTACGAGAGTTTATTCCGAAAGGTCGCTCACTCCACCATTACGACATCATTGATATTCAGAGCTTCCAGGACGCACTCAACAGCCGGCCTCGTCGTATCTTGGGCTACCGGAGTGCGGCGGAACTGATGCCGGAACTCTAAGCTGTGTACCACTTATAGGATTGGACTAGAAACTGTTGCACTTAGATTGACAATACGGGAAAAAATATTTACCAGGATCAACGCATGCGTAATAAATATTGGAGGATTTTTAAATGAATAAATATGACTATTTGATTGTTGGATCAGGTCTTTTTGGTGCCACTTTTGCTTATGAAGCGGCAAAACGCGGTAAACATGTTAAAGTACTAGAAAAGCGGGACCATATTGCCGGTAATATTTACACCAAGGAACAAGATGGCATTCAAGTACACCAATATGGTGCACATATTTTTCATACTTCCGATAAAGATATCTGGAATTATGTCCAACAGTTTGCAGAGTTTAATCGCTATACCAATTCTCCAGTTGCAAATTATAAAGGTGAGCTGTATAACCTACCGTTTAACATGAATACCTTCAATAAACTTTGGGGTGTAACAACACCGGATGAAGCCAAGGCCAAGATTGAAGAACAAAAAGCTGCTGCTAATATTTCTAGCTCTGAACCACGTAATCTTGAAGAACAGGCTATTTCATTAATTGGAACAGATATCTATACAAAATTAATTAAGGGATATACTGAAAAGCAGTGGGGGCAAAAAGCAACTGACTTACCAGCATTCATTATTCGTCGTCTGCCAGTTCGATACACGTTTGATAACAATTATTTCAATGACACATATCAAGGTATTCCAATTGGTGGATACACTCAGATTGTTGAAAAAATGTTATCAAGTGATTTAATCGATGTTGAGACCGGTGTAGACTTTTTTGATAAAAAGAATGAATATTTAAGCGAGTATCCACGCATCGTCTTTACCGGAATGATTGATCAATTCTTTGACTATCAATTGGGAGAATTGCAATATCGTTCGCTTCGTTTTGAAACCGAAGAAATGAATGTCGATAACTACCAAGGTAATGCGGTTATCAATTATACCGATGCTGAAACACCATATACACGAGTGATTGAGCATAAACATTTTGAATTTGGTAAGGGTGAAAAAGGGAAAACATTTGTTACCCGTGAATATCCGGCTAGTTGGAAGCGCGGCGATGAACCATATTATCCTGTTAACAACACGGTGAATAATGAATTGTATACTAAATATCGTAAGCTGGCAGAATCAGAGCCGAAGGTGCTTTTTGGTGGAAGGCTTGGCATGTATCGCTATTATGATATGCATCAAGTAATCCATGCAGCTTTGGCGGCGGTGGACCAGGAATTTAAATAACGATTGTAAAACAGACATCAGATAATATCGATGCCTGTTTTTTGAAGATATCAACTTTTTTAGGCAGGTTTGTTATACTGTAAACATCGATAATGTTTTTTATGAAAGTGAGAGTTTGATATGAGGCCGGTTAAGAGCGTCCCAAAGGAAGGCGACTACGTAGCGATAAAAAGTTATAAACATGATGAGAGTCTTCATAGAACATGGCGGGATACAATGGTCTTAAAAACATCAGAGAATGAATTCATCGGTGTTAATGATCATACGCTTGTTACTGAGGATGATGGACGGCGGTGGGTCACTCGAGAACCGGCGATTGTCTACTTTCATAAACATTATTGGTTTAATATTGTAGCTATGATTCGAGACAACGGTGTGTCATATTATTGCAATTTGGCGTCACCCTACATTCTTGATAAGGAAGGTCTAAAATACATTGATTACGATTTAGATATAAAAGTTTTTCCTAATCAAGAAAAAAAGTTGCTTGACGTTGATGAGTACAAGGATCATGGGCGTCAATGGCAGTACAGTTCTGAACTAGACAAAATATTAAAAAGCAATGTGCGGATACTTGTAGACTGGATCAATAACGGAAAAGGTCCTTTCTCAAATGAATATATTGACTTGTGGTATAAACGATACAAGGAAATTTTGAAAAGCAAGACAGGGGTGCAATAGTGCAATTATCAACAGAGGATGTTCGACAACGTTTTTTAGAAATGATGGATCATGTTCAGGAACTTTGTTCGAAAAACAAACTGAATCTTTTTATGGATGGTGGAACACTGCTTGGTGCTGTGAGACATCATGGTTTTATTCCCTGGGATGATGATGTCGATTTTGTATTGTGGCGTCAGGATTATGAAACATTGTTGGCATTACTACGTAAAGATAAAAAATATCGTTTGATGGATCTCAACAGTTCAGAATATCCGTATACATATGCTAAGTTGATTGATCCTGAAACAAAAGTGGATGAAGCCGGTGCCGGTGATATTGGCGGTTATGGACTTTTTATCGATTTTTTCCCATTGGATAATATTCCAAGTGGAAAGATAAGACAGGAGTTGTTTGTCCGCAAGATTATTACAATGAGAAAAATCTCACGTGGGGCTTCAGAAAAATACAGTCTCAAATCGGTGTATAAACGTGTTGGCGTAAAGCTGTTGCAACATGTTAACGCGCATAAATTAGCAGTAAAAGTTAACGATAAAGCACAGCGGTACAATAAACGGGATACAGAGGTGTGCTTTGATTTATTGGGAACAAACAATTATAAACTGTATCAGAGTGCTTGGTTCTCAAGAGCTGTTCCGATGAAGTTTGAAGGACATGATTATTATGCACCTGTTAATTTTCAGGCCTATTTGCATTCTCTTTACGGGAACTATATGGAAATACCAGATGCTGATCACAGAGAAACGCACCATTTACGTGTCTTTTTAAAGTAGGAGGGCATTGATGCTAGAAAAATTACGCCATTCGAACTTATTGTTTTGGTCACTTGAAATTTTAATTGTAGTTGCGATCATTTGGATTTTAACGAAGGTCGGTTTTATTTTTAGGCCTGTCGGTGTTTTCATATCGGTTGTTTTTGTGCCACTTTTGGTTGCCGGTTTTTTGTTTTATATGCTTAATCCGATTGTCAAATTGATAATGCGGATTCATATTAAGAAATTCAAAATTAATCGTTCGTGGGCCTCTCTAATTGTAATAGCTTTGCTTATTGGACTAATCGTTCTAGGCGTAATTTCATTAATTCCTCAACTAACCAAGCAAGTTACTCAATTAATAGCCAACGTGCCTCATATTGCTAAGCAATCACAAATAACGGTGACGCATTACATGAGTCATTCGAAAATTTTGCAGAATGATGACGTTGCAAAATATTTAAAAAGTTTTGAAGGATCTCTCGCAACGTGGTCACAAGCCTTCATCGGCAGCTTAACGAACAGTCTTGGATCTGTTATTAGCATGATTACTGACGTGACAATCATGGCTATAACGGTTCCTGTTATTCTGTTTTACATGCTTAGAGATGGTCATAAACTCATACCTGCGTTAAAACGTTTTCTACCGAATAAAAGGCAAGATAGAATTGTTGATTTGTTACATAAAATGGGTGAAACAATTTCACAATATATTGGTGGTCAAGTGATTGAGTGCCTTTTTGTAGGTTTTTTTACTTCAATTGGATACATGATAATTGGAATGCCATTTGGTTTATTATTAGGAATCATTGCTGGACTGTGTAATATTATTCCGTATGTTGGTCCTTATATTGGTATTACGCCAGCTTTAATTGTGGCTTTGATAGCAGCTCCTCAGAAACTGCTTTGGGTAATAGTAGTCGTCATTGTGGTTCAGCAAATTGATGGGAATATTATTTATCCTAATATTATCGGACGATCGCTTAAAATTCATCCGCTAACAATCATTATATTATTGTTAGCCGCTGGTCATATCGCTGGCATTCCAGGTATGATTCTTGTGATTCCATTTTATGCAGTTTTACGAACGGTGGTTCAATATTTTTGGAATATTCTTCAATTGCAGGATGAGAACCAAGACTAGTGGTATGAACTGATTCGTTCTATTTATTAAAGAAATGAATTACTGCTGTAACTGAAATGAAATTTCAAGTTGATACACTTTACATTGATTACTTTTATGGGATTTTAAATAAATGTATGTGTTGTTGCTCTACTTTTAATGATGGAAGGATTATTTATGAGAAAAAAAACGGTTTCTAGTTCTCAACCAAGCAATGTTCACTTTAAAATGTATAAAAAAGGAAAACAGTGGCTTACGTTAGGATTAGTTGCTGCAGGGGTCTCATTTGGGTTAGTAGCGCAAAATTCTTCTATTCATGCTGATTCAAAAGATACGACAGTAGCTACAGGTAGTTCACAAAGTAGTGATTCGATTGTTCAAGGCTCCGCGGTTGCTCTTTCTTCTAGTTCTACAGATACACACAAGAGTGCTTCAACAACTACTTCTGGTGAAGCTAGTTCTACAGTCAGTGCAGTTTCAAACGTTAGCGCTGCCTCTAATTCAAGCTTGTCCAGTCAGGCTTCCTCTTCTGCTTTAAACAATCAAAAATTGACTTCATTACCGATTTCAGCTCAAAACGGCAGTACGAGTGTTGCTAATCAATCCTTAAATGCAGCGGGTGATAAAAACTCTTCGCAATCACAGTCAACTGCTAACAGCAAGACTACGCAAAATGAAGAGGTTAATAATCAATCAACCTACACAGCAGAACAGGGAAAAGCTACACAATCGTTGACTTCTGATAGCAAATCATCTGATCAGAGTGCTTCGAGCCAACCGACTGATACAGTCAATGGCGAAAAAGCAACACAGTCAGGTGATTCTAGTATTGAGAATCCTCAAAGTACTGTGAATTCATCAGCAAGCACCAGTGCTTCTGAAACTCAAAAGACGAACGCTGACAGTGCTTCGAGCGTTGTTTCTTCTGATAATGCTAAGGTTAATGTAGTTAGTGCAGCTGTCACGCAAGCATCACAAAGTCAAGCAGTGGGTATAGTCCCTGAAGAAGCTAGCGATGAAGAAGTTGCAAAAATAAAAGCTGAGGCAATGGCAACTTATAAGGCGACTGGGAAACCACAGACATTAGTTAGAGTGGCTGCAGCGTACGTTAGTTCTCAACAAAGTTTCATTGATAGTTTAGAGGCTGGAGCAATTGAGGGCTGGCGTCGTTACGGTGTTTTACCATCTTTAACAATTGCTCAGGCTATCGTGGAAAGCGCTTGGGGACAATCTTCCTTAGCCGCTTATTATCATAATTTGTTTGGGATTAAAGGTACTTATAATGGTCAAGGTGTAAGTCTTCCGACGTCAGAGTGGTATGGCTACTGGGCCACCATTTACGATACTTTCCGTGTGTACGCAAATAATAGTGAAAGTGTTTTGGATCATGGTGCCTTTTTGTATGATAATTCCCGTTATGCGAACTTGCTTTGGCAGACCAATCCATGGACAGTTACAACATTAATTCGTCAAGATGGTTATGCAACGGATCCTTCATACTCTAGTACGTTGATGAGTATCATCAATACTTACAATTTAACAGCTATTGATCGAATGGCGTTCACGCCGACATATTCATGGAAGAACGAAGGAAATACTTGGTGGTATGGTAGCACTTCCGGCTCTGTTAAAACGGGCTGGTTTCAAGATTCTACGAATAATTGGTATTATTCAAATAACGCTGGTGTCATGCAAACTGGGTGGCTAGACGACAATAATAGTTGGTACTACTTAGGCAATAACGGGACTATGCGTACGAATTGGGTAAATACTTGGGGTAGTAGTTGGTATTATTTGAATGGTTCTGGACAAATGCAGACCGGTTGGCGAAATGTTGATTCTGCATGGTACTATCTTGATGAAACCAACGGTCAAATGCATTATTCTGGCTGGACTGATGTCCGTGGTACTTGGTATCTGTTAAATGGCACTGGACAAATGCAAACAAACTGGGCTAATACCGACGGTCATTGGTACTATTTAAGTGAGTCAAATGGTTCTTTGCAAACTGGTTGGCGTGAAGTTCGTGGTACTTGGTACTTGTTGAATTACAAAGGTGAAATGCAAACCAATTGGACTCAGTCGGACGGACATTGGTATTACTTTGACAACAGTGGTGCAATGCATCACTCCGGTTGGACAAACGTTTCAGGTACATGGTATTGGTTTAATAACGTGGGCGTTATGCAAACTGGCTGGATTTATGACAATGGCCATTATTATTTACTCAGCGATAGTGGCTGGATGTACACCGGATGGAATTTCCGGGACGGCGTATGGTATCTCTTAAATGATAGCGGTGCAATGCAGACTGGTTGGGCATTTGTCAACGGTGCTTGGTACTATTTGGATGTTAACGGTCATATGGTAACAGGTGAACATGAGATTGATGGAGTCTTATATAACTTTAAATCGAACGGTGCGTTAGTTTAATTTTTAAGGGGTGTGCGTTAACGCATGCCTTTTTATTTGGAAGGAAAAGTATGGATATAAAACGTCGTTATAAATTATTTAAATCTGGAAAAATTTGGCTTTGCGGTGCTATCGTCTTTGGTGGTTTATTGACTGGAATGCAGACTGTAAACGCTGATGGACAACTATCTAGTGTGACCACGAGCAGTGAGACTTCAACAGAAATAAAAAAAGATCCTGAAAAGGATTCTACAGATTCCGATGTATCAACGGTCAACGACACGTATTCGGCTACATTTAGTCACAACAAAGTTTCAAACAGCATAGGGTCAAATAATAGTGCTATATCTTCGATTTCAAATCAGCAATCAAGTGTCCCCGCGAATCAAAGCGACAGTGATGAAACAAAGTTGAATTCTAATAACGGTAAGACTAATGAGTCTGCAATGTCAGAAAATACAGGTTCACCTGTAAATAGTACGCTCGTAAAAAACAATGATGACAAGACATCCTCAGCTACTGCCGATTTTCCTTCAATGAACTCGATTGTAAAATCTAGTAACGCTGATTCGGTAGCGTTCAGTAGTGTGGAATCAACCTCGTCGGCTGTAATGTCGGTTTCAAAAGGCTATAATTACGCGGACAAAACTAGTTATCAAAATAGTCAAATGAGTTCGGATTCAAGTACTAGTTCTGTAACAGAGGCATCATCAAGCAAAAGCAATACTACTAGTATCACCGTTGACTCAACTAATATGGTTTCTAGTGATGATTCTGCATGGAATGCCGCAAAAAGTGCAGCTCAGGATGCATATATGAGAACTGGAAAGCCTCAGTCACTTGCGCGTGTAGCGGCTTCGAGTACAACGGGTTCGGCGGTTAACGATTATATTCTTTCTATGGGGTATCAACCGGTTGGCATCACTAATGGGGTCTGGAATTTTCCTAAGCCAGAGTATGTCTATGGTTTTGGCGGTGTAAAAGGTGTTGTTGTTCATGAAACAGCGCTCTACGATGATTCTATTGACGGCGAAATTAATTTTGAAAAAGAGCATTATAATAGTGCCTTTGTTCATACTTTTATTGACGCAAACAATATTATTAATATTGCTGATACAAACTATGCAGCGTGGGGCGCCGCTTATCCAGCAAATGGATACTTTGTTCAGTTTGAACAAGTTGAAGTTCACACTCGAGACGAATGGGCAAAAGAGCTTGTGAACGCTGCATACTACACAGCATTCATTTTGAAGCATTACGGTTTAAGGCCGTCTTTGGGTTCAAGTTCGGATCCCCTATCTGGCACAGTGTGGTCTCACGCGATGGTGTCTGCTTTGTTGGGTAATACGGATCACCAAGATCCAAATGGATACTGGAACACAAACGCCAATCAGTTTTTTAATACTGGATACACAATGACTGATTTTCTTCAACTGGTTCAATATGAGTTCAATAATTTTAAAAGCACTTGGGTAAAAAGTGGAACTGAATGGGCATATGTTGATCAAAATGGGTCGCAAAGTCAATGGGTTGATAGTAACGGCAATTGGTATCACACAAGCGATATTGGCATGGTACAAACACAGTGGTTAAACACAGACAATAATTGGTACTATTTAGGTGATGATGGCGTCATGCATACCGATTGGACGGATGTGCAAGGCACTTGGTATAACCTAGGATCCAATGGCGCCATGCGAACTGGTTGGCTGGACGATCATGGCAGTTGGTATCATTTGGCTGATAATGGCGCCATGCAGACTGGTTGGGTTGATGTTAATGGGTCGTGGTCGTTATTATCAGACACTGGCGTTATGCAGACTGGATGGCTTCAGTCCGGCGGACACTGGTATTTAGCTAATAATAGTGGTGTTATGCAATCTGGCTGGGCTAATGTTAATGGTAGCGAGTATTACTTATCAGACACTGGTGTCATGCAAACCGGTTGGAAAAATGACGGAGGAAACTGGTACTATCTGTCTAATAGTGGCGCAATGGCACAGGGTTGGTTTAAAGTTCAAGGCACTTGGTATTTTTCTAATGATAACGGGGCTATGCAAACCGGTTGGATTGAGGACCATGGTGCTTGGTATAATTTGGCAAATGATGGTGCCATGCGCACGGGTTGGATAGATGATAATGCCTCATGGTTTTATTTAACCGCTAACGGTGTCATGCAAACCGGCTGGATCAACGACAGTGGTAACTGGTATCACACCGACTCTCGCGGTGTGATGCAAACAAAATGGTTGTGGGACAACGGCGCTTGGTATTATTTAGCGCCTAGTAACGGTGCGATGCAGACTAACTGGATTGAATTGAATAGTATTTGGTATAACCTCGGATCAACGGGCGCAATGCATGTTGGTTGGATTGATTCTAATAGTAGTTGGTCTTATTATGACCAGTTTGGCGATTTGAAAACTGACTGGCTTCTAGATAATGGCACATGGTACTACCTTGGTGAAGACGGGAGCATGCGTACTGGTTGGCAATTACTGTTTAACTCAACGTATTATTTTAATCACAATGGGGCAATGCAAATCGATTGGATTGACTTGTCAGATAAATGGTATTACTTAGATGACGTTACCGGTCATTTACACAAGGGACTTCAGACCATCAGAGGTAAAGAATATAATTTGTCCTCTAAAGATGGAGTTATGAATACCGGATGGGTTCAAGTCGGTTCGGATTGGAAACTATACAGCATCAAAAATGGTGAATGGTCAGGACTATCGGAGAAGAAAATTAAATCCGGACTATGGACGTTAAATGATGCTCATGGCGTAGTCAAAACGAACCAAGTTGTTGATGATCAACCAATCCTAGTAGATGGAAATGGCATTATTCGGCCGGGTTGGCAGACGTATAATAATCAAACAGTTTACGCAGACGATTTTGGTCAGCTAAGTGTGAATGGTTTTAAAGAAATGAATGGTAATTGGTATTTCTTTAATAAGAGTGTCTTACAGACCGGCTGGAGGTATGACAAGAACGATTGGTATTTCTTTGAAAAAAATGGCGTCATGCAAACAGATTGGCATGAAGTGAATGGTAATTGGTACTTGTTTGATGAAAATGGCCGAATGAAAACTCATTGGGTTGATGATTCGAACAATTGGTATTATTTCTCTAATAATGGGAACATGCAGTTAAACTGGTTGAATGATAATAATCACTGGTATCATTTCAATGATAAAGGGCGTATGCAGACAGGATGGGTTTGGACAGATAACGGTTGGTTTTATTTCAACTCAAATGGTGTAATGCTGACCGGCTGGCAATCAATTGGGGGAACATGGTATTACCTCAATTCAAATGGTCGAATGTTATCTGGTAATCAAATGTTGAATGGAACTTTAAATCATTTTTCCAGTGATGGTTCATGGCTTGGAGCTTCTTAGCCTAGAGTTAAAACCCTGAGTTAGGCTATGGTACAATGCATAGTATGATAGTTTTTTAGTTGGAGGATTATATGAAAGTTCTTGTTAACGGTGGTAACGATGGTATGAGTACCGGTAGTGGAATTACCGAATTTGTTTTGCAAAATTATTCGAGAATTAATAACGGTGAAGTTCAGTTTCATTTTTTACTAGATGGCTCCGAGAATAATAGCGCCGAATTTATGAACCAGCACAATATGTCTTATACGCTGCTTCCCAGCTTTCATGAAGAACCTTTAACTGCTTTAAGGGAATGGCAGAGATACTTAAATATCGAAATGAAAAATTTTGATGCTATTCATTTTCATGTTGATTCTTTATTACGTGCGTTTAAGTTTCATGAAGCTAAGCGAGCAGGCGCTAAGAGAATTATTGTTCAGTCGCACAACAGTGCTCATGACAACGGGTTAGTTAGAAAATCTGTAAGCGGCATAGGAAGAATGATAACAAAGCATGACGTAACTGATTATTTAACGTGTTCCAATTTAGCCGCTAATATTTACCCGAGCTCAGTCAAAGTAACATTAATAAAAAATGGCATTGATACGCAGCACTTTGCCTTCAATGAAAAAACGCGTAAAAGAATGCGGCAGGAGTTTGATATTGATTCAGAAACCAATGTGTATTTACATGTTGGCAGAATAAACAGAGTTAAAAATCAAAGTTTTGTACTGGATGTTTTTAAGAAAATACTTGTTACTGATACAACAGCTAAATTGATTTTAGTCGGTCGCGGAGAAGACGAAGAAAAAATTGTCGAAAAGATAAAAAATGATGATTTAACTGATCATGTATTGATGCTGGGCTTTCGTGAAGATGTTGCAGAAATCATGTCGGCTGCCGATTGCGTGATTTTTCCATCACTACATGAAGGTCTCCCTTATGTCTTAATCGAAGCGCAGGCTAATGGATTACCAATTGTTTGTGCGAACACGGTTACAGATGAAGTTAGCATTTCAAAACTAGTCACTTTTTTAGATTTAGCTGTTTCTGTTGATGAATGGGCCAACACAGCTAGCAGATTAGTTAAACATTTTTCCATGACAAAAAGAAGTGATTTCAACGCTGTGGTTCGTAGTAAAGGCTATGATATAGCAGAGTCTTCAATGGATTTATATAACTATTACCTGAATATGAATAAGCAAGAGGTTTAATATGAATGACGATCTATCGACGAACGTAAATAAACGGCGGACATTTGCCATAATTTCACATCCTGATGCAGGTAAAACAACAATTACAGAACAAATGTTACTTTTTGGAGGCGTTGTTCGTGAAGCCGGAACTGTAAAGGGAAGAAAGTCTGGAAAATTTGCAACTTCAGATTGGATGGAAATTGAAAAAAAGCGTGGTATTTCAGTGACAAGCTCCGTCATGCAATTTGACTACGCTGATAAGCGAATTAATATTCTTGATACACCTGGACATGAAGACTTTTCAGAGGATACCTACCGAACCTTAATGGCTGTTGACTCGGCAATTATGGTTATCGATTCGGCAAAGGGAATCGAACCTCAAACAAAAAAGTTATTTCAAATATGTAAGATGCGTGGTATCCCTATTTTTACATTTATGAATAAGCTGGACCGTGACGGCAGGGATCCCCTGGATCTGCTTTCAGAAGTAGAAGATGTATTGGGTATTGAAACCTATCCAATGAATTGGCCAATTGGCATGGGACAAGGCCTTAAAGGGCTTTATGATATATACAATCAACAAGTTGCACTCTACAAGTCAAGAGCGGATGGAACGCGTTATTTGCCACTTGATTCAAATGGTGACATCAATGAAGAGGATCCTTTGCACAAGGATTCGCTTTGGACTGACACACTTGACGAAATACAGCTTATTAATGCTGCGGGGAATAAATTTGACGAGCAAAAAGTAATTAGTGGTGACCTGACGCCAGTTTTCTTTGGTTCGGCGCTAGCCAATTTTGGGGTGGAAAGTTTTTTAAAAACATACCTAGAGTATGCACCAGCTCCTTCGAAACATAAAACACGCGAAGGTGATGTAGTGAATCCGACGGACAGGCAGTTTTCTGGCTTTGTCTTTAAAATTCAGGCTAACATGAATCCCAATCATCGTGATAGGATTGCGTTTGTACGTATTTGTTCTGGTGAATTTAAAAAAGGTATGGACGTCATTTTAGAGCGTGGTCAAAAACAGTTGAGATTAAATAACTCAACTCAGTTTATGGCTGAGGAACGTGAAAATGTTGACACTGCAGTTGCTGGGGACATAATTGGGCTCTATGATACTGGCAACTTTCAAATTGGTGATACAATTTACTCCGGTAAAAATGATTTTCAATTTGAACAACTACCGCAATTCACACCAGAATTATTTGTTCACGTTACACCCAAAAATGTTATGAAGCAGAAGTCATTTCATAAGGGAATAGAACAGTTAGTACAAGAAGGAGCTATCCAAATGTTCCGAGCATACACAAGTAATGACTATATACTTGGTGCAGTTGGACAATTGCAGTTTGAAGTTTTTCAATTTAGAATGCTTCACGAGTATAATTCCGAAGTCGTAATGGAAACTATGGGCAATAAAATTGCTCGTTGGATTGAGTCAGATCAACTTGATGAAAATATGGCTTCTAGTCGTAATTTACTGGTGAAAGATAGAGAAAATCAGCCATTATTCCTATTTGAGAACAAATTTGCGGAAAACTGGTTCTCTCAAAAGTATCCAAATGTTAAACTAACATCAAGACTTTAAAGATTTCAAAAGACAGCTATTTGCTGTCTTTTTTATGGTTATATGTTTATTGCCTTAAGGTAGATTGCAAATTTAATCCGAATTTTTGGACAAATTTGTCAGCATAACCTGATACGGTGTTTGCCAGTCGAGTATTTTAAGCGGTCGCTGGTTAATTTGGAGTAACGTCGTCGTTAAATCTTGAGCACTAATGTGTTCAAAACGAGTCCCTTTAGGATAAAAATAACGTAAATTCCGATTAAAGCGTTCATTACTACCACGTTCAGCTGGCGTATAAGCATGGCAGTAATAGGTCTTAATACCATATTGTGATTCAAGTGATACTAGCCCACTAAACTCAGTGCCACGGTCCACAGTAAA
The DNA here is from genome assembly GCF_048961765.1 of Furfurilactobacillus cerevisiae. GTDB lineage: Bacteria > Bacillota > Bacilli > Lactobacillales > Lactobacillaceae > Furfurilactobacillus > Furfurilactobacillus milii_A. The sequence goes on from NZ_CP185253.1 coordinate 1,182,544, forward strand.
GCTGTGCACCGGACCATTAAAAGTGGTTAGGAACTTAGTTAGTGCTTCATTAACAGTCACTGTCGTCCGATCTTTTAACCGGTATGCCCAAAGGAACCGTGATTTTCGATCGATTAAAGTTAATAAAACTGCCTTACTATGCCCACGAGGACCAACGACTGTATCTAGTTCAAAATCGCCGATGCGATTACGTTGATTAATCATCATGGGACGCTGTTCAATTGATCGCCCCAAAGATTGATTATATTTGGATCGTTGGTCAACGTTACGCCGTTGGCGTACGCCATGTTCAGGTAGATCATTCAAGGAGAAATCAATTCTCTCCTGATTTAGCCAATTATAAATAGATTTAGTAGCTAGTTTAAATTCGTGAGCAATCATTCCTGGTGACCAGCTTAGACGTAAATGGTTGAGAATTTTTTGCTTTAACTCATCGCTCAGCTTAGTTTTCCGACCACATCGTGATCGCTTGTATTCGGCATCTGTTTGTGCTAATTCAGCCTGATAAGGTTGACATCGAGATAATTCATAAGAAATTGTTGACGGTGATCGGTTCAGCCGAACGCCCATTTGGATATTGGACAGCCCTAGTTCACAAAAGGTTTCGATTTTAATTCGTTCGGAATAGGTTATACTAGACAAAAGATCAGCTCCTAAAAGATGGGTTTGTGGTAAACACCATTTTAAAGGAAGCTGATCTTTTTTGTCCGAACAGCGTTCGGATTAATTTTACAATCTACCGATTACTTTTGGACTGCGCAGTTTATTTGGTTGCTATTTATTTTATTTATACTATTTGGTAATGATTTTGTTACTGATTTTTCTTATGTTTTAAGACTCTCAATACTCGGAGGATTGTTTTTCCTACTGATTTTTGAAGGTGGACGGAGCAGATATTTGATACAATTTTTGCCAGCCTTTTTTCTAATGCTTTCATTGTCATTTCGCTTCAGTATACGTAAAATAAAAGATATTATACTTGTCTATAGAAAACGATTAAAAATTAGTAGGAACTAGCCTGTGCGTAAATGGTGGTTGTAAGTAGGAAAATGACAGTTGAGAGCTGTCGGTTTTCCTGCATTTTTTGATAACATGAAGAGCATTTACAACTAGAATGGTATCAACCGTAAAGCATGACATTCGTCAAGAAATGAAACAATAAGTGATTGAAAATATTAAATCTAATTACGCTGCTTTAGATTGTTAATTTGGTGTCGATTATCGGACTGCCAAACGGTGCTTTATGAGGAAGCAAAAGCATTAACGGAGGGGGCCAGATTTGAACCAAAAAACAAGCTTATTAGATCCGTTTTGGCAGATTATTTAAGATAAAATGAAACTTAATTGTTTTGTAAACGACGGTTAGCTTTACTTTCATTTTAAAAAAGGATTTACAGATAAATATACGATTGTGCGTGAGTATTGCGCTACTTTTCAGCAGTCAAAAGTTCCTAAAACAAACATTCGGGTTGAATCACACCTGTTTTGTCAGCACAAGTCGGCTCGAAAGAAGAGATGAATCTGTATAGTCGTTGTCATTCATACTTTCTGCATATTCCTTTATTCGAAATTCAAATGTTTAACGTTTATCTCTGAACATTGCCAAGATATATTTTTTGGAGAAGATGTTAACCGTGTTATTTTTCAAGAAATCAGTGGTGTACTTTCAGAAATACAAATATTCCGTAGACCCAATAATATTGTTGCCTGTACAGTTGTAACCAATGATAAGCGGCATTTACAAAGTTATTACACTGGGACAATAATTCGAAAGTAGGCATACCCACGCATCATCTCCGTTTATAATAAAACTGATCAAGCACATATTTTAAAATCAAATCTGATTAAAGACCATAGTGCGACCAAGATGTTTAAGCTTTTATTTGTGAGCATTTGTTACAATATTGTAAAAGGCACCCGTAAAATGTAGGAAAACGGCAGGTTAGAACTGTTGGTTTTCCTACATTTTTTGTATCATGAATCACATCAGAGTGTAGGAGGAATTTGATGTGAGACGTGATTTAAGAGAAGGAGTGACGATTTACGTGACTGAAAATATTAAGCCTAACTTCGCCGAGATTGCCCGGCAATATAATGTTGATTATCGAACCGTTAAGAAAGCCTATGAGGAAGTCAAAGCTGGACTTAAGGGCCGACCAAGTGGTCGACCGAAACGGCCAAGTTTACTGGATCCATTCAAGCAAACCATCGATTCAAAGCTTGAACTAAATTGTTCGGCTGCTTCAATTTTTAAATTTATCCAGAAGAAGGGCTTTACCGGCAGCTATACCCTCGTGAAAGATTATTGTCGCCAAACCCGCCGAGAACGAGTTAAGAAAGCTACCATTCGGATTGAACATTCCCCTGGTCTCTCTGCTCAAGTTGACTGGAAAGAAGAAATGGCCCTAGTGAGCAGCGAGGGTGAGCTGTTTAAATTCAATATTTTCTTGTATGTATTGCCTTATTCAAAACTCAAATATATGACACTAACCTTTGATCGGAGCCAAGATACCCTCTTTTCTTGCTTACACGACGCTTTCCTTCATACCGGAGGTATTCCGACGGAAATCTGGTTTGATAATATGAAAACCGTTGTGGATCATACAAAATCCCAGTTTGGCCACGCTGTCTTTAACGAACGGTTCCACGAATTCTGTAAAGATGCCGGTTTCACACCAATTGCTTGTCGACCATTCAGACCACAAACTAAAGGTGCAGTTGAAGCCCTTGCTCGCACGGTTGAACGTTTACGGCCATACAATACTGAATTTGCTGATGGAACTGAGCTAATCGAACTAGTTCATATGCTCCGAGATGATCTAAATCATGAAACTTCGCAGGCCACGGACGAAGTCCCGTACCTGAAATGGTTAGACGAAGAAAAAGAGTACCTTCATCGCGTTCCAGTTAATCTCCTTGAACCATACTTCGAAGAAAACATTACCCGTGTCGTTTCGAAGGAGGCCATGATCAATTTCCGCAAATGTAAGTACTCAGTAGATCCGCGATACATTGGTTGTACGGTTGCTGTTGAAATCTCCAATGATGAGCAGCGCATTCACATTTATTATAACGGAGAAGAAATTCGTACGCACTCCATAACTACCAATTCGCTGAATTATGACCCCCAAGATCAGTTCAATATCCTCAAATCTGATTTGCTTAAAGGGCGGACAGATGAAGACATTTCAGCTTACATTCGTGAACATATGACTGATTACGACAACTTATAGGAGGCTACCATGACCACTAATAATCAAATTCTTTTAAATAATCTTGAGCGCTTAGGGTTAAACAAAATCCGTGAATACTTGCCGAATTACCTTGATCAAATTCACACTGATAATCTGTCATTAACTGAGGCGCTAATTGATTTAACTAATTCGGAACTCCAGAATCGACACGAAGGTCAGATTGCACGGGCCATTGGCCGTGCTCGGTTCCCCAATACAAAATCCCTAGATACATTTGATTTTAGCTTTCAACCCAGTATGAATCGCCAAGAGGTTCTGGAATTCCAGAATCTGGCTTTTATGGAAAAGTCTGAAAACTTAATCTTTATTGGCAATCCGGGAGTCGGTAAAACCCACTTGGCAATTAGTATTGGGATTGAGGCCTGTAAACAGGGCTGTCGGGTTCTCTTTATTAATTGTCATGAGCTGTTGATTAGATTGAGAGCAGCTTACGAAAAAGGACTGCTTGATCGATCTCTAAGCCGCTATTCGCGCTATGACCTATTAATTATTGATGAAATTGGGTATTTGCCAATTGGTCACCAAGAAGCTAACCTCTTATTTCAGCTAGTCAATGCCCGCTATGAAAAGCATTCAACGATCATTACCAGCAATAGTGATCTATCCGCTTGGGTTGATATTTTCCAGAACCCAACTGTGACAGCAGCCATTCTCGATCGCTTGGTTCATCATGTTCACGTAGTGAAGATCACTGGTAAATCTTACCGATTACGTGGCCTCAAGTAACTGCCGAAAACCTACATTTCTTTCTGCCGAAAACCTACATTTTTAAACTGCCCTTGACACAATATGACCAACTCTAAGAAGGATGATAACATGACGGCTAAATTTCAAACGTTTATTAATAAACTTAAATGAACTTGGATTTAGAAAACATGAACGCGTTTTCAACGGCTCATATTGACGAGATCAGTCAACGGCGGACGAAGCGGTGCTTAAACTTACAATTCTTTAATTACAAGGTCGTCACAAGCAGCAACAAAGTGTTATTGAACTAGCATACTTTCCTAAAATCAAAACGTTAAAGGGCTTTGATTTTCAATCAGGCATTAACCAGTGAAAAATATGATTTGAGGATTTAGCCCTTATTGAGAATTAAGAAAACCTGACAGTCCTAGAGCCATTAAAACTCATTTGATCGATGGCATTGGTCAGCAGGACCAACGGAATTTGTTCACTAACTGTCATGAATTATTGGCGATTAAGAACGGTGTACGCAAGAGAAACATTAGATCAAAGTGTTTGTTGGCACTGCCCGAGATAACCTTTTGATTATGATGAGATCAGCTACCTACCCATCGGACATGCTGTAGCAAAACTATTTTTTCAACTGATTGATTCTAATTATGAGATAAACTCAACGATCATTAAAATTATTAAGTTGAGTCAAAATATTTTAAGATGTGACTATTATGCCCGTCATTCTTGATTGGTTAGTGTATCACGCATAATATCGTTAAAATTATCGGTAAATCATACCGCCTAAAAGGAACAATTGTGCGGTAAAAGCACATTTTTTTAACCGCCGCACACATACATTTCTTCGTCGCTGTGATAAAGAGACTGTCGGAATTAAATGTTCGACATGTGCGGTCTTATTTTATACTTAGCTTTCGTTTACAGAAAATTATCAATATTCGGGAAAAATGTCAGCATATAGAAAATATATTGACTGCAAAAGGCGTCTTGTGTGATGTGATATTGAGCTTTATAAGCATTTTATTTTCGATTTCAGCAATACGTTTCAGCTAATGTACGGATTGATTGAAACTAATATATTATGGACTTATACTCGACTTTGGAGGATATCATGTTTAAAGCCGTGGAAAATGATTGAGCATGATTCAAATGGATATGAATCTAAAAAGGATTAATAGCTGGTTATTGTTTTTAATTTCATTAATTACATTTGTAATGATTAACGTCTCATTCTCTACTGAAAATGTGGCCAATGCCGATTCAGGCATTACAGATATGCGGAATTGGGGGCCGTGGACAGATCAACCTGGAATGACCGATTGGGCCGTGTGGCCGGCTTTTGATAATCCGTATTGGGATGAGTTTTTGGAACACTCAAATTTAAGTGATTCAGATGCGCGCGTGGCCGTGGCGAAAGATTATTATTATGATCGTCGAATATATTACAGGAATCAATATAACAACGCAAAGTCTTATGGCTGGAAAGATATTGATGGATATTGGTCTCACTTCAACGGCAATGGGACAAATCAAACTGGGTGGTTTAATGAATCCTCGAACTGGTACTTTTTTGATTCCACGGGCGTTCTTCAAGTAGGCTGGTTTTATGATAATGGTTCGTGGTTTTATGCAAATAATCGCGGTGAAATGCAGGTTGGTTGGATTGACATTAATGGGACTTGGTATTATTTTGACAGAACTGGCAGAATGTTAACTGGTTGGGTTTATGATAATGGAAACTGGTTTCTTTTATCGAACAGTGGTTGGATGAATACAGGTTGGGCGCAAGTTAATAACAATTGGTACTTGCTAAACGCTACTAACGGTCACATGAGAACTGGTTGGGTAGACGTCGATGGAAACTGGTATTATCTTGCTGCTGATGGTGCGATGAGAACCGGCTGGCTAGATATTGATGGAATTTGGTATTATTTGAATGAAAATGGTAGTTTGAGAACAGGGTGGTTCATGGTTAACGGACAGTGGTACTATGCAAACTATCAAGGCCATATGCAAATAGGCTGGACCGATATCAATGGAACCTGGTATTATTTCAATGCAGTGGGGGTCCTGTACACTGGATGGTTGAATGATCAAGGAAATTGGTATTTGCTGGATCGGAATGGATGGATGCATACGGATACGCTTCAAATTAATGGCACGTGGTATTCATTTAAGAGCAACGGTATGTGGATTCATTAGAATTGTTTTTTTGAAAATTTGACAGTTAAAAGGCACTTTCCACTGAAGAAAGTGCCTTTTTGAAATCATAAATGTGAAATCCCCTTTGATATGGCAAATTACAAGTTTAATCCGAACAAGCCCGGAATCTTTCAATGGCAGTCTGTTGATGATGTATTTTTAATGGTCGTTGATTAATTAGTTCAAGTGCTGCTAGGATCTCATCAGTCGTTACTTGGCTAAAATTGGTCTTTTTCGGGAAGAACCAGCGTAACCGTCTATTAAAATATTCATTGGAACCTCGCTCCCATGGTGAATATGGATGGCAAAAATAAACTTTGATCTGATAATCCTGTTCTAAGGCCTGATAATTGGCAAACTCTTTACCATGATCAACAGTAATGGATTTTACTTGGGGACCGAAGGCCCCCATAAACTTGCCAAAGGCGGTGTTTAGAGCCTTAGCCGTTCTATTAGGGGCTTTGATGGCCCATAGAAGTCGGGTCTTACGTTCTACGAATGTAACCAGACATGATCGTGACTCACTTCGACTAGAAAGCACCGTATCTACTTCCCAATGACCAAAAGCTAATCGTTGATTAACAGTTGTTGGCCGTTGTTCGATGGAAGTCCCACTTGTAAATTTCCCACGATTTTCGCTCACTCGGTGCTGGCGGACATTCCGATTGGGTAGATCAGTCAATTTGAAGGGGAGCCAGCCACGATTAAGCCAATTATAAATTGACGCAGTGCTCAAGTTATAAGCGGCCGCAATGGTTTCTGGTGACCAGGTTAATCGTAAGTGATTGGTAATTAAAGTCGCTAATGCTACCGTCAGCATCGAACGACGACCGCAATTCCGCCTTTTGCGATCTGCATCTTGCTGAGCTAATTCTGGATCATAAGGTTTAACCCGGTCCAACTCATAGCTAATCGTAGCTTTGGCGACGCCTAAGGCGTCAGCCATTACTTGGTAAGATTTATTCCCCTCATTGACCAGTTGTGCTAGTGCGCCACGTTGAAAACGTGATAAAGTAGATGTACCCAAAGTAATCACTCCCTATATTGGTTGGAATTAGCTACTACCATTGTAAGTGATTACTTTGGGCTTTTTAATTTCTGTTCGGATTAATTATAGAATTTGCCATATTAAAATGATTTTTTACATTTTTTCCAACCGCAAAATTCGGTCTTCAATCGGGGGATGCGTGTCAAACAGATGTGCAAATGACCTTTTGTTTTTAAAAGGATCTGTAATGTATAATGATGCGCTACTTGAATCTGCAGCTTGCATCGGTTCACCACCAGAAATCTTCTGTAACGCAGAAATGAGTCCTTGTGGGTTTCTAGTCAACTCAACGCTACCGGCATCTGCTAGGTACTCACGATTACGTGACAGAGCCATCTGAGCAATAGAAGCGGCGAGGGGACCCAATATAACAAGCACGATAGAGACAATGAACATGATGATTTGTAAATAGCCACCGTCGTTATCATCATCGCGGTCTCGACGACTGCCACCCCACCAGAACGAATTCATGCCGATGTTGACCAATAAACTGATGGCTGCGGAAAGTGCCAAGGCGATGGTTTGTAACCGGATGTCATAGTTGCGAACATGTGTCATTTCATGGCCAATAACGCCTTCAAGTTCTTCTCGGTTTAGCATTTGCAAAATACCACTGGTTGCTGCAACAGCTGCATGTTGAGGGTCATTGCCAGTGGCGAAAGCGTTAGGGCTGGGATCATCGATAATGAATACCCGTGGCATTGGCACACGGGCTACTAGCGCCATGTCTTCAACAATATGCCAGAGTTCAGGTGCTTGATCGGCACTGGTGATCTCGTGACCATGATTCATGCTCATAACGACGTTTGTTGAATTACCAATCATGATAGCTGAATACACAACCGCGATGACTAGCGCCATTAATAAGCCAGCAATGCTACTATTAAAGAACACATAACCGATTGCCGCTCCAATTGCGAGAACGAGTAATACAAAGCCAATTAGCACGTAAACGGTTCGGCGTTTGTTTTGTCGGATTTGTTCGTAAAGCAACTTTGTGTCTCCTTAATTTTAGTTATCAAAAGATACTTTTGGAGCTGACTTTTCTTCTTCAGGCACTTGCAGATAGTCAGCAGGCGTGAAGTGATGAAGATTGGCGACCATATTACTTGGGAACGTTTGAAGTTTCATGTTCAAACTAGCAGCGCTTGAATTGTACAATTGACGTGAGTAAGCAATTTTGTTTTCTGTATTACTTAGTTCCTCCATTAACTTACTGTATTCTTCGTTAGCCTTAAGATCGGGGTAAGCCTCAGAAACTGCCAAGATGCTTTTAAGCGTATCACTTAACTGATTTGATACTTCCATGGCTTTTTGATGGTCGTCAGAAGGGACACCCATCAACTGACTACGCAGGCTTGTTACTTTTTCTAACGTTGATTGTTCGTAGTGACCGTATCCTTTAACGGTTTCGACTAAGTTAGGAATCAAGTCGTTTCGACGTTTGAGCTGAACATCGATTTGACTCCAAGATTCCTGAGTGTAAGTGCGAGCACGAATAAGTCCATTATATAAACTGGCGTAGATAATGCCGAGTATAACTAAAACAACGATGATGACAATGGCTGTAATCATAATGAATCTCCTTTTTCATATTTAATTTGTTACCCGTATTCTACCAAACGTGGATGTGTTAGTGCTAATTCTTAAGCCTGCTTAATGATTAAACGCTGTTTTTGCCTTTATACGGGCATTCATGTATGATGTTAACATACAGAAACGGAGGAATTTTTATCATAACGATTCGTGAAGCACAAAAGGATGATGCTGGCCAGATAGCCCCCCTCATCAATATCATCTTTAAAGAAATGGAACTGGAAGAATTAGAAGACGTTCCTGACCCTGCCGTCCTGAAGGCCATTACCGCTGCGTACCAGAGTGAAGCATATCTATCTGGTGCCGCAACAACGGTGGTGGCCGAGGCCAATGGTCAAGTAGTAGGGGTAGCATTTGGCTATCCCGATGAAAATGAGCAAAAAGTGGACCAAGTGCTGGAAGACGCAACCAGTTTTAGTGACGTTTTCGCAGATGATCCATTCGGTTCAGATTACGAAGCATTTAAGAACGAATGGTACTTGGATTCGATTGTAGTTGATCCTAAATATCAGGGGATGGGCATTGGTGGAAAGTTACTTGAAGCGATTCCTGAAGAAGCTGTGGAAGACGACAAGTCAGTTGTTGGACTTAATGTTGACTTTGAAAATCCTGGTGCAAAAGCTCTTTATGACCGACATGATTTTAAAACTGTCGGAATTAAAAAGATAGGGGATCACTGGTATTTCCACATGCAACGAACTCTTAATATCTTAACTGAATTAAAGGCATAATTGCTAGGCAGGACTCTGGTGAACATGGAGCCCTGCTTTTTTATAAGTGTGTGATTATTGAGGCGAATAAAAATCAAAAAGGCTGTTGAGTTTATCAATTTGCTAAACTCAACAGTCTTTTGTTATACAGAGAAATCGTATTTTGTTATTTTTCTTCTTTGACAATGTATTTGGGACGATTTTTGGTTTCTAAGTATAAATTGCCAATATATTTAGTAGATTGTAAAATTAATCCGAACGCTGTTCGGACAAAAAAGATCAGCTTCCTTTAAAATGGTGTTTACAACAAACCCATCTTTTAGGAGCTGATCTTTTGTCTAGTATAACCTATTCCGAACGAATTAAAATCGAAACCTTTTGTGAACTAGGGCTGTCCAATATCCAAATGGGCGTTCGGCTGAACCGATCACCGTCAACAATTTCTTATGAATTATCTCGATGTCAACCTTATCAGGCTGAATTAGCACAAACAGATGCCGAATACAAGCGATCACGATGTGGTCGGAAAACTAAGCTGAGCGATGAGTTAAAGCAAACAATTCTCAACCATTTACATCTAAGCTGGTCACCAGGAATGATTGCTCACGAATTTAAACTAGCGACTAAATCTATTTATAATTGGCTAAATCAGGGGAGAATTGGTTTCTCCTTGAATGATCTACCTGAACATGGCGTACGCCAACGGCGTAACGTTGACCAACGATCCAAATATAATCAATCTTTGGGGCGATCGATTGAACAGCGTCCCATGATGATTAATCAACGTAATCGCATCGGTGATTTTGAACTAGATACCGTCGTTGGCCCTCGTGGGCATAGTAAGGCAGTTTTATTAACTTTAATCGATCGCAAATCACGGTTCCTTTGGGCATATCGGTTAAAGGACCGAACGACAGCGAGTGTTAATGAAGCACTGACTAAGTTCCTAACAACTTTTAATGGACCGGTGCACAGTTTTACTGTGGACCGTGGTACTGAGTTTAGTGGGCTAGTATCATTTGAATCACAATATGGTATTAAGACCTATTACTGTCATGCTTATACGCCAGCTGAACGTGGTAGTAATGAACGCTTTAATCGGAATTTACGTTATTTTTATCCTAAGGGGACTCGTTTTGAGCACATTAGTGCTCAAGATTTAACGACGACGTTACTCCAAATTAACCAGAGACCGCTTAAAATACTTGACTGGAAAACACCGTATCAGGTTATGCTGACCAATTTGTCCAAAAATTCGGATTAAATTTGCAATCTACCGATCAAAGATTTTCTTGGATTGCCTGTACTTTCGCAATCGCTTATGCAATGTCTGCTTTTTTCTTTTCCTACAGGGACTGTGTTTTTTGGTTTAACGCGATTGCACTTTTTCCGATTGTTTTATTAGGATTTGACCGGGTGGTCTACAGGAAAAATGGCATTTTGTATTTAGTAAGCTTGGCATATATTTTAATCACTAACTATTACATTGGTTTTATGATTTTGCTCTTCTTGATAATGTTAACTGTATTTTGTTTGGGATACAAAATTGCGGTTGATAAGCTTGAAGGAAAATCTCTGTTAGCTCTGATCATGAGAATATTTTTACTGAGTCTCAGTGCAACGTTGATGGGAATGGTATCAATACTGCCAAGTTGGATTGCTCAACGTAATGTGACGCAGAGTACTTTCGAGTGGACCTTTGATCAGCAGTATCCGTTTATTAAATTTCTGTCTGCCTTCTTCATGTTTCATTCAGGACAGGGGACTGCAAATTCAATTGCCCCAGAACTTTATACCTTGGTTTTAGTCCCGATACTCATTTGTTTTTATTTTTTAAACAAATGCTTTAAGAAAAGTGTACGTACATTTACTGGTTTTTTCTTGATTGTACTTACGCTGACTGCTTGGTTGACAACGCCGTTTATGATTTGGCACGGTCTAACCATGCCAAATAGTTATTTGAACCGTGAAGCATTTGTGCTAATTTTTGTAATCCTAGTAATAGCATTTCAAGCATTATGCAAGTTGAATGAGTTGAGCGTTGAACGATTTTTGACGGGTGTGGTGGTTACCTTTTTTGTGTTTATTCTTGTTATATTGTTTGATACTGATTTTGCACATCAAAATCTTATTTTAAACCTTTGCGCTGTTTTGCTTTGGTTGGCAGTTCTCTTCGGGTATTACCATTTTCGGTTGGGAAAATATGGTGCAGCCGTTATTTTGGCCTTGGCTGTACTTGAGGTTTTATTCACAAATCATGTTTTTGTGAGTTACGAGGCCCGCAATTCCGCATCTCAAAGTGGATTTTCACGTGTCGTCAAGGAAACACGGGAAGTTACTGCCACTTTGAATCAAAAAAATAATTCGGTCTTTAGAGTGGGAAGTACATTCGAAATGAATCCTAATGACCCACTGATGTTTAATTATGCAGGCGTGAGTGGATATTTGTTTCAAATACCAACCAAACAAACGGACTATTTATCCAATGTGGGGTATTTTCATAAATATAACTGGAAACGGTGGTCGCGATTTAATAATGGATCAACTCTGAGTATGGATAGTTTATTGGGAATTAAGTATGTCCTTGCTTCTGATGATAAAAAATTTATTCAATCAATTGAAGAGACTAACAATGTGCTTAGCGCCGTGAACACTAGTGTGGCAAAGGACTATTCTACTGCCAAATTTCAGAGGTTCGCTGTAATTAAGGCTTACCAGAATAAACAAGCTTTTCCTCTGATAATTCAGGGAGCGGCAAAAAAAGAAAATATTGGCAGAAATTCAGTTGTGTATAATCCGTTTGCATATCAAAATAAAATTTGGTCAGCAATTTCCGGCATCAACACACTCATGTATTCAAATCCTCAAGTGACTAAGATAGTAAACAGCGACACCTCCATGACATATCGAATTGCTGTCAGAAAATCAGGTCAACTGTACTTCAGCATACCGGTTCCACAAAATACGTTAGCTTTACCTAAACTTACAGTTGAAATGAATGGGAATAAAATCGTTGATTTGTTTTCTCCAGAAGAGGCCGAAAATGGAGTCGTTAGTTTGGGAAAAGTGAAAGCGGGAAGAAACGTAACCATTTCTGTAAGTGGCAATTTTAAAGCTAAATCAACATTTGATTTTAAGCCACTGTTTGCTATTGAAAATGAGCGACTGTTAACACGAGTAAGGCGTCAAGCAATAATTTCTGGGGAAGTTGAAACGCCGCGCACGAATGCAAGTGTAATGATGGTTAATACGAACCATCATTTTAAGGCACACCGCTTAATTGCAACGGTGCCGTTTGATTCTGGATGGCATGCAGTGGTGGATGGCAAGAAGACTAAAGTAAGTGAAGCACTGGGTCAGTTTCCATCAGTGCAGGTGCCTAGTGGCCGACATACCGTGAGGTTTCAATACGAAGTTCCAGGATTAAAGCTGGCTCTTGCACTTGGATTTTTGGGATTGTTGATGGGACTTTTGACGTTATCTCGTCTTAAAAAATAGAATAGAAGATTAAAAGGGCTCCGTAGACATTTAGATTTTTCATCTAATATTTACGGAGTCTTTTTATTATATAAAAGTCGAGGGGGCCTTAGAAAAATGTATTTGATGTCTCATTTTTCAATGGAAAATTAATACTGGTTTAAGTTTCGGGCAGTAGGATATTATTTAACATTATTATTGAAGAGCCAAACCAGGTGCGTTAATTTTTGTCCATAGTTTGACACAATAAAGTTAAAGGATCGATGCAGAGTGGAATTGGAACTATCGTTATCGGAGCTACATGTTAGACAGCTTGAAATGTTACGGTACATAAAACAAATTTGTGAAGAGAATAGAATCACTTATTTTCTCGATGGTGGCACCTTATTAGGAGCTGTGAGAAATCATGACTTTATTCCATGGGATGATGACGCAGATGTTTTGTTGTGGCGTAATGACTACGAAAAACTGATTCTACTTTTAAAGAAGCAAAAAGGACGGTTCGCGATAATGGATATTAGTATGCCTGCTTATCCTTTACCGTACGCAAAGTTAATTGATCGGGAAACGAGATTAACCGAACCTGGAAATAAACCAATCGAAGAATATGGTCTTTTCTTAGATATCTTTCCATTGGATACAATTCCTGACAAACGATTTAGTGCTTTGCTCTTTGTTAGTTGGGGATTGTTGAAACGTAAAATTGCCAGAGCAGCCTCGCAGACGTACAGTCAAAAATCTTTTTTTAAGCAAATAGGCGTGAACATTTTAACTCATTTTGATGCCCACCCTTTGGCGGTCAAGGCTAATAAATTTGCGCAATCTTTTACTGGCAAAAGTAGGTATGCTGTCAGCATGTTTGGTATCAAAAGACCAATGCTTATGAAGACAAAATGGTTTGAAAAATCGGAGACGGTTCTGTTAGCAAACATTGAATTTAACGTTCCAAAGGGGTATGACAAATACTTACGCGAGATGTACGGCGATTATATGGTCATTCCACCTGTGACGAAGAGACAGTCACACCATGTTCAGGTATATGGTAGATTGCAAATTTAATCCGAATTTTTGGACAAATTGGTCAGCATAACCTGATACGGTGTTTTCCAGTCAAGTATTTTAAGCGGTCTCTGGTTAATTTGGAGTAACGTCGTCGTTAAATCTTGAGCACTAATGTGCTCAAAACGAGTCCCCTTAGGATAAAAATAACGTAAATTCCGATTAAAGCGTTCATTACTACCACGTTCAGCTGGCGTATAAGCATGACAGTAATAGGTCTTAATACCATATTGTGATTCAAATGATACTAGCCCACTAAACTCAGTACCACGGTCCACAGTAAAACTGTGCACCGGTCCATTAAAAGTTGTTAGGAACTTAGTCAGTGCTTCATTAACACTCGCTGTCGTTCGGTCCTTTAACCGATATGCCCAAAGGAACCGTGATTTGCGATCGATTAAAGTTAATAAAACTGCCTTACTATGCCCACGAGGGCCAACGACGGTATCTAGTTCAAAATCACCGATGCGATTACGTTGATTAATCATCATGGGACGCTGTTCAATCGATCGCCCCAAAGATTGATTATATTTGGATCGTTGGTCAACGTTACGCCGTTGGCGTACGCCATGTTCAGGTAGATCATTCAAGGAGAAACCAATTCTCCCCTGATTTAGCCAATTATAAATAGATTTAGTCGCTAGTTTAAATTCGTGAGCAATCATTCCTGGTGACCAGCTTAGATGTAAATGGTTGAGAATTGTTTGCTTTAACTCATCGCTCAGCTTAGTTTTCCGACCACATCGTGATCGCTTGTATTCGGCATCTGTTTGTGCTAATTCAGCCTGATAAGGTTGACATCGAGATAATTCATAAGAAATTGTTGACGGTGATCGGTTCAGCCGAACGCCCATTTGGATATTGGACAGCCCTAGTTCACAAAAGGTTTCGATTTTAATTCGTTCGGAATAGGTTATACTAGACAAAAGATCAGCTCCTAAAAGATGGGTTTGTTGTAAACACCATTTTAAAGGAAGCTGATCTTTTTTGTCCGAACAGCGTTCGGATTAATTTTACAATCTACTTATTACTTTTCAAAACGTTGTCAAGGGCAGTTTAAAAATGTAGGTTTTCGGCAGAAAGAAATGTAGGTTTTCGGCAGTTACTTGAGGCCACGTAATCGGTAAGATTTACCAGTGATCTTCACTACGTGAACATGATGAACCAAGCGATCGAGAATGGCTGCTGTCACAGTTGGGTTCTGGAAAATATCAACCCAAGCGGATAGATCACTATTGCTGGTAATGATCGTTGAATGCTTTTCATAGCGGGCATTGACTAGCTGAAATAAGAGGTTAGCTTCTTGGTGACCAATTGGCAAATACCCAATTTCATCAATAATTAATAGGTCATAGCGCGAATAGCGGCTTAGAGATCGATCAAGCAGTCCTTTTTCGTAAGCTGCTCTCAATCTAATCAACAGCTCATGACAATTAATAAAGAGAACCCGACAGCCCTGTTTACAGGCCTCAATCCCAATACTAATTGCCAAGTGGGTTTTACCGACTCCCGGATTGCCAATAAAGATTAAGTTTTCAGACTTTTCCATAAAAGCCAGATTCTGGAATTCCAGAACCTCTTGGCGATTCATACTGGGTTGAAAGCTAAAATCAAATGTATCTAGGGATTTTGTATTGGGGAACCGAGCACGGCCAATGGCCCGTGCAATCTGACCTTCGTGTCGATTCTGGAGTTCCGAATTAGTTAAATCAATTAGCGCCTCAGTTAATGACAGATTATCAGTGTGAATTTGATCAAGGTAATTCGGCAAGTATTCACGGATTTTGTTTAACCCTAAGCGCTCAAGATTATTTAAAAGAATTTGATTATTAGTGGTCATGGTAGCCTCCTATAAGTTGTCGTAATCAGTCATATGTTCACGAATGTAAGCTGAAATGTCTTCATCTGTCCGCCCTTTAAGCAAATCAGATTTGAGGATATTGAACTGATCTTGGGGGTCATAATTCAGCGAATTGGTAGTTATGGAGTGCGTACGAATTTCTTCTCCGTTATAATAAATGTGAATGCGCTGCTCATCATTGGAGATTTCAACAGCAACCGTACAACCAATGTATCGCGGATCTACTGAGTACTTACATTTGCGGAAATTGATCATGGCCTCCTTCGAAACGACACGGGTAATGTTTTCTTCGAAGTATGGTTCAAGGAGATTAACTGGAACGCGATGAAGGTACTCTTTTTCTTCGTCTAACCATTTCAGGTACGGGACTTCGTCCGTGGCCTGCGAAGTTTCATGATTTAGATCATCTCGGAGCATATGAACTAGTTCGATTAGCTCAGTTCCATCAGCAAATTCAGTATTGTATGGCCGTAAACGTTCAACCGTGCGAGCAAGGGCTTCAACTGCACCTTTAGTTTGTGGTCTGAATGGTCGACAAGCAATTGGTGTGAAACCGGCATCTTTACAGAATTCGTGGAACCGTTCGTTAAAGACAGCGTGGCCAAACTGGGATTTTGTATGATCCACAACGGTTTTCATATTATCAAACCAGATTTCCGTCGGAATACCTCCGGTATGAAGGAAAGCGTCGTGTAAGCAAGAAAAGAGGGTATCTTGGCTCCGATCAAAGGTTAGTGTCATATATTTGAGTTTTGAATAAGGCAATACATACAAGAAAATATTGAATTTAAACAGCTCACCCTCGCTGCTCACTAGGGCCATTTCTTCTTTCCAGTCAACTTGAGCAGAGAGACCAGGGGAATGTTCAATCCGAATGGTAGCTTTCTTAACTCGTTCTCGGCGGGTTTGGCGACAATAATCTTTCACGAGGGTATAGCTGCCGGTAAAGCCCTTCTTCTGGATAAATTTAAAAATTGAAGCAGCCGAACAATTTAGTTCAAGCTTTGAATCGATGGTTTGCTTGAATGGATCCAGTAAACTTGGCCGTTTCGGTCGACCACTTGGTCGGCCCTTAAGTCCAGCTTTGACTTCCTCATAGGCTTTCTTAACGGTTCGATAATCAACATTATATTGCCGGGCAATCTCGGCGAAGTTAGGCTTAATATTTTCAGTCACGTAAATCGTCACTCCTTCTCTTAAATCACGTCTCACATCAAATTCCTCCTACACTCTGATGTGATTCATGATACAAAAAATGTAGGAAAACCAACAGTTCTAACCTGCCGTTTTCCTACATTTTACGGGTGCCTTTTACACAAAACGTCAAAGATGCCGTCGAAAAACGTAATTAAAATGTTCGGTAGGATTTCGGTTTGTGGAATTTGCTCACTTTTCAAAATATGATATGTTTTTTCCGCTAAGATAATATTTCGTTGCTCGATACAAGCAAACAAAACGTTGCATATGCAAAGAGTATAGTCATCGTTCGAAGAGTTTGATGACTTGCAAAAGGCGGCAAACTTTCGAATGATTCTCGTAAGAAGAAGAAAGTCGGTTTCTGCATTCAATTCAGTCGCAATGTTTGTGAAAAGATTCCATTCATAGGCATACCAAGTATCGCAGGAAAAAAGATAATTTGTGATGATTTTAATATCTTTATTGTTTCCGTGGTGACCGTTTAAGATATTTAGTTCAACATTCATTTGCGCTAACAATCTTTGGTATCGTTCATCGCGATTCGATTTCCAAGCCGAAAAAGTAATCTCTCTACATTCTTTTAATATCAAAATGTTGCCACGATTGAAGGCATTTAGAGAGTGCTTTTGAAGATCTATGAAGTTCTTATTTAGACTCTCGTAGGCTTTTTCAGTGCTCAAGAATTCAAATTCTTGAATAGACATATTTATTCTTTTTAGCAAAGATAGAAAACGAGTCATCGTAATGTCGGATTGACCATGTTCAAATTTATAAAGCATGTTTTTGGAGATAATATTCTGATATACCTCAATAGCGGGAATTCTTTTTGCAATTCGAATTTCTCGAAAAAGTAAACCACTTTGTAATTCCATAGAAAAGCCTCGAAATATTAAATTAAGATAGCCATTACAGCAACTAGTTTACAACTTTGTCACGAAAAAGGAATAAAGTATTATCCCATTTATAATTTTTAAATAAAATGATTATAAACTAATGCTATGGTGAACAGCCAAATTAATAGCGGAGGCTTTTTATGAAAAGCATAGTTAAGCGTATCACTTATTTAGGAATTGCGGTCGCTGCCTTCAGTATTGGACTTACAATATCAAATGCGTCAGTGAAGGCTGACAGCTGGTGGAGTTATCCAAGTGGTTGGTACCTTTGGAATGATGGTGGAAATAGCTGGGATACAGGCTGGCAATATAAAGATGGCAGCTGGTACTTTTTAAGCTCGGATGGCAGAATGCGTACTAATTGGGTTAATGATAATAACAATTGGTACTATTTTGATGGTTCTGGACATATGCAAACTGGTTGGCAACAAATCAATGGAACATGGTATTATTTTTATTCAAATGGTGAAATGGCAACAAACTGGGCGAATGTAAACGGTCAATGGTATTATTTTTCATCAGCAAACGGTGCGATGCAAACCGGTTGGTTAAATAACAATGGCTGGTATCACTTTGATAATAGTGGGCACATGCAAACTGGTTGGTATGTCGTAAATAATCAGTGGTACTATTCTGATGACGGTGGCTATATGTTAAGTAATGAATGGTTGAATGATGATTTTTATTTAACTGGAAGTGGTGCCATGGCTACTGGATGGACAAATATAAATGGTGATTGGGCATTTTTCCAAGGAAACGGACACGTTCAACATGGCTGGATTAATAGTAATCAAAAATGGTATTGGGATAACGATGAGGGCTTCATGGCCACAGGTTATGGTGTTCAAGTTGACAATGGAAGATATGCCGATTTTGATGACTCAGGTGTTTGGATCGGCTATGAAAATTACTAAAAACATTTTGAGTGCCGGCAAATTCAAATCAGTGATAAAAAAATCTGGTGATGCAGTATCATGCCGTCAGGATTTTTAAATTAATATTCTAATGTTTAAAAAGCACTGAAGTTCTGAATGCAAAATTCAGAACTTCAGTGCTTTTTATGCTTCCGTTAATTGTTATTAACACGGCGTACTAATGTTATTACGCATTTATATTTTCGAATAGACAACGACGTAATCATCGGACAACATTAATAGGTCCCGTTAATTTTACATACATAGAATTAATAAAACCTAATCCTTGAAGCTGAAACCAAACAACACCAGAAGGGTCACTGACTTCGCCGTTGATGACAACAACACTGCGATTGGCAATCGTACCAGACGGACGTCCATAAGGTTCAGCATAGTACGATACCGATTTACCATCTACAAAATCAATACTACCTCGAGCAGAGACAGATTGAACATTCCAGTTATGTTCTTTATGAACATCCTGATGAGAAGTGGGACGAACAGGTGAGTTGTTTAGTGTAAAAGCATTTGGTTTGTACATTACCCACTGATTAGTTCCCATGTTATACCAGAACTCACCATTATTTGTGGCAATTCGAGAAAATACTCGCCAAACCGATCCTACTGGCATTTCTAGTGCTTGTAATTCTCCGTCAGGACGATCATATGTTGGGACATCTTCTTGAATGGTGGCGTACATTTGTACTTTTTCAACTTCGGCCCAATCGGATTCACGGAAATACAAACGTGCTTCTTGTTGCTGATTCGTGAAGACACCATCAAGATTGCCGGTGTGATGAAGTAGGCGATAGTTGGCGAATTCTGGTACTTTTACTTCGTAGTGATCACCAATGGCACCACGAAGTACTTTTGGTTCAACTAATGTTTTACCAGAGTCAACGTCTGTGTAATAAACCCAAACTGGAACTCCTTCAACTAATTCTTCACTCATAATTGCAAACCCCACTGAATATTAATTAATGACACAAGTATAGCGCATTCAAACTAAGTCTTTAAAGAGGAAAGCGAGTAATTAAACAATCTTTTATCAAAGGTTATATCTTGAGCAATGGACTTTTAACGGTCAATAAGGTTATTCTTGAGGATAGCCATTAAAAAAGTATTACACTTCTTACAGATTAGTGTACGATAGTGTATGTTTCATAATCTCTCTGCAGTCAGCTCTTAGGTTGACCATTGTCGAGAGAAGATTGGCAATAAGTAAAATCTCGATACTTTATGAAAGATAGTTATAGGTCAATTAATTTGAAAAAAAGAATTATAACTTTAGATGTAATCCGAACCGTGGCAATCGTATTAGTTGTCGCATGTCATTCAATTCAACAAACAATTCCGTTTCTTGGAATTAGTGGGGATGGTCGTCAATTTGTAAATTATCCATTCATCAAGCAATTTGTAATGACCGCTATCTTTATCTTGGGACGGACTGGCGTTCCTTTATTTTTGATTTTGTCAGGGTATCTAATGATTGATAGACCCTTCACTGTGGCGAGCTACCTAAAGCATTTTTTGTGGCATAATTTGTTGTCATTGTTAGTTTGTTTTGAAATTTGGACCGGGCTTTATCAAATTTTCATTTATTTAGTGTTTAAGGTACATATAAGCATAAAAGATTATTTGTTTTCATTTTTGTTCTTAAATGATAAATCGTTTCAGTTGTTTTCAAAGTATCTGTGGCACTATTGGTATATTCCTGCCATAATTGGTTTGTATCTGGTATTACCATTTTTAGCAAACTCAATTGTAAAAGCAAATAAATCTCTTTTAGCTTCGTTCTTGATAGTTTCGATATTTTTTTCAATGATTGTGCCAGACGTTAATAGCATTTTGGAATTTGCGAAAAAGATGCAAAGGAATACAACACTTTCAGTTGGACTAACTTTATCATTTAGCGCTGTTTATTTTGTTTTTGGAAATGTCCTTAAGCGAGGACTGTTAAAAAAATGGACGCTTAAATGGTTATCAATTATTGGAATTTTATCTTTCGTGATTTTGGTTTTTGGTAGTTTATATATCAACGGAAGTTTCTCTGTTTCTAATGCCCCAGCTTTTTGTGTGTGGTATACAAATCCGATATTATTGATTTTTTCATTAGTAATATTTGAATTATTAACAAGAATACCTGATTCAAAGAAATTGTCGTCGTTTACGATATTGTCTGAATTAAGTTTGGGTGTGTATTTGGTGCATAGACCGATTCAAATACTTTTACAAAAATCTCAATTAATAAATTTTAATACCGGAGTGAATTTTTTGATCCTATTGGTAAGCACGTTGTTAATTAGTTATTTTCTCGTCTGGTTGATTAGTTTAATTCCGTTAGTCAAAAGGATGCTGCTAAATATTAAGTGAAATTGCCGAACTTTTCCGTGTTATCTCGAAGATTAATGCAAAAGCGTAAGCATATGTATGAGCAAAGGAACACCCATCGGATTTTGATGGGTGTTCCTTTGCATAAAAAGCTTTATTATCGTTCTTATTTCTTAGACTGTTCACTTTGCGCAACATTTGCCGTAGTTGTCTTCGTATCAGCTTCAACCTTAATGTTCTCACCATCCATCACAGCTTCAAGCTTGTGTGTGTCGGGGTTATCTAAGAAGAAATCGGCAATACGGTCTTCCAATTGCTCTTGAATAACGCGACGGAGTGGACGAGCACCCATCGTTGGGTTGTAACCTAAATCAACAAGCTTTTCTTCAACCGGCTTCGTTACACGAATGTGTAAGTTGCGGTTGGCCAACTGATCATTAACATCGTCTAACATCAGTTCAACAATCTGACCCAAGTTTTCCTTGGAAAGGGAGTTAAATTCAACGATGTCATCAAAACGGTTTAAGAACTCAGGCTTGAAGTAGTTACCTAACTTGGCCATCAGACTAGCATGTTCATCTTGAGCAGCACCGAAACCAACGCTGTTCTCGCCACTGTCACCAGAGCCTGCGTTAGAAGTCATGATGATGATGGTGTCCTTGAAGGATACTGTACGACCTTGAGAATCAGTCAAACGACCGTCATCCAAGATTTGCAAGAACATGTGCATAACATCTGGGTGAGCCTTCTCAATTTCATCTAACAGAATCAATGAGTAGGGGTGACGACGAACCTGTTCAGTCAATTGACCAGCCTCTTCGTAACCAACATAACCAGGGGCAGAACCAATCAGTTTGGAAACACTGTACTGTTCCATGTATTCACTCATATCGAAGCGAATCATGGCGTCCTTCGAACCGAACAATTCCTTAGCAAGTTGTTTAGCTGTTTCCGTTTTACCGACACCAGTAGGGCCGATGAAGAGGAAGGAACCGATAGGACGACCAGTTTGATTCAAACCAATTCGGTTACGGCGAATGGCACGAGCAACTTTATCAACTGCCTGGTTTTGACCGATAACATGTTTTTCAAGCCGCTTGTCCAGATCCTTCAATTGGGTCTTTTCTTGCGCTTGCATGTCGCTAACCGGAATATCAGTCTTTTCTTCGATAATGTGTTCAATATCTTTTTCAGTCACCGTGGCAGCATCATCGGGTTGTGGATTTTCATCCGCATCCTTCTTAGCTTTTTCTAGCTGATTGACCTGATCGCGGTAGTAGGCAGCTTTTTCGTAATCTTCCTTGTCCAAAGCGGATTGCTTGTGTGCCTCCGCAGTGTGAATCTTATCTTCGTAAGAAGTAGGGTCCACGTTGCGTAACGTTAAGTTCTTCTTTGAACCGGATTCATCAATCAAATCGATGGCCTTGTCAGGCAGGAAACGATCCTGAATGTAACGAGCCGACAAGCGTGCTGCCGCTTCAATCGCTGTGTCAGTGTAGTGAACGTGGTGATAATCTTCGTAATGTTTCTGAATACCTTTTAAAATTGAAACGG
Organism: Furfurilactobacillus cerevisiae; assembly: GCF_048961765.1. GTDB lineage: Bacteria > Bacillota > Bacilli > Lactobacillales > Lactobacillaceae > Furfurilactobacillus > Furfurilactobacillus milii_A. The sequence goes on from NZ_CP185253.1 coordinate 1,205,339, forward strand.
TATCTTCAATAGAAGGTTCCTCGACTTCAATTGGTTGGAAACGACGGGCTAAAGCAGCGTCCTTTTCAATATCGCGGTATTCTTTCTGAGTTGTGGCACCGACGAGTTGAAATTCGCCACGGGCAAGGGCAGGTTTCAATACATTACCGGCGTCCATGCCACCTTCAGCGTTACCTGCACCAACAACTTCGTGAATTTCATCGATGAACAAGATGATGTCGTCGTTCTTTGAAACTTCACTCATTAATTGTTGCATGCGTTGTTCGAATTGACCCCGAATACCGGTGCCTTGAACCAGTGAAACAACGTCCAAGCGGATGATTTGTTTGTTTAACAACTTCTCAGGCACCTTACCATTAACAATGGCTTGGGCTAAACCTTCGACAACCGCTGTTTTACCAACACCAGCTTCACCAATCAAAACTGGGTTGTTCTTCGTCCGACGGTTTAGAATTTCGATGACGCGGTCAATTTCTGCGTCACGGCCGATGACTGGATCAATCTTGCCTGCTTTAGCTTGGTCAGTCAGGTTTAAACCATATTGATCAAGTAGGGGATGCTTAGAGTTTTTATTGTTGTTACCGCCGTTATTATTGCCACCGCGGCCTGCTTGTGTTTGTGGACCTTGTTGTGCTTGTTGAAAGTTATTGGCATTGACGTTACCGTTTTGCATTGCAGCAAAGAGGTCATCTAAATTACCAAAACCAAATGGATCTTGAGCCATATTTGTTGATCCTCCGTTTCCGTTCATTAAATTATTCTCAGCTTGTTGTAGAAGTTGATAGCAATTTTGGCAAAGATGCACTTGCATCTGTTGTCCGTTCATTGTGAGACCTAAATGAATCGTGGCCTCATTTTGATGACAGTTTTGACAAAGCATGTTATCGCTCCTTCTAAGGGCTCACCAGCGGTTTGACCGAGTACATATGATTGCTGATGGCGAAAGGGAGTTGATCGACTGTTTTTCGTTTGACCAACTTTGACCTTTGACTAGTATTATACACACTAACAAAAAGTGTGCAAGGGAATTGCCTCACTTTTTTAGCACTTTCTTTATTAGAGTGCTAAAACGGAGAATTTTTCTTAACTGACAAAAGATTATTGCTTTGTAAACTTTTTAACGATTTAAATTCTTTAGTTTCTCTAATGATTTTTGTAAAAGTGATAATGAAAATTGTGTTAGATTATTATAATAATATCTAATAAAAGGTTATAAGTAAGGTGAGTTAATTGACGGAATACGCAGGGAATACAGTGCCATTTTTCTTTGGTACAGACGAAAACGCATATGGCGTAGCAAGGATGTATTACGATTTAACGGGTCAGAAAGCCATTATTTATGGAGCAAAAAACCTATCGGCAACTCGGTTCAGTAAATTCACCGATGTGACAGTGATTCCACATCTTAGTCAAACAGTCGCCTTTGCTAAAGCAATGCAGAATGGCATTTTGGATCGAATTAAGAGCTTTAAGCGTGTTGTGTTAATTGGCTTGGGCGATGCCTATGCAAAGTTAATTAGAGAGTATGCGTACTTTCCGGACAATGTTGTTCGACCGTATCCAGATGCTGAAATGTTTGAGCAAGTTACGGATAAGGGCCGTTTCTATCAATTGTTAGAGAAAACCGAGCTGAATCCAGCAGAATATGTTGAACTGAGCAAGAACGATACGGAACGTGACGTAAAGTCACCGTTTCCTTTTCCAGTTATGCTTAAGGCAACGGACTCGGTTAGTTGGGGTCCGATGAAATATCCAGATCATCGTAAGGATTATGTGCTTAACTCTGATGAAGAAATTAATCATTTCTTGCGCTTGGCTTATCATCAAGGCTATCAGCGGAACTTTGTTTTACAACGCTTTGTAGCGGGTGAGGGACAAGAATACACGTTTTCTGCCTATGTTGATCAACATCACCATGTTCGTGGCATGGCATTAGGCCACGTTGCCTTAGAGGACCATACGCCATGGGGGATAGGTAACCACGATGCCATTTTTCCGGTTCAGGAAAGCGAGCTAACAAATAAAATATGCCAATTTTTAGAGGATATTGACTATACGGGCATTGCAAACATCGTTTTCAGGTATGATCAAAAGACTCAACAATTTTTAGCACTTGAATTAAATGCGCGTTTGGAACGTTGCAGTTATTGGAGTGCATTAAACGGTGTTAACTGGGTTGAATTAATGTTGAAGGATGCAGACGATGAGTTTGCCAACGTACCTGATGACGAAATAACAAAGGTTATGACACAGCCTGATCAGATCACACTGTGGCTACAGGTTAGCCCACGGGTGTTTAAACGTTATGCACCGGACTCAACGGCTAAAAACGTAGCGGTTAATTTGATTCGGCAGCGGCGTTGGCGATACGGTTTTAAGGATAAACGGGATTGGAATCCTCAGCGTGCCCGAATGTATCATTTCATTCACGTTAGCAATAGATATCACTATGAAACGTGGGGCAACGTAAAAGTCAACCCTGTGGTTCGCTTTTTCCAGCTAACGCGGTGGGCAATCTTTCGTACTATCAATAAGATCGGTCCTAAATACAGTTTAATGAATTAGTGCTTTACTATAAGTAAATATTTATTTGCGACGATGGCCAGTTTTGTTCATAATGTAAGAATCAACTTACACAATGACTTAAGACTAAAGGAGCACGTACAACCATGAAGTTCTCATTTGCAAAACAACGGCGAGGAAAACTTTATGGCGGTTACGTGCTTTTTTTTGTGTTGTTTTGCGTATTAACATACGGCGTTTACTGGTTATTTGGTTATTCACTGATTTCAACGCATGATGTGTTGCATCAGCATGTGCCAATTATGATTGAATATCGCAAGATTCTGCTTAGTTGGCTACACCATCTGAGTGCAGGACCGTTGCAATGGTCGTGGCACATTGGCTTGGGGTCAGATGCTTTCCAAACGTTCTCGTACTACATCATTGGCGATCCGTTTGCTTACCTGATTTTGTTATTTAATAAGTCACACTTGCTAACAGGTTTTCAGCTTATAGGTCTGGTACGAATGTTTTTTGCTGGACTGAGTTTTACCTATTTTGCCAGTCATTTTTCACTTAAACGCTGGGCCATTTGGGTGGGCGCAATGGTCTATCTCAGTAGTGGGTTTGCCATTTACGCGAGTCTATTTCAACCCTTCTTCGTTAACGCGTTGATTCTATTACCATTGTTAATCACTGCAATTGAAGCAGTGTTGCAGGGACGGTCAGCGTGGGGATTCGGTTTCGTTGTTTATTTCAGTGTGGTAGTTAACTTTTACTTGGCTTTCATGTTGACCCTTGGTGGAATCGTGTACCTAATTTTACGCTGGAGTGAACTCACGCATCCTTTGGCACGGCAGCGCTGGTTTAACTTTGGCCGAATGTTATGTAGTGGGGTGCTTGGTCTGTTGGCGACGGCTTGGCTGACCTTACCAGAAATTAAGGCCCTCCAGAGTTCCCCAAGATTCGATGTTCCGTTTGCTAGTGGGATGCACTTTTATTCCTTGCAATACTACCTAAGTTTGCCAAACGCACTGTTAGGTAACGTTAACGTGGATCCGTTTTGGTTAAACACGTTATCAGTAAATGTGTTGTTACTTGTAGTTGTGTGGACTTTCCTTCATTATCGGGATTACAAACTAATTGTGCGATTGATGGTGCTCACAACGGTGCTCAGTTTATTACCAATGTTTGCTGCTACATTAAATGGCTTCACCTCACCATCGAATCGGTGGTTATTCTTAATGAGTTTACCGATGGCGTTAATGACAGGTGTTTTCCTACAACAACTTAAGGCCATGACACTTAATGATTGGGTGCCCATTTTCAAATGGGCAGTTGTTATTCTTGTCTTAATTCTGATCAGTACGCAAATCATTGCTGATTCGACCAGTACAGTGCTGCCACAATTATTCTTTTTAATGGTCTATGCAGGCGTATTTGTCGTTGGCACGGTTCGGCCACAATTGCTGAAGCCACAAGTTCTTAGTGCACTGGTGATGGCTAATATTTTTGTCGCCTTTAATTTCGAAAACGCTGCGTACGATATTCATCAGTTTTTGCCAAATGGTGCGGCTAAGGCGTTAATTTCTCAACCGTATGGTACAGCGACTACAGCAGTGGCAACTCAGCCAACATGGGCGGAACAAAACGGGACAAAGATTAGCAAATATGCGCCGACTTTTGCACGCACCAGTAACGTTAGTAACTATGTCACCGCTTCGGCCGGCATTACGCCGAATAACTTTCTTTTGAATGGCTCTAATACCAGCTCGTTTTATTCGATTCAAAATGGGGCGGTCATCCAATTTAGTCGCGATTTGTTAAACAATCAACGGCAATTGAATTTACCGATTCAACAATTTGATGACCGTGGTCGGGTGCTGAACTTTTTGGGTGTTCGCGATTTATATGCTAATTCGCCATTGCCAAGTGACACGAACATGCCACATAATTACGTTCCAACATTTGGTGAAACACCGGATTTGAATCAGTCCTTCTACGGTGCTAATGGGGATGTTCAGGCTTATCAGACCACAGATGATTTTCCGTTGATGTATTTTCAGTCGCGTGTTATCAGTAATCAGACATACAAGCAACTAGATGCCAATGAGAAAGAAGCCAATTTGGCGAACGTGACGGCCGTCGGCGATACTAAGAATTTAAAAGTGACAAAGCTGCAGCCTCAAAGTGTCGTAATTCCTTATAAACTGTACGATGCCGACCAAAATATCATTAGCACTACAAACATTGCCGACACGAATAAATCTGATACCTATACACTTTACATTCCTAACGCTAAACAATATCAGGGGATGGAAATTCGCGCTTTGATAACGAACGTTCACTATACAGAGCCAACGTTGACTGATCGGATTAACATCGATAAGTTGAATTCACCAGGAATCAATGGTCACCTTTCATCGGGTAGTAATCAGACAGCGGTTCATGGCGGGTGGGACGCTTTCAAACGTGATGTGGCCAATGGCTCACCCAATCAAGCTTGGCGTATTAGTATGACAAATGGCGATATTACTAACTCGTTAAGTCAGATGCCTGAAACCAACTTGAGTGAGTATGAGAAAACGACGGCTGGTGTGCTTAATCTGGGGTGGGTAGACCAGATGCCAAACGGTTTATCTATGCAATTGGGACAGGTTGGGCGTTACTCGTTTGACTTGCAACTTGTTGGAATTCCGATGACAACTCAGTATGATAAACAAGTACAAGGCTTGCAGAAGAACGGGCTAAAGAAATTGAGACTGGGTCATAATGAAATTACAGGAAGTGTGACGACCAAACAGTCAGGCGTATTGGCTTCATCAATTCCTTATAGTGCTGGCTGGCATGCAACGGTCAATGGTCATACTGTCAAGTTGATTAAAACAAATCGAGCTTTTGTGGGAATCAAACTAACTAAACCTGGCAAGCAGCAGGTCAAATTAACTTATCGGACGCCAGGATTAACGCCAGGCATTCGCTTCACAGCAATTGTCAGTGGTTTGATTGCAGTTTTGAGTATCGCCCAGCTTGGCTGGCACCTGTTTAAAAGAAAGAAGGATTAAATTCAATGGATGATGACTACGCAGCAAAACTTGAGCAGTTGAAAAATGGTGAAATTGAAGAATTAAAGGTTACACCGGAACACTTTATGAAGTTTCAAACAGCGTTGATGAATGTGCCTTATCGTCAACGGATAGTTGGTCAGGCTGATCGTGGTGGCGAAATCACTTATCATTATCAAGAAGATTAATAATGGTGCTGTGTTTTAGTTTCGTTTATGGTACGATTTAACGGTTGATTTGCTTTATCCAAAGGAGAAATTTGATGAACAAAAATGAGTCTTTATAGTAGATTGTAAAATTAATCCGAACGCTGTTCGGACAAAAAAGATCAGCTTCCTTTAAAATGGTGTTTACAACAAACCCATCTTTTAGGAGCTGATCTTTTGTCTAGTATAACCTATTCCGAACGAATTAAAATCGAAACCTTTTGTGAACTAGGGCTGTCCAATATCCAAATGGGCGTTCGGCTGAACCGATCACCGTCAACAATTTCTTATGAATTATCTCGATGTCAACCTTATCAGGCTGAATTAGCACAAACAGATGCCGAATACAAGCGATCACGATGTGGTCGGAAAACTAAGCTGAGCGATGAGTTAAAGCAAACAATTCTCAACCATTTACATCTAAGCTGGTCACCAGGAATGATTGCTCACGAATTTAAACTAGCGACTAAATCTATTTATAATTGGCTAAATCAGGGGAGAATTGGTTTCTCCTTGAATGATCTACCTGAACATGGCGTACGCCAACGGCGTAACGTTGACCAACGATCCAAATATAATCAATCTTTGGGGCGATCGATTGAACAGCGTCCCATGATGATTAATCAACGTAATCGCATCGGTGATTTTGAACTAGATACCGTCGTTGGCCCTCGTGGGCATAGTAAGGCAGTTTTATTAACTTTAATCGATCGCAAATCACGGTTCCTTTGGGCATATCGGTTAAAGGACCGAACGACAGCGAGTGTTAATGAAGCACTGACTAAGTTCCTAACAACTTTTAATGGACCGGTGCACAGTTTTACTGTGGACCGTGGTACTGAGTTTAGTGGGCTAGTATCATTTGAATCACAATATGGTATTAAGACCTATTACTGTCATGCTTATACGCCAGCTGAACGTGGTAGTAATGAACGCTTTAATCGGAATTTACGTTATTTTTATCCTAAGGGGACTCGTTTTGAGCACATTAGTGCTCAAGATTTAACGACGACGTTACTCCAAATTAACCAGAGACCGCTTAAAATACTTGACTGGAAAACACCGTATCAGGTTATGCTGACCAATTTGTCCAAAAATTCGGATTAAATTTGCAATCTACCATTTCAACAAATTTTGGCTCAGTCCTTTTTTATTGATTGTTTTATCTGGTGCAGGGTATTTTGGATTAAAAGGTATTTATTCGGTTCTAAGAAAAAAGCCAAAATACATACATTTCTTTGACGGCTTAAATATGCTGATTATTATTTTCTGTCAGTCGATTTTTGCAAAGTATTTAACTATACCAATTACAACGGATGATCTAAGGGTTAAGGCCCAGGCATATTTGTTAGCTTTTGGAGACAAGAAGTGGCCAGAATATTTTCATATGTTTCCAAATAATGTGAATGTAACGATTGTTTATAGTTGGCTCATTCGTATCTTTCAAAAAATCTCTCCGCATCATGTGAATGACCTGATTGTAATATTTCTATTTTTATTAATGGATATAGCGATTCTATCTAGTTACCGTTGTATAGTTCTGTTAACTCACCGCGGAAGTGTAGGAACGCTTTTCTTACTTGTAATGATTTTTTTCTTACCTGTATACCTTTATGCCTTTTTCTTTTACACGGATCCTTTGATGGTTGTCTTTCCAGCGATAGCGTTTTATTTTCTATTGAAATCTAAATTGACAAAACAAACGCATACTAAATGGACCATGTTTGTCCTGTCTGTTATAAGCTTAGGAGTTGGGTACGTTCTAAAACCGAATGTTGTCATAATTGTTGTGGCTTTAATTGTCTTCTGCTTTGTGTCTTTTTTTGAAGATGGTTCCAGTGCTAAAAAAATGCTAACATTGAGTATTCAAATTTTTATTTTACTGTTTGTCTTTGCTGGGTTTAAGTTCAGTAGTAACGCCATGCAATCAGCAAATGGATTTAACAGAAGTGTTCAAAAAGAGGTCCCATCAAGTGCTTTCATCTATATGTCACTAGATCCTAATTCAAGCGGTCAAATAACCGGTGATTTATTTAAGTATCAAAATATTAGATCAGTTAGAGAAAAGAAAGTTTCGTCAAATAAAGACATAAAAAAGAGACTTAATACCCTTGGTGTAGACGGAATAACTAATCATTGGTGGAAAAAGTTAGTACACACTTTCGGCAGTGGGGTGATGGGGAGTGATTTACCAAGTTTAAGTGCGATTGGTCACGTAAGGGTAGCTAGTCATTTGCATCAAATACTGTTTTGGCTGGCAAACCTGAACCAGGTAGTTTATATCATAATTTTATTTGGAATAGTCTTTTTTGCTGTTAGTGAGTTTGCTTCTCCTACAGATATCGGCAAAAAATCATTATTTGCTGCTTTAAGCATTCTGGGAATAATTAGTTTCCACGTTTTGATTTGGGAAGCAGAGTCACGGTATTCATTTATTGTCATGTTCTTTATGATAATTTTGGGCACAATAGGTTTATCCAAGTCTTTTGAAAAGTATGATGCCGTAAAATTGAAAGCTTTAAAGGCTAAAACATTCTGTGCCTTGAGTGTTTGCGCCATAGCGCTAGTTGGATTTTCAACTTCTCAGCCGCTGACAAAAATTAACAATACTGAAAGCGTCATTACAGCTTTACAATCTGGCTTGTCGTCTTCTCAAGATAAACAGTATGTTTTGTCTCCTAAGCAGACGGTTGAGCAAAGGTTCAGCGCCACCAACTATTTTTCGACAGTTAGCATTAGTTCTGAGGTTTTTAATGACCCAAGAGTGCGCGTACAAATTATTGATGAAGAGAAGCACACTAGTGTAACAGTTAAAAGTAATCAATTTAATTCTGCCTCAAGCTCTGTACCTATCAATGGTCATCCTGGCCACTTCAGGATTAGAATCACAAACATGACAAATAAAACGATAAAAATGTCAGGGTTAAACTACACACCACATTTCAAGGCCTCCTCAGGAACTAACCTAGAAGACGATTTACACCCCGGACATTCAGTACCGTTCAATGCGTATTATGATATATCAACTCAATTAGTTAATTCATGGTCACTGGGGCTAATTACAATTTTCAGTTCATTGTTCATTTTAGAAAGTATTGGATTTTTCAAGCGTCGAATAGATGCCGATTCAAATCTATGAGTGGAGTTTTATTATCTCAAACAGGCATTTAGGATTTAAAAAAGAGCGGTCTAGACCGCTATCCGTATAGGATTAGCATTGGTAACGCTTTCTAAAATGCGCATTTTTCCTTTGCGAATGGTTGTATTTTGTAAAAAACATATGCTACTATGATACAGAAGGTGATTGATGAATCGCCGTTTCTACGGCAAAGTAATCCCTTACAAATCTAAGTGCATTAAGGAGATTAATGATTATGGAATCTAAAGACTTTCACATTATTGCAGACACAGGCTTACACGCACGTCCAGCCACACTTTTGGTACAAACGGCATCTAAGTTCTCTTCAGAGATTAACTTGGCTTACGATGGTAAGTCCGTTAACTTGAAGTCCATCATGGGTGTTATGTCATTAGGTGTTGGTAAAGACGCCGATGTTACGATTTCTGCTGACGGTGCCGACGAAAAGGACGCCATCAGTGCAATTACAGATACCATGACTAAAGAAGGTTTGTCTGACTAATGACTCAGAAACTCAATGGGATTGCGGCCAGTAACGGTGTTGCCGTTGCTCCGGCCTATATGTTAGTTGATCCGGATTTAACGTTTGACAAGAAGACAATTTCTGATGCTGATGCTGAAAAGACCCGTTTACACAGTGCCTTAGATGCATCAATAAAAGAATTGCAACAGATCAAAGCCGTTGCTGAAAAAAGTTTGGGCTCAGAAGAAGCCGAAGTTTTTGAAGCACATATTACGATTTTGCAAGATCCAGAAATGATCGGCCAAATCGAAGGCAAGATCGACTCTGACAAAGTTAATGCAGAAGAAGCATTAAAGGAAATTACCGACAATTTCATCGCGATTTTTGAGGGCATGACCGACAATGCGTACATGCAAGAACGGGCAGCTGATGTGCGTGATGTAACCAAACGGGTTATGAGCCACCTACTGGGTAAGAACCTACCTAATCCAGCCTTGATCAATTCTGAAGTTGTGATTGTGGCGCATGATTTGACACCAAGTGATACGGCACAACTGAACCGCAAATTTGTTAAGGGCTTCATTACTGATTTAGGTGGTCGGACGTCGCATTCAGCGATCATGAGTCGGACATTGGAAATTCCAGCTGTTGTTGGGACTGAAAATGCTACTGCTACCATCAAACAGGGTGATAAGGTTATTGTCGATGGTTTGGATGGTATTGGTATTGTCGATCCATCTGACAAGGATGTGACGACTTACACCAAAAAGGGTGACGACTTTGCTAAGCAAAAGGCTGAATGGGACAAGCTGAAGGACGAGGCATCCGTTTCCAAGGATGGCAAGAACTTCACGATTGCTGCCAACATTGGGACGCCTGATGACGTTGCTGCTGTTAATGATAACGGCGGTGAAGCAGTTGGCTTATTCCGTTCAGAGTTCCTATATATGGACAGCGCTGAATTGCCAGACGAGGAAAAACAATTCCAAGCCTACAAGAAGGCTGCTGAAGATATGCATGGTAAACAGGTTGTTGTGCGGACCATGGATATTGGTGGGGACAAGCATCTCGACTACTTGCCACTACCAGAAGAAATGAACCCGTTCTTGGGTTACCGTGCCATTCGGATTAGTTTGAAACAACCTGATTTGTTCCGGCCTCAGTTGCGTGCATTATTGCGTGCCTCTGCTTTCGGTAACATTGCCATCATGTTCCCAATGATTGGGACAGTTGACGAATTCAAACGGGCGCGGGCAATCTATGACGAAGAACGGCAAAACCTCATCAATGATGGCGTTAAAGTGGCTGACCACATTGACGTCGGCATGATGATGGAAGTGCCAGCCGCAGTGCTGATTGCCGACAAGTTGGCCAAATATGCTGACTTCTTCAGTATTGGTACGAACGATTTGATTCAATACACGTTTGCTGCTGATCGTGGTAACGAACACGTTTCCTACTTGTATCAACCTTACAACCCATCATTATTGCGTTTGATCAAGAAGGTTATTGATTCAGCGCATGCTGAAGGTAAGTGGGCCGGTATGTGTGGTGAAATGGCCGGTGACCAAGTTGCTGTACCATTATTGATGGGAATGGGCTTGGATGAGTACTCCATGAGTGCCACATCCATGCTACAGACGCGTTCATTAATGAAGAAACTTGATACAAAATCGACTGCTGACCTTGTTGATAAGGCACTTGATGCCGAAACCAATGAAGACGTTGCCGACATGGTTAAACAGTTCATGGCAGACTTGAAGTAAGTTATGAAATTAAAGCGCTGATCGCATTTGCGACTGGTGCTTTTTTCTTCGCGAAAAGTTAAGTTTTTGACGTCATTGTGGCCAAATCCAGTGTGAATATTGGCTTGTAGAGATAGTCTAGGTTAGAATTGAAGTTAATCTAAACGATTAGCGTTTGCACTATATAAACGCAATCCGTATAATGAAACTTGATTATTTTGTTGGCAAAAATGCTGACTGAACACTGAATTTAGTTTGAAGGGGGCACCAGCGTGAATATTGGCATATTTACTGAAACATATTTTCCGCAGGTGAGTGGTGTGGCCACTTCGATAAAAACACTGCGTGACCAGCTTGAACAAAACGGTCATTCAGTTTACATCTTTACATCGACAGATCCTAAAGTTGATAAGGATGTCTATGAGCGAAACATTTTTCGTTTTCCGTCGGTACCATTTGTTTCCTTCACGGACCGGCGAATTGCTTTTCGCGGTGCGTTCCGCGCTTTACAAATTGCGAAAGACCTTCATTTAGATATTGTTCATACCCAAACGGAATTTTCGATGGGGTTGATGGGGAAATTTGTTGCCCACGCGATGAAGATCCCGGTTGTTCATACATATCACACGATGTACGAGGACTATTTGCATTATGTGGCTAATGGTAAGTTGCTAAAGCCTAAGCAGGTACGTTTGGCGACCCGAGCTTATTTACATGGCGTTGAAGGGGTGGTTGCACCCTCTGATCGAGTGCTAGACACTTTAAAGGGCTATGGTGTTAAAACGCCAATTCGGGTCATCCCAACAGGTGTTAATCTGACGCAGTATGAACAACCTCAGTCCAATGAACTACGGCAGAAAATGCATTTTAGCGCCAATACGCCAGTTTTGCTTTCATTGTCACGATTGGCCTTCGAAAAGAACATTCATGAAGTTATCATGACGTTACCGGATATTTTGGCACAGCAACCTAATGCACAACTTGTCATCGTCGGTGATGGCCCCGCTAGAGAAGATTTGGAACAACAGGTACGTGTGATGAAGTTAACGGATCATGTTACGTTTACGGGCGAAGTTGCGAACGAGGATGTTTACCGTTACTATCAAATGGCTGACGTGTTTGTATCTGCTAGTGATTCAGAATCACAAGGGCTGACTTATATTGAGGCTATCGCAGCGCACTTACCGATTGTGGTCATGAGTAGTCCTTATGCTGATGAGCTGTTGAAGACAGATACAATCGGGCGCACGTTTAAGCAACAAGGCGAATTAGTGCGTGACATTTGTGACTACTTGTCACATCAGATCGATGTTAGCGATGACACCATTCGTCAACGAATTTTGTACGAAATCTCCGCAGATGCGTTTGGCAAACGAATTATTCAGTTTTATGCTGACGCCCAGTTGATTTATCAAGAAGATAGTGAAAAATCAGCCAAGTTGAGCGATTAACACTCTTAGCACGTATTTCCGAGCTGACCTTGGGTTAGTGGAAATACGTGTTTTTACGATAATAAACGTTTAGGAGCACACAATGTTACGAATCAATATGTTCTCTGCCGCAACGTCCGTTCCCGGACAAGGAGTCGGCAGTGCATACACGGAATTAGTGAAGTTGTTGCAAGATAACTTTGATGGTGAGTTTGACATCACCATTAATAAATGGCACAAAACGGACATTTCACACTATCATACGGTGAATTTTCCTTATTACCTGTCTACTTTTCTGCCGGGGCGAGGGGTTAAAATTGGCTATGTTCATTTCCTTCCCGAAACTTTAGAGGGCAGCTTAAAACTACCCCCAATCGCAAAACAGATTTTCTATCATTATTTAATCTCGTTTTACAAACGGATGGATCACATCGTAGTGGTCAACCCGACCTTTATTTCGAAGCTCGAAGCCTATAACATTCCTCGAGGGAAAATTACGTATATTCCAAACTTCGTGTCTAAAAGTGAATTCTATGAGATGTCGTCAGCTGACAAACTTGCAACACGGGCTCGTTATCATTTAGACGCAAAAAAATTTACAGTTCTTGGTATTGGTCAAATTCAGGAACGCAAGGGTGTTCGTGATTTTATTACATTGGCAAAGAATAATCCTGACGTTCAGTTTGTTTGGGCAGGTGGTTTTTCATTTGGCCGGATTACGGATGGTTATGCAGACCTAAAAAAGGTGGTTGATAATCCGCCAGCTAATTTACTGTTTCCGGGTATTGTTGACCGTAAAGCGTTGGTTGACTACTACAACATGGCAGATCTGTTTTTGTTACCTTCGTATAATGAACTGTTCCCAATGTCTGTGTTAGAGGCATTTAGTTGTGGCACGCCGGTATTGTTGCGTGATTTAGATTTATACCGGTCCATTATCGATGGCTATTACGAAAGTGCGACGGACGTAGCCGACATGCAAAAGAAGCTAACATCGTTGCAACAAAATCCTGCGGGGATGCAACATTTGCACAGTCAGGCCTTATTAGCATCTGAAGTGTACTCAGCGAGTCATCTCGCACAAATTTGGCATCGTTTCTATCTTCAGCAGGCGAGAGAGGATTAATTATGTCCCGACGGAATCGAATTGTATTAATCGTGATGGTCATTATTGGGCTGGGAATCTTTGCGTACTCGTTGCGCAATGTGGCCCTGACACAATTGCTTCATGATTTATTGCATATTAATGGCTGGTGGCTTTTGATTGCGATTGCTTGCATGGTGGGCTACCTGCTAATTGAATCACGTATCGTTCAAGTGTTTGTCAATGACCGGATAAGTGGTTTTACATTTAAAGATGCGGTTAGAATTCCACTGATTGAGCAACTCTTTAATGGAATCACGCCATTTTCGAGTGGTGGTCAGCCAGCACAGTTGGTGGCCATGATTCAAACTGGTGTTGACGGTGGTCGTGCTAGTTCAGTGCTATTAATGAAGTTTGTCGTCTATCAGGCGATGATCGTGATTAATTTTTTAATTGCGCTAGCCATTGGCTTTCAATACTTGGCCGCTAAGTTACACTATCTAGCGTTATTCGTGGTGTTCGGTTTTTTGATTCACTTAGTTGTGATTTTAGGCTTACTCATGATTATGTTCTGGCATTCGTTTACCAAACGAATGGTGAATTTACTGATGAAGCCGATGCGATGGTTTGTGAAGCCCGAGCGTTACGAAGAATGGCGGGTTAGTCTTGATGAAAAGATTGATTCCTTCTATTTAGAGAGTGTCAGAATTAAGTCCCAGTGGCGATTGATGGTACACGTGGCCTTGCTTACGCTAGCACAGTTGGCAGTCTACTATTTGATTCCATACTTCATTATGTTGTCGCTGGGTTATAATCATGTTAATGTGTTGATGGTTACGGCGCTCCATGTGTTGATTGTGATGGTGATCTCGCTGTTCCCAATCCCTGGTGGTGCAGGCGGTGCCGAATTTAGTTTTGAGGCGTTGTTTGCCAGCTACGTGACTAGTCGTTCAAAGCTAGTGCTAGCCATGATTCTATGGCGGGTAATTACCTACTACTTGGGGATGTTTTCAGGTATGTGGGCGATGGCGTTAAAGCCAGATAAAGTTACTGAGGAACCGGTCAAACGCCATCGATTTCTGAATCGAACAAAGGATAAACAATGAGTGAAGAAACAAGTACGTTATTGGAAAGCATTATTCGCCGTTTGCGGGCGATGCAGTTTGATCATCGTAGTGAAGAGCAGACGCGTTATTTTGAACAGTTTGGTGTTGAAGTATGCAAAGTGACACTGAATCAAACGACTGGTGAGTGGACAGTACAAGATGCCAGAACAGCCCCAGCTTTTTGTTATGACAACATGGATATGGTGGCAGTAGCAGTGTATGATGCGCTGACAGAGTTTAAAGCCGTCTTTTAAATTATCCGGACAACTAAGAATTTATGAAGAACCCCGCCAATGTTTGTAATTGTGCGGGGCTCGTTTATAATATTGACTTGTTGAGTTAAGGTTCATTTAAGCAACAAAATAAGTAACAGGAATTGATTACAGTCACTGATAACACTTGTTATATCAGCGACGTGGAGGACAGACACATGGCGAAATTCTTCAAGGGTCTTTATGCCAAGCTAAATACGACCCTCGGTTTCTTCTTTTTAATGACGGCACTGTTTTGGTTAAAGACGTATATCGCGTATCGAACCAAATTTACACTGGGTGTTGAATCACCGATTCAGCAATTTATTCTGGCGTTAAATCCGCTGCCGACGGCCTTATTGCTGTTTGGGATTGCGTTATATTTCCGCGGCAAGTTGTCATATTGGTTAATGCTGATTATTGACGCATTACAGACGACATGGTTGTTCGCAAATATTCTCTATTATCGTGAGTTCTCAGACTTTCTATCGATTGGGATTGTCAAAGGGTCTGGTTCGGTCGATAACAATTTGGGAAAATCGTTGGCTGGTATTTTGCATTTTTCAGATTTGTTTGTCTATCTGGATGTACTGGTATTGATCATCTTACTGTTAACAAAGCTGATCAAAGTAGATAAACGGCCATTGAAGAAACGTTTTGCAGTCACAATGACAATTTTCTCTATTGCGTTGATGATGGTGGATTATGGCTTGTCCGTAAAAGATCGTTCAGGTTTGTTAACACGGACGTTTGACAACAACTATATTGTTAAATATCTGGGGTTAAATGAATATGCGGCTTTTAATGCCTATCAGACGCATCAACAGGCAACTAGTCGGAGCCAGGCTTCGAAAGCTGATATGAAGTCAGTGCAAAAGTACTTGAAGAACAACCCTGCTGGTGAAAATTTTCAATACTTTGGTAAAGAACAGGGTAAGAACGTCTTTGTTTTCCATTTGGAGAGTTTCCAACAATTTCTGATTAACTATAAATACAAAGGGCAGGAAGTTACGCCAAATATCAATGCGTTCTATAAAGATCAGAACACGTTGTCATTTGATAACTTCTTCCATCAAGTGGCGCAGGGGAAGACCTCTGATGCCGAAATGATGATGGAAAACTCGTTATATGGGTTACCGACTGGTTCCGCAATGATCAGTTATGGTACTTCTAATACGTTCCAAGCGGCACCAGCCATTCTTGCGCAACACGGGTATACTACGGCGGCTATGCATGGGGATGTGCCAAGTTTCTGGAACCGTGACAACACTTACAAGTCTTGGGGTTATCAGAACTTCTTTAGTAAGTCGTTTTATCCTAATGCAGATAAGCCAAGTTATAACGTGGGTTACGGGCTGAAGGATAAGATTTTCCTGAAGGATTCGGCGAAGTATATTCAGCAATTACCTCAACCGTTCTATGCTAAGGTGATTTCGGTAACGAACCACTATCCATATCTATTGGGTAAGAAAGACTCTTCGTTCCCGAAGACGGATACTGGTGATAATACGGTTGATGGTTATGTTGTAACAGCGCATTACCTTGATCAAGCATTTGGTGAATTCATTAACTACTTGAAGAAGGTTAACCTCTACGATAACTCTATGATAGTTGTCTATGGCGATCATTATGGTATTTCAAATAACCATCGTCCTGCCATTGCCAAGCTGTTAGGTAAGAAGAAAGTTACTAATTATGATTTAGCCATGTTCCAGAAGGTGCCATTTATGATTCATGCGCCTGCTGTTCAAGGTGGTGTTAACCATACTTATGGTGGTGAAATCGATGCATTGCCGACCATGATGGATCTGCTGGGAATTAAAACAACGGGCAACTACATTATGATGGGGCAAGATTTACTCTCCACACAACGGAACCAGATTGTACCATTTAGGGATGGCAATTTTGTGACACCGCAGTATACAAAGGTTGGTAGTCAGGTTTACGACACGGCAACGGGTAAGTTACTTGATCTGACAGCATCTCAAAAGAAGCAAGTTACGTCCGATCAGGATCATGTTAATACGGTGCTGGGACTGTCGGATAAAATCATGACACGTGATTTGTTACGTTTCTACACACCAACGGGCTTTAAGAAGGTCAATAAGAGTGATTACAATTACTCGGTATCTTCTACAAATTCACGGTTGAAACAGGAGCAAAAGGATAATCCTACCAGTGTACAAGCTAAAAATGGTGGTAAATCAACGTCGAGTGACTACAAGACTGACGCACCAGAGTTAAGTAAATCGAAGTAATTTAAAAAGATTCCACGTTTTGTGGAATCTTTTTTTGTTCGTCATTTTACTGTTAACGCACAAGACTAGTATCGATATTTACGAGTTAATAAGGTCCTCTGAAACGAGATACGTTATCTTTTCCGAACGATTTGTTGAATTAACACACACTTACTACGTGTATCCCAATTGTGGAGCAAGTGTTTGAGTAGTATTTAGTCAGATTTGTGCTTGACCACAATAAGACGCTTTGATAATATAGCTTATGTTGTCAGGGAGTGCTTGAGCGACAAGCGATAGCGAAATTATTTCCTAACAAAAACACTTGACTCATAATGAGCCAAGTGATATAGTATAAAAGTTGTCTTGAGGCAACGAAGTAGATCTTTGAAAACTGAACAACGTTTCGACGAATCAAATGTATAGGGTCTTTGAACGAAAGTTCGAAGCAATTACAATTGTGAAGTCAATTCACTTTATAACCAAGTAACAACAAAACAGGAGCTATTTCAAATAACTCATTAATTTGAGAGTTTGATCCTGGCTCAGGATGAACGCTGGCGGCGTGCCTAATACATGCAAGTCGAACGCACTTCGGTTTTTGATTGACGGTGCTTGCACCTGATTGACGAGACATTGAAGTGAGTGGCGAACGGGTGAGTAACACGTGGGTAACCTGCCCTAAAGTGGGGGATAACATTTGGAAACAGATGCTAATACCGCATAACAACGAAAACCACATGGTTTTCGCTTGAAAGATGGTTTCGGCTATCACTTTAGGATGGACCCGCGGTGCATTAGCTAGTTGGTAAGGTAACGGCTTACCAAGGCAATGATGCATAGCCGAGCTGAGAGGCTGATCGGCCACATTGGGACTGAGACACGGCCCAGACTCCTACGGGAGGCAGCAGTAGGGAATCTTCCACAATGGGCGCAAGCCTGATGGAGCAACGCCGCGTGAGTGAAGAAGGGTTTCGGCTCGTAAAACTCTGTTGTTAAAGAAGAACGTATCTGAGAGTAACTGTTCAGATAGTGACGGTATTTAACCAGAAAGCCACGGCTAACTACGTGCCAGCAGCCGCGGTAATACGTAGGTGGCAAGCGTTATCCGGATTTATTGGGCGTAAAGGGAGTGCAGGCGGTTATTTAAGTCTGATGTGAAAGCCTTCGGCTTAACCGGAGAAGGGCATCGGAAACTGGATAACTTGAGTGCAGAAGAGGGTAGTGGAACTCCATGTGTAGCGGTGGAATGCGTAGATATATGGAAGAACACCAGTGGCGAAGGCGGCTACCTAGTCTGTAACTGACGCTGAGGCTCGAAAGCATGGGTAGCAAACAGGATTAGATACCCTGGTAGTCCATGCCGTAAACGATGAATACTAGGTGTTAGGGGGTTTCCGCCCCTTAGTGCCGCAGCTAACGCAATAAGTATTCCGCCTGGGGAGTACGACCGCAAGGTTGAAACTCAAAGGAATTGACGGGGACCCGCACAAGCGGTGGAGCATGTGGTTTAATTCGAAGCTACGCGAAGAACCTTACCAGGGCTTGACATCTTCTGCTAATCCGAGAGATCGGACGTTCCCTTCGGGGACGGAAAGACAGGTGGTGCATGGTTGTCGTCAGCTCGTGTCGTGAGATGTTGGGTTAAGTCCCGCAACGAGCGCAACCCTTATGATTAGTTGCCAGCATTAAGTTGGGCACTCTAATGAGACTGCCGGTGACAAACCGGAGGAAGGTGGGGACGACGTCAAATCATCATGCCCCTTATGTCCTGGGCTACACACGTGCTACAATGGATGGTACAACGAGCAGCGAAGTCGCGAGGCCAAGCAAATCTCTTAAAGCCATTCTCAGTTCGGACTGTAGGCTGCAACTCGCCTACACGAAGTCGGAATCGCTAGTAATCGCGGATCAGCATGCCGCGGTGAATACGTTCCCGGGTCTTGTACACACCGCCCGTCACACCATGAGAGTTTGTAACACCCAAAGTCGGTGGGGTAACCTTCGGGAGCCAACCGCCTAAGGTGGGACAGATGATTAGGGTGAAGTCGTAACAAGGTAGCCGTAGGAGAACCTGCGGCTGGATCACCTCCTTTCTAAGGAAACAAATCGGAACCTTACACATTAGTGGAAACGTTGTTCAGTTTTGAGGGATTTACCTCAAACAAAAGATTGGGCGCATAGCTCAGCTGGTTAGAGCGCACGCCTGATAAGCGTGAGGTCGGTGGTTCGAGTCCACTTGTGCCCATCGATCAAGCCTGAAGACAACATGGGGAATTAGCTCAGATGGGAGAGCACCTGCTTTGCAAGCAGGGGGTCAACGGTTCGATCCCGTTATTCTCCATTGGTCACGCAAGTGACCAACTGAAACGTTGTACATTGAAAACTGAATCATGATTCTTTTTATTATTTAAACCGAGAACACCGCGTTTTTGAGTTTTTTAACAAGTTAAATTGTTTATCGCTAAACTCATAACCGCAGTTCATATGAACTGTTAGGTTAAGTTATAAAGGGCGCACGGTGGATGCCTTGGCACTAGGAGCCGATGAAGGACGGGACTAACACCGATATGCTTCGGGGAGCTGTAAGTAAGCTTTGATCCGGAGATTTCCGAATGGGGAAACCCAATCAGTTTAACCGCTGATTATCACTAGGGGAATACATACTCTAGTTGAAGGTAGACGTTGTGAACTGAAACATCTAAGTAGCAACAGGAGCAGAAAGAAAAATCGATTCCCTAAGTAGCGGCGAGCGAACGGGGAACAGCCCAAACCAAGCTGCTTGCAGTTTGGGGTTGTAGGACTGAACATTTGAGTTACCAAAGACCTTGATAGTCGAAGACGTTGGGAAACGTCGCCATAGGGTGTGAGAGCCACGTAGACGAAATCAAAGTCCCTCAGTTCAGGATCCTGAGTACGGCGGAGCACGTGAAATTCCGTCGGAATTTGCGGGGACCATCCCGTAAGGCTAAATACTCCCTAGTGACCGATAGTGGACCAGTACCGTGAGGGAAAGGTGAAAAGCACCCCGGAAGGGGAGTGAAATAGTTCCTGAAACCGTGTGCCTACAAGTAGTTAGAGCCCGTTAATGGGTGATAGCGTGCCTTTTGTAGAATGAACCGGCGAGTTACGTTAACATGCAAGGTTAAGGTGGAAAGACCGGAGCCGTAGCGAAAGCGAGTCTGAAATGGGCGACTAAGTATGTTGAAGTAAACCCGAAACCAGGTGACCTACCCATGTGCAGGCTGAAAGTGCGGTAATACGCACCGGAGGGCCGAACCCGTGTCTGTTGAAAAAGGCTGGGATGACGTGTGGGTAGCGGTGAAATTCCAAACGAACTTGGAGATAGCTGGTTCTCTCCGAAATAGCTTTAGGGCTAGCCTCGGATGAATCATCATGGAGGTAGAGCACTGTTTGAACTAGGGGCCCGTCATGGGTTACTGAATTCAGATAAACTCCGAATGCCATTGATGTGTTATCCGGGAGTCAGACGATGAGTGATAAGATCCACCGTCGAAAGGGGAACAGCCCAGATCACCAGTTAAGGTCCCTAAATATATGCTAAGTGGAAAAGGATGTGGAGTTGCACAGACAACTAGGATGTTGGCTCAGAAGCAGCCACCATTTAAAGAGTGCGTAATAGCTCACTAGTCGAGTGATTCTGCGCCGAAAATGTACCGGGGCTAAGCATATTACCGAAACTGTGGGTGCCACGTAAGTGGCGCGATAGGAGAGCGTTCTATGGGCGGTGAAGCCAGATCGTAAGGACTGGTGGAGCGCATAGAAGTGAGAATGCCGGTATGAGTAGCGAAAGATCAGTGAGAATCTGATCCACCGAATGACTAAGGTTTCCTGGGGAAGGCTCGTCCACCCAGGGTTAGTCGGGACCTAAGGCGAGGCCGAAAGGCGTAGTCGATGGAAAACAGGTTGAGATTCCTGTACTAGTTAAACTTGTTTGAACAATGGAGGGACGCAGAAGGCTAAACGATCCGGACGATTGGAAATGTCCGGTCAAGCAGTGAGGTGTGAGATGAGTTAAATGCTTGTTTCTTTAACATTGAGCTGTGACGAGGACCGAAATTTAAGTAGGGAAGTCGTTGATGTCACGCTGCCGAGAAAAGCTTCTAGTTAGAGTTTAATTACCCGTACCGCAGACCGACACAGGTAGTCGAGGAGAGTATCCTCAGGTGAGCGAGTGAACTCTCGTTAAGGAACTCGGCAAAATGACCCCGTAACTTCGGAATAAGGGGTGCTGCACGCAAGTGCAGCCGCAGTGAAAAGGCCCAGGCGACTGTTTATCAAAAACACAGGTTTCTGCAAAATCGTAAGATGACGTATAGGGGCTGACGCCTGCCCAGTGCTGGAAGGTTAAAAGGATGGGTTAGCGTAAGCGAAGCTCAGAATTGAAGCCCCAGTGAACGGCGGCCGTAACTATAACGGTCCTAAGGTAGCGAAATTCCTTGTCGGGTAAGTTCCGACCCGCATGAAAGGCGTAACGATCTGGGCACTGTCTCAACGAGAGACTCGGTGAAATTATATTACCCGTGAAGATGCGGGTTACCCGCGACAGGACGGAAAGACCCCATGGAGCTTTACTGTAGCTTGATATTGGGTGTCTGTATAACTTGTACAGGATAGGTAGGAGCCGTAGAGCTCGGGACGCTAGTCTCGAAGGAGGCAACCGTGGGATACTACCCTTGTTATACGGCCACTCTAACCCGCGCCACTTAGCGTGGCGGGAGACAGTGTCAGGTAGGCAGTTTGACTGGGGCGGTCGCCTCCTAAAAGGTAACGGAGGCGCCCAAAGGTTCCCTCAAAATGGTTGGAAATCATTTGTAGAGTGTAAAGGCACAAGGGAGCTTGACTGTGAGACAGACAGGTCGAGCAGGGACGAAAGTCGGGCTTAGTGATCCGGTGGTACCGTATGGAAGGGCCATCGCTCAACGGATAAAAGCTACCCTGGGGATAACAGGCTCATCTCCCCCAAGAGTCCACATCGACGGGGAGGTTTGGCACCTCGATGTCGGCTCATCGCATCCTGGGGCTGTAGTCGGTCCCAAGGGTTGGGCTGTTCGCCCATTAAAGCGGTACGCGAGCTGGGTTCAGAACGTCGTGAGACAGTTCGGTCCCTATCCGTCGCGGGCGCAGGAAATTTGAGAGGAGCTGTCCTTAGTACGAGAGGACCGGGATGGACATACCGCTGGTGTACCAGTTGTGCCGCCAGGCGCATCGCTGGGTAGCTATGTATGGATGAGATAAACGCTGAAAGCATCTAAGTGTGAAACTCGCCTCGAGATGAGATTTCCCATTCCTATATGGAAGTAAGACCCCTCAGAGATGATGAGGTAGATAGGCTAGAAGTGGAAGTGTGGCGACACATGGAGCGGACTAGTACTAATCGGTCGAGGACTTAACCACGAAGTGGTGGTCCGGTTAAAGAAAAGAAGATCATGATTCAGTTTTGAGTGGATAACGCTCAGAGTGTGGTGATGATGGCACGAAGGATACACCCGTTCCCATGCCGAACACGGAAGTTAAGCTTCGTCGCGCCAAGAGTAGTTGGGGGATCGCTCCCTGCGAGGGTAGGTCGTCGCCATGCATATTATTCCGGCATAGCTCAGTTGGTAGAGCACCTGACTGTTAATCAGGTTGTCGACGGTTCGAGCCCGCCTGCCGGAGTTTAAAATTAAAAATGGAGAGTTGTCCGAGTTGGCCGAAGGAGCATCACTGGAAATGATGTAAGCGGGTAACAACCTGCTTCAAGGGTTCGAATCCCTTACTCTCCGTTTTATATGACCCCTTGGTCAAGTGGTTTAAGACACCGCCCTTTCACGGCGGTAACATGGGTTCGAATCCCGTAGGGGTCAATTTTTAATATTTTGGAAGATTAGCTCAGTTGGGAGAGCGTCTGCCTTACAAGCAGAGGGTCACAGGTTCGAGCCCTGTATCTTCCATTTAATGATGGTCCCATGGTCCAGTTGGTTAGGACGCCTGCCTGTCACGCAGGAGATCACGAGTTCGAGTCTCGTTGGGACCGTTGTTTATTGTAAATTTTTAAATACCAAATTTGGTATGGCTCGGTAGCTCAGTCGGTAGAGCAATGGATTGAAGCTCCATGTGTCGGCGGTTCGATTCCGTCCCGCGCCATTTCAGAGTATGGCGGAATAGCGAAGTGGCTAAACGCAGCGGTCTGTAAAACCGCCCCGAAAGGTTCGTTGGTTCGAATCCAACTTCCGCCATTATAGGGATATAGTTTAACGGTAGAACGTCGGTCTCCAAAACCGCCGGTGCGGGTTCGATTCCTGCTATCCCTGCTTATTTAAATATTATGGCGGTATTGGTGAAGTGGTTAACACACTGGTTTGTGGATCCAGCACGCGTGAGTTCGATTCTCACATACCGCCCTTTTTATTGGGATATAGCCAAGTGGTAAGGCAACGGACTTTGACTCCGTCATGCGCTGGTTCGAATCCAGCTATCCCAACTTTGGATTTGCTCCATTATGGTGGTATAGCCAAGTGGTAAGGCAGAGGTCTGCAAAACCTTCATCACCGGTTCAAATCCGGTTACCACCTTTCACGTCGAAGGGCGTGTAACAGAATTTCATAGCTTGCCGCTGTGGCGGAATTGGCAGACGCGCTGGACTCAAAATCCAGTTCCTTTTACCGGGAGTGTGGGTTCGACCCCCACCGGCGGCATAATTAACGATTTGAACTTACTTCTGGTAAGTCTTTTTTGTTGCTACTAAATGACTCCGTGTCAACGTATGCCGATTCAACCACTGTCAGTAATGTCTTTTTGTATCGCTGTGAAGAAAAAGAGTTCTATTATATCTGTTGTTGGTCATGTAAAAAGACATGGTCGATAACAGATTTTTCTTTCTGTAAGCTGTATTGTGTTTAAACGCAATACAAGGATATCGCCATTGCTTTATCCTTCTACGACCAAGTTTCAAGATAATATAAGAAATCGGCGGTATCCTACGTCTGATTCTACTGAAGTTCTGCTCAATATTGAAGATAAAAATATTTTTATTAAAGAGGTTGTCTGTGATGACCAGGCAATTCTTGGTTAAGCATATGAGCTTAATAAAATAGTAAATAAAGTTCAAACTTTTATAATCCTTCATTTATTTTAAATTACTGATGATATGAAAATTGCAATCATTATTGTAATACGGTCAAAAATGGAGCATATGGACCGATAAAATATCATAATTGATTGCTCGGGCTGGCCTGTATAGCGTGTTGCTAGTGCCTTATCTAAATGCATTTTTATTTACCTAATGTTAAACTTACATCCAGATAATAGGTTTTACATGTATTTAAGATTCAGTGTTTGACTGGATAAAATGATAGGAGTTTATTGAATATGAAACATCGAATCAAAAATTCTTGGGTGTACGCCATTTCTGCCACAGCTTTAGCACTGACAGTGACAGGTATGATGATTAGCACAACTGACGTATCGGTTCAGGCTGCACAAACAAATGTTATTTATTTTCATAATAACAATTCACCAGAAATTAATGACACACCCAACGGTATCTTATTTCAGTTGAATTATGCCCGACATGTTGTTGGATTACCGCCCGTTAGAGGCCTTGATGATTCCAGTTATGCACAAGGGGTCCACAATAGTTCGAGTGAAGAGCAGGCGGTTCAGCAACATGCAAATGGCAAATTTGCTAATGGCAATTCATTCAATGGGTATAACGGTGGCTATAATGGAGAAATTATTAACTATTCCATTGACGATAATGAAACAATAACAAATTTTATTCAAATGGATCTAATGGGCTGGGCAGTTGGAGGCTTGGGACATATTAAGTCCATATTGGCGCCTGAGGTTTATGCTGTTTCTGTCGGAACAGGTAGCGGATGGACTAACGTTGAATTTAAACTAAGCAGCTATATGAGTGACGATGAAGCAAAGTATTTAGGGCAAAAATATTTGGATAATATGAGTACCGATTATCTTTTCGCTAATGGTCGGTCGGGTTGGATTGACGAATCTGGGAGCTGGTATTACATAGATGGTAATGGAAAACGGTCATATGGATGGAAAGATATTGACGGAACTTGGTATCATTTTGACGCTTCTGGCAGTATGCAAACAGGCTGGATAGATGATGGTGGAAATTGGTCTTTTTTAGGCGGCAAATTACAAGTTTAATCCGAACAAGCCCGGAATCTTTCAATGGCAGTCTGTTGATGATGTATTTTTAATGGTCGTTGATTAATTAGTTCAAGTGCTGCTAGGATCTCATCAGTCGTTACTTGGCTAAAATTGGTCTTTTTCGGGAAGAACCAGCGTAACCGTCTATTAAAATATTCATTGGAACCTCGCTCCCATGGTGAATATGGATGGCAAAAATAAACTTTGATCTGATAATCCTGTTCTAAGGCCTGATAATTGGCAAACTCTTTACCATGATCAACAGTAATGGATTTTACTTGGGGACCGAAGGCCCCCATAAACTTGCCAAAGGCGGTGTTTAGAGCCTTAGCCGTTCTATTAGGGGCTTTGATGGCCCATAGAAGTCGGGTCTTACGTTCTACGAATGTAACCAGACATGATCGTGACTCACTTCGACTAGAAAGCACCGTATCTACTTCCCAATGACCAAAAGCTAACCGTTGATTAACAGTTGTTGGCCGTTGTTCGATGGAAGTCCCACTTGTAAATTTCCCACGATTTTCGCTCACTCGGTGCTGGCGGACATTCCGATTGGGTAGATCAGTCAATTTGAAGGGGAGCCAGCCACGATTAAGCCAATTATAAATTGACGCAGTGCTCAAGTTATAAGCGGCCGCAATGGTTTCTGGTGACCAGGTTAATCGTAAGTGATTGGTAATTAAAGTCGCTAATGCTGCCGTCAGCATCGAACGACGACCGCAATTCCGCCTTTTGCGATCTGCATCTTGCTGAGCTAATTCTGGATCATAAGGTTTAACCCGGTCCAACTCATAGCTAATCGTAGCTTTGGCGACGCCTAAGGCGTCAGCCATTACTTGGTAAGATTTATTCCCCTCATTGACCAGTTGTGCTAGTGCGCCACGTTGAAAACGTGATAAAGTAGATGTACCCAAAGTAATCACTCCCTATATTGGTTGGAATTAGCTACTACCATTGTAAGTGATTACTTTGGGCTTTTTAATTTCTGTTCGGATTAATTATAGAATTTGCCAGGCAATAAAGGCGATTTAAAGGTTGGATGGATTAATGACAATGGTTCATGGTATTACACGAATCATCGTGGGATACTTCAAACTGGCTGGGTAGATATAAACGGAACTTGGTATCATTTTGATGCTTCTGGCAGATTACAGACTGGTTGGCTAAATGATAATAATTCCTGGTATTTGTTATCATCTAACGGTTGGATGTATACAGGTTGGGCGCAGGTAGGGAACACTTGGTATTTATTTGATAACACCGGTCGAATGCAAACAGGGTGGAAGGATGTTAACGGAAGCTGGTATTATCTAAGCTCGAGTGGTGCAGTTCAAACTGGATGGATTAACAATAGTGGTCTCTGGTATTATTTAAATGGCTCTGGAGCACTACAAACAGGCTGGATAAATGTCGATGGTTCTTGGTATTATTCAAATTCTAGAGGAGAGATGCAAACCGGTTGGACTAACATAAATGGTACATGGTACTACTTTAATCAATCTGGACGAATGCAAACTGGTTGGTTAAATGACGCTGGCCGTTGGTATCTATTGTCAGCGAATGGTTGGATGTATACAGGTTGGGCTCAAACTGGCAATACATGGTATTATTTTGATAACAGTGGTTGGATGCATACAGGGTGGACAGACGTCAATGGAACCTGGTACAAATTAGACAATCAAAGTGGTGCGTGGCAACAATGATAGATCTAAATTTAGAGTAAGCAATTTTTGATTGGACTAATGAGGATGTTGTAATGAGAATAGGAAAGAAACACATTTTGAGTTTGCTTGAAATAATTGCAGTTATTGCTGTTTTATTTGTTCCAACGGTTTCCGGGAAGGCGTCAGCAGCGGGCTTAGGAGACCAGTGGATATCTTCACATGGCAAATGGTATTTATGGTCAAAAGACCTAAATACATGGAAATATGGTTGGCAGACGCCTTCAGTTGCTGGCGTCACACATTTTTGGGAAAATAGACAATTTCCATATAGTTACATTGATTCACAGAGAGGCACGTTGACTGGCTGGCAGTTTTTAGGCAGTAACTGGTATTATTTTGACGCAAATGGTTATGATGCGACAGGCAGTTATCCCAATGGAACTTGGCAAAACATTAATAATAATTGGTACTATTTCAGAGGGTTCGGCGATTTAAGCGGTGTGTATTATAATGACGATCGTAGCGTAAATCAGCCTGATGGATTACTGAGTATGGTAACAGGTTGGTTGCTTAAAAATAACGTGTGGTATTACCTTAACCAATCTGGTGCAATGACCACTGGTTGGCAATTTGTCAACAACAACTGGTATTTTCTCGGGAATGGTGGCATGCAAACTGGGTGGCAATTGATTAATCAAAGTTGGTATTACCTTACAGATTCTGGTGCCATGGAAAACGGTTGGGTCTTCATAAACGGCAATTGGTACTATCTGTCTGGTAGCGGTTCAATGTGCGTTGGTTGGCAGTTTATTAATGATAATTGGTATTACCTATACAGTAACGGATCAATGGCGACCTCTGGAAACGTAGATGGATGGACAATTTCACAATCAGGAGTTGCATATCGATAAATCTACGAAGAACGGTATAGTGAAGTGAGCACATGAATCTCATGTAGACAACGATTCGATGTGACAACTTGATTATATGAGATGCGTGAATTTTAGAGAATTTTTGATACCTCTTTAGACAGAACGGATAATTTCTTGTCCGCTTTATCTGGAGGGGTGTTTTTTTGTTTATTTATTAGAGGGTACCATTCAGGTTTCTAATATCAGTACAAGTTAGCAATTATATGTACTTTGACAGGTTAAGCTGTTCTTCTAAACGCTTACATATTATTATGACAGTGTGTTTAATAATTATTGAAGGGGCGGAGTTTAATAATGGGACTACATAAGAAATTATTTCGGACAATTTTATTGTTCGGATTGTCATTTAGCTTCTTAGTAGATTGTAAAATTAATCCGAACGCTGTTCGGACAAAAAAGATCAGCTTCCTTTAAAATGGTGTTTACAACAAACCCATCTTTTAGGAGCTGATCTTTTGTCTAGTATAACCTATTCCGAACGAATTAAAATCGAAACCTTTTGTGAACTAGGGCTGTCCAATATCCAAATGGGCGTTCGGCTGAACCGATCACCGTCAACAATTTCTTATGAATTATCTCGATGTCAACCTTATCAGGCTGAATTAGCACAAACAGATGCCGAATACAAGCGATCACGATGTGGTCGGAAAACTAAGCTGAGCGATGAGTTAAAGCAAACAATTCTCAACCATTTACATCTAAGCTGGTCACCAGGAATGATTGCTCACGAATTTAAACTAGCGACTAAATCTATTTATAATTGGCTAAATCAGGGGAGAATTGGTTTCTCCTTGAATGATCTACCTGAACATGGCGTACGCCAACGGCGTAACGTTGACCAACGATCCAAATATAATCAATCTTTGGGGCGATCGATTGAACAGCGTCCCATGATGATTAATCAACGTAATCGCATCGGTGATTTTGAACTAGATACCGTCGTTGGCCCTCGTGGGCATAGTAAGGCAGTTTTATTAACTTTAATCGATCGCAAATCACGGTTCCTTTGGGCATATCGGTTAAAGGACCGAACGACAGCGAGTGTTAATGAAGCACTGACTAAGTTCCTAACAACTTTTAATGGACCGGTGCACAGTTTTACTGTGGACCGTGGTACTGAGTTTAGTGGGCTAGTATCATTTGAATCACAATATGGTATTAAGACCTATTACTGTCATGCTTATACGCCAGCTGAACGTGGTAGTAATGAACGCTTTAATCGGAATTTACGTTATTTTTATCCTAAGGGGACTCGTTTTGAGCACATTAGTGCTCAAGATTTAACGACGACGTTACTCCAAATTAACCAGAGACCGCTTAAAATACTTGACTGGAAAACACCGTATCAGGTTATGCTGACCAATTTGTCCAAAAATTCGGATTAAATTTGCAATCTACCATATACATATACTTTTTCTGACTTTGCCAGAATTCTATTTGCAGTGCATGTACCAATATTCTTTGTATTATCTGGCTATTTATTTAAATCTCGTCAGTATAAGAGACTCTTTAGTGGTTTAAACAACAACATCTTATTGCCCTATGCTGCTACAGCTGTAATTATTATTATTATTTCTTGGTTTGCGTTCCATTTTCCAAGTATTCGCGAGATTCAAGGAATAGGTAATGGTCACTACGCACTTTTGGCGGCCGTTTACGGTGTGGGCACCAATACGCAATTAGGTGGTACTAATGGCATTATGGTTCCAGCAATTGGTGCAATTTGGTTTTTACTGGCAATGTTTGTCGGCAATGTGATTTTTAATTCAATATTATTATTGATAAAGAGATGGAAGCATCAAATGATAGGTTTATATGTCATTTCAATAATTCTTGCGATAGTAGGCTTTGTTACGGCAAGAATTGTTTTATTGCCTTGGTCCATCAATGCTGCGCTTATTAGTCAGATCTTTTATACCTTTGGTTATATGTTACGGAAATATGATATTGTTGAAAACTGGAAAATATGGCAATTGGTATTAGGCATAGCTTTATGGAGCGCTTCTGTTTGGTCAGGCTTTTTCTACCTTAATGTTGCGTATGCAAACAATATCTTTTTAGCTATTGTCGGAGCGTGCGGCGCTAGCTTCGTGCTAATTATCGTTTCTAAAGGATTGGCTGCGTACATTCATCATCTCGGGTGGTTAACTCTGTTTGGCCGGGAATCACTTATCGTCATGTGTGTTCACGTTATTGATTTGGACACGGCAAATTACAAGTTTAATCCGAACAAGCCCGGAATCTTTCAATGGCAGTCTGTTGATGATGTATTTTTAATGGTCGTTGATTAATTAGTTCAAGTGCTGCTAGGATCTCATCAGTCGTTACTTGGCTAAAATTGGTCTTTTTCGGGAAGAACCAGCGTAACCGTCTATTAAAATATTCATTGGAACCTCGCTCCCATGGTGAATATGGATGGCAAAAATAAACTTTGATCTGATAATCCTGTTCTAAGGCCTGATAATTGGCAAACTCTTTACCATGATCAACAGTAATGGATTTTACTTGGGGACCGAAGGCCCCCATAAACTTGCCAAAGGCGGTGTTTAGAGCCTTAGCCGTTCTATTAGGGGCTTTGATGGCCCATAGAAGTCGGGTCTTACGTTCTACGAATGTAACCAGACATGATCGTGACTCACTTCGACTAGAAAGCACCGTATCTACTTCCCAATGACCAAAAGCTAACCGTTGATTAACAGTTGTTGGCCGTTGTTCGATGGAAGTCCCACTTGTAAATTTCCCACGATTTTCGCTCACTCGGTGCTGGCGGACATTCCGATTGGGTAGATCAGTCAATTTGAAGGGGAGCCAGCCACGATTAAGCCAATTATAAATTGACGCAGTGCTCAAGTTATAAGCGGCCGCAATGGTTTCTGGTGACCAGGTTAATCGTAAGTGATTGGTAATTAAAGTCGCTAATGCTGCCGTCAGCATCGAACGACGACCGCAATTCCGCCTTTTGCGATCTGCATCTTGCTGAGCTAATTCTGGATCATAAGGTTTAACCCGGTCCAACTCATAGCTAATCGTAGCTTTGGCGACGCCTAAGGCGTCAGCCATTACTTGGTAAGATTTATTCCCCTCATTGACCAGTTGTGCTAGTGCGCCACGTTGAAAACGTGATAAAGTAGATGTACCCAAAGTAATCACTCCCTATATTGGTTGGAATTAGCTACTACCATTGTAAGTGATTACTTTGGGCTTTTTAATTTCTGTTCGGATTAATTATAGAATTTGCCACACCATAAAAATCGGTGGCAGTTTATTTCAACTTTTATCAACACACAGTAATGCGTTAATTGGTGTTGTTGTTGTAATTGTTTACAGAGTTGTGTTAACAACGGTGGCTGTGCTGATAATTCCGAAGATTCCGGTACTAAGATCTCTGTACATGCATCGACAATTTCCGTTTAGACATGCGGCTAAGTAGTTTTGGTTTGATCGTTTTAAAATTTAACTGACGATAGTTTCGTTCAATGGCAAATATGCTAATATATAGGAGTATTTAACCTTTTTGAAGTGGGGCAATTATTATCACAATCATGAATTTTAAAGAACTCGATAAAGATACTTATTACGCTTTTGAGCAACAGCATCCACAAGGCAGTTACACGCAAACACCAGAACAAAAAGAAGTGCTGAGTCGGCGTAACATCGACGCGACATACGTTGGGGTCACTAATGAACACGGGCAGGTGGTTGCCGCGGCCTTATTGACGTCTGAAAAATTACGGATGGGTTATTTGTTTGAAGTCAACGGTGGGCCAATGATGGATTATGGCAACGCAGAGCTGGTTAAAGTAATGACTGACGGGATGGTCAATTACGCCAAGCAACACCATGGTTTGGTATTGCGTTGGTTGCCAAACGTGATCAGTCGTGAATTTGATGATGATGGCAAGGTTATTGCTACACCTAATCAGGATGCCATTGCAAACTTAACGGCGGCGGGCTTTAGTCACTCAGCCGTCAAACCTGGTTATTCCACGATCGAACTGGGTTATCAGTTTGTTAAAAAGATGACTGGTATCACGGCGGATAATGTGGTGGCCAGTTATCAAAAAGACGCCCAATATGCGTTGAAGAAAACGAAACAATTTGGCATTAAATTGCGTCAGTTGGATTATGATGAGCTGCCACAATTTAAACAATATACCGAGGCCACAGCGGAACGGTTGAACTTTAATGATAAAACGTTGGACTACTATCAAGCGACCTACAAAGCTTATGGCGACAAAGTTCAGTTTATCGTGGCTGAACTGAACTTCGACACGTACATTGCTAATCAGCAAAAACAAGCTGATAAGTTACAAGAACGGGTTGACGGCTTAGATGCTAAATTAAAGGATAAGCCAAATAACAAGCATATTAAGAGCCAGCGGCGTGAACTGAGTGACCAAATTAGTCAGCATGAAAAGCGGATTAAAGAGGCTGAAGGCTTTAAACGTGAGGATGGTCAGTCGACCATTCTGTCCGGAGGGATGTTCTTTATCCAGCCACAGGAAATTGCCTACATGTTCAGTTTCACAAATGAAGAATTTAAGAACTTCTACGCCCCTTACATGGTCCAGAATCATATGATTCATGTGGCAATTGAAAATCATGTACCGTTATATAATTTTTATGGGGTATCTGGCATGTTTGATGGGTCCGATGGTGTGCTTGGATTCAAACAGTCATTTACCGGTGTGACACAGGAGATGCTGGGTGCGTTTACCAAACCGGTCAAGCCATTCCAGTATCGATTATACGAATGGCTGAAGAAAGTCACAGGCAGGGAATAGAGATTTAAAAATGGATTTAACACAATTTGTCGTTGTGTTAAATCCATTTTTTTATCGCATTAAGATTAATAGTCCAGTCAAGATCAGTAGAATAAGGACAAACGCACCATCGCGCCCATGAAATTGCTGAATTCGAAACTTAGTTCGGTTGGCTGTTCCAGAGTAACCACGGGCTTCCATCGCGGTGCCTAACTCGTCCGCTCGTCGAAAACTAGTCACCAATTGGGGAATTAACAGAGGGATGAGGGCCTGCATTTGTTGAAAGACGTTGCCCTCGCCAAATTCGACGCCGCGTGAACGTTGTGCGGCCATTAATTGGCTGGTTTCATCCATGAGGTTGGGTACAAACCTGAGTGCCAAAGCAAGCATGAGTGCCACTTCATCTACTGGAAAATGAAACCAGCGCAAGGGGCGCAGCAATGATGCTACAGCATCTGCTAGTGCTAATGGGGCAGTGGTCAGCGTCAGCAGTGTTGAGACAAACACAATAAAGACGAAACGAAGGAACACGTAAAGCCCATTTTGAAGTCCAGTTTGTGAAATGATCAGCCAGCCCCATTGCCAATAAATAGTGCCGCCATGAGTAAACAGTAGCTGCATGGCAACTGTAAAGATTATCAGCCAGAACATTGGTCGCAGACCGCCGAGGAAGAAGCGCAGGCTGAGTCGGGCGCACAACACACCAATCAGAACAAAGCTGTATAGCAACAAATTCGTTTGCCAGTTGTCAGCTAGAAAAATGATTAAGATGAGGTATAACGTTGTTAACAGTTTAACTCGCGGATCTAGACGATGAATGATGCTGGTTCCGGGGATAAAGCGACCTAACAGAAGGGCGTTACTCATGTATCGTGCGCCTCCCTTCATCGGAAAGTAACAATTCTGCTAGGATTGACGATTTAACAATGAACTGGTGAGCTGTGACAAGATGGCGCGAACGGGCATGTCCGGCAATTTCTCAATAGCGGCTAATGCAGTGTCAGTGTAATCTTTGGCTAGCTCTTGTGCTTTAACAACACCACCGTGGTCACGAACGAGTTGATCAACTGCTTTGGCGTCATCGTCCGTCATTTTTAGCCGTTTGCTAAGGTAAGGAGCAAAGGCATCGGGCGCTTCACGTAAGGCGAGAATCAGTGGTGCTGAGTAAACACCTTGGCGCATGTCTTCCTGAACAGGTTTGCCAAACTGACTGCTGCTGGCAGTGTAATCGAGGATATCGTCCAACAACTGGAAAGCAACCCCAATGTTGAGACCAATCGTTTGAGCATTGCGGGCAAAGCGTAGGCTGTTGCCGGATTCATAGGCACCGAGAAAAGTGCTGAGCGCGAATAATTGACCTGTCTTGCCGGAAACTTGGTTCAGGTATTGGTCGATGGTGATAGCCATGTTATACCGTGTGGACATTTGTGCTAACTCACCGTTTAAAATGGCTTCCATATGTTTGCCATCCTGTTGCACACTGCGCAGATCACTGGCATAACCGGCCAGCAGTTTGAAACAAACGGTAAAGAGGTAGTCACCCGCATAGACGGCAGTGTCTTTGCCAAACGTTGCTTGAATAGACGGTAGTCCACGACGCATGTCAGATTCATCAATGATATCGTCGTGAATTAACGTTGCAGTGTGCAAGGTTTCGACAGCAGCGGCCAATGCAATCATTTTGTGACGATCCGTTTGCTTAAATTGTGAAAATAAGAGGCAGTACGCCGGCCGTAACATTTTTCCGCCGGCGTTAATCATGTCTAAAATAGCGTCTCTTACCGGGACGTTATTGGTGGTAATGTTCTGATCAATTAAAGTTAGCACCTGTTCAAGTTCCGTTTGGAGAGCCGGGTACTCACGCCACATTGGGTGAATTTTCATGATTGGTTCCTCTCTAGTGAGTGTTGATGGTCGTACCGAAGTCGACTCAGTGTGTCGACGTGTTCAAATAAAAAGTTTGCAGTAATGCCAATCGCAATTCCGGCAAGAATGCCGATAACCGCTAGAATTGGTAGATAGAGCATGACGGTCCAGCTTTGTGCGACCAAACTGGCAACAGCTAGCTGACCGACATTAAATAGAATTCCACCACTGGCCGAAATGCCAATCATGCTGACCCGTTTCTCACCGAGCTGTTTGATTAACAGCATGCCCAGCCAAGATAGAAGGGCACCAGCTGCACTATACATAAAGGTGGCCACGGTACCACCAAGCAAGGTCGTCAACAGCAAACGCATACTCATGAGCAAAAAGCTGTCGCCAACGGGCATCGTGAATAATGAAACCAGGGTAATAATGTTTGAAAGGCCTAATTTTGCGCCTGGTGCGAATGCAAACGGAAACGGGATCATTCGTTCAAGTAAACCGATAATCACGCCCTGAGCGCATAAGAGGGCAATGTAGATGTACTGTCGTGTTCTTGATGACTGAACATTCATGGTTTAACAAGTCCTCCCGTAGAGTTGCTGTGTGTGGCACCGTTTGAACTCTTCACTTCTACCAACACCTTGTGCGGCAGACAAACGATGGTTTGACCAGGTTTGCTGATCGCTGAGTGGTGAACACAAATTTGATCGGGACAGTTGGCATCACTGATTTGAATACGATTATCAGTAACCAACGTGTCGTTATAGGCACCGTGACCCATTGTGAAATGATAACGTGTTTTACCTTGATGCCCAGTTAACCGAATCCGTTTAAGTACATGACCATTGTGGGAAACCACAGCGGTATACACTTCGTGACTTTTGGCCGTTGTTTGAGCGGCTGCCTGGTGATGTTGGCTAGTGGTGAAGACCATCAGGGGGATGAAGGATCCGATAATCAGTAGGGTCACGATGATGATGTCAAACGGTCGGATCATTTTCAAATACCGCTTGACTGTGGGAGAAAGCTTCACGTAATCACACTTTCTTTCATTATTAAAACTGTTACATATTTACCTATAGAGTTGGACGCCTGCCGTTACTTCGGTCAGAGATGCCGTTCCATGGGACCGGTTTGAGCCCCAACACCGGTCTCAAAGCTCGTCCAGCACCACTGAGTAGCCCAAAGCGCTACTTAGTGGTGCTATCACGGAACTTTATCTCTGACCGAATCCACTACCTTGAGGCATATCAATTAATCAGTAACATCAAACCGAAAACGGGGTTAGTGGTACCAATAAGTAGGGACATATTTTTCAAAATGCTCTCAAGTCGGGCTACGGCATCACTCTGTTCCAAAAAAGAGCCCTAGGGCAAGTCTACCCTAGAACTCTACCACTGACAATATAAGCTATGAATGATTACTTCATGACATCGCTGCCATACAAGGCTTTCGGAGTTCCATATCGCCACTTGCCGAAGACCCGTTGTAGGTAAGGCACTACCCACTTGTCGAGACCAAACGCACGACCAGAACCGTTCATGCAGGCAATTGCGACGAAGAAGATCCACATGTTAACCCAGTAGAACATGCCACTAAGACTGAAGACAACAACCATGGCTGCTGAAGCAGCTGACATCACCCAGGTGAACAAACCGAGAACCAAACAAACCCCAATAAAGATTTCAATAATGGTCATAAACTTTTGCATGAAGAAGGCCGTTTGCTGGTTTGGAACAAATACTTGAGTTACGGCTTGGAACCAGTGTGGCATCTTTGAGAAGACCATCTGTGGATCATGACCGTAATCGTAGGAAAGAGAGAACATTGTTGGATTTGCAGTAGCCGTGGTACTTGCTGCGCCACTTGCACCGCTAGCTGCACTGGTAGCCACAGCACCGCCACCACCAGATCCAGCAGCACTAGCACCGCTAGTTGTTGCTGGCTTTAACCATGAGAATGGTAACCGCAGCTTAGGCAAGAACCATGAGCCTTTGCCCTGAATCTTTGGCCAAATATCAACCAACCACATCATACCTAGGAAAATCCGTGCAGGGACAGTCCATAGTACGTTACCTTGACGAGAAATGTGACCGCGGAAGAGATTCCGATTATGACGGGTCCGGAAGAACTCATGCATGCAGTACTGGAAGAGGTAGTAGGCTGAGTAAACTTGAATGAAGTAGAGGATATTAACCAAATGCTTCATTAAAATGGCCCAGAAGTTAGATAGGTGAATCTTGCCCATCAAGTTGGCAACCCCATATTGAGAACCCAAGGAAACCATGAATCCTGAATAGTTCGGCTTGAATTCGACTAATGGTTTGCCATCCTCTGTGTTAATGATGTTGGAAACGGCAGCTTGAGCTGTTTCCTCGGCACCTTGGACAATTTGTGGTTGACCCTTACCGGAACCGTCTTCATCAAGTAAGGATACGTCACCAACAACAAAGATGTTTGGATCTTCTGATTGAGTGTACTTATTTGGTAGATTGTAAAATTAATCCGAACGCTGTTCGGACAAAAAAGATCAGCTTCCTTTAAAATGGTGTTTACAACAAACCCATCTTTTAGGAGCTGATCTTTTGTCTAGTATAAGGTAGATTGCAAATTTAATCCGAATTTTTGGACAAATTGGTCAGCATAACCTGATACGGTGTTTTCCAGTCAAGTATTTTAAGCGGTCTCTGGTTAATTTGGAGTAACGTCGTCGTTAAATCTTGAGCACTAATGTGCTCAAAACGAGTCCCCTTAGGATAAAAATAACGTAAATTCCGATTAAAGCGTTCATTACTACCACGTTCAGCTGGCGTATAAGCATGACAGTAATAGGTCTTAATACCATATTGTGATTCAAATGATACTAGCCCACTAAACTCAGTACCACGGTCCACAGTAAAACTGTGCACCGGTCCATTAAAAGTTGTTAGGAACTTAGTCAGTGCTTCATTAACACTCGCTGTCGTTCGGTCCTTTAACCGATATGCCCAAAGGAACCGTGATTTGCGATCGATTAAAGTTAATAAAACTGCCTTACTATGCCCACGAGGGCCAACGACGGTATCTAGTTCAAAATCACCGATGCGATTACGTTGATTAATCATCATGGGACGCTGTTCAATCGATCGCCCCAAAGATTGATTATATTTGGATCGTTGGTCAACGTTACGCCGTTGGCGTACGCCATGTTCAGGTAGATCATTCAAGGAGAAACCAATTCTCCCCTGATTTAGCCAATTATAAATAGATTTAGTCGCTAGTTTAAATTCGTGAGCAATCATTCCTGGTGACCAGCTTAGATGTAAATGGTTGAGAATTGTTTGCTTTAACTCATCGCTCAGCTTAGTTTTCCGACCACATCGTGATCGCTTGTATTCGGCATCTGTTTGTGCTAATTCAGCCTGATAAGGTTGACATCGAGATAATTCATAAGAAATTGTTGACGGTGATCGGTTCAGCCGAACGCCCATTTGGATATTGGACAGCCCTAGTTCACAAAAGGTTTCGATTTTAATTCGTTCGGAATAGGTTATACTAGACAAAAGATCAGCTCCTAAAAGATGGGTTTGTTGTAAACACCATTTTAAAGGAAGCTGATCTTTTTTGTCCGAACAGCGTTCGGATTAATTTTACAATCTACTATAACCTATTCCGAACGAATTAAAATCGAAACCTTTTGTGAACTAGGGCTGTCCAATATCCAAATGGGCGTTCGGCTGAACCGATCACCGTCAACAATTTCTTATGAATTATCTCGATGTCAACCTTATCAGGCTGAATTAGCACAAACAGATGCCGAATACAAGCGATCACGATGTGGTCGGAAAACTAAGCTGAGCGATGAGTTAAAGCAAAAAATTCTCAACCATTTACGTCTAAGCTGGTCACCAGGAATGATTGCTCACGAATTTAAACTAGCTACTAAATCTATTTATAATTGGCTAAATCAGGAGAGAATTGATTTCTCCTTGAATGATCTACCTGAACATGGCGTACGCCAACGGCGTAACGTTGACCAACGATCCAAATATAATCAATCTTTGGGGCGATCAATTGAACAGCGTCCCATGATGATTAATCAACGTAATCGCATCGGCGATTTTGAACTAGATACAGTCGTTGGTCCTCGTGGGCATAGTAAGGCAGTTTTATTAACTTTAATCGATCGAAAATCACGGTTCCTTTGGGCATACCGGTTAAAAGATCGGACGACAGTGACTGTTAATGAAGCACTAACTAAGTTCCTAACCACTTTTAATGGTCCGGTGCACAGCTTTACTGTGGACCGTGGCACTGAGTTTAGTGGGCTAGTATCACTTGAATCACAATATGGTATTAAGACCTATTACTGCCATGCTTATACGCCAGCTGAACGTGGTAGTAATGAACGCTTTAATCGGAATTTACGTTATTTTTATCCTAAAGGGACTCGTTTTGAACACATTAGTGCTCAAGATTTAACGACGACGTTACTCCAAATTAACCAGCGACCGCTTAAAATACTCGACTGGCAAACACCGTATCAGGTTATGCTGACAAATTTGTCCAAAAATTCGGATTAAATTTGCAATCTACCATTTACTTTGATTCGGCCGGCACGACCTTGTTCCAAACCGAAGTTGGCGGCTTGATCCGTTGCTTTAACACCGGCAGTCCAAATTAACGTGCAAGTTGGGAAGGTGGAGCCGTCTTTGAGGTCAACGTGATCTTCATGGACACCGACAACACCGGTGTTCTTCATGATCTTGATACCACGTTTGGTCATGTAACGTTCCGCTTTATCGGCATCGCGGCGGTCCAACATGTTCATGATGGTTGGCGCCATTTCCATCAAGGTAAACTTGATTTCAGTTGGATCAAGTTTGTTATCCTTGGCCAATTGGTCACGCCAGTCGCGCATTTCGCCAATCGTTTCAGTACCGGTGAACCCGGAACCAACGACAACAAACGACAACAATGCTTTACGTTTGTCTGGGTCGGTTTCGATAGCACCTGCACGAACAGATTTTTCAATGTGTTCTTTAAGGGCTACGGCCTGTTCCCAAGACCCCAAGGTGAATCCATGTTCTTTGACACCAGGTGTGCCGAAATCGTTCGGCTGTGAGCCAATGCCTAAGATGACATAGTCGTAATCAAACGAACCGTGTTCTGTAACGACCTTTTTATCGGTTCGGTTAATTGACTTAACCGTATCCGTCACTAATTGAACGTTCTTGCGACGGCAGAATAAACGTTGTAAATCATACTGAATGGCGGTTGCATCCACCCGGTTGGCGGCAATTTCATGTAACTCCGTCATGTAGGTGAAGTACGAATGCTTGTCGATCAGCGTGATTTTAACGTTGGAATCCTTTTTGAAATGCTTGGCCAGATGCTTGGTGGCGTAAACGCCAGCGAAGCCGGCACCAACGACAACAATATTCTTTTGGGCCATTTCCAACAACTCCTCTGAGATAATATAAAAGTTATAAATAAGTGCATTAACTATGAAACAATTATAGCGTTTACATTCGTCAATTGTCTAGACCTTCAAGAATATATTCACAAAAAGAAATCATTTATTGTGCACAATTATGTTAATTTTAGAAACCGTTTCCAAAATTGATAAACAAGGGATAAGACAAAATGCACTATTTATTGTTGCTTTTAACAAAGTGAAAAAAGTCGCATTTTGCGTAATATGTTTCACAAGCTAACCTCTTGCCGTTAAATTATGCTGAATTCGAGGAAACAAGTGTACACGTTAAGAAATCAATCAGAAGCTTAAGTCATGGCTGGGTTAATGAGCATGATTTTTGGCCACTATTGGTAAAGCATTCGAGTTTCCGATATCATGGAAGTAAGTTGTTGTGACCCTTGCAAGAGAGCGAAACGGATGAGAGATAGTTTCGGTTATGTAACGGGTCAAAGTTGAGGGGGAAGCTATGAGATTATCATCTTTCGGTGAATTAGTGGCGATGCGAACAAAGCTTGCCAGTATTTTACCGTTTTTAGTGGGGGTCTTTTTTGCCATCAATTTGGGGTATGACATAAATTGGGCAAATACAATTATTTTGTTCGTCGTGACATTGACACTAGCGATGGCGACTACTGGTATTAGTAATTTAGTGGTCTACAATAAGTCACAAGGATCAGTGAGCGCACAGTCACAAACGGTTATTGGCCAACGTCAGCTGCCGTTGTTATTGGTTCAACTCATGCTCGTGGTGATGTTGACAGTGGCCACTTGTCTTGGTATCTGGCTAGCTTGGCGAACTAACTTAATGCTTTTACTGTTAGGAATAGTTGGGTTTGGCATCGCCATCTTTTATACGATTGGTCCCGTGCCATTGTCCCGTTTACCACTTGGCGAAGTATTCGTGGGTGGTTCCTTGGGATTATTGCTACCGTTCACGGCTGTCTATGTAAATGTGCCATCACAGAAACTGATTGGTATTATTCTGCACTGGCCGGGGATGCTTGTTATGGGCAACTTGTGGTCATTAATTGCTGTTGTGTTGCTTTGTTTACCGTTAATGGCGACGATGGCTAATTTAATGTTTGCAGAAAATATTATTGGGTTACGCAATCAAACAGTTGATGAGAATAAACACACCTTACCTGAGTATTTGGGGCAGCGGTGGAGTCTAATCGTTTACCGTAGTTTCCTCGTTATTGGTTTTCTCGGTGTTATCATCGGCATGGCGACAGGAATGTTATCTTGGTGGTTAGCGGTCATTATGGTATCAGTGCCAGCTGTTGTACTTAACGATCGTCATTTTAAACAGTTGATTGAGGAAAAAGTAACGACAACTGACACTGACACATCGGCATCCAAACATTACGGTTTGTTTCAAACTGAGTTATGGCCGGCAATCAGTAATATCCTTTGGGTCAATGGATCATTATTACTGGGATTGATTTTGGAAACGGTGGTGCAATAAATGAAAACAGACTATAA
This sequence comes from Furfurilactobacillus cerevisiae, assembly GCF_048961765.1. Lineage (GTDB taxonomy): Bacteria > Bacillota > Bacilli > Lactobacillales > Lactobacillaceae > Furfurilactobacillus > Furfurilactobacillus milii_A. The sequence goes on from NZ_CP185253.1 coordinate 1,246,913, forward strand.
ATCGTTAACATGGCCACTGTTTTTGGAGCTTATTCGTTTGCCAGCCAAAACAGCCAGTTTGCTACCATTTTTATTAGGGACAGCGTACGCATATTACGCCTTTGGTCAATTTAACTGGCTGAACACGCTGATTTATTTTATTGGACAGATGAGCATTGCATTCTTCGTGACGGGTTTTAATAATGTTCAGGATTATTACAAAGCCAAGGACTTAGCCTACCGTGGCCGGGATAATATTTTAGGCCGGGAACATTTGAACCCACATCACATGATGGCGCTAATGATGGTGTTTCTAATCATTGCATGTAGCATGGGAATCCTGCTGATAATCCGGACAAACTTAGTGTTGCTCTTTATCGGTGGGTTAGCCATTTTGATTGCAATCACATACACGGCTGGGCCAGTGCCATTATCACGAATGCCATTAGGAGAAATATTAAGTGGTTTATGTGAAGGTTTCGGTACAATCTTTATTGCAGCTTACGTTAACTTGCCAAAGCAATTGCCGATCGCGATGTATTTTGATGGCTGGCACTTTGTCATTACCGCTAATTTGGCCGTGATTCTGACATTGTTCGTGATTGCTTTGCCAATTGTGATTTTAGACGGTGGGGTTATGTATGCCGACAATATTTGTGACCTGCAACAAGATATGAAAAACCAACGTTTTACGTTACCTTATTATTTGGGAAAACAACGGGCCGTAAAACTTTATCCGTTCGTGCCTGGAATGGCATTTGTCTTTGTACTTATTGAAATCTTGCTTGGCTGGTTACCGTGGTTAATGATCGTTGTGTTCGGTTTGATTCCAGTTGTGATTCGGAATACGAAGGCCTTTCTCGCGGTTCAAGATAAAGGTAAAACGTTTATTACTGCGATTCAGAATTTGTTAAGCGTTGCTTCTTTGGAAGTTGCCGTATTAGTAGCAATGGATATAATCAGATTATTAAAGTCCTAATCAACTAATTGGCATTGCCAAATCGCCATTTTTCAGTAAAAGTGATCTTAAAAAACACGTCCGTTTTTCAATGCTTGCAGCCAAGGATTGAAAAACGGACGTGTTTTAATTGTATGTGTCAATTTATACTAAAAAGTTACTGGGCGATCTTTTGGAATGATGTCGTGAACAACTGATGTGTAATTTGGAAGACCTGATCCTTGTTGGCATAATCGGCGCCCAACACAACGGTGATTACTCGATGGTGATGCTTTTTGGCTGTACCAACAAAACAATTGCCTGCACCTTCTGAAGATCCGGTTTTTAATCCATCAACAGGTGTGTCGTCAAAGTGGTCCGGCTGTGTCGGCAACATTCGATTTTCAGTTGGAAATGATCCTAAGAGATTGAAATTTACCCGTGGTTCACTTGCAATACTCAATAACTGATCACCATAGTGACTTAAAGTCTTTCTGGCGACTGTTGCAACATCTTTGGCACTCATCTTATTTTCCGCGTCTTCAGGTGTGCCAGTGACGCGTAAATCGCCAATCAAGTCATTGTTTAGACCAGTCACGTTAACAAGTTGGTAATGTTTCAGATGCCACACGTGTGCCTGATGGTTTATTTGCTTAACGGCTTTTTCTTGGTGTCAAGGGCAGTTTAAAAATGTAGGTTTTCGGCAGAAAGAAATGTAGGTTTTCGGCAGTTACTTGAGGCCACGTAATCGGTAAGATTTACCAGTGATCTTCACTACGTGAACATGATGAACCAAGCGATCGAGAATGGCTGCTGTCACAGTTGGGTTCTGGAAAATATCAACCCAAGCGGATAGATCACTATTGCTGGTAATGATCGTTGAATGCTTTTCATAGCGGGCATTGACTAGCTGAAATAAGAGGTTAGCTTCTTGGTGACCAATTGGCAAATACCCAATTTCATCAATAGGTAGATTGCAAATTTAATCCGAATTTTTGGACAAATTGGTCAGCATAACCTGATACGGTGTTTTCCAGTCAAGTATTTTAAGCGGTCTCTGGTTAATTTGGAGTAACGTCGTCGTTAAATCTTGAGCACTAATGTGCTCAAAACGAGTCCCCTTAGGATAAAAATAACGTAAATTCCGATTAAAGCGTTCATTACTACCACGTTCAGCTGGCGTATAAGCATGACAGTAATAGGTCTTAATACCATATTGTGATTCAAATGATACTAGCCCACTAAACTCAGTACCACGGTCCACAGTAAAACTGTGCACCGGTCCATTAAAAGTTGTTAGGAACTTAGTCAGTGCTTCATTAACACTCGCTGTCGTTCGGTCCTTTAACCGATATGCCCAAAGGAACCGTGATTTGCGATCGATTAAAGTTAATAAAACTGCCTTACTATGCCCACGAGGGCCAACGACGGTATCTAGTTCAAAATCACCGATGCGATTACGTTGATTAATCATCATGGGACGCTGTTCAATCGATCGCCCCAAAGATTGATTATATTTGGATCGTTGGTCAACGTTACGCCGTTGGCGTACGCCATGTTCAGGTAGATCATTCAAGGAGAAACCAATTCTCCCCTGATTTAGCCAATTATAAATAGATTTAGTCGCTAGTTTAAATTCGTGAGCAATCATTCCTGGTGACCAGCTTAGATGTAAATGGTTGAGAATTGTTTGCTTTAACTCATCGCTCAGCTTAGTTTTCCGACCACATCGTGATCGCTTGTATTCGGCATCTGTTTGTGCTAATTCAGCCTGATAAGGTTGACATCGAGATAATTCATAAGAAATTGTTGACGGTGATCGGTTCAGCCGAACGCCCATTTGGATATTGGACAGCCCTAGTTCACAAAAGGTTTCGATTTTAATTCGTTCGGAATAGGTTATACTAGACAAAAGATCAGCTCCTAAAAGATGGGTTTGTTGTAAACACCATTTTAAAGGAAGCTGATCTTTTTTGTCCGAACAGCGTTCGGATTAATTTTACAATCTACTAATAATTAATAGGTCATAGCGCGAATAGCGGCTTAGAGATCGATCAAGCAGTCCTTTTTCGTAAGCTGCTCTCAATCTAATCAACAGCTCATGACAATTAATAAAGAGAACCCGACAGCCCTGTTTACAGGCCTCAATCCCAATACTAATTGCCAAGTGGGTTTTACCGACTCCCGGATTGCCAATAAAGATTAAGTTTTCAGACTTTTCCATAAAAGCCAGATTCTGGAATTCCAGAACCTCTTGGCGATTCATACTGGGTTGAAAGCTAAAATCAAATGTATCTAGGGATTTTGTATTGGGGAACCGAGCACGGCCAATGGCCCGTGCAATCTGACCTTCGTGTCGATTCTGGAGTTCCGAATTAGTTAAATCAATTAGCGCCTCAGTTAATGACAGATTATCAGTGTGAATTTGATCAAGGTAATTCGGCAAGTATTCACGGATTTTGTTTAACCCTAAGCGCTCAAGATTATTTAAAAGAATTTGATTATTAGTGGTCATGGTAGCCTCCTATAAGTTGTCGTAATCAGTCATATGTTCACGAATGTAAGCTGAAATGTCTTCATCTGTCCGCCCTTTAAGCAAATCAGATTTGAGGATATTGAACTGATCTTGGGGGTCATAATTCAGCGAATTGGTAGTTATGGAGTGCGTACGAATTTCTTCTCCGTTATAATAAATGTGAATGCGCTGCTCATCATTGGAGATTTCAACAGCAACCGTACAACCAATGTATCGCGGATCTACTGAGTACTTACATTTGCGGAAATTGATCATGGCCTCCTTCGAAACGACACGGGTAATGTTTTCTTCGAAGTATGGTTCAAGGAGATTAACTGGAACGCGATGAAGGTACTCTTTTTCTTCGTCTAACCATTTCAGGTACGGGACTTCGTCCGTGGCCTGCGAAGTTTCATGATTTAGATCATCTCGGAGCATATGAACTAGTTCGATTAGCTCAGTTCCATCAGCAAATTCAGTATTGTATGGCCGTAAACGTTCAACCGTGCGAGCAAGGGCTTCAACTGCACCTTTAGTTTGTGGTCTGAATGGTCGACAAGCAATTGGTGTGAAACCGGCATCTTTACAGAATTCGTGGAACCGTTCGTTAAAGACAGCGTGGCCAAACTGGGATTTTGTATGATCCACAACGGTTTTCATATTATCAAACCAGATTTCCGTCGGAATACCTCCGGTATGAAGGAAAGCGTCGTGTAAGCAAGAAAAGAGGGTATCTTGGCTCCGATCAAAGGTTAGTGTCATATATTTGAGTTTTGAATAAGGCAATACATACAAGAAAATATTGAATTTAAACAGCTCACCCTCGCTGCTCACTAGGGCCATTTCTTCTTTCCAGTCAACTTGAGCAGAGAGACCAGGGGAATGTTCAATCCGAATGGTAGCTTTCTTAACTCGTTCTCGGCGGGTTTGGCGACAATAATCTTTCACGAGGGTATAGCTGCCGGTAAAGCCCTTCTTCTGGATAAATTTAAAAATTGAAGCAGCCGAACAATTTAGTTCAAGCTTTGAATCGATGGTTTGCTTGAATGGATCCAGTAAACTTGGCCGTTTCGGTCGACCACTTGGTCGGCCCTTAAGTCCAGCTTTGACTTCCTCATAGGCTTTCTTAACGGTTCGATAATCAACATTATATTGCCGGGCAATCTCGGCGAAGTTAGGCTTAATATTTTCAGTCACGTAAATCGTCACTCCTTCTCTTAAATCACGTCTCACATCAAATTCCTCCTACACTCTGATGTGATTCATGATACAAAAAATGTAGGAAAACCAACAGTTCTAACCTGCCGTTTTCCTACATTTTACGGGTGCCTTTTACACTTGGCTCCCAAACATCTTTTGAGCAAGTAATAATACGGAGCTATTGGCTGAATGAATGAGTGATGTGTATAACAAGTCGCGAACCGAATACTTCTTGCCAGCTTGGAGCGGCACATTGGCGAGTCTTGAATCTTGAGATAGGCTGGCAATGTTTGCTGGTGCCGTAACAGTATCCGTTAGCTTAAGTTTTCCTTGGTGGATCTTTTGCAATGCAAAATAAACGGTAAAAAGTTTAGAAATGGACGCAATTGGGCGAACAGTTGACGCATTTTCTTCCTGGTATACATGACCGGTTTTAGCATCAAGGGCCAGTTTGGATACTGGCATTGAATCTGCTTGGACTGGTGTTGCTTGAGAGACAATCACACCGCCCAGAACCGACAGACATAGTAGTATTAGCAAACAGCGTTTCATAATTGTTGCGACCTCCGTAATTGCTGATAGCGTTGAATGACTAGAATGATGAGTGTGACGACTAACATGATTAAAATAAAGGTAGGCGAGACACTAGGCCAGTGAAAAAGGGTGGCTAACAAATCATAAAATAAGTATAGCAATAACATAATCACGAGAGAAAGCAGACAGTTATACAACCACTGATACTTTTTGGAAAAACGTTTAATTTGAAAGGCTAGTTTATCAACAAAAGTCATTATTAGACTAACTCCTTACGATTTTAACGGTCGTGCCTGTTGGAATTGTTTCATAAACCCAACGTGCATCGGGGATGGAGAGATGGACACAGCCATGTGAAGATGGTCGCTTTCCTAGGTCAGCTTCTGGACCTGGCAGGACATGCTTTTGTTCGTCTGTAGGTGTGGAGTGAAACAAATAAACACCGTGATCCTTCCATGATACCCAGTCGTAGGCGCCTTCGTTGAATTTAGGGGCGTAGAAATAGGTGCCCCGTTCCGCCTCAACATGAAATGTACCAGTTGGTGTACTGTCATGCATGCCAGTAGAAGCTAACATCGTATATAAACGTTGCTTACCATTCATAATGTAAACGCGCTGATGTTTTAAAGAGACGAGAATCCAAGCTTGAGGGTACTGAACAAGGTCAGGATATGGTTTGTTAGTGGTCGCAGCTGTCCCTGACGAAGTTTTCTTATTGCTGACAGCTTTGGACTTGGCAACTTTTTCACGTTTAAGGCCTGACTGTGGTCGAGTCGAGGCAAAGCTTGCTTTTGCAAGGTTACCAACGATCGAGACTGTAAAAACAATAAAAACAACCACTAGCATGTGTTTTAACTGATTGACATAATAAAATTCCCCTTATGTGGTTTAAAACAAACTAATCTCCAAACGAAAATTAGCTTAATCGAACTAAATTATTAGTTTTCATACGATACATTACTAATAACATATCATTTTTCGAACAGATAAAGTGATTCAATGTAAATTTTTTGTGAAATTAAAAACCATCAACTTTTAATGTTGGTGGTTTGGTCAAAAAGGTTTACGGGCAAGGTGTCATTATTTTCGCACATAAAATAAGCTTCAGTGCAATGCAGCAATAATCAGGCAGACGATGACTAACCCTAAAACAGAGTAACCGCTGTAAATACGCATTAACCGAGTTGACCTGTGCGCTAATCGGGTCGCGACATAACGGGCTACATTAAGAATCGTTAGGATGATAAAAATCCAGAATAAAATCCATAAGAATGTCATGGTGATGCCCCCTCAGCGTGGCTTGTTCCACTGGCAAAGGATTACGTCCCTTACTCAAACTGACGAGAAGTGTCGCCAATTAAAGCCAGTGGGTCTGCACGTTTGTTATTATTCATCTTTATTGTAACCGCTTTATTTACGGATTGATAGTTTTATCACCGTTCTTTCCGGGGTGAAGTTTAGATTGAAAAACGTATAATGAAAGTAAACTATCTATCAATAAGTGGGAGGTGTGCGAATGACAATTCGGTGTACGTGGGGTCAAGAACCAGGGTTAATGCAGACTTACCATGATCAGGAGTGGGGTAAGCCACATCGTGATGATCATGACTTGTTTGAATTAATGTGTATGGAAATGTACCAAGCGGGACTATCGTGGCGCACGGTATTAAACAAGCGCGCAGCCTTTAATGAAGATTTTGATCGTTATGACATTGAAAAGGTGACGAACATGGCCGATGCAGATTGGCAACCGTTTTTGCAGGATGCTCGAATTATCCGTAATCGAGCTAAGTTGGCTGCAACGGTAAGCAATGCGCAAGCCTTCATCAAAGTTCAAAAAGAATTTGGGAGTTTTGCACATTACTGGTGGGCCTTTGTAAACAATCAACCGCTTGTAAACAACGTGGTCACGGAAGATGATGTGCCTCCCAAGACAGCACTGTCTGTCAAAATCGCTAAGGACTTAAAGCAACGAGGCTTTAAGTTTATGGGACCAGTAGCTGTCTACGCGTTTATGCAAGCTAGTGGACTTGTGAATGATCATCTTAATGACTGTGAATTTAAATAGGTTGGCCTATTGTTGTGACATGCAAAAAGGATGACATCAAAGATAAGAGATAATATAGGAGGAGCGATTAAATGGCAATTCAACACAAAGAAACGATTCCAGATAATATTGAAGTGCGTGGTGCACGCGTCAATAATCTTAAAAATGTGAATGTTGATATTCCGTTAAATGCGTTTGTCGCCATTACCGGGAGATCGGGCTCTGGGAAGTCCTCGCTGGCGATGGGGGTATTATATGCCGAAGGGGCACGACGGTATTTAAACGCATTGTCTACATATACAAGACGGCGAATTAGTCAGGTCGGCGCGGCCAATGTTGAGTCAGTTCAATACTTGCCATCTGCATTAGCGTTGCGTCAACGACCACAGGTGCCAGGTGTTCGCTCAACAGTGGGCACAATGAGTGAGAGTTTAAATGTTTTACGATTGATGTTTTCTCGGTTAGGCTCCACGGTATGTCCAAACGGTCACCGTGTGCCACCGACCATCGAAGTGGCAGAAAATGATGGTTGGATTGTATGTCCAACATGTGGCGTTCGGTATCGTGGTCGTGGCGCTGAGGACTTTGCTTTCAATGCAGGCGGCGCGTGTCCAACATGTGGTGGGGTCGGTGAAGTTCGCCAAATCGCTGTAGATCGGCTTATTGGGGATGAGAACCTTACTATCCGTGAGGGCGCCGTGGCATCCTGGCATTTAGCCGGGCGAAACTTTATGCCGTTGGTAGCGGAAGCGGTGGGAATTCCTATCGATGTGCCTTATAAGGACCTGTCTGATGAAGCAAAGGATTTAGTGTTACATGGTAAAAAGCAGCCCTATGCCATTAACATTCCGAGTTCGAAGGGCAAAATTTTCCACATGGATAATGCAATGTATGAAAATGCCTTTAATGCCGTGGAAGATTCAATGGCTAACACGACTAATGAGCGAGCGATTGAACGGCTTAACAAGTTTTATGTGTTTGATACATGTCCAACGTGTCATGGTTCTCGTTTTAACCCAGCATTGTTAGATCAGCTTGTTGTAGGACACAATATTGCGGAAATCACCAAAATGGACTTGGATCAACTAATGAAGTTTGCGGATACAATCGTTCCTTGGTTACCCAAACGCGTTCAGCATTTGGGAACAGACCTTGTTAAAGAATTTAAAGACAGTTTGACGCCACTCACAGATTTGGGACTCAATTATCTAACGTTAGATCGCGCTGGCAACACGTTGTCGACGGGTGAATTGCAACGGATCCAATTAGGACGCACGTTGCGTAGCGAAACCACAGGCGTTTTGTATGTTCTGGATGAGCCCTCTGTCGGTTTGCATCCGGCCAATGTTACCGGACTGATTAAAGTTTTCCATCAACTAGTTGAGCAAGGAAATTCACTGGTGGTTGTGGACCATGACGTTAGTATCATCGCGGCCGCCGACTATGTTATCGAAATTGGTCCTGGCGCAGGTAAACAAGGCGGGCAGGTTGTCAATCACGGAACTGTTGCCACGATTCGTAAGCATGGGTCTTCCTTAATCGCGCCATTCTTAAATGGCACGGCACCAATTCGAGAACGGCCACAGTTGACTGATAAACAGCTTTTTGCAAAAGGCAAGTTGTCAATTGAAGTTACCAATCGTTTTAATATTAGCGATGTTAAAGCTCAATTTCCCAAGAACCGTTTGTCTGTCGTGACGGGGATGTCTGGAGCCGGGAAAACAACGCTAGTGCTAGATAGTCTAATCCCTGGGATTCTTGCGGATGTCAAACATCAACCACTGCCAAAACAGGTCAAACAGTTAGATCGTGCTAAGATCCATAATGTGGTCATGGTTGACTCTGTACCGGTGGGTAAAAATGTCCGTTCAACCGTCGCGACTTACACGAGTGTGTTAGACACTGTTCGAACTTTATTTGCTAATACCAAAGAGTCACAAGAAAAGGGGTGGACAGCCAGTCACTTTTCTTACAATTTGAATGATGGTGCCTGCCCATTATGTCATGGCACCGGCACAATAAGCATGGATGTTCAGTACCTACCAGATGTCGAGGAAGTTTGTCCTCAATGCCACGGTCAACGCTACAATCAAGAAACATTAAGTGTGAAGTGGCACGATCTTTCAATTGCTGACATTCTGGCGTTATCCGTCGATGATGCACGTAACTTGTTTGTCGATGTACCAAGCGTGTCAAATACGTTAAGTGCGCTACATGACATGGGTCTAGGTTACCTTGAACTTGGTGAAAGCACCCCAACATTGTCCGGTGGTGAAGCACAGCGTTTGAAACTGGTATCACGAATGGGCCGTCGCCAGACGGGTACGTTATTTGTCTTCGATGAACCGTCTGTGGGGCTTCATCCATTAGATATTCAGCAGCTGCTGCGGGTGTTTGATCAACTCATTAATGAGGGCGCCACGGTGATTGTGATCGAGCATGATTTGGACGTCATGGCTAACGCTGACTACATTGTGGATATGGGTCCTGAAGGTGGTACGAAGGGTGGCCAGTTGGTCGCTGCCGGTACCCCAGCTGAAGTAGCCCAAACGAAGGCCAGTGTCACGGGACAGTATCTCAAGGAAAAATTGGCTGGTGGACCAGTCACGGCTTAATTTTCAACCGACGTTTGTGGTTATCAACATTGATGTAGTTGGTGATTTCATGTAGATATCATTTAACGACTAATAAATTTTTGTAAATAGTCGGCTAAGTTGTGATAGGAGTGAAACTGACCGGAAACAGAGTTCTGTGTCGGCAACACTTGGCGGCGAGAACTTGGCCGCTTAGTGTTGCAGGATGACTTATGAGACGTGTACTTCGGCTCATAATCAAGGGTGAAAATCGCGTTTTTGGCGAGTTGAACCCGGTCCCAAGGAACGGCGTTTCCGGTCGGCGTAACGGCAGAATCCAGATTGCCAGTCATTTTAAGTTTTTTTAAACTTAAGGCGGCGTAAACAAAAGAGGAGCTTTCCGAAAAAATGGAAGGCTCCTCTTTCAATGTAATTAGCAGTCAATAAACTAAGCAAAAACTAAGATTAAATAGGTGATCAGTTCGAGCACAATGTAAACTGCGGCCGTATATTGTGCCTTTAGATTAGGATAGTTGATACTAAACCAGAACGTGATAATCACAACTGCCATCGCTAAAACACCCAGTAGTGAAAAATGGAAGAATAAAATGGCTGCGATTAACAACACACCGGTTATCGCAGTGGCAATGACACGTCGTTTGCCCTCTGTTTCAAAAATGGGCATCATGAAAAATAATTGGCAGGCCGCTAACGGAATTAGTTGGATTAAAAAGGTCATTGAAAGAAAACGGTTCTGGAAAAAGAAAATGGCGCTACTGATGGGAAAGGTTGATAGTAAGGCGTAAATGATGAGGCCCCAAATGTTTTGTAAGTTCAACCAGCGCATTTCGACCACTAACCAAAACGCTGAGAACATGAGTAACATGATCAGAATTTCTAAGTTACCACGAATGATGCCTGAGAAGGCAAGGATTAGACTGATCAAAATGGGGACGTGTGCCCATAACGATTTAAAGTTGGCCTGAAACATCAAAAAAGTTGTGAGACTCATGACGATTGTATAAGCCAATAACAGTAGTTGATTGCCATGAAAGGCAGCCTCCGTAAGTCGGCCGTAATGGATTGGAAAGCTCCACCAGATGATATTTTGAGCAATTGTGAAGATAAGTAGTGGCTGCCAGGGCATATTGTCTAAAAAACTTGTGGCATGACGTTGCTTGCGAGTTTGCGTGGGCATAAGGGCCTCCTTTCTCAAAATGAAATAATATGTTTCTATGCTAATCAACTTTTTGAACGGGGTCAACGAAATCACGTCTTTTTAACCGGTTAGTAACGTGTTACCATAAGTAAGTTATGAGTTTCGTTCCCGATAGGATAAACAGGGAACAGTTACGTCAAATTCTGATGATGTAACGGTTCTTTTTGTTTAGAGGCCTTGTAACCGGAATTTACTAGATGGGGGAAATATTATATGCAAGAACGTCATTTATTTACTTCTGAATCTGTTTCAGAGGGACATCCAGATAAAATCGCTGATCAAATTAGTGATTCAATTTTGGATGCAATTTTAGCTCAGGACCCACAAGCGCGTGTGGCCTGTGAAACATCTGTTACTACTGGGCTCGTCCTCGTGTTTGGTGAAATTTCCACCTCCGCATACGTTGATATTCAAAAAACGGTACGGGACACGATTAAGGGAATTGGCTACACTGATGCTAAGCTGGGCTTTGATGGCGACACATGTGCCGTCCTTGTCGCAATCGATGAACAGTCACCTGATATTGCCCAAGGAGTTGACGATGCTTTAGAGCGTCGTGAAGGTGATGAAGATCCACTAGACAAGATTGGTGCCGGTGACCAGGGCATGATGTTTGGCTATGCGATTGATGAAACACCTGAATTGATGCCATTGCCAATTGCTTTGAGTCATGCGTTAATGCGTAAGATTGCGCAACTACGTAAGGACGGTGTCATTGATTATTTACGGCCAGATGCTAAGGCACAAGTGACCGTTGAATACGATGACGATGGTCAACCGGTTCGTGTTGACACAGTGGTGCTTTCCACGCAGCACAACCCAGACGTTGAGCTGAACCAAATTCGTCATGATGTGGTTGAACAGGTGATCAAGGCGGTTATTCCGGCCCGTTATCTGGATGACAACACGAAGTATTTGGTTAACCCAACCGGTCGCTTTGTTATTGGTGGCCCTCAAGGGGATGCTGGTTTGACTGGTCGGAAAGTTATCGTGGACACGTACGGTGGTTTTGCTCGTCACGGTGGTGGTGCATTCTCTGGTAAGGATGCCACTAAAGTGGACCGTTCTGCTTCATATGCTGCGCGGTACATTGCTAAAAATATTGTTGCTGCCGGCATGGCTCATCGTGTTGAAGTCCAGTTGGCATATGCAATTGGTGTCGCGCAACCAGTTTCTATCTCCGTTGATACGTTCGGAACTGGCAGTGTGTCTGAACAAACGTTGACTGCGGCAATTCGGAAAGTCTTTGATTTACGTCCTGCTGGGATCATCAAGATGCTGGATCTCCAACGGCCAATTTATAAACAAACGGCTGTTTATGGTCACTTTGGCCGTCCCGACTTGGATTTGCCATGGGAAAAGACCGATAAAATTGATGCATTAAAGCAAGCTGTTGCTGACGCAGATGCTGTTGTCAACGAAAGCAAGTAGTTATTTAATTAACACAATAGCAAGACTCCCGGTGGACTGGATTACGATCACACAGACACCAGGAGTCTTTTTTTGTAAAAAACATAGCGTAAAAAGGAATACACAATGAAAAATAATAAAACCAATGTCGTATTGGTCACCATTGCACTGTTTGTAGCGACGTTTATGTCAGCGGTCGAGGGGACGATTGTGTCTACGGCGATGCCGACCATTGTTGGCGAGCTGCACGGTGTGACATTAATGAACTGGATCTTTTCAATTTATCTACTAACGAATTCGTTGGCTACGCCGATTTATGGCAAGCTGTCTGATCGGATTGGTCGTAAACCAGTATTTTTGTTCGGGCTGGCTGTGTTTACGTTTGGGTCCATGATGAGCGGTCTTTCCAACTCTATGCTGACACTGATTTTATGGCGTGCTGTGCAAGGCATTGGGGCCGGAACAATTATGCCGGTTTCCTTTACGATCATTGCCGATATTTATCCATTTGAGAAACGGGCACAAATTATGGGGCTGAATGGTTCTGCGTGGGGCATTGCCTCTGTCGTTGCACCGTTACTGGGTGGTTTTATCGTCGATCAGTTAAGTTGGCATTGGGTTTTCTTCATTAATATTCCGATTGGGCTCATTACGATGCTACTGATTGCATTGTATTTGCACGAGCCTAAGCAAGCGGCCGCTTCCAGTCCGTTAGACGTCGCAGGTAGTGTCTGGCTGTCGGTTGCCTTATTGGGGCTAATGTATGGTTTTCAAGTGGTGGGCGAACGGCACAGCAACCTTTTGATTGTTGCCATCTGTTTTATTATTGCGGCAGTTGGGTTATGGTTATTCATCCGCCAAGAACGTCGTGCCAGTGATCCGATTATCGATCTCAGTTTATTTAGCAACCGGACGTTTGTGATTCAAAATGGTGTAGCTGCACTCATTTCTGGTTTTCTGATTTGTTTTAACGTTTACATTCCGACATGGACTCAGGGATTATTAGGGCTACAGGCTGCACAGGCCGGGTTTGCGGTTACACCAAGTTCAGTGATGTGGATTGTCGGTTCGTTTATCGCGGGCCGGGTCATCGGCAAGTTACGGCCACAAAAGATTTTGTTTGCTAGTATTACAACAGTGCTAATTGGCGCAATTATCTTGGTCCTGCTCCCAGGACAAACACCATTCTGGGGATTCTTGCTAATTTCAGCAGAACTTGGTGTTGGTTTTGGGCTAACCATCACCAGTACCACGGTCACGACGCAACACTTAGTTGATCCAGCAATTATTGGAATGGCAACATCCTTCAATACACTGGCACGGAGTTTGGCGCAAACAATTATGCTGGCTGTTTATGGGATCGTGATGAACGCAACCTTAGTACATGGGGTGACAGAGCATCACAACATCAATTTACGCATGCTTAACGCATTGATTAATCCGCACACGGCGAAAAATTTGCCTGTTGCATTATTGCCAACATTGCGGCGTGTATTGGCCAGTGGTGTTCATAACGTATTCTTGGTGGCATTATTGCTAGTCATTGTTGCACTGCTGGTCAACGCCTTAGATCATCGACAAATAAGATAAAAATGTTTAATAGTTAAGTGTATCGATATTTATTTTCTGAAATTTCTCTTTTTTGATTACTCCATGGGAACAATATGTTATGCTTTCAACAGTTAAACGGATTGTTGAATTGGGTGGAAACATGACAGAAAAAAAGCAAGACTTAGAGTTAATGCAAGGCTACATTGAAGAATACTTGTTTGTGGGCAAGTATTTAAACGAATTTGCCTCCGGACCAGCGAGTGATTTTGGAATGTCGTTTGATCAATGGTTGATTTTGACCGAGATTGCGCAGGCGGAAACACTGTTAAGCGTAATGGATTTGGCTGACATGCACCGTGTTACTCGAAGCGCAATTTCCCGTCAGGTAGCGGGATTACTTAAACAAGACTATGTCTACGAAGAAGATGACATGGCCGACCGTCGTCACAAGACACTTCACTTAACGCCTAAGGGTAGTGAAGTTGAGACTAAGTTATGGGATGTTGCACAGGACCGTTTCAAAGGTTGGCTAGACGTTTTTGGTCGCGGTAAATTCCAGGAGACACTTGATTTCATTCGTGATTTCGAAGAAAAAATCGTTCAACGTGATCGTTGGGGATCACGAATCAAGAAGTCTCACGAAGGCTGATAGCTAAACATCACTTGGGAAATGAACGCCGAGGTACACACGGCTGAGACAAATGGTAATAATGAGTAACGTTAATAGTGTATTAAAAGCTGCTCGTAAATGTAATCGGTCAACGTACAGATTACACAGAATAATCAGTGAACCGTACATCAATGTGACATTCATTGAGTGACCACTAGGAAAACTAAATCCTCCAGCAGCCACCAAATGCGTGATGATCGGTCGTGGTCGTTCGACCAAGCTTTTAAGAATCGTATTTACAGCAAGGGCAAAGACGCCAACGTTAACAAAGAAGAAAACAGCGCCTTGATATTTCTTTCGCCACCATAGGCCGAGTGAAAAGACGACCATCACGATCATGGTGAATTTTACATTGCCGAGCCTTGTTATATTGCGAAAGAACCATGTTCGTTCCTCGGTCACCGGGTGGCGGACAATATGGGTGCCGAATTGATCTAGTTGATGAAGCCAGCTTGTATCCGTTATGACACCGGCCAACAGGATTAGAAAAATAATAAAACAAATAATGGCAACGAGATTTCTGACGCGCTGCCAATGTGTTTGTGACAAAACAAAGATAGTGATGACCTCCGAAGTTATTTTAAAGTCAGTATAGCATTCTAAAGTGGATGCTGACTTGTAAAGTCGCGCATATTTTGCTATGCTGTGAACAATATTTTAACAAGTAAAAGTGACGGATTAGTAGTTGTGTCGTGATCTTAAGCGAACTGACGGGTGGTGCGAGTCAGTGTTGACGGCAGAATGAACTCACCGATAATCACTAAGATGGTGAACGGCGGCATCATAACGCCAGTAGCTGTTTTCGTTTGTCAGCGTTACCGACTTTAAGTGTTTACCATAATTGTTGTGGTAAGAAGATAGGTGGTACCGCGATCCGCATCGTCCTATCGGTTGTCGTTATTGAGTTAACAGTGACGATAATCGATAGGGCGTTTTTTTATTTGTTAATTAATTTTTTCTGGGAGGGCAAAACATGCCATACGATCATACAAAAATTGAAAAAAAGTGGCAAAAATTTTGGTCAAAGAACGATACGTTCAAAACGCCAGACTTTTCCGATAAGCCAAAATATTACGCATTAGATATGTTCCCTTATCCGTCCGGTCAGGGACTGCATGTTGGTCATCCAGAAGGTTATACCGCAACGGATGCCATGAGCCGAATGAAACGGATGCAGGGATACAATGTTTTACATCCAATGGGTTGGGATGCTTTTGGGTTGCCAGCGGAACAGTATGCGCTAAAAACCGGTCATAATCCAAAAGGATTTACTGATCAAAATATCGACGTTTTCCGTAAACAGGTTAAATCACTGGGCTTTTCTTATGATTGGGATCGCGAAGTTAATACGACAGATCCTTCATACTACAAGTGGACACAGTGGATTTTTGAACAGTTGTACAAACGTGGTTTGGCCTACGAAGACGAAATCATGGTTAACTGGGCCCCTGACTTTATGGGTGGCACGGTTGTTGCTAATGAGGAAGTCGTTGATGGTAAAACAGAACGTGGTGGTTATCCCGTTTACCGTGTCCCAATGCGGCAGTGGGTGTTGAAGATTACAGCTTACGCTGACCGCTTGTTGGATGGCCTAGATGATCTTGACTGGCCTGAAAGCATCAAAGAGCAACAGCGAAATTGGATCGGTCGTTCAGAAGGTGCCAGTGTTCAGTTTGCTGTTGACGGTCACGAAGGCACGAAGATCGAAGTGTTCACTACCCGTCCTGATACGATGTTTGGTGTTTCTTATCTTGTGCTGGCGCCGGAATACGACCTTGTTGACCAGATTACAACGCCTGACCAAAAAGCAGCCGTTGATGCTTATCGCAAACAAATCGAGTCCAAGTCTGATTTGGAACGGACGGATTTGAACAAAGATAAAACTGGTGTCTTCACCGGCGCCTATGGGATTAACCCAGTTAACGGTGAACAGGTGCCAATTTGGATCGCTGATTACGTGTTGGCTTCATATGGTACTGGGGCCGTGATGGCTGTGCCAGCGCATGACCCGCGTGACTACGAATTTGCTAATAAATTCAGTTTGCCAATCAAGCCTGTTATTGAAGGCGGCGACTTGGATAAGGAAGCCTTTACTGGCGATGGTACGCACATCAACTCCGGTTTCTTGAATGGGATGGATAAGAAAACGGCCATTTCAGCAGCGATTGACTGGCTAACCGAGCATGATGCCGGTGCCAAAAAAGTCAACTACCGTTTGCGTGATTGGATTTTCAGTCGCCAACGCTACTGGGGTGAACCAATTCCAGTGATTCACTGGGATGATGGTGAAACAACCTTGGTTCCAGAAGACCAGTTGCCGTTAACACTACCTGACACAGACCAGCTTGAACCATCTGGAACTGGTGAAAGTCCACTTGCTAATATTGACGATTGGGTCAACGTTACGGATGAAAATGGCCGTCATGGTAAACGTGATACGAACACGATGCCACAGTGGGCCGGTTCATCATGGTACTTCTTGCGTTACATCGATCCACATAATGACAAAGCTTTGGCAGATCCTGAAAAATTGAAGTATTGGTTGCCTGTTGATTTGTACATCGGCGGTGCGGAACATGCCGTGCTTCACTTGCTGTATGCGCGCTTCTGGCACAAGGTTCTTTATGATCTCGGTGTTGTGCCAACAAAGGAACCATTCCACAAGCTGGTTAACCAGGGGATGATTCTTGGTGACAATCACGAAAAGATGTCAAAATCTAAGGGAAACGTTATTAATCCTGACGAAATCGTTGAAAAGTGCGGTGCTGATACGCTTCGTTTGTACGAAATGTTCATGGGCCCATTGGAAGAATCCAAGCCTTGGAGTGAAGACGGCATCAATGGTTCATACAAGTGGATTCAACGTGTTTGGCGTTTGCTGATTGATGAAAACAATCATCTGCGTGATCGTGTAACGACGATCAATGATGGCAAACTGGACAAGGTGTACAACGAAACGGTCAAGAAGGTTACGGAAGATTACGGCCGGATGCACTTTAACACAGCCATTTCTCAAATGATGGTCTTCGTTAACGAAGCTCACAAGGTGGATGATCTGCCAGTTGAGTACATGGAAGGCTTCATCAAGATGTTGTCACCGTTGGTTCCTCATGTTGCTGAAGAATTGTGGAGCTACTTCCATGAATCTGACACCATCAGTTACCAGCCTTGGCCAACTTATGATGCTAGCAAGCTGGTAGAGGCCACGATTGAAGTGGTTCTGCAGGTTAATGGTAAAGTTAAGAGTCATGCCACGGTTGATAAGGACATCAGCAAGGATGATTTGGAAAAAATTGCGATGGCTGATGAGCACATGCAAAAGGCCATTGATGGTAAAACGGTTCGTAAGACGATCGTTGTGCCAGGCAAGTTGGTTAACGTGGTTGCTAATTAGCGTGGTCTTAACGTAAATAATGTGTCACTAATTGCTTTTTTGGTGTTAAGCCAACAATTAGTGGCATTTTTTTGTTGAATTAGATGCGGCAATCTCTGTATAATCAATGGTATTACTGCGTTTTTATGTGGTGTTAGCGTTGGCTTAAAGCAACCAGTGTCAGGCAATTCAATTACACATTGGTGCTAGAACCAATAATTTGTCGGCATACTAAGTTTTCAATTTTCGACCATTAACTAAGGTTCATTAAAGCTTGGTTTAATAATGACATTTAAGGTGTTTGAAACTGCTACAACGCGGTACACTAATAGTTTAAGAAAACAATTTACGCATGTTGGAAACTATCCAAATCGAAAAAAGAATTGAGAGTTTTTATGTCAAAGGAAGATCCACAAAACGAAAATAGTCAGGCAATTCCGACTAGAAAGCAGTATCGGCGGCGCCAACGTCGTGAAGCATTATTAAGCAAACTGCACTTGCAGGGGAGCCAATCGGAAGCTTCTTCAATGGCCGAGTCAACAGCAACAGTTAGTTCTCAGAATGAATCAGTTACTGCATCCACGACGAGTCATATTGCTGACAGTGAGTTGGTGGCTGATTCGACTGCTGCAGTATCGAATATTACACAGTTGAAGTCGAGCGCACAGGGCAGACATGTTACTGACAGTGCTCAATCTGAAATTGCCGAAGAAAGCACAAGTGTAACGCCTGAGGAGGAAGCCAAACCGCAATCACACGCCCAATCAGAGACTGAACTTGAACGGGAAGTTGAGGAAGAAGAAAAACCACTGCACTTAGTTTCGAGTCGCTGGGCGGCATATCCCGATTCAACAGCAGAGTCTGCTATGACCAGTGCCGACGAAGAGGCGGCCATCAAACGTAGTGCTGAAGCTGACCCTTCCCAAACGGTCCCATTAGAACGGACCATTCCAGTTACACATGAAGAAGCGACATCTGGCGAACCGAGAAACGATAATAGCGACAGTGAAGATCTTGGTGAGATTGTTGAACGCCCGGGATTTGAATCGGGAGCCGTATCTGACCAAGAGCAGATTCTGCGTGGTACAGGATGGATGACGGCAGCCAGCATCACATCGCGAGTATTAGGCGCGTTGTACATTATCCCGTGGGTTGCTTGGTTTGGCACATTTTACAATCAGGCCAATGCGCTGTTTTCAAAGGGATATAACGTATACTCCATTGTCTTAATGATTTCTACTGCTGGGATACCAGCAGCCATTTCTAAGTTGATTGCCCACTATAATGCTTTGAATGAGTATGGGGTCGGGTATCGTTTGTTCAAACGTGGCTTATTATTATCACTGGTTACAGGCTTAGTGGCTGCTATATTACTGTGGTTTATGGCACCAACGCAATCACTAACTACAGGCGATCCAAACGTCATTCCAGTATTACGGTCATTGACCCTTGCGGTGTTTGTTTTCCCAACATTATCGATGATGCGGGGGATGTTCCAGGGTTACCACATGATGGCACCGAGTGCGATTTCTCAGTTTGTAGAACAAGTCGTACGAGTCATTTATATGTTATTAACGGCCTATCTGATTATGCAGGTTGGGTCGGCACCGGCGCACAACTGGCCACGTGCTGTTGTCCAGTCGACATTTGCGGCAGGGCTGGGTGCTGTTGCTGGTATTGCCGTATTAATTTATGAAATGTGGCGTCATCGTCAGTATTTCCATAATAAGATTGAAAACGCCAAAGGCGGCTTGGTCATTACAACTGGCCAACTGCTAAAACAGATTATCTGGCAGGCAATTCCATTTACCATTGTGCCAAGTGCCATTGCTATCTATCAATTATTTGACCAGGTCACGTTCTTTAGAATCATGCACGTGACTTCAAACTTAAGCTATGCCGTTCAAAACACGCTGTATGCTTACTTTGACTTCAATGCCAACAAAATCATCATGATTACGGTGTCATTAGCTTCCGCGTTAGCAGCCACTGCAATCCCGATGTTAACTGAAGCTCATACGCTAAAGGATAGTGCTTCAACTAGTCGGCAGATCAACTTTACGTTAGAACTATTCAGTTTCATCATGATTCCATCTGCTTTGGGAATGGCTGCTATTTCTGTGCCACTCTACACATTCTTTTACCATTACTCCCTAGCTGGTTCATTAATTCTTGAATTTTCATCGTATTTATCTGTTTTATTTGGTTTATTCACAGTGCTGTCGACAGTTATGCAGGGTGTTGATCAAAATAAAGCAGTGATCTGGTATATGGTGGTTGGCTTGATTGTCAAAATGGTACTCCAATTTCCATTGGTCGCATTGGCACAACCATTAGGACCGTTGGCTGCGACGTTAATTGGTTTCACTGTTTCCAGTGTACTGATCTTACGGAATTTAAACCGTCATTTTGATATCGACTGGGATGGCCTTTTACATCGACTCAATCAAATTATTGTGTTCTCGTTAGTTACGTATATTGTGGCACGATTATCTGTTTGGGGCATCGATCATGTCATGGATACACAGTTCAAAGTAACGGCGTTCATTGAATTGTTGATTTCCGTTATTCTCGGCGGGGGTGCATATGCCTACCTTAGTTTGCGGTTTAGACTGGCAGACAAGATGCTTGGTAGCCGGGTGGAACGAATTCGCACGCGTTTTCACATTAAATAAGTTATGGTTTCGGAGGTAACACTGTGTCCAAAGGCATTCGCTTAGATAAATACTTGAAAGAAATGCGGGTGACAACGCGTAGTGAAGCGCACACGCTTATCCGTGATGGACACGTTGAAGTTAATGGGAATGTCGCTAAACAAGCACGTCAGTCAATCGACCCGGATCATGATACTGTTTTAGTCGGTGGACAGGCTGTTGTTTATCAACGGTATTTTTACTTTTTGTTGAATAAACCTGTCGCAGTGGTTACAGCGACCACGGATAAGACTGCGCAAACAGTGATGGATCTGTTTAATAAAGCCGACTATCGTGATGATCTGTTCCCCGTCGGACGTTTGGATAAAGATACAACTGGGGCATTGCTGATCACGAATAACGGTGAGTTAGGGCATCGGTTGACCAATCCCAAACATCACGTGACGAAAGTTTATCAGGCCATTGTGACTGGTACGCTGACTGAAGATGATGTTGCGCAAGTTGCAGCGGGCGTTACGTTAAAAGACGGTACGGTGTTGAAACCGGCTGCTATGAAATTGGGCGCATATGACTCAGTATTGGATCAAACAACGATTCAGCTTACCTTGACAGAAGGCAAGTACCATCAGGTCAAACGGATGGTTGGTAGCTTTGGACAACGGGTCGTACGGCTGGAGCGCTTATCATTTGGTCCACTTAAACTGTCCACAGGATTGTTGCCCGGCCATTATCGGGCACTATCAGAGGAAGAAGTTAACGCGCTTAAGGTAGCGGCTGACCTCACTCAGGATTAAATCAATAAAAATGAGCATCACTTTGACCTGCCAAAAATTGGCGGGGTGAGTGATGCTCATTTTTTATATTTTAGTAGATTGGGGCAATGAATATTGTTTCATATACCAAGGAATTTCTTCGCTGATTTGTGTGGGTAAAACAACGTATGCATTATGCGCCAAGTCGTCAGCAATCTGGCTATGAATATAAACGGCCGACAAGACAGCGTTAAGTTGGTCAGAGAATTGAGCGGTGAAGCCACCAATCATGCCAGCCAGAGTGTCACCCATTCCACCAGTAGCCATTGCAGGCGTGCCGCCAGGATTCTCAAAAATTTGGTGATCAGCGTAGACTTGAGTATGGTGTTTTTTAAGGACAACAATGCCGCCAAGTTTTGCGACAGCTTGTTGATTATTGTCTGGTGTTTGATCCTTGATTGCGATACCGGATAACCGTTGCCATTCCATTTCGTGAGGGGTGAACACAAGTTTAGCATTTGGCAATGGCAGATCGTGTTTGGCCACTAAATCGATGGCAGAACCGTCAATTGTGAGCGATTGCTGTGGTTGAACGGTCGCAAACACGCGTCTAAGGGCAGTTAACCCTGCTTCATCTGAACCGAGTCCAGGGCCGACAACGATACTGTTGGCGCTACTGATCAATTCGGTTAGCGTTGCTTCATCGTGAAAATCGGTCACCATTGCTTCTGGCATACGGGCGTGTAATGCCGTGATATTAACGGAATCGGTCAACGTTGTGGTCAAGCCAGCGCCGGAATAGATGCCAGCAGTTGTCGCCATGATGATGGCGCCGCCAAATTGGGCATTACCGCCGACTAAAGTTAGCCTGCCATATGTGCCCTTATGGCTATTTTCAGGACGTGGCCGAATTGTTTGACGTAAAATTGTTTCTGTTATTGGTTGAATGGACATAAGCAACCTCCTTGGTCCGCTTTCATAAAGTATAGCATGTCCTGACAAAACAGCGGGCTAAAACAGGAGCCGTAAGAGGGTGGATATGCTAGACTATAACTAGTGTTTCAACCTTAATGAAGAAACGGAGAGACGATGCATGACTGATTGGAAAGCAGAAGTTGATAAACGAAAAGCGGATCTAATGACGGATCTACAAACGATGTTGGAAGTGCCCAGCGTTCGTGATGACAGCAAGGCCACTGATGATGCACCTTTAGGCCCTGGTCCTAAGGCCGGTTTGGAAACATTCTTGGGCATTGCTAAACGTGACGGCTTCCGCGTTAAGAATATTGATAACGTTGTTGGTTACGTTGAACTTGGTGATCCTGATGCAAAAGAAACATTGGCCGTTTTAGCACACGTGGACGAAATGCCTGCTGGAACAGGTTGGGATACCGATCCATTTACACCAACCATAAAAGATGGTAAGTTATTTGCCCGTGGTGCGTCTGACGACAAGGGACCTGGAATGGCCGCTTACTACGGTTTGAAGATTGTTTCTGAATTAGGTTTGCCACTCAAACGTAAAATCCGTTTCATTGTCGGTACAGATGAAGAATCAGATTGGACGGGGATGACTCGTTACTTTGAAGTTGAACCAGCGCCAACACTTGGTTTTTCTCCTGACGCAGAATTCCCAATTATCAATGGTGAAAAAGGGAACATCACGCTGAAAGCTAGTTTTGATGGTGATCAAAATGTGGATACAGTGAACACGTTAGTTTCGTTTGCCTCTGGTGAACGTGATAACATGGTGCCTGCTGAAGCTGATGCTGTTGTGACCAGCAGTGACAATGAAGCATTTGTTGCTGCTTTCACTGCCTTTTTGGATAAAGCACCAGTTACCGGTGAAGTCACCACTGATGGCGATGGCATTCATTTGCATGTTGATGGGAAAGCTTCACATGGCGCATTGCCTGAAAACGGGATCAATGCCGGAACTTATCTAGGCGCCTTCTTAGCGACGCAAACATTTGATGGCGCGGCAGCTAACTTCGTTCAATTTATTGCAGATGATGTTCACGACGACACTGTTGGCGCGCATTTAGGAGTTAAGATTACTGATGACGTGATGGGTGCGTTGTCCATGAATATTGGGATTATGAACTTTAAGGATAATCATGGTGAAGTAACCCTGAACTTCCGTTATCCAAAGAATACGTCTGCAGAGGAAATCACGGCTGCTGTTGTCAAGGGTGCCGAAATGCATCATGGAACAGCGGTTGCTGGACGCGCGATGGAACCACATTACGTTTCTCCAGAAGATCCCATTGTAAAGACGTTGCTCAATGTTTACCATGATCAAACCGGTTTGCCAGCTAAAGAAGAAGTTGTGGGCGGCGGTACTTATGGTCGTTTGATGAAACGTGGGGTTGCATTTGGGGCAATGTTCCCAGGCGTTCAAGACACGATGCATCAGCCAAACGAATTTATTCCAGTTGAGGATATCTACCGTGCTTCAGCGATTTATGCGCAATCAATTGCTGAATTGGCCGCTCAAACGGATGACTAATTAGCGTTTCACATAAGTAATAAAAATACCGACCAGAAAGTTGAAATCTTTCTTGGTCGGTATTTTAGTTTAGTTGCGGATACTCTTCAAATGTTCATCGATTTCGCCAAGAACTTCGGTGACATTTTTAGGATCTTCAAGATTGTATTTTTGCAAGTCAACTTTCATTTTCGGAGAGGCATCGTAATCGCGATACCATTCCTTGTAAGCTGACCACATTTTATAGTAGTAGTCACGCAGGGCAGGGTCATTGTCAAATTGTTCGTAGTCACGGCCACGTTTTTTGATCCGGTACAGGATGGTCTCAAAATCAGTCTCCGAGTAAACCATCAAATCAGGCGCTTTTTTAGGCAACTCCTGAAGTTCGTTCATCATGTTGTCCAATAAGTTAAGGTACACTTCAAGCTCTGTGTCTGAAATGTTACCTTCCTTGTTATTTTCTTTGGTGAACAAGGCATCTTCATAAATGGAGCGATCTAGCACATTGTTATCATCTGCCAATGCCTTTTTGATCATTGAAAAGCGTTTGTTCAAAAAGAAAATCTGTAACAGGAACCCGTATTGTTTAGGATCCTTGTAGTAAAGCGGCAACACTGGGTTGTTACCAACGGGTTCAAAGAACGCCTTGGTATGTAAGTGGTCTGCGATTAAGCCTGTAAGAGTTGTTTTACCAACCCCAATCATTCCTGCGGTAATTATCACCATGGATATCTCCTCGCTCAAGTTTTTTAGCGCTACAACATATGGTACAACATTTTGGCTTGTCATACTGCATCTATTGCAAACAACTTAGTCAATTGTAACCATCAAAAAGCGCCGAGCTGTGAACTCGACGCCATAAAAAAATTTAGGCTTGTGGTCCTTCATCATGATTGTTTGATGCCTTAAGCTCATCACGAATTTCCATCAGTAGGTGTTCAGTTTTGGTTTCTTTCGGTGTAACTTCCTTCTTTGGCATGATTTTATTGATTGCTTTAACCAATAAGAACACGACAAACGCGGTGATTAAGAAGGAAATAACTGAATTGATGAAACTGCCGTACTTGAACTTGGCGGAGCCAACCGTGTAGGCCATTTTTGAAAAATCGATGCCACCAATGAAAATCCCGATTAACGGATTGATTAAGGTGCTAACCAGTGATTTAACAATCGCTGTAAAAGCAGATCCGATAATAACCCCAACAGCTAAATCAATCACGTTTCCACGCGTGATAAATGCTTTAAACTCTTTCCACATGTGTCTCTTCCTCCATATATGTAAATTGCAATAACAAACGCTAATTCATATTTTAGCGAACATTTTGCGTGCATAAAAGGGGCGTTGCCACATACGATAAAATAAATTTCAGAAAATTAATTGTGTAAACTCAAGCGTTGACGATGTGCTTAGGTTGCTCACCGTGTTCGATGGCAATGACGTTTTCTGCCACGATGGTTGCCATGGCATCCCGGGCTTCAACCGTTGCGTTACCAATATGTGGTGTCAAAGTAACATTGTCCAACGCTTTATAACCCTCAGCAACCTTAGGCTCATTTTCGTAGACGTCCAGGGCAGCTCCGGCAATTTGGTGTTGCTGTAATGCTTTAAGCAGGGCGGCCTCATCGATGATGGGACCACGAGCAGCGTTAATGAGAACGGCGCTAGGCTTCATTTGCGAAATGGCGGTCGCATCAATAAGGTGATGCGTATTGTCGGTCAATGGGGCATGGATGGTGACGACGTCCGATTGGCTCAACAATTCTGGCATAGTCACGTAGGTTGCGTTTAAGGCCAATTCTTGGTCATTTGCCAATGGGTGGCGCTGTGTGTAAATAATGTGCATGCCAAATGCGTTTAAGCGTGTTGCGACAGCTTGGCCAATGCCGCCCATCCCGATAATACCCACGGTCTTTTGATTGAGTTCATGACCAAGGAAAAAACGTGGTGCCCAGCCAGAGAAACCGGTTGTCCGCATCAAACGATCACCCTCAGCGACGCGACGTAGAGTACTTAGAATCAGGGCAACCGTCAATTCTGCCGTTGAAATGGTTGAGACAACTGGGGTATTAGTGACAGGAATATGACGCTGTTTCGCAGCCTGAACATCGATGTTGTTGAAACCGGCACCGTAGTTAGCAATTAATTTTAGTTTGGGAGCTGCCTGGATTAAATCAGCATCGACCATTGTAGACAGTGAGGTAATTAAATAATCTGCCGTCTCAAGATTCTTTGCTAGTGTTTCCCGATCAACGAGTCCTTTGCCGTCATAACTGTTAACGGTTAAACCAGCCTCAGTCAACATTTGCTGGGCCTTGTCAGGAAATTGAGCTGATAAATAAACGTTTGCCATGTCATAGACTTCCTTCTATACAAATATAGTGAATCACACCAACTTCATCTTACACCGTTTAGAAATCGTTTACATGATTGTCAAACCGCCTTTTTTTCGGTATGGTAGTGACAAAAGCAATACTCGTCGCTAATTTTCATTTTATCTCATGACAGTAGCGAATGAGCGTACGTTTAAGAAGAGCGATGGGGCAGACTTGGCGTATTAAAGTGATGACCTATCTGATGGGAGACAGACTGTGATTAAAATTATTGCAAGTGATTTGGATGAAACATTATTGGATACGGATGGTTCATTAAATCAGAAAAACATTGACGCCATCAAAGCTGCCACTAAGGCGGGCGTCTATTTTGTACCAAATTCAGGTCGCGGTTATGAATCCTTCGAGGATAATTTAGTTGATCTCGGACTAGCACAACAGCCACACCAGTATAAAATTTCCTATAATGGAGCCGCCATTTTGGAAAATGCACATGACCGTGTGATTGCGACTAATGGCATTCCCTTTAACTTAGCAAAAGGTGTATTTGATGCGGGGCGGACGTTTGATCACGTCAGTTGTCATGTTTACTTATTGGATCAGCTCTATATTTATCACCAAACACCAACGGATGCCGCTTATATGGCGTCGCGTCAAGTTCCGTTTACCAAATTAGAACAGCCGGACATCAACTTTTTGAAGAATCGTCCAATTATGAAGGTGATTTTCGAAACACCGGATGTTAAGCGTCAGCACGAACTGGCAGATCACGTTATGGCCACTTATGGTGATGGCGTGGACGTGACCTTTTCATCTGGTCGTTACATTGAGTTTAATAAGAAGGGCGTGAACAAGGGCCGCGCCTTGTTGCAACTAGCCGATTTACTGGGTGTAGATCATGAAGATACGATGGCTGTCGGCGACAACTTTAATGATTTGCCGATGATCGAGGCGGCTGGTGTTGGCGTCGCGGTGGCCAATGCTGTTCCTGAAGTTGCCAAACAGGCTGATGTACAAACTAAGGCAACTAACGATGACGGTGCAATTGCCGAATTAGTTAATGAGTATGTACTGAAGGGATAATGTGAATGACAGATATTGAGACACAACTGGCCACGGCCCAAGACCGTGGTTTATTAATTGCGATTTATAATTTTATGGATGAGGAAACCTTCTCTGTCGGTTACGTGATGGCTCAAGATGCAGCTTCGGTGTGTTTGCGGGTGATTGATCCTAACGGTGCTGTAAACGGCATACAAATCATTCAGAAGGCATTTATTACGAAGATATTGCTCCGTTCCGATTATTTGCGGAGCACGGAAGTTTGGCAACAAACGGCCATCGCTCAGCATCGTGAGGATCCGTGGCAGATTGCACAGTGGACAGATACATTGACACCAAATCCCGATCATTTACTGACCTCGGCATTGCAAACTGCACTTAACCACAAGTGGATCATTAACCTTGGGACGTTACGACAAATCGATGATGAAACGGCAGAGGATGCAGATTTCACTGGTTTCTTAGGTGATTTTGTTGGTGACACATTGGCCCTTAATTATTTGAACCCGTGGGACTTAAGTGACGCCTGGCAGTTGGATATGAAGTTGGATGAAATTAATTATATCCGCATTGGTGCAGGCGTTTGCGTGAATATGCAGGCACTGTTTGAAGCGTATACGGACGAGCGTTTTTAACAACCATCTTGAATGCAAAACAATCTTTTAAACTGAAAATAGGGCTTGCCGTCATTCTTGAGGTCGTGTAAACTAGTATCTTGTTGAAGGGAATAACTTTAACATGCCCCTGTGGCGGAATTGGCAGACGCGCAGCGTTCAGGTCGCTGTTCACCTTGGTGAGTACTGGTTCGAATCCAGCCAGGGGCATAAGAAAACATCAGTTATAAAAAGACCGTTTCTATGTGCTAATTTATTGGCATACAGAAACGGTCTTTTTATGCAGAAAGCAGTGTGTTATGAAATCTAGAAGCAGAATTTTTAGTCAATTTTATCAGTTATTCATCATCGTTTTGGCGGTTATCTCTGTGGTGCTAACACTTTTCGATCTTACTGGTGAAATTAACTTATCTTTGGCACCATATTCAATTATTGATACTACTATTTGGTGTGTTTTTGTTGCTGATTATATCGTTGGCCTTTTCAGTGCAACATCTAAGCAGCAGTATTTCAAATCGCATGTAATGGATCTACTTGCGATTATTCCCGTTAATGCTGTGTTTAATCTCTTTCGTTTTGCCCGCATTTTTAGGATAATGGTAGATTGCAAATTTAATCCGAATTTTTGGACAAATTGGTCAGCATAACCTGATACGGTGTTTTCCAGTCAAGTATTTTAAGCGGTCTCTGGTTAATTTGGAGTAACGTCGTCGTTAAATCTTGAGCACTAATGTGCTCAAAACGAGTCCCCTTAGGATAAAAATAACGTAAATTCCGATTAAAGCGTTCATTACTACCACGTTCAGCTGGCGTATAAGCATGACAGTAATAGGTCTTAATACCATATTGTGATTCAAATGATACTAGCCCACTAAACTCAGTACCACGGTCCACAGTAAAACTGTGCACCGGTCCATTAAAAGTTGTTAGGAACTTAGTCAGTGCTTCATTAACACTCGCTGTCGTTCGGTCCTTTAACCGATATGCCCAAAGGAACCGTGATTTGCGATCGATTAAAGTTAATAAAACTGCCTTACTATGCCCACGAGGGCCAACGACGGTATCTAGTTCAAAATCACCGATGCGATTACGTTGATTAATCATCATGGGACGCTGTTCAATCGATCGCCCCAAAGATTGATTATATTTGGATCGTTGGTCAACGTTACGCCGTTGGCGTACGCCATGTTCAGGTAGATCATTCAAGGAGAAACCAATTCTCCCCTGATTTAGCCAATTATAAATAGATTTAGTCGCTAGTTTAAATTCGTGAGCAATCATTCCTGGTGACCAGCTTAGATGTAAATGGTTGAGAATTGTTTGCTTTAACTCATCGCTCAGCTTAGTTTTCCGACCACATCGTGATCGCTTGTATTCGGCATCTGTTTGTGCTAATTCAGCCTGATAAGGTTGACATCGAGATAATTCATAAGAAATTGTTGACGGTGATCGGTTCAGCCGAACGCCCATTTGGATATTGGACAGCCCTAGTTCACAAAAGGTTTCGATTTTAATTCGTTCGGAATAGGTTATACTAGACAAAAGATCAGCTCCTAAAAGATGGGTTTGTTGTAAACACCATTTTAAAGGAAGCTGATCTTTTTTGTCCGAACAGCGTTCGGATTAATTTTACAATCTACTTAATTCGTTTATTACGGATATTTCGAATGGCTGGTATTATTGGCAAACTGCAGGATAAGCTTAGGAATTTCTTGCAAACAAATGGATTCATTTATTTGCTTTATGCCAGCATTGCGATTTTGCTCGTTGCGGCTTCGGTGTATGCCACTGTTGAAAAGATTTCCTTTGGCAATGCATTATGGTGGGCGATTACGACCGCTACAACGGTAGGATATGGTGATATTTCCCCGCATACTGTTATTGGCAAAATTGTGGCAATAACATTAATGCTGATTGGAGTCGGTTTTGTTGGCATGCTGACTAGCACGTTGACGACTTATTTCACTAAAAAGAGTCAGCGTAAAACAGCGGTCTCAAACGATGAACTGTTACAGGAAATTAAGCAGTTGCACGAAGAAAACCAGTTAATGCAACAAGAAATCAGAGAATTAGTAGATTGTAAAATTAATCCGAACGCTGTTCGGACAAAAAAGATCAGCTTCCTTTAAAATGGTGTTTACAACAAACCCATCTTTTAGGAGCTGATCTTTTGTCTAGTATAACCTATTCCGAACGAATTAAAATCGAAACCTTTTGTGAACTAGGGCTGTCCAATATCCAAATGGGCGTTCGGCTGAACCGATCACCGTCAACAATTTCTTATGAATTATCTCGATGTCAACCTTATCAGGCTGAATTAGCACAAACAGATGCCGAATACAAGCGATCACGATGTGGTCGGAAAACTAAGCTGAGCGATGAGTTAAAGCAAACAATTCTCAACCATTTACATCTAAGCTGGTCACCAGGAATGATTGCTCACGAATTTAAACTAGCGACTAAATCTATTTATAATTGGCTAAATCAGGGGAGAATTGGTTTCTCCTTGAATGATCTACCTGAACATGGCGTACGCCAACGGCGTAACGTTGACCAACGATCCAAATATAATCAATCTTTGGGGCGATCGATTGAACAGCGTCCCATGATGATTAATCAACGTAATCGCATCGGTGATTTTGAACTAGATACCGTCGTTGGCCCTCGTGGGCATAGTAAGGCAGTTTTATTAACTTTAATCGATCGCAAATCACGGTTCCTTTGGGCATATCGGTTAAAGGACCGAACGACAGCGAGTGTTAATGAAGCACTGACTAAGTTCCTAACAACTTTTAATGGACCGGTGCACAGTTTTACTGTGGACCGTGGTACTGAGTTTAGTGGGCTAGTATCATTTGAATCACAATATGGTATTAAGACCTATTACTGTCATGCTTATACGCCAGCTGAACGTGGTAGTAATGAACGCTTTAATCGGAATTTACGTTATTTTTATCCTAAGGGGACTCGTTTTGAGCACATTAGTGCTCAAGATTTAACGACGACGTTACTCCAAATTAACCAGAGACCGCTTAAAATACTTGACTGGAAAACACCGTATCAGGTTATGCTGACCAATTTGTCCAAAAATTCGGATTAAATTTGCAATCTACCTTATGCAGAAATAGTGAGAAACGATTTTTTAAATGATATTGTGTTGACTTTTATATTATACGACATATAATATAGTCACAAACAAAGTAGGAGACCAAATATGTTTAAAGGACACAACGCTTCAGTTAGGAGGCCAGGCTCATGAGCATTCAAGTTAGCACCGAGTTGCTAGACGGGATGGTGCTTGCGTTGCTGGATCGAGAAGATCTATACGGTTACGCGTTAACGCAACACATCCAATCATCAATCACGGTTTCTGAATCGACCATGTATCCAGTGCTCCGTCGGTTAAAAAAGGAAGCGTGGTTGACGACGTATGATCAACCATTCCAAGGCCGCAATCGACGGTACTATAAAATCACGACAACCGGCAAGAAACGGTTAAAAGAGATTCTGCATGAGTGGGATGCCTATAAAGACAGCCTAGACGGCATTTTTAATCCACCAGCGCACATGCAAAACAAAACGGAGGGGACAACTGATGACAACTGACGCCTATTTAAAAGAATTACAACGACGCTTGCACGGTTTAAGTGACAGCGAGCGTTCAGATGTAATGGATTTTTACACCGAATATGTGGAGGATGCTAACTTGACATCGGGGGATGCCATCGTTAGTAAATTGGGAACACCGAAACAACTGGCTCGTAAAGTACTCGCCGACTACTCCATTAAGGAAAATGAGACAGCTGAACAAAAGGGTGAGCGCCGCACACCACGTTCCAATGCCAACATGGTGTGGATGATTATTTTGGCGATTCTGTCAACGCCGGTGACCATTCCAGCAGCCATTGCAATCGTTGCTGTGCTGTTCGCCGTAGTCGTCGTCATGGTTGCACTCATTGGGTCCGGGATTGTTGTAGCAGTGGCCTTGGTTGGTGGTGCTATTGCGGTCGCTGGCGTCTCACTGTACACCGGCGCCTACATGGTCTTTACAAACTTCTTTGTCGGCATTGCCTACTTGGGCGTTGGTCTGACTGGTGTTGGTGTCATCCTGATTTTGATCCCATTATGCTATTACATCATTCGTTTCCTGATCCAGATTTCTGCAAACTTTATTCGCTTCTTGTACCGTAAATTTTCAAACCGGCGTCAACAGCCGAAGGGGGATCATTAATCATGAAGAGAACTTTAAAAATTGGTATCGCAGTGCTCATCGTTGGTTTGATCATGGTTGCTGCCGGTGCTTTTACCCACAGTTTTAAAGACGTTACGTTTAATCATCATGGACGACCAGAACTAAGAACGACGCAAACAGTCAGCAAGAAAGTGAAGGACTTTGACGCGATAAGCGTCGACTTGAAAAGCGATCAGATTCGTATCAAGGAAGGCGACACCGCTCGTGTCCAAGTTAGCAGTACTAAAGAAGCCATGCCAACAGTTAGATCGGTGGGGCACAAACTGGTTATCGAACAAAAACGTGCAGACAATTCGATGACCGGCTGGAGTTTTGGTGACAATCCTGAAGGTACATTTGGTCTTGGAACATTCAATGATGCTAAACATCCTGATCGGACCGTTGTTGTGACGGTTCCGCGGGGCACTAAACTCAACAACATTAGTATTAAAGAACGTCAAGGCGCCATCCGGATTACTGATGTTTCATCTGACACAGTCAGCATCAGCGCCCATGATGACGTGATGCTGGAGCACATGACAGTCACACAGCCACTGAAAGTTAATAGTCATGACGGGAATCTTTATGTGACCGGAATGACACTAAACACACCATCCATTAAAACTGATGACGGTGCGGTTAGTCTACGAGATGTTCAATTGAACCAAGGTTCCATTCAGCTGACTGACGGTACGTTCAACATGACAAATGGTGGGTTTACTGGTGCCGTTAATGTAACCAATGATGACGGCGATAATGAGATTGTTAACGCTGATCGGAATAAGGGTTACATTCTTCATGGCGATGATGAGAATAAGTTGTTTGAGCAACACAATGAAGATGGCGGCACATTGCAACAAAATGAAACGGTGCCAGACATTATGCACTTAACTACCAATGACGGTAAAAATTCCGTACAATGAAATTAACGATAATCAAACGAATAACGGGGAGGATGATTAACGATGAAAAAGAAATTAACGAAGTCGAATGATAAGGTTCTGGCGGGGGTATTTGGTGGTATTGCGGAGTACTTTGGCTGGGACATCGCCTTGACACGGGTGATTGGTGGTATTCTGATTGCCGTTTCGTTTGGCCCTGGGATTGTTGCTTATGCGATTGCTGCGCTGGTTATGCCCGACGCTGAGGGACATCATTTCTCAGCGGATGCATCTTACGAACGAACAGAGGACGAGCATCGTAATTCATTCGATGGTGAGTTCACGGATCCAGAAGGCAAACAGAAACACGATGATCAATAATTAATTGTCATCGTATAAAAAAGGCCGCTAGCGCTTGACGAATTTGTCAGGTGTTAGCGGTCTCTTTTAATAATCTGAATTTAATGCATCATGCTGAGGAGTTGCGTAATCGCAACTGCGTTAATCATGAAATGGACCATGATGGAATTAAATTGTTTGTGTGTTTTTTGGTACGTAAACGCTAATATAGAACCCATCATAAAGTAGAGCAGGAAACTGATTGGATTGCCGGAAATGTGGCCACTGGAGAATAACACGCCAGATAATAACACTTTAGCCCACAGGTTATTTCGTTTGAAAAAAATGTTGGTGATGACACCGCGAAAGACGAGTTCCTCTAAAAAAGGTGTTAGCAATACGGCTGATACGCCGAAGCCGACCATGGCCACCGGACTTGTTTTCATAATGGAACTGATGGCCTGATTATTTTCAGTCGATTGCGTGTGGTACAACACCTGTTGAAGCCGCATTAATATAGCTTCACTAAAGATGATGGCCAGATAGG
This sequence comes from Furfurilactobacillus cerevisiae, assembly GCF_048961765.1. Taxonomy (GTDB): domain Bacteria; phylum Bacillota; class Bacilli; order Lactobacillales; family Lactobacillaceae; genus Furfurilactobacillus; species Furfurilactobacillus milii_A. The sequence continues at coordinate 1,280,820 of NZ_CP185253.1, forward strand.
CCAAGATAGCAACACCAACGTCTCGTAGCTTAAAATCATGGAATAACCGTTCACCAGACCAATGGCGAAAACGACGGTAGGCGATCCAAATGCAGATCAGGAAGGACCCCCAGAAAGCAGCGAGAAGAATGTACCCGCTAGCGTTGGCAAACGTCGTTTTACTGGCAAAGGCCAAGATGGTAGGAGGCAGTTGAACCATAATCCAAAGTGATGCCACTTCCAAAACGCGCGGCAACCACGAAAATAAAAATGGTCGATTATCGTTTGTCATCGGAACCTCCATCTTTTGTTCGTTGCAAACGGAGCTGCCAAACTTTGATGAGGGTCACCAGTACGGTTGTTAAGATGAACGCACCAATCCACAGGGCGAAAAGGGTGACGCCGGTTAGGTGTTGAGCTTCAGTGAGCCACACAACGCCGCCGAAGATGACAATGGCAAGTACGATAATGCTGCTGGACAGAATTCTTTGCATAGCAAACTCCTCGAATTAAGATGGTCCAATTGTATCACAGTGGTGATTTGAACATCATGGAAGCATGACTAAGACATAGTTCGCCAGTTTAACAGCACTTTCACGGTTTTGTTTAAATGTTACCGCCCTCCAGCTGACTATGTTGGCCATGTATGTTAAATCGTTCTTTCTATCAATTTTAATCAGAAAAAATATGTAAGCTTAAAAAAACGGGCAGCCTAATGAGTGCTAGGCTGTCCGCCGAGTACGATGTGAAGGATACTGCCCGCTATTTTGCCAACCCATTGCATTGGCCTGCATCCTACCTAAGCAGGACATGAACCGTTGCGCCAGACTAGCTTGGAACGGGTCCGCCATGTGGTGGTCGATCTTTTGTCAAACGACTCAACCGGCTTTCATCACTTGGTGTTCCTTCTTGAGGTTAGTGTAGTCTGATTTGGGGAAGAAAGGCGATTAATGTGCCTGTGGAATCAGGCAGATTATGAGGGAGAGGTACTGAATTGCTAGATTGCGCGTTTGATTACTTGGTAATGTTTTGGCCTTTATCTTCCAGCTGTGCTGACGTTTTCCAATCTACATAGCGATAACGCGCTCCAGCCCCCAGAGACCTGTGCATAAACGTGTTCACGCCCCACAAGCCTGTGCATAACCCAAATTGCCTGCTGTAAAGGCAAAGAGCGCCCTCACAACAGGCAATTTATGTTATTGCTCGGCTTGCAATCGAGGGCGTTCACACTCTCGCAAAAAAGCCGCCACAACTTTCGCTGTGGCGGCACGGAAGGACAAATCCTGATCAGCAAGTGGTTTTGCCGCCCACTGATGAACGAACGTGTTTTAACATCGTGAGAGCCTCAGCGACCTTCACCATGGCTCATTAGTAGTGGCCTTTCAGCACGATGGTTGTCAACGACATGAACCGTGCGCCGATTCACGTGACGTTTGAAACCCTTGACCATCACAGCAGGGATAGGGACAACAATCGGATTAACCGTTTGATTTAGACAACCAGCACGTTCCAGGACTGCGACCAACCAAGCTCGTTCAATACGAGGCACTGTTGATCTGCGCTAACTTCCGCTCAGGATGGCGGTATCAACGATTGTGATGTCAAACATCGCCGTTGACGGTCGAAATCAATGATTACGACATGACCGCGGATCCTCTGTGAAAGCCTTGTTCCTTCTGATGGGTATAGTATATCGTCATTTAGAAAAGCACACGCAAAATAACGATAAAATAAGGCAAAGTGATGTCACTTTTGTTGGGCTTGATTGCTAACTTGTTGAACAAACAATGGCGACCTAACGGTGATAAAACAAACTGCACCACACTAAGATGGTGCATGTGATAAGATGAGACTTGATATTCACACAGATGATCGTTGGTTCATGATCATATATTGGACCATATATTAATTAAGGACGTGACTAATTTAATGGGTAAAATTCGTATCAATAATATGCAATTTCATACGTATAATGGTGTTTTTCCGGAAGAAAAGAAACTGGGCCAACGGCTGGAAATGGACGTTGAACTGAATTATCCAATTGAGACAAAAGTGCATGATGATGACCTAACAACGACCATTCATTACGGACATGTCTATGACGATATTGAGTCGTTCGTTTCGAATCATTCCTACGACTTAATTGAATCATTGGCTAACAACACGTTGACGATGCTTCAGGAAAAGTATCCCGAAGCTACCGGCGTGACACTCCGCGTGCGCAAATATTCGGTCCCAATTTCCGGAATTTTTGATAACGTTGAAATTGAAGTGGCTGGTGGTGATGCGCAGTGACCATGGCTTATTTAAGTTTGGGATCAAACGTTGGTAACCGACGCAAACACTTATTGTATGCGTTAGCGCAATTGCGCGCGGATCACGCGACTGTCTCAATGAAAACGGCTCATTTTTATATCACTGAACCCGTTGGTGGCGTAGTTCAAGACAACTTCCTGAATACTGCGGTTGCCATTGATACCAAACGGTCGGCAGAATCTTTGCTGGCATTGGTTCATCAAATCGAACAGGCGCAGCACCGTCATCGTTTCATCCATTGGGGACCACGTACAATGGATCTAGATATCATCTTTTATGGTGACGAACACATTAATACGACAACACTCACAGTGCCACATCCTGAAGCACCAAATCGGCGGTTTGTGCTCGAACCGATTTTAGAAATTAGTGGGGATGATCGCGCAATTCAGCGACAGGTCAGCGATTGGTTAGCTGAAACGGATGATCATCAACACATCAACAAATTATCGTAATATTTTTGAATTATCAGCATTGTTAGTCATTAGACTAACAATCTTACATAAGTTCGTTATTTAGAAATTGTTTTAAAGGAGACATGCATTAATGACAGATGAACAACAAGCCACAATTGAAGGCGCTGTCCGCCAAATTTTAACTGCAGTAGGGGAAGATCCAGATCGGGCTGGCCTTGTCGAAACGCCGGCACGGGTGGCGCGTGCGTACGCCGAGATGTTTTCTTCGCTGGAACAACCGACATTTAAGGATTACAAGTTATTTCATGAAGAGGATAACGCCGACATGGTTGTCGTCGGCCAAATTCCGTTTTATTCAATGTGTGAACATCATTTACTACCATTTTTTGGCCGTGTCAGTGTTGCGTATGTGCCCACGAATGGGACAATCATCGGTCTTAGCAAGATTCCTCGGCTTGTTGATTACGTCAGCCGCCGACCAACAGTACAAGAAAACATTACGAACCAGGTAGCTGCCGAACTAGAAAAAATTCTGAAGCCGGCTGGAGTGGCTGTGAGCGTTGCTGCGCGACACATGTGCATGGAAATGCGCGGTGTTAACAAGACAGGGTCTGTTACGCAGACAGCGACATATTTAGGTGAGTTTAAAACAAATAACGCATTACGCCAGGAATTTTTAATGAGGGCCGAACATGGCAACATTAACGTATGAGACATTAATTAATGAAATGAATCAAGCAATGCTTGCGGGCGACGAGGATCGTGTGCCTTTATTGCGCCAAGTATTAGCGGCGGTCGGACAACCCGATGCGCAAGCACCGATTATTCATGTGGTTGGCACAAACGGCAAGGGATCTACCGTTACTTTGATGGCCGATACATTGATTGCTGCTGGTCATAAAGTCGGCGTGTTTACGAGCCCTGCCATCTCTGATCAGCGCGAGCAAATTGTGATTAACGGTCAGATGATTGGCAAGGAAACATTTGTCCGTTTGTATCAGACAATGTTGCCGACAGTGAAAAAGATTGTGCCGGACGGTTCACCACTAACCATTTTTGAGTGGGAAGTTGTCATTGCGTTGGCGTGGTTTGCTGAACAACACGTGGACTGGATGATTATCGAAGCCGGACTCGGTGGCTTGATGGACGCTACCAATGCGATTACATCCCCACGATTCAGTGTGTTTACGCACATTGCGTTGGACCATACGCGCATCTTAGGCGACACGATTGCAAAGATTGCGCAAAATAAGGCGGGCATTATCAAACCGAACACGACGGTAGTGATTGCGCCTAGTCAAAGTGACGATGCAAAACGGGTTATTGGACAAACAGCGGCGCGTGTTGACGTGCCAGTGATGGTAGCCAGCAAACAAACATGGTTTGACAATCCTCAATTTGGTTTGGACGGAACGACGGTGGATGTTCACTGGTCCAGCAAGACCATTTGGCATCACGTTCATCTTAATTTGGCCGGACAGCATCAATTAGCTAATGCGGCCACTGCACTGACGGTGCTAAAACAAGTTGCCAACCATGACAACCGCATTGATGAAGATGCTGTGCGAACGGGCTTTAATCAGGCGGCTTTGCCTGGACGACTGACGACGTTAGCGGCGACCAATAAACATCCCCGATTGCTTGTCGATGGTGCTCATAATCCAGATGGGATTCAATCGCTGGTTCGGTTGTTAAAGCAGGTGGCGCCAACACGTCGATTTACGTTTGTACTTGGCTTTTTAGCTGATAAAAACGTGGCGGGAATGTTGGTAGAATTGCTGCCGTTAGCCAAGCAAGTCGTGTTAACGGTGCCGGATCAGCATCAGCGAGCACTACCGATTGATGCATTAACTGAGATGGTGGGCGATACATTGGCTAAACTACAATTAAATGACGTAGCGGTGTTTTCAACGGCAACTGCGCGTGATGCTTTAGCTTGTTTGCGCAAACGTGACGTTGAACCACCAGTGATTGTGACGGGGAGCTTTTACCTTATCCGGGCGTTGCGGGAGGCTGGTTTAAATGACTAATCCACTATTTGTCGCAGCAACCAACAATCGACAAAAATTTACCGAGTTGGCGCGGACATTTGCCTTTTTTGGTCAGACGATTCGCCCTTACTGGACTTATCTTGGTCGATTACAATTTCCCAAAGAAGGGACCGCTGATTTCAAAAACAATGCTGAAGGTAAGGCAACGTTTATTCAACAACGCTTGCCAGAAGCGACCGTCGTGGCCGATGACAGTGGTCTGTTTGTCGACGCATTGCCAGACCACTTTGGGGTGACAACGATGCGCGAATTGTCCGCTCATGCGCATGATGATGCGGCCATGAATCGGTACATTCTACGTTTATTGGGCACACAAACGAATCGCCATGCGATGTTGACGACAACACTGACAGTACTTAGTCACGATGGTCAGTGGCTCACGGCGACAGGGCAGCGCCGGTTCCAGATTCCGTTTGTACCAGTCGGCCAGTACAGTGTTGGGTTTGATCGGATTATGTGGGATTCTAAAACAGGACTGACACTGGCTCAACTGCCGAATCAGGCGCGCATTCCGTTTACGCCAAGGGGCATTGCGGTCCCTAAATTATTGACACAGTTGCGATAGTGGGAGGATACGACATGAAAGTTACAGAAATAAACGCTGACGACCTCAGTCAAACTAATGGTCTGGCCGAGGCCGCTTTGCTAGATGCCATCAAACATCAGCGTCAGCTGGCATTGATGTTTGAACTCGACAATGCGGATGATCGAACCAGACTAGTCAACTTGATGGGCAATCTTGATGCCGTGGTCACAGTGACTGGTAGTACTGTGCAAACATTGGTTAATGAAGCCGCTTTGCCAGTTTTAGAACAGCAATTGAGTCGCCAGTTTGATAATAATGTGCTGGCAAAAGGCGTCGGCACGATTCGGCATCAACATGAAATTCATTGGCAGGCAGGGCGTTTTGATTTTAATGTGACCGCCAAACCACTGATCTACGGAATTTTAAACGTCAGTCCTGATTCATTTTACGATGGTGGCCGCTACCATGATATGGATTCCGTGTTGAAACGGGCTGGTGAGTTTGCCCAAGCAGGTGTGCCCGTGGTTGAAATTGGTGGTCAGACGACGCGACCGCACTTTACGGAGATTACGCCTGAAAATGAAATTCAACGGGTTATGCCTTATATTAAGGCCATTAAGGCGCAATATCCTGATTTGGGAATCGCGGTTGATACTTATAAGTTACCGGTAATGAAGGCGGTATTGGACGAAGGGGTTGATATCATTAATGACGTTAACGCCTTTACTGATAATCCTGACAAACTGCCGTTGCTCGCCTCGAGTAACGTTGGTTTGTTAACGATGCATGAAAGTCGTGCCCGCGAATACGATAATTTAACGACGGCAATGACAGATTTCTTTAAAACAAATTTGGATGCGCTGAAACACGCTGGTATCAATGAACAACGGATTGCTCTGGATGAAGGGATTGGTTACGCCAAAGTGGCTGATGGCTACCAGGATTTCACTATGATGCGTAACATCAACCAGTTTTTACCGTTTGAACGGCCAATTATGATCGCCATTTCGCGAAAGGGTTTTGGTCATAAACTGTTCGGTTTTGCAAAGGAAGATCGCTTATCCGTAACGTTGATTGCCGAGGCCTATATGTATTTACACGGTGGTCGTATTCTGCGGGTTCACGATATCGAAGAAACTAAACAGTTAGTCACGTTACTGGACACGATTGAGGGCAGTTACTGGTTCCCAGACAGAACAGAAATGCACCAGTAACTTTTTGTATGTCATCAATGTCGTAACTAACTAAAAAAGAATACTTAAGGTTTAGTCAAAGGTTTAGTTGTTAAGAAAAATGGCGGCGTTGGTTGATAGTTCTGGTGTATACTGGATGTTCAAGAAAGATAAAGGGAAGTTTGGGAACGCATGGCGAAATTACAATTATCAGCATCAGAAATTTTGACGATTTTACGTGAGCACCATTTGTTGACCAACGTGATAAATGCCAATGATCAGTTAGTAGTGACCGATGTCACATACGACTCACGAACAGCAAAGCCTAATGGTTTATTCTTCTGTAAAGGTAACTTCAAGCCGGAGTATTTAACTACGGCGGTCGATGCAGGTGTTACGGCCTATGTGTCAGAAGTTGCGGCTAAAGAGTCCGAGGCCACTGGCTTTATCGTGACGGATATTCAAAAAGCGATGTCACTATTGAGTGCTGCCTTTTTTGGCTACCCACAAGATGATCTATTTATTGTGGCGTTCACAGGGACTAAGGGGAAAACAACCTCTGCATACTTTACGCGAGGCATTCTGCAACAGACGACAAATAAACATACCGCATTATTTTCAACCATTGATCGGATTTTAGGACCTAAACCAGAGCAAGAATTTAAGTCTGATCTTACGACGCCTGAATCACTCAATTTATTTCATGATATGCGTGAAGCCGTTGATTCTGGCATGACGACGCTGGTTATGGAAGTGTCTTCACAGGCGTACAAGAAGAATCGTGTGTATGGCTTGAAGTATGATGTTGGAATCTTTTTGAACATCACGCCAGATCATATCGGGCGCAACGAGCACCCAACGTTTGCTGACTATTTGCACTGTAAATTACAGCTCTTAGTCAATTCTCGTCAGTGCATTATTAATGCAGAAACAGATCACTTAGAAGACATTTACATGGCGGCCAAGGCAACGACGGAACCTGAAGATATTTATTTGTATGCTCGGGATGGCTACAAGCCAAGTATTGATGTACCAATCGACTTCCGCTATCACAGCAATGAAGATACCCTGAAGGATGCTAAATTTACGGTGTCGCATACGGATCTAGCGCCAGCCAAACTGAATTTGGATGGCGAATATCAATTGGCATTGCCTGGTGATTACAATGAAAATAACGCGGTGGCATCAATCATTGCCGCTGGGCTAGCTGGAGCGACAGCTACCGAAGCCCAGCAGACATTGCCAGATATCACGGTACCCGGTCGGTTTGAATCGGTTGCCACCAAGAATCACGGAATGGTGTTTGTTGATTATGCTCACAATTACGCATCCGTCAAAGCTTTGCTGTCGTTCTTGCGGAAGCAATATGCTGACAGCCGGATCATTGTAGTGGTTGGTAGCCCCGGCGATAAGGGAATTTCGCGCCGAGAAGGTTTCGGAAAAGCGCTGAACGAAGAGGCTGACGTGGCTTACTTAACCGCTGATGATCCTGGTTTTGAAAATCCCGCTGACATTGCCCAACAGATTGATGAACATATTGATCACAACCGGGTTGATGTTCACGTTCAGATTGATCGACCAACTGCCATCCGTGAAGCTATTAGTGATAGTCATGCTGATGATGTCGTTGTGTTGGCAGCAAAGGGTGAGGATCCTTATCAAAAGATTCGCGGGGTAGACACACCATATCCGACTGACATGGCTGTTGCCAAACAAGTAATTGCGGATATTGAAGCGTAATATTATCTCGTTGGTAAGGTTAATATTGCTAAAGCTTGGGCCATTGTTGCCCATGGAAGATAAGATAGCGACAAAAAAGACAGCTCACTTCAAAAATGTGAGCTGTCTTTATATGCTGTGATGAATGAAAAGAAGCTTTCTATCCGTCACGGTAAGGATTGTTTGTGTTCTGATGATTAGGCAGTCAAACTGTAAATGGTGTAGCCGAGGATAATGGTGGCGACAAACAGCAAGCCGAGGACGACATACAGCCAGGGAGTGACGTGGGTTTCTTGCTTTCTAGCGAAGACGATTTCAACGACGCCAATAAGCAGAATTGCCAACGCACCTTTTAAAATCGTGAGGATGGGAACTGTCGACCAGGTCTTGGTTGCAGCAATGAAACCAGTGATAATCATCACCATGTAGAGTAGTCTGCTCCACATTAGCCACCATTTGACGCGCTTTTCTGTTTTACTGAACACACCAGCGAGAACTGTCAGAACTAGTAAAATGGCAATCCAAAAATGACTGGCAATTAAAAAATTCATATTTTTTCCTTTCTGAATCAAGTTTTTTGAGTGAATCAACTTGACATGAAACTGAAGCTATTTTAGCATTGTTAAACCGTGTCGTTAAGCGGTACAATCAATGTTTATACAGGCCTTAATATGCATCACAAAAATGAGCAGGTCTGACAATTTTAAGGAGGGGTCACGTGCACGATTTAACTGAGGGGAATCCAATCAAATTAATATTTTTGTTCACGATGCCCCTACTTATTGGGAATTTATTTCAGCAATTATACAACATTTCAGATACGTTGGTCGTTGGTCAAACATTGGGCGTCAACGCATTGGCCGCAGTTGGTTCAACGGGGTCCATTAGTTTTCTAATTATCGGGTTTGCCCAAGGACTGACGGCTGGTCTCTCGATTGTGACAGCACAGCGGTTTGGCGCACGGGACTTGAAGGGCGTTCGTGAAAGCTTTGCAGCGAGCATCTGGATCAGTTTGTTTGTAACCGTTGTTCTGACAGTACTCTCGTTGGCTTTTGTCCATCCCATTTTACACTTGATGCAGACACCAGCAGCAATTTATCACGATGCCCTAATTTTTATCTCCATTATTTTTGCTGGTATCTTTGCCTCCGTTGCCTTCAACCTGTTATCAAACATGATCCGTGGGCTGGGTGATTCACGGACTCCGCTATACTTTTTGATCGTTGGGACGGTCGTCAACGTTGTGTTGGAATTAGCGTTTATTCTAATTTTTCATATGGGCGTTGCTGGTGCAGGATTAGCCACCGTTATTTCTCAGGTTATTTCGGCCGGTTTATGTTTGATTTACATCTGGCGCCACGTACCATTGCTGCGAATCAACCGTCAGGACATGCGTGCGGGAGCTGGTCAATTGTGGGAACATTTCGCAACGGGGTTGCCGATGGGCTTTCAGATGTCAATAATCGCGATTGGTGCCATTGTTATGCAGGCGGCTTTAAACAGTTTAGGAACCGCTTCGGTTGCTTCTTCAACAGCTGCCAGCAAGATTGACCAAATTGCCACAATGCCGATGTCCTCGTTTGGCGTAACCATGGCGACGTTTGCGGCCCAAAACATTGGGGCTGGTAAATATAACCGTATTATTAAAGGTGTTCGTCAGACGCTGATTTTATCCAGCTCATTTGCGATTGTGATTGGTGCGTTGGAAATTATCTTCGGTAAGGCGTTAGTGAGCCTCTTTATTAGTGGACATGACCCAGCCGTCATGAGGTTGTCGCAAACCTACTTCAACGTGATTGCCAGTTCATACGTGTTACTGGTTGTACTGTTCATTATTCGTAACACGTTACAGGGTGTTGGTCAGCAAGCAATGCCGACCTTTGCCGGCATTGCGGAACTCGTTATGCGTTCTTTCACGGCCTTTTTCTTAGTTGGCCCCTTAGGCTATGCCGGAGCCGTATCAGCGGAGCCATTGGCTTGGCTAGGATCCTGTATCGTTTTGATTCCGTCTTACCTGCGTGCTATTCGACAGTTGCATAATTTACAATACATGCATGATCAAAATGAGCAGGCTAAACAAGTGACGGCGAAATCTGGGACGGGTGATCACACAGAAATCAGTGTCCCAAATTCGACACAAGCCCCACACGGGTTAAGTCGAGCTGGACAACACAGTACGAAGCAGGATAGTTAAAGTTCGAAACATAAGACTTGAAATCCACTTGTTTTTTTGATAATATACAAACTCGTATGCGTTGGGCATAAGACCAGAATAACCCGTTTATCTTCTTGCCGAAGAGGACGGGAATTGAGGTGAAATTAATGGCTGAATTACATGTTGGTGATGTTGTCACTGCGAAAAAGTTTGGACCGTTTGAACACAATTTCGGTGGCGAATTAGAAAAAGTTTATGAAAATTCGGCACTTGTATTGATTGATGATTACAATGACGCTGACAGCATGACTGTCAGTGAAATGAATCGTCGTGCCGTCGTTAAGAACGGTGATATTAAGGTCATTAAAGCTGCACCAGTGCCAGAACCGGATCCGGATGAAGAAAATGCCGATGATGCGGAAGATGAGAAAAAATAATAACTGCTAGTTCGTGAGTTCTGTTAGCAGATAATTCAAAGTGATTCCTGTGGTGTATAATCCGCAGGAATCTTTTTTTATGACCGGTATCAAATATGAAAGTTTATTTTGAAGCATAAAATTCTTTTTGAAAAAGTTTGCCTTACAGTTGCTCGAAGGGGGTAAAGTAGTAACAGTTAGTTAGCTACCTTCAATCGGCTAACTGAAGTTTTAAGAACTTGAACATGAAAGAAGCGAATCTTTTTTGAAAAATATTGATCAACAACAATACGTTGGTGAACGGCCATTATTCAATGCCGCTAATTTAAATATTACCAACACGACTTTTGCGGATGGGGAATCACCTCTTAAAGAGGGCCATCACCTGACGCTAGAACACGATACGTTTGAATGGAAATATCCACTTTGGTACTGTACGGATGTCAGTGCAGTTAACACGACACTACTGGAAACAGCACGTTCAGGCATTTGGTATACACACAACATTGATATGAAACAGTGTTTAATTGAGGCACCGAAAACATTTCGTCGTGCCAGTGGCATTCACTTGACCAATGTGCAAATGCCAATTGCTCAGGAAACATTGTGGAGTTGTGACGACATCACTTTGGACCATGTGTCCGCTAAGGGCGATTATTTTGGCATGAACAGTCAAAACATTGTTGCCCATGATTTTCAATTGTCCGGTAACTATTCGTTTGACGGTGGACGGAATATTGAAATTCACAACGCCACAATGCTATCAAAGGACGCCTTTTGGAACTGTGAAAATGTGACTGTTTATGATTCCACCATCATTGGTGAATATCTAGGTTGGAATTCAAAGAACATTACGTTTGTTAATTGTCGGATCGAAAGTGAACAAGGGCTTTGTTACATGGATAACTTGGTCATGAAGAACTGTTCACTGATCAAAACCAACCTGGCGTTCGAATATTCATCCGTTCACGCTGATATCACGACTAAAATTGACAGTGTTAAAAATCCTGTCAGTGGCGAAATTACTGCGCCAGCCATTGGTGAGGTTATCTTACAGGAGGACCAAATCGATCCTAGCAAGACAACAATTACGGAGACTGGGGTGACAGTGAAATGACATACGACTTTACAACGGTTCCTAATCGACGTCACACGAATTCAGTGAAATGGGATGTGGCCGACAATGAGTTACCGATGTGGGTAGCTGACATGGATTTTCAAACGGCACCAGAAATCAAGGCAACGTTAGCTGATAAGGTTGCCAAGGGGATTTTTGGTTATTCCATCATTCCAGACAATTACTATCAGGTAGTGGCAGACTGGTGGCGTAAGCGTCATGGCTTTGCTGTGCAAACGGACTGGATTTTATTCTGTAGCGGGGTTGTGCCAGCTATTTCGTCGACTGTTCGGCGGATGACAAATCCAGGTGAACAGATTTTAGTCCAAGCACCTGTTTACAACATTTTCTATAATTCGATTATTAATAATGGTCGACGTCAGATTTCCAGTGATTTGGTTTATGAAAACGGTCAGTATCATATTGGTTTCGATGATTTGGAAGCCAAGTTGGCAGATCCATTAACGACGATGATGATTCTGTGTAATCCAGCTAACCCTGTTGGCAAAGTGTGGTCGCGGGAAACCTTGCAACAGATTGGCGAATTGTGTTTGAAACACCATGTGCTAGTATTGTCGGATGAAATTCATTGTGATATTGTCACGGATCCAACTGTTCAGTACACACCGTTTGCATCGATCAGTAGCGATTTGGCCAACAATAGTATTACTTGTGTATCACCGACAAAGACGTTTAATTTGGCGGGTGTTCAAACATCGAGCATGATTATTCCTAATCCGGCCATTCGCGAACGGATTGATCGAGGCATTAATAACGATGAGATTGCTGAACCAAATATTTTTGCAATCGATGCTGCGGTAGCGGCCTTCACTAAGGGTGAACCATGGTTAAACGAACTATTAAAGCAATTAGCCGCAAACAAACGGTCGGTGGCGACCTTTTTGGGTGATGAACTGCCAGAGGTAACGGTTGCCAGTGGTGCAGCGACTTACCTCATGTGGTTAGACGTATCCGCCGTTACCAATGATTCGGTGGCACTTTGTCACTTTATTCGCCAAAAAACGGGATTATTCTTGTCTGATGGTGTGGAATATGGTGGCGATGGCAATTTATTTGTCCGGATGAATGTGGCTTGCCCTGACGCCGAACTACAAGATGGCTTAGGACGTTTGAAACGCGGTATTAAAGCCTTTGAAGCACAATGATAAACGAATTAGCTGTCATCAACTGAAGTGATTATCTGAGAGTTTCTTGAAAAAAGTGGTTGACACTAAATTTATTTCGCTGTATCTTGAATTCAACGTTAAGAAAACATTAGATAAACATTAAGCGTTGAAGAGAAGAGTAATCGCTCGACAGTTGATAAAGAGAACCCGGTTGGTGAGAAAGGGACAATGACACAGTGATGAAGATGAGCTCTGAGCGATTCAGTCGGTTCACGCCGACCGAACGGTTGCAACCGTTAACTTGCCGGGTATCAACAGGTACCGTCGAGGCATCATTTGTGAAAATGATGTAAATAAGGGTGGTAACACGGTTAAATCCGTCCCTGATTGTCAGAAGTGACAGTTAGGGACGGATTTTTTTGTTTATCAATGTTTTTTAATTAAAAATGGCGCATACAGCGACAACATCTTTCAGGAGGCTTTTGAATATGAGTGAAGCAATTTCTTTTTCTAAACGGACCAAGTCACCATTTCGGTACGATATTGTCGGCAGTTTCTTACGACCAGAAACCTTGAAGCAAGCGCGGGCACAATTTGCTGCAGGAAAAATTGATCGTGCTGCATTGACAGCTGTTGAAGACACTGAAATTATTAACCTAATCAAACAGGAGGAAGCTGCTGGCCTCATGGCGGTCACAGATGGTGAATTCCGTCGAAGTTGGTGGCATCTCGACTTTTTCTGGGGCTTTCAAGGAATCTCGTATAAAGTCCCTGAACATGGTTATTTCTTCCATGGTGAAGAAACACGTAAAGCGACCGTTACGGTAACCGATAAAATTGATGGTCACAACCATCCGTTTGTGGATCACTTTAAATTTACTCAGGCTCATGTCAGCAAGGGTGTTCAGGTCAAACAAACTTTGCCGGCACCAGCGCAATTGTTGGTTGAATTATTGAGCCCAACTAATTTGCCCGAGGTTCGGAAGATATATCCGACTGATGACGCACTATTCGCTGATATTACTAAGGCTTATAAACAAGTTATTACTGATTTGTATGACGCTGGTGCACGCACCATTCAATTGGATGACTGTACTTGGGGAATGTTGGTGGCAACATTGCCAAAGGACTTTATTAATGGTCTTGCAGGTGGTGAACCAACAACTGACGACGAACTAAAACAATTATATTTAAACATTAACAATTCTGTGATTGACGGATTACCGGCAGACTTAACTGTCAATACTCACATTTGCCGTGGTAACTATCACTCAACTTGGGCTGCCGCTGGTGGTTACGACAAAGTTGCAGATCCATTGTTTAATCAGGAACATGTTAATGCCTATTATTTGGAATATGATTCAGACCGCTCAGGTAGTTTTGATCCATTGGCAAAGGTTAGCGATAACAAATTGGTTGTGCTGGGATTATTAACATCGAAAGATGGCAAGCTCGAAGATCGGCAAACGGTTATTGATCGTATTCATGAAGCCGCAAAGTTTGTCCCGTTGGACTGTTTATGTTTGAGTACACAATGTGGTTTTGCTTCAACAGAAGAGGGCAACATTTTAACGCCAGATGATCAGTGGGCTAAGATTGCGTTAGCTAAATCGATTGCCGAAGAAGTTTGGGGCGTCGATGAGAAGTAGGCCAGACAACCGGTGAGTTTTAAACGGATTTATCAAAATAGTTATGAATGAGGGTAATCTATGGTAGATTGTAAAATTAATCCGAACGCTGTTCGGACAAAAAAGATCAGCTTCCTTTAAAATGGTGTTTACCACAAACCCATCTTTTAGGAGCTGATCTTTTGTCTAGTATAACCTATTCCGAACGAATTAAAATCGAAACCTTTTGTGAACTAGGGCTGTCCAATATCCAAATGGGCGTTCGGCTGAACCGATCACCGTCAACAATTTCTTATGAATTATCTCGATGTCAACCTTATCAGGCTGAATTAGCACAAACAGATGCCGAATACAAGCGATCACGATGTGGTCGGAAAACTAAGCTGAGCGATGAGTTAAAGCAAAAAATTCTCAACCATTTACGTCTAAGCTGGTCACCAGGAATGATTGCTCACGAATTTAAACTAGCTACTAAATCTATTTATAATTGGCTAAATCAGGAGAGAATTGATTTCTCCTTGAATGATCTACCTGAACATGGCGTACGCCAACGGCGTAACGTTGACCAACGATCCAAATATAATCAATCTTTGGGGCGATCAATTGAACAGCGTCCCATGATGATTAATCAACGTAATCGCATCGGCGATTTTGAACTAGATACAGTCGTTGGTCCTCGTGGGCATAGTAAGGCAGTTTTATTAACTTTAATCGATCGAAAATCACGGTTCCTTTGGGCATACCGGTTAAAAGATCGGACGACAGTGACTGTTAATGAAGCACTAACTAAGTTCCTAACCACTTTTAATGGTCCGGTGCACAGCTTTACTGTGGACCGTGGCACTGAGTTTAGTGGGCTAGTATCACTTGAATCACAATATGGTATTAAGACCTATTACTGCCATGCTTATACGCCAGCTGAACGTGGTAGTAATGAACGCTTTAATCGGAATTTACGTTATTTTTATCCTAAAGGGACTCGTTTTGAACACATTAGTGCTCAAGATTTAACGACGACGTTACTCCAAATTAACCAGCGACCGCTTAAAATACTCGACTGGCAAACACCGTATCAGGTTATGCTGACAAATTTGTCCAAAAATTCGGATTAAATTTGCAATCTACCCTATATCAAACATTCTAAAAAAATTCTAGTGGCTGTCGCCATTGCAGCGGGATTGGTATTAGGATTAGGAACATCGACCGGCGCTAGTGCAAGCAGTGTGACCGTTGGGACACAGGGAACAGATGCTCAAATTTGGCGGCACATTGCTAAATCATCAGCGGCTAAACAAGCGCACCTCACAATTCACGTTAAAGAAGTAACGGATAGTGTTCAGTTAAATCAGGCTACTGGCGATGGAACGATTCCGGTCAATGCATTTCAGTCATTTAGTTATATGCAGGCTTATAACAAGGAAAATCCGACGAAGAAGTTAACGGCAGTTGGTACGACCTATCTAGAACCAATGGGAATGTATTCGAAGAAGATTAAGCATTTAAAACAGTTACCAAAAGGGGCAACTATTGGTATTCCGGAGGATCCGGCCAATTTAACCCGTGGCCTGAAGCTCTTAAAGACGGCTGGATTGATTACATTGAAGGCTAATTTCAATGCGCTTGGTAATGTGAGTGGCATCAAGAGTAACCCGCGCCAATTAAAATTTCGGCAAATTGATGGTTCAACTGGACCACGAGTGTTATCAGATGTTGATGTTGTGTTAATGTCCAATACGGTCGCACAAGATGGCGGTTTAAACGTTCTTAAGGACTCATTGGTACATGAAAAGGTCAGCCGTGAAACGAACCAAGATGTCAACATTTTGGCAGCCGGTGATAAGTACAGGAATAATAAATCCGTTAAAAAGTTGGTTAAGCTCTATCGTAACAAGGGCATTCAGCGTTATATTAAGAATGAATTCCATGGCACGAAGGTTGAAGTTATTAAACCGATTAGTGCACTAAAAAAATAAGGGAGTCGAGTAGATTATGGCAAAAGTAGAAAGTTTTACATTGGATCACACGAAGGTTAAGGCACCATATGTTCGTTTGATTACGGTTGAAAATGGTCCAAAGGGTGATGCTATTTCAAATTATGACTTGCGTTTGGTACAACCAAACACAAACGCGATTCCAACTGCCGGCTTACATACCATTGAACATTTATTAGCTGGTTTGTTACGTGACCGCATGGACGGCGTCATCGACTGTTCACCATTTGGTTGCCGGACTGGTTTCCATTTGATTACGTGGGGTGAACACTCAACAACAGAAGTTGCCAAAGCATTGAAGAGCTCATTGGAAGAAATTCGCGACACGATTGAATGGAAGGACGTTCAAGGCACTGGCAAGTACAGTTGTGGGAACTACCGTGACCACTCTTTGTTCTCAGCCAAGGAATGGTGCAAGACTATTTTGGATCAAGGTATCAGCGACGAACCATTTGAACGTCACGTGATCTAAATGTTGTCTGTTCTGACTGACGTTTGCGGTTGTCAAAGACGAATGCCGCCGTGGGACCGGTTTAAGCCTTCTGAAGTTCGAAGTCTTGTCAACCGTCCTGTGTTGTAAATCCGGCATAAAACGCCTGATTAACAACACGTTCACGGCTTACATTCATCTTTAACGCCCTCCAGCTCAGGGTGTGTAGAAACATTTAAAAAATCGTCGAAACTTGATAAAAGTTTTCGGCGATTTTTTGTGGGGTTGATCCTTCGATTTTTAGTCCAAACGTCCAAATCAGTAATGACAGATTGAGGGCGCTATGCTACACTATAAAAGTTGGTTCAATGCGGGTGTAGTTTAGTGGTAAAATTCAAGCTTCCCAAGCTTGTGTCGCGAGTTCGATTCTCGTCACCCGCTTAAAAAGTTTTTAAAAAGTGCTTAGTGATAAGCACTTTTTTTGTACAATATTTTTGAAAGCCATTGTGGTATTTGGTTGATTTATTGGGGCCAATTGCTTAATTTAGGTAGATTTAAGCGTCTTGTTTGAAGATTTTGATGTTTATTATTTCACCTTTGTCATTTTTTTCAAAATGCACCTGATAGCTTTTATCAATTATTTCTGAATAATAGCTTGAATCTTCGTCGGAAATTGTAGAAGCTTTTGAAGCATCGTCCTCCATAAAGTCGTGAACATGTTCATTAATGGCGTGTGCGTCTAATTTGGGATCCAAGGGTAGATCAGAAAAATCTTCTTTTACCACATTGATTGACATATCGCTGTTAACACCATAAGTTACGTAATCTAAATTTTTGTCCTTATATGCTCCATCTGATAAGTTTTCACCTTTAGCAGTTAGTTGACCATAAATTTTGTTGTTAGAACCTTTGTTTGAATCGTTTTCGGATGATGCATCGCTTGCGGCAGAGTGAGCAGCGCTCTGATTTGATTCGCCGTTGGAAGAACTGGTCGAGTTTTCTGCATCATCAGTGTCATCTTCGGAGCTGTCATTAGTTTGCGTTTCATCTTTAGAAAAGGACCAATTGTCTTCTTTTGAGGAACTTGTATTGGACGGGTCTGAATTAAGTCCCGATGCATTAAAAAATATTATTACAAGTAAAGCCAACAATATTGTTGTGATTTCAATTAACTTCAATGATTTCTTTTTAAGCCATAAAAAGATCCAAAGAATTATTGCGATAAAAAGAAAAATGACAGAGAGCAACAGCAGAAAGGCAAATACGTCGTTCATTATTGTAGACTCCAATAAAATTCAGCTTTTTATGTCGTCAGTATTTGGACCTGAGTTTATATGATGCATTGAAAACTATTATGAGAAAAGATAGGAGGATGATTGAAATGATATGAAAACTTGCACAGTACGTCAATGACTATTATTAATAGGTTAAACAACAGCTTTTCAAAATTTACTTTTTACTAAAATGATAATCTAAGAAAATAATTGAATTATTAAAAAATCCCCGTCTGCAATGTGATTTAAATGCAGACAGGGTCAGTGAAAGGGTTACTTATTTATTTTTGATTTTTCATACAACGATTCACGCTGCGTAAAATAATAGTAAGCACAGATACCAACGTATATCGCTATGGTCAGTACTGTGACGATGATATTAGTAGAGAAAAGAATACCAAAGAAGACAAGTACTAATGCAATCAGAGAAAAGTACGATGTCCATGGGTACAAGCTAACATGATAGGTAGTGTCATCAAACTTATAGCGACGACTGCGGATATGACCCAGACAAAGTAGAATCCATATTACTAAAATTGTATAACTAATTGAGCCGACTAAATAATCAAATAATGTATTACCAATAAAGTAGGTAAGCAGTACGCCGGCAAATAAAGATAGTGAACACATGAGGACGGCCATGTAAGGGACAAAATGTTTATTCAACCGGGTTAAGGCAGATGTAACCTTCGTTTGGCGTTTGTTGCGTTGGTTTTGAACAAATAAGAGCCGTGATGCTGAGTAAATACCAGAATTGATGGAGGAAATCAACGCTAGAATAATCACAAAGTTAACGATGTCGGAGGCAAACGGAATGTTTAATAACCGGAACACTGAGACAAATGGACTGACTTTATCCGTTAACTGATCCCATGGAAAAAGGGTAACGATGATGAAAAAGGGAATCAGATAGAATGAAATGATCCGGAACATGATGCCGTGAACTGCGTGCGGGATGACTTTTTGTGGATCCTTCACTTCGCCTAATGTAATCCCGATTAATTCTGAGCCGGCAAACGAATAAATTACGATCAACATAGCGCTTAGAAAGCCAAATGCACCATGAGGGAAGAAGCCACCGTGAACGGTTAAATTAACAAATGCATGATTGGTGGTCATCATGTTTCGAGCAATTAGGAAGATACCAGCGAAGATGAAGAAAATAATAACCGCAATTTTCATAATGGCTAGCCAGTATTCTGTTTCGGCAAACCAGCGGACCGAAAGTAGATTAATGCCAGAAATGACGACCGCAATGACTAAAACAATTAGCCAGGTAGGAACGGTTGGAAACCAGACTTGAATAAAACTGGCCGCGGCCACGGCTTCAGCTGTTAAATCCACAAACCACATCGTAAAGTAGGCCCAGTCCACTAAATAAGCCGCAAAGGGACCAAGAATTGGTTGTAGCAAACCTGAAAAGCCGGTGGCGGATGGATTATTTGCGGCCATTTCGGCCATGCCTTGCATGATGAATAGCAGAATTAAACCACCAAGCAGGTAACATAAAATAACCGAAGGACCGGCAGTATGGACGGCGTTGGCACTGCCTTTAAACAGACCAGCACCGATAGCACCACCCAATGCCAGCATTGTAATATGGCGGCTTGTTAATGATCGTTGCAGATGAGCGTTGTCGTTGTTTTTGGTTTCGTTTGTCATTGCAAACTCCTTTTCTCTATATCTGACTGTTTTGATTTTAAAAATGAGAAATAAAAACGTCCTTTGAATCAACATGGATTCAAAGGACGTTTACACGTGGTACCACCTTTGTTCGAGCAACAGGCAATTTGGCTGTTGTTCCTTACTGCACACGAATATGCAGTTTACGATAACGGGTAACACCGGTATTTCTCATAAAAAATACGCTCTAATGGGTCTTTAGTTAATCAGTCAACACACCGTTCCAGCCGTTGGCGCTCTCTTTAGATCACTAATTAACGCATCCACCACATCAGTTCAGCAGAAAAATTAAGTTAAAAACATATTAAACGACAATGAGAAACATGTCAAACGAAATTTATATGGTGACTACTCCAAAACTTGTTACCCAATGTGCCAACAGGCTTTTCTTTAGTAAAACAATGTTTTAATGACGCCAGCGAATAAAAATGATAATTATGGCTTTAACACTGTGACATGGCGAATATCGTCAAGACGCAGAAAACCATTCTCTTCAATATAAACACTGACATCATCATAGCCCTTCACATGACCGATGATGTCAGCAGAGAGTTTACCCTCACTATTGTGGGCGTAACATTGGATGCTGACACGATAAATATTGGCATATGCTGTGGCCAGCCGCTGGCTTATTTCGGTCATAGATTGCAGTGGTTTGGGTTCAAAGTGACGCTGCTTTTCTTCTGCTTCTTTGTTTAAAGCGCTAGTATGATCTGATAAATAATAACCTTGCCACTTGAGCATGCCACGATCAACATAATGGTTGTCGAAAAAGTCTTGCACAATTTTAGGATCGTAATCAGGATACTTTTCATCACTCATCCCAATGCTTCTTTCTTTGGATGATCCGTTGTGACTTTGGCCACTGTTGACCAGTAAAACCTTCAAACTGAATGCTCAATTGGGTGTGCTTTTGAATATCATCAACAAGCTCCTCAAGATACGTTAGATCATAAATGGTGACAGTATGTAAGGGGACAGATTTCTCTCGATGAGCCTTTTTTAGACTGTCAAAGAAAAAATTATACGTTTTGTCATAGGGATCATCGACAATCTGCAGCCAATAGCGGGTATTGTACTGCCGTAGAAATAGTTCATCGATGCGTTGGCAAATTAAATCTAAATCTTTATTCATATGCATTTCCTCCGTTATGTCCTCCCACCAGTGAGGCACGGTTAATAGCTGTGCCGCCGTGAATAATACTTCGAGCAAAGACGATGGCACGAAAACCGTAACGGTCACGAATAGCGTCAACAATAGCCTCAAAGCGGGCGTTCTTAATTTGTCGTTGAGGGTCCGAAAATAAATCAAGTTGCTGACCAGTATTAGGGGATAACCGTGATGTATAAACAGCAATATTACGAATAGTTTGACCCTGCCAGTGGTTGCGAAACATATTGGTTAGTTGAGTCACAATGATTTTGTTGCTGTCAGTTGGATCAATGCGGATCGATTGATGAAAACCGCCGCGGCCATCTTGTTCGCTAGCAGCATAGGAAAAACCAATGGAGAGAGAAAGACAGCCTGCTAGTTTGTGGTGGTGGCGCAAACGAGCCGTAACCTGTTCGCCAATCTCTTTAATAACTGTTTCAATTTCAAATTGATCATTATAATCACGTGGTAATACTTGTGAATTTCCTAGACTAGCTTCATGAACTTTGACACGTTTACGTATTTGACTACGATCAATACCCCATGCTAAAGCAAATAATTGGGCACCAATAATTCCCATTTCAGCGGTCAAATCGTAGGGATTATGGTGGGCCAAATCGTTCATCGTGTGAATTCCCATTCGTTCTAAATGAGCGGCTGTTCGATGACCGATGCTCCAAACAGAGTCCAGCTGCGAAATCGTCCAGATTTGACTTGGAACAGTATCGTAGCGGATTTCACCGATTAAATCTGGGGCGTGTTTAGCGTATACGTCCAAAGCGATTTTAGCTTGCACAGGATTTTCACCGATACCAATTGTGACGTACAGGCCTAACTCTCTGCGAATTGTGTGTTGAATGAGCTTGGCAACTTCTTGTGGTTGTTGTCCAAATAATTTATAAGAATGAGTCATGTCTAAGATGGATTCATCAATTGAATAGGGCCATAAATCTTCATCTGCAACAAAACGGCGAAAAATATCGTTAATTTGCAAATTCTTCTTAATGTATGGTAGATTGCAAATTGGTAGATTGCAAATTTAATCCGAATTTTTGGACAAATTGGTCAGCATAACCTGATACGGTGTTTTCCAGTCAAGTATTTTAAGCGGTCTCTGGTTAATTTGGAGTAACGTCGTCGTTAAATCTTGAGCACTAATGTGCTCAAAACGAGTCCCCTTAGGATAAAAATAACGTAAATTCCGATTAAAGCGTTCATTACTACCACGTTCAGCTGGCGTATAAGCATGACAGTAATAGGTCTTAATACCATATTGTGATTCAAATGATACTAGCCCACTAAACTCAGTACCACGGTCCACAGTAAAACTGT
Organism: Furfurilactobacillus cerevisiae; assembly: GCF_048961765.1. Taxonomy (GTDB): domain Bacteria; phylum Bacillota; class Bacilli; order Lactobacillales; family Lactobacillaceae; genus Furfurilactobacillus; species Furfurilactobacillus milii_A. The sequence goes on from NZ_CP185253.1 coordinate 1,303,305, forward strand.
GCACCGGTCCATTAAAAGTTGTTAGGAACTTAGTCAGTGCTTCATTAACACTCGCTGTCGTTCGGTCCTTTAACCGATATGCCCAAAGGAACCGTGATTTGCGATCGATTAAAGTTAATAAAACTGCCTTACTATGCCCACGAGGGCCAACGACGGTATCTAGTTCAAAATCACCGATGCGATTACGTTGATTAATCATCATGGGACGCTGTTCAATCGATCGCCCCAAAGATTGATTATATTTGGATCGTTGGTCAACGTTACGCCGTTGGCGTACGCCATGTTCAGGTAGATCATTCAAGGAGAAACCAATTCTCCCCTGATTTAGCCAATTATAAATAGATTTAGTCGCTAGTTTAAATTCGTGAGCAATCATTCCTGGTGACCAGCTTAGATGTAAATGGTTGAGAATTGTTTGCTTTAACTCATCGCTCAGCTTAGTTTTCCGACCACATCGTGATCGCTTGTATTCGGCATCTGTTTGTGCTAATTCAGCCTGATAAGGTTGACATCGAGATAATTCATAAGAAATTGTTGACGGTGATCGGTTCAGCCGAACGCCCATTTGGATATTGGACAGCCCTAGTTCACAAAAGGTTTCGATTTTAATTCGTTCGGAATAGGTTATACTAGACAAAAGATCAGCTCCTAAAAGATGGGTTTGTTGTAAACACCATTTTAAAGGAAGCTGATCTTTTTTGTCCGAACAGCGTTCGGATTAATTTTACAATCTACTTTATTCTAAAAATTAAATTGATTAATGAAACAGGTTCGTTTGAAACAGGTGATTGCCTGAATCAAACGAACCTGTTTTAAGTTACATGGATTAAGAAAATGAATCTTTAAAGTTAGGGTAGCCATATAAAAATATGAAGGGTGTTGAAAAAACATCAAAATAGCCTATTGTTAAAGGTGATTGAAAAAAGATGAAAAAAGGCACACTGATTACTTGCAGATTCCAATCAGTGTGCTAATATATAAATGCATGTTAGAATGATTCTAAATAGAGAGAATATACCTGAATCATCATTTATTATAAATGGTGATTCAGGTATTGAAAAGGGGCAATCACGTGGAAACGACACAACCGCAAAAAAGTAAAAAAGGTGCATCGCTTGCCCAGCGGATAAACATCATGCGGGCGAGCGTCATGGGTGCCAACGATGGCATTTTGTCCGTTGCCGGTATCGTTATTGGGGTGGCTGGTGCAACCAACAGTCCTCGGGCAATTTTCCTAGCAGGGATTGCTGGTATGCTGGCTGGTACAATCTCAATGGCAATGGGGGAATGGGTCTCCGTTAGTACGCAACGTGATTCTGAAAAGCGTGCGATTCAACGTGAGACAAGCGCAGTTGACAATCATGTGGATACAGAAATTGATTTTATTAAAGATAAGTATATGGCACAGGGGATTTCGGAACAGTTATCCAATCGCGCTGCTCATGAAATGATGTCTGGCGATCCGCTATATACTGGTGTACGTGAACGTTATGGGTTTGATCCAAAGGTTAAAACTAGTGCCATTGGTGCAGCGATTGCGTCTATGATTTCATTTCCGACAGGATCAATTTTACCGCTGGTCGCCATTACGTTCTTTCCAGCACGAATTCGGGTGCTGGCAACCGTGATTTCCGTGATTATTGCATTATCGATAACAGGTTACATCGCTGCCTCATTGGGACACGCCAACCGTGGCAAAGCAACCATGAGAAACGTCATTTCAGGCTTATTAACCATGGCGGTCACATATGCCATCGGGTTGTTATTTGCCCATTAGTCATGTGTTGAAAATTGGCGTTTGAAGAGATAGAGAAAAGGGGTAGTGTTTCATGCAAGTAAGTCCAACTAAACCAAAGAAACGAACTAAAATGACCATGGCTGAGCGTTTAAATACGTTACGTGCTGGTGTTTTGGGATCTAACGATGGTATTTTAACCGTTGTCGGGGTGTTATTTTCTGTTGCCGTCGCAACGACAAATCAATTTACAATTTTTATTGCCGGATTGTCCGATTTATTAGCTTGTGCTTTTTCTATGGCATCTGGCGAATATGCCTCAGTTAGTTCACAAAAAGATACTGAGCGGGCTGCGGTTACGCAGGAAAGTGAATTGTTAAAGACGCAACCTGATCAAGAAGCTGCGATTGTCCGTGATTACTACGTTAGTCGGGGTGTCACCAAACAAACAGCGCAGGAAATCACTGACGAATTGATGACAAAAAATCCGCTGGGAACGCTGGCACGAATTAAGTATGACCTTGAATTAGGGCATTACATGAATCCATGGAACGCCGCTTTTTCCTCACTGATTGCGGCATCGACAGGTGGGATCTTCCCATTATTTGCCATGACTTTTTCACCGGTCAGTATCCAGTGGCCAATGACCATTTTGGCCGTTACACTATCGGTTGCTTTAACTGGTTATTTAAGTGCCAAACTAGGTGATGGTTTGACTAAGACGGCGATTATTAGAAACGTGATTGTCGGTTTGATTACGATGTTTATTCACTACCGTGTTGGGTTACTGCTCTAATTGAATTAGTTACGCCCCGAAAACTGTTATGGTTTTCGGGACTTTTTTATGATTGCAAACTGAAAGGTAGAACAGAGGTGACTTACGCCTACGGTTGAAATTGTGGCAAGCTGCCTGTCATGATCATCTGGCAGTAGCTATCAGAAAGATTAGTCATTTACTATAATCGTTTACTACAGGAGTGGAGCTGACCGGAAACAGTTCCGTGTGAGCAACACTTGGCGGCAGGAGTTTGGCCGCTTAGTGTTGCGGGATGACTTATGAGACGGGTACTTCGGCTCATAATCAAGGTAGAAGACTCCGAGCCTCAGGAGGCTGAGACTGGTCCTCATGGAACGGCGTTTCTGGTCAGCGTAACGGCAGAAGGTTGTCTCCAAAAAATTACTAGCGTTTTAATGGCTTTACACATCTGTGAGTTGTTTATGCCGCTTCAAACTTTCACTACTTTGCGGTAAAACTAGTGGTAATATGGTTAACAAATTTAACGTTAGGAAGTGGCCCAGCATGTTACAAGACGCGTTATTAGTGATCGATGCACAAAAGGGAATGGTCAATGCAGCCAATTATGAGCAAGTCATTGATCAAATTAATGATCGGATTGATGCCTATCGTGCAGAAAATAAACCGCTATTATTCATTCAACATACGGATGATGAATTTGTTTATGGTTCTGACCCGTGGATGTTGGCACCACAACTACATCGTCAACAAACGGATCGAGTCATGTTGAAGTACCATTCAGATTCTTTTTATGAAACAGGGTTGGCATCATTGTTGCATCATCGGGCCGTTCGATTTGTTGAAATTTGCGGCTTTCAAACGGAATATTGTGTTGATACCGCTATGCGAGTTGGTCATGATCAAGGATTTGACATGTCAATCATGCAAGGGTTGTCTTCGACGATGGCCAGTAATGGGTTGACAGCTGCTCAAATCATTAATCATCATGAACAAATTTGGCAAGGGACATTTGGCCACGTCATGCCAAATCCGACAGTCCAATCTGAAACAACGACTGAAGATGCGGCGCATTAATGAAAATTTATTTATGTGGATCAGTTGGTAGTGGTAAGTCAACAATTGCTCGAAAATTGGCTAGTCAGACCGGGTGGCCCGCGTGGTCACTGGATGATATTACCTGGGTTCGTGGACCGGTTGCTCAAAAACGGCCGGAAAAAGACCGAATTGCAAGGGTGAATGAAATCTGTCAACGACAGAATTTTATTGTTGAAGGCGCTCAACTAGGCTGGATTGGCAAGACGACAATATTTGAGCGTGCGGACTTATGTATATTACTCGAACCGAGTATCAAAAAAGTTCGTTGGCAGATTGACTCACGTTTTGTAAAGCAGTTGTTGCATTTAGAACATGCAGACTATCAACCGACTTGGCAAGGATTAAAAGATATGCATCGGTGGCAGCACCAATATAACCAAAATGATCGACAAAAGGTTCGTTTGCTCATTGCTCAGGCCGCAAAAACGCCAACAATTTGTGCTAATTTTGCGGAAGTGCAACAGGCAGTTTTACGTTTTTCAGAAAAGGGTGGTCAAGAACATGATGATAAAAGAATTTGAGGCGTTAACAACACGGGAATTATTTGAAATTTATCGTGCACGAACGAATGTCTTTGTCGTTGAACAAGCTTGTGCCTATCCCGAAGTGGACACCGTAGACTTAACTGCTCAGCATGTATTTTCAACAACTGCAGACGGTCAGGTACAAGCGTACTGCCGAATTTACCGTGATGAGTCGCAAACAGATCATTGGCATATTGGACGCGTTCTGGTTGTCAAGACGGCTCGTGGTCACGGTTTAGCGCGTGAATTGGTCCAAACGGCAATTGACTGGATTAAAAAGCAATCGGAGGCCAAGGTTATTGATATTGAGGCACAAGTTTATTTATCTGCCTTTTATCAACAAATGGGGTTTGAAATTATGAGTAAACGGTAGATTGCAAATTTAATCCGAATTTTTGGACAAATTGGTCAGCATAACCTGATACGGTGTTTTCCAGTCAAGTATTTTAAGCGGTCTCTGGTTAATTTGGAGTAACGTCGTCGTTAAATCTTGAGCACTAATGTGCTCAAAACGAGTCCCCTTAGGATAAAAATAACGTAAATTCCGATTAAAGCGTTCATTACTACCACGTTCAGCTGGCGTATAAGCATGACAGTAATAGGTCTTAATACCATATTGTGATTCAAATGATACTAGCCCACTAAACTCAGTACCACGGTCCACAGTAAAACTGTGCACCGGTCCATTAAAAGTTGTTAGGAACTTAGTCAGTGCTTCATTAACACTCGCTGTCGTTCGGTCCTTTAACCGATATGCCCAAAGGAACCGTGATTTGCGATCGATTAAAGTTAATAAAACTGCCTTACTATGCCCACGAGGGCCAACGACGGTATCTAGTTCAAAATCACCGATGCGATTACGTTGATTAATCATCATGGGACGCTGTTCAATCGATCGCCCCAAAGATTGATTATATTTGGATCGTTGGTCAACGTTACGCCGTTGGCGTACGCCATGTTCAGGTAGATCATTCAAGGAGAAACCAATTCTCCCCTGATTTAGCCAATTATAAATAGATTTAGTCGCTAGTTTAAATTCGTGAGCAATCATTCCTGGTGACCAGCTTAGATGTAAATGGTTGAGAATTGTTTGCTTTAACTCATCGCTCAGCTTAGTTTTCCGACCACATCGTGATCGCTTGTATTCGGCATCTGTTTGTGCTAATTCAGCCTGATAAGGTTGACATCGAGATAATTCATAAGAAATTGTTGACGGTGATCGGTTCAGCCGAACGCCCATTTGGATATTGGACAGCCCTAGTTCACAAAAGGTTTCGATTTTAATTCGTTCGGAATAGGTTATACTAGACAAAAGATCAGCTCCTAAAAGATGGGTTTGTTGTAAACACCATTTTAAAGGAAGCTGATCTTTTTTGTCCGAACAGCGTTCGGATTAATTTTACAATCTACTAAACCATTTGATGATTTTGGTATTGCGCATCAGGAAATGTCACAAGCTTTGGTAAATTAATTGACCTATAGACTGGCTGTGTCAGCGGGGCAGCAAAACGCGATTTGACTCAAGCAAATAATATTGTGTTTCACAGCCGTAGTTGGTATAATAGCTTGCGTTCACGTTTGAAGAAGTAGTCTGTATTGGTTTTGTTAAGCGAGTCGCGTTGGTGGAAGGCGATCAAGAGAGCAGATGAAGCGTGTCAAACGGTTAAAGTTAAATATTAAATGAGTGGATTGGGTAATGACCTGATCAAAAAGAGTGGTACCGCGGAAAAATCGCCTCTTACATACACATGTAAGGGACGTTTTTTGTTTTTTAACACGACATTTAGAATTTGAACCATGAAAGGGAGATTTGATGAATAATCGCGAACAAGTTGCGCAAGCTATCAGTGAGGCGTTAGATGGCCAATTAACAGCTGAGGATATTGTTGTCAAAATTGAACAGCCGAAAACTTCTGACCTTGGCGACCTAGCATTTCCAACGTTTGTATTAGCTAAGACGCTCCATAAAGCACCTAATTTAATTGCTGCTGATTTGGCAGACAAAATTGACCAAACAACTTTTGAAAAAGTTCAGGCAGTTGGTCCTTACGTTAACTTCTTCTTAAAGAAGGGCAACTTTGCTGCAACCACGTTGGCGGCCATCTTAACTGATAAAGATCAATACGGTGCTCAAAACCTTGGTAATGGTGGTAATGTGCCAATCGACATGTCGTCACCGAACATTGCTAAACCAATGTCGATGGGTCACTTGCGGTCCACAGTGATTGGTAATGCGATTGCCAATATTTTATCCAAAACTGGGTATCATCCAATTAAAATCAACCATTTAGGTGACTGGGGCACACAGTTTGGTAAGTTAATGCAGGCTTATAAAATGTGGGGGACTGAAGCTGAAGTGAAGGCAGATCCCATCAATAAGTTGCTTGAATACTACGTTCGTTTCCATAAGGAAGCAAAAGAGCATCCGGAAATGGACGAAGACGCCCGTGAATGGTTTAAAAAGCTTGAAGATGGTGATGAAGAAGCAACTCGCCTATGGAAGTGGTTCCGTTCAGAATCACTGAAATCCTTTATGCGGATTTATGATGAATTAGGCGTGAAGTTTGATTCTTACAATGGTGAAGCCTTCTACAATGACAAAATGGACGAAGTTGTCCAGATTCTTGAAGATAAGCACCTTTTGCATGAAAGTAATGGTGCAGAAGTTGTGGATCTTGACAAGTACGACTTAAACCCAGCGTTAATTAAAAAATCAGATGGTGCGACATTGTACATCACACGTGATTTGGCTGCTGCTATTTATCGGAAACGTGAATACAAGTTTGTCCAATCTCTTTACGTTGTGGGTGCGGAACAAGTTAACCATTTCAAACAATTAAAGGCAGTGTTGACGGAAATGGGCTTTGACTGGGCCGACCAGATTCACCACATTCCGTTTGGTCTCATTACCTTGAATGGTCAAAAATTATCCACGCGTTCTGGGCGGGTTGTCCTACTGGAAGATGTGTTAAAAGATTCCATCGATTTGGCCATGAAACAAATCGAAGCAAAGAACCCATCATTAGCTAACAAGAATGAGGTTGCTCATGAAGTTGGTGTGGGGGCTGTAATTTTCCATGACTTGAAGAACGAACGGCTGAACAGTTTCGACTTTAATCTTGAAGAAGTGGTTCGTTTTGAAGGTGATACTGGTCCGTACGTTCAATATGCACGGGCACGGGCTGAAAGTATGTTACGGAAAGCCAACAAGACGACGTTTGATTTGGATGACATCAGCATTGACGATCCAGCGGCTTGGAACACGATTAAGGCGTTGAGTGAGTTTGGTGATGTTATCAAACGGGCGGCTACAGAGTACGAACCATCTGTCGTGGCAAAATACGCAATCAATTTGGCGCGTGAATTTAACAAGTACTACGCTAACTCGAAAGTCTTAGTTGAAGATGATGGCTTAAACGCTCGTCTAGCGCTTGTTAAGAGTGTCAGCATCGTGTTGAAGGAAAGTCTACGGTTGCTTGGCGTTGAATCACCAGACGAAATGTAGGGTGGTGGTCACGCATGCAAAAGCAACAACGGCAAGCGGCCATTGTAAAGTTGATTGAATCAGCTAACATTACTAACCAAGATGCGTTGCAAAAAGCGTTGGTTGCACAGAATGTTCACGTAACGCTGGCCACACTCTCACGTGATTTGAAGGAATTGCATATTGTCAAAGAACCTAATGCGGAAGGACACGCAGTCTACCGGGCTTTAAAAACGACTGGTGGCGTGTCGAATAACCGCTTTGAACAACGCTTCGGTGAAGTAGTGATTGATTTCACTCAAGTTGAGTTTATGAATGTTGTTAAGACGACGCCCAGTGATGGTAACGCATTAGCGGCGTTGATCGATGATATGGATGATGATGCTATAACAGGCACGTTGGCGGGTCATGATACGATTTTAGTTATCAGTCCTAACCGTGAGGCAGCGAGCAGGTTGCATGACCGGTGGGCAGCATATCAGCATTAAAAGCAGGGCGTTAGGTAATTAAAGCTTTCTTAGTTGTTAGCAAAATTAAAGGTGATGTTTGAGAACGTTTGCGACGTTTTTGAACATCACCTTTTTATCATTCATGCGGATAAAATGCGTGTTTGTCGGGTTACATTCATAAACGGACTAATAAAAATTGTTAAAACTGCCGATTTCAACGCTGACGCCACGGTTTAGTGTGGTACGATACACTGGATCAATTTAGACAGAAGGGTACAAATTTATGAAGCGCAATCAGCATCCGAATTCCGGTCAGTCTTGGCGGGATTCCGCCTTTATGCAGGGCCTAAAACAATTTAAAAACTCTGCATTTATGCAGTGGTTAGGACGTTTGTGGCATGCCATGTGGCGTCACATTCGCCATTTCTGGCGTCGCTTTCAACTCACACGTTGGGTTATTGTGGCCATCTTAAGCGTTATTTTCGTGATGAGCGCTTACTTTACGTTCGAGGCAAAGACGGCCCATGTTGGTAATTTAAAAGCAGCATTGTCGCAGCCAACGGTAATTTACGACCGGAAGAGTCAAAAAGCCGGGGAGCTGTACTCACAAAAAGGGACTTATGTTTCATTAGATAAGATTTCACCTAACATTCAAAACGCGGTGTTATCAACAGAAGATCGCAATTTTTATCACGAACACGGGTATTCGATTAAAGGGTTGGCACGGGCCTTCTTTCTGTTAGCTCGGAATAAGCTCCTTCACCGAGATTATATTAGTGGTGGTGGATCAACGTTAACTCAACAATTGGTTAAGAACGCTTATCTGTCACAAGAACAAACGGTGACACGTAAGGCACGAGAAATCTTCTTGTCGATTGAAGTTGAAAATGTTTATTCCAAACAGGACATTTTGGCAATGTATCTCAACAATGCTTATTTCGGACATGGTGTTTGGGGCGTTGAGGATGCATCTGAGCGATATTTTGGTAAGCATGCGACTCAGTTAACCGTTCCGGAATCGGCGGTATTGGCGGGGATGTTAACGTCGCCCAGCGGTTATAATCCAGTTGATCAGCCAGCCGCTTCGAAAGCACGGCGAAACGTTGTGCTCGGTTTGATGGCAGATAACAAAAAGATTTCATCGGCTGATGCGGCTGCTTATCAAAAAACAGCCTTAGTGACGACAGATAATTATGCGCCAGACAGTTCTTACCGATACCCTTATTTCTTTGATGCAGTGATTGATGAGGCCATTTCTAAATATGGTCTAACAGAAGCTGACATCATGAATCATGGGTATAAGATCTACACAACCTTGGATCAAACGCAGCAAACAACCATGCAGAACTTGTTTAAGAACCCCGCTAACTTCCCAGCCAACGCTAACGATGGCACAATGGTTCAGGCAGCAAGCATTGCAATGGATCCTAATAATGGTGGTGTGTCTGCTGTTATGGGAGGCCGTGGTGAACACGTCTTCCGTGGCTTTAACCGAGCAACACAATCATTGCGTTCACCGGGTTCAACGATAAAGCCGTTTGCTGTTTATACGCCGGCACTTCAAAATGGTTATTATTATGACTCTGAGTTGCAGGATAAGAAACAATCCTATGGCGCTAATCATTATTCACCAAGTAACTATGGCGATACTTATCGTGGTGAGGTGCCGATGTATCAAGCGCTTCAAAACAGTTACAATGCGCCAGCGGTTTGGTTGCTGAACAAGATTGGTGTTCAAAAGGGCTATGACTCTGTTCAACGATTTGGAATTAACTTGGATAAATCCGATAATAACCTGGCAATGGTGCTTGGTGGTATTAAGAAAGGTGTGTCACCTGAGACAATGGCACAAGCGTTTACGACGTTTGCCAATGGTGGTAAGTTAACTCAGGCTCACTTTATTACTAAGATTGTGGATGCTTCCGGAAAAGTCATCGTAGATAATGACTATGATCAGCCAAAACGGATTATCAGCAAGAATGTCGCTAACGAAGTGACCAGTATGATGTTGGGAACATTTACTCATGGTACTGGTGTCTACGCCAAACCGGCGGGTTATCAAGTGGCTGGGAAAACTGGTACCACCGAAGCGGACGGTGTTGGTGACACTACTGGAACCACGGATATGTGGGTTGACGGCTACACGCCGGACCTAGTCATGGTTAACTGGGAAGGCTTTGATCAAACTAATAAGGGGAATCATCTAGATGTTCCCCAGGGGTTAGCTGTTAGTCAGCTCTACAAGGCCGAAATGACGAGCATGTTGCCGAATACCAAACAAACGGCGTTTACCGTTAAAGATGCCAATACGTTGGCAGCAACTGAAAGTTCAGCAGAAAGTGGCAACGTTTGGGATGAGGTACAACAAGGCGCTGGTAAAGTCGGCAAATCAATTGGTAAGGGCGCCGATTCGTTGCTTCAAAAAGCTGGCGATCTTTGGAACCAGTTCACCGGTGTTCTAGGACGTTAAACGATAAGGCACTGACTGATTGAAAATTTGATGAGATTTTCAAAGCGAACAGCTGTTTCCTTTTGAAGGAAATGGTACACTAATAAGGAATTAAAAAATGAGGAGGCTACCGTTTATGGCAGCAGATATTTTGGCCGACGCAAAGTCCATGGCCACGACCCTAGAAGCAAGCGACGAATTTCAAGCACTGAGTGATGCCTACGATAAAATGAAGCAAAACGACGAGGCTTATAAAACTTTTCAAGAATTTCAGTCAACTCAATTGAGTTTGCAACAAAAGCAGATGCAAGGTCAAAATCTGAGCGAAGACGAAATGAACAACGCCCGTGAGTTAGCCACGAAGGTTGGTAACTTTGAAGAAATCAAAACATTGATGCAAAAAGAAGAGGCTGTTAACAACTTGTTGAACGAACTCAACAATGTGATTACTAAGCCAATTCAGGATTTATACAGAAAATAATTAAGTTCGATATCGCAGTCTGGTAGTAACGGTTAGTCCCGTGACTGCCAGACTGTTTTTAGTAAGCGATAGGCGAGCATTGCGTTAAACAAAAAGTACCGAGGTAAAGGAGACATCAGCATGAAGTTCATTCATACGGCTGACCTACATTTAGACAGTCCATTTTTGGGCCTTAAAGATTTGCCGGATGCTTTATGGCAAAGAATTTATGAATCGCCTCTAACGGCCTTTAAACGGTTGGTTAGCGACGCCATTGACACACAGGTCGATTTTGTTTTAATTACCGGTGACGTTTATGATCGCCAGGAACGTGCGATTAACGCTCAGGCAGCTTTTTTAACCGAGATGGAGCGGTTGAATCAGGCACAGATCCCAGTGTATTTAAGTTATGGCAATCATGATTATCTGGATGCAGCAACGGATGGGCTTCAACTACCGGCCAACGTCCATTCGTTTGGTGAAGAGGTGTCTAGTTTTAAGCTGACAACGCGAGATCAAACAAAAGTTGAAATAGTCGGTTTTTCGTATCCGACTCGAGTTGTTACCACAGATATGGCGGCCAAATTCCCTAATCGCAATCCGCAAGCAGACGTTCAAATTGGCATGTTGCATGGTTCAATTGCTGGCAAACCAGGACCGCATGATACCGACGCACCGTTTACTGTGGATGAGCTTATGAGCAAGCATTACGATTACTGGGCGCTTGGCCACATTCACAAACGGCAGGTCTTACATGAGGAACGGCCGTGGATTATTTACCCAGGTAATATTCAAGGACGCCACATAAACGAAACTGGTGAAAAGGGGTACGTGCTGGTTCAACAGGAACAGAGTCGTTTGGTGCCAACTTTTCATGCGGTGGCTCCCGTCGTGTGGAATTTGAAAACGGTGGACTGTGACAGCATCACCAGCACAAGCAGTTTGCAACAAGCAATTGACAATCAGTTAAGCCAATTGGCCGACCGAGTGAAAGCACATTCCTCTAACCAGTCTTTAGAAATGTTGAATCTTAAACTAATCCATACAGATCAATTGGCCGCTGAAACTAAGCAACGGTTGACTAATGGGAGTCTGTTAAGCTTACTTCAATCCCAAGAAATGGCTCGATTAGCTGAAGCTAACCAACTGGTTGTGGATCTGCAACTGGCAGATGAAGACAGTGAAGCAACACACTTTACACAACTGGATCAGCATTATTGGAATCAGGCGGCAGAATCAGTTTTTGCGGCAGAAAACATTGCGAAAACTGCTGATCAACTTTTTGCTGAGCCGACAATTGCGAGTGCGTTAGCTCACAGTGGTGAAAATCTGAAACAGGCTGTTATTCGACAGGTCAACGCGGCCGGAAAGGATGAGTAATCGATGAATATTACAGAAATTCATGTCGATGGTTTCGGTAAATGGCAAAACAAAACTTTTCCGGTCAATCCGCAGCTGCAAGTTTTTTATGGCGAAAACGAAGCAGGAAAGACAACTATTCAAAAGTTCGTTAGCAGTGTGTTATTCGGCTTTGCGACGGCCAAACATCCGGCTGAACAGTACTTACCAAAAACAGGCGCCGGCTATGGTGGTAGCTTGACGTTTACGGTGGATGATGCCCAGCAGACACAATATCGGCTACGTCGTACTTCAGGTAAGAATGGTGGCGACATTCAGCTGACAAATTTGACTACTAATCAAGTGATGCCGCCCGAGCTGTTGGACCAATTGCTAGGACCGGTTGATCGAACATTGAACGACGCTACGTTTAACTTTGACCTGAGTGGTTTACAACTCTTGACCACAGTGACGCAACCCGAGTTGATGGCAAATGTTCAACGTGTTGGGGCAGTCGGAAGTACCTCATGGATTGAGCTGGCTGAGCAATTTGGTAAAGACGCAGACGATTTATACCGTCCTAGAGGTCAAAAGCCAGCCTTAAATCAGCAGCTAACTACTTATCATGATTTGCAGGCGCAACTGAAAGCGGCAGAAGCGAGCTATCCCGATTTTGTCAAACGCCAACATGACATTCTATCTGGTAAGCAGCAAGTTGCTCAACTTGGTGATCACATTAAAGAATTAACGAGCAAACGGGATGAGTTAGCAAGAATCAAGCAGTTGTGGCCGGTCTTTGAAAAGTACCGGGACATGTCAGGTGGTCTGCCGGATGTGGATGAAAAATTGATTACGGCAGAAGATTATGCTGACTTTTTAAAACTGCAGACACAGCGTGAACAGTTGATGCAAACGTCAGTCCGTCAGGTAGCTCAGCTAAAGGAACAGACGGCAGAAACGCCTCACGACGTTCAATTCTATATTGATCATCAGAGTGCCTTTAAATCGCAGGCTGCGTCGTTTGATCAGATTGAAACGGCAATTCATGAGCGTCAGTATAGTCGACAGCAAGTTGCTGAGCAAAGTGATGAACGAGATCAAATCGTGGCAAAGCACCGATTTAATGCACCGTGGCCAACACCACTGAATGATTCGGAATATGAGCAAGTTAGTCGACTTACTCAGACGGGCCAGCAACGGGCCAGAAATGGTTCAAAGACGCGTGAGCAGTGGTTAATGATGGGCGTCGGTCTTGTCCTTTTGTTGCTTGGACTGGTAATGAATAGTGGTATTAAATGGCTGTTTGTGCTTTTGGGTATCGCTGGCATAGCCGGTGGCTGGTTCAATGTTTTGAACTGGTTTCGGGCTCAACAGGCTCATGAAACGGTAGCAACAAAAGAAAGTAGCCTATCCGAGTTAACCCAGCAACATCATATGGCTGGCTTTCCGGTGGACACATGGTTGGCCTTACAACCAAATATTCAAAGATTAAATCAGTTAACAGATCAAATTGATTCATTAAAAAGTAAAATTCAACAGTTGAACGCTGATATCAATCACTTCTTTGAAGGTTATCAGTTTGCTGGGACACAATTGCCGTTAACGAATTTGTCAGCAGCCGATGCGTTATTAAAAGCTCGACAGTATACATCGGCAAAGGAACTAGCCGTCGCAACTGTGCAGGGACAATCACAGCAGCGCCTGCAACTTATCCGTGAAAATAGTGACTTACAGTCCAAATTAAGCGAGGTAACGACATCGTTACAACAAGTGATGCAACGTCATCATGTACAAACGCCAAATGATTTTGAAAATCTATATCAACAGCAACTTCAGTTAGCTGATCAAACAGCGGAACGTCGTGCACTTGGTAATCAGTTGACACCGGAGTGGCTGGCTAAACTAACTTCATATCGGGACTTAGCAGCCGTTGACCAACGCCAGGCGGAAGTGTTAGCGGATTTACAAAGCGATATTGAGCAACGTGATCAGGTGCAAGAGGACATTGCAAATCAACAGGCGTTGTTTGCTCGTCAGAGTGAAGATGACACCATGCCAATGCTGCGACAACGTTTGGCAAACATGGAAACTCAGCTAGTTGAAACCGCGCAACAATGGTTGGTTGACCGACTAAGCGCGCAGTGGATTGACGGGGCGCTTAATGCTGCGTCTGCTGACCGTTTGCCAGCAATTGTAAAGCGCGCGCAAACCTATTTTGCGACGTTAACACTGGCGCACTATACTAAGATTGAGTTTATTAACGAGGCATTAACGGTAACGACGGCTCAAGGAACCGTTTTCGACGTTACCGAATTATCTCGTGGGACGGCTGAGCAACTTTATATCGCGCTTCGACTTGGCTTTGCCAGTGTCATGGCCGACAGGACTGCAATGCCATTGATTATTGATGATGCGTTCGTTGACTTTGATCGTCATCGTAAACAGGCAATGTTTAGCTTGATGAAAGAGCTCGCTCAACAGGTTCAGGTGATTTACTTTACAGCGGATGCGGGGGCACTAACTACGTTTGACGACAATCAGGTTACTGAGCTTTAGCGACCGCATAAGTTAGTGTGGTTTCGGAGAGACAAAAATAAACGTAAGGAGTCGTGAACATGGCGGAAAAACAATTGCTGTCATTTCAGGTAGATGAACAATTTGATTTGTTCTTGTTACTGAAAGGGGCAGACGTAAGGACGGCTAAAAACGGAAAACAATTTATTCGGATGACGTTTGAGGACCCTTCTGGCGAACTATCCGGTAATTTTTGGGATGCAACGGACCAAGATATTGCTACGTTTGAACCGGGTAAAGTGGTCCTGGTTAGAGGTAAGAAAGAACTTTATCAGGGGAATCCGCAACTCAAAATCATGAATCTACGGTTGGCTAATACCGGTGAACCCAATGATCCATCCCAGTACGTCGCCCACGGGCCGATGACGCGGGCTGAAATGGAAGAATCCGTTTCAAACATTATTTTTGAAATCACTGAACCCACGTGGAATCGGGTAGTTCGAACATTGCTTCAGCGCCATGCAGATGATTTCTATAATTTTCCGGCTGCTAAGAAAAACCATCATGCATTTGCAGGTGGGTTAGCTTATCATACGATTTCAATTGTGAGACTGGCCAAGACTGTTGCCGATTTGCATCCAAATATTGATCGTTCATTGCTGTACTCCGGAGCGCTTCTACATGATTTGGGCAAAACCATTGAATTGTCAGGCCCGATTTCAACAACTTATACATTGGCCGGTAACTTAATTGGTCACATCGTTTTGATTGATGAAGAAATTGTGAATGTCTGTCAAGAATTGCACTTTGATCCTGAAAGTGAGGAGATGCTGTTGCTGCGGCACATGATTCTGGCGCATCATGGTTTGTTGGAATACGGTTCACCAGTTCGGCCACATTTGCTAGAAGCGGAAGTTCTCCATGATTTGGATGAACTAGATGCTTCGATTCAAATGATGAGCACAGCAGTTGAACATACTGAACCTGGTGATTTCTCTGAACGAATTTTTGGTTTAGACGGCCGTAATTTTTACCGACCAACAGCGTCCAAAACTAATCAATCAGAGGATGATTAGTGATTCATTATTGAATATTCAAACGTTGATTTACTCGTTCATAACGAGCCGTGCTTCATTCGGTGTCAAACTTCAGTGCATGATAAAAGGCAACCCCATAAATGAGGTTGCCTTTTATCGTGCATAAACTAATGCAATGACTTAATTGCTTAGTTTGCAGAAGATGATGAGGTAGAAGTGTACTGTGAAAGCACATCCTTCAAGTCATTATCCTTAATGTTAACGTTACCCTTCTTCAATTCCTTAGCAATAACGGATTGAAGGACAGTACCACCGTTGCTGGTGTCCATGTCTTGGTTCCAAATTTGTTCCTTAAGATCTTGTTTGTGCTGTGTCCAAGTGCCCTTAGAAGGTTTGTTCAACATCTTAATAACGTAATAACTCTTTGTTCCAGTTTGTGAGTTAGTGTCAGTTACAGGAGTCTTTGTGTATTCACCATTATTCAACTTGAAGGCAGCTGTTTTAATGCTGTCATCAACTGAAGAGGTGGCATTATCAAACGTTGGCACTTTTCCACCTTTATTTTTGGTACTCGTGTCGTCTGAATATTTCTTAGCGACTTTAGCAAATGAAGTACCAGAGTTTAATTCATCAATGGCTTTGGTGGCAGTGGCTTTCTTGCTAGTTACGATAACGGCCGTTGAAACTTTAGGTTCCCAACTCTTGAACTGTTTCTTCAAGTCAGAGTTAGTAATCTTGACGTCGTTTTTCACGGCCTCTTTTAGTAACAGGTTCATGCGAAGGGTGTCTTTCAAGCTGGAAGCTGTCATCCCTTGTTGGGTCAACATGCTGTTGAAGCTAGAACCGTATTGTTTCTTAACCGTATTATATTGCTTGTTGACCTTACTGCTTGAAACTTTGTTACCGTAATTCTTTTCAAGCACTTTTTTGATGATCATTTGTTGCAGGACTTGCTTACCCTGACTAGTGGTCTTCATACTTGAGTAGTATTGGTCCTGGGTGATTTTACCACCGTTGGTCGTTGCCACAGTTTTGTTTCCACACGCAGCAAGTGAAAAGGCCATCACTAAACCGGCTGGAACAAGAAGCCATTTTTTCATAAAAAATATTCACATCCATTTCGATTTTTGTTTGCCATGTCAGCATGGCGAAACGTACAAAAGCTATATTAACATAGATTAATGCCGATGTAGAAACAAGCTGCCGCCTTAACGGAAACTTTTACTTGCGTTAAGGTGCCGTTAAGCTACTGAATAAAAAATGCACTAAGACCGTAAGTATCAGGTGTCAGTGCATGTAAACAACATTATTTTTTATCCTTGTGACGATTAATGGCGGCTAAGTCATCATTTAACTTGTCCAAGTTTTCTTGAATGACTTTTTCGTGAGCCGCTGTTTTAAACTGAAATTGTTCAACAGATTTCTGAATATCATTAACCGTTTCTTGTGCTTTAGCTGCTGTTTCAGACAATTGCGAAACACTATTTTGCAAGCGATGCAGTGCGGTGGTGAAGCCTTGAACTGAAGCAACGAGTTCTCGAATGGGCGCAGTTAGTTTAGCAAACATGGATTACGCCTCCATATGTGCCATGATGTCTTGCTGAATTTTGCGGTAGGCCGCATCATCATAGTTATCACTGTTATCTTTAAAAATCATTTTGAAATCATCGTCATCGCTGTAGCGGGGAACAATGTGAAAGTGTGAGTGGAACACAGACTGATAAGCGACCTTGCCGTTGTTGTTGACAATGTTCATGGCAACAATATTAGGGTTTGATGCGCGGACGGCACGGGCAATTTTAGGAATTCTGGCAAACACACGTTGTGCCAAATCTTCGTCATAAGCAAAGATATCTGGTACGTGGGTCTTAGGAATGACCAAAGTGTGGCCTGGTGTGCCTTGTGAGATATCTAAAAACGCTTTGACTTCGTCATCTTCATATACCGTGTAGCTTGGAATTTCGCCTTTAATAATCTTACAAAAAATGCAGTTATCGTCTAGCATTACAGTTCCTCCTCATTTACGTATAGGCGCAAACGTTTCGTTTGATTTAACGATTCGTGACTTAACCTATATGCACCTATACATCTTTTCACTTATCTTGATTATACACATCTGTCTTGACTGCGGAAAGGATTGTGAGACGTAAGTGTGTTAATTGCTTGCACCGCGCGATCCGTTTTTGAGGAGGATATATGCTATAATCAGGGACAGCATTTTTAAACGTAAGCGCCAATACTAATGAAAATAGCGTTGTAACAGTTTAACGTTTATTCGCGCCGAAACCTTTTCTAAACCCGGTGCGATGATCGGCATAGAATAACAAAGTAATATGAATGTAGATAAAATAATTGAAAGGATATAACTATGGGAATTGAAGTTGAACATTTAGTGGGCGGTTATTCGCAGGTTCCAGTACTAAAAGATGTCAGTTTTTCCGTTGCAGACGGCGAAGTGGTCGGCCTCATTGGTTTAAACGGGGCCGGCAAGTCGACGACGATTAATCATATTATTGGTTTGTTAACGCCAATTCGAGGACATATCCAATTAGGCAGGGTGGATCTCAAAACAGATCCGTCCGCGTACAAACAGCAAATTGCGTATATTCCAGAATTACCAGTGTTATACGATGAGCTAACCCTTCAGGAAACACTCACGTTAACCATGATGGCTTATGGTTTAGATGTCGAGAAAACGTGGATTCGGGCACATGAATTATTAAAAACATTCCGTTTAGATAATAAGTTGAACTGGTTTCCTGCCAATTTTTCTAAGGGAATGAGACAAAAGGTTATGATTGTGAATGCATTTATGACCAATGCGAAGGTTTTTATTATTGACGAACCGTTTTTAGGCTTAGATCCGGTTGCTGTGCATGACTTGCTTCAATTGATTGAGGAAGCACGTGGCCGTGGGGCGGCCGTTCTCATGTCGACACACGTGCTTGCAAACGCTGAAAAATATTGTGACCGATTCATCTTGCTAAACCAGGGCGAAGTGAAGGTTTCTGGGACGTTAGATCAGTTACGGGCCGCTTTCCCAGACGTAGGTGGTTCTCTGGATGATATTTATTTGGCACTAGCAAATGGTGAACGTAATGACTGATTTGCAAAAACTGTTTTCCCAACGTTTATCACGCCATGCCGGTCAGTTATTGAAATATTTACGGCTCGTCTTCACTGATCACTTTGTCATTGCGTTATTTTTCTTCTTTGGCGCGTTGGGGTTTGCCTACCAGAATGAATTAAAAACGTTAACATTAGGTGTCTGGTGGGGACCATGGTTAACCATGCTGATCTTAGTTATTACACTTCAAATGGGAAGATTAGCAACCTTGTTGGAACCTGCTGACGCTGTCTTTTTGCTACCTGCAGAAACGACTCTTCACCAGTATTTAAAGCATGCCCGCAATTATAGCTTGTTAATGGCAAGTTTCATTCAAATTGCTGTTGGTGTAGTTTTATTACCGTTTTTAGCTCGTGGTGACCAGATGACCTTGCTTGAAGCTGCCATCCTTATTATGACTCAGTTAATTACTAAGGCAGCATGGATGAATTGGCAGCTACAACAAGGCGTCCAACAGGTAAAACATTCAATTGCACAAGTTCGATTGGTAAACTGGTTGGGCGCGATTGTTATTTTTGGTCTCAGTTTGTTTTTGTCTGTCTGGGTTGGTTTGATCGCAGCTTTACTAGCTTTGAGTGTCTCAAGTGTGGGTCTTGGAAAGCGTTGGCACAATGGTCAGTTGGCTTGGCAGTCGCTAATTACAAATGAAAATGGACGTATGATGGTTTTGTATCGTTTCTTTAACCTATTTACAGATGTTCCACAGGTTAAGGCAACAGTTAGAAGACGACGCTATTTAGACCCATTGTGGAAGCTCGTTATCGGTCATTCGACCAATCCATATTTGTTCCTATTTACGCGAGGGCTTGGTCGTGATAGTGATACGTTTGGACTCATTACACGACTGACAGTTATGGGAATGATCATCTTAATCTTTTTGACTAATCAATGGGCCAGCCTTGTTGTGATGCTGTTGGCTATTTATTTGATTGGTTTTCAATTATTGCCTTTCTATCGCGAATATGAGGGAAAGGTATTTACTCATCTGTTTCCAGTTACTAAAGGACAACAGTTGTCAGCTTTCAAAACAGTTTTAACTGACGTTTTGACAATTTGCGCCGTTTTGTTTGTCATCGTTGATGTTGCGGTCAACTGGTCATGGCTGCGGCTTCTGATTGATGTAGTTGCGATGGCGGCTGAATTGATTATCTTTATTGGCTGGTATAGCGGTTGGCACTTGAGAAAAAGCTAGGCTTAAGCTACTGATAAAGTATAAAAACTAGATTCAAAGCGCCGTTTACAATGCGAAATGTTGAACAGTTTGGTGCGCTCAACAATCAACTCATTATCTGAAAATCACATAACTGTTAAAAACAGTATAAGGAGAATCTTTTATATGCGAGTAAGAAACAAACCATGGGCGGACGATCTTATTGCTGAAAACCCTGCAGCCATTGTATTAGATCCTGCTGCTCATCGAGGTCATTGGCAAGATCGTTTTCAACAACGACAGCCGCTACAAGTCGAGATTGGCACCGGTAAGGGTCAGTTTCTGATTGGCATGGCAAAAGCTCATCCGGAAATTAATTTTGTCGGTATTGAATTGCAAAAGTCAGTCTTGGCAGCAGCCTTAAAAACATCTTTGCCAGAAGCATTAGATAATTTACAGTGGGTTTTGGCAGATGGCGACGGTGTTGAAACTTTCTTTGAGCCAGGTGAAGTTGATCAACTCTACTTAAACTTTTCTGATCCATGGCCAAAGACTCGACATGAAAAACGTCGTTTAGTAGATTGTAAAATTAATCCGAACGCTGTTCGGACAAAAAAGATCAGCTTCCTTTAAAATGGTGTTTACAACAAACCCATCTTTTAGGAGCTGATCTTTTGTCTAGTATAACCTATTCCGAACGAATTAAAATCGAAACCTTTTGTGAACTAGGGCTGTCCAATATCCAAATGGGCGTTCGGCTGAACCGATCACCGTCAACAATTTCTTATGAATTATCTCGATGTCAACCTTATCAGGCTGAATTAGCACAAACAGATGCCGAATACAAGCGATCACGATGTGGTCGGAAAACTAAGCTGAGCGATGAGTTAAAGCAAACAATTCTCAACCATTTACATCTAAGCTGGTCACCAGGAATGATTGCTCACGAATTTAAACTAGCGACTAAATCTATTTATAATTGGCTAAATCAGGGGAGAATTGGTTTCTCCTTGAATGATCTACCTGAACATGGCGTACGCCAACGGCGTAACGTTGACCAACGATCCAAATATAATCAATCTTTGGGGCGATCGATTGAACAGCGTCCCATGATGATTAATCAACGTAATCGCATCGGTGATTTTGAACTAGATACCGTCGTTGGCCCTCGTGGGCATAGTAAGGCAGTTTTATTAACTTTAATCGATCGCAAATCACGGTTCCTTTGGGCATATCGGTTAAAGGACCGAACGACAGCGAGTGTTAATGAAGCACTGACTAAGTTCCTAACAACTTTTAATGGACCGGTGCACAGTTTTACTGTGGACCGTGGTACTGAGTTTAGTGGGCTAGTATCATTTGAATCACAATATGGTATTAAGACCTATTACTGTCATGCTTATACGCCAGCTGAACGTGGTAGTAATGAACGCTTTAATCGGAATTTACGTTATTTTTATCCTAAGGGGACTCGTTTTGAGCACATTAGTGCTCAAGATTTAACGACGACGTTACTCCAAATTAACCAGAGACCGCTTAAAATACTTGACTGGAAAACACCGTATCAGGTTATGCTGACCAATTTGTCCAAAAATTCGGATTAAATTTGCAATCTACCGTTTGACGTACAAAACTTTCCTGGCTAGTTATCAGGCGGTTCTGCGTGACAATGGTAAGATTCAGTTTAAAACCGACAATCGCCATTTATTTGAGTATTCACTCATGAGTATGACGACATTTGGGCTGCGATTAATTGAAGTTTCATTGGATCTACATGCAGACATTGCGGCTAGTGACGGTAAGTTGGAAAACATTGAGACAGAGTACGAGCAAAAATTTTCGGCGAAGGGCCAGCCCATTTATCAGCTCGTCGTTGAAATGCCGGACAAGGCTAAATAACGAGTTAGTTGAAGCAGAAATCAAAAGAAGCTGCGACATAAGTTTATGCTGGGACGAATAATGTGAGCAATATCACGCTCCAAACTCCTGAAAATTCCACTTAAGCCAAAACTGACCCATTCCCGAACTGGGGAATGGGTCAGTTTTACGTTTATGCGCGTTCTCAAATCGGACTTATATCACAGGTCGTTTTTGGTTATCACGAAAAAAACGGTTACTGCTTGCACGTCGACAGAGCAAGCGGTATAAAGAACGTGACACATTATGAGGACGTGACTGTAATGATGAAACAACTTGGAAAAGATTTTCACATACGTAACGCAGAAGCAGTTTTATTTTTGCGAGACCGACCAATGACGTCTGTTATTCGTCACCCGTTAACCATTTTGTTTCCGTTTGTCTTAATGGATGTCTTATTGAGTTGGATTGATGAGGCGTGGTTGCGGCCGGATGGTTTTTACTATCAAATTTTTCAATTCAAACGTGCTGGTAGTGCATTAATTGAGGCCGGTTACTCGCTGAGCGATTTAGTTATCATGCTAAATGTGGTTGTCAGTATTTGCGCGGCCTATCTTGTGGGTTATTACTACGCAGAGTTTTTTCACAAAGACAAGATGACGACTGGACTCGCCAGTGCGGCGGCATACATCATTTTAAACTATGACTATCGAAGTCCAGACAACTTATTCTTATTTGATAATTTTGGCTTGCGCGGTCTGTTCTTGGCGTTTGTGACTGGGATCATTGTCGGATTGATATTCCGAATTCCTTTTAGCAATCACTTCTCCAGTCATCAAGTTGTAACAGAGGATGACCGACTTTTTTCGCGTTCTCAACGCATGTTTTTTCCGTTGGCAATCGTAATTATTCTGTTTGTGGGCATCGGTTTTAGCTTGAGTTTGGTTACTGCGGCTGGGCCGCTTGGCATCCTCAATGAGGGGATTGCAACCCTTACCTTGGGTAAAGCAACAACACATGTTTTTGCTATTCTGGCTTCTGCTGTAATTAGCAATCTGTTAATGTTTTTTGGCTTGGCTAGTCCAATCGCGCAACCGCGATTAACTGGTTTTACGACATACTCCGGTGCAAATTATCAATTTTCCCAAGCGCATCATACATCGTTTGGTGCACCGTACCCGATTACCTTACATACGCTGTATGATGTGTTCGGTAATATTAGTGGCGTGGGTGGCATGCTGGCGCTGATGATTGCGATTTTACTAGTCGGGATTGTCCATCGTGAACGGCGGGTCGCCTATCGTGGACTCCTACCAACGTTATCCAATATGTCTGGGATAGGGTTGGTTGGCTTACCAATGATTTTTAATTCAATTTACTTACTACCAATGTTGATTGTTCCTGTATTCAATATGTTGGTTGGGGCGGTGTTGATCAAATCGCGCATTATTCCACCAGCAGTTTATCGAATTCCGTGGACGACTCCAGGGATTCTTCAGGGATATGCAGGCACGGGTGGTGATATTGCCACATTAGTTGTGGCGATTATTCTCTTTTTCTTGGACATTATTTTCTTTATACCGTTTGTTAAAAATGGAAATCGCCTGCAGGCATTATTAATAACGCGTGAGCGGAATCATAATACAGAGACGGGACGTGATCAAAAATGACCAATAAAATCAAACGATGGTTGTTTGTCGGCGGTCTGTTTGTGTTTGTTATTGTAGTGACTTGCTTCACGATTCCGTGGGTCAAGAGCTCAGTCACTAAGCCGCGAACCATTCGACAATCCCAAATGTTGCCAGTTATTTTTATTCCTGGATCGTCGGCCGGACAAAACCGTTTTGATGATTTGTTTAAAACAATCAACTCAGGTCAGGGACTGGCCAGAAATGTTCAAGGTGATCAAAAGTCTACACCAGTTCAACATAGTGTTGTTAAGATTACGGTAAAGGAAGACAATACCCTGCAAGTTACGGGGCAAGTGCGGGCTGGTGACAACACACCGTTCTTCGTCGTAGCCTTTGAAAATAATCATGATGGTTATGCAAATATCAAAAAACAGGCCAAATGGTTTAATATTGCCTTTAACTATTTAGCCAAAACGTACAATTTTAACAACTTTTCTGGGTTTGGTCATTCTAACGGCGGCCTGATATACACGTTGTTTTTAGAAAACTATTTCAACCAGTCTAAGTTTAAAATGCACGAATTGATGATGCTGGGCTCACCGTTTAATCTCGAGGAAAAGGATCAGAGCAAACGGGTTGCGATGCTAGATGACATGGTTGATAACCGTAATAAATTGCCAGCTTCATTAAATGTGTATTTGGTTGCTGGTACGGAAAACTACACAAATGATGGGATTGTGCCCGTTGATAGTGTGTACGCCGGTAAATATGTCTATCAAGATCAGGTCGCACATTTTACAGAACTCACGGTCACAGGTAGTGACGCGGAACATTCCGATTTGCCACAAAACAAGCAGATCGTGTCGTTAATGTCACAAAACCTGCTACAATTCCAAGAACGACAGCCACGCATGAATAACGGAACGACTAATCAAAAATCGAAGAATAACTATAATAATCCTGACAATAATCAGCCATCTTCAAGTCAGTCAAGCAGTGGTAGCAGTAAGAAAAAATAGAATTGCTGTGATATGCAAGACTAGATTGATGTATTCGTAGATGAAGCACGATAGCGAAGAAGCCACCGAGATTGTGATTAATCTCGGTGGCTTCTTCGCTATATTATGCAGTTAATTTTTCATGCTAGTAAAAATCATGGTTATGATTGGAGTTGTGAAGTTACCTTCCAAACGTCGACTACTTTGCCAGTTTTAGTATCGGCTAAAAACTCGTAAGCAACAGGCTGACCATCCTCATGTTTGATGACACCACCGCGATAGACGAGTGTCTGAGCAGCAAATCGTTTAAAAGGCACAGGATGGTGTTCAATCCAAGCACCATCAAGAGCGCCTGATTTACGGAAGGAAGTTTTCACCTCCGCTAAAATTCGGTCCGGACGCTTTAGATGCAGATCCTGAATAAGCGCACCAAGAGCAAGACCGGCCGATATCCCCAGTCCCGCTAAGATGGCTAATTGGCTAAAATGCTGATTGTTTGTCAAGGCGATCCCTCCAGTTGTGGTCAAAATGAATTGCTCATAGTGTACACCATTTTAGGAAAACAGGAAAATGTTGTCTGAACGATTGACCACGTAGGTGCAAGAGGCTAAACTTTAATAACGACATTATATTCGGAGGAAGAACATGTTAATTGCAAGTATGAACCAGCAAGCATCCCCAGATGTACTGGTGGTCATTTTGGCTCCCAATGTGGCGGAGCAATCTGTGGAAACCAGCCAGAACATTGCGCGTATCTATGATCCTAAAACCGATACAACATTAGGTTTTAACTTTATTGGTGTTAGCCATATTGACAAGAGTATCGCCGGTAATGGACCAATTGAATTGTCGGATGATCAAATCAATGCCTTAAAGGCAGCAGTTGAACAAGCTGGCTTTGACGCTACAGTTTTAGTTGCTGACCGCACTCCAAAGTTTGTGGTTGGTTATGTAGAATCAACAACGAAGCATCCTGATTCTGATCACTTGTTAGTAACAAAAACGCGTGTTGACAATGATGAAACACTGCAAATTGTGAGCGGATCACCAAACATGCAGGAACACATTTACGTTGTTGTTGCCAAAGTTGGTGCAGTGATGCCAAACGGTGAAATCATTTGGCCTGGCGAATTGCGGGGCGTTTCCTCAAATGGTATGATTACTAGTGGTCGTGAGCTTCATTTGCAGAATGCACCTCAGAAAAAAGGGGCACTGATTCTACCAGACGATTTTGCAAAAGTCGGTGATCCGTTTGACTTTGAACGCGGCAATAAACTTTTTGTGTAATGCATTTAATTGTTAGTTAGTCCTTTTTCATGTTTTAGAAGTCTGAATTGCATGATAAGGGTGCGAGGGGGCAGAGGCCTCCTCTTTTGCTAGTTCAAATTTTTATTCAAGCTGGGTTATTAGTGGACTGTTGTTACAAGAATAGTGATGACGTTCACTTAGAATCCGATTTGATTTGAAATTAGTGGATTGCAGAGATGGCTGTTTGAAAACGATACTCAATAATTTGACTTAGGTGATTCAATGAAACATTACGATGGTCCGGCGTTTCTCCGGCAACATCCAGAAGAATTAACAAGAATAAAACAGCATCGGCATCATGTTCTACACGCACCTAGTGGTAACGAACGGCAAGGTGGCGGTAGCCCACGCGTGTCTGAGGATCGACAGGAGACGTCTCCTGTCAATGGCAGTCAAGACAAGACGCCAACTAGTGCGCCAGTTCGTTTCGGTAATGATGAGGTTCAAATAGATCGTGCAACTGCAAGCATGTATGCTTCCCAGCAGGCGCGAGCTCTTGAACAGACAATTCGTCCTCGTCGACGTCCTTGGCAACCCAAGCCTAAGTCGGCTGCTCCTGATACGCAGTACGTATCTGCACTGAATAAGCCATTTGCGCCGGCATCCGCAGCATATTCTGCAACCCCTGATAAGACAACCAGCAGTTGGGGTAAAGATGACTGGTCCCACAAAACAGAGGATGTAGCAACAAGTTCAGATTCAGCGACAACATCGGCGAAACGTGAACCAAGCAATAGTGGTTCGAGCACTGAGGTAGTTGCTCATCAGGATTCTGATCAGTCGTCAACTAGTGCTGCTTCGGCTCATTCTGCCGTTTCTGAAACATCGGTACAGGTAACGAATGTGGTAAGCTCGACACAAACTAGCTATCAAGATGATAGTTATGAGACGAAAAGTATTCAACATTCGGATAGCTCCGCCGTTCTGCAGGAATCCGTCGCAAGTAGTAAGGAGCATTCAGCGCAGAGCATGGTCAATGTTACTTCTCATGCAACTGACAGTGATACGGTCGCAACAAGTTCACCAGCTGCACGTTCGCAAACAGCCCTTGGTCATGGATTAGCTGATATTTTGAATGAAGAGCAAAATGGGCAGAAAGACTTGGCGTTGTTTAATCATGATCACGCTGATTCTGATAAGACGACGGATGGTTTGGATCAACGATCTGTTCCAGAAAGTGCTCAAGCGAAGAATAATACGCAGACCGTTGAGCAAGCGGTTGCGCCACTTTCTGGCCGGACGTACGCATCTGAAAGTGATAAGGGCTTAATGACTTATCATTTTCCAAGTTTAGACTTGCTTAAGCCGCCAGTACTGCGTGACGAAGCTAAGTTGGACGCCTGGATTGAGAAACAAATTGATGTGCTAAACAGCACCTTGTCCGCCTTTAATGTGGATGGGGAAGTGGTTGATTACACGGTTGGTCCAACTGTTACCCAATTTCAGGTCAGCCTTGGCCCTGGGGTTCGGGTAAACAAGATCACTAATTTGCAAGATGATCTTAAACTTGCGCTGGCGGCTAAAGATATTCGAATTGAGGCACCAATTCCTGGCCAATCGACAGTCGGAATTGAAATTCCTGATTTAAAATCTCGACCAGTTATGCTGTCGGAGGTTTTGCGTTCTGACGTGTTCCAGAATAGTTTGTCACCGCTGACGGTTGCGTTGGGGGTTGATTTATTCGGTAAACCTCAGGTAACTGATTTGCGCAGCATGCCACACGGGTTAATTGCCGGAGCAACGGGTTCTGGTAAATCCGTGTTCATCAACAGTTTGCTGATGTCAATCATGTACAAGGCAACCCCACAGGAAGTTAAGTTGATTTTAATTGATCCTAAGGCTGTGGAAATGGCACCGTACAACGGCATTCCGCATTTACTATCGCCAGTAGTTTCCGAGCCACAAGCAGCTGCTGCTGCATTGAAGTGGGCTGTTAATGAAATGGAAGAACGTTACCAGAAGCTTGCTGCCGGCGGCGCCCGTAACATTGAACAGTTTAACGAGAAGGCCATGGCGAGTGGTCATCCTGAACAGAAGATGCCCTATATCGTGATTATCATTGACGAATTGGCTGACCTGATGATGGTCGCCGCCTCAGAGGTGCAAGACTACATCGCTAGAATTACTCAAAAGGCGCGGGCTGCTGGCCTACATTTACTGGTCGCCACTCAGCGGCCATCCGTGGACGTTGTTACCGGAACGATTAAAAACAATATTCCGACACGGGTAGCCTTTATGGTATCTAGTCAAATTGATTCACGAACAATTTTAGATACAGCTGGTGCTGAACGTTTGCTGGGACGAGGGGATATGCTTTACCTCGGTAACGGCAAGAGTCAACCAATCCGATTACAGGGAACTTTTGTTGACGATGAAATTGACACCGTAACTGATTTTGTCCGCGAGCAGATGGCGCCACATTATGCCTTCGAACCGAAACAATTGTTAGCAACAGAAATTGCTGCTGAGGATCAAGACGATTTATGGCCCGATGTTCTGAGCTACGTTGCGAATGAGAAGACGGTCTCTACTTCCAAACTGCAACGTGTCTTTTCTATTGGTTATAACCGTGCGGCAAACTTGGTTGACCAATTAGAAAGTCACAGTTATGTGTCCGCTCAACAAGGTTCTAAACCTCGAGAAGTTTTCCTGACACCGGATAAGTTAAAAAAGAGTGATGAAGATTAGCTTAAACCTGTAAAGAACCTTGATTGTTAACGATTAATGTTGTTACATTAGATTTGTTCATTACAAAATATAGATAGTTTGTAATATTAAGGAGCCCATTATTCATGGATAACACAGACACAACTTATTACTTTGTTGGTATTAAAGGGTCAGGAATGGCCTCGTTGGCATTAATCTTACATGATCGTGGGGACCGTGTTGAAGGCTCTGACATTGAGCAGTACACCTTTACACAACGACCTTTGGAACAGGCTGGCATTAAGATTTATGGATTTAATCCAGACAATTTGCATGCCGGTTTAACCGTTATCGCGGGGAATGCTTTCCCTGATACGCATCCGGAAATTGTTCGTGCCAAAGAATTGGGATTGACAGTGGTTCGTTATCACGAATTTTTAGGCCAATTGATGAAGGGTTACACAAGTATTGGGATTGCCGGAGCACACGGTAAGACCAGCACAACTGGTTTACTTTCACATGTTTTGAGTGGTATTGCACCAACCAGTTATTTGATTGGTGATGGTACAGGTAAAGGCACGCCTAACTCACGTTTCTTTGTCTTTGAAGCTGATGAATACCGTCGTCATTTCTTGGCTTATCACCCAGATTATGCCATCATGACGAATATTGACTTTGATCACCCAGATTATTACAAGGGCATCGACGATGTTTACAGTGCTTTTGAAACATTTGCTGGTCAAGTCGGTAAGGCAATCTTCGCATGGGGTGATGATCCTGAATTGCGCAAGCTTACGGCTAAAGTCCCAGTTTATTACTACGGGGTTAACGATACAGATGACATTCAGGCTCGTAATGTTAAACGCACTACGAAGGGTTCAAACTTTGATGTTTATATCCATGATGAATTCATCGGAAACTTTGAAATTCAGTTGTTTGGTGAACACAATGTGCTGAACAGTTTGGCCGTTATCGCTGTCGCTCATTTTGAAAAAGTGGACATGGACGATTTACGTAAGGAATTGCTTTCTTTCCAGGGTGTCAAACGGCGTTTCTCAGAACGTAAAGTTGCCGATATGACAATCATCGATGATTACGCTCATCATCCGTCAGAAATCAAGGCAACAATCGATGCTGCCCGTCAAAAGTATCCTGATAAGGAATTAATTGCTGTCTTCCAGCCGCATACGTTTACGCGGACAATCGCGTTGATGGATGATTTTGCCAAGAGCCTTAATTTGGCAGATAAAGTTTACCTGACGAATATTTTTGGTTCTGCCCGTGAAAAGACTGGGGATGTCTCCAGTGCTGATTTGGGAGCCAAAATTACCAAGGGCGGCGAAGTGCTGACGTTGAATAATATGTCGCCTTTACTGGACTATCATGACGCTGTGGCCATCTTTATGGGGGCTGGTGACGTTCAGAAGTATGAACGTGAGTATGAAACGCTTCTGAGTAACACGAGCTTGAATAATGGTTAATGTTGATTAAAGACGATTCTTAAACATAAAAATACCGTCGCGAAGTTAAATTCGTAACGGTATTTTTGTTTGTCCATGTCTTTTTATAGATCCTTGTTGCTAGTTGTTGAGTGACTAAAGTGTAGCAAAATCAATCCTAATGCTTCAAAAATTGAGATAAGAATAATCATTGGATAGGCAGTGTTGGAGCCAAATAAACCAACTAACGGCGAGGCTACACCACCGACTAATTGAGACAGAGTACCTAAGATTGCTGAGGCTGTGCCAATGTTTTTAGTTGTGCTTTCCATGGCAATAGCAGTGGTGATAGTGCTATTGAAACCAACTGATGAAACGACAAACCACAAAGCGAATGCAAACAGCCAGAGCTGATTAATTGTTAATGCATTGATGACTAGGATGGCACACCCGATTAGAGGGACTAGGAAGCCAACTTGGGCAATTTGGTGCTCGTTG
Organism: Furfurilactobacillus cerevisiae; assembly: GCF_048961765.1. Taxonomy (GTDB): domain Bacteria; phylum Bacillota; class Bacilli; order Lactobacillales; family Lactobacillaceae; genus Furfurilactobacillus; species Furfurilactobacillus milii_A. The sequence continues at coordinate 1,333,801 of NZ_CP185253.1, forward strand.
AGGAATTCAGAAACACGGCCGACAATTTTACTTCCCAATGCGATTCCTAGACCATTAATAGCGTAGATAATACTGAAAGCGGTTGTGCTTAGATGATAATCTTGTTGAAAAATAAACGAAGAATCCGCAATGTATGTAAACAAGGCACCGTACACAAGTGCTAACAGACTTGCATTGAGCATAAAACGTCCGTTTGAAAAGACGCTCTTGAAATCGAGCTTTTCAACAGGCCCGCCGATGCTGGTAGCTGTCTCTGGCAGATCGAAGGCACTGGCGATGACAAGCAAAATGCCAACAATTGTTAATGTCACAAACACTGATTCCCACGGGAAGAAACTTACTAGAACAGCTCCTAAAATGGGGGCGATAACTGGGAAAATTCCGTTAATGGACATTAATGTGGCGTAAAAAGTCGTTAATCGGTGCCCAGAGAAAAGATCTCTGGCTACTGCCCGCGATAACACCTGACCAGCAGCACCAGCAAGGCCTTGAATAACGCGAAGAACTAGAAAGACCACAATATTATGGACAAAGATAAGTGCCGCCGACGTGAGTGTGAAGACAACCAGCCCAATCAATAAGGGGTTTCGCCGCCCAACGCGATCACTCCACGGGCCAATAATTAACTGACCAACAGCCATTCCAATGAGGCAGGCACTGATACTCGCTTGAATAGCGGCCGAACTGGTGTGAAAACTAGCCTGCAGTTGGGGCAATGCAGGCAGATACATATCTAGGGATAGTGGGCCAAACGCAGATAGCGTGCCCAATAAAAGTGTTAAGAACAGACTGGGTTTTACCGTCTGTTGTTTTTCGACTGGCATAATGGCTCCTTACACTAAATAGTTTATAAAACAAGGTAGACATAATTTTAAGCGTCTTGTGGTCAAAAAACTAGAGGGGATGGACAGTTATCTATAAGGAATTCTAAAGTTGCACATTGCACAGGTAAAACGCTTGCGTGTTTGGGTAAATCTGTTAGAATACATCTTGAACATGAATTAGTCAGTATTTGTCAAACGACAATTAGTTAATTAATAAGAAATGAGGGATTTTTGTGAATAACAATGAATATCAACAACCTCGCCGAGAGGTGAACTCACAGGCTTCTGGTTTATCAGCCTTCATGAGTAAAGTCTTCGGTTACATGGGTGGAGCGGTGCTGATTTCCGCAATCGTTGCCGTGCTTGCCGGCGTTGTTTTCCAACAGCAATACTTTAGTTTTATTGCTGCTAACCGCTGGTTCCCAATCGTTCTAGTGGTGGCTGAATTTGGACTCGTAATTGGCACTAGCTTTAAGGCCAACCGGAGTGCAGCAGCAGGGTTGACAATGTTGTTTGGATTTGCGGCGATCAACGGGTTGATGCTGTCCAGCATTTTCCTTCAATATGCGAGCGCGACAATCTTCTCCGCGTTCTTTGCATCAGCTGCTATCTTTGGTGGAATGGCCTTTTATGGCTCAACGACACACCGCGATTTGACTAAGATCGGGACGCAAGCGACGTTTGCACTGATTGGGATTATTATCGTTAGTTTGATTAATATCTTCTTACGGTCATCCTTTATCAGTTTCATCTTTAGTTTTGTTATCGTGGCTGTCTTTGTTGTTTTGACTGCTTGGGATACACAACGGATGCGTAAAATTTACGAACAGTATGGCAATCAAATTTCGTTAAGTGGCCTAGCCGTTCAGGGTGCATTCCAGTTGTACCTAGACTTCATCAACATTTTCATTTACATCCTGCAGATTTTTGGCTACGGTAGCAACCGCAACTAATTAAACCTGAATGACTAAAATCATGCTATGAGCAGGGCTTTAATATTTGTGAATAAAATGCTCGAATAAATCGTAACTAGAAACCGTGTTGACATTGTTGTCGGCACGGCTTTTTGTTTGTCAGAGTTTCTTGAACAAGTGGAATTTTTTCCACAAGGGGTGCGACTACGCCAGCAAAGTCAAAATCAGTCGATAATTATCAGCATCGAGCTCACTTAAACATTCAATTACGCTTCTGCTTCAAATTGGTGTGAGGGCTCTTAATTTGTTAAAATGGAATCATTAAAATCAAAGAAAGCGACGGCCTTTATGAGCGAACAATTAACGTTATCAACAAAGAAAAAACTATTACTGATTGACGGCAACAGTGTGGCCTTTCGTGCCTTCTTTGCACTGCACCAACAATTGGACCGATTTACTAACCATGATGGCTTACATACGAACGCCATTTACGCGTTCAAAACGATGTTGGATAAAGTAGTTAAGGCAGTTCAACCAGATAAGGCATTAGTGGCATTTGACGCGGGTAAAACAACTTTTAGAACGGGTAAATTTTCTGACTACAAAGGTGGCCGATCTAAAACACCTGAAGAATTATCAGAGCAAATGCCTTACTTACGGGATCTTTTGACCGGTTATGGCATCAAGAGTTATGAACTCAAGGATTGGGAGGCCGACGACATTATCGGCACCATGGCCCGTGAAGGCGAAGCAGCCGGATATCAAGTGATCATCGTAACTGGGGACCGTGATCTGACTCAGTTAGCAACAGATCAAACAACGGTGGCAATCACGCAAAAAGGTGTTAGTGAAATCGAATATTACACACCTGCTCACGTTCAGGATAAGTACGGTTTAGAACCCAAACAAATTATTGATATGAAGGGGCTCACAGGTGACACTTCCGATAATTATCCGGGTGTTACCAAAGTTGGTGAGAAGACGGCGATTAAGTTACTGACGCAGTTTGATTCCGTTGAGGGTGTCTACGAGCATCTAGATGATATTAAACAGAGCAAGATGAAAGATCACTTGATTGAGGATCATGATCAGGCCTTGATGAGCAAAGATTTGGCGACGATTCGCACCAATGCGCCGTTGGCAATTCATTTGGATGATATCGATTATAACGGTCCTGATATTGACAAATTGATTGCCTTCTATCAACAGATGGACTTTAACAATTTCCTGAAACAGTTGCAGAATGCCGGTCTTTCTTTGGATTTAGGCGACGATGAAACCAGCACAGCTTTAGATACTGTCAGTTGGACTGAATTAACCAAAGATAATCTAAACTTGGTTGACAATTTTACTGATGAAGTTAGTTTTATTTTGGAAATGCCTGATGAAAATTATCATCTCAGCGCATTTGCTGGTTTTGTGATGACTGATGGCAAACAAACATTGGTTAGTCGAGAAGTCGATCTGCTTCAATCTGCACAGATTAAGAAATTGATGGAAAATGGCAATATTGAAAAGAACGTCTTTAATGCTAAAGCTCAGTATGTAGGTCTACACCGTCTCGGAGTCAAACTTGTTGGTGTTGATTTCGATTTGTTACTCGTCTCTTACTTGCTGGATACGAATGATAATTCAAATGATTTAGGTAGCTTGGCACAACAACATGGTTACGACCAGGTTGAAACAGATGAAGCCGTTTACGGCAAAGGTGCCAAACGGGCGATTCCTGACGATGATGAACAATTCTTCGACCATTTGTCGCGGAAGGCATTGGCCATTCAAAATCTCCATGAAGAGCTGTTTAAAGAACTCGATCAAAATGAGCAGCGTGATTTATACGTCAACATTGAATTGCCGCTAACGTTTGTACTGGCGGACATGGAAATTGCCGGTGTTTATGTAGATACTGACCAATTGACCAATATGCGAGAAAAGTTCAAAGAACAATTGTCATCGCTGAAGCAGACCATTTACAACGAAGCTGGAGAAGAGTTTAACATCAATTCGACCAAGCAATTGGGCCAAATTTTGTTTGAAAAAATGAAGTTGCCAGTGATCAAAAAGACTAAGACGGGTTATTCAACTTCAGTTGATGTCTTAGAACAACTGGCTTCTCAAGCGCCAATTGTGGAAAATATCTTGGCTTACCGTGGCTTGTCTAAGCTGCAGTCGACCTATATTGAGGGACTGTTAAAAGTCGTCCACAGTCATGATCACAAGGTGCACACGCGCTATTTACAAACTTTGACGCAGACAGGTCGCTTATCTTCAGTTGACCCGAATTTACAAAACATTCCGATTCAAACCCAGCAAGGACGTGAAATTCGGAAGGCGTTTGTGCCAAGTCATGATGGTTGGGAAATCTTTTCTTCAGACTATTCACAAGTTGAATTGCGTGTGTTGGCTCACATTACAGGGGATGCAAACTTGCAAGAAGCCTTCCGGGAAGACGAAGATATTCATGCGGCAACAGCTCGCCGAATTTTTGGATTGACTTCTAACGATGAGGTGACGCCGTTAATGCGGCGGCAGGCCAAGGCAACAAACTTTGGGATTGTTTACGGAATTAGTGATTATGGATTATCACAAAATCTGGGAATTTCCCGTCCTCAGGCAAAACAATTTATTGATACTTATTTCCGCGAATATCCAGATGTTAAAAAATATACAGAAGACGTTGTTGAACAGGCAAAGAAGCAGGGCTACGTGGAGACAATCACGCATCGCCGCCGGTATTTGCCTGATATCAATGCGAAGAGCTTTAACCGCCGTTCATTTGCAGCACGGACAGCGATGAATACGCCAATTCAGGGATCAGCAGCGGATATTATTAAGATTGCTATGATTCAAATGCAGAAGGCATTAACTGATCACGATTTAAAGGCTACTATGTTGCTGCAGATTCATGATGAGCTGGTCTTTGAAGCACCCAAGGAAGAGATTCCGATTCTTGAAAAATTAGTTCCAAGCATTATGGATTCAGCTGTTAGTTTGGACATTCCGTTAAAAGTTGAGAGTGCTCACGGTTCTACTTGGTATGATGCGAAATAACGATTTATCGTAAGCTTGAATTTCAAAATGGAGGCATGAATGATGCCAGAATTACCTGAGGTTGAAACGGTTCGTCGTGGGCTAACGCGGATGGTTGTTGGAAAAACGATTACTGGAATTGACGTTTATTACCCGAAGATGGTGTTAAACGGTGCCGACGCTTTTGTGACGCTGTTGACCGGGCGGACAGTTACCCGAGTCGATCGGCGTGGCAAGTATTTGTTGTTCCGCTTCGATGGCGGGCTGACGATGGTTTCTCATTTGCGAATGGAAGGCAAATACTTTGGGGCACCGGCCGACACGCCAAGGGATAAACACACCCATGTTGTTTTTCATTTAAGTGATGGTCAGTTATTGTGTTACAACGATACACGTAAATTTGGGCGCATGGTTGTGATTCATACTGGTGATGAAGACACGGTCGGTGGGCTAAAAACGTTGGGGCCAGAGCCCACACCGGAAACCTTAAGCGTGGCGTATTTAGTTGCTAAAATGGCAAAGAGTCGTAAAGCAATCAAGACTTGGCTGCTGGATCAAAGCAACATTGCAGGGTTGGGCAACATTTACTGTGATGAAGTGCTGTGGCTCAGTAAAATTCATCCGGAACAACCGGCAAATACAGTGACCACTGCGCAAATCAAACGATTACGGTTAAGTATTTTTGATGAATTGCAATTGGCAATCGAACATCACGGTACGACAGTGTTCACGTACAGTGCGTTTGGACATGCGGGAGAATTCCAAAATGAACTTCATGCATATGGTCACGGCGGTGAACCTTGCGAACGGTGTGGCACCACAATGGTGAAAATTAAAGTTGGTGAGCGGGGCACCACTTTTTGTCCCAAAGAACAAAAATTACGTGTTGTGAAGATAGCTGCTTCCAAGGCACGTTCTGCAGCAGCGACTAAGGAGACTTCTAAGTGACAACGGTAATTGGACTAACTGGCGGCATCGCCAGTGGCAAATCGACAGTTTCTAAGATGTTTGCAACGGCAGGCATTCCAATTATTGATGCGGATAAAATCGCTCACGAGGTGGTGGCGCCTAATACGACCGCCTTGGCAGATATCGTTAGTACATTTGGCGATACGGTTTTGACAGCAACGGGTCAGTTAGATCGTCATAAATTAGGCAACCTAGTCTTTAATGATGACGACAAGTTAGCTGAACTTAATGCAATTGTTCAACCCGTTATCCGAAAAGTAATTCGGTCGCGAATTGATCGTTCTAGGAATCGAAACACGCCCGTTGTTGTCTTGGATGCGCCATTGCTCCTAGAACAACATTATGAAAAGGACGTTGACCTGATTGTGGTGGTCAGTGTCCCACTTAAGATTCAACAAGCTCGGTTGATGGCACGTGATAACCTGTCGTTAGCAGAGGCGAATGAACGAATTGAAAGTCAATTATCCTTGGCTAACAAAGTTGCCAAGGCAGATGTGGTCATCGATAATTCCCAACAACTTGAAGAGACCCGTCTACAAGTGGTAAACTTGCTTGACAAAGTCCGTCAGACTGCGGATTAAAACGATTTAGTATTGATTAAAGGAGCACAGACAGGCTATGCAATGTCCACGGTGTCACCATAACGATACCCGCGTTGTTGATAGTCGTCCGACCGCAGAGGGTCAGGCGATTCGTCGACGACGCGAGTGCGAAAAATGTGGTTTTCGATTTACAACGTTTGAACGGGTTGAAGTAGCCCCATTATTGGTCATTAAAAAAGATGGCACCCGTGAAGAGTTTAGTCGCGAGAAGATTCTTCGCGGAATTATTCGCTCTGCAGAAAAACGACCGGTTACCATGCAGCAAATGAATACCGTAGTTGATAAAGTCGAGTCAAAGGTCCGCGCATTGGGCGAAAACGAAATTTCTAGTCAACTGATTGGTGAGTACGTTATGAACGAGTTGGCTGATGTTGATGAGATTGCATATATTCGATTTGCCAGCGTCTATCGTCAGTTTAAGGACATGAGTGTCTTTTTGGATGAAATGAAAGAAATGGTTGAGCGGGACAAGCGCTCGGATAAACGTTAATTGCTGAATACAAGAAGGGAGTGTCAGTCATGAATGTTGCACCAACTTTAACACCGCGGTCAGGATTTGTGGTTACACTGCCACCTCGTGATGAACAGCATCTGTTGAGTTGGCAAACGTTGTACGCACCGATATTGGGTGTTACTGCGTTTGGCTTATATACAGGGTTGACTACGTTTGCTAGCCAGCACCCCCAGTTGTCTAATCGTCGTCAACACAGTGAGCTGTTGACCTGGTTGCGATTGGATTTGGATCATTTTCTGTCTGCCCGTAAGCGATTGGAAGCGGCCGGCTTATTGGATAGTTTTTACCAGCAAGACGCACTAGGGGATGTTTACGCTTATCAACTGCAGTCGCCACTTTCGGCGACTGCGTTTTTTGCTGATGATTTACTCAGTGTCTTGCTTTTACAATCTGTTGGTCAAACACGGTATGATGAACTGTTGGCAAAATTTGAACAGAAAACGGTTAACGTAAGTCAGATGAAAAATGTATCAGCTAATTTTTTATCCGTATTTCATATGAGTGATGCTCAATTGACTAACCGACCAGCGCAGTTGTCGGTTCAGTCCGATAATCATCGCATCGAGCGTGAGTCTAGTTTGGTTCAGGTTGACTTCAAACTGCTAAGCGATTATTTAAAACGAGAGTACGTTGAGTTGGATTCGGTAATGAATCAACGTGATTTAATTGCTACCGAAGCGACAATGTATGGGTTAAATGAGCGAAGCTTAGCCAACTTCATTGTTCAGGCGACGAGCGTGACAACAAATCAGTTTGATGCTAACCGTTTCAAACAAGTCGTTGCTGCTCAATTTCAAACGACTCAGGCTGTGGACAATCCTGTGAATTCAAACGATCCTGATGCCCAGGAACAACCGGTGACAACAACCGGTGATAATCAGGATCAGGCACAAATTAAGGCATTGGTGGTGGCCGTTAAGGCATATGCGCCAGCTGATTTTTTGGCCAGTTTAAAGACTGAAAAGAATCAGTATGTTAGTGATGGTGAACAACGCGTTTTGGCTAAATTCATGGATCGACACTTGTTTGCGCCAAGCGTTGTGAATATGCTAATTTACTATCTCATTAGTGATCGGGATAAAAACGTTCTTTATCTTAATGATGTTGATCGAGTCGCCAATGACTGGGCCAAGGCTAAGGTGCAGACGCCAGAGCAAGCAATTGATCACATGCGAAACTACAAGGAAGAACAGGAATCGCAACGAATTCAACGTCAAAATGGGCGAGCTCCTAAGTCTCGAGAACAATTGACGGATTGGAACGCTCAGTCACAGACACCAACTTCAGAAGTGGCTGCTTCTGAAGATGACGCTAATGAAATTCAAAAATTACGGCAACGTTTAAATCAGGCTAAAAAGAATCAGGAGGATCAATAATCATGCAGGACTTAGGAAAATCAATGCGCGATTTACTTAATCGTCAGAATCTGAACTCTGATTACCAACGGCTGATTGCAAATGCGATTAATGATCCCGATGTACAAACATTTATTAAGGATCATCAAGATGAGTTGGCAGATGATGTGCTGGAACGAAACGGGTCCAAATTGTACGAGTATGTGAGCCAGCGTGATAAATTACGTGCCGGTCACCAAGTTTTTGCACCTGGTTACGAACCGAAATTAGTGGTCAGTGATCATTATGTGGAAGTGACCTACGAACCCACGGAAGACACGCTACTTGCCCAAAAACGATCAATACTTAAGAAGCGCGTTCACGCAGTCTCCATGCCGAAAATGATTGAACAAGCGTCGTTTGGTGATTACAACGTGGACGGTGAAGAGGAGCAGCGTGCTAAAGCCTTGCGGCAAGCGATGCAATTTGTAGCTGACTATTCACAAAAGCCACATGAATTCCATCAAGGTCTGTACTTTTACGGCAATTTTGGAGTCGGTAAAACATTTTTGCTCGGTGCTATTGCCAATGAACTCGCTACATTGGGATATCAGTCAACGTTAGTTCACTTTCCCAGTTTTGCTGTGGAAATGAAAAATTCGATTGGTAAAAATAATGTTGCCGAAAAGGTTGATGCTATTAAACAGGCACCAATCTTGATGATTGATGATATTGGCGCGGATTCGATGAGCTCATGGGTTCGCGACGAAGTGTTAGGCGTTGTTTTAGAGTATCGAATGCAAGAGGAATTGCCCACTTTCTTCAGTTCAAACTTTTCTATGCAACAGTTGTCAGATCAGCATTTATCAATTAATCAGCGTGGTGAAAAAGAAGAAGTTAAGGCTGCGCGGTTAATGCAGCGCATTCGTTTCCTAAGCCACGAAGTCGTGATTCAGGGACCAAACCGTCGGCCGCAATAAATATTTTAAGAGTAGCTGTGACATAAGTCCGACTTGAAAACGGGCACTAACATAAAACTGACCTATTCCTGAACTTTGGGAATGGGTCAGTTTTGGGTTAAGCGGAATTCTAAGGACTTTGGAGCGCGATATGGCTCACATTATTCGTTCCAAATAAACTTATGTCACAGCTTTTTTTGTTTGCAACAATCATAAATAACGGTTAAAAGAGGTTCACTTTAGGAATTTGGCGCGATTTCAACTCAAAATCATAAGAAAGTTCAGCTTTTAATGGAATTCATGCTACATTTTGCAGATAAAGTTCGACTTTAAATAAAATATGTTCGTGTTTTACATTTAATAATAAAAATGATACGATATTACTCGTTCTTCAATGAACCATATCCGAACAATCACTAACGGCCGTTACGTGAATTTTAGGAATAATTATCTAAGGGAGCCTGTACTCGTGATTGAAAAATTGAATCATTATTTTATGTTGGATGAATTGCACACGACTGTTCCTCGAGAAATGCTGGCAGGATTCACAACTTTTATTTCAATGGCATACATCATGTTTGTGAACCCGAGCGTTTTAGGAGCCGCGGGTGTGGATAAAGGGGCCGTGTTTATGGCAACGGCATTGGCTAGTGCCATCGGCTGTATTCTGATGGGAGTTCTAGCACGTTACCCAATTGCGACCGCTCCGGCACTGGGCATTAATGCATTTTTTGCTTACTCAGTTGTTATCGGAATGAAAGTTCCATGGCAGACGGCAATGGCTGGAGTGTTTGTAGCTTCGCTGATTTTCCTGGTAATCACAATCTTTAAGCTTCGTGAAATGATTATTAATGCGATTCCATCGGATTTAAAGTATGCGATTTCGAGTGGTATTGGTCTGTTTATTGCTTTTATTGGGCTACACGATGGTGGCTTGATTGCCGCCAACAAATCAACTGTGGTGGGTTTAGGATCATTTTCAACAGCGACAACTTGGCTAACGATTTTTGGCCTCATCCTAACGTCGATTTTAATGGTCATGCGTGTCCCTGGTGGTATTTTTATCGGGATGGCGGCCACTGCAATTGTTGGACTCATAACGAAACTGATTCCGATGCCACATCAGTTGGTTGCTGGTGCGCCGAGTTTAGCACCAACATTTGGCGTTGGCATTAAGCATATTGGTGATATTAATTCCGTTCAAATGTGGGTGGTTGTGTTGACATTCCTGTTAGTAACCTTCTTTGATACGGCGGGTACGTTGGTGGGGCTTGCCCAGCAGGCGGGCTTTATGAAAAACAACGAAATGCCACGAGTTGGTAAAGCGTTGATGTCTGATTCTACAGCGATGCTGGCAGGTTCTGTGTTAGGTACATCACCGGTTGGTGCGTACGTTGAATCATCGGCTGGGATTGCTGTTGGTGGACGAAGTGGTCTAACTGCCATCACAACTGGTATTTTGTTTGTTCTTGGAATGTTCTTTTGGTAGATTGTAAAATTAATCCGAACGCTGTTCGGACAAAAAAGATCAGCTTCCTTTAAAATGGTGTTTACCACAAACCCATCTTTTAGGAGCTGATCTTTTGTCTAGTATAACCTATTCCGAACGAATTAAAATCGAAACCTTTTGTGAACTAGGGCTGTCCAATATCCAAATGGGCGTTCGGCTGAACCGATCACCGTCAACAATTTCTTATGAATTATCTCGATGTCAACCTTATCAGGCTGAATTAGCACAAACAGATGCCGAATACAAGCGATCACGATGTGGTCGGAAAACTAAGCTGAGCGATGAGTTAAAGCAAAAAATTCTCAACCATTTACGTCTAAGCTGGTCACCAGGAATGATTGCTCACGAATTTAAACTAGCTACTAAATCTATTTATAATTGGCTAAATCAGGAGAGAATTGATTTCTCCTTGAATGATCTACCTGAACATGGCGTACGCCAACGGCGTAACGTTGACCAACGATCCAAATATAATCAATCTTTGGGGCGATCAATTGAACAGCGTCCCATGATGATTAATCAACGTAATCGCATCGGCGATTTTGAACTAGATACAGTCGTTGGTCCTCGTGGGCATAGTAAGGCAGTTTTATTAACTTTAATCGATCGAAAATCACGGTTCCTTTGGGCATACCGGTTAAAAGATCGGACGACAGTGACTGTTAATGAAGCACTAACTAAGTTCCTAACCACTTTTAATGGTCCGGTGCACAGCTTTACTGTGGACCGTGGCACTGAGTTTAGTGGGCTAGTATCACTTGAATCACAATATGGTATTAAGACCTATTACTGCCATGCTTATACGCCAGCTGAACGTGGTAGTAATGAACGCTTTAATCGGAATTTACGTTATTTTTATCCTAAAGGGACTCGTTTTGAACACATTAGTGCTCAAGATTTAACGACGACGTTACTCCAAATTAACCAGCGACCGCTTAAAATACTCGACTGGCAAACACCGTATCAGGTTATGCTGACAAATTTGTCCAAAAATTCGGATTAAATTTGCAATCTACCTTTTCTCCACTTCTGACGGTTGTGACTAGTCAGGTGACAGCGCCTGCACTTATTATTGTTGGCGTACTGATGGCGCAGTCGTTGGCACGAATCAATTGGACAAAGATGGAAATTGCGATTCCTTCGTTTTTAATTGTCTTGGGCATGCCATTGACGTACAGTATTTCAGACGGATTAGCGCTGGGTGTCATCACTTATCCAATTACAATGATTGCTGCCAAACGTGGTCGTGAAGTTCATCCGTTAATGTACGTTTTGTTCTTTGTCTTCATCGGCTTCATGGGCATCTTAAATGTCAATCATTAATTCTTATTGTTGATTTTTGTCAGTCATTTTATCGTCTAGTGATTGACAAGCGGTTATTTTGTGGTTTAATAAGTTCTGTAAACCAATCAGATATGATGTCAGTTAACAAACCTCTTAGAGAGCATCCGGTGGTGAAAGGGTGCAGGTGTTAAGTGGTGTTACCCCTGATTCAAGCGTTCGGTGATCAAGCTGGACCGATTGACCGCGTTATTGGTCACTAGAGGCAGTTATTGAGCGCGATATGCTCTAACTGTGAATTTTGGGTGGAACAACGTTAACGACGTCCCTGACCGCGACTGCGGTTAGGGACGTTTTTTTGTTTCATGTCATAAATAAGCAGAACTGCAAGGTGTAATTTCAAGGAGGAAAAGCAGAATGGCAGATATTAAGATTACGTTTCCAGACGGCGCTGTTAAGCCGTTTGCCAATGGCTCAACGACGGCAGATGTTGCTAAGTCAATCAGCATTAGCCTTGCTAAAAAGGCTGTAGCCGGAAAGCTTAACGGTGAGTTAGTTGATTACGAGGCACCGTTAACAGAAGATGGCAAGATCGAAATTGTCACGAAAGATACACCAGAAGGTTTGACTGTACTTCGCCACACTGCATCTCAAGTATTAGCTAACGCACTTCACCAGCTCTATCCAGAAATGCATTTTGGTCAGGGTGAGGCCAGTGATGACGGTTTTTCGTTTGATACGGACAATGCCGATCACCAAGTTAGTTCTGATGACTTGCCAGCCATTGAAGCTAAAATGAAGGAGATTGTGAAGGCCAATTTACCAATTTCCCGTGAAGTATTAGCTGAGGCTGATGCGCTTAAATTGGTTGATGGGGACCCTTACCAAACACAATTAGTTAAACAAGCGGCTGCTGTCAATGATGGTCAGGTTGCTGTTTACCGTCAGGGTGATTTCGTTGATTTAAGTGATGGTGTTCAAATGCCATCAACTGGTAACGTCAAGATCTTTAAGTTGCTATCTGTTGCCGGCGCGTACTGGGAAGGAAAGTCATCTAACCCAATGTTGCAACGGGTTTACGGAACGGCCTTCTTCAACCAAAAAGACATGGATGCTGACGATGTTCGCCGTAAGGAAGCTCGTGAACGTGATCACCGTGTGATTGGTAACGACTTGGATTTGTTCTTTGTTGATCCTAAAGTCGGTGCGGGTCTGCCATACTGGATGCCAAATGGTGCAACAATTCGTCGTACCATTGAACGTTACATTATTGACAAGGAAATTCAACATGGTTATGAACATGTTTACACACCAGTTCTCATGAACTTGGATGCTTATAAGACATCTGGTCACTGGGAACACTATCGTGAGGACATGTTCCCACCAATGGACATGGGTGATGGCGAAATGTTGGAACTGCGTCCAATGAACTGCCCAAGCCATATTCAAATTTACAAACATCACATTCGTTCTTATCGTGAATTACCATTGCGGATTGCCGAATTAGGCATGATGCACCGTTATGAAAAGTCCGGTGCGTTATCCGGTTTACAACGTGTCCGTGAAATGACATTGAACGATGGTCACACATTCGTTGCCCCTGATCAAATTCAGGATGAATTCAAACGTATTTTGAACTTAATGGTTGAAGTGTACGCAGACTTTGACATTAAGGATTACTCATTCCGTTTGAGCTACCGTGACCCTAAGAACACCGAAAAGTACTTTGCCAACGACGAAATGTGGGAAAAGGCTCAGAAGATGTTGAAGGGTGCCATGGATGATCTTGGCCTTGACTACGTTGAAGCTGAAGGCGAAGCAGCCTTTTATGGCCCTAAGTTGGATGTACAAACTAAGACAGCCTTGGGCAATGAAGAGACATTGTCTACCATCCAGTTGGACTTCATGTTGCCTGATCGTTTTGACCTTCATTATGTCGGTGCCGATGGTGAAGAACATCAACCTGTTATGATTCACCGCGGATTGGTTTCAACGATGGAACGTTTCACCGCCTACTTAACAGAAATGTACAAGGGTGCTTTCCCAACTTGGTTAGCTCCTCATCAGGTATCTATCATTCCAGTTAGTGAAGAACATCAAGGCGATTACGCTGAAAAGCTACGCAAACAATTAGCAGCTGCCGGTGTGCGCGTAACGGTCGATGCTCGTAATGAAAAGATGAACTTCAAGATTCGTGATGCCCAAAAGCATAAGATTCCTTACACGTTAGTTGTTGGTGATAAGGAAAAGCAAGACGACACTGTTTCTGTTCGTCGTTACGGTCATGATGAATCTACAAGTGAAGCAAGTAAGGACTTCCTGAGTGATGTTCTGAACGATATCGCTTCGTATTCTCGTGAAAATTAATTACAATTAAGTTTCAATAAGTGTCGCCATGTTAATCTGGCGGCGCTTATTTTTGTGATTTGAACATTTTATATTGTTTTAGTAGATTGTAAAATTAATCCGAACGCTGTTCGGACAAAAAAGATCAGCTTCCTTTAAAATGGTGTTTACAACAAACCCATCTTTTAGGAGCTGATCTTTTGTCTAGTATAACCTATTCCGAACGAATTAAAATCGAAACCTTTTGTGAACTAGGGCTGTCCAATATCCAAATGGGCGTTCGGCTGAACCGATCACCGTCAACAATTTCTTATGAATTATCTCGATGTCAACCTTATCAGGCTGAATTAGCACAAACAGATGCCGAATACAAGCGATCACGATGTGGTCGGAAAACTAAGCTGAGCGATGAGTTAAAGCAAACAATTCTCAACCATTTACATCTAAGCTGGTCACCAGGAATGATTGCTCACGAATTTAAACTAGCGACTAAATCTATTTATAATTGGCTAAATCAGGGGAGAATTGGTTTCTCCTTGAATGATCTACCTGAACATGGCGTACGCCAACGGCGTAACGTTGACCAACGATCCAAATATAATCAATCTTTGGGGCGATCGATTGAACAGCGTCCCATGATGATTAATCAACGTAATCGCATCGGTGATTTTGAACTAGATACCGTCGTTGGCCCTCGTGGGCATAGTAAGGCAGTTTTATTAACTTTAATCGATCGCAAATCACGGTTCCTTTGGGCATATCGGTTAAAGGACCGAACGACAGCGAGTGTTAATGAAGCACTGACTAAGTTCCTAACAACTTTTAATGGACCGGTGCACAGTTTTACTGTGGACCGTGGTACTGAGTTTAGTGGGCTAGTATCATTTGAATCACAATATGGTATTAAGACCTATTACTGTCATGCTTATACGCCAGCTGAACGTGGTAGTAATGAACGCTTTAATCGGAATTTACGTTATTTTTATCCTAAGGGGACTCGTTTTGAGCACATTAGTGCTCAAGATTTAACGACGACGTTACTCCAAATTAACCAGAGACCGCTTAAAATACTTGACTGGAAAACACCGTATCAGGTTATGCTGACCAATTTGTCCAAAAATTCGGATTAAATTTGCAATCTACCTTTTACCTATTGATTTGTAATATTCTAATACTATTCTAATATTTCGCTAAACAGATTGCATGCAAGACAGTCTGTCTAGCGAAGATACACATGTTAAGGAAGCGAAAGCCTAAATGTAAGTTTCTCCTGTAATAAATGGACAAAATTCGGTTGTGTGATGATGAATGGCCACAGAAACGAACGAATCTATAATTTAATTTTTTGACCATTTGACGCAGCTAAATTTCGCCATTTAATCTCTGAATGTATTCATAGATGATTTTTATAGGGAGAAATTGAAATGTGGCAAGTATTGGTTAAACCTCAAAAAAAGTTATTTAGTCTCTTTTTCTTGGTGACGATAATACATGCGATTGTGACAACGGCCTACACGTTAATTATTGCTTTTTTAACGGCTTATATGACGCGTAAAATCAATATGTCCTTTGGCCAGGTTGTGACGATCACTTTATTATGTACGGCGTTTATTGCATTAGTAAACGTAATTGGTGGTTATCTTAAGGGTAAGGTAACCAATGGTGCAATGTGTCATTTGAGATGGCAGATATTTGAACGGTTGATGTTAACGGTGGATTTTGGTGACCGGCGCAAGGTTGGCGAAAAAGTGGCACTGCTGACGAGTAAGTTAGATGTCGTTGAGCAGAGCTACGTCAATAATTTTCTGCTTGGTTTATCGTTAGTCATGCAGTTTGTTTTAGGCATATTGCTCGGTGTGATAGTGGATGTACGGCTGACATTGATTGTTATTAGTCTCGATGTTCCAGCAATATTATTACCACTTATAACACAGCGACAATTAAAACGTGCTAAACTGCCGGTGCTAAACAACCTAGATCGTTATACCAGTGCGATTACAAACTGGTTTTCTGGTTTAACAACAATTAAGAATTTTGGCCGTGAGCATGTCTTTATCAACATGCACGCGTCCATATCAACGGATGTAAAGGTTAGCGAGAATCACGATATTTTAGTGCGTAAGGTTGTCAGCGGTATTTCACAGTTTTGTGGAGATTTAGTTTACTTTGGTACTTGGGTCGTTGGTGGTTACTTTATTTTGAATCACAGTCTAACGTTAGCGGCGTTTATGACTTTTACGCAATTATCGGTGCAAATTTCATTTCCATTGGAAACGGCGGCAGATGTTTTTTCTGATTTTTTCGGTGGTCAACGGGCTTATCAACAACTACGTTTGGTTATTGAAGAGGTTCCTCAGAATAATGAAAGACCTGCTCAGTTGCCAGAGCGGAACGACGTGTTCATTGATTATGTTCACGCTACGATTGGCGGGGCAGATAAAGGTACAAGGCCACTACTAAAAGACGTTAACTTACAGATCAACCAATCAGATAAGGTCATCATTATTGGTGATAGTGGGTCTGGGAAATCCACATTAATCAACGCTCTGTTTGGCTACCAACCATTGTTGGCTGGTTCGATTTTTGTTGATGGTCGCTCACCAATCGTTGGTCGGTCCGCGGACATTGCTAAGATGATTGGCTATCAAAACCAGCAAACGTTCATTTTTGACGGTACAGTTAGAGATAATTTAACGATGTTTAGTGATCAATACACTGATCGAGAGCTTATCGATGCGTTAAACAGGGCTGAACTGCAAACGGTTGATGGACACGCTCACACTAATACTTGGTTGAGCATGATTCTTCATACTCAAGGTGGACCGTTGTCCGGCGGTGAAAGACAACGTATCGGCTTAGCTCGCAATTTATTAACGCACAAACGGTTTATGATTTTTGGTAGATTGCAAATTTAATCCGAATTTTTGGACAAATTGGTCAGCATAACCTGATACGGTGTTTTCCAGTCAAGTATTTTAAGCGGTCTCTGGTTAATTTGGAGTAACGTTGTCGTTAAATCTTGAGCACTAATGTGCTCAAAACGAGTCCCCTTAGGATAAAAATAACGTAAATTCCGATTAAAGCGTTCATTACTACCACGTTCAGCTGGCGTATAAGCATGACAGTAATAGGTCTTAATACCATATTGTGATTCAAATGATACTAGCCCACTAAACTCAGTACCACGGTCCACAGTAAAACTGTGCACCGGTCCATTAAAAGTTGTTAGGAACTTAGTCAGTGCTTCATTAACACTCGCTGTCGTTCGGTCCTTTAACCGATATGCCCAAAGGAACCGTGATTTGCGATCGATTAAAGTTAATAAAACTGCCTTACTATGCCCACGAGGGCCAACGACGGTATCTAGTTCAAAATCACCGATGCGATTACGTTGATTAATCATCATGGGACGCTGTTCAATCGATCGCCCCAAAGATTGATTATATTTGGATCGTTGGTCAACGTTACGCCGTTGGCGTACGCCATGTTCAGGTAGATCATTCAAGGAGAAACCAATTCTCCCCTGATTTAGCCAATTATAAATAGATTTAGTCGCTAGTTTAAATTCGTGAGCAATCATTCCTGGTGACCAGCTTAGATGTAAATGGTTGAGAATTGTTTGCTTTAACTCATCGCTCAGCTTAGTTTTCCGACCACATCGTGATCGCTTGTATTCGGCATCTGTTTGTGCTAATTCAGCCTGATAAGGTTGACATCGAGATAATTCATAAGAAATTGTTGACGGTGATCGGTTCAGCCGAACGCCCATTTGGATATTGGACAGCCCTAGTTCACAAAAGGTTTCGATTTTAATTCGTTCGGAATAGGTTATACTAGACAAAAGATCAGCTCCTAAAAGATGGGTTTGTTGTAAACACCATTTTAAAGGAAGCTGATCTTTTTTGTCCGAACAGCGTTCGGATTAATTTTACAATCTACTTTTGACGAATTGTCTAGTGGGCTAGATCATAAAACAGCTGAAACAATCGAGAAGCGTCTATTCAGGTTGAACATTGGTTTTATTTACATTACGCATAGTTATAACAGGTCATTATTGAAAGCAGCTGATAAAGTTTTCGAAGTGCACGACAAACGTGTTACGGCGGTATCGCTAGACTAATTTACTTGACCGATCGATTGAAGTTGTTTATGATTTACTCAACATGATGAACCTTTAATGTAGTCCTGTGAGGCTAACAAGGCAACGGCTGTTGTGACGTTTAGAATAGCGCGATTTGTGCAATTCTAGTACATCTTCACACGTAAACCAGACCACTTGCCTTCCGGGTGAGTGGTCTTTTTCATTTGGATGATCAAACGTTTAGGCCGGGACGGGTTCGCGTGAAGTGAGGAAGGGAGCGTTTTAAATGACGCAAAAAGAATTTCACGATGACGCTGCAGTGTTGGATATCCATGATCGGCCTAAATTCTGGCCATGGGTAGGCTTATCGATTCAACACATGTTTTCAATGTTTGGCTCAACTGTTATTGTGCCGTTACTGGTTGGTCTTAGTCCAAGCATTGCTTTATTTTCATCTGGGGTAGGTACGCTGTTACATATTATGATCACCCAGCGAAAGATTCCGGCTTACATGGGATCGAGTTTTGCGTTTATTACACCAATGCTCGCCTTAATGAAGACCACGGGGTATCCAGGCATTGGGCAGGGTGTTGTGGCGGTCGGAGCTGTGTATCTCATTGTCGCATTACTGATCGGCATGATTGGATCTGATTGGGTTGATAAGGTATTACCGCCAATTGTTGTCGGGCCGATCGTCATGGTCATTGGCCTCTCTTTAGCCGGCAGTGCCGCGACAGATGCAATGATGAAAAACGGTCATTATAACTTGGAATACTTTGCAATTGCGATGACCACATTATTGTTGGCAATTTTCTTTAACATGTTTTTAAAGGGATCATTGGGCTTAATTCCTGTGTTGTTGGCGATTGTGTGTGGTTACTTGATCAGTGTATTTGCTGGCATCGTTGATCTACATACGATTGCTGTGGCGCCATGGTTTAAGTTGCCTAAATTTCAGGTGCCTGGATTAACCTATCATTTTCACTTGGAATGGGGCGCGATTGTGACCATTGCACCCATTGCGTTTGTTACAATGACGGAGCATATGGGCCACATTATGGTGCTGGATAATCTTACACACAGAAATTTCTTCAAGGATCCCGGTCTAAACAGAACGCTCGCTGGGGATGGCACGGCTTCTATCGTTGCGGGACTGATTGGTGGACCGGCAGTTACCAGTTACGGTGAAAATATCGGCGTGATGGCAATTACTAAGGTGCATAGTGTTTATGTGTTAATGGGTGCTGCCATGTTTGCAATTATTTTTGCCTTCATTAACAAACTGAATGTCTTGATTATGGCCATGCCGCTACCAGTGATTGGTGGCATCAGCTTCTTGCTATTTGGTACGATTGCGACAAGCGGCGTTTCTGTGATGATTGATCATCATGTAGATCTGGGCAAGAAACGGAATTTGATGATTGCCTCGTCCGTGATGGTCATTGGAATTGGTAATGCCTATCTGCAATTAGGCAATTTTCAGTTCACTGGATTAGCGTTTGCTACGATTTTAGGAATTGTGTTAAACTTGGTTCTACCACAGGAAGCTGCTAGTGAAAGAGCAGACTCGAATACGCTTGACAAAGCCAAGTAGCTCCTGTAAACTTATTAACTGTTGAGAAAAGCAGAAGCACCCGCTTCTCGCCTTGGTAATTTTGTTGCCGGGCTAAAGATGAGTTGAACCGTACTGTTTCAGTGCGGACAGCGGGTGGCGATGGCCATCCGCTATTTTTCTGTTTAAATCTCACCATTGTTGATTCGTTTAGAATTTTATGGAGGTGAATACCATAGCTCAAGATACTTTGGTAAATAACGCAATCCGCGCCCGCGAGGTTCGGTTGATTGCCGCTAATGGTGACCAGCTCGGGGTTAAGCAGACCAGAGAAGCACAACAGCTTGCGGATGATGCAAACTTAGATTTGGTTCTGGTTGCCCCTAAGGCAAAGCCACCAGTTGCCAGAATCATGGATTATGGAAAGTACCGCTTCGAGTTACAAAAGAAGCAGCGTGAAGCTCGTAAGAATCAAAAGACGGTCGAAATGAAAGAAATTCGTCTTAGTCCGACGATTGACGAGAATGACTTCAACACTAAATTGAAGAATGCAGAAAAGTTCCTGTCAAAGGGTAACAAAGTGCGTGTTTCAATTCGGTTTAGGGGTCGTGCAATCACGCATAAAGAAATCGGCCGCGACGTGTTGAACAAAATGGCAGCTGCAACTAAAGAAGTAGCTGACGTTCAACAACAAGCTAAGATGGATGGTAGAAGTATGTTCTTAGTACTGTCACCAAAACCAGAAAAATAGTTATCAATATTTAGGAGGACATTCTTATGCCAAAGCAAAAGACAAACCGTGCCGCTGCTAAGCGGTTCAAACAATCTGCAAAGGGCGGCTTCATTGGTGCCAACGCTTACACAAGTCACCGTTTCCACGGTAAGACGAAGAAGCAACGTCGCCAATTACGTGGAACTAAAATGATGAACGCAACTACGGTTAAGACATACAAGAAGTTATTGTTGACCAAGTAGTTTTTAAACAGGAATCTGACCAGACTTGGTCAATTATTGGAGGATGCAATTATGCGTGTTAAAGGTGGAAGTGTTACACGGCAACGTCGCCGTAAGATGATCAAATTAGCTAAGGGTTACCGTGGCCCAAAGCATATTCAATTTAAGGTTGCTAAGCAACAAGTTTGGAAGTCATGGCAATATGCTTACCGTGACCGTAAGAACACGAAGCGTAACTTCCGTAAGCTCTGGATCGCTCGGATCAATGCCGCTGCTCGTCAAAATGACATGAGCTACAGCAAGTTGATGCATGGTTTAAAGGAAGCTAACGTTGAAATGAACCGTAAGATGTTAGCCGACTTGGCTGTTAACGACCCACGTGCGTTCACTTCTTTAACTAAAGAAGCTGCTAAAGCACTTAAGTAATTCATGATTAAGCACTCATTCTTGAAAGATATTCAGGAGTGAGTGCTTTTTTTGTACGGAAATAACGGGCAAGTCTTGACTCAGAAAGCCTTGTTTATCAGTTTGACGAACGTCTCTTGACGATTCACAGCAAAATATAATCTATCGTTCGGGTCTGGCTGTTGACGACAATAGGCTGAACCTGATAAATTAGTAACAATTTATTTCATTAGGAGGAATTGTTCACCATGACCAACTGGAACGAGAAATTTGCCAAACAGGGATTAACGTTTGATGATGTACTGCTGATTCCTGCAGCAAGTGATGTTTTACCAAATCAGGTTGAATTGCATACACAACTTGGAAAAAACTTGAAGCTGAATATCCCAATTTTAAGTGCCAGTATGGATACGGTGACCGAAGCACGCCTTGCAACAGTGATGGCACAACAGGGTGGTTTAGGGGTTATTCATAAAAATATGAGTAAGGATGACCAAGCTGCCGAAGTTAGCAAAGTTAAAGCGACAACAGTTGATACTACTGCCACACCTGAGGCCGCTGTCGATGCTCAAGGTCGTTTGCTGGTCGCAGCCGCTGTTGGTGTTACAGCAGATACCTTTGAACGCGCAGAAGCACTGTTTAGCGCTGGTGCTGACGCAATTATCATCGACACAGCACATGGTCATTCGAAAGGCGTGCTGGATAAGATTGCGCAAATCCGTGAGCAATATCCAGACCAAACATTAATTGCCGGGAACGTTGCGACGGCTGCTGGTACCCGAGCTTTGTTTGATGCTGGTGTTGACGTGGTCAAGGTTGGTATTGGACCAGGTTCGATCTGTACAACACGAGTTGTTGCTGGTGTGGGTGTCCCTCAAATTACAGCCATTTTCGATGCCGCTCAGGTTGCTGCCGAATACGGCAAACAAATTATCGCTGACGGCGGCATCAAGTACTCTGGTGACATTGTTAAGGCGTTGGCTGCCGGTGGTAACGCAGTTATGCTAGGCAGCATGTTGGCTGGCACCGATGAAGCGCCTGGTGAAGTCTTTACAGCTGAGGATGGCAAAAAGTATAAGACTTACCGCGGCATGGGATCCTTAGCTGCCATGGAACACGGTTCTTCAGACCGCTATTTCCAAAGTGGTGTTAAGGAAGAGAAAAAGCTTGTGCCAGAAGGTATTGAAGGCCGAACGGCTTATAAAGGTGCCGTAGCTGATGTTTTGTTCCAGATGATCGGTGGTTTGCGGTCAGGCATGGGCTACACTGGGGCGCATACTGTTGATGATTTGATTGAAAAGGCTCAGTTTGTTCAGATCACTAATGCCGGATTGATCGAATCACATCCACACGACATTCAAATCACAAAGGTTGCACCAAACTACAAGCGTAATTAGATTAGTTAACTATTTAAAAATGGAGAAAAACATGCAAACAGTGGACCAAACTAAATTTGATCGGGTGATTGTATTAGATTTTGGTAGTCAATATAATCAACTGATTACACGACGAATTCGTGAATTCGGTGTGTATTCAGAATTAAAACCACACACAATTTCAGCCACTGAGCTTGCGGCCATGAATCCTAAGGCTGTAATCTTTTCTGGTGGACCGAATAGTGTTTATGGCGAGGGTGCCTTAACGGTTGACCCTGCAATTTATGAGATGGGTTTGCCGATTCTCGGTATTTGTTACGGAATGCAGTTAATGGCGAAAGACTTAACCGGTGGTGTTGTTGCGCCAGCTGAAGATAACGGCGACTACGGTCAGTCAGAAATGCACATTACTAACACCAATTCACCTTTGTTTAAGGGAATGGCGGCAGATCAAGAAGTTTTGATGAGTCATGGTGATTACGTCAAAACTGTGCCAGAAGGTTTTGAGCAAATTGGGACCGGTGCCAACTGCCCAACAGCCGCCATGCAGGATGTTGAACGGGGATTTTACGGATTGCAATTTCATCCCGAAGTCCGTTTGACAGAAAATGGTAATGATATTTTACGACATTTTGTTTTCGATGTAGCTGGTGCCAAAGCTAACTGGACCATGCGTGATTTCATTGATCTGCAAATTGCTAACATTCGCCAAACTGTTGGTGATAAAAAAGTATTGTTGGGTCTTTCAGGTGGTGTTGATTCCAGCGTTGTCGCTGTCCTTTTACATGAGGCTATCGGTGATCAATTAACTGCGGTTTTTGTCGACCATGGGCTGCTACGCAAGGATGAAGCGCAACAAGTGCTCGACAGTCTTAACGGTAAGTTTGGCGTCAATATTGTTGCTGTGAATGCCAGTGACAGATTCTTGGGAGCTTTAAAAGGCGTTTTCAATCCTGAGCGCAAACGTAAAATCATCGGTAAAGAATTTATTGATGTGTTTAGTGAAGAGGCCCGTAAGTTAGATGGCGTAGAGTTTTTAGCGCAGGGCACGCTTTACACAGATGTGATTGAGTCCGGTACCGATACGGCACAGACAATTAAGTCACACCATAATGTGGGCGGACTACCAGAGGACCTTAAATTTAAATTGATTGAACCATTGAATAAATTATTCAAAGACGAAGTCCGTGAGTTAGGTGAACAGCTGGGTATGCCACATGACCTTGTATGGCGCCAACCGTTTCCTGGTCCAGGCCTTGCTATTCGGACGCTGGGAGAAGTAACGCCCGAAAAGTTGACATTGGTGCGGGAATCCGACGCGATTTTACGTGCAGAATTCGCTAAGGCCGGGTTGGATCAAACCGTTTGGCAATACTTTACTGCACTGCCAGGCATTCACAGTGTTGGTGTCATGGGAGACGGACGTACTTATGATGAAGCAATTGTCATTCGTGCCGTGACTAGTGTTGATGGCATGACTGCTGAGTTTGCAGAAGTTCCTTGGGCCGTGTTAGGTGAGGTATCGACTAAGATTGTCAATGAAGTACCGGGAGTTAACCGCGTACTGTATGACATCACCGGTAAGCCACCTGCCACGATAGAGTACGAATAGCCTAGAAAAAATCAGTCATTATCTATGGGTGTCTATCCCATGATAATGGCTGATTTTGTTGTAGCCGGGGGATTTCAAAAACGGATATAATCGGACGGCTTGGAAATGTTTTGGGGGATTTTGTTGCAGCTATTATGACTGTGTGAAAATTATATTTGACTTTAATTGATTGATCGATTAAGATATGTTCAATTAATAATTAATCAATCAATTAATAAAGGAAGATCACTATGACAAAATTACAAACAGCACAGGCAGCAACAGTTTCACCATCGGCACAAAAAATGTTAGCCGGTTTTAAGTATTTCAATTTACCGGGGTTCATTAAAATTACGCCACGCCTCATCAATCGAATTCGTACACAGTTTCAGTCTGGTGAAGATCCTATTGAACAGAGTCTTATCAAGGATGGAAATTTAACAACAACGCCACTGGCACTGAATGACGTTACTGGTCTCAGGATAATCAGAGCAGGCGTCAATGAAGATGGCCCAGTTATTCTGAATATTCATGGCGGTGGTTTTATTATGGGGACGGCCCGTGAACGAACAGCTTTGTTAGCTGCAACCAAAACAGCGTTGCCAGTTTATTCGGTCAATTATGACTTAGCTCCTGAGGCACAGGCTCCGCAAATCGTTAGTCAAGTGCTCAGCTTTTATCGAGGTTTAATAGAGGCGGTTGGAAATCGTCCGATTGTGATGATGGGTAGTTCAGCAGGTTCAGGCATCGCGGCGGCAGTGGTCGAACAGGCTCATGCGCAAGGTTTACGTTTGCCGGCAGCGATGGTATTATTTTGTCCAGCATTGGATATTTCTGGTAATGGGGATTCGTCGATTTTTAACGAAAAACGTGATGTTGGTTCAGCCAAAATGGCGCTTCGTTTGGCAAAAGCGTATATTGGAGCTAATGATCCGAAGAGTCCAATCGTTTCTCCCATGTACGGGGAGGTTGGCGACTGGTTCCCCGCGACTTTTATGAGCACCGGCACTCGGGATATAATGCTCAGCAATGTCGCTCGTTTTAGCGAAAAGTTGCGTCACGCTGATGTCGAGGTGACTGCAGTTATTCGGGAAGGCATGTGGCATGGATTTAATTGGGAACCTAAGTTGCCAGAAGCGATTGAGACACGTCAAGCGGCTTGGCAGTTTATCAAACAACATTTAGGGGAGACGTTTTAATGCGTGGCAGAGATGAAACGAAGCGAGCACGAATTCTTCAGGCGACGAGTCAAATTATGATGAACGAGGGTATTGCTGCCGTATCGCTAAGTAAAATTGCGAAAGAAGCAGGAATTGCTTCAGGAACACTTTATACTTACTTTGAAGATAAAAACGACATGCTAAAAGCGCTCTATTTGGATCGCAAAGCGGATGTTGCCAGAGTCATTACTGCGTTTGATCCTAACGGAGATCCAACTGCTGAATTGGATAAGTTTATGGCGTTAGTATATGGCTATGCGCAACATCATCTTGAAAATATGCTGTTGATTCGTGAGTTTAATCAATCACCGATTTTAAAACAATTAGGGATTACAGCTGAAGAGTCATATTTAGGTTACGAGCCGATTCAACAATTAACCCAAAATGGTGTTGAAAACGGAATCTTTGTGCCGGTGACCTTTGAAGTTCTGATGTCTTATGCATATACCCCAGTCATTGAATATGTGGTCGCACTTAATAATGGTCTAATTAACGAGCAGGATGTTCCATTTGATCGGATCAAAATGTTATCTTGTCGAGCCATTCTGATTAACCCGCGGTCCTAATTTAAAATACTGAACAAGTTGCTTTTCTGATTTTTTATTCAGCATAAAGAACCCGCTAATTACTGTTAATCTAGTAATTAGCGGGTCTATTTTTGCTTATAAGGCCAATTCGAATTCTAAATTGACGTGTAACCTAATTGTCGTTGTTGCCACCAAACAAGCCGCCAAGCTTATCCATGATGCCGGAAGCGCCACCGCCAAGCAAGTCTTTAGCTTGGTCATAGTAGTCGCCAAGGTCGTCCTTGTGATCTTCGATAAATGACTTTGCGTCGTCGATATTGCCGCCGCTTACAAGATCTTTAGCCTTGTCCATAATTTCATCTTTATCCATGAAAATCCCTCCACACAATTAGTCAGCTTTTAATGTCGTCAGGGTTGGACAGTTAACTATTTACGTTGTTAACAACTAAAGTATAGCATTGTCGAGGCAGAGGTAAAGTCATGTTGCTGAAAAAATGAAGCCGTTTTCAATTCAGCAATAAGAATGATTTATATTTCATCGTCCATTTTCAAACAGAATCCGGTATAATAGCGTAATATTGCCGTTTAGGAAAGGAAGATTTTTCATGTATAAAAGCCGCGTTTACCTTGCTAGTCCGTTTTTCACTGATGAACAACGGGATCGTATTGATACTGTGGTGACATCATTACGTCAAAATGAAACAATTGATGCAGATGGTATTTTTATTCCACAAGAACACCAAGAGGAAAGTCTAGAATTTGGCTCATTTGAATGGCAAGATTCTGTCTTTGCGAGCGACATGCGTCAGGTCAAACGTGCCGATGTCGTTGTTGCGATTTTAGATTATAAATATGAAGAGCAAAATCTCGAACCTGATGCTGGTACCATTTTTGAAATAGGCGCTGCCTGGGCATGGCACATTCCGGTAATCATGGTTCAGTTTCATCCAGAAAATGAGCTTAACCTGATGCTTGTGCGTTCACTGACGGCAATGTATACAGGGGACAAGATTAAACAGGGACTTGCCACATATGACTTCAATAATCTGCCAACAAAATATACAGATATGAAAATTTTTTAAGCAGAGCGGGATCTAATACGATTTGGTTTTCTCAGGTATCATAAAAATGATGTTTATGGGTGCTTTCTCCCATGAACATCATTTTTATGTTAGACAAGCAAAACGCAGTGTTATGTCTCGCATTTGCGGTAAATTTTTAATCCGCGCGAACTTTGGCAGTTGAAGAAAAATGGCTTGTTGCCGTTACGCTAAGATTCAAGCTAAGGCGTTTTGTTCTAATCTCGCTTATGCAGTCCCACCGCGTTGATCCCAAATCATTAAAATGAGTACAACAATTAGAATCAAGACGCTGCCTAGCAAGGCCTGTGGTCCGATAGCATTTGTTAGTTTAGTGGAAATGAAAGCGCCAATGCCAAAACTAGCGGCCACCCAAAAACTATCTCTTAATAAAATCCAGTTAGTGGTTAGTTTGCCGCGGCGGAAGAGCAAATTTAACGATGCTGCACCGACAGTTCTTAAGTTACCAGTGGTCATGGTTGTATTGTATGGATGATTATTCATGACCCGAAATGTATGAACTTGAAAGGCAGCAAATAAGGATAGACCACTAGTAATAAATGAACCGGGGATAAAGCCAATGAACAGGTCGATTATTAAAATACCAACTAATTCGGCAATGATACTAAGTTCCTGCCAAATTACGGCTCCGGGACGGTGAAAAAATTGTTCCACCAAGTTAGCTAACCCAGCGCCCAGTGTGAAGCAGAAGATTGGAATAATGTATGTGATTGCTTTAGCAAAATGACCGTTGGCTAAATTTAATCCCAGTAAGATAACATTCCCCGATTGAAGACTGGCGAACACTTCGTTGTGAAGAATATAGGTGTAAGCGTCCAAGTAGCCACCGACACCTGCCAATAATGTGCCAATTAGGAGAGTTTCATAAATCGGCTGACGTACGTTTTTCATGTTTGCGCCTCTTTATCTTTTTCTAAGTTTAATAGGCATATTGTAGCCAAAATTTGAATTTATTGCTGGTAAAAATACTTGTTTTAAAACAAGTTGTAAAAGGCACCCGTAAAATGTAGGAAAACGGCAGGTTAGAACTGTTGGTTTTCCTACATTTTTTGTATCATGAATCACATCAGAGTGTAGGAGGAATTTGATGTGAGACGTGATTTAAGAGAAGGAGTGACGATTTACGTGACTGAAAATATTAAGCCTAACTTCGCCGAGATTGCCCGGCAATATAATGTTGATTATCGAACCGTTAAGAAAGCCTATGAGGAAGTCAAAGCTGGACTTAAGGGCCGACCAAGTGGTCGACCGAAACGGCCAAGTTTACTGGATCCATTCAAGCAAACCATCGATTCAAAGCTTGAACTAAATTGTTCGGCTGCTTCAATTTTTAAATTTATCCAGAAGAAGGGCTTTACCGGCAGCTATACCCTCGTGAAAGATTATTGTCGCCAAACCCGCCGAGAACGAGTTAAGAAAGCTACCATTCGGATTGAACATTCCCCTGGTCTCTCTGCTCAAGTTGACTGGAAAGAAGAAATGGCCCTAGTGAGCAGCGAGGGTGAGCTGTTTAAATTCAATATTTTCTTGTATGTATTGCCTTATTCAAAACTCAAATATATGACACTAACCTTTGATCGGAGCCAAGATACCCTCTTTTCTTGCTTACACGACGCTTTCCTTCATACCGGAGGTATTCCGACGGAAATCTGGTTTGATAATATGAAAACCGTTGTGGATCATACAAAATCCCAGTTTGGCCACGCTGTCTTTAACGAACGGTTCCACGAATTCTGTAAAGATGCCGGTTTCACACCAATTGCTTGTCGACCATTCAGACCACAAACTAAAGGTGCAGTTGAAGCCCTTGCTCGCACGGTTGAACGTTTACGGCCATACAATACTGAATTTGCTGATGGAACTGAGCTAATCGAACTAGTTCATATGCTCCGAGATGATCTAAATCATGAAACTTCGCAGGCCACGGACGAAGTCCCGTACCTGAAATGGTTAGACGAAGAAAAAGAGTACCTTCATCGCGTTCCAGTTAATCTCCTTGAACCATACTTCGAAGAAAACATTACCCGTGTCGTTTCGAAGGAGGCCATGATCAATTTCCGCAAATGTAAGTACTCAGTAGATCCGCGATACATTGGTTGTACGGTTGCTGTTGAAATCTCCAATGATGAGCAGCGCATTCACATTTATTATAACGGAGAAGAAATTCGTACGCACTCCATAACTACCAATTCGCTGAATTATGACCCCCAAGATCAGTTCAATATCCTCAAATCTGATTTGCTTAAAGGGCGGACAGATGAAGACATTTCAGCTTACATTCGTGAACATATGACTGATTACGACAACTTATAGGAGGCTACCATGACCACTAATAATCAAATTCTTTTAAATAATCTTGAGCGCTTAGGGTTAAACAAAATCCGTGAATACTTGCCGAATTACCTTGATCAAATTCACACTGATAATCTGTCATTAACTGAGGCGCTAATTGATTTAACTAATTCGGAACTCCAGAATCGACACGAAGGTCAGATTGCACGGGCCATTGGCCGTGCTCGGTTCCCCAATACAAAATCCCTAGATACATTTGATTTTAGCTTTCAACCCAGTATGAATCGCCAAGAGGTTCTGGAATTCCAGAATCTGGCTTTTATGGAAAAGTCTGAAAACTTAATCTTTATTGGCAATCCGGGAGTCGGTAAAACCCACTTGGCAATTAGTATTGGGATTGAGGCCTGTAAACAGGGCTGTCGGGTTCTCTTTATTAATTGTCATGAGCTGTTGATTAGATTGAGAGCAGCTTACGAAAAAGGACTGCTTGATCGATCTCTAAGCCGCTATTCGCGCTATGACCTATTAATTATTGATGAAATTGGGTATTTGCCAATTGGTCACCAAGAAGCTAACCTCTTATTTCAGCTAGTCAATGCCCGCTATGAAAAGCATTCAACGATCATTACCAGCAATAGTGATCTATCCGCTTGGGTTGATATTTTCCAGAACCCAACTGTGACAGCAGCCATTCTCGATCGCTTGGTTCATCATGTTCACGTAGTGAAGATCACTGGTAAATCTTACCGATTACGTGGCCTCAAGTAACTGCCGAAAACCTACATTTCTTTCTGCCGAAAACCTACATTTTTAAACTGCCCTTGACACAAGTGTCAGTTAATGAATGGGATGAAGAGGATTACTTTGCGAACTAAACATATTACCCTGAAATTTGGTTTGACAATAAAATTACAAACTGAGTGATTTAATCAAAATTTTAATGGACATTGACGTGTGAAATCTGTATCCTATTGCCAATGACTAAAAAGGAGCGATTGCACGTGATTACAAATGCAGAAACTTTTTTAACTGAGTTGAAGAACATTTTACGCGGAACCTACACGGATGATCAATATTTGATTGAAGCTGTGGTGAATAGATTGCAAATGTCTACTACGACGCACTATGAAGTGTCGAAATGGCGCGCTAACGATCATCGTGATCATGAGTTCACGTTTAAACAAAATGAAGATCAAACATATACGTACCTTACAACACGTTAATCATGTTAAAAAATCATCGCTAAGCAAACGCAATTTGTCTGCTTAGCGATGATTTTTTTGATGACTGTCGTTTATTGTAAACTTGATTTATTCATGGTTTGTTTAGACTGACGCGCTTCTTTTACGAAAACGGAGCCACAAGAACAAGATGTAGCCGGCAAAACTTAAGAGGCTGATGATAAGTCCTAAACGAAAACCAGGTGCCCGGTAGGTTAAACGTACGCGATGTACGCCTGGCGTCAACTTTATAGCGCTGAGGTTGCCGACAACTTTAGCAATTGATACCTGCTTACCATCAACATAAGCATGCCAACCATTGTCTTTAGGAATGCTCAGAAACAGTAATGGTTTCTTATTGGTAGCTGTTATCGTACCTTGCAAGTGATCTGGCCGCCAGTCCTGATCAAGTTTGAATGTCGATTTATGGAGGTCAATCAGGGACTGATTAAAGGATCGTTGGTCTAGTGTCTGCAATGATTGCGAAAGATGTGTTAGCGGTGTTTTACTAGTTAAATTGATATGGACACGTTCATCTTTTGTGAAATGTCCTAATGATAGTACTGCCTGTGTGCTGACATCTAACCGTGTTGTTTTCTTAGTTCCATTAACGTGAATATTGGCGTTTGCCACGCTAACATTAGGGAAATAGGCATACAACGTACCGGTGGCGGTTGGTCTGATGATTAACTGGTAACGGTACTGTTTGTTTTTATACTCATAGCCCGTGCGCCGGACATTAACTGATTTAAAATAACGTACATTACGTCCGGTGATGGCCTGCCAAACGTTATTTTGATTTTCTAAGGCTACGCCACCCTTAAGTTTGACGTTCAATAAGTTCTCGTTCACGGCAAATCCTAGCGGCAGTGCATGGTCGTGGACAATAAGATCATAGTCATGGGGTGTCATCTGCAACTGGTATTTCACTGCAAATAGTGCATTGGTCAGGTGAGTACTACCCTCAGAACTGATTCGACGCTCATTTTTACTATAAAAGCCAAGTCGATTTAACATGACACGTGTTGATTCATTCAAGGTGGAACTATATAAATCTATACCATGACTGTTGAAAAGCAGCGGGTCATTGTAATTGTTATACGTCTCTCCAAATGCGGCATTAATTAATGAGTTGCTGTTGTCGACTCGACAAAAGGCATGACTAGCACGTCTGATTTTGTTGAAATAGTTTTTTTCAATCGTGAAATTTTTTTGATAAATGGTTTGATTCCCCAATTGAGCAGGTTTGAGACCGAAATAGAAGTTTGCGGATAACTCAAGTACAGTGACAAGAACAATACCAGAAAGGGCTAAACGGTGCCAATGCTGGTTGTTATATAAGATGAGTAAGCTGGCAATACAGATAATAAATCCTGTTGCAATCAACCAGTACCTAGGACTGACATAAAAGTTCGCCAAATCATCCCATCGACGCACGATTGGTTGCACAATCATGGCTGTCAGATAACCGATGGCTAGCAGCACTATCGCAATCAATACCGCACGCATAACTAACCTAGTTTGTTTGAAAGCGCCTGTTTGCCAAGCTTCGTATGCACTAATCACAACGATAAATGTGAAAAAGTAGGCGTCACGAAACGGAAATCCGTTCGGCTGTTGCATCATGTGCCAGATAGTGTTGAACAGTGTCAAAAACATACTGAGCCCAAGAAAGGCAAGTAAGGCACCGGTTGTTCGTTTGTGATGATTGGTAATGGTCTTATTTAGGAAAAATAAAAGTACGAGTAACAGTGCAAAGCTGCCCACAAAGATGCTGGGATCATGTTCTAAGCGTTGTGGATAGTCAGCTGCATTCAGACCAAGCTGTGCGAAAGCATCTAAACCGAACTGGGGCGTAGGCAGGAAGGCCTGCCACGATAGACTCTGTTTGCTCGTTTTAAGCATGCCCAATAGTGTAGGTATCAGGACGAATAGGGTACTTAAACCACTCAAGACAGAGGTAATCAAAAATCGTTTGATTGCTTGAGTGTTGTGATGCCACCATTGTTTCCATGAGCGTTTTTCCGTTTGCTGATCAAATGTAAAGTAAACAAAATAGGTCAACGCGAACAGGCAAGTCATGTAGCCTAAATAATAGTTAGTGACGATCGTAGCCCACAATGCAAAGAAGTAAAGGACCGTGCCTTTGTTGTTAACTAATCGGCGAAGACCTAGAATAACCAGCGGCAATAAAATAAGGGCGTCCAGCCACATGATGTCATAAAAGTAAGTCGCAACAAAACCGCTAAGACTAAAGATTGTTGAAAAAATGAGGTTTTGCCAGTTGGTATTATGGTACACGCGGCGCAAATAATAACTCATACTAAAGCCGATAGTGCCGACTTTTAATAAGATGATGAAAGTTATTGCCAGTGGCACCTGATTGGCTGGGAAGAAGAACAACAGCAGATTAAACGGGCTTAACATGTAATAGGCAACTAACGGAAAAGCATTATCGCCCAAAGATAGACTAAACGAATAGAACGAGAATTGACCAGTCGTAATTGCATGCCGGAATTGTGTTAACCAAGCAACATACTGTGTCCCCATGTCGCTTATTAGGAGGTTATGACTGCCGAATGGCGTAATGCCTAGTGCCCAAAATACTAAACCAACAAGTATCATTGGAACGACAAAAGCCGTCATATCGTATTGAAAACGTTGACGGCCATACTGGTTCATAGTTTGAGGGATTTTAGGTTTGGACGATTGCGAATATTGACTTGGAATCTTACTTTTCCTCCTTAACGATGTAGATTGGACGATGCTTGCTTTCCAAATAGAGTCGACCCACATACTTACCTAAAATTCCTAGGCAGAATAATTGAAGCCCGCCGATTAAAAGGATGATACATACAAGTGATGGCCATCCAGCGGTGTGATCACCATAAATAAGTGCACGAATGACGATGAAGATTAGCGCGAAAAAGGCGGCAACGAAAGATAAGAATCCAGTATATGAGGCAATGGATAAAGGCGCATCAGAAAAATCAATGATGCCTTCTAGAGAATAGCTAAACAATTGAAAGAATGACCAATGTGTGTCACCAGCGACTCGATCCTGGTTTTCGAATTCAATGTACTTTGTTTTGAAGCCAACCCAGCTGAAAATTCCCTTTGAAAAACGATTAACTTCAGCCATTGATAAGATGGCATCGACAACTTGACGCGTCATTAAGCGGTAATCGCGAGCACCTTCAACAATGTGCGTTTGGGAAATCCGATTGATGACTCGGTAGAATGCGCGGCTGAAGAAGGAACGAATTGGCGGTTCACCCTTGCGTGTAACGCGACGAGAACCAACGATATCATAATGCTCGTTTTCAATACCCGATAGCATTTGGATAAGCAATTCGGGAGGATCTTGCAGATCGACATCCATTACAGCAACAAAATCACCAGTAGCGTGTTGTAGACCAGCGTACAAAGCCGATTCTTTCCCAAAATTACGAGAAAAGGAGACGTAATGCACGTGATCCGCATCTTGTTGCTGTAATTTGCGCAATTCAGTTAATGTGTTATCCGTTGATCCATCATTAATGAACCAATACTCAGGTTCGAAGCCTGGAAACTGTTCGCGTAGTTTGACAAAAACTTTTTGAACTGCCGGATAGAATAGTGGAATTGTTGGTTCCTCATTGTAACAAGGAACAATAATTGAGATGACTTGTTTTGACAACGGATTTACTTCCTTACTTTATCTGTTTAGTTTGAACTTTCATATTATGGTCTACTAATAATTATACTTAATTATAAACGACAAAGTCCATAAAACGGCATAAACTCACTCAAAAGCCGACATTACTGACGATCAGTTGAGTCATCACGTGCAAAGACCGTTAATATGCTTTATGCTATAGACAATTATTAAAAATGTATATGACAATTGTGCTTGAGAAAACTGCAAAATTGAGTTCACTTGTCCATTTAATGTCTGATTTGTACGGAAACGTTATCAACTACACTCGAGCAAAAAAGCCTGCTGATAGTTTCTGAATGATGATTAATTGCGATTCCTTATGAATATCGGTAGATTTGCTGTGTAGTCAAGCAAAGATGTTTAATAATAGGAGGCGCATTACAATGGCAGTTGAAGGTTCACTTTATCACACACACGTGGTTAATGAGAACGGCTTAGTTGGGCAAAGCTTTGTTGAAGGCAATGAAGGTTTGTCGTTAGGTGTTAGTAGCTCTTTAGTTTCCGCGTCGGGCACTAACCCAGAACAGTTTATTGGATTTGCACTGAGCACTTGTTTTAACGCAACGTTACGCATTGTTGAGCAGCAACGCCACATGCCACAAGATACTCAGGTTCGAACAAGGGTTGATATCGTTAAAGATACGATGGGATATAAGTTTATTGTTGACGCTCAGATTATGTTTCCAAATGAGAATCAAGAGGATGCCCAGGCAGTTTTGGATGATGCTTTAAATCAGTGTCCAGTCGCGAAATTGTTAAAAGCAAATGATAATGTTAATTTTAGGATTGTTAATGGGTTTAGTGATGAGGATACTGAAAGCTACGGTGAATAATCCGTAATTTTGCACTAGTCTTATTCAAAAGTTGAATTTATTTATTGAAAGCGCTCACTCGTCTGCTAGCTACAGGCCGTGAGCGTTTTGCTTTACTTTGTTCTGAGAATGTTTAGACTGAGTATTCCAGTAAAGAAACAGGGGTTCTCACTGTCGGCGAACTGGCGTCGATAATTGTTTTGAGAGCGCAGAAAAGAGGTCACCTATGAAAACTTATAAAATGCAAACACGTGGGGAATGGAATGTTGAAGTTCGCCACGGGAGACAATGGGTTTCAATTCTTGACCACGTTTCATATGACACCGCTAAGTTAGCGTTGGATCGTATTAATGCCACACAGCAGGCTAACTACCGTCTTCATTATCTAGGACGTGAAAACATGATCAACTCAACGAAAACAGCTTAAATTGGGCTACGATGCTGATGGAATAATGGTACATCCTTAGCAGTACGTAGCAGTCCCAGGTTTCGATTTTAAACACGTTGGTGAATTAATCGTTTTTAGGGGCAGGCGACTATTGAAGTCTGACAGGAAGAAATTTCCTGCCAGACTTTTTTGTTTTAGTTATTACTGGTTTGACTTGTGCACGTAAAGAATTCGGGTTACGATATCGTCACCGCAATTGAATATTAAACAGTCTTTGTAACGAGTGAGACACTCAGAAAGGATCTAATTGTGAACAACGAATCTCTGAAAACGCTACTCGATGACCATATTGGTCAAATTTTTGCGACACCTGATCAAGTTGAGGTGATGGCGTCTGCTGTTGCTAAACAGATCAGTGAAAAAAATAAGGCAACAAATCCACTGCTTATCGGTGTGATGAAAGGCGCCGCTCAGTGGACAATTGCTGTCAGTCAACGGTTGTCGATTTCCTCTGATCTCGATTTTGTCTCTGTCACCAGCTATACTGGCGAACAACAGAGCGAGCCGGTAATGCTTCAGGAGCCGACCATTTCGATCACGGGTCGTCATATCATTTTATTGGACGAAATTATTGATACGGGAAATACTTTGTTTTTTCTAAAACGTTGGTTATTGGCTCAAGGTGCTAAAAGTGTTGAGATAGCGGTTATGGCTGACAAACCAATGACGCGCGTGACGCCAGTTCACATTGATTATCTTGGCCTGACGGTTCCTAACGTGTGGTTGGTCGGCTTTGGCATGGATTTAAACGGAGCATACCGTAATCTGCCGGCAATAGCCGAGTATGTTAAAAATCCAGTTTCGAAGCGGTAGTTAGATGGCTTTATTGTGCTTTTGGTAGATTGCAAATTTAATCCGAATTTTTGGACAAATTGGTCAGCATAACCTGATACGGTGTTTTCCAGTCAAGTATTTTAAGCGGTCTCTGGTTAATTTGGAGTAACGTCGTCGTTAAATCTTGAGCACTAATGTGCTCAAAACGAGTCCCCTTAGGATAAAAATAACGTAAATTCCGATTAAAGCGTTCATTACTACCACGTTCAGCTGGCGTATAAGCATGACAGTAATAGGTCTTAATACCATATTGTGATTCAAATGATACTAGCCCACTAAACTCAGTACCACGGTCCACAGTAAAACTGTGCACCGGTCCATTAAAAGTTGTTAGGAACTTAGTCAGTGCTTCATTAACACTCGCTGTCGTTCGGTCCTTTAACCGATATGCCCAAAGGAACCGTGATTTGCGATCGATTAAAGTTAATAAAACTGCCTTACTATGCCCACGAGGGCCAACGACGGTATCTAGTTCAAAATCACCGATGCGATTACGTTGATTAATCATCATGGGACGCTGTTCAATCGATCGCCCCAAAGATTGATTATATTTGGATCGTTGGTCAACGTTACGCCGTTGGCGTACGCCATGTTCAGGTAGATCATTCAAGGAGAAACCAATTCTCCCCTGATTTAGCCAATTATAAATAGATTTAGTCGCTAGTTTAAATTCGTGAGCAATCATTCCTGGTGACCAGCTTAGATGTAAATGGTTGAGAATTGTTTGCTTTAACTCATCGCTCAGCTTAGTTTTCCGACCACATCGTGATCGCTTGTATTCGGCATCTGTTTGTGCTAATTCAGCCTGATAAGGTTGACATCGAGATAATTCATAAGAAATTGTTGACGGTGATCGGTTCAGCCGAACGCCCATTTGGATATTGGACAGCCCTAGTTCACAAAAGGTTTCGATTTTAATTCGTTCGGAATAGGTTATACTAGACAAAAGATCAGCTCCTAAAAGATGGGTTTGTTGTAAACACCATTTTAAAGGAAGCTGATCTTTTTTGTCCGAACAGCGTTCGGATTAATTTTACAATCTACTAATC
The DNA here is from genome assembly GCF_048961765.1 of Furfurilactobacillus cerevisiae. Taxonomy (GTDB): domain Bacteria; phylum Bacillota; class Bacilli; order Lactobacillales; family Lactobacillaceae; genus Furfurilactobacillus; species Furfurilactobacillus milii_A. The sequence goes on from NZ_CP185253.1 coordinate 1,371,245, forward strand.
GCTATTTACAAGCGGACTTAAACACCTTCTCAGTGAAACGTGTTTATGGCGTCACAGTTTTGACCTCGATTTTTAGCGATGGTGAAGTGCCGTCGAAAGATGGCCTTGTGTTGTCGGCAACTTCAGTTGATCGTCAATTTGGTTCGATTTTAAATGGTCTGCATATCTCTAGCTGCAAAGTTGGGTATTTGCCTAATTTGGACTTAATTACGGCAGTTGAACAAGCATGTCGGAATCAAAGTGTCGGTCCGGTTGTTTTAGATCCAATATTGTTTGATGAAACTGGCGCGCCGGTTTTGGATGACACGGCTTTCTCAAAGTATGTGACTGATTTGATTCCCTTAGCCAATGTTATTACGCCTACGATTGAAGAAGCAGAAAAGATCGTCGGCTTTGAAATTACATCCGATGATGATGTGATTCACGCAGCGAATGAGCTTCGCGGTATAGGTGTTCAGAATGTTCTCATTAAGGGGAGTAATGAACATCAAGGTCGGGATAACATTCGTGATTATGTATTGCTTGAAGATGGCGATGATTTTTGGCTAACAGATAAACACGCACCTTTTCCACAACCATCTGGTAAGGATGATGCTTTGTCTGCATGCATTACAGCAGAATTAGCAAACGGACAGAAAACGGAGAATGCAATTCGGACTGCTAAGGAATTTGTCACTGACGCGACCCGAAATGTTCTACAAGTTGGCGATTCGATTGAATCAATTAACTTTTGGCTGTAGCTTTGTTGAAGAAGCCATGACATAAGGCCGATTTGAGAACGAGCATTAACGTAGAACTGACCTATTCTCGAGCTTGGGGAATGGGTTAGTTTTGGGTTGAATGGAATGCTCAGAACTTTGGAGCGCGATATTGCTCACATTATTCATCACAAATAAACTTATGGCACAGACTCGTATGTAATTCGTACCTAAAGTTCCGCAATTGATTTTGGTAATATGGATGGGTAGCGATAAATTTTGAAGATAGTTGAGGAGTGAATAAATTGGCGGCCAAGTTACAGATCAACCGTATTATGATAATGGCATTCTTAGTGAATGCTATTTATAGCATGATCTGGCCGGTCAGCACTTTATATATGCATGACGCCTTCGGCTTATCTCTGCCAATAATAGGTGTCATACTAATGTGCTACTCCTTGGCTAATGCGGCTGGAAGCGTGATTTCAGGATATTTATTTGATCGGCTGTCGCATCAAAAGATTTTAATGAGCGGTTTTTATTTATTACTGATTGTGTCTTTTATTGGAATGTTTGGTGATGGGTTAGTTGCCTTTATATTATTTTTGGTGCCATTTGGTTTTATTACAGGTTGGTGCTTAACAGTTCAATATGCTTTAGTAAGTGATTTACAAGTGCCTAATCCGGAAAATGATTCGAGAAAAAACTTTAATTTGCTCTATTTGGCCGTTAATTTGGGGTTAGTAGCCGGATCCGGATCGTTAGGATTACTGTATCGGCATAATGAAATTAAAACGTTGATGGCTACTGTAACGGTGATTGCCTTAATTGTGACGCTAATTGGACTAGGGACGGGTCAGCCCAATGTTGCAGAGAATGCCAATCAAGTAAGTGTTCAGGAGGATGACAGTGAAGGCGAAACGGTCCTCAAAAGAGATGTAATCATCCGTGTTTTTATCACCTTATTTTTATTTTGGATCGTGTATGTACAGTGGATGACCAATTTTTCCGTCTATTTTACAAGCTTGGGCTATTCTGCTGGGTTTTACAGTCATGTTTGGGTGATTAATGGCATCGGAATCACACTTATTCAAGTGTTTTTACTTCGATTCGCGCACTTTTTTAAAACATCAATTGCGCAGTCCAGATTTGGTATTTTCTTCTTGGTGCTTTCGTTTGGTTGCTTACTTGCTAGTACCAATAAACTATGGTTATTAGTGGCGGCCGTATTTTTAACAATTGGTGAAGCGCTTTTTGTGCCAGCTGCGCCAGTTGTTGTGGATCAAAATTCGCCAGTGAAAGTTAAGGGACGCAATCAGGGCCTAGTGAACGTGTTTTCGTCTATTGGGAAAGCAGTTGGTCCCGCTTTAGGAGGAGTGGTCATTGTGAATGGTGGTTACCAAATGCTGTTTTTGATGGCAATATTGTTGCTATTATTTTCAGAAGTTTTGCTTTTGAATTTTAAAAGGAAATAAGGAGGACGTTATGCGGTTACAAGATCGGCAAATCGTGGATCAAGAGCAAATGGCTTCAATTTTAAAGGACAGTCACGTTTTACACTTGGCACTAAACGACGGTGATTTTCCATATGTGGTGCCCACAAATTATGGTTACAAGCTGAATGAAGATGGCAAACTTAGTGTGTTCTTTCACGGCGCACCGCAGGGAAAAAAGTTTGATTTATTAAAGGCCAACGACAAGGTTGGCTTTGAAATAGATGATGGCGGCGCCCTGATGCCAAGCAAAAGTGCCGAAGCTAGCGATAATTCATACTGGTATAGAAGCATTATCGGGTATGGACAGGCCGTTCAATTAATGGCACGTGACGAAAAAATGATGGCCTTACAAACGTTACTAGTTCATGAAACTGGTCATGAATGGTCACAAATTAATAGACAAACTTTGGATTTTGTCAGTGTATTTAGAATTGTTGTTGAAAACTATACGGCAAAGGGACATATTGAACCTAAGCTGTAGATAATAATCAATATGCTTCGTACTAAATAAGGAGTTAAAAGATGACTAAAGAAACTATAAAAAATGACCTCAACGAGCTTTTAACTGAATATTTTGAAAAAGTTGCATTGCCGGAAAATGGAATTTTTGTTGTTGGTTGTAGTACCAGTGAAATTTTAGGTAAGTGGAAAGGAACAGATTCGAGTTTAGACGTTGGTAAAACTGTTGTTGGAACGGTTCAATCATTTCTAGAACCCCGTCATCTGAACCTAGCCGTTCAAGGGTGCGAACACATCAACCGGGCACTAGTTCTCGAACGTGCGGTAGCTGAACGCCATGGGTTCGAGATAGTTTCAGTTAAACCCGCTATTCATGCCGGCGGTGGTACACAAGTGGCTGCTTACCAGCAGTTTGATGATCCAGTCGAGGTGGAACATATTGTTGCGGATGGTGGCATTGATATTGGTGGCACGGAAATCGGGATGCACGTGAAGTTTGTGCAGATTCCGGTTCGCTTGACTCACCGAGATGTTGGTGAAGCGCGTGTTGTAGGCCTATCATCTCGGCCTAAACTGATTGGTGGAGAACGGGCTCGGTATACGTTTACTGAAGATAATTTGAAGGATATTCGTTAAAGGTGTGACGTTATGAACAATTCTTCAATACAGCACGAGACGCTCCGACGGCTGACTTTGAGTGCCATGCTCATTGCCGTAACGGTTGTTATTAGTCGATTATTTATTATTCCCGTACCGATGACCCACGGAAACATCAATCTATGCGATGCCGGTGTCCTTATTGCAGCCATGTTATTGGGGCCACGTGAAGGCGCGAGTGTCGGTGCAATTAGTGGTTTTCTACTGGATTTGTTGTCGGGATACGGGCAATATATGTTTTTTTCCTTTATCGTTCATGGCCTAGAGGGTCTGGTCGCAGGTTTAATGTTGTCGAAAGTAAGTAAGAATGCAGCAAAGATAATTAGTTTGGTACTCGCTGTAATTATTATGACAATTGGCTACTTTTTAGCTGATAGTCTTTTATACAGTGTTTCGATTGGCCTAATCGGCGTAGCTACAAACCTAATCCAAGGTCTCGTGGGCGTTGTCATTGCGTACGTTGTTGGACCAAAGATTGTTCAACTGATCAAAAAATGAGGATTAAAATAAAACAATCCTGTAAACTCCGGCTTGCCGGGGTTTTGTTGTATAACAATAAATTAAATGTATGCATATCCAGCTTCAGACGTTGTTTAACAGGCATTTCAGCATTGTTGAGACTAGGTACGTATCGTTGACGGGCACATAAGTTTAGGCACTTACATAAGTTACAAAAGGTTTCATTAATTATAAAATGTTCATTATTTCACAAATAACAAATACACTAAATGCATTGATAAATTAAGTTATTTCAATTATTTGGAGGAATTATCATGAGCATTGCGAAGGCCCTTGAGGCTACGTTCACAAACGTCTCGATTATTAGTTCGATAACATCGACCGTTTTTATCATTTTGTTAGGTTTTTATTTACGCAAACGCGGCACCTTTGGTGAAACGTTTGGGAAAATTTTGTCAAAAGTTGTTTTGTCGGTTGCACTACCAGCTTTAGCGTTCAATTCATTTATGCAGCCAATCAGTCATGAAACTTTTACACAGGGTCTGAATGTGCTGATCTGGGGTATTTTAATCTATATCATCCTAATCTTCGTAACGCCGTTTTCGTATACGAAGTTTCCTAAGGATAAGCAAGAAACATTAGCTATATTAACAACGTTTGGTTCAACAACGTTCTTTGGTATTCCAATTGTTGGTGCTGTGTTTGGTGCCAAGGGGATTATGTATAGTTCTATTTTTAACATTGGTTACCGAATTTTCCTATATTCATATGCCTACATCAAAATGTCCGGATTGAAGATGGAAGCAAGCAATATCAAAAAAATGTTTTTAAATGGTAGATTGTAAAATTAATCCGAACGCTGTTCGGACAAAAAAGATCAGCTTCCTTTAAAATGGTGTTTACCACAAACCCATCTTTTAGGAGCTGATCTTTTGTCTAGTATAACCTATTCCGAACGAATTAAAATCGAAACCTTTTGTGAACTAGGGCTGTCCAATATCCAAATGGGCGTTCGGCTGAACCGATCACCGTCAACAATTTCTTATGAATTATCTCGATGTCAACCTTATCAGGCTGAATTAGCACAAACAGATGCCGAATACAAGCGATCACGATGTGGTCGGAAAACTAAGCTGAGCGATGAGTTAAAGCAAAAAATTCTCAACCATTTACGTCTAAGCTGGTCACCAGGAATGATTGCTCACGAATTTAAACTAGCTACTAAATCTATTTATAATTGGCTAAATCAGGAGAGAATTGATTTCTCCTTGAATGATCTACCTGAACATGGCGTACGCCAACGGCGTAACGTTGACCAACGATCCAAATATAATCAATCTTTGGGGCGATCAATTGAACAGCGTCCCATGATGATTAATCAACGTAATCGCATCGGCGATTTTGAACTAGATACAGTCGTTGGTCCTCGTGGGCATAGTAAGGCAGTTTTATTAACTTTAATCGATCGAAAATCACGGTTCCTTTGGGCATACCGGTTAAAAGATCGGACGACAGTGACTGTTAATGAAGCACTAACTAAGTTCCTAACCACTTTTAATGGTCCGGTGCACAGCTTTACTGTGGACCGTGGCACTGAGTTTAGTGGGCTAGTATCACTTGAATCACAATATGGTATTAAGACCTATTACTGCCATGCTTATACGCCAGCTGAACGTGGTAGTAATGAACGCTTTAATCGGAATTTACGTTATTTTTATCCTAAAGGGACTCGTTTTGAACACATTAGTGCTCAAGATTTAACGACGACGTTACTCCAAATTAACCAGCGACCGCTTAAAATACTCGACTGGCAAACACCGTATCAGGTTATGCTGACAAATTTGTCCAAAAATTCGGATTAAATTTGCAATCTACCAAATCCTATCGTTATTGCAACATTTGCTGGCCTGATTTTATGGATGATCCAAGACTTCATGCCAATGGTTGCAGTTAAGCAAGCCGTAAATGGCGTAATTGCACCAAATGCACCAACCATCAACGTGGCTTTCTATCGGATTGACCAAACTGCACTTTGGTTGTTCAAACCACTGCAGTATTTGGGTAATTTGGCATCACCATTGGCTTGGCTTTCAATCGGTGCAACATTAGGTTCGATTTCCATGAAGGATGCAGCTTCTGACAAAGCCTCATGGTATTACAGTTTTAACAAGGTTATCTTGGTTCCTTTATTGAACTTAGTGCTGTTATTTATCCTAACGATTACTCACATTTTGCCAGTTAGTTACGTTGCCTTGGCAACCGTTATTATCATGATGGCAACGCCAACGGCCTCCGTAGCTTCGGCATACGCGATTAGTTTTGATCGGGATGCTGTGTTGGCGTCAAATGCATCGTTGATTTCAACGATTTGTGCCGTTGTTGCGACACCTATCTGGATCGCCTTGCTAGAGGTACTGAATCAGGTTGGAATTTTTAAATAATGACGTTCTTTGATTAAGGTTGAGGTGGATAATAATGTTTAAAATTACAGCATATGGTGTTCGTTCAAACGAAGTGTCGTATTTCAACGATTTAAATAAAAATCAGTATGAATTAAACTTAATAGGCGATTTGTTGACCCATGAGAATGTCGAAACTGCTAGGGGTTCAGATGCCGTATTATTACGTGCCAACTGTGTGGCCGATGCCACAAATTTGGCTAAGTTTAATGAATGGGGCATTAAATATGTCTTCACTCGGACGGTTGGTTTTAATCACATTGACCTGAAGGCAGCAGCTAGTTATAACATGAAAGTGGCACGAGTCCCAGCATACTCACCATATGCCGTGGCAGAATTAGCGATGACAGTGGGGATGATGTCATTGCGTCACACGACATTGGCCACGAGCCGTGCTGAAGCGGGTGACTTTACGGTCGCTCCTGCATTATTTTCCCGTGAAGTGCACAGTAGTACGGTTGGAATTATTGGTACGGGAAAAATTGGCGCGACGGAAGCGAGTTTGTATAAAGGTATGGGTGCAAAAGTACTGGGTTACGATCCCTACCCTTCGGATTTTGCGCGTCAATTTGTTACCTTTGTTGAGCTTGACGAACTTTTGGCGCAATCAGATATTGTCTCGATTCATGTGCCTTATTTCCCAGGTCAAAATGAAAATATGGTTGATGAAGACTTTTTGAAAAAAATGAAGAATGACGCGGTTTTGGTTAATACTGCGCGTGGTGAGCTGGTGGATCACGCTGCTGTCCTGCAAGCATTACAAACCGACACACTTGGTAGCTTTGCCACTGACGTTTTACCAGATGAAAAATTAATTTTTGGTCATCAGTTTAGTGGTAAATTACCAAACGAAATCGTCGAAAGTCTCCGTGAACTTTATCCTCGCGTCTTAATGACGCCACATATGGGTTCATATACCAAACCGGCATTGACTGATATGATTGCTGTTAGCTATCAGAACTTTGAACAAGTATTAGCTAACGGTCATACCGATAATGACGTGAAGTTAGATTAAAAATAGCGCATACGAAAAGCGGCCACACCAAACTAAAATTGGTGGGCCGTTTTTTCATCGCTAGTTACGGCGACAAGAGGGTACGAAATCGACTCAAAGAAATTATTTAGTTCACGAATTGGTAAACGGTTAAAGGACGTCCAACTGCTAAGTATTTAATGCTGGAAGATAGTTGATGTGTGTCGATTAAATAGTCTAAATATTTTTTTGTTGAAATTCGGGATAGCTTGGCCGCCTGTGCAGCATCTTGAACCGAAAAGGGTGCTTGTAAAGGTTGAATCGCTGTTAGTACACGTTCTAGTGACAATCGAGACAATCCCTTGGGCAGTGTCTGTGGCAATTGAGAGGATTGTGAGGAGGGAGTTGTAAATAATTGATCTAAGTCCTTTTGTGCCAGGGGACCCGTATTTTTAAGTGATTGGTGTATCTGCAAGAATTTGGTCACTGATTGTTCAAAACGATCAAATGTAAAAGGCTTGATTAGGTAGTCGAGGACACCGTAGTCGATAGCTGCCTTAACATGGTCCGTATCATTTGCGGCCGTTAACATAATCACTTGGGGATGTATTTCAAGGCGCATTAACTCTGTCAAAACCTCACTGCCGGACAGCTTGGGCATATAAACGTCAAGCAACACGAGGTCCACTGGCTGTTGCTTTAAAATCGACAATGCGTGAGCGCCATTGTCGGTCTGTGTGAGACTTAGCTGGGCTGATGGAATAATTCTTTTTAGATATTGCTGATTAATGGCACTGACCATGGGATCGTCTTCCACAATTAAAACGTTCATCATATTAGTCATCGCCCTCCGATTTTTGATTATATAGTGGTAATTCAACGTAAAAAGTAGTGCCTTGTGGGCGATTATTAGTCGCTGACAGGTAGCCATTACGGGCGTCAACGACCTGTTTAACGAGCGCTAAACCGTAACCACGATCTCGTCCCTTAGTTGAATAGTGTTGCTCAAACATGTGAGCTTTAACTTCTTTTGAAATTCCGCAGCCATTATCTGTTACCTCAATGACCAAGATATTACTTTCATCGTCATAATTAATTGACAGCGTGATTTCTGATTTAACATTGTCATCGTTATTAACAGCGTCAATTGCGTTATCGATGAGATTTCCCAGGACTTTAATTAGATCCACACTTAAGGCTTCTGAAGCGACTTGCTTGGGAAGAAGGCTATCTGGCGTGATAGTAAAGGCGACTTGCTGTTCATGAGCCTGATTTAATTTCCCCATGAGAAATCCAGCAACTGCTGGCGATTGGATATGATTGTTGAGGTTTCCGAATTGGGCTTGGTAATCTGCTGACGTATTGGTAATAAATCGTTGAACTTCATCATATTGGTGCAATTCGATTAGACCGGAAACGGCCTGAAGTTTATTTAGAAATTCATGTGTTTGTGCGCGAAGGGCCTGAATATATTGTGTTGTTCCGGCCAATTGGTCGGCTAGTAGTTGATATTCAGAACGATCACGTAATAGTGCCATGCTACCTAGGCGTTTGCCAGCAGAAATCAGTGGACTTGTCGATACAATTAATTCTTTAGACTGGACTAATACGGATTCATTAATTGTGCTTTTTGAACCCTTAAACGTCTGCCCAAATAAAGCGTTAAACAGGTCATCATCAAGTGGATCACCAATTGTCAGGGTCGGAAATAGTTCATTTGCGATATCGTTTGCTGTGATCAGCCGCCGTTGTTGATCAATTGCGATAAGCCCCTCGGACATACTGTCATTGATGACAGATAATTCAGTTACCCGTGTAGCGATTTCCTGGGGTTCCATTCCCAATAAGCGCCGACGAATATGGGTTCCTAGCAACCAGGCGGCGATGATACCGCTGATCAAGCCCAGTAATGATCCAATGACAATAGGCAACTCGGCGGACCGTGTTTCACTATTGATTGATCTTTCCGTTAAACCGACACAGACAATGCCAATTTGTTGATGCCTAGCATTGTAAATGGGGGTAAAAATTCGGTAACCATTTCCTAGCACACCTGTTTCACGGGAAAAATGTGTGTGACCGGTTAGCGACTTGGTGGCATCGTTTGGGGAACTAAACCGGTGACCAATGACGCGGGTGTCGGGATGTGAGTAACGGATTAAGCGACGGTTCATAACAACAATGAAATCGACATGAGTGGCTCGTTGAATTCGCTTGGTGTATCTCTGAATGTCGCCATGTGCCGATGGCTGTTTAGTCGTCAAATTATCTTTAACAACCGTACTTGTGGCAACAATTGTGGCCGTACTACGGATATTTTGCTTAATGTTTCGTTGCTGCGTTTGGACAACGTTGTGTAGTACGAGAAGTGCAGCAATGGACAGGGAGGTTGCGACTGTTAATAAAACTACTAAAATGATCGTTGTACGTAGCGACCATTTGTGATGGTAAGATTTTTTCTGCATGAGTATTTATTGACTCCGTTTAAAATAGGTTGATACTGTAAGTATACAGGTGTGCTAGCTTGTTAAGTCGTCCGAATGGAAAATAATTGAGGGTATTGAGCTTTGCTTCCGAACAAACAATTGTTGACTTTTTCGAGAAACACTATAAAATAGTAAGTAACTTTTAAAGAAGACCCCGACGTGTTTAAGAATGACTACGTCAGGATCTAGGAGGTTTTTTTAATGACACCAATGACAGATTTAAGTAATGCACAATTAGACGATATTATTAAACAAGATGGTAAAGTGATGTTATTCTTTAGTGCCACTTGGTGCCCTGATTGTGCTTTTATTAAACCAGTGATGCCGCAAATTGAATCCAAGTACGATCAATATCAATGGGTTCACGTGGATCGTGATGCAAATATCGACTTCGCTCAAGAACTTGGCGTCATGGGTATTCCAAGCTTTGTTGCGTTTGAGAACGGTAAGGAAATTGGTCGTTTTGCCAACGCTGATCGGAAGACACGTCAAGAAGTTGAAAGCTTCATTGATAAGTTGGAAGGACAACCGGCATAAACGTGTCCAGAATTGAACAGTAACGATTAAGGTCAATGCCGCTTGTCGGGATTGACCTTTTTTTGTAATTGTCGAGGAATGATTGATTATTTTAAGCACGGGGATTTAGGTGGCATGTGATATGCTAATGACAACGAAAGCATTAGGGAGGCAGACATGATAATAACCACGAGTGATCACGTCAGGTTGGATTATACAGATGAGGGCGAAGGACGGCCGGTTGTTATTCTGACTGGCCTAGGCGGTGCAAAAGAAATTTGGCGTGCCCAGGTTTCAGCACTAGTTTCAGCTGGCTATCGGGTCATCAATGTGGACGCTCGCAATCAAGGCGCTTCGCAACATACTGCCAAAGGATTAAGAATTAGTCGCCACGGTATGGATCTTGCGGAAGTGATCGATAAATTGCACCTCGTAAAGCCTATCTTGCTGGGTAACTCGATGGGCGCAGCAACTATTTTTGCTTATTTATCACTGTTTGGGGATGCAAACGTCACCGCAGTGATTGATTTAGATCAAAGCCCCAAAATGATTAATGACGCGGACTGGAAGTTTGGGTTTAAAGATGTAACTTGGGCGGAGTTTCCAGACTTTTTCAGAATGCCATTGGGACCGTCTACATTTAAGCATATTAACGATGATACGTATCAACTCGTAACGGCTGCTGCTACCACGCACCCATATGATGCAGCGCTCAACGAACCATTTTTGTTTGATCATGCTTTTACAGATTGGCGTGATGTGATTCGCCAGTTAAACGTACCATTGTTAGTGATGGCGGGTGGCGAATCACCGTACTTTAATCCTGAATTTGCCGCTGTAACGTCTAAGATGGCAGCTCACGGTCAGTCAGTTATTATTCCGAATGCTGGTCATATCTTGATGGCAGAACAAAGTGAGGCAACCAATGCGGCATTGTTGAGTTTTCTGGAAAAGCTACCACATGCATGATTCTCCGGCAAACGGGCCATCCAATCTCCCTTAAGTTGAGCAAGTTATTTGGATAAATTGAAGCTATGTGATACTATGAGCAAACAATAAATGGTTCATGTTTCTTATTTGGGAGGCAGGTTAGTAATGGAGAAAACGTTGAATTATGCCGAACAGGTGCTTGCGGAAGCGCCGGATGGGCAGGATTACGAGTGGAAAACGGCGTATACTGGTCATCCCACAATGCCGATGCGCATTCGTCACGTGAATAATTGTGGTTTTGAATTCGAATTATCTCCTGCAGATTTTGCGGCAGGTAAGCGGTGTTATATTCATTTGCACTGTGGTTGGGTTAGTTCAAATTATTAGCAATGAAGAGCGAGAGTGTTAAATATCGTGTATTTAGATGGTAGACCCAAAAAGCCAATCCTCGGGCTTGAGGATTGGCTTTTCATATGGCGTGAGACTGGTGTTGATGTTAATTTTATAAAACAGTACTTGCAGCATCATCCCACGCATCAACGAGCGTGAACGTGACGTTATCGCTACCGCGTACCAATTTTGACACAGGGCAGCGACTTTCGGCGAGATCAAACCACGCCTGTGCAGTTTTACGGTCCACTTCTGATTCCGGAATGTAGACGTACACATCAACAAAGAATTGAAGACCGTGTGTATCATGAGCTTGATCAACGTCCACTCGTACCTTCGTTTGATGCTCGTAACCATCACGTTTTTCAATGGCCTCAAAGGTTGCGTTCAAGCAGGTAGCTAAGGCCATTCCGAGTAGTTGTTCAGGATTAGTCCCATTAGTGTCATCGTTTGTGTTCCGAATCTGTAGATCGACACGGTTCTTACCTTGGGCGAACGTGTGACCAGAAACGCCGTCTTCATTAATAATTGTCGTGTGATATGTTGTTCGTGGTCGTACGTCTTTTTCCATTTTGTAGCCCTCCAAGCAAATTATATTAACAGTTTCATTTTACAGACTGATCAATAAAACAACAATCAATTAGCCTTATTGCCGTTTTTAAGACTGTTAAAATGTTTCAAAAAAATCCATCAATTTTGATATTTTTTAAAAGCGGTGTATATTAGAAATAGAATAAACGAAGGAGTGCACACATGGCGGATCAATTAGATGACGTATTAAAGTTACATGCTTTACATAATGGGGTTCTTGGCATTGAATCTGAAATGGCGGTTAAAAATCGCTCGGATTTGGGCAAAGCATACACACCAGGGGTTGCGACAATTTCAAAGATGTTGGCCAAAGATCCAAGCTTGCGAGACCACTATACGTTAAGCGGCAAGCTGGTAGCCGTGGTTTCTGATGGTTCGGCTGTTTTGGGTCTTGGTAATATTGGTCCGGCCGGTGCACTACCGGTTATTGAAGGTAAATCGTTACTATATAAAGACTTAGCGGGTGTTAACGCTTTGCCATTATCAGTTGCGCAGGTATCCACTGACGAATTCGTCAGCACGATTAAAAATATTGCTGGCAGTTTTGCAGGTATTCATTTAGAGGATATTGCAGCGCCAAGATGTTTTGAGATTGAAGATCGGTTAAGCAAAGAACTCAACATTCCGGTTTATCATGATGATCAAGAAGGAACTGCTATTGTAGTGATGGCCGGCCTTTTGAACGCAGCCAAGGTTGTGAATAAATCATTTAACGATTTGCACATTTTGATTAACGGAGCCGGTGCTTCGGGGATTGCGGTTGCTCGATTACTGTTTGCTGCTGGCGTGAAACACATTACACTAGCTGACATCCATGGTGTCGTTACACCTGATGATGACCGTTACAACAAATTTCAACGTGGTTTGGCGCGAGAATTGGGCACACAAACCACTGGCACCACATTGCAAGAAGGTATTAAAGGCCAAGACGTGTTTGTCGGATTATCTGACGCAAACGTGTTAACCGGTGATGATGTGCGCAATATGGCCGATCGGCCGATTATTTTTGGCCTGGCCAACCCAGTGCCTGAAATTGATCCAGCAGTTGCTAAAGAGGCCGGTGCAGCGGTCATTGCGACGGGTTCTAGTCAATATCCAAATCAGGTCAATAACATTTTGGTCTTTCCTGGATTATATAAGGGACTACTGGCCAGTGGCCTTAAACACGTCACGTTTGTTTTAGAAGCAACAACGGCTAAGGCGCTTGCTAGCTTAGTCGAACATCCGACAGTGGATCATATTGTACCAGGCGTCTTCGATGATGGGGTTGTTCAGACAGTTGCTAAGGCAGTTGTCGATTTTGCGAAATAATTCGTGCAGTTAATCCGCTTTTTAAAGTTAAAAGATGCATTAAATTTAAAGACCGCTATTGGTGCAAAAGACGCTAATGGCAGTCTTTTGTTATTGACAAGTATTAATCGGTGAACAAGACAAAAATGACGGGGAGGCGTAAACTGTTAACCGTAATTTGAAGAGGAACGGAGAGAAAGTCGTGGCAGAAGATATATTTTCAACTGGTGAACCGCAAACAATCGATAATGTATTGGCAAACAAAGATGAACGTGTGTCACTTCAACAAAGTTTGATTGCCAAATATCCAGGAAGAACAGTGGTTGCTTTAAAAATGAATATTCCCGGACCAATTAAAAATAATGGTGCCTTAGAAAAGTTGTTTAAAGCTGGCGATGCGCAATTGAGAAGCATGATGACTCAACACCAATATGTCATCATTGATGACGAACATTGGGACCGTCAAACAGGATCCGAAGCGTTTTATGTCGTTGATATGAAAGCCGATCAGGTCAAAAAATTGGCAGTTTCGTTTGAGGATGAGTTTACACTTGGGCGCTTATTTGATGCCGATGTACTGATGGGTGGGGACGGCGGTGCACGAGCATTATCCCGGACTAATTTTGGTTTGCCGGCGCGAACCTGTTTAGTTTGCGGTCGGCCGGCTAAAGATTGTGCGCGTTCGCGTCGCCACAGCGTGACAGAATTGCAGGCACACATTGCTGACATGTATACGACTTACTTTGGAGGACAGCTGCTATGACACTTGATTTGAGCACTCAACAGTTGGCGTCAACACTTTCACAAGTAGGTGAACGGGCGCTCCTTTATGAAGTAGCTGTGAATCCAAAGCCTGGCTTAGTCGATCCTGTTTCCGCTGGTCCCCATCCTGATATGACGGTGTTTACTTTCATTGATAGTGCGACCAGTTTACGGGAATACTTGCACAAATGTGCGCTTGCGGGTCAGCATTTTGAACAAACGGATAACGAATTAACCGAACTATTCGCTCAGTTACGGATTTTGGGACAACATGCCGAGCGGACGATGTTTGAAACAACGAACGGTGTTAATACGCATAAGGGTGCGATTTTTTCATTGGGCGTATTAGTTGCGGCGACAGCGCAGCAACTAACTGTTAATGGCAAATATGCGACAAATGAAGTTATTGCTATTGCCAAAGAAATGCTTCAAGGATTAACTGAAAATGACTTCAAAAAGATCAAGGCGACTTCACCGGCGTCGCTAACAGCCGGTGAACGTCAATTTCTAAAGTATGGTAAGGCTGGTATTCGTGGTGAAGCGGAGGCGGGTTTTCCAACTGTGGTTGAACTAGCATTGCCATTTTTACGGCAACGTCAGGGAACAACGATGGAACGTTTGCTTGATACATTAATGCGTATTGCCGGCAATACGGATGATTCAAATTTAATCAAACGGGCTGGTGACGCAAAAATCACCGATTGGATGCACGTTCAAAGTAATCATTACTTTGAATTAGGTGGTAGCCGAACATCAGCGGGTCAAGTTTTCTTAAAGCAGCTGAACGAAATATTTTTGTCACGTAATTTGAGTCTCGGTGGCTCTGCAGATCTGCTTATTTTAACGATTTACTTTGCCCTGTTAGAGGGACAACTTCGTTAAGTTTGGAAATTAAAAAGGACACGGATCAAGCGATTACAATAATCGTCATTTGATCTGTGTCTTTTTATAGTTGCCAATAACAAAATGCTGATGAATAGGCTTACCCTTTACCAAATTGCCATTCCGTTAAGCCGTAAATAATGCCGCTAACGACCGCTAGGCCCAACATAATGTTCATAACTGCAAAAGCACCGAACACGGCAGCAATCAATACGCCAATCAAAGTGATAATAACGATCCACAGTGCGATAAGCTGAATGGTTGTATTATGTTCTGCATGTAAGCCTTGCTGCGCTCCTAAAGTGGTACCGGCTCCTGCGGGCGTCGAATCAATAGCTTTTTCAGCATTATTTTTATCTGACATGATCCCATCTCCCAAACATATTCAACTATTTGATAAAAATGATTATATTATTAATTTATTACTATTAACATTCAAAAGCAATCATCTGTTATTTTTCATCGTTATCAAACTGACACGCCGACAATAGTCTTTTTATGGTAGAAAATCACTATTGCGTCTTTAAGTCGTGATTTACGCTATTGGCTAACCAGCGTGAATACAGCCAGTATCCAAGCCATGAAACAATATACCAAGTGGCAAAGCCAACAAATGTGAGTGAAATGCTAACCGTCGTCAAGGGCATCCAGTGAAAAATGCCGGCAAAGATCAGATAGATAATTGATGTAAACACAATAATCAGCGCATATTTAATCACTGGTTTGATCGATAACCACTGTAGTAGATTGATAAACGTGAGGCTTAGACAAAATACCCAAACCTCAATAATCAGTTGATGGATGTGCGGTATTCGTGAAATCAATAGGTTTAAAACGATAAAAAAATTACCAATTGAAAATGAAGTGAGAAAGCTCTTGAATAAACTCGTCATTTTTTGTGCCATGATATAACCTCCAAAGCTGTTATTTACTTTTGTGCTTGCAATGATTTAATGCGTTGGCGTAATAAGGGAACAAACCGCCGTGAAACAGCGACTTGCTGACCGTTTTTTAAATGTGCCGTCATTGTTCCAGAAAAAGAAGCTACTAATGAGTCCAAGTACCTTAAATTGATGGTCGCGGACTGCGAGACTAAGGCAAAAAAAGGCTGTGTGAGTTTTTCCATCATTTTTGATAGGGCGCAACGAACATGGAAAATGTTGCTCGTTGTCGTGATCGTCAGGTCCTTATTCTGAACTTCAACTGTGATGATCTCTGAAATCTGAATAATGCTCATCCGACCGTTTTCGTGAATCACGATTTGATTATCACCTTCGTTATATTTGGCAATGTAGCCAATCAAGTTAGTGACACTGTCCGTTTGAGCTCGGGCATAAACGACAACGGAAGTGTTGGATTGATCAATTTGTTTATATGTGACTTTCATATGAATCACCTCTATTTGATGAACTAAGCTTATTAAACGAGCGGCTTAAAAACAATGATTGGCGCGTAAACGGCTCGAAATCTGGTGAAAGTGGTAATGAAGTTCAAAAAGGTGCATTTTGCCTTACCTGGGCATAGAATAATGTTATCAATTACTAGGAGGAAAGATTATGTCAGAGCGTTTATCAGGTAAGGTCGCCATTGTCACAGGCGCCGCCGCAGGAATTGGGCAAGCCATTGCTGAGGCCTTTGTTAAAGAAGGAGCCAAAGTTGTTGTGACCGCAGATCATAATGTTGATGGCGGGCAAAAGGTTGCCAGTAAATTGGGTGACGCAGGTCTGTTTGTTCAGCAGAATGTGGCCAAAGAGGATGATTGGAAAAAGGTTATCTCAGCGGCTGAAGATAAATTCGGGAAAATTGACATTGTCGTCAACAATGCCGGTATCGGCGGTAAGAATGGCCCTGTTGAAGACTTATCATTAGCTGATTGGCAGCAAGTGATCGATGTAAACCTTACCGGGAATTTCCTAGGTGTTAAATACGGTATTCAGGCGATGAAGAAGAATGGTGGCGCAGGTTCAATTATCAACATTTCCTCAGTCGCCGGTCTCCGTGGCTTACCAATGGCAGCGGCTTACTCTTCAAGTAAAGGTGGCACAAGACTGTTGACCAAGGCAGCGGCCCTATCTGCAGCCCATGAAGGATTGAAAGTGCGAATAAATTCCGTGCATCCAGGTTGGGTTGACACAGCAATCATTCCGGATGAGGTTCGTGATTCTGTTGTTAAGACAATTCCAATTGGAGAAATGGGACAGCCGTCAGACATTGCCAATATCTGTGTTTTCCTGGGCTCTGACGAATCGAAGTATGCTACCGGTGCTGAATTTACAATTGATGGTGGGCAAAACGCCTAAGTTTATTAAAATAGACCAATTAAGCGCTCTCTAAAAAAATAGAGAGCGTTTTTTTCGTGTAGCAGTGATTTAAAGTTGATTAATGCCGGTGCATTGAACATTGAAATCAACGAATTTTGTTAATGACAATGTTGATTATGAAGTCGCTGATAAAAGCTTCTTTACGTGGTCTTGACCACGGATTGTGTAAATGCGCTAGCTATGCCCATAAAACGGATATTGTATGAGGCAATTGTTATTTATGAGTTAGATAGACCACTTTAGATAATTAACATTGTGCCAAATATTTAGGTGCCGCTACGCAAGAAGAAGGTACCATTTTAAGCGTAGTAGCAGAAGGACACACTTGTCGGATTTTACTTTTGTATGTATATAACAATAACCATTTTCAAGGGCGATACGTTGACTATAATAGTTATGCACAACGCCAATTATTGATTGCCACATTTTTATTTTCAATTCATGTAAAATTGAGGTTTCCGTTTGGTTAAAGGGCTGTTATACTACACATATGACATGCTTAAACTTTTCTTAATGTTTTAAGCATAATTCAGACAACATGGGAAGTGCTGAGAATGGGAACAGAACAAAGTAATCGTGTTCTGGCTGCGATTGGGGCCGTTAGTGCCATTTTAGCAGCTGGTGGATCATCAGTATTTGCATCACAAATCAAGGCGCAAAAAAGCGACACACCGTCAGGTTATACGCGACACACACATGTGTCACTGCAATCGGTAGAAACCTTAAATAAGGTTAAGAACGGTGCTGATCGTCAAACTTCTGTCATTTATACGGGACACAATGCTGCACTGGACAACGTTAAAGTTCAAACAATGCAACCAGTTTTACGCACCGTCAACGTTCAAAAGTCGCAACAGCATACATATGCAGTTAAAACCGGGGACAGTTTATGGTCGATTGCGGCCGCAAAGGACACCACTGTTAATGAACTGATGGCCAATAACCAACTCACTAGTTCTATTATTCACGTTGGTCAGAAGCTGTCCTTGGAGACTTTGCAACCAACAAGTAGTGAAGCGTCAACAATGGATGCGTCGGCAGCGCCAAGTGAGGATAACAATCCTCTGCAAACACTCAACCTCGTTTCTGCAGTTGATACTAAGGTTGATCAAACCAAAGATGATAACGTCGTGCAAAGTGATGTTAAGTCAACCTCAACCGAACAAACCGCTAATGCTAGTGCAGACAGTTTGAGTTCAACTGTTGTTACTTCTGCTGCGACATCAGCGACTGATTTGGTGTCTGTGCTATCTGCAAGCAAAGGTAAAGTCACGACATCTGTCGCACCTACAAGCCAGCAAGCTAAGGCTGTCACGACTAACAATGTCATCTCAACCTTGGCAGCAGGCAAAACAGTAACATCTCAAGTTAGTTCAACCGCTACTTCAACACAGACCGCGACGTTAAGCTCTTCAAAAGTAACGACCAGCAGTGCGGCAACGTCCGTGTCCAGTTCGACGATGCTGTTGAAGAGTCAATCTAATAGTGATGTTTCAAACGTCGTAACATCAAATGCGACAACTAAGCGGGCTGCTTCCGTTTCTTCACAAGCAGCACCTGCTTCGTCAGCAGCTGTTCAGTCAACACCTGATCAAGCTTCGACGTCTACCCAAATGGATGAACCGACCCAACCAACTACTTTACAAGCCGCTACAACAGTCAGTGCAGCACCAACGCCATCTCAACCAAATTACACGGCGGATCAGTCAACACGGACAAAAGTTGTCCAGACAGCTGTTGATTATCAGAATCAACAAGTGCCATACGTTTGGGGTGGTGCGTCGACTCAAGGTACTGATTGTTCAGGACTTGTTCAACAGGCTTACGCATCGGCTGGCGTTTCGCTGCCGCACAATACTGTCGCGCAGGAGGCGTACTTTAACGCTCAACCAGTTAACGCCGCCCAACCAGGTGATGTTTTGTTCTGGGGGCCGCAGGGTGCAACTTACCACAACGCCATTGCAATTGGTGACAGTCAGTACATTGCAGCACCTGAACCAGGTAAAAACGTGCAAACGTATACGATGGATGGTCAAAACTTTATGCCGAGTTTCTCGGGGAGTTTGCGCCAGTGAGACGTTTGGATAGTTCAACGATGATGAAATGGACTGTTTGTAAGTGTTGCTGGTCAATTTGTATGACATTTAATCGATTGCCGAAATATGACAATTTGGAAACAAAATAATTCTGAAGTCAGTTGAACGTTTTACAAGCATTGATTATGACTTGTTCCTTTACAGATACGAACCCTTTCAGAACAAGATATTGTTATATACATTTTAAAGCAAAAAATCAATTTGAAATGAGCACTGAAAAACTTCAAAAATGATGCAAAAAATCCTTGGTCAAAAGTGTTCACAGTTTGGTCGAAAGGTGTTATAGTCACTTATGAATTTGAAGGAGCTTTAATTGCTACCGTCATAATCTGGGTCGTCGACCTATAGTATGAAATGGAGTGTTAAAGATGAGTAACAAGTTAGAGATTCTTGAAGAATACCGCGAAGCTACACATGAATTAGCGGAACTTCAAGATGAATCGAGCGCGTCAACACATCGGATGGCATCGCATGATCAGATCGATTCCCTCAGGGGTAAGTGTGACCAACTGGATGCAATTCTCGAGGCCATGGACGCTGCTGAAGATTAATATGTAATCAAACAAAAAGGGTGATCGCCAGATTTTTTGGCGGTCATCCTTTTTGTTGTTTTAGAGCAGGTAGCGCGTTTTAATTAACTGAGGTGGAAAAGTTGCTCAGCATTTCCATGAGCGATAGCGTGACGCTGGGATTCAGATAAACGTTTTGTCTGTAAAAATGACTCGCTTTTTGTTGGCTGTTTGTATGGGTAATCCAGCGAGTATAAGATATGATTTGCACCCATTTCTTCGAGAAGGAAGCTAAGTTGCGGTTGTGTCAGCATGCCACTGGGTGTGACGTAAACGTTATTACGGTAATAATCGCTAACGGCATTTTTCAAATGAACATGTGCGTTCAGCTCATCGTCAAGACGTTCTAGAAAGAGTGGCACCATTTCACCCCAGTGTCCGGAAATAAGTTTTAGGGTTGGCAGTTTGTCAAAAATCCCGGAAAGAATCATTCGGATAACTTGAATGCCAATGTCCATATGCCAACCATAACCAGCGGATGAAAAAATTCCGGTAATAACATCCGACCACTCAGAACTGGCGTAGTAATGTCTGCTTACGTCGCTTGGCACAAATGAGGGGTGAAAGTAGACTGGGACATCTAGGCGGGCTGCCCTTGACAGCCATCTCAAAGATTGGGAAAAAACGTGGATTGTCAAAGAACTGGTTGTTGTAATTTCCCTTTAAAAGTACGCCTTTAAAATCAAGAGTAACGACAGCACGTTCTAGCTCCGCAGCAGCTGCGATAGGGTCGCCAACAGGTAAAACTGCCAGCGCTCTAAATCGTTTGGGATACTGGCGGACCACAGCGGCGAGCTGATTATTGGCAATTTGACAGAGTTCAATGGCATCATGTGGTGCTAAATTTTGTGGTGACGCATTTCCGTACGATAAAATTTGCATGTCGATATGATGCGCATCCATGAATGGCAAACGGTAGTCAGTGACGTCCTGCATCAATGCATCACTTGGCAGTGTGGTAGCCATATAATGTTTCATTTCGGGGCTAAGTTTAGCTTGTGGCAACTTTTCGGTCAAACCAATAATTCTGTTTGTGACAGTGGCGGATTCGAAATGTTCTTCGACAGTAATGATTTTCATAGATAATATCTCCTAATTTTTAATAATTAATTCCTAGTCGAGGATTAAATTATAAAATGTGGAAGGGATTTAGAGATAATCAGTATTGAGACATATTAATTGAATGTGTATCATAGCAGTATGACAAAACTATTATTAGCTAACTCAATGATGATTGACCAACGTGAAGTTCGAACACAGCAAAAGTTGTACGGGGGAATCCAACATCTTTATGCTCTAAAGCGTCCATTTGATAAGATAACCATCAGTGAACTATGTCGGATTGCTAAAGTTGGTCGCGCGACCTTCTACCGGCATCATCAAAATATTGCCGATGTGATAACCATTCAGCTGTTGATTGTGATTACTGAGGTGACGAATCGTATCGATACTCGTTCAAGCATTGATTGGCGAACTGCTAGTCAGCTTATTAGTCGCGTGATTTTGGAAAACTGCGGCTTCTTTCAACTATTGCGATGGACAGGATTGCGTGAACAGATGGTCCCAATTGTAGGTGGCGTGACTCAACGTGTGCTTATCATTAGGGAACGGCGGCCGACTCAGATGAAATTATTGTGTTACGGAATTGGGGATGCCTTACTTGGGTTTGCAATGCAAGTCGCTTGTATTGAACCATCGCTCCCACTTGCGGACGTGGTTGACTTGTACCGAAAATTAATTCCACATGATTTTACAGAAAAAAACTAGCCATCTCGTTCTTTGTTCAAGAGCGAGATGGCTAGTAGGTTTTAAGGGCGATGGCTTTTAAATACTTAATATTTGCCGGATCGAAGTGCGTCATGGATTGTATTGGCAATTACGTTACGACCCAGCAATTGATCCTGCCAGTCTCGTGGAAGTGACGTCAGGCCACCCCGAATTGCCGCAAGGCCACCAGCGATGCTTGCAATAGTGTCCGTGTCACCGCCAAGATTGATTGCGTTCAGGACAAGGTCATGATAATCGGTAAAGTGGTTGAGTAACCACCAGACGCTTTCTGTAGTGTCAACGACATAGCCGCTGGTGTTAAGCTGAGCGGCAGTCAGTTTGTAAAAAGCAGGATCAAGAAGACGATTGTACTGAGGCAGTTCGCCGGCTAGTTCAGTTCGGTTCTGGACGATTCGCTGAACATCTTGAACCGCTTGGGTGAGAAACTGGCTGGTCCAACCAGTTGATTCAATAAGCCGAGTTAAGAGCGCGGAGTAAAGTAAGCAGGCGACTGTTGAACGAGCATGTCGATGCGTTAACTCAGCAACTTCGATAATTTGATCAACTAGATCTGGGCGGTTTATTAACGTTTGACCTTCATCTAATTGGTGAATAGCCCATAATGTGACTGGTAACATACGCATAAGGGCGCCATTACCGTTGTTTTTGACATCAGCGCTGCCTGCATCACGAGGATTATGCGTTTCACTGTAATGACGTAGTGCTTGACGAGTACCGTTACCAACGTCAAAAGTTTCATGAACTGGTGTGAAGTCAGCATCGTTTAACCAAGCCATGAAGTTATTCATGACTGGTTCCAATGGAATAGTGGCGTCAGTTGCGTTAGCCGCGATTGCAGCTAGCGTAGCAAGCGTCATGCTAGTATCGTCCGACCATGTGCCGGGCAATGTTTGATAAGCGCCCATAAGCATTTCGTGCACCGGATTTTGTTGCAACTTTTCGTAACTTTTAAATTGTGTTGACTGACCAAGGGCGTCACCGATAGCGATACCGTAAATGCCTGCAGTCAACGCTGCTGATGTATGTTTCATGTGCAAGACTCCTCTGAGATTAGTAAGACTTTCCACGATGAAGTGAATGATAAAAAATTTAACGATATTACTTAGAATGTCGAGTAGGAGCAAACCAAAACGGATATTGTTCGACGGAGAGGTAAATATCAAAGAAACGATTACCCATTTCTTCACCATCAACTTGACCGTATTCTAAAGAGGATATTGTTAGATGCAAATGATCGGCCTGATAATGATGAACGTTTTTAAAATTCAGATGACGCCCAAAGGCCATCATAATAAACAAGAAAATGAATTTAGGCAGAATCATTTTTTCCGCGATAATGAGCGATAATTTTCGATCATGAACATTTGCAATAGGCAAAATGGGAACGCCACCACCAAAGTACGGGTGATTACTTGTCGTTACCAAAAAGCCGTTGTCAAAAATATCACGACGGTTACCTACGTGAACCGTAACAGGGAAGGCAGTTTGCTGTCCTAGCACCTTGATGAGTTGTCCAATATAGGCCAGGTTGCCTAAGTGTAAACGGTTGAGCAAGCCCTTTTTAGTGCTGTGATTCGCAGCACTGACAATTGCGGCATCGAAACCAATGCCAACATTATTGACAAAGTAACGTTGTTCTTGTTGGGTCGTCTCTTCATAATGACCGATGTCCAATATTTCTGGTTCAGTAGCCGCTAGGATCTGTTTTAACGCGTTTGAAGGGTTGCGGGATACTTGTGCACCTCGGGCAAAATCATTGCCAGAACCGGCAGGAATGTACGCTAGTGGCAAAGCGACAGCTACATCGACCTTTTTAAGCCCATTTAGTGCTTGATTGAGAGTACCATCACCGCCGACGACCAAAACAATGTGTGAACCCATGGTGACATTTGCATGGTGTTTCGCGTACTGTTCAGCAAGAAGAATCGCATGTTCAGCATATTTTGTTTCATCCATTTGATATTCAATTCCCGGTTGATCCAGCTGTGGTTGAATCGTATGCCAAACGTTGTTTGCGTAACCGCGGCCAGCGTGACGGTTTAAAATGACGTAAAAGTGACGGGTCATAACAGTTCCTCTCAATATGAAACACTTTCTCTTTATTCAGTATACGAAATGAGCGACCAATGGAGTGGGGCCATTAGCAGTTGTTTAAGGTTTCTTAAAGAACATTGCGCATAAGAAAACCGGCTCTTCTGATGAAGAACCGGCAGCAATCAACGATTTTTGAATCGCGTTGATTATTATTCGTTTGTTGCTTGTGTTTCAGCTTTGGCATTAACTTCACGCCGTGCTGGTGAATTACGATGTGTGACAGGCTTTTTATGGGGTGTGTTTGTGCTAGTCATAATCAATTCTGGCAGAATCATCGGATGACGTTCAGTCTTTTCATACAAGAAACTCTGTAAGTCATCGATAATGGCTGTTCGAATCGAGGCTTCCGTTGCGTTATCATCGCGCATTGCACGGCGAATCGTCCGGAACACGCGCCGACGACCTTCATTAATCATGTCGCCAGATTCACGCATATAGACAAAACCACGACTGAGAAGGTCAGGACCAGCCTGAATTTCCTTGTTTTTAAGATCGATTGTCGCAACAACGACAACTAATCCTTCTTCGGACAACATTTGGCGGTCATGTAAAACGACGTTGCCGATGTCACCAACACCATTACCATCTACATATACATCGCCGGCGTTAAAGTGACCAGCGACACGGGCAGAATCGGCAGTAAGAGCCAACACATCACCGTTTTGCAGAATAAACGTGTGATCTTCTGGAACGTCACACAACTGCGCGAGTTGTGTATGAATCTTCTGCATTCTGTACTCACCATGGATTGGCATAAAGTACTTAGGTTTGATTAACCGAAGCATTAATTCCTGATCAACCTGGCCACCATGTCCTGAAGTATGGATGTTGTTGACAGCACCGTGAATAACTTCGGCACCGGCTTCTTCCAATTCGTTAATGACCCGGTTAACACTAGTTGTGTTACCAGGAATTGGGTTACTTGAAAAGATAACTGTATCATTTGGTTGAATTGAAATCTGACGGTGGGTACCGTTAGCGATCCGTGACAGGGCGGCCATTGGTTCACCCTGAGAGCCAGTACATAAAATGAGTGTTTCATTCGCTGGAATATTGCGAAGCTCGGAAGCATCAACCAACACGTCGTCGGGGATGTTAAGGTAGCCGAGCTCACGACCGTTAACTAAGGCTGCTTCCATTGACCGACCAAACACGGCGATTTTCCGATGATGTTCAATGGCTGCTTCGGCGGCTTGTTCAATTCGTGAAATGTTTGAAGCGAAGGTAGCAAAAATGATTCGACCGTCAATTTTATCAAACAACTTATGAATTGAATGGCTGACCCAGCGTTCAGACTTAGTAAATTCTGGCCGTTCGGCATTCGTTGAGTCGGAGAGAAGACATAAGACACCTTCTTCGCCGAGCTTTGCCATTTTCTGCAAATTCGGTGCCGGCGTGTTGATTGGCGTGAGGTCAAACTTGAAGTCACCAGTTTGAACAATCGTTCCAGAAGGCGTCTTAACTGCGACACCAAGAGTATCGGGAATACTGTGGGTTGTTCTAAAGAACGAGACACTCGTCTTTCTGAACTTCAGTACAGTATCTTCGTCAATCTCGTGCAGTTCAGTTGTTTCTAGTAACCCATGTTCTTCCAACTTGTTTTTAATGAGCGCCATTGGAAGGGGACCTGCATAAATCGGTACATGAATTTGTTGAAGCAAAAATGGAATCCCACCAATGTGGTCTTCGTGTCCGTGAGTGATGACAAGCGCCTTAATTTTTGATTCGTTTTGTTTAAGGTAAGAGTAGTCCGGAATCACGTAATCAATTCCCAGCAATTCGTCTTCGGGGAACTTAATACCGGCATCAATCATGATGATTTCATCCTGAAACTGGACACCATAAGTGTTTTTCCCAATTTCGCCTAATCCACCAACTGCGTATACTGCGGTTTCGTTATTTTTAATATTGAGTTTTGCCATAAGCTAAAACTCCGTTAACTTGTAGTTGGCGCCTTTTTGCTCATATTCCAAAGCGTTGCCTTCAAGTGGTTCTAAATATTCAACATTGTACTCAGTGTTAGCTTCAACGGTGCTCATTGCTTCGGCCTCATTGTCGGCCTCAATGTATAATGAGTGAGTGTCTTCCCGTTTAGGGTTACGAACTTTTGATTCTTGATAATAAACTTTGAAAATCATGTGTAAAAATCTCCTATATATAATGAATTTTTATTGTATGAAAAACAGAACCGTCACACCTAAGCGAGGCGGTTAACGAACGAAAAATTAAGGTGTTTTCTCCCGAACAGCGGTTGCGCGAACACAACATTTGAGTTCAATATTACCATAGCCGGCTGTCGATGTACACTCACACGGCGCATTGCCAGTGTATTCAGGCTCATTTACAAGGTCATTCGCTGGTGTAGGAAATTATTTCCAGAAAATACGGATTGATTTACCGTCGACTAGCGGTTACTAACGAGAAGATATGGTAAAATTAGGTGTAGAAACGGAGGGGTTCTGAATGAAACTGGCACTAATCATTATTATAGGAATTATCCTCGCATATTTAATTTATCATTATATTCATCGTCTGATTATTCGCCGGGCGACAAGCATTGTTCGTAATGATGCTCAGGCGACGACGGAAAGTGCTATGACAAGTGCACTGAATCAGTTGGCTGACGAACACACTTTGAGCCAAAACCAAAATCATTTTACAGCGTCTGACACTGTGGCTGACGTTTGGGGCCGCGGCGTGATGGCCTTTGAGTTCAGCATCACTGTCGACAATTTGCAGGCAGATCAACTGCCCACCTTAAGGCGACCATTAAACAATGCGCTGGGAGAGTATGCAGTCAAAAATCATGTTAAACGGTTATCGACGAGCCATCCCACGTTTGTTGTGACTGATTTGTGGTTATTTGAGGGGCAATTGCACATTGATGTTGCCTATTTAATGAATGAATCTACCATTGAATATGTTCAGGATCTTAAACGACTTAACCCTTCGGAAAAAATGCCAGCCTCCAATGCTGAAGAAAACCACTAAGGATAATCATTTGTACGTTGGCTTTATAGTTAACTTTATATGTATAGTTAAAAACAAAAACCGCTTTGAACTAGCATGGCTGCTAATTCAAAACGGTTTTTGTTGACTCAAATTTAATTATGATGTGCCGAGTTTTCACTCAGGTTGTCGTCAATTGTATTCAACATGGCCGACAACGAGGTTAGTTCTGTACTGCTGAGACCTGCAAAGGTCAAGTCATTAACATGCTGTAACTGATTATTTATTTTGTCGATCAAATGGGCACCGTCATCGGTCAGTAAAACGCGCCATGCCCGTCGATCCGTATCCGTTTTGACCTTGCGTACAAAGCCTAAGTTGATCAATTGGTCCAACCGTCGCGTAACGTTGCTTGGGCTGAGATAAATCCGTCGATATAACTGATCCTGTGTTAAACCGGTTTTGGCATCGATCTTTAAAAGGAGATAATAATTGCTTGCCGAGAGATTAAGCGGTCGTAATTGATCGTCGAGCAACGCTGTTAGTTTTCTTGAGGCGGTGTTTAACTGGGCAATAAGATCATCGTTTAATGGTGAAAATGCCATGATTGCTTACCTCCAGGTGTTTAACCAATCAACAGTGTGTTTTCTTCGGCCGCAAATGGTTGTTCCTTATTAATATGGTCATAAAATAGCACACCGTGCAGATGATCAATTTCATGCTGACAAACAATGGCGGGATAATTTTTCAACCGAACCTTGTGGTCGTTACCGTCAACATCTTGATAACGTAAAGTGATGCGATCAGCGCGCGGCACATAACCAGGTTTATCTTCATCAACGGACAGGCAACCTTCACCTTCGGACAGTGCCCCAAGCTGAACAGATTGGCTAACGATGACGGGATTAATAATTACATCCTTAAAGACTGGGTTGTCTTGAGCTTCCTGGGCAGCCTTTAAGACATCATCATGATTATCTGGATCATCTGGTTCTACAGGTGAGGGTACCAGAACGGCTGCCATTTGAATGGAAACGTCCACTTGCGGGGCAGCTAGACCGACTCCTGCTCTGAGACCGTACTTTTCAGCAAGGTCCGGATTTTGACTAACTTCCAGATATTCCATCATGTCCTTTGCAAGTTGTTGGTGTTCCTGACTAAGTGGAAAGGTGACCTTGTCAGCATACTTGCGTAAGGTAGGGTTACCATCCCGAATAATGTTGTCCATTAATATCACGTGCTGTTCCTCCTCATATACTACTAACAAATAGTGTACCATACGCTAGAAATTTCGGAACGGCTAAGCGCGAAGACGAATCGAAACAGAAGTCAAACAATGGACGCAAAGTGTTGATACTTCAACGTTTGAAAGCAAATATGTCCGTTAAGTAAGCTAACAACGCTTCGTGAAAACCGACGCAAAGAAAACTTATTTTAATGTTATTAAATTTGTTTTCACAGTATAAAAATATTGGCATGTGAAATGTGAAAGAAGTATGAAAACGTGATTATACATTTAATACGCTGGTAAAAAGTTCATGTAACAGCGTTTTATGTTCGATTGGTTGGTTGCTATACAAAAAGCACCAAAAATGTTCAGAAACTTCACAAGTAAATGGGGTGTGCCAAGGTTTTTTGTGAGCTTTTTAACAATTATGAAACCCCTTGCAAACGATTTCTATCTAGCGTTACAATTGTCGGTGAAAGATGAAAGCGCATACATTTGCTTGTTGCAAGTCTTAGACAGTGAGCGGATGGAAGCTGTCATCAGAAAAAGAAAGGAATGTGTGCATTATGGCAAACAACGATTCATCTAAGCCAATTGTAGACTTTGCTGCGATTAAGGAAAATCTCGGTAGTGAATACAAAATGGTTCAAGTTCTAGACGGTTCTGCCAAAGTTGTTAATCAAGAGGTGTTTGACTCATTTAGTGATGAACAACTGGTTGATTTCATGAAGAAAATGGTTTGGGAACGTGCTTTACATGAGCAAACCATGAGCTTTTCACGTCAAGGTCGGTTAGGGTTCTACGCTCCAACGGCTGGTGAAGAAGCCAGTGAAATGGGCAGTGTCTCAGCTTTTGAACCTCAGGATTTCTTGTTCCCGGCTTACCGTGACTTACCACAACTGATCCAACACGGTGGTTCAGTTGAAAAAGGCTTCCTATGGTCACGTGGTCATGTTAAGGGTAATCAGTATGATCCAAAGTATCGTGCATGGATGCCACAAATTATTATCGGTGCTCAATTCGTTGAAGCTGCCGGTGCTGCTTTAGGAATTAAGAAGAACGGTGAGAACAACGTTGCCTTTGTTTACACCGGTGATGGTGGGACTTCGCAAGGTGATACGTATGAAGGCTTGAACTTTGCCGGTGCCTTCCAAGCCCCATTAGTTGCCATCATTCAAAACAACGGCTTTGCAATTTCCGTTCCACGGAAGAAGCAAACGGCTGCCACAACGTTGGCTCAAAAGGCCGTTGCTGCCGGAATGCCTTCTGTTCAGGTTGACGGGATGGATATCTTGGCTGTTTATTCTGTTGCTAAAGCTGCTCGTGAGTACGCAGCAGGCAATGGGCCAGTGCTGATTGAAACCTTAACTTACCGTTATGGTGCCCACAGCTCAGCCGGTGATGATCCTTCGCGTTACCGTACTAAGGAAGAAGAAAAGCCTTGGCATGATAACGACCCATTAATCCGTTTGCGCAAGGTACTGGAAGACAAAGGACTTTGGTCCGATCAACAGGAAAGTGACTATGCTGACGAATGCAAGACGCAGTTCAAGGCTGACTTAAAAGCTGCCGATGCAGAACCTAAACAAACAAATGTTGAAATGTTAAAGAACACGTTCGAAGTACCAACTCCGAACATCAAGGCACAAATTGCCGAATTTGAAGCAAAGGAGTCGAAGTAATCATGGCTACGAAAACTTATATTCAAGCGATTACTGACGGACTTGATCAGGTCTTAAGCGACGATGACAAGACGTTAATCTTCGGTGAAGATGTCGGTAAAAACGGTGGTGTTTTCCGTACCACTCAAGGATTACAAGACAAGTACGGTGAAGACCGGGTATTTGACACACCATTGGCTGAATCAGGTATTCTTGGTTTAGCAATGGGACTAGCAGCAACTGGTTGGCGGCCGCTTCCTGAGATCCAATTTATGGGTTTCACATTTGAAGCTGTTGACTCCATTGCTGGTCAAATGTCACGGACACGGTTCCGTTTCGGTGGCGAAAAGAATATGCCAATCACGATTCGGACACCATTTGGTGGTGGGACACACACCGCTGAAATGCACTCAGATAACTTGGAAAGTTTCTTCACTGATGTTCCCGGATTGCGTGTGGTAACGCCTTCCAATCCTTATGATGCAAAGGGCTTGATTATTTCAGCTGTTGAAAACAACGACCCCGTATTGTTCATGGAAAACTTGAAGTTGTACCGTTCCATGAAGGCTGAAGTGCCAGACGACAAGTACACGGTTCCGTTGGACACTGCCAAAGTGGTTCGCGAAGGAACTGATATCACCGTTGTTGCTTACAGTGCTGAAGTTAATGAAGCACTGAAGGTTGCTGACAAACTGGCTAAGGAAAACATTTCTGTTGAAGTTATCGATTTGGTTTCCTTATCACCAATTGACACAGACACAATCTTCAAGTCAATCGACAAGACGCATCATGTTGTGATGGTTCAAGAAGCACAACGGATGGCTGGTGTCGGTGCGACGGTTGTATCTGATATCGCTGAAAACGACATTCTTTCATTGGACGCCCCAATTGGACGGGTAGCCGCTCCAGACAGCATTTACCCATTTGCTTTGGCTGAAGACGACTGGATTCCGGATGCCGCTGAAATTGAAGCAAAGGTTCGTGAAATCCTCACATACTGATACTGACGTTTGATAATCAGATCAGACGGGTCCACCCGTAAATTCGATGAAAGGAAGATATTCCATGTCCTACAAATTCAAATTGCCAGAACTTGGTGAAGGAATGGCCGAAGGTGAAATTGCTGCCTGGGATGTTAAGGAAGGCGACAAGGTCGCTGAAGATGACACCCTGGTAGAAATTCAAAACGACAAGTCCGTTTCAGAATTACCATCACCAGTTGCTGGTACCGTTAAAAAGATTTTTATGCAAGCAGGTGAAACTGCTAAGATTGGCGATCCATTAGTTGAGATCGACGATGGCTCACCTGACACACCTGATGATGACGCTGCGCCTGCAGCACCAGCCGAAGCTTCTGCTGCACCTGAAAGTGCCGCCCCAGCTCCAGAACCTGCTGCCACACCAGCGCCAGCCGCACCAGCTACCGGTGCCAACCCGAACCCTGTATTGAGCAACCCAAGTAAACTTGTGTTGGCAATGCCTTCGGTTCGTCAATACGCTCGTGACAACAATGTCGATATTTCAATTGTTGCCCCAACTGGCAAGCATGGTCAGGTATTAAAGAGTGACGTTGATGCCGCTAAGAATGGTGCCGCACCAGCTGCAACTACGGCTGCACCAGCTGCCGCAGCGAGTGCTCCTGCTGACACTGCCGCAGCTCCAATCAAGCCATACGTTTCAGCAACGCCTGATCTTGAAACACGTGAGCCAATGTCAATGACACGGAAGGCTATTGCTAAAGCAATGGTTACCTCTAAGCACACTGCACCACACGTAACTTCATTTGATGATGTCGATGTGACTGCATTGATGGCTAACCGGAAGAAGTACAAGGCAATTGCCGCTGACCGTGACATTCATTTGACCTTCTTGCCATATGTTGCCAAGGCTTTGGTTGCCGTCTTAAAGGACTTCCCAACCTTGAATGCGTCAATTGATGACAGTACTCAAGAAATTGTTTACAAACACTATTACAACATTGGTATTGCTACGGACACACCACATGGCCTGTATGTACCAAATGTTAAGAATGCTGATTCCAAGGGTATGTTTGAAATTGCTAAAGAAATCGCTGATAACACCCAGAAGGCTCAAGACAATAAGCTGTCAGCTGCTGAGATGTCCGGTGGTTCCATCACCATTAGTAACGTTGGTTCTATCGGTGGTGGCTGGTTTACACCAGTTATTAACTACCCAGAAGTTGCGATCCTTGGTGTTGGTAAGATTGCTAAAGAACCATATGTCAACGACGATGGTGAAATCGTTGTTGGTAACATGTTGAAGCTGTCACTGAGTTATGACCACCGTTTGATTGATGGTGCAACTGCACAACGCGCATTGAACGAGTTGAAGCAATTGTTGCACGACCCAGACATGCTGTTAATGGAGGGATGATTTAACAATGGCTGATGTAGAACAAAAAGACACGGTGATTATTGGTGCAGGCCCCGGCGGTTACGTTGCCGCTATTCGGGCAGCCGAACTTGGCCAACAAGTGACGGTGGTTGAACAATCAGAAACACTCGGCGGTGTTTGTTTAAACGTCGGTTGTGTTCCTTCAAAGGCATTAATTCAAGCTGGCCACCGTTTGCAAGAAGCAAATGATGCCTCAACTTATGGCATTACAACAGCTGGTCCAGCTACAATCGACTTTGCTAAAACGCAAGAATGGAAGCAAAAGAAGGTTGTTGACCGGATGACCAGCGGGGTTGCCATGTTGTTGAAGAAGCACAAGGTTGAAGTGATCCGTGGTGAAGCCACACTAGACAGTGATACTCAGTTACGTGTTATCGCTCCTGGGCCAAAGCAGTTCATGAGCCGTGACACAGGTCGGACGCTGGCTTTTAAAGACTTGATCATTGCATCAGGTTCACGACCAGTCGAAATTCCTAACTTCAAATTTGAAGGTCGGGTTATCGATTCAACAGGCGGTCTGAACTTGCCAGAGATTCCTAAGGAACTGGTTGTTATTGGTGGTGGTTATGTCGGGACTGAATTAGCTGGTGCCTATGCTAACCTCGGTGCTCACGTAACGATTCTTGAAGGCACACCATCGATTCTGCCTAACTTTGAAAAAGACATGGTTTCACTTGTGCTCAAGAACTTGAAGGCTCACAAAGTTGATGTTATTACGAGCGCGATGGCTAAGAAGTCTGAACAGGATGACAATTCTGTGACTGTCACTTATGAAGTTGATGGCAAGGCTCAAACAATCAGGGCTGACTACTGCATGGTCACTGTTGGTCGCAAGCCTAACACAGACAACCTTGGGCTTGAATTCACGGACGTTAAGACTGACAAACGTGGTTTCATTGACGTTGACGATCAAGGTCGGACAGCTTCTCCGCATATCTACGCAATCGGTGATATTGTGAACAATGGTCCAGCATTAGCACACAAAGCCTTCTTTAATGGTAAGGTTGCCGCTGGTGCAATTGCAGGTCACCACACTGCAAACGATTATGTAAGTGTTCCTGCCGTTTGTTTCGCAGACCCTGAATTAGCCACGGTTGGGTACACCCAGGCTGAAGCCAAGGATGCCGGTTTGGAAGTTAGCACCGCTAAGTTCCCATTTGCTGGGAATGCGCGGGCGGTTTCAATGGATCAAGCAGATGGATTCGTTCGTTTGGTCACAACTAAGGAAGACAACACCCTTGTTGGTGCCCAGGTTGTTGGCCCAGATGCCAGTGATTTAATCGCTGAATTAAGTTTGGCAGTTAACTCACACATGAATGCCGAAGACGTTGCTTTGACCATTCACCCACACCCAACTTTGAGTGAACCGATTCAAGAAGCTGCGGATATCGCAATTGGTTTCCCAACTCATATCTAATATCGTAATGCACACATCATTACTGAAAAAGAGGCTGGTAACAGCCTCTTTTTTTGCGGAAAATAATGCAGATAACTGATTGTGCTCACCAATTTTGTGGATTGCGTAGTGCAATTACAGTCTCATGCACTGATTTACTTGATATTCGGAGCCGCTTGGGTAAAATTATGGTAAAAATAAACTAATATTTCAATTAATTGAGTCAAACGCATATTTATTGCTTTACTTAATACGTTTTATTCAAGAGGGATGGTCTGTTAATGAAGCCAAATGTAGTGCTATATGGGACCGGGAGATTTAATCAATTATTGTTATCCAGTTTGATCGCGTTGGATTTACCAATTGGAATGGCTGTTATGGATTCTGGGGACGTTGCTGCTGATCAGCTTTACGCGGATACACAAGTAGCTGCTGAAGGCTGCACGAATTTAAACGTTAAAATTGCGACGCAAACTGACCTAGTAACAGCGGATGCTATTATTTTCGGCGATATTGCGCCGATGGAAGCTGGGACGGAACGTGATGATGCGTTGAGCGTCGTAATGCCTCGTTTGCGAAACTTCATTCGTGAGGCGATGGCACAAGGCTTTAAGGGGAAGATGATTGTCGCCAGTCAATATGACGATTTGTTGACATACTTTGCCCAGAAGTTTTCCGGTGTTGGCGTCAGCAACTGCATTGGTGTTGGGACATTAGCTCACACAACAATTTTAAATAACACTTTAGCGAGAACATTTAATGTGCCGCTTGATAGTTTGCATGCCTACGTAGTGGGAATTGCCAATGATCACTTGATTGCTTGGAGCCGATCAACAGTCGGACCGGCACCGGTGCTTTCGTTGATGGCAAATGAGGATATTAACTTCGATGCTGCTGAATTAGGTGAGATTGAACAACAGCTGAATGCAACTGCCATTTCGACTAATGATGCATTGCACGCGCAGTCAGTAATTAAAATTTTGAATGGAATCTTTTTCGATCATCCGTTTATCGGTTCTTTAACCAATTTGCTGACGATTACTGAAGAACGAGTGACACCATTCAGCACGCCAGTTCGTGTCAATGCAGCCGGGGTTTCAAAACTCGTTGATGTAAGTTATTCTGATTTGGAGCAACGTCAATTAGACGAAATTGGTAGTCAAGTTCGTGACACTACATTGGCGATTGAAAAGGGAAGTTTGGAAGAGGACGACGATGAAGACGAACATTGATTTACCGTTGGACGAACAGTGGTCTCGTCAAGAGATCGTTATTGCCACTCGTTTATACGAATTAGTTTTGGAAGCCAATGAGACCGGTGTCGATCGGGAAAAATTATTGGCAGCGTACGAAGCGTTTACGCAAATGATGCCATCAAAAGGTCAACGCCGTCAGCTAGATCGGCAGTTTGAAAAACAGGCTGGCGTCAGTATTTACGCGACAATTAAACAAGCTCAGGGCAGTTCTCGCAAACGGCTACGAATTGAGTAAGCGTCATTTTGAAAAATATTTAGTGTAAAAATGCAGAAAGGAACAATTGGATGCAAGAAGCAACGTATCAAAAGTGGAATGCACAAGTTACGGCCTGGATTGATGAGGCGAAGGCTAATATTTTAGAGCATTTTCATGAACCGCTAGACGTTGAACAGAAGTCCGGTCGTCGTGACTTGGTTACACAAGTTGATAAGGAAAACGAACAGCGTTTCGTAGCCCATATTCGTGAGTCGGATCCAACCGCACGCATTCTCGGCGAAGAGGGACTTGGCGATGACGTTCAAGATGACAAAGGGCGGTTGTGGATCATCGATCCGTTGGACGGCACGATGAACTTTGTCAAACAACGGGATGATTTTGCCATTATGTTGTCACTTTACATTGATGGTGTAGGTCAGGCAGCATGGCTGTGTGACGTTATGGGTAACCGGTTATTTCATGGCGCTAAGGGGCTTGGCGTTTGGCTCAATGATGATAAAATGACAGCTCCGGCCAATTTACCGTTGAGCGAAGGCTTGGCAGCATTATCCGGTCCACTAGTTACTCACGATGTGGATCATATGCAGGCGATTGCAGCTGCGAGTTTAGGCATGCGAATCGTTGGCAGCGCAGGCATTGCTTTCACAAAGGTTTTACGCGGCCAGCAAGTGTGTTATATCTCATATTTGAGGCCTTGGGATTTTGCGACAGGAAAAATTTTAGCAGAAGAACTGGGTTTAGTAGTGTCCACAGTTGACGGTCAAACGCCGACTGTGCTATCATATGGCGTTGTATTAGTAGCTACGAAGCAGGCACAAAAAGCTATTGTTGCCATGCAAACCGCGTAATGTCGGACTGTGACACGAGTTAACGAGGAGTCACAGTTTTTTTACGCCTTGTATAAGGGTGCGCGCTACCGATTAATTTTAAGTTATTTGAAACGAAGGGAAGTTACACTTTGAAAACTAGAGACGATATTCGTAACATTGCTATCATTGCCCACGTTGACCATGGTAAAACAACTTTAGTTAACGAATTATTGAAGCAATCCGATACGTTGGATTCCCACACGGAAATCGCGGATCGTGCAATGGATACGAACGCAATCGAACAGGAACGTGGGATCACGATCCTGTCAAAGAACACAGCCGTTAAGTACGGTGACAAGCAGATCAACATCTTGGATACACCAGGACACGCGGACTTCGGTGGTGAAGTTGAACGTGTTATGAAGATGGTTGATGGTGTGTTATTGGTTGTGGATGCCTATGAAGGAACCATGCCACAAACACGTTTCGTGCTTAAAAAGGCATTGGAACAACACTTGACACCAATCGTTGTCATCAACAAGGTGGACCGTCCAGGTGCTCGCCCTGAAGAAGTCGTTGACGAAGTGCTTGATTTGTTCATCGAACTTGGTGCGGACGAAGACCAATTGGAATTCCCAGTTGTTTATGCTTCTGCCATGAACGGGACTTCTTCATACGATTCAGACCTGTCTACGCAAGAACACACGATGAAACCAATCTTTGATACCATTTTAAAGACGATCCCAGCACCAATCGATAACGAAGACGAACCTTTGCAGTTCCAAGTTGCTTTATTAGACTACAATGATTTCGTTGGTCGTATCGGAATTGGCCGGATTTTCCGTGGAAAGATCAAAGTCGGCGATAACGTTACTGTTATGAAGCTGGACGGTTCAACACAGAACTTCCGTGTAACGACACTGTATGGTTTCTTAGGTCTGCAACGGGTTGAAGTTAACGAAGCCAAGGCTGGTGACTTGATCGCCGTTTCCGGGATGGAAGAAATCAACGTTGGTGAAACTGTGACACCACAGGACCACCAAGAAGCATTGCCTGTTTTGCGGATTGACGAACCAACTCTGCAAATGTTATTCCGGACGAACGACTCACCACTTGCTGGTCAAGAAGGTAAGTTTGTGACAACTCGTCAGCTGGAATCACGTTTGAAGCAGGAATTACACACTGATGTTTCGTTACGTGTTGAAGACACCGACGAACCAGATGCATGGATGGTTTCTGGTCGTGGTGAATTACACTTATCAATTTTGATTGAAACTCTTCGTCGTGAAGGTTATGAATTACAAGCTTCACGTCCGGAAGTTATCTACCGTGAAATCGACGGTACGATGGAAGAACCATTTGAAGCCGTTCAAATTGACACACCTGAAGAATACGCTGGTTCCATCATCGACTCCTTGTCTCAACGCAAAGGTGAAATGAAGAATATGGAAAACACAGGTAATGGTCAAACTCGTTTAGAGTTCTTGGCGCCTTCACGTGGTTTAATTGGTTATTCAACTGATTTCTTATCCATGACGCGTGGTTATGGGATTATGAACCATACCTTCGACAAGTACATGCCAGTTATTAAAAACTGGAACCCTGGCCGTCGGAACGGAACCTTGGTTTCAATTAACCAAGGTACTGCAACTACGTACGCCATGATGGGTGTTGAAGGACGTGGTCAATTGTTCATCGATCCTGGTACCACTGTGTACGAAGGGATGATTGTTGGTCAAAATAGCCGTGAAAACGACATTTCTGTCAACGTTACCAAGGGTAAGAACATGACTAACGTTCGTTCTTCAAACAAGGATATGACTGCGACAATCAAGACGCCAACACACTTGACGCTTGAAGAATCACTCGAATTCTTGAACGAAGACGAATATTGTGAAATCACACCTGAACACGTTCGTTTGCGGAAACAAATTCTGGAAACAAACGCACGTGAAAAAGCTTCTAAGCGTCGTAAGGCTGCTGCCCGCGACAACTAAATTTGTCTTTTAAAAGCCTTGTCCTTGTGACAGGGCTTTTTTTAAATCTTGCGGTATACAGTCACTGACAGTGCCTAGTTTTGTGGGATGACTTATGAAACGCGAATTATGATTATTAATCTCGTATAAAAATTTGTAGTTGTTCGCAGGTGAATTCAGGTTTTAGTGGGGTGGCGTTTCCAATCAGCATCTTACTAAGTGCTCATCACACAGTTAAATGTTAAATAAAAACCGTAGATGATTGGCTTGTCGGCAAAGCAGACGTGAGCGTATGCTATAATATGAAAAGAATTTTTTTGTGAGGAAAACGATGTGAAAAAGTTTAAGATTCTTGATTACTATATTTTAATTCCGTACATCGTTCTCAGCCTGGTTGGTATCGTGATGGTGTATTCAGCTAGTGCTAACGTGGCCATCAGCAATGGTAGTACGCCAAATGGATACCTGATTAAACAGACCGCGTACGTAATTATTGGACTTTTCTTAGCCGCATTTTTTTATTGGCTTCGACTATCAGTGTTAAGACGGCGTTCCTACGTCGAAATCGCGACATTTGTTATGTTAGGTTTGGTGCTGATCGTGTTGGTTATCGGTGCGAGGATCAACGGGGCCAAGGGCTGGATTAATTTAGGCCCAGTAAACATTCAACCTGAAGAGTTTTTAAAACTTTATATTGTGCTTTTCTTGGCCCACTATATGGATTCGCATCAGGTTAGTTTAGAGGAACGTTATTGGCATACGATGCGTGCGCCGCTAATTTTATTTGCTGTCATGATTGGTTTAGTTCTGATGCAGCCAGACACTGGTGGTGCAGCGATTGATTGGTTTATTATTTTGATCATGATGTTGAGCAGTGGTAACAAACATAATGTGCCTACCGAAATTGTTGGTGTTCTGTTTATTGGCTATTTGGCAATGTTAGGCTTTTTGTCACACACAAACTTGAACTCGCCGATGTGGACTAAGCATTATCAATTACAACGGTTTGTCGCCTTTATCGATCCATTTGGAACGATTAAAACTGTTGGTCGACAGCTCGTTAATTCATACTATGCGATTAGTAATGGTGGTCTATTTGGTCGCGGTTTGGGAAATAGTATTCAAAAAATGGGCTATCTGCCAGAACCTAACACTGATTTTATTTTGGCAGTAACCAGTGAAGAGCTGGGTGTTATTGCAGTGCTGATCATTCTCGCTCTGCTAGGAACAATTGCTGGGCGGGCTATTCAAATTGGCAAGCGGGCATCTACAATGTATGAATCGTTAGTTTGTTATGGCATTGCGGCGCTCATCACCGTGCAGTCATTGTTTAATGTCGGCGGTGTCGTTGGTGCGCTTCCTATCACTGGGGTGACCTTGCCGTTTATTAGTTACGGTGGTTCATCTATGTTAGTGCTGTCTATGTCAATGGGTATCCTCTTAAATATTTCTGCCCGTGAAAAGCGTGCACAAATCGCTGAACGTGCTGAAAGGGCAACTGTTAAGTAAGCTGAATTATATATAGCTGTGATAATGTCATCTGGAAAAATATTGAAATAAAAGAGTAAGGAGGACGTTTTATGAGCGAGGAACAAACAAGCCAAGTCAACGGCTCAAAGGGTTCAACTGATAAAAAGAAACAGGCGCCACGTCGCAATAATCACCATCCCCGTCGGCGGTCCAAATCAAATCAACAGAGAAACAATAAACCCAATAACAGAGCTAATGAAGAAGAGAAAAAGGCGCAACAAAGTCCTAGTGCTAAACAGGACAAAACTGTTAAAACGACAAGTGATGGCGGCCGTCAGAATCGATCCACAGGTCAGCATCGCTGTCGTCGTTCGCAACGTAAACCCAACCCAACTTCGAGACAGGATAATGTACATACTGGCGAAAAGACGGTTACTGCATCACATTCCGTTAAAACGAATTCACATGGTGTAAAACGCGAATCAGAACAAAAAAAGACGGTTTCTCGGTCCCATAGAAACAGAACAACCACGCACTCATCGATGAGTCACTCAAAGAGTGAAACTCAACATGAGAAAATT
Organism: Furfurilactobacillus cerevisiae; assembly: GCF_048961765.1. Taxonomy (GTDB): domain Bacteria; phylum Bacillota; class Bacilli; order Lactobacillales; family Lactobacillaceae; genus Furfurilactobacillus; species Furfurilactobacillus milii_A. Next base: position 1,411,119 of record NZ_CP185253.1, read on the forward strand.
TCACCAACGGTGCCTGTAAAAGGGACTGACAGGCAAAGCGTTCCTGCTAAATCCGAGGAGGTCGTCGTTCGCGCTAATCTGGCCGATGCTTTTGTTAATCACGAGCCTGAAAAATTGGCGCCCCAACCTCGCCAGGCGTTGCATGTGTTTGTCCGCAATTTGCGTCAGGTTCGGCAACTTAGACGATTTGGCGATATCGAGTACATTTCAAAGAAGCTACACTACGTTGTCATTTACATGGATCAGGATGACATTAGTCGAAATCAGCAAGCAATCAACAAATTATCGTTTGTTCGACGTGTAATGGTCAGTGAACGGCCAGAAATTGACCCGTTTGTTGGCGAAGGGGTTAACGCTAATTTCGTGACTCATACAGAGAATGATGGTGCGGCTGATGCTATCCCTGACGCTGACCAAACGTCAGCTGATCATTCAGACTCAGCGGCAACAAAATCGACGGAGGCACATTAATGCGAGTGGTTGCAGGCGAGTTTGGCGGACGACCGTTATCAGCAGTTCCAGGGTCGTTAACGCGTCCCACTACGGACAAGGTCAAAGAAGCCATGTTTAGTATGATTGGACCTTATTTTGACGGTGGCCGGGTATTGGATTTGTTTGCCGGATCAGGTGGCTTGGCTATTGAAGCCGTATCACGCGGTATGGCTGAGGCCGTATTGGTTGATCATCAGTATCAGGCAATTAAGACCATTAAGGCTAATATAGCGGTCACAAAATCAGCAGATCAGTTTACGGTAATCAAGGGTGAAGCTAACAATGTGCTCAAACGCTTGGTTGCAGAAGAACAGCGATTTGACCTAATTTTGTTAGATCCGCCATACGCAAAACAGAAAATTATCGATAATCTCAACTTCATGGCAGCAAACGGATTACTCAATGATGGGGCGCAGGTAATTGCTGAAACAAATCAGGAAGCTCAATTGCCAGAGAATTTTGGTGCATTTACGCAAACTCATCATCGGGACTATGGCATTACGGACGTGATGGTGTATCGGTATCAAGTCATAAAAAAGGAGACCGGCGAAGATGAGTAAACGAATTGCGGTTTTTCCAGGCAGTTTTGATCCACTGACGAACGGTCATTTGGATATCATTGAGCGTGCCAGTCACATGTTTGATCAGCTCATTGTTGCCGTTGGCACTAATACAGGTAAACGGCCGCTATTTAGCGTTGAAGAAAAAATTGGCATGATTCAAGCTGTCACGACCAACCTACCAAACGTTAGTGTTGAAACCATCAGTGGATTGACGGTTACGTTTATGCATGAGCACCACGCTACCTTTTTGATTCGTGGGTTACGCAATGATCAGGATTTTAATTATGAACGCGATATTGCCAATATGAATCGCACATTAGCAGAGGATGTTGAGTCTGTCTTTTTGTTAGCAAAGCCTGAGAATGCGCAAATTTCTTCCAGTATTCTGAAAGAAATCGTTCACTTTGACGGTGATGTTTCAGCATTTGTACCAGCTGTTGTGTGGACCCATTTGCAGGAGAAACGGCAACAGGAACGGCAAGAGATGAATTAATAATTGGATGGGGTAATTGAATGAAAAAAAGACGTTGGGGCTGGTGGCTTGGTGGTGCAATCGTCATCATCGGTCTTCTGGTGATGCGGTTTTTGCCGCTCAATCAGTACATCGAAACGCCCGGAACGGCAGATAACTTACGCAATTTCGTCACGATGCCAACACGGCCAGACAAGCGCAAGGGTGATTTTATGATTACCTCTGTTTATCAGCAACAAGCGACACCAATTTCTTGGTTATGGGCGCACGTTGATCCACACGCGACAATCTATAACGAGCAAGAAGTAACTGGCGGCGAGAATCAAACAACTTATAACAAGGTTCAGGGATTCTACATGCAAAGTGCCATTAATCAGGCCATTGCGACGGCATACAAAGCTGCCAATGAACAGTATACGCGGCAATACTTGGGGATCTACGTTTTGGATGTCTCAAAAACGTCTCACTTTTATCACAAAATTCAGGTCGGCGATACCGTTACAAAGATTGATGGTGTGCATTATGATTCTTCTGTTGGTTACCAAAAGGCACTGGCCAAACGTAAACTATCGGACAAAGTTGCCATTACGTATACACACAACGGTAAAGAACAGACAACGAAAGCCGGTTTAATTCGTTTGCCGGATGGACGCTCTGGAATCGGTATTACACTGACGGACGATGTTAAGGTCAGCACCAAAATTCCGGTTGAAGTTAATGCTGGGCAAATTGGTGGCCCATCAGGTGGTTTGATGTTTAGCTTGCAGATTTATCAGCAATTGACTAATCAAAACTTACGCCATGGTCAAAAAATTGCTGGAACTGGCACCATTAATGCGGATGGTTCCGTTGGTGAAATTGGTGGAATTGATAAGAAAATTGTGGCCGCTCACAAGGCAGGCGCTAAAATATTCTTTGCACCATATCTGAAACCAAGCAAGGAAGTTTTGAAGTATGAGGAAGGCCACAAGACGAACTATCAACTGGCAAAGGAAACAGCAAAGAAATATGCACCAGGGATGAAAATTGTTCCCGTGAGCTCATTTGATCAGGCCGTCAAATATTTACAAACGCACAAGTAAATTGATTTGGATATAAAGTCATCGGTTGAAAAAACTGATGACTTTTTTATGTTTGACGAACAAATAACGCTTGTTTACGTATGTTATGGGTATGGACCATATCAGATAGTAAACAGGAGGATAAATCATGGAATGGCGAGAGGCATTACGAGATGCTTGGCGACAATATCGAGGCTGGTTGTTGGGTGGTCTGGCTGTCATGATTACAGTAGGTGTGATTGGTGCCCAGTTATTAAAACCTAACGATCAACACCACGACACAAACAGTTCAATGAATGGCATGTCACAGGCCTCATTTCAATCCGATAGTTCCAGCCTAGCCGATGCGACAACCAAGGTAGCAACGCGGTCAACCAAGCCAGAAGCAACTGCAAGCGCGGCCACTGTTAATTCAGAAAAGACTGTTGGACAGACTGAATCGGTGGTTGAGGTAAAAGGTGCCGTTAATCAACCAGGCGTGTATCGGTTTAAAACCAATATGCGAGTTATCAACGCAATTGACCGGGCAGGCGGTTTGCGGGCGGATGCTGACAGTAAACAAGTCAATCAGGCGCAGACGTTACATGACCAAATGGTGATTTACATTCCCACTCATGGCGAGGCGTTGCCAACGACTAATGCTAGTGGTGTGGATGGTGCCACGAATACGGCCACGGCGGGCGATAATGGCGCAGTTGGCACTGCCGGGGCGACAGTTGACGGCGATAGTGCGGATGCACCAATTGGGTTGAACAGTGCGACGAAAGAACAGTTAACGAAAATTTCAGGAGTAGGTGATAAAAAGGCTCAGAAAATTATCGACTTTAGAACGGAACACAACGGCTTTAAGTCATTAGACGACTTAAAACAAATTTCTGGATTTGGTGAGAAAACCGTTCAAAAATTGAAACCACATTTAAGCTTGTCGTGAGACACAGACTGGCATACGCTTAATGAAATATATTTAATGAATGGTGGAGGTAACATAATGGCAGATCAAAAACGGGTTCCCTGGGATCAATATTTTATGATGCAAGCGGTGTTGTTGGCCAGTCGCAGTACTTGTCAGCGGTTGTCTGTTGGCGCTGTTTTAGTCCGTGACAAGCGCGTTATTGCTGGCGGTTATAATGGCTCTGTCTCAGGTGATGATCATTGTATTGATGTTGGTGATTATTTAGTGGATGGACATTGTTTAAGGACGATTCACGCAGAAATGAATGCCGTTTTGCAATGTGCGAAGTTTGGGATTGCAACTGATGGAGCTGAAATTTATGTAACCGATTTTCCGTGTTTGCAATGCACTAAAATGTTATTACAAGCCGGCATCACGAAGATTAATTATTTGCGTAATTATCATAATGATCCATACGCAATGCACCTAGTTTCTCTTAAAAATATTGAAGTGAAGCAGATTAACATTCCTGAGGATGCATTGACACAATTCCACATTACGGACTACTTAACGGTCCAAGATAACGATTCACATCCTCAGAAATGACCATTTCTAACCGGCCACCATGGATTTTCCTAGGGCTACTTGTTGGTCTTATTAATGCAATGATTGTCGGTCGTTTCTGGTGGGCTGGAATTGGTATTGTTTATCTACTGGTACGGTGTCTTTATTTGGGAAACATCAGAGCACATATGCTTTGGCTCATGGGCGTCGCAGTGTTAGCAACTGTGTGGTTCAGTTATCAAAATGTGCAGTACGACACGAAAACGTGGACAACAATCGCAACGCGTCAGCTTAGTCTGCGGGTTGAGCCAGATCAAATTCAGGTTACTGGCGATACAGTGAGCATTATCGGTGAGACAAGAGAAGGTCAGCGGATCCGTGCGTTTGGTCATTTAACGAGCCAGCAAAAAGCGACTCAATTGCAAGTTATCGATCAACCGACACAATGGCAGGTAAATGGTCCGAATGACCTACTTGAAGGACCGCGTAACCGTATGCAATTTGATCGCCGTTCGCAATTACGTGCAATGGGGATTCATGGCAGCATGAAAATGGCCCAGTGGTTCATTGTGAAACCGAGTCAAACGGCATGGCAGTGGCCAATGGATTTAATGCATCACTGGCGTAAACAGTTACTACTGTATTTTGCGACGTTGCCGACCGCATTGAATGAGTATGCAAGTAACCTGATTATTGGGGCGACGGCTAATGATTTTTACACCCAGAATAGTGGCCTAAAACGGTTGGGACTTTTACATTTATTTAGCATTTCCGGTATGCATGTTGTGTATCTAGTCACACTTTGCCAATTTATCCTTGCACGGTTAGGCGTCCCTCGTGAGCACTCACAACTATTATTAGCCATTGGTTTGCCGTTTTATGCAATTATTGCTGGTGGTTCGGGCACATTGATTCGCGCTATTCTTATTGGTGAAGCTAGTTTGCTCCAACCACTACTTAATCGTAAACAATCGACTCAGATAAGTGGCTTAGACATGTGGTCGTTATCATTAATTGGTGGAGTTACGCTTCAACCCGCGGTCTTGTTAACACTGGGTGGTCAACTAAGTTACTTGCTGGCGTTTGCGTTGATCTATGTCGTAGTCGAAAAGACGTGGTGGCAAACGTGGTTAATGAATCTAGTCAGCTTGCCATTGATTTTACATACCGTTTTTCAAATTCACGTTCTCAGCACGCCTGTAAATCTATTGGTGATTCCATTATTTGGTTGGTTTATTTTTCCGTTAGTCATTATCGGTGCCTGCTTAGGTGGTGTATTGAATTGGGTCGCCAATATTACTAACACGGTTTTGATGGTGTTTAGTGGTTTGACAAACTGGTTTGGTCAATTACCGGGAATGGTTACGTTTGGACATCTTTCGACATTATTCACCTGGATATGTTTACTGATGACACTGTTAGCCATTGATGAGCGGCGGCCACGTGTTCGGTGTAAGTGGCTCATTGCACTAGCGATAGTTTACGCGGCGGCGTTTGTGACAATTCATTGGCCAACGGATGGTGAGGTTTCGTTTATTGATGTTGGTCAGGGTGACAGTATTCTTTTAAGAACACCATTTAATCAGCATGTTTCGTTAATTGATACGGGTGGCAAAGTGGGATTTTCAAAACCGTCATGGGCACGCACTTCCCTGGGGATGACCAATGTTGAAGCCGTGACAGTTAATTACCTTCATAGCCGTGGTATCAGTGAAATTGACGATGTGAACTGTAGCCATCAAGATGCCGATCATATCGGAGATGTTGGTCGACTGTTGCAATTGATGACAGTTCACACATTGACGATTCCTGCTGGCATGCGTCAATCGCGTGGTTTTCAGACGAAAATTGCCCCATATCTAAAGCAAACCAGAGTCATCGAGCTGACTGCAGGTCGACAACCTAAAAATTTTCCGTTTACCATTTACCATCCGTTTCATCCAGGACCAGGTGGAAACGAGGATTCCGTGTCATTAGGCACAATTAGGAATGGGGTTCGCTTTTTATTTATGGGTGATTTGGATCGGGCCGGTGAACGAGAAATTCTGCAACATTATCCGACTCTGACAACCGATGTGTTGAAACTAGGTCATCATGGCAGTGACACCTCTAGTGACCCAGTGTTTATTAAACAAGTGGCGCCTAAATTGGGAATTATTTCAGCTGGTCGTGAAAATCGGTATGGACATCCCAAACAAAGTACACTAACGACACTGATGCAGAATCATATTGCAGCTGTTAATACCGCGGATGCTGGCATGATTAGCTATGTCTATGATTGGCTTGGTAACGGCCATTGGCAGACGATGTTGCCGACGCGCACACCGATTGCGGGTTCGCCTCGTTAGTTTGTGAGCTGAATGAAACTTAATAGGGTATAATGATGGAACGAGTTCAAACTTATTAAAAGGCGTCTTGCGACGCGTAAAAAGTAGCTTGAAGGAAGGAATGAAATGGCAACGATGAAAATTGCGGAGTTAACACGACAACTGGCTGGTTCAAACGTTCAGCCATTATATTTAGTGACGGGGACTGAACGGTACCTGTTAAATCAGATTCGAGCGCAATTTAAGGCAATCATTCCCGAGGACCAGGCTCAAATGAATGTTGGTAGCTATGACATGGTACAAACGCCGGTGGCCGTGGCGCTTGATGACGCGATGGCGATGCCTTTTTTTGGCGAGCATCGACTGGTTATAATCGATGAACCGTATTTTTTAACAGGCGAAAAGAGTAAATCAAAGGTCGACCATGATTTAGATGCCTTGCTTAAATTTATCGAACACCCAGAGCCAACTACAATCCTAGTTTTCTTCGCCCCATACGATAAGCTTGATAACCGTAAGAAGTTAGTTAAAACTTTGAAAAAAGTGGCTGTGAATGTAGACGCATCGCCATTGAGTGAACGGGATGCACGTCAGTTTGTGGAGCAGCAGGTAGACCATGATGGCTATAAGTTCGGTCCTGGTGCACTGGATACTTTAATTCAGCGCACTGGTGCTGATTTGTCGTTGATGATGGCCGCACTGACCAAACTGGAGTTATTCGCCGTTCAAGATCATGTAATGACGACGGCAGCGGTTACCGGTTTAGTGGCACAATCTTTGGATGACAATGTTTTTGATTTGGTGAATGCGGTCCTCGGCCGAAATGTTAAACGGGCGGTGGGCTTATACCATGATCTGTTAGCAACTGGAGAAGAACCACTACGGATTAACGCTGTCTTAGTTAGTCAATTTCGTTTGTTGTTGCAGGTGAAGGTGCTGGCTAGCCGTGGATTGAGTCAGGGTTCTCTGGCAGGTCAGCTAAAAGTGCATCCATACCGGGTAAAGCTGGCCTTGCAGAGTGATCGTCACTTTTCGCAACGTGATTTGAGTCGTGCTTTTTTAGGATTAATCAATATTGAAACACAACTGAAGCAAACACAGGATGATCCAGAATTGCTGTTTAATTTATTTATGTTGCAGTTTACCAATCAAGCTGCGTAATTCTCTTCAGTTTAATATGAATAAAAAATAAGCCATTGCAATCAAATCAATTGATTACAATGGCTCATTTTGTGTTAGTAAGGGGAGTCGAGTAAAACGGATGTAAAAGAAAAACCATCATCACGAATGATGATGGCTAAGAATTTACTTTGCTAAGCGAGCAGCTAAACGTGACTTGTCACGTGAAGCCTTGTTCTTCTTGATCAAACCTTTTGAGTAGGCGTGGTCAATTGCGGCGCTCGCGGAACGGTATAATTCTTCAACGTTGTCTGCACCAGCAGTTACAGCTTTTTCAAACTTTTTAACTGCAGTCCGTTCTTCGCTCAATTGAGCAGTGCGACGTGCTTGGGCAATTTCGTTAGTCTTAACACGTGCAATGGCTGATTTTGTAACTGGCATTAATTTCACCTCCGGAGCGTTTGACCCACGTCAAACAAATTTCAACAGTCATCATTATACAAGAGGCTTACGACCAATGCAATAAATAAATGCAGATGCGTCAAGGAAATTCACTTGACCCCATCATGAGTAACGTACTTTTGCTTGCAATTAGTGGTGCGATTAGATAAACTATTAAGCGTGCTAAAGCACGACCCTTACTTAGTTTATCGCCACCACTTGGCGTAGACTCGGTATGTGGTGACAATATTTGAAAGGTGGATTTTATCCATGGCTATTACACAAGCAGAAAAGAATCAGATCATCTCAGAATACGCACGTCACGATGGTGACACCGGTTCTGCAGAAGTTCAAATCGCAGTTTTGACAGCTGACATCAACCAATTGAATGCGCATTTACAAGTGCACACTCACGACTACCACTCACAACGTGGTTTGTTAAAGAAGATTGGTCACCGTCGTAACTTACTGCGTTACCTGCGTAACACGGATATTGAACGTTACCGGACGTTAATCCAAAAGTTGGGTCTTCGTCGGTAATCGTTGTTCGACCGAAGTGTGTGAGGAGGGCTACCCATTGTGGGTGGCTCTTTTTTTATTTGTTTACATTAAAATTAGGATTACTGACTGGTTTGAGAAGCCGTCAACTGGGCAATTGATTGGCTTTTGAGATGGAATATGATAAGCTACATGTAACTGATTGTCCCGAGGAAAATAGGTTGTTTTAATATAATTTTTTTGTGGAGTTGCCGCTCCTTTAAACGCATCAAACTTAATAGCGATGTGAGGCTGCTTGCGTACTGAGATCAAAATGATGATAAGTCCTATTTTGATCAAACTATAGACAGGCCGTTAAAATTAATTCTTAAAAATGACCGTTAGAGAAACAATTAAGTCAAAAAAGAAATTTTTAATATGAGGTGAATGAATTGAGTAATCAGATTCGAATTATCCCGTTTGGTGGCGTGCGCGAAAACGGGAAGAATATGTATGCGCTGGAAGTTAATGATGATATTTTTATTTTGGATTGTGGTTTAAAGTATCCCGAAAATGAGTTATTGGGAATTGATATTGTCATTCCTGATTGGAATTATTTGCGGGAACACGCAGATCAAATCGTCGGTGTGTTTTTGACACATGGGCATGCAGATGCAATTGGCGCATTGCCATACTTCGTCAGTGAATTCAATGTGCCTGTTTTCGGTTCAGAACTAACGATTGAATTAGCAAAGTTGAATGTGGAGAATGATTCAAAGTCTAAGCAATTTAACGACTTTCACGTTGTTGATGCTGATACAGAAATCGATTTTGGAGAGGAAACAGTCTCGTTCTTTAAAACGACACACAGTATTCCAGAATCTCTCGGGATTGATGTTAAGACACCGCTTGGACAAGTTGTTTATACGGGAGACTTTAAGTTTGATCAAACCGCAGCGCCTTTTTATCAAACCGATTTAGCTCGTTTGGGTGAAATTGGTAAGAACGGCGTCGTTGCCTTATTAAGCGATTCGGCCGGAGCGGAACAATATGGCGAATCAGCAACCGAAAATCAGATTGCCAACTTTGTTAAGGACCAGTTTGCTGCACACGAGGGTCGAATTGTAGTTGCCAGTGTTGCGTCTAACATTTTACGAATGCAACAGATTTTTGATGCCGCTGCTGCGACGGACCGTAAAGTCGTATTGATGGGTCACGATTTGGAAAAAATTGTACGGACAGCAATGCGCTTGGATAAGTTAGAATTGCCATCTGATGATCTGTTGGTTAACCCCAAAAACATGAAGTCTTTATCACCTGAACAGACCGTTATCTTGGAAACTGGCCGAATGGGCGAACCCATTAAGGCGCTTCAGAGAATGGCAACGGGTGAAGATCGTTATGTCAAAATTGGTGAGGGTGACCTAGTTTTCATTACAACCACACCGTCGCATGCAATGGAAACGACGGTTGCTAAGACACGTGATTTAATTTTCCGTGCAGGCGCACATGTGCAAGCCATTTCTGATAGTTTGCAGTCGTCCGGTCATGGTTCACCAGCAGATTTACAGTTAATGATCAACTTTATGCATCCGGATTATTTCATTCCAATCCAGGGTGAGTATCGAGTTCTGAATCGGCATGCTAAGTTGGCAGAAGAAACGGGTATTTCATCTGACCATATCTTCTTAACGCAACGTGGCGATTCACTCATTTATAATGGTGAGGCACCAATGCATCTAGCAGAGAGCATTGAAGTCGGCAACACGATGATTGACGGAATTGGTGTCGGTGATATTGGCAATATTGTGCTTCGGGATCGTAAGATTTTATCTGAAGATGGTATTTTTATTGCAGTGGTCACGATTGATCGTAAGAAGAAACAAATCGTCGCCGAACCTAAACTGACATCTCGAGGATTTGTCTACGTGAAAGCTAGTCGTGATTTAATGCGTGAGGCTAGTGAATTGGTCACGAAAACCGTTCAAGATAACTTGGATAACAAAGAATTTGACTGGGGTCATTTGAAGCAGGATGTGCGCGAACATCTTGGTCGTTATTTATTTGATCAGACCAAACGTCATCCAGTTATCTTACCGGTGATCATGGAAATGAACCAACACGCCCATCATGCCCGGACAAAGAAAAATACAGCAAAAAAAGCAACTGAACAGGAGTAATTTATGTCGAAAGACACATTGAATGGTCGCCAGCGTGAAATGTTTGATAAAGCTAATCAAGCTTATCAGGACAAAGATTACGCGCAGGCGGCTTCTTTGTTAGAAAATATTTATAATGAAGTTCAAGATCCACAAATCAATCATTTATTGGTTGAGTCACTATATCTACATGAAGAATATTCGAGAGCGCGTGCTTATGCGGATGATTATTTGAATAGTTATTTAACCACCGCAACTGATTTCCGGTTTTTACTAACGTTATTGTTGCGCGTGCATGAATTCATTCTCGCTCATGAAATTGTTGCGGGTGTTCATGATGAGAAACTCAAACAAACGGGTCTTGAGATGATTGAAGGGGCCGAAAATGAGGCTCGTATGGACACTAAAGCGACCCTGACAACGATTGCTAAGCAGTTTTACCACATGAGTGACTATTCAGCGGCTGAGCAACAGGGACGTTTTCAGGCCGCACTAAAGTTGCCATTAACAGAATTCAAACAGGGAGCACAATATTTGCTGGTTGATCCTTATTTGCATCCACTATTTGTTGTTAGCATTTTGGAAGTTTTTCAACGGTTGCACGAAGAAACCACGGTAACATTTCAATGGTTGGATAAAAAACGTTATACAGTGGTTCCCAATCAACTTAATTCGTTACAGGATGATCAAATGTACAAACAAGTACAACAATCACTGACGGAAAAGTTAGCGGCTAAAGATCCTGTGGCTTACAATCTGTTGAGCCAAGAAGTGCGGTTGCAATTGACGTTGACTTATCCGTTTGTTAGTCGGGTAGTCACGGACGCAGACGGGTGGGTGGATAATTTAATTGCAGTTTATCAAGGAAAGCCATCTAATAGTTCCAACGAGATTGCAACGTGGCAGTCACGGCTGGAAAAATTAACAGCTGAATTATTGGCTAATGATAATCAAGGCTAAGAACTTATAGACTGAAACTGCCTGCCGTTGTTAAAAATTTGTGGCTTTTGTGTTTACAAAAGTCATGGCAGTATATATAATGTTTAAGGATTCTTGGGCTGAGACAATGAAAACTCAGTGTTTTCATTTTGTTCTCAACCGAGGATGTAGTATACTATTTTATAAAGACTTGTCAGGGCATACCTGACATTCTTCTATCACACACTGGAGGTTTTCATTTTGGCTAAAGAACATTATGAAAGAACTAAGCCCCACGTTAACATTGGTACTATTGGCCACGTTGACCATGGGAAGACTACTTTAACTGCTGCTATTACTAAGGTATTAGCAGAAAAGGGATTAGCTAAGGAACAAGATTACGCTGCTATCGATGCTGCCCCTGAAGAACGTGAACGTGGTATTACGATCAACACTGCCCACGTTGAATACGAAACAGAAAAGCGTCACTATGCACATATTGATGCTCCTGGACACGCGGACTACGTTAAGAACATGATCACTGGTGCCGCTCAAATGGACGGTGCTATCTTGGTTGTTGCCGCAACTGATGGTCCTATGCCACAGACGCGTGAACACATTCTGTTAGCTCGTCAGGTTGGTGTTAACTATATCGTTGTCTTCTTAAACAAGACTGACTTAGTTGACGATGACGAATTAGTTGACCTTGTTGAAATGGAAGTTCGGGAATTACTTTCCGAATACGATTTCCCTGGTGACGACATTCCTGTTATCCGTGGTTCAGCTTTGAAGGCTTTGGAAGGCGACCCAGAACAAGAAAAGGTTATCTTACACTTAATGGACGTTGTTGATGAATACATCCCAACTCCAGACCGTGACATGGACAAGCCTTTCTTGATGCCTGTTGAAGACGTATTTACGATCACTGGTCGTGGTACTGTTGCTTCAGGTCGTATCGATCGTGGTACTATCAAGGTCGGTGACGAAGTTGAAATCGTTGGTTTACGTGACGAAACTTTGAAGACTACTGTTACTGGTCTTGAAATGTTCCGTAAGACTCTTGACTTAGGTGAAGCCGGCGATAACGTTGGTGCTTTGCTACGTGGTATTGACCGTGAACAAGTTGTCCGTGGTCAAGTGCTTGCTGCTCCTGGTTCAATCCAGACGCACAAGAAGTTCAAGGGTGAAGTTTATATCCTGACAAAAGACGAAGGTGGTCGTCATACACCATTCTTCTCAAACTACCGTCCACAATTCTACTTCCACACCACTGATATCACTGGTGTTATCGAATTGCCTGATGGCGTTGAAATGGTTATGCCTGGTGATAACGTTACGTTCACTGTTGAACTTATCGAACCAGCTGCCATTGAAAAGGGTACTAAGTTCACTGTTCGTGAAGGTGGACACACTGTTGGTGCCGGTGTTGTTTCTGAAATCGATGACTAATTTAGACTTTGTCTAAATGTTCATCAGTGTCAGTTAATGACATTCACGAGTGCTTAGCTTAGGCTAGGCACTTTTTTTATACATAATCCTAGTTAACCCCTCTCGATACACGTGTTTTTTAGCACATTTATTTACTTTCGCGGGTGGTTACGTTAAACTATTAGGCGTATGCAATTTATCAGAAGTTTGGTGACAAACTTCAACTGGAGGAATTTTTTAATGGTCGCTAAAGCAGAATTTGCTAAAAAAGAAGGCAACCAAGGCGAGTTGACTTTCTCAATCGCTAACGAGACGATCCAAAAGGGTTTGGATCAAGCCTTCACTAAAACTCGGAAACAATTAAACGTACCTGGATTCCGTAAGGGCAAAGTTCCTCGCGCTATCTTTAACCAGATGTACGGTGAAGAATCACTTTACAACGATGCGTTGAACATCGTTTTGCCAGACGCTTACTCAAAAGCTGTTGAAGAAGCTGGTATTACACCAGTTGATCAACCACAAGTTGATGTTAAGAGTATGGAAAAAGGTAAGGACTGGGTTTTGAAGGCTGACGTTACTGTTGCCCCAGAAATCAAGTTGGGTGAATACAAGGGTGTTACTGTGCCTAAGCAATCCACCACTGTTACCGCTAAACAAGTTAATGAAGAACTTGAAAAAATGCGCCAACAGCAAGCTGAATTGGTACTTAAAGAAGGCAAGGCCGCTGAAAAGGGCGATACTGTTGTTATCGACTTTGACGGTTCAGTTGATGGTAACCACTTCGATGGTGGTAAAGCCGACAACTACAGCCTTGAATTAGGTTCGAACTCATTTATTCCTGGCTTCGAAGATCAATTAATCGGTCACAAGGCTGATGAAGATGTTCAAGTTAAGGTTACGTTCCCTAAAGATTACCAAGCAAAGGACTTGCAAGGTAAAGAAGCTATCTTCGATGTTAAGATTCACGAAGTTAAGACTAAGGAATTACCTGACTTGGATGATGAATTCGCCAAGGATGTTGACGAAGACGTTGACAGTCTTGAAGAATTAAAGGCTAAGACTAAAGACCGTTTGAAGGAAGAAAAGAAGACGGCCGCTCACGATGCTGTTGAAGATGCTGCTATCAATGCGGCTGTTGACAACGCTGAAGTTATCGGCGGCAAGATTCCTGATGCCATGATGGATGAAGACATTCACCGTCAAATGGACCAGTACTTGGCTCAAATGGCTCAACAAGGGATCAACCCTGAAACTTACTACAAGATTACTGGTACTACTGAAGACGACTTGCACAAGCAATTTGCTCCTGATGCAGAACGTCGTGTTAAGACTAACCTTGTTTTGGAAGCTGTTGTTGATGCTGAAAAGATTGAAGCAACTGACAAGGATGTTGACGGTGAAGTTAAGAACCTTGCTGGCCAATACAACATGGAAGAATCAGCAGTTCGTTCTGCTTTGACACCTGACATGTTGAAGCATGATATTGCCATCAAGAAGGCTGTTGACTTAATTGCTGACAACGCTAAGCAGGAAACCAAAAAGGCAGCTGCTAAGAAGTCTGACGACGAAAAAAAAGATAAGTAATATCGTCTTACATTAATAACTGTCCTACAGAAAGTGAGTGACCAGTAATGGTTACTCACTTTTGTGTCAACGACAGAATAGTGCAAGTCATTAGCTGTTTTTCTAATTATCTGCTATTATGTTCCTAGTTTAGGTGCCATGTAATTTATGGACGGCCTAGGATTAAAAGAGAGCGAGGGTGCTAATGTTTGATAATACCGATCCTAATGGTCCAGTAACTTGCTCATTTTGTGGAAAGTCACAAGATCAAGTAAAGAAGATTGTTGCCGGACCTGGCGTGTACATTTGTAACGAATGTATTGATCTGTGTAAAGAAATTATTGATGAAGAATTTGCTGAAGACGCTGCTAGCCAAGTGTTGGATGTACCAACACCAGCGGAAATTGTTAAAACGTTAGACCAGTATGTAATTGGTCAGAGTGAAGCCAAGCGTACTTTATCCGTTGCTGTTTACAACCATTACAAACGGATTAATGATTTGAGTACAGAAGACGATGGTACGGAATTACAAAAGAGTAATATCAGTATTATCGGACCAACTGGTTCAGGTAAAACTTACCTGGCGCAAAGTTTGGCCAAAATTCTGAATGTGCCATTTGCGATTGCCGATGCGACGACTTTAACTGAAGCCGGTTACGTTGGTGAAGACGTTGAGAACATTTTGTTGAAGTTGTTGCAAAATGCAGATTACGATGTTGAACGGGCTCAGCATGGAATTGTTTACATCGATGAAATCGACAAGATTGCTAAAAAGAGTGAAAACGTCTCTATTACTCGTGATGTGTCGGGTGAAGGTGTTCAACAAGCCTTGCTGAAGATTTTGGAAGGCACGATTGCTAATGTTCCACCGCAGGGTGGTCGTAAACATCCACAACAGGAGTTCATTCAAATCGACACCACGAATATATTGTTTATTGTCGGTGGTGCGTTTGACGGCATCGAAAACATCGTGAAGAACCGTTTGGGTGAAAAGACGATTGGTTTCAGTACCGATTCTGCCAATAAGGATGAAGTCGCCAACATGACTGATAAGGACATCATGCAACATGTGATTCCTGAAGACCTGTTGGAATTTGGGCTAATTCCAGAATTTATTGGTCGTTTACCAATTCTTACAGCACTGGAAAAGCTAGATGAAGATGATTTGGTTCGCATTTTAACGGAACCGAAGAATGCGCTGGTTAAACAGTACACGAAGCTCATTGGTTTGGATGGCGTAAAGCTTGAATTTACGCATCCGGCCCTGCGAGAAATGGCAAAACTGGCCATTGCCCGTGATACAGGTGCTCGTGGTTTACGTTCGATCATGGAAGAAGTTATGCGAGACATCATGTTTGACTTACCAAGTCGAGACGACGTCGAAAAAGTGGCCATTACTAAAGAAACGGTCACTAAGCATGCACAACCAGATCTTGTTTTAAAGAGTGAAAAGGCCTCATAGTTTTACGAAAGAATGCGTTGAAGAGGAATGGCGTTAGCTTGCGGGCTGACGTCATTTTTTGTTTAACCCACCGGTTAACGTCATTAAAACGTCACAAAATTAAGAGCTTGCTATGCTATGATAGACACATTGAATTATAAAGCGTGTGACCAATTAAAAGGTCAGGTCACGATAAAGGAGCGTTCTACATGGAAGTGCATGATGTCGAGCTAACAATCAGCGCGGTGGCACCAAAACAATACCCAAAGGGATCTTTACCAGAGGTTGCGCTCGCCGGTCGTTCAAACGTGGGCAAGTCATCGTTGATTAATACTCTAATTAACCGTAAAGCGTATGCCCGAACTTCAAGTCAACCAGGGAAAACACAAACTCTCAATTTTTATAACGTTGAATCTACTGTTTACTTTGTGGATGTGCCTGGATACGGATTTGCCAAAGTTTCTAAAACAGCTCGAGAAAAGTTCGGACAAATGATCGAAACGTATCTGAGTACACGGGATCGGTTGCGCGGTGTGATTTTACTGGTGGATGCACGTCATGATCCCTCAGATGATGATATCAGTATGCATGAATGGTTGAGTTATTATAATATTCCGATGCTCGTTGTGGCGACAAAATCAGATAAAATTGCCCGCGGTAAATGGAATCAAGCTGAAAGCCGCATTCGTAAAGGACTTAATATGACGCCAGAAGATGCTTATATTCAATTTTCGGCGGAGACCAAACAAGGTAAAGACGCGGTTTGGAACTGGATTGAACAGCAAGCTGGGTTGGCTTAAGTCGGGTAAAAGTTAGAACGGGAAGAGTGAACAGAATGGAATTTAATGAGTATCAAAAAGAAGCTAAGCGGACGTTATTCGGAAACGAACAAGTGCTGACTAATATCACACTCGGTGTGGCTAATGAGGCTGGTCAGGTAGTTGACCTAGTACAGCGTTATACCTTTCAGGGTCGGACACTAGATAAAGAAAAATTAACACACGAGCTTGGTGATACACTTTGGTATCTATCTCAAATAGCTGAGTGGGCCAACATTGATTTTGAAGAAGTTGCCAAAAAGAACATTGAAGAATTAAATGATCGTTATCCAGATCCACAACATGCAAAGTGGGAATAGGATAAAAAAACAACCAGCGATTTTACGCTGGTTGTTTTTTTGCGACAAGGCTTACTTGTCGGCTTTCTTTTTATCATCTTTTTTTGCTTCGTCTTTTAAATGCTCGCGCTTTAGTGGCGTTTTGTTCGGGTCCTTAATATCATCAGGATCGACAGCAAATTGGTCAAACAGTTTATCTAAGTCTGTTTGCCGTTTGAAAGTTAAACCCATGTGAATTGCTCCTCTCCAAATCTAAAAACTAAGTTGGGCTAATTGTAGCAGATTTTGCTTAAAAACGAAAATGTACAAATTTTATGCATTATAACTTGCATATATTCGAAAATAATGCATAAAACTAATTATTTTTGCAAAATGGTTGCATATTATTTCATCTAATCGTATACTCATTTACATTGTAAAACTTGATACGAGGGGCGAAACAGATGAAAAAAATTTCGAAATGGTTACTTCTGGTCTTGACGATTGTCGTGACCTTGGGTGTAACCGGTAATATGAACACCAAAGCGGACAGCAATACACCAGCAACGGACCAGTACTTGAGTAAGGTGAAAGCGAAGGGTGAGCTGGTTGTCGGAACAAGTCCTGATTTTCCACCTTACGAATTCACCAAAAATATCAACGGCAAATCCAAAGTTGTCGGGATGGACATGGAAATTTCCAAAAAGGTTGCCCATGATATGGGCGTGAAGTTAGTTATTCGCCGGATGGATTTTGATTCTTTATTGGTCGCACTCCAGACTGGTAAAGTTGATATGGTCATCGCGGGAATGAGTAAGACACCTAAACGGGCTAAGAGTGTCGACTTTAGTAACGTTTACTACAAGGCCGGCGAAGACCTAGTTATCAAGAAAAGCGATTTAAAAACGATCAAGAGTTATAAATCGTTAGCAGGAAAAGCAATCGGAGCTCAGACTGGTTCCATTCAGTACAACTTGGTCAAGAACCAAGCCACCAAGTCAACGCTGAAGGGGATGGACAAGGACACCGATTTAATCCTTGCACTGCAAACGAATAAAATCGATGCAATTGCTTTGGATCAGCCAACTGCTGAGGCCTATGCAAAGAACACTGATGGCTTGGTCGCCATTAACGCTCACTTTAAAGACGAAGGCGAACAAGGCTCAGCCATTGCCTTTCCCAAGGGCGCACAGTCTTTGGTTAATTCGGCAAATAAATCAATTGCTGAAATCAAAGCGAAAAATTTGATTCATAAACAATATTTACCAAATGCTGGTAAATACTTGGCAACTGGAAAGTCTAAATCGGCTAAGGCAGCCAACTCAATGTGGGCTTACAAAGATTTCTTTATTGCCGGAGTTGGTTACACGCTGATGATTTCAGCAGTATCTGTTGTCATTGGTTTCTTGCTAGGTACTTTGTTAGCCCTAATGCGGTTAAGCAAGAACAAGATTGCTAATGGTATTTCAGTTAGTTACATTGAGTTTGTGCGGGGCACGCCACTGATGGTTCAGATTCTGTTTATCTACTTTGGGTTAGGCCTCGTGGTTAACATTCCGGCACTACTTTCCGGGATTATCGCGGTTTCATTGAATTCTGGGGCGTATGTTGCTGAAGTTATCCGTTCTGGGATCAGCTCTATTGCCGTTGGTCAAACGGAAGCGTCTCGTTCACTTGGTTTATCAAGGTCGATGACAATGCGGTTTATCATCCTGCCACAAGCGATGAAGAACATTTGGCCAGCATTAGGGAATGAATTTGTTTCCTTGATCAAGGAAAGTTCAATTGTTTCCATTATTGGGGTTAAGGATTTAATCTATCAGTCACGAATTGTTCAGGCAGATACTTATCGTGGAGTTATGCCCTTACTGATTACCATGATTTTGTACTTTATTATGACGTTTGGCCTCTCACGGCTGATGAAGTTCTTTGAAGGGAGAATGACACATGAATAACGAAACGGCGACGCCAGTACTAGAAGTGAAGCATCTGAAAAAAGTATTTGGTAAAAACGAGGTCTTGAAAGATATTAATGAGCAGGTTAGTAATGGTCAGGTGATTTGCTTAATTGGCCCATCTGGTGCTGGGAAAAGTACCTTTTTACGTTGTTTAAACATGTTAGACCAGCCGACTTCTGGTGAGGTTTTGTTTGAAGGTCAGGACTTAACCAAATTAGACGATAAACAGCTAGACAAGACACGTGAAAACATGGGGATGGTGTTTCAGAGTTTTAACCTGTTTCCGCATAAAACAGTTATCGAAAACATTAAGCTGGCCCCAGTTAAAGTTAAGGGCGAAGACGATGCAACGGCGACCGCGACGGCAGAAAAGCTGTTGAAACAAGTTGGTTTGGAAAATAAGGCCGATGCTTTTCCAGCCAGCTTATCAGGTGGACAACAACAACGGGTAGCCATTGCGCGGGCCCTAGCCATGAATCCTAAGGTAATGTTGTTCGATGAGCCAACGTCTGCACTTGATCCTGAAATGGTCGGTGAGGTATTGAAAGTCATGCAGGATCTTGCCAGCGAAGGGATGACAATGGTAGTTGTCACGCATGAAATGGGCTTTGCCCGTAATGTGGCCGATAAGGTTTGGTTCATGGCGGATGGCTATATTCAAGAGTCCGCTGAACCTAAAATATTCTTTGAACATCCCGAAACTGATCGCGCGAAGGACTTTCTTGCCAAAATTCTTGAGGCATAAACATCAGGTTTCAAACTATCGATGATTCAGTTTTTCTTAATCATGAGAGATAATTTTGGAGGCAAACATGGAAGACGCTGCTGCATTAAAGATTTTAACGGATTTAATTGCGATTCCGTCGGTTAATGATCGTGAATCAGAGGTTGCTGACTATTTGGCTGGCCTATTTAAGGACTTGCCGGCTCACATTGAACGTGTCACGTTTGCACCAGGCCGTGATAACTTAGTTGTTACAATTGGTGACCATGGTCCATTACTAGGGTTCTCTGGGCATGAAGATGTGGTTGCAGCTGGTAATGAAGCTGATTGGACCTTTCCGCCGTTTGCCGGCACAATTGATCAGGGTAATGTGTACGGCCGTGGCGCCAGTGATATGAAATCTGGTTTAGCCGCACAGGTGGTTGCAATGCTGGATCTGTTAAATTCAAATCAACCGCTGCCTGGGCGTCTTCGTTTGTTAGCTTCGGTTGGTGAGGAAACCGGTGAGTATGGTGCTGCTCAGTTGACGCAACAAGGATACGCTAACGACTTGGACGGACTTGTCATTGGTGAGCCCAGTGCGTTTGACATCAAGGTGACGCACAAGGGCGTTATTGACTATAAGGTTACCTCTCTGGGTAAGGGTTCCCATTCATCACGTCCTGATCAAGGCATCAATGCAATTACGCCACTACTGAAGTTTGCTGAACAAGCTGAATCAGTGATGGCAACAAACGATAAACGGGACGATGTATTAGGCGGACTAACGCATGTGATTAGTCAGATTGGCGGCGGTGAACAGATTAACTCAGTGCCAGCAAATGCTTGGCTAACCGGTAACATCCGGACAATTCCATCCTATCCAAACGATGAGGTCATGGCCCAGTTAGAAGACATTATTGAGTCGTTAAACCAGTCAGGTGCTAAATTAAGTATCAGTTATAGTTATCCCGAGCCACCATTACCCTCACAGGCTGGCACTAAATTAGCAGAAATCACACAGGCCGTTTTGAAAAACACCATTCATCGTGGTGGTGAGTTAACTGCTGGAACGGGTGCGACAGATGCATCAGAATATACGAAGGCAGGGCAGTTGCCAATCGTTATCGTCGGCCCTGCAGCAGGAACAACTGACCATCAAGTTAACGAAAACGTGGCCGTTGGTGACTATTTGACTGGATGCCATTTCTATCGAGCCTTGGCAGAAGCGTTCTGGGCACAAGCGGAAGAATAGGGTACCAGACAAAACTAATTTTAAAAAAGTTATTAATAAGGTCAGAGAGCGGGACATAACACGTTTTGGCTTTCTCAGGTATCGCGAATAAGGCGTTTATGGGTGCTTTTCCCATGAATGCCTTATTCGCGTTAGATGAGCAAAAGTCAGTGTTATGTCCCGCGTTTTCGGCAATTTTTCATCCGCATGACCTTTTGCGGTTGAAGAAAAATTGCTTGTTGATATTTCATTAGAAATTAAGTTGAGGCGTTATGTCTCAGTTTTTTTGAACAAAATGGCCGAGACGTCTAGCTAAACGTTTTTCAAACAGACGCTCTTTTGTTTTGCGAACACGCGTTCATGCGTTATAATTTAACTACGATTTTACGAGAACGGAGGCAGTTTTGTGGCATCAGAACACATTGAGCATAAATTAACGTTACTACCGCCAATGCCTGGTTGTTACCTGATGAAGGACATTAACGGCAAGATTATTTATGTCGGCAAGGCCAAAAATTTGAAAAATCGTGTGCGTTCCTACTTTAAAAGTAGTCACGAAGGCAAAACTGCCCAGTTAGTGGCTCACATTGTGGACTTTGAGACGATTGTGACGTCGACTGACAAGGAAGCTTTTTTGCTTGAAATCACACTAATTCAAAAGCATCAGCCATACTACAATATTAAGTTGAAGCGGGGCACAGGTTACCCGTATATTAAAATTACGCATGAACGTGATCCGCGAATCATCATCGCAAACGATGTTAAACACGACGGTGGATATTATTTTGGACCGTATCCCAACGTTTACGCGGCCGAAGAAACACTACATTTCTTACAAAAAGTTTATCCTTTGCGTCGTTGTTCTGGTTATCAAGGGCGACCATGCTTGTACTACCACATGGGGCAGTGCTTGGGGGCCTGCTTTAAAGAAGTTCCCGAGAGCGCGTACGATGAGCAGATCAAACGCATTAAATCGTTTTTAAACGGTAATACCGCACGAGTTATCAAACATTTGCAAACACAAATGAAAGAAGCAGCAGCCAGTTTGGAATTCGAGCGGGCCGCTGACCTACGTGATCAGTTGCACTACATCGATGTCACGGTTGAAAAGCAAAAGATTATCAGCAACGATCAGACGCCACGGGACATCTTTAATTTCTATCTGGACAAGGGCTGGTTATCCATTCAGGTTTTCTTTGTGCGGCAAGCACGCTTGATGAAGCGGGAAAAACGGTTGTTCCCAGTTGTTTCAACAGCACCAGAGGAAATGCAAACGTTTATCATGCAGTTTTATAATCGAAAGAATGCGGTGCTGCCTAGAGAAATTTTGGTTCCTAGCAGTATTGACGAGGACACCCGGGAATCCATCGAAGATGTGTTGAATGTCCCAGTTAACGTGCCTCAACGTGGTGTTCGTCGCGATCTGATGGAAATGGCGGGTAAGAACGCGCGACTGGCGTTGGAAGAAAAATTCCGCTTATTGGAGTTAGACGAGCACAAGACCACGGGTGCCATGCAAGAAATTGCGGATGCTTTGGGGTTACCACCCGTTTCTAAAATTGAAGCTTTTGACCATTCTCATGAACAGGGTGCTGACTTAGTTTCAGCGATGGTCGTTTTCGAAAATGGTCGACCAAATAAGAAGTTATATCGCAAGTATAAGTTACGTACGGTGGATCACGCTGATGAAACAGCCAGCACGATGGAAGTTATTCGGCGGCGTTACACACGTTTGCTTAAAGAACATGCAGATATGCCCGATTTAATTCTGATGGATGGTGGTGCCATTCAAATGAACGCGGCTAAGGATGTTCTAGAAAATGAGCTTGGATTGGATATTCCGGTCGCTGGAATGGTCAAAAATGATCATCACCGAACGGCGGACCTAATGTTTGGCGAGGATGATGAGCATCTAAATCTTGATCCTAAGTCACAAGGTTTTTATTTGTTACAACGAATCCAGGATGAGGTGCACCGGTTTGCCATCACGTTCCATCGTCAACTGCACAATAAGAATTCATTAAGCTCACGTTTGGATCAAATTCAGGGCGTAGGCCCAAAAACGCGCGCAAAACTGTTGAAAAAATACGGATCGCTGAAGAAGATTGCGGCTGCACCAGTTAGTGATCTACATGAATTAGGCTTGTCAGAAACGGTTGCGCAAACCGTTCACGTGGCTGTGACTGCCATGGTTACCGGTGAAGCCCAACAGTCGTTAAGTTATCTGGACCGTCAGCAAACAATTTAACTTATTTGGGCAAATTTAAGAACGTTGCTTTCAGGTAGATGAAAGCAACGTCCTTTTAGTTTTAGTTTGGCGAAGTCAGCACAACGTTTGCATTTGAAGAATTATGTTAACAAGATAGTGGTTAAATGCAGAATTGTTTTTTGACCGAGCGTGTATTGCACTGTACAATGGGATGAGCGAATTGTTCGAAGATTGACAGACGATTGTGGGACGCACAACTGGTCACCACATTGATATAGAGAAACCAAGATATAGAAACCAAGAAATTATGGAGACACACAAATGGCATTTGTTGATAAAGCAACAATTGAAGTAAAAGCAGGAAACGGTGGTAACGGGATCGTTTCATTTAGACGTGAAAAATTTGTCGCTAACGGTGGTCCTTTCGGTGGCGATGGCGGACATGGTGGCAGTGTCATCATGGTTGTTGATGAAGGCTTGCGGACGTTAATGGACTTTCGTTATAACCGACACTATAAGGCCAAACACGGTGGCAACGGGATGACCAAGGGGATGACAGGTCGGTCAGCGGCTGATTTGTACGTTAAGGTCCCAGGCGGAACCATCGTGCGGAACCTTGACACAGACGAAGTACTGGGTGATTTAACGGAACCTGGTCAAGAACTTGTCATTGCCAAAGGGGGTCGTGGCGGTCGCGGTAACATGAAGTTTGCCACACCCAAGAATCCTGCCCCAGAAATCGCTGAAAATGGTGAACCAGGTCAGGAACTACGTATTGGTCTGGAATTGCAATTGTTGGCCGATGTTGGCTTGGTTGGTTTTCCATCTGTTGGGAAATCGACCTTGATGTCGGTTATTACAAATGCAAAGCCTAAAATTGCCGCTTATCATTTCACGACGATCGATCCAAATATTGGAATGGTCCGTTTGGATGATGGTCGGGACTTCGTTATGGCTGATTTACCGGGTCTGATCGAAGGTGCGAGCGATGGTGTTGGTCTCGGCTTTCAATTTCTCCGACACGTGGAACGGACGCGTGTCTTATTACACTTAGTGGCAATGGCTGGCGATGATTTTCTCGATGAAGAAAACGCGATGGCTCCGATTGATGCCTTTCATGCGATCAACAAGGAGTTGGGCAATTATGATGCCAGCTTGTTAGATCGGCCTCAGATTGTGGTCGCAACTAAGATGGATCTTCCGGGTGCGAAGGAACGTTTCGATGACTTTAAAGCAGCTCTGGATGAAGATGACTCATTGTCAACGAAGCCAACTGTAATGGCGATTTCTTCCGTTTCTCACGAAGGGTTGAAACCGTTGATTCAGGCAACGGCCACGCTGCTTGATCAAACACCAGCATTTGTCCCACAAGCGGATGAAAATCTTGGTGTTATGTATCAATATCAGGATGACGAAAAGCCTGCGTTTGAAGTTCAGCACACGGATGAAGGTATCTGGTTATTGACCGGCGACAAGATTGAACGCTTATTTAAGATGACGAATACACAACATGAACAAAGTATGGTCCGTTTTGCGCGTCAACTGCGGACGATGGGTGTGGACGATGCATTACGAGAAGCAGGCGCTCAAGATGGCGATACGGTCCAAATTTTGGACTTTACCTTCGATTTTGTTGAGTAGCTGAATCCGGTAATACGGTCATTTGTTCGTGAAAACGGGTAGGGGTTTAACAGATGCAAACAGCAAAAACGTCGAGTCATCGGCGTTACATAACAGGTATAGATGGTTTGCGGACACTTGCAGTATTAGGTGTGATCGCTTATCACCTGTTACCAGCGGCACTTCCAGGTGGTTTTCTGGGTGTGCCCATTTTCTTTGGGTTAACAGGTTACTTGGTAACTGATAGTTTTTTGAACTTGATTAATAAAGGAACTTCGCTGGCGGTTAACCATTTTTACAAACGCCGAATTCAACGATTGTATCCAGCCTTGGTGGCAATGTTGGCATTGACCAGCACGTACATCACGTTGTTTGCCCGTAATCTACTGGTTGGACTGCGGGGAACGATTGTGACCAACTTGCTGTACGTTTACAACTGGTTCGAAATCAATCATGGCCAATCGTATTTCGATCGTTTCAACGGTGAGTCGCCCTTCACCCATTTGTGGACGTTGTCCATTGAGGGTCAGTTTTATCTCTTCTGGCCCTTTATTATTTGGGGACTGGTTAAACTGTTCAAACGTCGCTCACGGGTGGCGGGCGCGCTAATGGTGGGAGCTGTTATATCGGCTCTTTTAATGGCAGTGCTTTTTAAAGATGCTAATCAGGTCAACCGGGTTTACTATGGCACGGACACGCGGGCCTTTTCAATCCTGATGGGGGCCGCGTTGGCGGCAGTTTGGCCAGCTAATCACCTAAATGCAAATCTGCACGCTGCTGGTCGACGATTGTTAAACTGGGTCGGCGGCATTAGTCTGCTAGTCATGTTTATTCTGTACTGGGTGATGACAGGGACATCAACTTTCACGTACCGTGGCGGGATGTTCTTGTTTTCCATTTTTGCGACTGCGATGATAGCCGTTATTGTTCATCCTGGCGCGAGTTGGAATAAATGGCTGACTAATCCTGTATTCAATTGGGTTGGCAAGCGCAGTTACGGCATTTACCTGTATCAGTTTCCAGTTATGATTTTTTATGAGCAGCGGGTCGTCAACATTGCCCAACATACCGTGCTCAATGCGCTGGCTGAATTGGCATTGATTCTACTGTTAGCCGAGTTATCCTATCGATTTATTGAACAACCAATCGCTCATGGACGTTTGACATCCTGGTGGGCGACGGTCAGAGCTCCAAAAACTTGGCGGCAATATCCGCGTGAAGTGATTACGAGCGCGGTGTTGGTTCTCGCGTCACTGATAACTATGGTTGGCTATGCTCAAGCAACACCTCGCAAGAAGCCACCCATTGATGCGGTAACCAAACACATCAAAGCAGCTGGAAAACAGACGGATAAAAAGAATCGTGAAGTGGCTGCGCAAAAAGGAGCATTTGATACTTCTGAAAAAGCCACAGCCCAAACGAACCAAAAGGCTAATAAACAACTATCTGCTCAGCAAAAGAAGCTCGCCAAGGCTTTTGATCTCCAGCCAGCGACAATGTTATCAGCACAGCACATTTCGCTAACGGCGGTGGGTGACTCGGTGTTAGTGGATAATGCGGATAGCCTACAACAAGTATTTGGACACGCCTATGTAGACGCTAAGGTTGGCCGTCAAGTTTGGGAAGCACCGTCAGTGATTCAATCACTAAAAAAACGCCATTTACTGGTATCGACGGTTTTAATTAACCTGGGGACAAATTCGCCGTTAACACAAACCCAAATTGACGCGGTGTTGAAAGCGGTTGGTCCAAAACGGAAAGTCTTTTGGGTCAACACAATGGTGCCGACGAAAACGTGGCAAAATCAGGTTAACGATTTAATTGCGCTCAATGCCAAACGGTCTAAGCAGGTTTATCTTGTTGATTGGTATGGTGCGAGTCACGATCAACCAAGTTGGTTTGGTCCGGATCATGTGCATCCCAACCCACAGGGGAGCGTTGCCTATACACGGTTGGTGACGAATACAGTGGTTCAGAAAAGTATTTCACCAAAAAAATAAGGCTCAACGTCAGCGTTGAACCAAACTAGCTATCACATAAACATAATTTTTTCGTCAACCAGACGATAACCAAATAGCTCACGGGTTGTCGGTGACGCAATTGCAGTTTGAACCGCAATTCGCCAACTGCCCGGGAGCTTTTGCGTTCTCGTCACGAACGCATCTAGCGTTAATGGCCGATCAGCATGGGTTAAATCTATGTCCAGCACTAATCGACGGTCTGTCGGAGACTTGGTTAAGCTTACTACCGGCTGTGGTTTGTCATCAACAGAAACAAATAGGGGTCGTTGCATGTCGTAATCGGCAGTGGAAAATTTAAAATCGACTAAGCGCATCGGTTTGGAGGTCCTTTCTGGCCGTTCATCAACAGTCGTTTGATTACAGTTCAGCTTACCATAGTGGCGGTTGGTGACGATTGTTTTTTGACTTCAAATTCAGTAGAATTGAATGCGAACTGAATGTTGACCACTGTGTCATCGTTCTTATTTAGGAACTCATAAAATGTGTGAACCCATTAATAATACAGTAAATACTTTTATATAGGGATTAGGTAGAAGAATAGTTATGGAGATTGAATTTTTAGGTACTGGTGCCGGTTCACCGGCTAAAGCGCGCAACGTGTCGAGCCTTGCACTTCGTTTGTTGGATGAGCGCAATGCAGTTTGGCTATTTGATTGTGGTGAAGGTACGCAACATCAAATTTTAAATACAACGTTGAAACCACGCAAAATTGAAAAGATTTTTATTACGCATCTACACGGTGATCATTTGTTTGGGTTGCCAGGTTTGCTTAGTTCACGTTCGTTTCAGGGTGGCAATGAGCCACTGACGATTTACGGACCCAGAGGGATTAAGGAATACGTTCAAACAAGTTTACGGTTGTCCGAGTCTGCGTTGACGTATCCTTTAAAGTTTGTGGAACTCAGCGGGGATGGTGTTATTTTTGACGATGCGACCTTCACGGTTTCATGCAAACGGTTAGATCACAAAATTGTGAGTTTTGGCTACCGAATTGTTGAGAAGGATCATCAAGGTGAATTACTCGTGGATAAACTAGCGGCGGCCAAGGTGCCATCCGGACCGGTATATGGCCAGTTGAAGGCCGGCAAAACCGTCTCCTTACCAGATGGTCGAACACTCAATGGTAAGGACTTTATCGGACCCTCTCAAAAGGGACGGATTGTGACGATTTTGGGTGATACACGTAAGACACGACGGGCGACAGAATTGGCGCAGGATGCAGATGTGCTGGTTCATGAAAGTACGTTTGCTGCCAACGAAAGTAAATTGGCACGTAACTATTATCATTCAACCAGCGAACAGGCTGCTCAGGTAGCTCATGATGCTCATGTAGGCCGATTACTGATGAATCACATTTCGGCGCGTTATAATGGACGTGGTGCTAAAGAATTAGAGCGTCAGGCTCGCGCAACGTTTGCCAATTCAAAGGTTGTTCGGGACTTTGACGTCATTGATATTCCGTTTAAAAAATAAACCGTACAAATAGTTACGGCAGTTGAGGTGAGTGCTAATGATGAACTTATCAAGTCGATTAAAAGAACTGCGTGATTTGAAGAATCGGATTGTTTTAATTACTGGCGCATCTTCCGGAATTGGTCAAGCAGCCGCTTTTGAAGTTGCTCGTCGCGGGGCAATTGTGGTTTTGGTTGCCCGTAATGAGTTGAAGTTAAATCAGGTTGCTCAACAGTGCATGTTGTATTCTGGCCGGCCAGCCTTTGCGTTTGCGCTAGATGTTGCTAATCCAGCGGCTATCGATAAAACTCTAAGTCAGGTCCGCCATGAAGTGGGCGCAGTAGACGTTGTCATTAATGCTGCCGGTTTTGGCGACATGGAGCCAGCAGTTGATACCGATCCTGAGGTAACAGACCGGATGTTTCGGGTTAACGTGCTTGGTTTGATTTACATTACGCGTCAGCTAGCCAGCGACATGATCGATAAACATTATGGCGCAATCATTAACATTGCTTCTGTGGCCGCAAAAATTCCGACTCCGAAGGCCGCTGTTTACACAGCAACAAAAACGGCGGTTGTCGGTTACAGTGACGTATTGCGGCAAGAGTTACGGCCGTTTGGCATTCAGGTTACAACCGTCAATCCAGGTCCTGTTGCGACCAACTTCTTCAATATTGCGGATCAAGACGGCCATTACTTGTCAAAAGTTGCCAACTTCACTGTGACGCCTCAACTGGTGGCTGAGCGACTGGTTGATACCATTGGTTATCATGTGCGCGAAATTACTGTACCACGTTATTTTGCCGTAGCCTCAGTGGCCTATCATTTGTTCCCAACAGTTGGCGATTTTGTTATCGAACAGCTATTTAAACCGCACGCCCCTAAGCGCATGCAGGTGAGTGCCGAAAGTGACGAACCTTCAGCTGATACTGAAACCGATCCGACGGAGGCACCAGAATGAAAAATCAATGGCGTTTAATTGCAGGGTTGATTCTAGTGCTAATTGTTGCAATTTTTGCCGTCATGAACGGAAATAGTGTACCCATTCATTTTGGTGTAGCGACGGTTAAGTGGCCGATGATTTTGATCCTAATTGTGTCACTGTTACTTGGTGCTATTATTGCGTTGTTAGTGACAGCCGGAACGCATGCTAGCGACAAACGGAATGGGAAACGTTCTGACAGCGAAGCAACTGCGGAAAATGATCAATTAAAGAAGCAAAATGAAGAATTAACGAGTAAAAATGAACAGCTTAATGGGCTCTTAGATGATCGAGACAAGACCATAGAGCAGTTACAGCAGAAACTTAGTCAACAAAACAATGCGAATTAGCTTTCTGCAATGCGAGATGAAAAAATCGTTAATGTGGTTAAGGAAAGGTGTTTGTTTTCTGAATGCAGGGAACAAACACCTTTCCAGTTGTGGATTTATTACGACGTGAGTGAGGAGGAAAGACTGTGCTAGAGTCCAAGTACGATTGGCAACAAGCGCCACGGGTGGAAGACGAAAAGGTCGCGACATTTGCTCACGACCTTGATGTTTCACCATTTATGGCACGACTGTTGCTGGCACGAAAGTTAGACACTGCCGATAAGGTCAACGAGTGGCTGAAACCGACCGTTGATGTGCTGCATGATCCACACGAAATGTTTGACATCGAAAAAGGTGTTGCCCGGATTCAGACAGCTGTGGAGGCTGGCGGTCAGATTACGGTATATGGGGATTACGACGCAGACGGTTTGACTAGTACGTCGTTGATGTATGAGGCTCTTGATCAGCTTGGCGCTAATGTGAACACATACATTCCTAACCGGTTTACGGATGGCTATGGACCAAACGTAGCAGCCTTTAATCGACTAATCGATGCCGGCACACAGTTGTTTGTAACAGTAGATAATGGGGTAGCTGGTAATGAAGCAATCGATGCTGCTGCCAAACGAGGCGTTGACGTCGTCGTTACTGATCATCATGAACTGCCAGAACAATTACCCAATGCCGCTGCCATTATTCACCCTCGTCATCCACAAGGACATTATCCGTTTGGCGGATTATCCGGTGTTGGGGTGGCCTTTAAAGTGGCCCAGGTGCTGTTAGATGCGACTGCCGATGAACTTAGTGATGAATTAGATTTGGTTGCGATTGGCGAGATTGCGGACTTAGTGCCACTAAATGACGAAAATCATGCGCTCGTTAAATTTGGACTACAGGTAATTGCTAATACGCAGCGGCCAGGCTTGATTGCGTTGATGAAGGCTGCGGGTATTGACGGGCAGACCATCAATGAAGAGCACGTCGGCTTTGGCATTGCGCCGCGGTTAAACGCATTGGGTAGACTTGGTGATGCCAATCCAGCGGTCGAGTTGCTAACTACGTTTGATGACGCACGTGCTGAAGAGTTGGCCTCGGAAATTAATGCCCAAAATGAGAAGCGACAACAACTGGTTAAGGATATCAGCGGTGATGCCTTGGCACAGGCGCAGACACCGAAAAATCAGGCTCGCAAAACGCTCATTATTCACGGCAAGGGTTGGCATGAAGGCGTATTGGGAATTGTTGCTAGCAAAATAGTAGAAGCAACGCACAAACCAACACTAGTTATGAGTGAAGATTCAGAAAAAGGGACGTTAAAGGGCTCTGGACGTTCGATTGCGGGCTATGATTTGTTTAACGCCATCAATCCTGTTCGCGACAAAATGGTGGCGTTTGGTGGTCATGCGATGGCGTGTGGCTTGACCTGTCCAATAGATCAGCTCGATACTTTAGCGGCTGCTCTGGAACAGGCCTGTGTCGATCAATCGGTTGATTTGACAGCAAAGCCAGCGTTGCCTGTTGCTGGGCTAGTCCCACTCGCAGACGTTAATGCGGCTGATTACGCTGCGGTTCAAGAACTCGGTCCGTTTGGAACTGATAATCCGCAACCTGTGTTGGCATTTAAACCAACTTCGGTAGACAATGTCCGGACTATGGGGGCGGCTAAGAACCATCTCAAATTCCAGATGGCAGATGAAGCCGGGCATCAAGTCGCGGCCATTGCTTTTGGGCGCGGTCATCAGAGCGAACAGGTCACTGCTAACCCTGAAAATGTGAGTGTCGTAGGTACATTGTCAGCCAATACCTGGCAGGGGAAAACAACCTATCAGGTAATGGTAAAAGATTTCTCGGTGACTGGCATTACAATTGTTGATAGTCGAACGAATCATCTCGCTAAATCATTGTTTGAAAGGCCAGACACCTATTTATTTTTCCACAAAAAGTTGGTTGATCAATTACAAACTTATTTGCCAGAAGGGGCACAATCTTTGTGTGTTGGTCGTGATGAACTGCCTTCAAGCTGTGATCATTTGATTATTGTCGATTGCCCGGATGATCTGGATGATTTAAAACAAGTGCTGAGTCACATCAAAACGGATGAATTAACGACCTACTTTTAT
The DNA here is from genome assembly GCF_048961765.1 of Furfurilactobacillus cerevisiae. Lineage (GTDB taxonomy): Bacteria > Bacillota > Bacilli > Lactobacillales > Lactobacillaceae > Furfurilactobacillus > Furfurilactobacillus milii_A. The sequence continues at coordinate 1,442,760 of NZ_CP185253.1, forward strand.
GAACACGATTCAGCGTATTTAGATGGTATGCCAAGTCGTGCAGAGTATGGCAAACTGTTTAAGTTCGTTGCTAGTCATCAGAATGTTGATATTGCTCATCAGTTGCCAACGTTGGCAAAGTATCTCCAAATTGATGACGCTAAATTGATTTTTATGATACAGCTGTTTTTTGAGGTGGGATTTGTTAAAATAGACTCTGGCGTTATGAATGGGGTGAGTGAACCACCGCACGTAAATCTTACTGATGCGGCAGCTTACCGACAACGTTTGACACGCATTGATACTGAAGAAAAATTACTTTATTCTAAGGCACCTCAACTGAAGGCTTGGTTGATGGGCGCCATGAGCTAAGCTTAAAGGAGCTGTAAAAATTGGCTTTAGACTTAACAAAATACATTGCAACGGTGCCAGATTATCCCGAAAAGGGTATCATGTTTCGTGACATCTCACCGTTGATGGGTGACGGCGCTGCATATCACCAAGCGACTGATACCATTGTCAATTATGCGCGCGACAAGCAGGTTGATATGGTCGTTGGTCCAGAATCTCGTGGTTTTATCGTTGGCTGTCCAGTGGCTTATGAATTAGGCATTGGCTTTGCGCCAGCACGTAAGAAGGGCAAGTTGCCACGTAAAACAATCAAAGCAGACTATGCTTTGGAATATGGCACTGCTTCGTTATACATGCATGAAGATGCGATTAAGCCAGGCCAGCGGGTATTGGTTACGGATGATATTCTGGCAACTGGTGGTACGATTGAAGCAACAATTAAGCTTGTTGAACAGCTTGGTGGCGTGGTTGTTGGTTGTGCGTTCTTACTTCAATTGAAGGATTTGCATGGCTTAGACAAACTAAAAGATTACGATACATTAGTCTTAATGGACTATTAAATCGCTTGGTGTGACGGGATTTTTCGTCACGCCTTTTTAGTTTCTAAAATTGTCAGGACAGCATAATAATTTTTTTGATATTTAAGTTGTCGTATAAAAACGCCGTAAATGAACATTGCTGCTCATGTACGGCGTCATCAATTACTTATTATTTTTCTTAAGACTATGAAGGATTTGGAGGGCCTTCTTGCGTGTCTTGATGTTGGTGTAAAAGGCACCCGTAAAATGTAGGAAAACGGCAGGTTAGAACTGTTGGTTTTCCTACATTTTTTGTATCATGAATCACATCAGAGTGTAGGAGGAATTTGATGTGAGACGTGATTTAAGAGAAGGAGTGACGATTTACGTGACTGAAAATATTAAGCCTAACTTCGCCGAGATTGCCCGGCAATATAATGTTGATTATCGAACCGTTAAGAAAGCCTATGAGGAAGTCAAAGCTGGACTTAAGGGCCGACCAAGTGGTCGACCGAAACGGCCAAGTTTACTGGATCCATTCAAGCAAACCATCGATTCAAAGCTTGAACTAAATTGTTCGGCTGCTTCAATTTTTAAATTTATCCAGAAGAAGGGCTTTACCGGCAGCTATACCCTCGTGAAAGATTATTGTCGCCAAACCCGCCGAGAACGAGTTAAGAAAGCTACCATTCGGATTGAACATTCCCCTGGTCTCTCTGCTCAAGTTGACTGGAAAGAAGAAATGGCCCTAGTGAGCAGCGAGGGTGAGCTGTTTAAATTCAATATTTTCTTGTATGTATTGCCTTATTCAAAACTCAAATATATGACACTAACCTTTGATCGGAGCCAAGATACCCTCTTTTCTTGCTTACACGACGCTTTCCTTCATACCGGAGGTATTCCGACGGAAATCTGGTTTGATAATATGAAAACCGTTGTGGATCATACAAAATCCCAGTTTGGCCACGCTGTCTTTAACGAACGGTTCCACGAATTCTGTAAAGATGCCGGTTTCACACCAATTGCTTGTCGACCATTCAGACCACAAACTAAAGGTGCAGTTGAAGCCCTTGCTCGCACGGTTGAACGTTTACGGCCATACAATACTGAATTTGCTGATGGAACTGAGCTAATCGAACTAGTTCATATGCTCCGAGATGATCTAAATCATGAAACTTCGCAGGCCACGGACGAAGTCCCGTACCTGAAATGGTTAGACGAAGAAAAAGAGTACCTTCATCGCGTTCCAGTTAATCTCCTTGAACCATACTTCGAAGAAAACATTACCCGTGTCGTTTCGAAGGAGGCCATGATCAATTTCCGCAAATGTAAGTACTCAGTAGATCCGCGATACATTGGTTGTACGGTTGCTGTTGAAATCTCCAATGATGAGCAGCGCATTCACATTTATTATAACGGAGAAGAAATTCGTACGCACTCCATAACTACCAATTCGCTGAATTATGACCCCCAAGATCAGTTCAATATCCTCAAATCTGATTTGCTTAAAGGGCGGACAGATGAAGACATTTCAGCTTACATTCGTGAACATATGACTGATTACGACAACTTATAGGAGGCTACCATGACCACTAATAATCAAATTCTTTTAAATAATCTTGAGCGCTTAGGGTTAAACAAAATCCGTGAATACTTGCCGAATTACCTTGATCAAATTCACACTGATAATCTGTCATTAACTGAGGCGCTAATTGATTTAACTAATTCGGAACTCCAGAATCGACACGAAGGTCAGATTGCACGGGCCATTGGCCGTGCTCGGTTCCCCAATACAAAATCCCTAGATACATTTGATTTTAGCTTTCAACCCAGTATGAATCGCCAAGAGGTTCTGGAATTCCAGAATCTGGCTTTTATGGAAAAGTCTGAAAACTTAATCTTTATTGGCAATCCGGGAGTCGGTAAAACCCACTTGGCAATTAGTATTGGGATTGAGGCCTGTAAACAGGGCTGTCGGGTTCTCTTTATTAATTGTCATGAGCTGTTGATTAGATTGAGAGCAGCTTACGAAAAAGGACTGCTTGATCGATCTCTAAGCCGCTATTCGCGCTATGACCTATTAATTATTGATGAAATTGGGTATTTGCCAATTGGTCACCAAGAAGCTAACCTCTTATTTCAGCTAGTCAATGCCCGCTATGAAAAGCATTCAACGATCATTACCAGCAATAGTGATCTATCCGCTTGGGTTGATATTTTCCAGAACCCAACTGTGACAGCAGCCATTCTCGATCGCTTGGTTCATCATGTTCACGTAGTGAAGATCACTGGTAAATCTTACCGATTACGTGGCCTCAAGTAACTGCCGAAAACCTACATTTCTTTCTGCCGAAAACCTACATTTTTAAACTGCCCTTGACAGTTGGGACTTCTCAGGTTTCGAATCGCAGTGCTTTGATCTATTTTCATTTAGTTTGCCTCTTTTATAATTTGTTTACCGTTATAAAAGCCATTGGGAGAAACATGATGACTCATCACATATTCACCAGTTTGTGTGTCATAGTGGATAGCTGGCGCTGTGATTTTATGCGCTGTACGACGCCGGTTACGCCGAGTTTTGGATGTTTTGCGGGCTGGAGTGGCCATGAGCAAACCTTCTTTCATTTATAAAACATGTAAATAGTAACGATTACTTTTTACAGTATAAACGAAACATGACATTCGTCAACCACTTTGTTTAGACTAATTTAAAAAGTGCTTATTTCAACTGATAAAAATCAGCACTACCGTTGTGTAGGGGTGTTTTTATGCTATACTATTTGAGTACCTCTTGGAGAGTTGGCAGAGTGGTAATGCAACGGACTCGAAATCCGTCGAACCCGTTTATAGCGGGCGCGCAGGTTCAAATCCTGTACTCTCCTTTATACCCTTGGCAGGAAAACACCACCCATTGACGTTTGATGAGTGGTGTTTTTTCTAAATTAAATTAATGCCTGGGCGTTTTTGGAAACAACTAAAATTGATCTGCTAAAAAGGAGCTTGCTAAGATGAACATTGGGATCGATAAGATGGGGTTCTATACACCCCATTTGGTGTTAGATATGACGGATTTAGCTCACGCGCGCGGGGATGATCCTGATAAGTATCATATCGGCATTGGTCAATCAGAAATGGCTGTTGTGCCTCCAACGCAGGATGTAGTCACCATGGCGGCCAATGCAGCGGATCAAATTATCGAAGACTCAGACAAACAGGCAATTGATCTTATTTTATTTGCGACTGAATCTGGTGTGGATAACTCTAAGTCTGGTGCCGTTTATGTTCAACGTTTGCTTGGACTGACGGAACATACACGAGCCATTGAGGTCAAACAGGCTTGTTATTCTGCCACGGCGGCTTTGCAATTAGCCAAAGACTATATTGCCGCACATCCGCAACGTAAAGCGTTAGTGTTAGCTAGTGACGTCGCTCGTTATGGCTTACACACACCTGGAGAAATCACTCAAGGTGCGGGCGCAGTCGCCATGGTTGTCAGCGCGAACCCACAAATATTAGCAATCAGTGACCAAAGTACGTACTTGACGCAAGATGTGATGGACTTTTGGCGGCCGGTTTACGCAACGGAGGCACGTGTGGACGGACATTTTTCCGCCAACATTTACGTTGACTTTTTTACAGATGTTTGGACTCGATTCAAAAAGACATATGGTGCCGATGTAGCAGATTTTGACGCAATGTTGTTTCATTTGCCGTTTTCTAAGATGGGCTTAAAAGCGTTGCGAACTGTATTGCCGACGGATGACACGGTGGCATCTCGGTTGACTGATAACTTTGAATCTGCCAGATTGTGGAACCGACATGTTGGTAATCTCTACACGGGCTCATTATATTTAAGTTTGTTGTCATTATTAGCAAACGGTACATTAGCGGCTAATGCACAGCTGGGATTGTTTAGTTATGGCTCAGGCGCGGAAGGTGAGTTTTACACGGCATCGGTTCAGCCGAACTATCGGAATGGGTTTGATCAGGTCAAAATTGAATCATTACTCAATGCTCGTCAACGGGTATCGGTAGCCGAGTATGAACAGCTCTTTAATGATCAATTGCCGACTGATGGAAGTACGAAAAAATTAGACATTACGGCTGATCCGGCACATTTTGTGCTTGCCGGCATTGATAGTGAACAGCGTCAGTACCAAGCGCACTAGTTGACGAGAAATTCCGTCAATAGTAAGTCGTCACTTAGACTGGTGTCACTGCGTTAAACGCAATGGATACACCTATACGATTTTATGAACGATAAAGTCTAAAGCTCTCGTGAATTCGAGGGCTTTTTGTTTACAAATAAAAAAAGACCACCCGTGGGCAGTCATAATAGTTCATTATTTAGGACGAAAGGCAGTAGCTAGTCCATAAGGTGATTATTGTGCGAAATTAGTCGTTGCTTTTCCATTTGTGGCGCTGAATAAAACTTTTCCAGATTGATCTGGGCTGACTAATGTCAGTGTGTAATCGTCTTTAAGCGCCTTACTAATGTTTGTAGAAGAAGTGGTCAAATTCTTAACCAATGTTGGCCAATGAGCCTGATCAGCCTCGGAAGGTTGTTTTTCGAGTGCTTCCAGCGCTTTGACTGTGTTTTCGTTCTCCGGTGTGATTGTGTAAGTTTTTTTGGCACGATCAAAGGTGACTTTGCCAAGTGTTGAAAAAGCGGAGTTAAGTTGTGTCGTCATTTGATCTTCGGCGGAAGATTTAGCGGCGCTTTTTTGTTTAGCCGTTTGGCCATTGATGACACCGCCAGTCGGGTTAAAGGTAGATGCTGCCTTGGTCAATGATGATTGAGCAGCCGCTGATGTTTGAGAAGAGTGTCGACTAGCGTTTTGGGTGGAAGATTGGCTAGCCGTTGTTTGGCTTTGATGGTGCCAGAAAGGCAGTTTAACAATTCCAAATCCCGTGATCAAAGTGAAAATCACGACAAGTGCTGTCGCAAACTTCCATGTACCGTAATTTTGTATCGAATTGAGTAAATAAAAAATGGCTAGAATTAATGCAATTCCACCGAAAATGGCTAAGAAAATCATGAAGATAACCCCTTTTTTCTCTGTCGTGATGACTTCTATTCTACCATTGCGACTGATGAAAGAAAAAGCGATATTGATTATCCATAATAAAATTCGTATGATAATCATAAATAAAATTATTGCATTCGAAGAAAACGTGCGTTACACTATCCATAATCGAAACACGGAGAAGAAGTGAATGATTTCAAGGAGGACCTATTATGACAGCAACTCTAGGCCAAGGCAGTATAGTTCGATGTTCAAAATGCGACGATTTACAAAAGCCCTTTTTGGGTAAGGTACTTGAACACTTAACACATCATGTTATTGTACAAATTATTAATTTTGACCCGATCGATCGCTACATGGTAGATGTATTAGACGGGCAGGTGACTTTAAGAACGGACCAAGTACGTCCGTTAAGGATGATCAAAATTAATCCGCGATCCGAGAGAACGTCGCGTGGATAAAAAATCATTGTTCACATTTTTGACGATAAGTAGCAAATTAATAAAGATTT